>JANQLK010000057.1 GCA_028280615.1 Woeseiaceae bacterium | reverse complement strand
CCAGGGGCGGAATCGAACCACCGACACGCGGATTTTCAGTCCGCTGCTCTACCAACTGAGCTACCTGGCCGTATTCGGGTCGCGGTCTTGGGCCGCGTTCGTGCTCGCTTGTCGGGATTTGAGATCCCGTTGCAGGCCGGGTATTAGACCGGGCCGGACGCGGGCAGTCAAGCCGCCGTAGATGCCCACCTAACGGTCGATTCGCGTAATCCAGCGCTCGCGTTCCAGGCGCTGCATCTGGCTCAGGATCCAGTCTCGGCGCTCGCGTACGAACGGGGTGGGATTGACGACCCGGTAGCGGCGCGGGCTCGGCAGGATGGCGGCGATGAGGGCTGCCTCGGAGCCCGTGAGCTTGGCCGGCTCCTTGCCGAAATAGTGCCGGCTGGCAGCGCCTACGCCGTAGATGCCCGGGCCGAGTTCGGCGATGTTCAGGTAGATCTCCAGGATACGGCGCTTCGGCAGGCAGGCTTCGGCGACCAGGGCGAACCACGCTTCCAGACTCTTTCGCACGAAGCTGCGGCCGGACCAGAGGTAGAGGTTCTTGACCGTCTGCTGGGTGATCGTCGATGCGCCGCGCAGGCTGCCGCGCTCGTCCTGTTCGTCGATCGCCTTTTGGATTGCCATGACGTCGAGGCCGAAGTGGTCGGCGAAGCGCTGGTCTTCGGCCGCTACGACGGCGAGCGCGAGGTTCGTGCCTATCTCGTCCCAGTCCACCCACTCGTAGCGAAACTCGTCGCTGTCGTCGACGAACATGAACATCGTCATGTTCGGCGCGTTCCAGCGCAGCGGCAGCACGAGCGCCACGCTCAGGACGACGAAGCCCGCGGCAGCATACAGAAAAATCCGCAGCGAGCGGCGCAGCGCCCCGGGCTGCCCGGCCGAGCTTTTTCGCTTCTTTCGCGTGCGCTTCCTGCCGGCCTTCTTCGCGCGCTTCTTTGTTCGTTTCTTCGCCATCAGGGCGCGCATTCTGAACGATTCGCGCGCGCATCGGTAGCCGTCAATTTGCCAAGCCGCCGTTGCATCGCGTAGCGTATCCCGCCACTTTGGGGGGAGCGATGGTCGCAGAGAACCTGGTTCTGACGCTCGCGAGCTGTGCGTTTTTCATGGCGCTCGTGGCGTTCGTCTCGTGGCGCAAGACCCGCGGCGAGGTCGACACGAAGGACGGCTACTTCCTGGCCGGGCGCGGGCTGACCGGCGTGTTCATCGCGGGCTCGATGCTGCTCACGAACCTCTCGGCCGAGCAGCTCATCGGCCTGAACGGCTCGGCCTACGGATTCAACCTTAGCAGCATGGCGTGGGAGGTAACGGCCGCGTTCGCGACGATCTGCATGGCGCTGATCTTCCTGCCGCGCTACCTGGCCGGCGCGTTCACGACGCTGCCCGAGTTCCTGAACAACCGCTTCGACGACACGGTCCGGCGCATGTCGGTCATCCTGTTCATGGTCGGCTACGGGCTCGTGACCATACCGTCGGTCCTGTACTCGGGCTCCATCGCGGTCCTGCTGCTGTTCGACGTGCCGAGCCTTCTGAACCTCTCCTACCCGGAGGCGCTGGTCGTGACGATCGTCGCTATCGGCAGCGTCGGCGCCGTGTACGCGATTTTCGGCGGCCTGAAAGCCGTTGCCGTGTCGGACACGCTCAACGGTGTCGGCCTGCTGATCATCGGCATCCTCGTGCCTGTCCTGGGACTCGTGGCACTCGGCGACGGCAGCGCCGCCAAGGGCCTCGCGACGATCACGTCGAATCACACTCACAAGCTCAACGCGATCGGCGGGCCCGAGGACCCCACGCCGTTCGGCACGCTGTTCACGGGCATGATCTTCGCGAACCTCTTCTACTGGTGCACCAATCAGTACGTCATCCAGCGCACGCTCGGCGCGAAGGACCTCGCCGAAGGTCAGAAGGGCGTTCTGTTCTCGGGCTTTTTCAAGATCATGGTGCCGTTCATGATGATGATTCCCGGGGTCATCGCCTTTCACCTCTACGGCGAAGGTCTGACATCGATCGACCAGGCCTACCCGAAGCTCATCAGCGACTACCTGCCCGCCTACCTCGGCGGCTTCTTTTTGGCCGTGCTGTTGGGCGCCGTCTTCAGCTCGTTCAACTCGCTCTTGAACTCGGCCGCGACGCTGTTCACGCTCGACATCTACGCGCCGCTCAAGAAAACGCCGATGGGCGACAGCGAGATGGTCAGGGTCGCGAAGTACGCCTCGATCATCATCGCGCTGTTCTCGTTTCTCGTCGCTCCGCTCCTGCAATACGCGCCCGAGGGCCTGTGGCAGATCATTCGCATCTTCACGGGCTTCTACAACATCCCGGTCGTGGTCATCGTCATCGTGGGACTCTTCACGCGCCGCGTGCCCGCGCTCGGCGCGAAGATCGTCATCGTGTTCCATGTCCTCGCCTACGGACTCGCGAAGTTCGTGTTCGACGACGTCATCACGATGCACTTCCTGCATCTCTACGGCGTGTTGTTCGTGCTCGAGGTCGGGATCATGCTCGCGATCGGCCGCTTGAAGCCGATGCCCAGGGCCTGGAGCTACGAGCGCCGCGATCTCGTCGACCTGACCCCGTGGCGTTTCGCCTACCCCGTCGCGTTCACGCTGCTCTCCGCGGTCGTGTTCCTGTACCTCCTGTTCTCGCCGGTCGGGCTTGTCGGCGGAATCAGCGCGTTGTTCTGGGTGCTCCTGGGCGGGCTCTCGCTCCTGAACGTCGCCGTGTGGGCGCTCGGGCGGCGCCGGCTGGCCTCCGTCTGACACGAGGGGTGGCCGCCCCGGGATTCTCGCGACTCGCTCAAACCTATGATTTTCCGACCACATGGGATACGCGACGAAAATCCAAACGTTTGCATTTTTCGGGACGGAGTAGTAGAACTGGTCGAGCAGACTGACGACGGGGGCGTAGTTGGCATGCATCAGGCGACGGCGATGGCCCCCGTCATGGGCAATCAAAAAGGAGCAATCGATGCGGTTTCTCAGGGGGGTAACGCTTGCGGCGCTCGTCGCAGGCGCGTTTGGTTTCACGGCACCGGCACTCGCGCAGTCCGTGATCGAAGAAGTCGTCGTTACGGCGCAACGACGCGAACAGTCTCTAAGCGCCGTTCCAGTCGCGGTCTCGGTGCTCGGCCAGCAGACCATCGAACGCTCGTTCACGAGTAACTTAGAAGAACTGCAGGCGCTCGTGCCGTCGGTATCCTTCCGTACCGGCAACACCACGCGCAACAGCGCACTCACGGTGCGCGGCATCGGCACGATCTCGTTCTCGGTCGCCGCCGAGCCGAGTGTCTCGACCGTCGTCGACGGCGTCGTGCTCGGCCGTTCGGGCCAGGCCTTCGGCGACCTCTACGACCTCGAGCGCGTCGAAGTGCTGCGCGGCCCGCAGGGCACGCTGTTCGGCAAGAACGCATCGGCCGGCGTCGTCAACATCACCACGCAGCGCCCGGGCGAGGAGTTGAACGGTTACATCAACGCCACCTACTACGAAGACAACGAATACCAGCTCAGGGCGCGCATCGGCGGGCCGCTGACCGACGAGCTCCGCGCGAGCATCACGGTCTTAAACAGCCGCTTCGACGGCTACATCGACAACGTGTTCAACAACGAGACCGTCAACGGCTACGACAGGGAAGCGATCCGCGCGATGGTCGAATACGACGTCACTGACAGCATCGAGGCGCTGTTCATCTTCGAGGACTACCAGGCCGACAACGACTGCTGCGCCGACCTCGAAGCGCGTCCGTCGGGCCGCAACCCGGACTCCGAGGCCGCACCCTCGGGCACGGGCTTGGACCTCGATCAGCGCCGCGTCGACCACGACTTCGAGACCCGCACACTCGATTCGACGACGGCGTTCTCGATGCAGCTGCGCGCGGACCTCGGCGACTACTCGCTGGTCTCGATCACGGCGCAGCGCGCCTGGGACAACACCGAGTTCCGCGAGGGCGACTTCACGTCGATCGCGGGCGACAGCACGCTGCCGGTGTTCGGCGTACCGTTCCAGCTGCACGACATCGGCCCGCAGGAATGGCGGCAGTTCTCGCAGGAATTCCGCATCGAATCCAACACGGGCAATGCCTTCGAATGGCAGGCCGGCCTGTTCTACTGGAACATCGACTCGGAGCGCAACTTCACGCGCTTTGCGAGCTGCCAGAACAACGGCGGCCAGCTCGATGCCGCGATTCGCAACCACATCGAATTCACGCTCGACCAGGGCGACCCGACCGACCAGGAAATCGCGGACTTCATCGCCGCCAACGACATCACCTGCAACGCCAACGACATCGTTGATGCGACGGGCTTCATGAAGACCGAGTTCGACAACTTCGCCGTGTTCGCCGACGGCACCTACGCGATCAGCGACACGTTCACGCTGCTCGGCGGCCTGCGCTACACCGTGGACGACGTCTCGTTCAGCCACACGCGCCGCAACAACGACCCGTTCGGCCGCCGCGGCGTCGGTGTCCGGCCGCGATTCGGCGAGCGCGACCCCGACGACCCGACGGCGCCGCCGAACAACCAGTCGGACACGAACTTCGACGGCTCCACCGACGAGACCAACGTCTCCGGCCGCATCGGCCTGCAGTGGCAGTTCGCGGACTGGGCCAACACCTACGTGACCTACGCGACGGGCTACAAGGGACCAGCTTTCAACGTGTTCTACAACATGGACCCCGACGACCTCGCGCCGATCGACGCCGAGGAATCCGACGCGATCGAAGTGGGCCTGAAGATGACCTTCCCGTTCGGCCTGTTCAACTTCGCGATCTACGACACCGAGATCGACAACTTCCAGGCCAACGACTTCGACGATTCGGACGGCACGACGATCACGGGCTTCACGAACGGCGGCACGGTCACGACCCAGGGCTTCGAGTTCGATTTCCTCTGGCAGCCGACCGACAACGTGAGCCTGACGGGCGGTGCCGCGTTCTCGGAGGCGGAATCGACGCGCGGCGCGCCGCTGCCGTTCGCGCCCGACGTCAAGGTTTCGACGGCGATCAGCTGGGAGTTTCCGCTGCCGGGCGGCAGCCGCTTCCAGCTCGACGGCAGCTACATCTACACGGACGAGAAGCTGTCCGGAAACATCGGCCAGGAAGACGAGAATCCGTTCCTGCTGCCGGACTACAGCATCCTGAACGGCGCGTTCGGCTGGTACAGCGAGGACGAGCGCCTGAGCTTCACGCTGATCGGCAAAAACCTGACCGACGAAAGTTACACGACGACGTACTCGGGCGATGGCTTCCGCTACCAGATTCCGCGCGATGCCGCCCGATACTTCGGCGTCAATTTCCGACTGGCGTACTAGGCGGGTTTTCCGGCAGGCCGCCTCGTGCTCAAGCGGGGCTGCCCGTCGACTCCCTGACAATCAGCTTCGGCGGTGGCAGCTGCGCCTCGCGCGGCGTCTGACCATGGCCAAGCGCATACAGGTAACGCACGCTTTGCTGTCCCAGTTCATACATCGGCCATTGCACGGTCGTGAGCGGCGGATCGACACAGCCGGCAAGCTGGATGTCGTCGTGGCCCGCGATCGAGATATCCTTCGGCACCTCGACGCCGCGTACACGCAGCGCATGAATCATCGCGATCGCGTTGACGTCGTTGTGCGCGAACACCGCGGTCGGCATCGCGTCGAGAGCCAGGAGCTGCTCGACGATGCGCGCGCTGCTTTCGAGCGTGCCATCGAAGGTAAAGATCAGGTCCGGGTCGTAGTCGATGCCGCGCTCTTCGAGCGAGCGCCGGTAGGCGTACATCTTGGGCTCCCGGCCGGGGCCGGCCGGTCCGCGGACGAAGCCGATGCGCTCGTGTCCGAGCTCGAACAGGTGCCGCATGATCAGGACGCTGCCCTCGACCGTATCGCAGCTCACGTGATGCGGCGTGTCGTCGCGATTGACGTGCACGACGGGCACGGTCGCGTTGAGCTGTTCGTAGTAGGCCTCGGTGCAGCGCGCCATCGGCACGATCAGCCCGTCCACCTTGAGCTCGAGGAACAGGTTCACGGCCTCGCGCTCGGCCGACTCGACACCGCGCGTGTCGTTCACGACCGTGCGGAAATCGTGCTTGGCCGCCTCGTCCTCGATGCCCTTCGCGAGATCGCGGAAGAACGGGTTGGTGAGGTCCGGAATGACGACGCCGACCAGACCGCTGCGGCGGTTGACCAGCGTGCGCGCGGCCATATTGGGCACGTAGCCCATTTCGCTCGCCAGCGCGGCGATCTTCGCGCGTGTCGCGGGCTTGACGCGCGGGCTGTCCTGCAGCGCCCGCGTCACCGTGGACGGGTCGACGTCCGCCGCGCGCGCGATATCCTTGATCGTCACGCGTTTTTTCTGCCAGTTGCTGTTCGTCATCATCGTGTTAGCTTACCGGAACGCACGAATACTGAGTATGCCGCGCGACTTCGCGGCGACGCCCAGGCACCCTCGCACGGGACCGCAACACGATGAGCTCGAGCAATAAACCCAGGCTGCGCTTTTTCGAGCGCTCATCCGGCCAGCGGCACATCGCCGAGGAAGACCGCTACATCTACGCTCGACAGGCACCGAGGCACCGCGTCAACGTCATCGGCACGGGCACGATCGGCCAGGAGCACATGTATGTCGCGCACATGATCGGCCGCGTCGCGATCAACGGCATCTTCGACACGAGCGCGCACAGCTTGAGCGTCGCGAGCGAACGCTTTGCGCGCTATGCGAAGACCGAGCTCGCGCGGCATGAGACCCTCGAGGCTGCCGTCAACGACCCCGCGGCCGACGCGCTCATGATCTGCACGCCGAACTACACCCACATCGACGTCTTCGAAGCCGCGGCGAAGTCCGGCAAGCCGATATTCCTCGAGAAACCGATGGCGACGACGCTCGCCGATGCGAAGCGCATCGTCGAGATCGCGAACGACTACCCGGGCTTCGTCCAGGTCGGCCTGCAGTACCGTTACAAGGCGCCGTACGTCGAGGCCCGCTACGAGTCGCTCGATCGCCGCACGATCGGCGACATCAAGACGATCAGCATGAGCGAGTACCGGCCGCCGTTCCTCGACAAGGTCGGCCAGTGGAACAAGTTCAACGAGTTCTCGGGCGGCACGCTCGTCGAGAAGTGCTGCCACTACTTCGACCTGATGAGTCTGTTCGCCGGCGCGGCACCTGAACGCGTCTACGCAAGCGGCGGCCGGGCCGTCAATTTCGCAGACTTCGAGCACGGCGGCCGCGCGTCGGACATCGACGATCACGCGTTCGTCATCATCGACTACGACAATGGCGTCCGCGCAAGCTTCACGCTCAACATGTTCGCGCCGGTCTTCTGCGAGGAGCTGATTGTAAGCGGCGCGCGGGGCCGTCTGCGCGCGAGCGAGCGCTTCGATTTCCAGAACGACGACGTATCGCGCTCGCGACTGCAGATCGAGCTCGGTGAGGACGATGCGTCGCGCGATGTCGAGGTGCGCTATACGAAGGAGATCGAACAGAGCGGCCATCACGGCGCGACGTTTTTCGAGCACGTGGCTTTCGCGGACCGGCTGGACGGCGAAGACACGGACGCCGCCACGCCGATGCAGGGCCTGTGGTCGATCGTCATCGCCTCGGCCGCGCAGGCGTCGGTGGCGAGCGGCGAGCCGATCGACATCGCCACGTTCTTAAGCGACAACAAGCTGGACGACATACTTTGACTTGGCTTCAGGAGCTCGAGACGCGATGACGACGATCGCCGTAGGGAACACGCAAATGCCGGCCGTGGGCTTGGGGATATGGAAAATCGACCGCGCCGATACGGCGAAGACGGTTCGCGACGCCATCGAGGTCGGCTACCGGCATATCGACTCGGCGTCGGACTACGGTAACGAGGTGGAGGCCGGCGAGGGTATTAGGCAGGCGATCGATGAGGGGCTGTGCACGCGCGAGGAGCTCTGGATCACGTCCAAGCTCTGGAATACCTACCACCGCAAGGAGCACGTTCGCCCGGCCTGCGAGCGCTCACTCAAGGACCTCGGGCTGGACTACCTGGACCTGTATCTCATCCACTTCCCGATCTCGCTCAGGTTCGTGCCCTTCGAGGAGCGCTACCCGGCCGAGTGGTTCGCGGATCCGGATGCCGACGACCCGGCCATGCAGATCGACCCCGTCCCGCTCGCCGAGACCTGGGCCGGCATGGAGGAACTCGTGAGTGCGGGACTCGTCAGGCAGATCGGCGTTTGCAACTACAACTCGGGACTCTTGAACGACCTCATGGCCTACGCGACGATCAAGCCCGCGATGCTGCAGATCGAGTCGCACCCGTTTCTTACCCAGGAGAACCTGATCCGGCTCGCCGGCGATTACGGCATCGCCGTAACTGCGTTCTCGCCGCTCGGCGCGCTGTCGTACGTCGAGCTCGACATGGCGACCGACGCGGACACGGTACTCACGGCGCCGGCCGTGCTCGCGGCCGCCGAGCGTGTCGGCCGGACACCCGCGCAGATCGTGCTGCGCTGGGGCGTGCAGCGCGGCACCTCGATCATTCCGAAAACCACGCGCCGCGAACGGCTGGTCGAGAACCTCGCGCTGTTCGACTTCGAGCTCGACGACAAGGAGATGAGCGCGATCTCGGCGCTCAACCGGAACCGCCGTTTCAACGACACCGCCGTGTTCTGCGAGGCCGCGTTCAACAAGTTCTACCCGATTTACGACTAACGTCGAGCGCGGGCGAAGCGCCCGGGCTCGGCCACCGCAACAAGGTACCGACATGACAAGCCTAGACACTGTAAGCGTGGCCGTTGACGGCCAGCAGTTTCACCCGGAGGCGTTTCCGCTCGTCTACGCCTTGCAGACCGACGGCGCGAGCATTGAAGACACGAGAAACTGGATAGCGAGCGAGCGGTCGCGGCTCATCGACGAGCTGGCCGTCAGCGGCGCGATCCTGTTCCGCGGCTTTCCGGTCGAAGGTGCGAACGACTTCGACGCCTTTATACGTGCCTTCGGCTTACCGAGCTTCACCTACCAGGAGTCGCTGTCGAACGCCGTGCGCGTAAATCGCACCGAACTCGTGTTCACGGCCAACGAGGCGCCGCCCGACTTCTCGATCTTCCTGCATCACGAAATGGCGCAGACGCCCCTGTTCCCGTCGATGCTGTTCTTCTGCTGCGAGCATGCGCCGGCAAAGCGAGGCCAGACGCCGCTGTGCCGTTCCGACATTCTCTTGAAGCAGATGCAGGAGCGGGTACCCGAGTTCGTCGCCGACTGCGAGCGCCTGGGTGTGCGTTACTCGAACACGATGCCCGGCGTCGACGACCCGAGTTCAGGCTTGGGCCGAAGCTGGCGCAGTATGCTCGACACCGACGACAAGCAAGCCGCCGAGGCACGACTCACGAAGCTCGGCTACAGCTTCGAGTGGCTTGAAGACGACACCTTGCGCGCGACGACGCCGAAACTGCCGGCCGTGCGCACGCTCGTCGACGGCCGCAAGGTGTTCTTCAATCAGCTGATTGCGGCGTTCCGCGGCTGGAAAGATGCGCGCAACGACCCGACGAAGTCGATCGCCTTCGGCGACGGCTCGCCGATCCCGGTGGACAGCATGCAGGTCGCGATCGATCTCGCCGACGACCTGTCGTTCGACCTCGCCTGGCAGACCGGCGACGTCGCACTGATCGACAACTTCCTCGTGATGCACGGCCGGCGGCCGTTCGAGGGCCAGCGCCGAGTGCTAGCGTCGCTCGTGGCGGACGACGGTACAAGATTGGTCGCCTGATCGTCTCCCCCAGAGGCCGGACCGCGTTGATGGATCAATGCGGCTCGGCCTCTTTCCGTAGCAGCGGCATCTTGCCGCGATCAGCCGTTGACAATATTGGCGCTTTATCGCGGCTGGAAGCCGCTCCTACGATAGTTTCGGAGTCTTGACACTATCTCCGATGTCGGGGCATTGGCGATGACGGGTTGAGTATCGACGCTATTTCGGCGTGAGCTTCAGCAAGCGCCCCTGGCTGTCGCCGCGCTCGTCTTCGAGCACCCAGAGGTTGCCTTCCGGGCCCTGCATGACGCTGCGGATGCGCGCACCCATCGGGTAGCGCTCCGCCTCGGTCGCGTTCTCGCCGTCGATCTCGATGCGGATGATGGCCCGGGTCGATAAACCCGAGATCAGGAGATCGCCCCGCAGGTCCGGGAACCTGTCGCCCGAGTAGGCGATCATGTTGCCGGGCGCGATGACGGGCGTCCACGAGATCGCGGGCGCCGCGAACTCGGGCCGCGTGCCGTGATCGGGGATCGGGCGCATGTCGTAGTGCACGCCGTCGGAGACGACCGGGTAACCGTAGTTGGCGCCGCGCCTGATCAGGTTCAGCTCGTCGCCGCCGCGCGGGCCGTGCTCGGTGACCCAGAGCCGGCCGTCGAGGTCGAAGGCGATGCCCAGCGGGTTGCGGTGGCCCAGAGACCAGATTTCCGGATACACGCCCTCGTCGTCGACGAAGGCATCGTCGCTGTAGTAGTCGACGAAGGGATTGTCGTCGGGCACCTTGCCGTCGTCCCGCAAACGCACGACCTTGCCGACCGTGCTCTGCATGTCCTGCGACGGCGTGAACTTCTGCCGGTCGCCCGACGTGATCCACAGGTAGCCGTCGTCGTCGAACGCCATCCGGTGGCCGTAGTGGCCGAAGCCCACGAGCTTCGGATACTGGCGCCAGATGACCTCGACGTCGGTCAGCGTGCCACCGCTGTCGCCCAGCTCGAGGACCCCGCGAGCCACCGCCGCTCCGCGCGTGCCGCCGGCCCCGCCCTCGGCGTAGCTCAGGTAGACGAGATTGTTGTCCTCGAAATCCGGGTGCAGCACGACGTCGCCGAGACCACCCTGGCCGCCATAGTCGACGTCCGGGACGCCGCGAACCTGGCCGTGCAGGGCACCGTCCTGGCCGACGATCCTGAGCGTACCGCGCTTTTCGGTCACGAGGATCCGGCCGTCCGGCAGAAATGCCATGGCCCAGGGCTGGCTGAAGCGATTGACCTCGTCGACGTTGAACGGCAGGTCGCCCTGCGCACAGGCGCTAGACATCGCGAACGCGAGGAACAGTGTCGTGAGCTGTTTTTTCATTGCTTGTCGTTTCCGAACGGTGAGCGTCCCGGCACTCTAGCGAAGACCTTCGAACACTCCAACCGCTTTGCGACGAGCCGAGGGATTGGCGCCGCGGAAGGAAACAAGCGTTTAACGGAAGGCGGGCCGCACCGCGATGAACTTGCCATCGCGGTGCAGTCCTACTTACATATCGTGTGCTTCGGCGACCTCGACCGAGCCGCCGGCCTTGAGGATCGGGCAGCCTTTTGCCTTCCCGACGGCATCGGCATCGTCACTCGCCTCGATCAGGCTATAGCCACTCGCCGGGTTCGAGCCGCCGTCCGCGGTCGTGCTGCCGTCGGGATGCACGGTCGTCGACATCCCGACCGGGTTACCGCCGTCGATCACGGCCGCGCCCATGCCGCCGAACCACGCGCCCCAGTCGTCCATGACCTGCTTGACCTCCTCCTCGGTCTCGGGATGCGAGCCGCCGTGGTATACGAACAGGTACTTCGCCATTGTCTCTTCCTCTCATTGATGGTTGACAGTGCACAATCTAGACGGCAGCCCTGTGTAAATCACTGGGTAATTCCACCCGATCTAGGTCAATCTTATGTGTAAAATGCACATATTTTGGTCGCATCGCAGCCGAGCCCCCGATTACGGGCCGAAATGGGGGCCGAAATGGGGGCCGAAATGGGGGCCGAAATGGGACAGGCACAGGTTGTGAGACATGGAGAGATGTGGACAGGCACGACCGGAGCACGGCGTCGCCCTCCGGAACGGCGTTTTCGCTAAGGGTTCTCTGAAATGAACCAGTCGCTGGAACGGCAGCTTGAGCGCCTCGCGGAGCTCGGCGTCGTCGGCGCGATCACGGGCGAGCTCGATCGCACGAGGACCCTCGTCAGCGTGGCACTCGGCCGCAGCACGATGGCGGAGATTCCGCAGTTTGGGGCATCCGGCAATCCCGACGTCGTGCCCGAGCTCAAGGCGCATGCCGAGCGGCATATCGGCACGATGCGCGACATGATTGCGACCGGGCGGGTCGGCGATTTCGGCTTCGTGCGGGCGCACGCGGCCGTTCGCGCCGTGCAGCGCTTTCCGCTCGAGGCCTCGCTGCACGGCTACCGCCTGGGCCACCGGCTCATCGCGCGCTGGATTCGCGACGCTGCCACGACGACGCTGGCCGATGCCGGCAACCTGACAGAGATCGTCGAAGCCATCGCCGACTTCGCGATCGAATACACGGACTGCGTCAGCAATATCCTGGCCGCCGAATACGTCGCCAACGCGCGCGCAATCGCAGAGGCCGACGTCGACCGCAACGCCGAGCTGCTCGACATTCTCCTGAAAGGCTACGACGAGTCCGACGGCCGGGTCGCGGGCGTCCTGCGCCGCGCGGGCTACCTGGAACAGCGCCGTGCCTACGTGGTCGTTGTCGCGAGCTCGGTCGATGCAGCCGAGATGGAGAACCCGGCCCGCGCACGGCGCATGGCCGAATCGCTCGTCGACGCCACGCGGTCGCTCGGACTGAGGGCGTTGACGGGCGTGCGCGACAACCTCGCCCTCGCCGTGTTCTCGGGCACGCGCCGGCAATCGGGCTGGACGCCGGAGCAGGCGAAGCTCGCCCTGCGCCTCGGCGAGCGGCTGCTCAACATCGGCCCCTCCGCGTTGATCGGCCTGAGCGCCGACGTACCGTCGACGGCGCTCGTGCCGCGCGCGCTCGGCGAGGCGCGGACGGCTGTGGAGTTCGCGGACGTCGCGCGCCGCGTCGTCTCCTATGGCGACCTCGCGCTGCGCGACCTCATGATCGCGGGCGCTTCCGACGCGCTCGACCGCGTGTTGCCGAGCTGGGCCGATGCGCTCGTCGCCGCGAACCGCAGGTCGCGCGGCAAGCTCGTCGAGACGCTCAAAGCCTACGCCGATGCAAGCATGAACGCGCTCGACGCCGCACGCAGGCTCGAAGTCCACCCGAACACGGTGTACCAGCGGCTTGCAAAGATCGAGGACACGACCGGCCTCGACCCACTCAACTATCACGCACTCGGCGAGCTGCTGCTCGCGGCCGACCTGCGCGATACGCGCTAGTCCGCTGTTTCCTCGCCGCCCGCCAGTGCCGCATCCAGCATCGCGACGAGTTCGTCGCGCGTGTACCTGTACGCCTGGCCTTCGTTGAGCTGCACGGTCTCCGCGATGATCTGCCCGATCGTCCAGCCGGCCTCTTCCTCGCGCGGCACGACCATGTAGCGCCTGAGCGGCTTGTCGGCCGAGAAGAACGCAGCCGCCGCCTCGGCCACCTCGTCAGGCGCCTTGTACTGGCCGCGATCCCAGTCGCGATTGATGAACTCCTCGAAGGCCTCGGCGAACGGCGAGCCTGAGTTCCTGTACTCGTCGATCCTGGACTGCATGCGCTTCTTGGCCGACTCGCCGATGCGCGAGTCGTAGTTGCCGGGCTCGATGACGCTGACGGCGACGCCGAGCGGCGCCATCTCCATCGCCAGCGAATCGGTATACGCCTCGATGGCGTGCTTGGTCATCGAGTAATGGCTGAAGAACCGCCCCGATAGAATCCCCGAGATCGATCCGGTCGTCGTGATTCGCCCCTTCGACTCGATAATCATCGGCGCGAAGGCCTGGGTCACGCGGTACGGGCCGTAGACGTTCACGTTCATAATCCACTCGAGTTCCTCGACGGGCACGTCGACGGCCGGGCCGCCCAGGAAGATGCCGGCGTTGTTGACGAGGCCGTACAGACCGCGCCCGCCTTTCTTGACCGTCTCGACGGCCGCGTCGATCTCGTCCTGTTTCGTCACGTCGAGACGAATGCCCTCGATGTTGTCGATCGTGCTGAGCGCGTCGATATCCTCTTGCTTCCTGGCGCCGGCGTAGACGTGGTAACCGTCTTTCGCGAGCCGCTCGGCCATGTAGCGGCCGATCCCCGTGCTGGCTCCGGTAATCAAAATGGCCTTCTGGCCGTCGCCGTGATGGTCGGCCGAGACCGGGGTCGCGAGCGCAGTGAGCGCGAGCGCGATGATGGGGACGAGTGTGCGCATGTTCCGGATTCCTTTTTTGTTGCGATCGGTCGCCTGGTTGAACGAGGCAAAAGAATAGCAGAGCGGCGCCAGGAACCCCCGATGTAGCGCAATTGACCATCGAATCATGACCGGCGCGTGATTTCTGCGTGAGATTTCGCCGCGATCCTTTGCGCTGTTGCCCCGACAAGCAGCGCAAGAACAGGCCAGGATGGTGAAGCGCCCTGAAATTCCTTACTCGAACGACGGCAAAGGGACTTGCCGATCTTCGTCAGGGGACCGCGCGCTGCGGCGCGTGATATTCCCGTGAGGTTTCCGGTCTACTCTCGAGACACTTCTGTACAGAAGGTAGTATCGCTCATGACGCGACGAATCCTGCTGGTCGAGGACGAACGGGACATTGCAGAGCTCGTGGCGCTGCACCTGGCCGACGTTTGCGACGAGGTCGTGATCGCGAATGACGGCCACGAGGGCATGCGCCTCGCGATGACGATGGACTGGGCGCTGGTCGTGCTGGACCTGAGGCTGCCAGGCCCGGACGGCCTCGCGATTTGCCGCGCCGTGCGTCGCGAGCGGGCCTACCAGCCCATCCTGATGCTGACCTCCAAGTCCTCCGAGCTCGATCGCGTACTCGGCCTTGAATCCGGCGCAGACGACTACCTGACCAAGCCTTTCAGCGTGCTCGAACTGACGGCGCGTGTCCGCGCCATCCTCAGACGCGTCGAACAGTTACAGAAATCGGCCCCTGCAGACGACGAGCCGGCGACGGTCGCGGCCGGCGCGGTGACGATCGATCCCGCACGCCGTGAGGTCAAGCTCAACGGCGAATCGGTGGAGCTGACCGCGCGCGAGTTCGACCTGCTCGAGCATCTCGCCCGCCATCCGGGCCGCGTGTTCAGGCGCGCCGACCTGCTCGATCAGGTGTGGGGCTACGGCCACGAGGGCTACGAGCACACGGTCAACTCGCACATCAATCGCCTGCGCTCGAAGATCGAGCCGGATCCGTCGCAGCCGGAATTGATCGTCACGGTCTGGGGCGTCGGCTACAAGTTCGCCGAGGCGCGCGCGTGAACAGCCTGTTCGGCAAGCTGTCGATCGCGCTCGTGCTGATCGTCACGGGCATGGGTACGGCGCTGTTTTTCGTCGACCGCCACTTCACGGCCGCGTACTACGAGGAGCTTTCGCAGAAGCTGAACGCCTCGATCGCGATGTACGTCACCGAGCAGAACCAGCTCATCGACGGCGGCGCTGCCGATCTCGAAAGCCTGCGCGAGCTCGCGAACCACGCGATGGTCATCAACCCTACGGCCGAGATCTACCTGCTGGATGCCGAAGGCAACATCCTGGGCCACAACCTGCCGATCGGCGCCGTGCCGATGGCCAAGGTCGATCTCGGCCCGATCCGGTCCCTGATCGGCGGCACCGCCCGCTTTCCGCTCAGGGGCACGGATCCGCGAAGCGCAGGCAGCGAGAAGGTTTTCTCCGCGGCGGAAATCCGCTCCGACGCGGGCCTCGAAGGCTATCTCTACGTTGTGCTCGGCGGGCAGCTCTACGAAACGCTGGCCGCCGACATCGGCGACTCGTACGTGATCCGGACCAGCGCAATCGTCGCGCTCGCGATCGTTATCTTTACCGCGCTGCTCGGATTCGTCGTGTTCCGCCTGCTTACCAAGCGGCTCAGACGTCTGAGCAACGAGATGCAGCGAGTGACGGCTGCACGCTTTGCGGAACAGCCGGACCTTCAGCCGCCACCGGACGGAGACGAGATCGACACGCTGGCGCGTAATTTCGTCGACATGTCGGCCCAGATTCGACGCCAGATCGAGCAGCTCCGGGAGAACGACCATCTTCGCCGCGAGCTCGTGTCGAACATCTCGCACGATCTGCGCACGCCGCTGTCCGCGATGCAGGGCTCGCTCGAAACCCTGATCGTCAAGGGTGATTCGATGAGCGACGCCGAACGCAGCCGCTACCTCGACATGGCGCGCAAGCACACGCTGAGACTCGGCACGCTGATCGGCGACCTGTTCGAACTCGCGAAGCTCGACTCGGCGAATGTAACACCGAGCCTCGAAGCCTTCTCGTTGCCCGAGCTCGCGCAGGACATCGCACAGGAGTTCCAGGTCGAGGCCGAACGCCGCAACATCGCGCTGAACATCGAGGCGGATCCGGCAACCGCGTTTACGGTCGGCGACATCGGCCTCATCCAGCGCGTGCTCGAGAACCTCGTGCGAAACGCCGTGCAGTTCTCGCCCGACGATTCGGAGATCACGATCTCGATCGCCGAGCGCGACCAGGCCGTCTCGGTCGCCGTCGCCGATCGCGGGCCGGGTATCGCCGAGGAAGACCTGCCCAGGATCTTCGACCGCTTCTACCGGGCGCTCGACGGCGAGGAGGCTCGTTCGGATTCCTCGGGCTTAGGTCTAGCGATCGTCAAGCGCATCCTCGACCTGCACGGCAGCCGCATCACGGTTGAGAGCCGATTGAGCACGGGCACGCGCTTCCAGTTCGAGCTGCCGATTCATCGGCGGGCGGCCTAGTCTGGTTGGCACGCCGGGACGATCCCCGGCAGCCATGATCCAAAAAAAAAGCCGGGCGCATGCCCGGCTCAAAAACTGCCTGTTCCTGTAGGAGAGAGGGGGACCAGGCTTTCGGGGGATATGGTGGCGTCGGCCGCCGTCTTCAATCGAGGCTCAGGCGACCTTGAGGACGTCCGCGGCCGCAGTGTAATCGTAGCCGAGATCGTGGGCGACCGCTTCGTGGTTCACTCGGCCGGCGTGGACGTTCAGGCCGTTGGCCAGGCCCGGATCGGCTATCAGCGCCTCGCGCCAGCCCTTGTTCGCGAGCGCTTTTACGAACGGCAGCGTCGCGTTGGTCAACGCAAAGGTGCTCGTACGCGGTACGGCGCCCGGCATGTTCGTCACGCAGTAGTGCACGACGTCGTCGACGACGTAGGTCGGCTCCGCGTGGGTCGTCGGCCGGCTGGTCTCGAAGCAGCCGCCCTGGTCGATCGAGATGTCGACGACGACGGCGCCCGGCATCATGTCCTTCACGTGATCGGCCGACACGAGCTTGGGCGCCGCGGCACCCGCGACGAGTACGGCGCCGACGACGAGGTCGGCCTCGGCGGTCAGTTCGTCGATAGCCTGCTTGGTCGAGTAGACGTTCTTGACGCGGCCGGCGTAGATGTCGTCCAGGCGGCGCAGACGAGACAGCGAACGGTCGAGAATCGTGACGTCGGCGCCGAGGCCGACGGCCATGTCGGCCGCGGCCTTGCCCGAGACGCCGCCGCCGATAATGACGACTTTGCCCGGCAGCACGCCGGGCACGCCGCCCAGCAGCACGCCGCGGCCGTTGTTCGCCTTTTGCAACGCGAACGCGCCCGCCTGGATCGACAGCCGGCCCGCAACTTCCGACATGGGCGTAAGCAGCGGCAGCGAGCCGTCCATGCCCGTGACGGTCTCGTAAGCGATCGCTGTCGTACCCGATTCCACGAGCGCCTTGGTCTGCGCCGGATCAGCGGCGAGATGCAGGTAGGTGAACAGCACCTGGTCGTCTCGCAGCATGGCGCATTCGTTGAGCTGCGGCTCCTTGACCTTGATGATCATGTCCGAGGTCGCGAACACGTCCTCGGCGCTGTCGAGCACGGTGGCGCCCGCCGCGGTGTAGTCGGCGTTGTCCATGCCGATACCGAGTCCCGCGTCGGTCTCGACGAATACGTCGTGGCCATCGGACACGAGCTCGCGCACGCCGGCGGGCGTCATGCCGACGCGGAATTCCAGGGTCTTGATCTCTTTGGGCACACCGATCTTCATCGCTTCTCTCCGGGGACGGTCTTGTTGTAATGGTTACAAAAGATACCGTGTGCCATGCGCCATTTGCTTGCGTAATCACCGGTGAGAACTCGATCGTGCACAATTTTCTGGCAGATTAGTAATACTTGGCGCAAGATAATGCTGTGCCCATCGACCGATACGACAGAAAGATACTCGATCTGCTGCAGCGCGACGGCCGCATGAGCAACGTGCAGCTCGCCGCCGCCGTGAATCTCTCGGAGTCCGCGTGCCTGCGTCGCGTTCGCGCGCTCGAGGAGGCCGGCATGATCGGCCGATACGTAGCACTCCTGAGCCAGCCCGCCGTCGGCCTGTCAGGCAACGTCTTCGTACACATTGGCCTGCACCGCGAGGAGGAAAGCGAGCTCGCGGCCTTCGAGGCCGCCGTGCGCGACATCCCCGAGGTCATGGAGTGCTACCTCATGACCGGCGAGTTCGACTACCTGTTGCGCGTCGTCGTCTCGGACATGGCCGATTTCGAGCGCCTGCACAGGGACGCCCTGACGCGCCTGCCCGGCGTCGCCCGAGTGAATTCGAGCGTCGCAATCCGCACCGTGCAGAAGAAGACCGAGCTGCCGCTGAGGTGATCCCGGACGCTCGTCGCGTTTTCGCGGCGCCGCATCGTATGTCGATTGGTCTCGGGTGCGGTGGTGGACGTAGTGCATATGCGGTAGGGTGATCCTTCCCCCGTCTATTCATTCGAGAGGACCCTCGATGGCTTCCACTGCGGAATCCGTTGCGAGCGATTCCCGCGCCGACCTGTCGGCGCGCTACGCCGAAGTGCGCGCTCTGACCGTGCAGCTGTGCGCGACGCTTGCGCCCGAGGACACGGTCGTGCAAACCATGGCCGACGTCAGTCCGACGAAGTGGCATCTCGCGCATGTCACGTGGTTCTGGGAGCGCTTCGTACTGCAGGCACATGTCGAGAACTACGAAGTCTTCGACGAGGGATTCGATTTCATTCTGAATTCCTACTATTACACGGCCGGGCAGATGTACCCGCGGCCGCGTCGCGGCCTGCTCGCGCGGCCGACGTTTGCCGAGGTGCTGGACTACCGCCGGCATGCCGATGCCGCAATGCAGGCGCTGATCGCCGAGCGCGGCGACGAAGCCGAGCTCAAGTTCCTGATCGAGGTCGGGCTGAACCACGAGCAGCAGCACCAGGAGCTGTTGCTGACCGACATCAAGCACGTGTTCGCGGCCAACCCGCTCAAACCCGCAATGAACCCGAATCTCGAGGCGCCGCCGCCGGCAAGCGCGACCGAACTCACGTTCACGGAGGTCGATGGCGGCATCGTGAAAACCGGCGCGACGGGCGACGGCTTCTCCTTCGACAACGAAACCCCGCGCCACGATGCCCTGCTTAACGACCATGCCATCGCCAACCGGCTCGTGACCAACCGCGAGTTCCTCGACTTCATTAAGGACGGCGGCTACACGACGCCCGAGCTGTGGCTGTCCGACGGCTGGGGCGCAGTCAACGAGCACGGCTGGAAACGTCCGCTCTACTGGGGCGAAGACCTGGCGTCGGAATTCACGCTCGGCGGTACGCGCGACCTCGACCTCGATGCTCCGGTCGCGCACGTCTCCTGCTACGAAGCCGACGCGTTCGCGCGCTGGGCCGGCGCGCGGCTGCCGACCGAGTTCGAGTGGGAATACGCCGCAGCGAACGAGCCCGTCGAGGGCAACCTGCTCGAATCGGGTTACTGGCATCCGGCGGCGAGCACCGGCCGCCAGTTCTTCGGCGACAGCTGGGAATGGACGTCGTCGCCCTACGCGCCGTACCCGGGCTTTCGACCGCTCGACGGTTCCCTGGGCGAGTACAACGGCAAGTTCATGTGCAACCAGATAAGCGTCCGCGGCGGCTCATGCGTGACCTCGAGCTCGCACATTCGTGCAAGCTACCGCAGCTTCTTCTACCCGCATCAGCGCTGGCAGTTTATGGGCTTCCGGCTCGCGAAGGATGGCAAGACATGAACGTCAGCGGCGAGCAAATCCGCGAGCTTCTCGAAGGTCTCAAGAAGTCCGAGAACGAGAAAGAGATCTCGCCGAAGTACTTCTACGACGAGCGCGGCTCGCAGCTGTTCGACAAGATCACGCGTCTGCCCGAGTACTATCCGACCGATACCGAGATCGACATCATGCGCTCGAACATCGACGAGATCGTCGAGCTGATCGGGCCCAAGGCCAGCATTATCGAGTTCGGCGCCGGGTCGAGCGTCAAAGTCCGCATTCTGCTCGAGAACCTCAGGGAGCTGGCGGCCTTCGTGCCGGTCGACATCTCGGAGGATCACCTGCTCGCCGCGGCGGAGGAGATGCGGAAGGAGTTTCCGGACGTGCCGATCCATCCGGTCGCGGCCGACTTCACGAAACCGTTCGACCTGCCCTCGCCCGAGGTCACGCCGATTCGCAACATCGTCTTCTTCCCGGGTTCGACGATCGGAAACTTCACCGAGGACGACGCGCTCGAACTATTGAAGGTCATGCACCACGAGGCAGGCGAAGGCGGTGCGCTTCTGATCGGCGTCGATCTGCAGAAGGACCCGAAGATCATCGAGGATGCCTACAACGACAGCCAGGGCGTGACGGCCGAATTCAATCGCAACATGCTGAGGCACCTCAATCGCGAGTTCGGCGCCGACTTCGACGTCTCGAGCTTCAAGCACGATGCCAGATACGACGAGGACGAGGGCCGCGTCGTGCTGCGATTGATCAGCGAGAAGCGCCAGGCCGTCAATATAGGCGGCGAGGAAGTCACGATCGCGAAGAACGAGGGCATCCTGACCGAGTACTCGCACAAGTACACGCTCGAAGGTTTCGCGGCGATGGCGGCGGCGGCGGGATTCCGGGTCGAGAAAGTGTGGACGGATCCTGAGCGGCTATTCAGCGTGCAGTTTTTGGTCAGGGACTAGCCCACATCCCTTACGGAAAGTCCGGACTTTCCGAAATGCGACGGTCACCGGTGAAACGGTACACTTTTGGACCAATCGGCGGTGGAGCACCGGATATGCTTGCAAGGATGACGATCACTCTCGCGGCCACGGTATTCGCACAGGCAGCGGAAGCGGAGGGGTTTTATTTGGCCGGACGTGTCGGCGTTTCCACCGTGGACGATGCGGTTAGCGCGTCGACGACGACCTTCTCCGGACCCGGGCTGCCTTCGGAAATCGGCCTGAACGGCAGACCCTTCGATTCTAGTGATGCGGCATTCGGATTGGTCATTGGCTGGGAAGTGAAGCCGTGGGTCGCGCTAGAACTGTCCTACGCGGACCTCGGCGAGGCAGAATCAAGCTTGGGCGGCAATTTCGGAGCGGTGCCGTTGATTCGGCCGGACTATGCACCGACGATTCCGATCAACCTCCCGCCGTCGGCGATCTTCAGTCCGGTGGTTGTCACGCCGGTGCCGGCGGACGCGAACAAGGCAACGCTGTCGGTCACGGAGTGGTCACTGGCGGCTCGCTTCCGTGCCAACGTCGTTTCGCGCCTGTCGGCCAACTGGTCGATCGGGATCAGCCACAATGAATTCGATGCAGACGGCGTGCTTATGGTCCTGCAGCCGATCGATCCCGCGCCGCCTGCGCCTGTGCCGGTTTTCGAGTTTGTCGATATACCGTATGCGTCGCCGTCCAGCGAGACCGGCTTCAACTGGGGGCTGGGCTTCGAATGGGCGTTCAATGACCGCTTCGCCGCGGACCTGGGCTACCGGCAACACAAGACCGGGGTGCTCGACGTCGAAACCGTGACGCTGCAGATCAAGCTGTCGTTGTGAGCACCGGGTAATTGCGCGGCGCGATAAGGCATTGCCGCGATCATGATGGATTTGGAGATAGGTTCTACGCTACCAGCAGGAACACAGTCCAGCAGGCGAGAGGCAGGTGCGGCAACCAGTACCAGCGCCTGAGCCACAACAGGCCCGCCGCGCCGGCCGCGAGAAGAGCGCTCGTGATGATCGATAGGCCGCCGAGCAATAACACGAAACCGTGTGGATCGGTTGCGGGGTAGCTCAGCGAGCGATGCAACACGTAGCCGCCGAACAAAAGTATCAGCGCGCCGATCCCGAACTCACTGTACGCCAGATACCGCCAGCGATGAGCTGCTGGATTCTCGTTCAAATCGGCTTCAACGCGATCTGCACGGCCTTTTTGATGCGCTTCTCATCCCGAAAATACTCGCTCGCGTCGAGCGGCTGAAGCTCCTTCTTGACGCGCATCATGAGCACCTCGAGTCCGCCGTAGTTGACGAACAGCGGCTGCTCGATAACGTCGAAGATGGAAACGGCTATCGACGATGCGGAGACGCTCGCCGTGTACTTGAGGCCACCGCCTTTCTTTTTGAGTTTCTGGCTGGTGCCGTCCCACTCGACCTTGTCGTTTTCGACCGGCGCCTGGATGACGTCGATTCGGATGACGGCCACGGCATCGAAGTCGTTCCTGAACCAGAGCTCACGCATCGAGTGGTCGCGAACCGCGTGGACTTTCCGCATATCGATCTCGTCGTTCGCGGGATCCCTCAAGCCCCCGACCTGCTCGGTCATCCGCTCGCGAATGCCCATGAGCACCGACGGCGGCGTCACGGTGTAGCCGCGCTTCTCGAGATGCTCCCGCACCTGGGCTTCGATGGCGCGCTTCGCCGCGTCCGGCATCTCGAGGTTCGGGGGCGCCTCGACCGGTGCGAGCGCTATGCGTTTGTAGCTCTTCTTGAGATCGCGCTTGTCGATAAACCAGGGATCGTATTTCTCCGCGGCATCCGCGAGGGGTGTCGCCAGCAAGGCGAGCGCCGACAAGACTGCTACCAGGGCCTTCATCGCAATTCCTCCAGGTAGCCGCGGACAATCCCGGCGTCGGGCGCATTCGGCGCGAGTCTCAGATAGCGCTCGAACGCCTCCAGTGCCTCGGCATTCTTGCCCAGCAGCCGATAGGCCATGCCGATTTCCTTGTGCGCGTCGGCATAGCGCCAATCCCGGTCGACGGCCGTCTCGTACGACGCCAGCGCTTTCGAGAAGTCCGGGCCCTTCGGGTTCTCCCTGCGGTACGCCTCGCCCATCAAAAAATAGCCCTCGGGATCGTCGGGCCGCGCCTGCACGTAGCGTTCGAGCCCCTCCCGGGCGCGCTCGAACTGGCCTTGGTCAAAATCGAGCTTCGCGGTCACGAGGTAGGCCGGCGCGATCGCGCGATAGTAATCAATGGCAGGCGGCACCTCGCCCGCAACATAGTCCTTCCCGCGCTTCGCTCGCTTGATTTCCTTTTGCAGGTTCTTGATGCGGTCCTCGAGCCGCGGATGGCTGCTCCACATCTGCCGCGGGTCGCCGGCGCCGTAGACCTCGTTCTCGGCGAGCTTCTCGAAAGCCGCGATCGACTCGTCGCGCGACAGGCCCGCCCTCGCCATGAGCATGAGCCCCTCCTCGTCGGCGACGTACTCGTTCTTCTGCGAATAGCCGCTCGTCGACAGGTTGTACCAGAGGTCACCCGCGAAGTTTCCGACGTTCGGGTCGAAGGTACCGGTCTCGCGCGCGAGTGCCGCGCTCGCGAGGAAGCCCAGTCCCTTGCCGAACAGGCCCTGTCTGCCCCTCGACAGCATCTCGCGATAGGTGTGGCGCTGCAGGAAGTGCGAGATCTCATGGCTGACGATGGCGGCAAGCTGCGCCTCGTTGTCCATGCGCACGAGCAGGCCCGTGTGGATGCCGATCGTGCCGTAGGGGTAGGCCCAGGCGTTGAGCGTCGGTTCCTCGACGACGACGAACCTGAGCTCGACGTCCAGGTGGTCCAGGAAATCGCCGAGCATGCGCTCGGCCAGAGAATCCAGATACTCTTCGATTGCGGGATGCGGTTTGAGCGTGCCCAGGTTACGCAGCCGCTCCTCGTGGCCGGTCGCGCGCTCCCAGAGCTCCGCCTCGTCCTGCTTCTCGGGCAGCTTGTCGATCTTGTCCATCGTCTTGACTTTCGCCAGCGCCGGCATGGCCAGCAGGACGATGGACAGGGCCAGTATCGTTCGTTTCACGGCTCGCACCTCTCGTGACATTGGATCTGTCCCTCGATCAAGGTGCCTTCCCTGCTGACATCGCGACGGCGAGTCCGGGTCGAGCAGAGGAGATTTGCTGATCTTCGCCAGCTCGTGCATGCAACTGCTGCGTCGCGGAAAAGCCGGCTATGAATCAAGCACCCCCGGCCGCGATTCCTGCGATGTCGCTGACAAGTATAGCCCAGGTGGCCAGCAACGCACGGGGGCGCGCTACAGCTCGATACCGTCGAACGAGCGCAGACCGTCGAGCCCGGGCCCCACCGCGACGAAGTCCCAGCCGAGCGCCCGGCAGGCGCGCCGGTCCCACTCGGCGTCGCCGAAATAGGTAACGGACTGAACGTCGCGCGAGAGCTTCGCCAGGGCGGTTGTCATGATCGCCTCGCGCGCGTCGGCGTCGTCGGACGAGGCGAGCGGAATTCCGCTTACGTCGATGCCGGCGCTGTCCAGCTTGATGCGTGCCGAGCGGCCCCAGCCGCCGGTCGCGATCGCGACCAGGTGGTGATCCGAGGACCGCAGGCGTCGGACGAAGCGCTTCGCGCCATCGATGGCCTCGAACGGTCCCTTCGATTCGATGTGCTCGCTCAACCGGGCGACGAAAGTATCGTACACCGACTCGATCGTGCGCTCATCGTCCGGCAGGCCGTTGTCCGCAAGCAATTGCTTCAGTATCCAGCTGTCGGTGACGTGCTCGTAGTCGTCGAGCCGGTCGCGGGTCGTAACCGGTCCCAGGATTTCGGCAACCGACGCGAAATACAGCTCCGTGTCGACGCTCATCGACTCGATCAGCGTACCGTCGATATCCAGGATTACCGCGTCCATTGCCGCCTACAGGTTCCCAACGCCGGACAACTGTAACGCACTCGGGCGGCGGCGCGGTTAAGATGTCGCAGGTCGAACGACCAGCGCCTACCGAAACCGGCAGCGCGAGGGTCGCCCGGAGAGACCCAGATGAATGCAACGATCGACCAAGCACCCTTTCGCTTCGGCGAGCTCGTGACCGCGCTCGCCGCCGCGACGCTGTTCCTGTCGTCTGCTGCGATTCCCGGGGAGACCGGACCGTCACCTGGCCAGCGCATCGTCCTCGTCACAGGCTCGACGGGCGGCCTCGGCCGCGAGACGGCGCTGGCGCTCGCCGCGGCCGGCGACCACGTGATCGTTCACGGCCGCGACGTCGAACGCGCGGAAGAGGTGCTTGCCGCCATCCGCGCCGACGGCAACGGCACGGCGAGCTTCTATCGCGCCGATCTCGCAAGCCTCGCCGAGACCCGGGAACTCGCCGAAGCGATACTGGCCGACTACGACCGCCTGGACGTGCTCGTCAACAACGCCGGCGTATTCCTGCCCCATCAGGACGAGCGACAGGTCACGGGCGACGGCTACGAGCTGCACTTCCAGGTCAACTATCTCTCGGGTTACCTGCTCGTCGACATGCTCCGGCCGCTGCTCGTAAAGAGCGCGCCGAGCCGGATAGTCAATGTTGCATCCGGGCAGCGGCCGATCGACTTCGACGACCTGATGTCGGAGCAGGACTACTCGGGCATCGACGCCTATATGCGCAGCAAGAACGCGCAGGTCATGATGGCGTTCGCCATGGCCGACGAACTCGGTGATGAGGACATCACGATCAACGCCATGCACCCGTCGAGCTTCATGAACACGGACATGGTCCTCGAGGCAGGATTCGAGCCGCAGTCGTCGGTCGAAACGGGCCGGGACGCGCTGTTGCGACTCATCAACGAGGACGTCGGCACGGGCAAGTTCTTCAACGTATTCCAGGAAGCCGACGCGATACCCGAAGCCTACGACGCCAAGGCGCAGGAGCGCCTGCTCGCGGTCAGCGAGGAGCTTGCCGTCAGGCCCTAGTCGCTCTTCGGCACGAATTCCTTCGGTGCCGCCGAACCCTCGCCGAAGAAGAACTTCTCCATCTCGGTCTCGAGGAACTTGCGGTTGTCGGGTTCGATCGGCGACAGCCGATACTCGTTGATCAGGATCGTCTGGTGCTCGAGCCAGCGCTGCCACGCCTGCTTCGACACGTTGTCGTAGATGCGCTGGCCGAGTTCGCCCGGGTAAGGCGACCAGTCCAGGCCCTCGGCTTCCTGGCCCAGCAGCACGCAGTTAACGGTTCGCGACATAGTCGATATCCTTGAGGCGATCGAGAAGCTTCCTGACCGGAGCCGCCAGCCCGCCCGGCGGCTCCTGATCGAGACGGTACCACAGCGCATCGTCACGATCCCGCGCCGCATCGCGGGGTGCATCGAACGCGACGAACAGCGGCCGAATGTCGAGATCGTAGTGGCTGAAGCTGTGCCGAAGCACGCTCCATTCCTCGCTGTGCAGCGTGTTGCGGCCGAGCCTCGAGCGCCACGCCTCGGCGTCCCCGGGCTCGATCTCGGGGAAGCTCCAAAGTCCTCCCCAGATGCCCAACGGGGGACGCCGTTCGAGATACACGGCCTCGGCCGAGACGGCGAGCAGCATCGTCGTGGTCTTGAGCGGCTTTTCCTTGCTCGGCTTCTTGCCGGGATAGCGATCGATGCTGCCCGCGATGCGCGCGGAGCAGTCCGCCGCGACCGGGCAATCCGGGCAGCGGGGCCTGGAGCGCGTGCACAGTGTGGCGCCCAGGTCCATGATCGCCTGCGTGTAGTGATCGACGCGCTCGGCGGGCGTCCGTTCGTCGGCAAGCGACCAGAGTGTTTTCTGCACGCGGGCCCGGCCGGGCCAGCCCTCGATCGCGGCGTGGCGCGCGAGCACGCGCTTGACATTGCCGTCCAGGATCGTGTGCCGCTGCCCGAAGGAGAGTGCCAGGATCGCTCCGGCCGTCGAGCGGCCGATGCCCGGCAAAGCCGTCACGCTGTCGAAGTCGGACGGAAACGCACCGTCGTGTTCGTCACGCACGATCGCGGCGGCCCGGTGCAGGTTGCGGGCGCGCGCATAGTAGCCGAGCCCGGACCAGTGGTGCAGCACGTCGTCGACCGGGGCGTCGGCCAGCGTCACGACGTCGGGAAAACGGGCCATGAAACGCTCGTAGTACGGAATCACGGTGCGTACCTGGGTCTGCTGCAGCATGATCTCCGACACCCACACGCGGTACGCGTCCCTGACCTGCCATGGCAGGTCCTTGCGGCCATGGCGGTCGTACCAGGCCAGCACTCGATCGGCGAAATCAGTCAACGCTTACCGCCCGCTCCTGCGCGATCTTCTCGATGCGATTCAGCGCATCGGTGCCGTCGCTCTTCAATTTGCGCTTGAGAATCCACGGGCCGATGACCGGCGGCACCCAGAACTTGGGCGCCATGACGAGCTCGTAGACGACGACGGTGCCGTTGCCCTCGGATTCGAAACGCCAGGTCTCGTTGCTGATCTCGAAGTCGCTGCGTTCGGCATCGGCCGTCGCACGTATCAGCTCGTATGGATCGTCGTCGACGTAGCCCTCGCGCACGAGGGTTTTGCAGACGAACAGGACACAGCCGTGATTGCGTATGTAGAAACCGGAGCGCCCGGTCTCGTCCGGCTCGAGATTGCGGGCTTCGACGACCCAGCTCGAGAAGTTGGGCGACAGGTCCCAGTCGCGAAACACCTCGTAGAGGGAGATGCGGTCGACCTCGAAATACACCTCCGAACGCATCCGGTAGCGCTCGCCGTCACGGTCAACGGTGACCGTCCGCATGTCGGCGGCGGCCGCGGGCAGCGCGACGCCCAGGGCGGCGATGATCAATGCGGCGCGGCGCGAATCGATCAAGGTTCGCCTAGTCCTTCTTCTTCTTGAACAGCCCCTTGAGCGCGTCCTTGAGCTCATCCCCGAGCTCATCCTCTAGCGTCTCCTCGAGCTTCTCCTCGATCTTTTCCTCGACCTCCTGCCGGACCCGGTCCTGGATGATCTTCTCGAAGTCGACGCCCACGCTCGGCGACGCGAGCGGACCGTCGATACGCAGCGGAATCACGACCTGGGTCAGATCCTCGATTTCCTCCGCTGTCGCGACGTCGGCGAGTTCGGGTTTGTCGAGTACGCGCGCGTCGAGATAGTAGTCCGCGCTCGCCTCGACGAGATTCACGGCGCCGCGCCCCTTGAGTTCGATGAACGGCAGCAGCGCCACGAAGTCGTCGTTGTTCATTACGCCGTTGACGACGTTGCTCGTAGCGCTGACCTCGGTGAAGCGCGTGCGCGCCGGCAGCGTGGGCTCCGGCGGCTGCTCTTGCCTGAACAGGGCGCGCGCCCTGCGCAGCTCCCACCAGAGGTCGGTACCTTCGTAAGCGCCGTCCGACAGTTCGAAGTTCATCGTGCCGCTTAGCGTGCGCTGAATCTCGGACAGGTAGTTGCCGCGCCCCGTGAGCTTGAAGCTGCCGTTGATCTGGCCCGTGATGTTGTCACGCTCGGCCATGGCTTTCGCCAGCGGCGCGAGGCTCACACCTTCGATACGCTCGTCGACGGCCATGACGGTTTCGTCGCCAGACGCGTCGATACGCGTGTCGCCCGCGTAGCGGCCGTCGAAGAATTCGGCCGTGATCGGGTGGAAGCGTAGCTTGCCGTCGGCGGCGTTGATGCCGAGCTCGACGTTCGTGAAGTCGAGCTTGCCGAGCCTCCCCTCGGCCAGCGACAGGTTGCCGCGCGCGTTCAGGGCCCGAATCAGTTCGACCGGAATCTCGACGTCGACCTCGTCGCCCGCGCTCTCGGCCACCTCGCCGTCCTCGGCGGGAGCCATGTAGCGTGTCACGTCGATCCGGTCGCCGGCCAGGTCGAGCTCGAAGCGGCCCGCGGGATCGCGAGGCACGATGAGGCCGCCCGTGAAGGTCGTATCGTCGAAACGCAGGGTCAGGCCGTCGAGCCGCAGCTGGGTATCCGTGATTGCCGCGTTGGCCTCGAGGCTCAGGCGCTCGAAGGTGTTCGGGTCGGCCGTCGGCGGCATCTCCACGCCGAGCTGTTGGGCCAGGCTGCGCGGCGAGAACGCCTCGATCGCGAGGGCCGCATTCGGCGTCGGGTCGCCGGCGTAAGAAAACGACTCGACGTCGGCCGTCAGGCGAACGTTCATGACCTCGATCGCGAGCTCGCCCAGGTCCGCGATGCTGTCGGCGGTATTCAGCGTGATGGCCGGCGCGTCGACAGCGAGCGTGACGGGTGCCTCGACCACGCCGTTCGCCACGGTGCCGACCTCGAAGCCGGTCAGCGAGATAAGGCCCGAGTCCTGGTCGATCGCGATGCGCATCGCGATTTCGGTGTCGGCCGTGATGCCGGCCGGCTCGGCCGCGACGCTGAAGCTCGACTCGACGTCGACGGGCGCGCCGAGCGCGACGGGGCCGGTGTGGACATTGAAGTTGGTCAGCCGGTATTCGTCGCCCGTGCTTGCGTCGCGGTAGGTAAGCGATGCGTTGTTGAAGTCGACCCCACCGATTTCGATGTCCGGCGGCCCGCTTTCCGTGGCGGCCGCCGCGTCGGCGGCTTCGCCAGACTCGCCCTCGGCGGCGCCGAGGTCCTCCCAGTTGCTCGAACCGCTCGCGTTGACGGCCAGGCTGATCGCGAGCGACGACAGCTCGACCGTGCCCACCGAGATTCGCCGCTCGAGGATCAGCGGCATGACTTCTACGCTGAGCCGCGCGCGCTCGAACTCGGCGAACGGCTCGGGGCCGAAGCCCTCGGCATTGCCGAGCCGCGTGCGGCCGATCTCGATGGCCAGCCACGGGAAGAAGCTCACCTCGAGATCGCCTTCGATGTCCAGCGTGCGGCCCGTCGCCTCCTCGACCGCGGCGGAGATCTCATCGCGGTACGCGTTGGCGTCGAACAGCAGGGTGAACGCGACGATCACGATGACCGTCAGCACGACGAGTGCGCCTAGAAAATAGGCGAGAAACTTGAGGACGCGGCCCATGAGCGACCCTGGCAGTTATCGGGCCCTGTAGGGTATCAAATCCGGGCCGCGCGACGACATCGAGGGTGCCGTGAAAACACCCCGGCGGCGGTCCGCCGTCGGGGAGGCTTCTGTCAAAGACAGGCGTCGCCAAGACAGGCGTTGCAGGCCGGCTGGCGTTGCCGGCCGGCTGGCTGGCGTTGCCGGCTGACGTTGCCGGCCGGCTATTCTTTACACAGATCCAGGCTGCCGTTCAGCGTCGCGACGTTCACGCGGCCCAGCCCGTCGCCTTCCGTGAACTGCAACTCCCAGCCGGGTGCGTACTTGCTCGTCCGCTCAGGCTGCGGACCGAAGCAGTTCTTGATGCGGCCGTTGAAGGTCTCGATGTCAAAACGCGCATCGACGTCGCCGACGAACTGGATGTCGACACTGCCGTTGACGGTCTCCATGTCGAGCCGGCCCTTTTGACGCAGCGCGCCCTCCCAGGTGATGTCGCCGTTGACGGTTTCGGACTTGACCTCGTCGAAGCTGCCGTCGCGGATATCGATGTCGCCGCTCACGGCCTCGGCGTTGACCTCGCCGTTCAAGCCGCGCACCGTGATGTCGCCCGACACCGACACGAGTCTGGCCTCGCTCTCGCCTTCCGCGTCGACGTCGATGTCGCCGCTGACCGTGTCGGCCTTGAGGTCGCTGTCGAAGACTTCGGTCTGGATGTCGCCGCTCACCGCCTGCAGTTCCTGCTCGCCGTGCACGCCCTCGACGTCGATGTCGGCACTGACCGTGCCGACGTCGAGCGAGCTCTTCTGCGGCACGCGGATGACGAGATTGCTCGACACGTCGACGCGCCCGAAGGACAAGTTCGGTACGTTGACCTTGATCGTCGTGACCGGGCCGCTGCGCTCGAAGATGAATTCCTCGACGTCATCGCCGACGGAGCCGGACACCTCGATTTGCCGGCGTCCCCAGCCGCTGATCTCGACCGATCCCGACGTGTTGTAGATGCTGACCAGACCGTTGGGATCCGCGTCCTGCGTCTGGTCGATCTCGTCGGCAGCGGCCGCCGAAACCAGCAGCAGCGCGGCAATGCTCATCAGGGTCTTGTTCATAGCTGTTGCTCTCTCAATTGGCGCCGTTCTGCCCGATCATCCCGCAATTCGGTGACGGATGCGGGCTAAAAATCGTTTCTCGACATGACTTCGCGCGTCAGGCCGCCGACGTCACGCATTACCGTGAGCTCCTCATGATACGTCTCGAGGAGCAGTTCCTGCAGCAGCCGGTTGTCGGGGTCCCTCGCGAGCTCCGCGTTGATCTCGCGGATTGCCGCGCGAATGATCGCGAGGTTCTCCTCCACGGAGGCGCGCGCCTCGGGCGGCAGCCGGTCGAGCTCGAAATCGAGATCGGCCCTGAGGTTCGTGTGCGCATCCGCATAGCCTGCACTGAGCGCGTAGTCTTCACCGAAGCTTGCGAACTCGGCGTCGAGTTCGACGTCGGCCGCCACGGGCGCTCCGTTGACGGCGTCGGTGTCCTGCTTGGTGAACAGCCAGGTCAGTGCGGACGATGCGCCGACCAGCAGCAGCACGGCGGCCGCCTGCGCGAACCAGGGCGTCGAACCGCCGCGCTCGGGTCGGTCCGCCGCGATCGCCGCCTCGATGCCGGGCCAGAGGTCGCGCTCGGGCGCGATCCCGGCCGCGAGCCGCCTCGCATCCTTCATGATCGCATCGTCCACTCGGTCCTCGGTACTCATCGTTCGTATCCTTCCTTCTCGAGTTGCTTTTTCAACAGTCGCCTTGCGCGATGAAGCTGCGCCTTGCTCGTGCCTACGGCGATTCCGAGCATGTTGCCGGACTCCTCGTGGCTGTATCCGTAGATCGCATTCAGCACGAACACGTGCCGCGCGCCTTCGGGCAGCCGGTCCACGGCCTCCGAGAGGTCGCGGAGATGACCGCTGTCGCCGATCGAGGCCGGTGACGTCGACACCTCGGCCGCGGCCTTGATCCGATCCTGCTCGCGCTTCGACTTGCGCATCCGGCCGAGCACGGCGTTGACCGCGATCCGGTGCAGCCAGGTCGAGAAAGCGCTGTCACCGCGGAACTTGTCGAGTTTGTTCCAAGCCTGGATGAAGGCTTCCTGAACGCAGTCGTCGGCCTCGCTGCGATTGCCCGTCATCCTCAGGCACAGCCCGTACACGCGGTCGACGTGCAGCCGGTACAGACGCTCGAAGGCGCGCGTGTCCGACTGCCTTGCCCTTTCGATCAAGCGGGCTTCGTCGCTTTTGGCGAGTTCCTGGGCGACAACCATCGACTGACTATAGTCGTTGTCCTGCGCCGTCAAAAGCGCGGGCATACGCCGTTTCTCCTCATGTCTCGTAACTTGGATGCCTTCCCGGGCGGGAGGGTTTAAGCCGGCGGGCGGCGATTGGCGTCGATCGAACATAAATCCGCGAGCTTGCCGGCAGGGACAGAGTTCGCCGATCGATATGCCGCGGACAGGCTCAAGTGCCTTGCAATTCTGTTATGATTCTTTCGGCCCGTCATGCGCCGGCCACCTCTGGGGACTCGGAACAATACCAATAAGCAATAAGCTATGACCGGGCATGCCATTCTCTATCTCGGACGCGGTGAATACGCACCCGAGTACCTCAAGGAACTGGAATCGCTGCCCTGCTGCACGATGCTCATGCGTTGGCAGCGTCTGGAGGCGAGCGACGATCTGCCGCCCGCCGTCGACCTGATCATGATCGAGGCCGGGCCATCGCCCGCCCGGGCCGGGCACACGCTGACGGAGTTCCTGCGCTCGCTCGCGGATCGACCGGTAGTCGCGCTGACCGACAAGGCCAGGGAACACCAGGGCATCGAGGCCGTGCGTGCCGGCGCCGACGCCTACATCTGCGTGGATGACGTCTCGGTCGAGGAACAGAACGCGGTTCTCGACCACGTGGTGCGCCGCTTCAGGCTCACCCGGCGGCTCTCCGAGACCGACGTCACGGTGCTGTCGATCCTCGACAACATCAACGACGGCGCGATCGTGGTCGACCGGACCGGCCACATTCTCGACATCAACCCCGCGGCGCGGACCATCCTGGGCCTCAAGGCGCGGCGCATGCCGGACCCGAGCTGGGAGCAAACCTTCTGCTGCATCGACGAGCAGGGCGAGAGCTATCGCAACGCGAGCGACCTGCCGCTCGTCAGGGCCAGGAACGGCCAGAAGTTCGCCGACCAGGTCGCGATCTACCGCGCGCCGGAGCAGCCTGACACGTTCCTGAGCCTGAACGGCCAGGGACTCTACGATGGCGACGGAGAACTCGTCGGCGGCGTCGTGACGTTCCGCGACGTCACCGACGTCAAGCGGCTGACCAACGAACTCGCGCACCGCGCGCAGTACGACGAGTTGACCGAGCTGCCGAACCGCGGCGCATTCCTGGACCAGCTGCGCAAAGCCATCGGCCGTAGCGAGCGGCGCTCGATGCCGCTGGCCGTGCTGTTCATCGACATCGACCGCTTCAAATCGGTCAACGACACGCTCGGTCACGACGCCGGCGACGAGGTTCTGAGGCAGGTCGCCAGGCGGCTCGGCCGCAACCTTCGTATCGGCGATCTGCCGGGCCGATGGGGCGGCGACGAATTTGTGGTCTGCCTGGAAGACTTCGGCGAGATGAACAACGCCGGCGCGGCGGCGCAGAAGCTCCTTCTGGTGCTCTCGGAGCGTTACGAGGTCGGCGGCAGCGAGGTCTACGCAACGCCGAGCATCGGCATTGCGCTGTGCCCTGACTCGGGCAACAACGCCGAACGGCTCGTCAAGGCCGCCGAGATCGCAATGCGCGAGGCCGGCAAGCGCGGCGGCGGCCGCTTCCAGTACTACTCGCATGCGCTCAACTCGAAACTCGAACAGCGCGAGGAACTCGAGGTGGGTCTTCGGCACGCGCTGGTTCGCAACGAGTTCGTCCTGCACTACCAGCCGCGCATCGACCTCGCGACCGGACGGCTGATCGGCCTCGAGGCGCTGTTGCGCTGGCAGCACCCGCGATTCGGCCTGCTGCCACCCGCGCGTTTCGTCCCCATCCTCGAATCGAGCGGGCTGATTCATTCGGCCGGTGAGTGGGTAATCGACACGGCCTGCCGGCAGCTCGCGTCCTGGCAGCGGCAATTCGAGATGCCGGACCTGTCGATCTCGATCAACGTGTCGCCGCGGCAGCTCGCGCATCGCCGACTCGTCGACGCCATCGCCAGGGCGCTCGACGACACGGCGCTCGACCCGGGCTGCATCGAGCTCGAGATCGGTGACGGCAACGCCAGGCGCCGCCGGAGCGGCGAGATCGAAACGCTCAAGGGTTTGAGGAAACTCGGTGTTCGTCTGTCGCTCGACCACTTCGGCACGGGCGACGTGTCCTTCGAATCGCTCGACTCGGGCTTCATCGACAGCTTCGTGCTCGACCAGTCGCTGATCGCGGACGTCGAGTCCAACGATTCGCACCAGCGCATCGTACGCGCGGCGATCGCGATGGCGCAGGGACTCGACATCGAAGTGGCCGCCGAGGGCGTGGAAACGCTGACCCAGCTCGAGTTCCTGAAGAGCTGCAACTGCGACCTCGCGCAGGGCTACCTGATCAGCCAGCCGATGCAGACCGACAAGGTATCGGCGATTCTGCGCAGCGAAATCGCGGGGACACGGCTCCTGACCCGAGGCATGCCCTGACGCCAGTGACAGCTCATCCCAGCAGCTGACATTCGCACACATATTTCCGCGGTAACATCTTTGACCGACTGCTCTACTTTCGACTCCGGCTCCTCCCCTGGGGCTAACAGACTATCGCAAGTTTCCAGCGCCGGCATGGTATTGGCCAAAGGTAGGTCGGCTTGATTCGATCGTTGTTGCAATACCGTCGTTCTTCGAAACCGGTTCGTATTCAGCTGGCGTGCCTGGCAATCATACTGGTATCTGCGAGCTGTCAACGAAACGAAGAACAACAACCCTCTATGTCAGAGAACGAACAGCGAACCAAGCTCAGCTATGAGTCACTCAGTAAATTTGTAGGTGAAGAGTGGAAGCTGGATGCTGACGTCATCAGTACCTTGTTAAATCACTCCAGTTTTCTGAACACGCCTCCTGTCACTGCGAGGCTCGGAAAATCGCAAGGGGAGAATGGCGATGAATGGAGCGAGAGCACGGTAGAGTTTGTCCATTTAGGCCAAGGGTGGGTGGAGGAAACGACAAATTACCAGGCAGGTGGCGGGGCATGGAGAGACTACAAATCGACCGGTCGCGTAATCAGCCTGTTGGCGGGATTATTGCCGTTTGCAACGTGGAACGCGTCCTCCAGCACATGGAAAAGCGATGCACCGCAATCGGATTTCGGCGGCGCGCGCATCATCGAGATCAGCTCAATATCCGGGCAGTTATTTCCGATGGAACTGGGACGGACCATGAGTGTGGATGTTGTGCGATCCCATTGGAAAGCCGCAGAGCCGTCAAGTCAGTCTCTGATGTGGGAAGTGACGCGAACTGTCAATGGACACTCGGTAGGTCTTACAAGCGATGAATCCGTGTTCGAGGTGATCAGCACCGTCACTACGTTTTACGAGAACCCAACTGGTATTCATTCCGAAGAGAATCGGTTCTACTATGTTCCGTCGCTTGGCATTGCAGTGCGGTCGGGACAATACAGCAGCGAATATTCCGGAATCAGGCTCCGATGGACGACGCTCGAATGATCTGCATGTAGTTGCTTGTGTGACCGCTTCTGGTCGCGGCTGGAAGCCGCTCCTACGATGATTTCCGGGTTTTCAAGCAGTCTCGGCCGATGCTTCCGGTTCCGGCGGCCCGAACCCGATTGCCTGAAGCGCTACTCGCGGGAGCGGTTGAGCCGCGCGAGCGCAGCCTCCGCGCGGTCCGCGCGTCGCCCGGGCTGGCCGCCGAGCACGTCCACGCAGTCCTCGAGCATCTCCTCCGCGCGTTCGAATTCGCCGAGCCGGCCGAGCACGTCGGCGTACTCGGTTCGCGTGGCGGCCAGGAGCGCGTCGCCGTCGACGTAGTCCCGCTCGCGAATCCGGATCGCACGTTCGAGTACGGGCAGCGCCTCGTCGAGCCGGCCCATGCTCGCCAGCACGGCGCCGAGCTCGGTCAGCGCCGAGGCCGTGTACTGGTTCTCGGGGTCCGGCGTCGCCTCGAAGATCGACAGCGCGTCGGACAGCATGGACAGGGCAGCTGCATGCTCGCCGCGATCGTGCAGCAGCATGCCGAGCAGGATCATATCCACGCCGACGAAGGGATGGCTCGGGCCGCGGCTGTCGATGTTCTGTTCGAGCGCGTCCCGCATGACGGCTTCGGCCGCCTCGAGCCGGCCCTGCCGGTGCAGCAGCGTGCCCTGGTCCATTAGGATCGCGGCCAGCAGGTCGTGCGAGTCGCCGAACACGCGCCGGGTCGTCGCGACCGCCTCCTCGAGCACCTCGGCCGCGGCGTCGAACTCGCCGCGGCTGCGCAGAAGGACGGCGAGGTTCTGCTGGTAGTAGGCGAGCTCGGTGTCGTGCGCGGCGTCCATCGATTCGACGAGGGCGATCGCATCGCGCAGCAACGTTTCGGTGCGATCCAGGTCGCCGCGCACTTGCAGGATGCGCGCGAGCTTCGCGTTCGTTCGTGCGAGGTCGAGGCTATATTCACTCCCAAGACCGGCAAAGATATCGATACTCTCGATCGCATGTTGCTCCGCGAGCAACAGCTCGCCTGTTTGTAGGCGAAGCTCGGCAGTATTTGCCAGAATGTGCGCGACCTCGGCGGATCGCGGACCGTGGGAACTTCGGCTCGCCGAGAGCGCGTTGGCCAACAGCTCCTGGGCTCGTGTGTACTCGCCGCGCCAGATCAACGTTCTGGCAAGGTCGTTCTGGGCTGCCGCAACGAGTGCATGACCCTCAGCGTACTGGTCGAGTTTCTGTGTCAGCGCCTGCTCGAGCAGTTCGGCCGACGATTCATAGATTCCGAGGTTGAAGTACACGCGGCCCATCGTCGCCATGAGGTCGGACTGGATTTCGGGACTTCGGCCGAGGCCGCCACGGATTCGGTTGGCGCCGACGTCCAGCAGTTCCCGCGCCGTGATCTCGGCGCCGTTCGCACGCGTCGGGTCCGGCGCCGTGAACACGTCTTCCAGGAAGCTCGACACCTCCTGCGCACGGTCTCGCTCGGCGAGTATGCGCTGGTTCTGCACCGCGACCGTAATCGCGAAGCCGATCAGCACGAGCGCGGCCGCGACGGACGCGCCGACGGCGACGTAGTGGCGCCGGATGAACTTGCCGGTGCGGTAGCGCCACGAATCCGCGCGCGCGCGGATGGGCATCGAGCGCATGTGCAGTTCGACGTCGTGCGACATTCCGGCGACCGACTGGTAGCGTCGGTCCGGCTCCTTACGCAGGGCGTTCAGTACGATCGTGTCGAGGTCGCCCCGAAGCCGCCGTACGAGACGCTCGCTCGTCGACCCGCGATCGGAGCCGATGGTATGGAGCTCATCGCGAAGCGCGGCGTCGTTGCGCGCGGCATCGTTGAGCCTCGCGAGCCGTTTGCTCGGCGGGATGACGGGTGTCTCGCAGATGACCGTGGCGAACGCCGCGGCCGCCAGGTCGCCGATCGGTAGCGCGGGCAACCCGGCCAGCAGCCGGTACAGCAGCAGCCCGAGCGCATAGGTGTCGGTCGCCGTCGTGACGGTCTGGCCCCTGACCTGCTCGGGCGCCGCGTTCTCCGGCGTCATCACGACGGCACCCTCGCGCGTCAGGCCGGCCGTTGCGGCGCCTTCCGTATCGACGAGCTTGGCGATGCCGAAGTCGAGCAGCTTCGGAACGCCGTCGGCCGCGACGAGGATGTTGGTCGCCTTGATGTCGCGATGCACGACGAGATTCTGGTGCGCGTAGTGCACCGCGGCGCAGATGGTCCGGAACAGCTCGAGCCGCTCGCCGATACTCAGGCGTTCGCGATCGCAATAGGTGTCGAGGCGAATGCCGTCGATGTACTCCATGACGAGATACGGCACACCGTCGGCCGTCGTTCCGCCGTCGAACAGCCGGGCGATGTTCGGATGCTGAAGGTCGGAGAGAATCTGGCGCTCGGCGCGCAGCCGGTCCACGGTTTCGGGGTCCACGAGCCGGTGCCGGCCGAGCTTGATCGCGACCTGCTGATCGAACTGGTCGTCGGCGCGGCGCGCCAGGTACACCATGCCCATGCCGCCGGCGCCGAGCAGCCGCTCGACACGGTATGGCCCGATCAATTCTCCCTCGATGCCGTCGTCCGGCGTCAGTGCCTCACCGGCGACGCTGGCGACGGCGGCCGACACCGGCCCGTCCCCGGCCTGGTCGCTGTCGAGCAGTGCGCGCACATAGTTGCCGAGCTCGGGGTCGTCCGCGACGTTTTCGTTCAGGAAGCGTTCGCGTTCCGGCCCGTCGAGCTCGGACGCGGCCGCGAACAGCGTCTCGGCGCGCGACCAGCGCTCGGGATCGAGTTCAAGCGTCTTTGAGTTCATTGCCGAGCCATGCGCGGGAAAACCGGAGCTCGCGATCCACGGTCGCGGGCGAGATGTCCAGCGCCTCCGCGATCTCGTCGTGAGTCATGCCGCCGAAGTAGTGCAGCACGAGAATGTCGGCCTTGCGTTCGTCGATCTGTCCGAGCCGCTCGATCGCATCGTCGAGCTCGACGATGTCGATCGGCCGTTCGGCCGCCAGCATCTCCTCGTGCAGCGTCAGCGCGCGCCGGCCCTCGCCGCGTTTCTGGCTCATGCGCGCGCGGCCGTAGTCCGTCAGTATGCGACGCATCGTCCTCGCCGCGATCGCGAGAAAGCGGGCGCGGTCTTCGAACGTCATGTCGGCGCCCGAGAGCCTCACGAACGCCTCGTTGACCAGCGCGGTCGGCTGCAGCGTATGGTCGCTGCGTTCGGACTTCAGGTGATGCGCGGCGATACGCTTGAGATCGTCGTAAACGATCGGCATGAGCTGGTCGAGCGCCGCGGGATCGCCGGAGCGCCAGTCGTCGAGCAGTGCCACGACGGTAGGGCCATTCGTCATCCGGAAGCCTCGCTTCACCCGGTGCTGCCTCGTTGATAGCAAATCGATCCCGGCGCCGCAAACGGACGCCGCTGGCAGGACAGCGGCGTCGTGACTAGACTGGCCCGGGCACGACTTCCGAAGACCCTACAGGAGAGACTCGATGAACAATGTCAGCAAACCGCCGCCCCTTCTCAACGCTGCCGCAGCCGCCGGCGGCGGATTCGTCGGCGCCATCGCCGGTGCGGTCGTCGCCGCCTCGATGATGGGCGGGGGCGACGACTCGGACAGCCAGAGCAGGCTCGATCCGGCCGATTCGTCGACACCCGTGGTCGTCGCGGAGTACAGGGCAAAGCCGGCGGACTGATTTTTTTCGCCCGCGGTGAGGAAATCGCCGTGGTTTTCGCGCTTCTTAAGACAGAGGCCAGAAAACCATGTGCGAGCACAACTCATCGAAACCGAAACGCGGCGCGGATCGCTACTGCATCGTTGACCATGCGGACAAGCTCGTGGACCGGTCGCGGCCGAACCCCAACCGCAGGCTGATCGCCAGGCGCAAAGCCGATTGGACGGCGCTGTCTTCGTCGCCAGAGGAAAAGAGCGACGACAGCAACGACAGTGACGATTGATCGCGCAGGAAACGGCTCCCGGGCGGCCAACGGCTTCCAGGCGGCGAACGGCTTCCAGGCGGCGAACGGCTTCCAGGCGGCGAACGGCGCCCGGGCGGCATTCGCCGCCCGGGCCGCCTAGCGTGAATAGGCCCTGTAGTTGTACTTGACGCCGGCAGCGGCGAACTCGCCCATGAGCCCGAGCCTGGTCATCGGGATGATCGCGACGCCCTCATGGTAAGCGGGGGTACCGTGCACACCGCGGGTGGCAACGTCGATGCCCGCCTGGCCGACGAACTGCCATTCGCCGCGCTCGAGGGATTCGAGCGCGGCCTTGTCCTTGAAGAACACGACCATGGCGAAGCTCTTGAGGCCGGCCTGGATTCCCGAGCTGATCTGCCAGTAGCTGACCGTGCCGACCGCCTCGCCCTGCTCGATGACGACGCCCTTGCCGTAGGCGCCGCCGAAGCCTATGGCGAAGCGGCCGATGCCGGGCCAGACGGCGATCGCGTAGGCATCGTCGAAGTACGGACGACTGCGCTCCACGCGGGTCTTGATGCGCTCGATGGCCTTCGCGGCACGCACCTCCACGCGGACCGCCGGATCCGGCTCGAACTCGGCGTGTGCCGCAACGGACAGCAACAGCGTCACCGCGATCTGGACCAGGCCTCGTGAAGCGTTCATATCAGATGCCTCCCGTGCACTCGATGTGTGCCGTGATCCAGTCCGAACCCCCGGCGACGTCGCCGAGCAGATCGGAGGTACCGAAGATGCCCGAGCGGTGCACGACGGTCACGCCCGCATAGCAATTGCGCACCGACCTCGCCTTGAACAGGTTCCTGAGCGGCAGGTCGAGCTGCAGCTCCAGGTAGTTCAGGAATTTCGATGTATTGTTGCCCTTGGACGCCTGCTTGCGCTGCTCGGTGATCGGCACCTTCTCGGCGTAGGACATGCCGAATCCGAAACCGTAGCGAAACAGCTCGCGGTCGGTCCAGGGCGAGTAGCCCTTGCCGCGCGCCATGACGTAGAGCGCGTAGCTCCAGAAGTTGCCGTTGCCCTCATCCTCCTCGAGGTGCCGAAACGCCGCGAGACGGCCGACGAAGTCCACGCGAGGGCCATCGCTCAGGAGCTTGCTCAGCGTCACGCCGCCCAGATGCGTATCCGCGAACTCGCTCTCGCTGAAGTCGCCCTGGTCGATCTCACCGACGATGTTTCCCGACGCCTGGTAGCCGTAGTTCGCGCGCCACGACCACTCGGATTCCCGCCCGGGCGTGATGTAGTCGGTAGGTTCACGCGTGTTGCCGAACGAGTAGGTGCCGCCCGCGAAGAAGCTCGACTGGGTATCTTCCTCGACGAGCGGGCTCGAACTGACCACCGTGTCGACGCCGCCGAAGCCGATATTCGCGAAGAACTGGGTGCGCGGCGACAACCACCAGGTCGTGTTCATGCCGAAGCCGACCCAGTTCGACTCGCCCGGGGAATAGGCCGGACGATCCGGTCGCGCCTCGGCGTCGCTGACGCCGAAGTAGTAGTTCGTCAGGCTGTCGTCATTCCAGCCGTAGCTTATGAACGGCGATAACGAGAAGCGGCCACGATCGAATCGGAATCGATACGAGATCTCTGCGCTCTCGCCCTCGTGGCGGCCCAGCGTATCGACGAGGTAGTTGGCGTTCAGCGCGCCCCAACCGCCGCGAAGGCGGACCTCTACGCCGCCATCCAGCGACTGCCTGCGCTCCTCGATGCCCGCGTAGAACGCGTTCCGGTCGGGATCGAGTTTCTGGAACCGGTAGCGTCCCAGCAGGTTGAGCTGGAAGCGATCGTTCTTGTACAGATGCACGCCGCCCGACGTGCCGCGGAAAAACGCGTATTTGCCGTTGTAGAGATACAGCGGCACGAGATCGAACTGCCGCTGGTCGTTGCTGTCGAAGGCGCGATACAGGCTCTGTCCGAGCCGCAGGCCGCCGCCGAGCGCCGCCGTGCCATCGGGCGCGGCGTAGAATGGGATCTCGGCGACTTCGTATTGCGCTTGGGCGGGGAGCGGGTCGAACAGCGCCGGCAACAGGGCCAAGTGTAGCGTGCAAGCGATGAGCTTGGGCGTCTTCAAACTATGCTCCCGCATCGGGACGGGCCGACGTCCTGGTTCGCCGCGCACGGACTAGCCAATGACATTGGCGAGTCTACCGGTCCAGCCGGCACCTTGCACACACGCCAACCGCATCGCCGGACTGCTTCGGCTGGTGGCGGCTTGGCGGACCGTGTATTTTGGTAATGTGGAGGAGTCAGACTGAGGATTGTCCAGAAAGGGAGTTCGCCGTCGCGCGCAAGTTTCGGAATCTCGTAGCTGCATCGGTGACTGTTAACGAAGGAGAGTTCAATGAACGTCAGACGTGGCCTGCCATTCGTCCTGCTCGCCATCACGCCTTCGCTCGCGACCGCGCAGACCGGCGTCAATCCGACCGCTCAGGATGTCGACGATGCACCGACTCACTACTCGCCTTACGTCGAGCGTTCAGCGCGTGAGAACAGCTTTGCCGAAGGGCTCTACTGGGGCGATACGCACCTGCATTCTTCCTACTCGACCGACGCCGGCATGATCGGCAACCGGCTTCCGCCGGATACGGCCTACCGATTCGCGAAGGGCGAAACCGTAACGACGAGCACGGGTCAGCAGGCGCGACTGATACGACCGCTCGACTGGGTCGTCATTGCCGATCATGCGGAGAACCTGGGTCTCGCCCCGATGATCGCCGAGAGCAACCCGGACCTGCTCGAACTCGAATGGGGCCGACGCTTCTACGACCTCGTTAAGGCCGGCAAGGGCTACGATGCGTTCCAGCTCTGGGGTGCCGAGGGTGTCGCGAAAAACACCGACCTCCTTGAAAGCCCCCAGATCATGCGCACGGTCTGGGACCGACAGATAGCGACTGCCGAAGCGCATAACGATCCCGGCCATTTCACGGCCCTGATCGGCTTCGAGTGGACCTCGCTGAACACGATGGAGCAGCCGAGCAATCTGCATCGCGTCGTCATTTTCCGGGACGGCGCAGACAAGGCATCGCAGGTGCTTCCGTTCAGCGCGTTCGATTCCTACGACCCCGAGGATCTCTGGGACTACCTGGCAGCCTATGAGGAAAATACCGGCGGCCGCACGCTGGCACTGGCGCATAACGGCAACCTCTCGAATGGGCTCATGTTTTCTACCGAGCGACTGAATGGCCGACGCATCAATCGTGAGTACGCCGAGACGCGCATGCGCTGGGAGCCGCTCTACGAGGTCACGCAGATCAAGGGAGATGGCGAGGCGCACCCGCTGCTGTCCCCGGATGACGAGTTCGCCGACTACGGGACCTGGGACAAAGCCGACATCGCGGGCTTTCAGGTGAAGACACCGGACATGCTGCCGGGGGAGTACGCCCGGACGGCGTTGCAAGTTGGTTTGCAGGAGCAGCAACGCATCGGCGTCAATCCATTCAAGTTCGGCATGGTCGGCAGTACCGACGCGCACACCAGCCTCTCGTCGACGCGCGAAGAAAACTATTGGGGCAAGATGGCGTCGGCCGAACCGTCGCCGGATCGATACGAGCACTACGTCATCAAGGCGCTGAGCGGCGATGACAGCGTATCGACCTTCGAGTACGAAACGCTCGCGTCGGGCCTGGCCGCCGTCTGGGCACGCGAAAACACGCGCGAGGGCATCTTTAACGCGATGCGTCGCAAGGAAGTCTACGCGACAACGGGCACACGCATCGTCGTACGCTTCTTCGGCGGCTGGGAATACGAAAGCGACGACGTGTTCAAGCCGGACGCCGTATCGATCGGCTATGAGAAGGGCGTGCCAATGGGCGGCGACCTGCCCGAGCGCGGCGACAAATCGGCGCCCGTGTTCATGATCGGTGCGGCGAAGGATCCGTGGTCCGGCAATCTCGATCGCATCCAGATCGTTAAGGGCTGGGTTGACGCGAACGGCGAGCGGCAGGAGCTGATCTACGATGTCGCCTGCGCCGATCGCCGCATCGTCGACGGCAACTGCGACGGTCCGGTTGGCAACACGGTCGACGAAGAGAATGCAACGTTCCTGAATAACATCGGCGATGCAGAGATGCGTGTTGCCTGGACCGACCCGGACTTCGATCCGGCACTGCCGGCGGTCTACTACGTAAGAGTTCTCGAGATTCCGACACCGACCTGGCAAGCGCACGATCAGGCGTACTTCGGCATGACGATGCTTGCGGACGTGCCGCTGTCACATCAGGAGCGCGCCTATACGTCGCCGATCTGGTACACGCCCTAGACCGCATCCGTCGCCGATGACACGGGCCTTGGTCTGTCTGCTGTCGTCGATGCTTCCGTTTGCGCCGGTCGCGGCGCAGATGGCCGTGGATGGAGGTCGCGGCAACATCCACTGGGCCTACGCCAATTACTTCGGCACGGGCTGGTACAGCATCGGCGAGGACAGTGACGTTTTCGTCCTTCAGGCGACCAGGCGCTGGCGGGGCGCGGAAGCCGGTATCGATGACGACGGCACGCGGCGCATGCGGACGGAGTGGCGCTTGCCCGTGCTGCTCGGCCTGAATCGCTTCGAGCTGGACGATCCCCTCGGCATTGTCGACCTCGACAATGTCGCGTTCATGAGCCTGAACCCCTCCTACTCGATCGAAATACCCGTGAACCGGCGCTGGAGCCTGAAGCCGCAGGCCTCGATCGGCTACGGCAGCGCGCTCGACGGCAGCGAGTCGGCGTGGACGTACTCGACCGTGCTCAGAAGCCGCGCGAGCTTCGAGGCCGGCGCGCTCGACTGGCACATCCTCAACCTGGCGGGTTTCGTCGGCTACACGCCGGACTCCGGCCCGTCGGACAATCTGTGGCCGCTCATGGCGGCGCTCGCATTCGATTACCCGGTCGGCAAGCCCGAGCGCCGGCTGAAGCTTCACTGGCACCTTGCCTACACGACCTACGCCAACGATCTCGACTTCGATCTCGGGCGCCAGGCCGGACGGCCGATCAGCGACGAGTGGGAGCTCGGGTTCGCGTTTACGCGAAGCGGCGGACCGATACTCAGGCTCGGCCGCTTCGAGTTCGAGCGTCTGGGCCTGGGCTACCGGCGAAGCAGCAACGGCGAACTCGAGGGCATCACGTTCATATTTCGCTCCTTGTTCGATCAATAGTCGCGCCACTGTCGGCATCCGCCTTGCACGCGCGGCCGCGGCAGGTCATCGTGGCACCTGATTCAGCCCGTTGGCGGGAAGAACCAGTGTCGCAAAACCCAGTGAGCCATCCGATGTTCCGTACGCTGGGCACGCCGGTGCCCGTCATCGAGGCCGGCCAGGCAGCCGAACTCCTGGCGACGCGCTATGCGCTCAGCGGCCGGCTGTCGCGTCTGCCGGGCGAGCGCGACCTGAACTTCCTCGTTGAGACTGCCGACGCCCGCCGCTACCTGCTCAAGTTCGCCAACGCGTCCGAGGAAGCCGGCGTCACGGACTTCCAGAACCGTTTGCTCATGCACCTGGCAGACGTCGATTCGGCTTTCCCCGCGCCGCGCGTCGTCCCGACGCGGGACGGCGAGCACCTGTTCGAGACCGTCACGGCGTCGGGCGACGTACATCGCGTCAGGCTCCTTACCTGGCTCGACGGCACGCCGCTCGACGAGGCGACGGGCGGGACCAGCGTCGCAGCGCAAACCGGCGGCATCCTCGCGCGGCTCGGGCGGCTGCTCGAGGACTTCGATCACCCCTCGGCCGACTACGCGCTGCCGTGGGACATCCACAACGCCGCGGCGCTCGGCGAGCTATTGCCGCACGTCGACGATGCCGCGCTGCGTGCCGCCTGCGAGCGGCGTATCGATCGATTTCGCGCAAGCGTCGAGCCGCGGCTTGCAGCTCTCGCGCGGCAGGTCGTGCACAACGACATGAACCCGAGCAACGTGCTCGTCGACGACGCGGGGCAGGTCGCCGGCGTCATCGACTTCGGCGACGCGGTCCGCTCCGAGCGGGTCAACGACGTGGCGGTCGCCGCCGCCTACCTGTGCCGGGTCGAGGGCGATCCGTTCGCCGCCGTCGTCGAATTCCTCGCCGCCTACGCGGCCGTCGCGCCGCTCGAAGACGAGGAGGTCATGTTGCTCCCCGACCTCATCCTGTCACGACACCTGACGACCGTGATGATCGCGCACTGGCGGTCGGCGCTGTACCCGGAGAATCGCAGCTACATCCTGCGCAGCGAACGGCGCGCCCGGCACATGCTCGAGACCGTCGCGAATCAGCCGCTCGATGCGACGCTCGAGCGTTTCCGGTCGGCGTGCTCGGCGGGTGCCGCGAGGCGGACGGGATGAGCGGCGGAGAGGACCTGCTCGATCGCCGCCAGCGGCTGCTCGGTCCGACGTATCGCCTGTTCTACGACGAGCCCGTGCACATCGTCCGCGGCGAAGGCAGCTGGCTCTACGATGCGGCCGGCAAACGCTACCTCGACCTGTACAACAACGTGCCGCACGTCGGTCATTGCCACCCGCACGTCGTCGAGGCGATCACGCGGCAGCTTGCGACGCTGAATACGCATACGCGCTACCTGCACGACAATGTCGTCGACTACGCCGAACGCCTGCTCGCAAAGTTCGAGGACGAACTCGACACGGCGATGTTCTGTTGCACGGGCAGCGAGGCGAACGAACTCGCCATGCGCGTTGCGCGCTCGTACACGGGCGGCACGGGCTTCATCGTCACGAGCTATGCCTACCACGGCAACACGCAGGCCACCTGGGAGATCACGACGGCGGACATCCCGGCCGACCAGGTGCCGGACTACGTCGCCACAGTGCCGGTGCCCGACCCGTACCGCGGCGAACACCTCGATGACGGCGAGGCGTTTGCCGCGCACATCAGCGACGCGCTCGGAGCGCTCGAATCGCGCGGCGTCAAGCCGGCCGCGTTCATCATCGATACGATCGCGTCCTCGGGCGGCGTCATCGCACCGCCGGCCGGCTACCTCGCGGCCGCCGCGCGCATCGTTCGGGCGGCGGACGCGTTGTTCATCGCCGATGAAGTACAGCCCGGCTTCGGCCGCATGGGCAGGCATTTCTGGGGCTACCAGGCCGACGGCTTCGTGCCCGACATCGTGACGATGGGCAAACCGATGGGCAATGGCCATCCGCTGGCAGGCGTCGTCACCCGCCGCGACATCGTCGAGGCGTTCGGCAAGACCGGCGACTACTTCAATACCTTCGGCGGCAATCCCGTGTCGGCGGCTGCGGGCCTCGCCGTGCTCGACGTGATCGACGATGAGAAGCTCGAGGCAAACGCGCTCGAGGTCGGCGCTTATTTCATTTCGGAGCTTTGGAAACTTGCCGATCGCCACGAACGCATCGGCGACGTTCGAGGCAGCGGTCTCTACACCGGCCTGGAGCTCGTCACAGACCGTGACAGCAAACATCCGGCGACGAACCTTGCGAAGCGCCTGGCCAACGAGCTTCGCGGGCGCGGCCTGCTCACGAGCACGACGGGACCGCACTCGAATATTCTCAAGCTGCGTGGCCCGATGGTTTTGAGCCACGACGACGCCGGGTACGCCATCGAACGAATCGACGCGGCGCTGTCCGTGCTGCGTGATGATGAATAAGCCGTGTCGGGTCGCCGGAGCCAGGCGATGAAGCGTGTTGTTGTCGTTCTAGCTTTGGGCCTGCCGCTCCTGGCCGGCGGCTATTTCGGCTATGTCTACTTCGCAAGCGAGCGCTATCTCGCCGACGTCGCTGTCGAGACGGTTTTCGCCTACGACATCAACGCGGATGCCGCGACCGTCGACAGGGGCCACCACATCGCCCGCACGCGCGGCTGCTTCGGCTGCCACGGGCAGCAGCTCGAGGGCAAGGTCTTCGCAGAGGAATGGAGCTGGGTAGGAACCGCGGTCGCGCCGAACCTCGCACGGTACGCGAGGGATCACGATGCGGCGACGATCGAGGCTGCCGTCCGGCAGGGCGTCGGCCACGATGGCAAGGCGCTCTGGTCCATGCCGTCCTACAACTTCGTCCTGTTGCGCGACGAAGACATGGCGGCACTGGTCGCGTTCCTGCGCTCCGCGCCGATCGTCGGGAAGCCGCTGCCGAAACCGGATCTCGGCTGGGAAACCCGCAGTCTGATCGTTAGGGGCGAAGCGCAGCACATGGCCGAATGGGCCGATCGCATGCCACCGCTCACGCTCGGCGAGGACGACGATCCGCAGCTCGTACGCGGCGAGTATCTAGCCAAGACGACCTGCAACGAGTGTCACGGCTTCGACCTGCGCGGTGACGTCGCGGACGACTTCGCCATGCCGGACCTGGCCGTCCTGGCTGGCTACACGGACGCCGATTTCCTTACGCTCATGAAGAAGGGCGAGGCCACGGGCGGGCGCACCGAGCTACCCCTGATGACAATGGTGGCAAGGGACCGATTCGCCTACTTCACCGACGACGAGCTGGCCGACCTGTTGCGCTACCTGAGAACCCTGCCCGGCACACCGATCGATGCCGACGCAGTCTGGCGGGAACTGAACTAGAGAGTATCAGGTGATCGCCGCTCCGCATTTCCAGCAGGCCGCGAACTGGCCCTCGTTTTCCTCGCCGCAGCTCGCGCATTGCCAGGCTTCCTTCGGGCTTTCCTCGAAGGCCGAGCCGTCGATGAGCTGTTTCGCGCGGTCGTAGTCCAGATCCCGGACGACCCACAGCGTGCTCTCGGCGAGCGGCATGCCGCCGAACGCCGAGCTGAAGTGCTCGTTCTTGATTTCCGTCTCGATCCCTTCCGCCTCGAGCAGGTTGCGGTAGTGGTGCAGGGTCAGCGGGGTCGGCGACGAGGTGAGTTTCTTCATGATCTGCCGGCGAGATTATCGAGAAAGCCGGTCGGGCTGTCACCCCTCTCGAGCACCTCGACGAGTGCCGAACCGACGATCGCACCGGCCGCGTGCCTGCCTACGTTGGCGACGTCGGCCGCCTCGCGGATGCCGAAGCCGGCGCAGACCGGCAGCGGCGACAGGCCGCTGACTTTGTCGAGGTAGTCCGCGAGATCGTCGGGCAGGCCGCTGCCGCCACCCGTAATCCCCTTGATCGTCACGGCATAGACGAATCCGCGCGACGCCTCGGCGAGCGTGCTGAGCCGCGCATCGGGCGTCGCCGGCGTCACGAGCTGGACGAGGCCCAGGCCTTGTGCTTCGAGCGCGTCGCCGAGCTCCGCGCTTTCCTCGAACGGCAGGTCGGGAACGATGAACGCGCACACGCCGGCCGCGAGCGAGCGCTCGATCAGCGCGTCATAGCCGAACTGAAGCAGCGGGTTGAGGTACGACATCATGACCAGCGGCGTATCGATGTCCGCCGCCACGGTGTCGAGCTGATCGAAGATCCACCTGAGGCTCACGCCCTTCGCGAGCGCCTCGAAGCTCGAACGCTGAATCGTCATGCCGTCGGCCATCGGGTCGGAGAACGGGATGCCGACCTCGACGACGTCGCCCGCGGCCGCGACCTCCTTGAGCGTTGCCGTGAACGTGTCCGGTTCCGGGTAGCCCGCCGTGATGAACGGCACGAGCGCGGTCCTGCCCTCCGCGTTGGCCGACCTGATGGCTGCCGTTACCCTGTCGTGCGCGTGCATCGCCGCCTCGTGCCGTTTGCTCATCGGCCCACCGCCGCGCGTATCCGAGCCGGGTACCTGGTCAGCGTCGGCATGTCCTTGTCGCCGCGGCCGGAGTTGCCGATCAGGATCGTCTTGCTCGGGTTTTCGCGCGCCCAGCGGCGCGCCGCCGCGAACGCATGCGCGGTCTCCAGTGCCGTCAGTATGCCCTCGGTTTCGCAAAGCTCTTCGAGCGCCTCGAGCGCCTCCGCGTCCTCGGCCGACACGTAGGCGACGCGGCCCGTCGCCTGAAGCAGCGCGTGCTCGGGTCCGACGCCGGAGTAGTCCAGGCCGGCCGAGATGGAGTGCGTCTCACGAACCTGGCCGTCGTCATCCTGCAGGATGATCGTGTAGCTGCCCTGCAGCACGCCGGGCGTGCCGGTCGCGAGCGTTGCCGCATTCTGGCCGAGGCCCGAGCCCGTACCACCCGCTTCGACACCGACCAGTTCGGCATCGTCGCCTATGAACGGGTAGAACAGGCCGATCGCGTTCGAACCGCCGCCGACGCAGGCGAACACGGCGTCGGGCAGGCTGCCGGTACGCTCGAGCATCTGCGCCCGTGCTTCCTCGCCGATGACTTTCTGCAGTTCGCGGACGAGGTAGGGATACGGATGCGGACCGACGGCCGAGCCCAGGATGTAGTAGATGCCGTCGGGGTCCGAGACCCACTCACGCAGAGCCTCGTCGATGGCGGCGCGAAGCGTCTTGTCGCCGGTCTCGACCGAAACGACTTCGGCGCCGAGCCGCCGCATGCGGTCGACGTTTGGCGCCTGGCGGACGATGTCGACGGCGCCCATGTACACCGAGCACGGTAGCCCGACGCGGGCGCAGGCCGCGGCCGAGGCGACGCCGTGCTGGCCGGCGCCGGTCTCGGCGATGACGCGCTTCGCGCCGAGGCGCCTGGCGAGCAGCGCCTGGCCTATCGCGTTGTTGATCTTGTGCGCGCCCGTATGGGCGAGATCCTCGCGCTTGAGCCAGACCTCGGAACCCCAGCGCTCGCTCAGGCTGCGCGCATGAGTGAGCGCCGTGGGCCGCCCGACCCAGGTCTCGAGCTCCCCTAAGAATTCGGCCCGGAAGTCTTCGTCGTGCAGGTAGTTCCGCACCCCTTCCTCGAGGCGGTCGAACGCCGGCACGAGCGTTTCGGGTATGTAACGGCCGCCGAACGGGCCGAATCGGCCACGCGCGTCGGGCAGCTCGCCGCGAACGGTCTGCCCGAGCAGGGCTTCCGCTTCCCCGGGCTTGAGGATCGAACTCATAGACGTTGCTCCGCGGCTCGCGCCGCCATGACGAATTGATGGATACGGGCCGGGTCCTTGACGCCCGGAGCGGATTCGACGCCGCTCGATACGTCGACACCGTACGGCCGGACCGTCAGCACGGCCCGCGCCACGTTGTCGGCGTCGAGACCGCCCGCGAGCAGCATGCGTCCCCGCGCGGCCAGCCGCGCGGCCGCGGTCCAGTCGACGGTCTCCCCGCGACCGCTCTTTGCGCCTTCGTAGAGGAATGTTTCGGGCAGCCGGGCTTCATCGAGCGCCGCTCCCTCGCGGAACACGGGCCAGCGCTCGACGCCGTTGGGCACGGCCAGCGACGCGAAGTCTTCGTGGTCGGTCTGCAGGATATCGGGTTTGAAGCCGTCCAGGACGTCGAGCCATTGGTCGCTCGACGGGTGCAGCATGACCGCGACGCGCTGGATCCCGGCGGGCGCCGCGCTCGCGGCGATCGCGGCCTGCGTGGGCGTTACCCGGCGTTTCGATTCGGCGAACACGAAGCCGATCGCATCGGCGCCGGCGTCGACGGCCGCCGCCACGTCTTCGGCGCTGCCGAGTCCGCAGATCTTGATCTTGAGGCTCATCGCGTGAGTACTCGGCTGCCCGCATCGCGCATGTCGGCGACGAGCTTCCCGGGGTCGTCGGCGCGCATCAGCGCCGTGCCGACGAGCGCCATCGTATAGCCGAGGGAGGCAACGCGCGCCGCGTCTCCGGGCGTCTCGAGGCCGCTTTCGGCGACCGCGCGACCCGACGGCAGCCTGGGCGCGAGCGTTTCGAGGCGCTGGCCGTCGACGGCCAGCGTCCTTAAGTTGCGCGAGTTGACGCCGACCAGGAACTGGCCTTCCGCGATGCGCTCCCGGTCGTCGGCGCTCAGCAGGCGGCCGAGCCGCTCGAGATCGCGCGCATCGAACGACTCGACGAGAACGAACAGTCCGAGTGCGTGCGTGCGATCGAGCATCAGTCTCAGGCGCGCATCGTCGAGCATCGCGACGATCAAGAGCACGCCACTCGCGCCCGCGGCGCGCGCTTCGTCGATCTGCGCCGGGTCGACGAGGAAGTCCTTGCGCATGACGGGCGTCCCGGGCACCGCAGCGACGACCTCCTCCAGGTGCGCGAGGCTGCCGCCGAAGCGCGTCGGCTCGGTCAGCACCGAGATCGCCGCGGCGCCGGCGGCGGCGTACTGCCGCGCGCGCGCGGCACGATTGCTGTCGGGCTTGGCGAGTTCGCCTTCGGCCGGCGAACGGTTCTTGATCTCGGCGATGACGCCGAACGGCTCCACGGGCAGCGGCACGACGGGACGTTCGCAATCGGCGGTCGCGATCGGCCCCGCCGAGCTCGCGCGCTCGGCGCTCGAGGCCGCCATGCTCTCGAGGAAGTCGCTCATCGCCCGGGCCGGGTGCCGTTCACGTGGCAGCGCCTTCGAAATGCTCGCGGATTGCCGCGAGCAGCCGCGCGGCGCGACCCTCGTCGATCGCGGCCCTCGCGAGGGCGACGCCCTCCTCGGCAGACGCGGCGTCGCCTTTGACCTCGAGGACGAGCGAGGCGCCCATGAGCAGCGCGTCGCGGTGCGCGCCCCGGTCATCGCCGTCGAACACGCGCCTGAGTTCGGCCGCGTTGTGCTCGGCGTCACCGCCTTCGAGGTCCTCTGGCCTGCACTTGTCGAGACCGTAGTCCGCTGGGCCGCGGGTGGCCTCGTCGACGTTTCCGGGCGTGACGTCGTACAGGACAAAGTCACCCACGGGTGTCGCCTCGTCCCAGCCCGGCGCGCCGTGCACGACGAAGGCACGCTCGATGGGCATGCCCGCCAGCGTGTCGGCCATGAGCTTCGCCGCCGGCCGGCTCCAGGCGCCGATCAGTTGAAACGGCGGCGCGGCCGGATTGGTCAGCGGGCCCAGCATGTTGAATACAGTGCGCACGGCCATCGCGGCGCGGATGGGGACGACGGCTTTCATGGCCGGGTGATAGCCGGGCGCGAACAGGAACGTAAAACCCGTCGCGTCGAGGCAGGCCGCCGCCGCGGGGCCGTCGAGCGGCAGCGGAACACCCAGGCACTCGAGCACGTCGGCGCTGCCCGAGCGGCTCGAGACCGAGCGGTTGCCGTGCTTGACGACGCGGGCACCGGCCGCGGCCGCGAGGAGGCCCGTGCCCGTCGACAGGTTCAGGCTGCCCGAACCGTCGCCGCCCGTGCCGACCGTATCGACGGTCGGAGTACCGTCGGCGATCTCGGGCTTCACGGCCAGTTCGCGCATTGCCGTCGCGAAGCCGCGAATCTCGTCGGCCGTTTCGCCCTTGGCGCGCAGGCCCGCGAGCAAGGCGCCCGCGAGCGGCGGGGCCATCTCTCCCTCGGCCAGCCCCATCATGAGCCCGTGTGCTTCGGTTTCGAGCAGTGACTCGCCGTTAAGGAGCCGGTCGAGTATCGCGCTGTAGTTCATAGAAGCGGTCTCAGCAATAATCATCGGGACTTGATCCTCATGAAGTTCGCCATCAGCGCATCGCCCTCGGGCGTCAGCACGCTCTCGGGATGAAACTGCACGCCCTCGAGCGGCAGCCGCTTGTGCCGGACGCCCATGATCTCGCCGCGCCCGGTCTCGGCCGTCTTCTCAAGCACGTTCGGCAAGCTGCCGGGCTCGGCGCACAGCGAATGGTAGCGGCCGACCTCGAACGGCCGGCTCAGGCGCTCGTAGAGCGTCTTGCCGTCGTGCTCGACCATCGAGGTCTTGCCGTGCATGAGCCGCTCGGCGCGGACGATGTCGCCGCCGAAGTGCTGTACGAGGCACTGGTGGCCGAGACATACGCCGAGTATCGGTACGCGCGTCTCGAAGGCCGCGATCATCTCTAACGAAACGCCGGCGTCCTCGGGCCGGCCGGGCCCGGGCGAGATAACGAGGTGGGTCGGCTCGAGCTCGAGCGCCTCGTCGACCGTAATCGCATCGTTGCGATGCACGATCACGTCGGCGCCCCGCGCGGCAAACGCCTGCACGAGGTTGTAGGTAAACGAGTCGTAGTTGTCGACCAGGAGCATGCGCACGTCGTCGAAGCGTTCGGCGTTCAATACACTCCCTCCGCGGCAAGCTCCAGCGCGCGGCGCAGGATTGCGCTCTTGGCGAGCACCTCCTGGTATTCGCGCTCGGGCACCGAATCGGCAACGATGCCCGCGCCCGCCTGAAAGCTGTACTCCTCGCCCGAGAAGACGAGCGTTCGGATCGTGATGGCCTGGTCCATGTCGCCCGTGATGCCGAAGTAGCCGGCCGTGCCCGCGTACAGGCCGCGGCCCACGTTCTCCATCTCCTCGATGATCTGCATCGCGCGGACCTTGGGCGCGCCGACCAGCGTACCGGCCGGAAAGGTCGCCGCGAGCAGGTCGAACTGGTCGTAGCCTTCGTCCAGTTCGCCTTCGACGCCGCTCACGATGTGCATGACGTGGCTGTAGCGCTCGATCGACCGGTAGGGATCGACGCACACGCTGCCCGCGCTCGCGACTCTGCCGAGGTCGTTGCGCGCGAGGTCGACGAGCATGACGTGCTCGGCGGCCTCCTTCGGGTCGGCCAGCAGCCGGGCCTCGTTGGCCGCGTCTTCATCGGTCGTCTGACCGCGCGGCAGCGTGCCCGCGATGGGTCTGAGCGAGGCCCGCCGGCCAGTCAGGCGCACGAGCGCCTCGGGCGACGAGCCCACGACCTTCAAGTCGTCGAAATCGAAATAGAACATGTATGGCGACGGATTGATGAGCCGCATCGCACGATACACCTCGAACGGCGGCACGTTCGTCCGGCCCTTGAACAGCACCGAGATGACGATCTGGTAGATGTCGCCCGCGGCGATGTACTCCTTGCAGGCCTCGACGCGCTCGCAGTATTCGGTCTCGCAGAGGGACGCCTCGGCGGCTGTCGTTTCGCGTTTGCCTTCGATTTGCGGCACGGCGCCGCGCAGCCTTGCGATGACTTCGCGACGCAGGCGCTGGCGCTCGTATTCGGGCCCGTCATGCAGGAGCGCCACGCGGCGGGTCAGGTGATCGAACACGAGCAGCGAGGCCGTGGCCGTGAACGCCGCATCCGGCACGTCGGATTGCGACTCGGATTGCCGCTCGAGCCGCTCGAAGAGCCTGACGACGTCGTAGCCCGAGACGCCGACGAGGCCGCCCGCGAACGGCAGCTCGGCGACATCGGGCTTGGGCCGCGGCGCGAGCGTGAGCGTCTCGCGGAGGGCCTCGAGGTACGCCTCGCGCGTGGCGGGGCGGGGCCGGCGCTGACCGTCGACACTCAGTCCCTCGGGATCCATACGAATCTCGAGCGCATCGCCGAAGCCGAGAAACGAGTAGCGCGCGAGGCGCTCGCCGCCCTCGACGCTCTCGAGCAGGTAGCGAGGCTTCAGGTCGCCGAGCTTGAGGAACGCCGAGACGGGCGTATCCAGGTCGGCGGCAATGTCGAACGGTGCCTGCATCCGGTACCTCGGTGTCGTGGCCAAAAAAAACCCACCTGCGCGGTTGCGGAGATGGGCATCGTGTTCGTTTCGCTCGGACGCTGGTCAGCGGGCGGCCCACTCCTTCGGGGACTGCCACCACCAGCGCGTGTTGTTCAGAGCGTTCATGGGGCCGAGTATTACCAGACCGGGGCGTAGCGTCAACCGCCGCGTTCGGAGTCTCCCTAGAGGTCGTACAAAAACGGCAACGCCAGCGAGAACCCCACCCACATGATGATCGTGAGCGGGATACCGACGCGCAGGAAGTCCGAGAACTTGTAGCCGCCCGCGCTCAGGATCAGCAGGTTGGTCTGGTAACCGTAGGGCGTCGCGAAACTCATGTTGGCGCCGAACAGGACGGCGAGGATGAACGGTTCCGAGCTCACGCCGAGCTGCTGCGCGATGCCGATCGCGATCGGCGTGCCGATGGCCGCGGCCGCGTTATTCGACACGATGTTGGTCATGATCGTCATGAGCAGCAGGAAGGCGCTCAGGATCATCGGCGTCGGCAGCGCCGAGGCGAAATCGACGAACGACATGGCAATGTAGCCGGCCATGCCGGTGGCCATGAGCGCCTTGCCGAGCGCGAGACTCGTCACGATGATCATGATCACCGGAATCGATAGCGCGCTCGCCGCGTCTCGCCAGTTCAGGCATCCGGTTGCGAGCATGGCGCCCAGGCCGACCAGCGCGCTGACCGCGATCGGCAGCACGCCCGTGGCCGCGGCGATGACGACGAAGGCCATGATCGCGAGGGCGCGCTTGGCCTTGTCGGTATGCGGCAGATTGGTCGTGCCGTCGAGCACGAGCATCGTGCCCGAGTCCTTGAGCTGCTCGATGGACTCACGCGAGCCCTGCACGAGCAGCACGTCGCCGGCGCGCAGGCGAATCAGGTTGAGATCACCCGTGACCTGGGAACTCGGCGCGCGGGCGCGATGCAGCGCAAGCGGCAGCAGGCCGTAGCTCGCGCTGAAGCGCGCCGCCGTCAGCGTGCGCAGATGCAAAGGCGAACCGCGGGTAACGACGACCTCGGCGAGCTGCTGGCCCTCGGCCTTGAGCGGCGTCTTGTCGTCGACCGGATGCTCGCTGTCGGTCATGTTGAACAGCGTCGCGCCGATGAGCTGCTCGTAGTGCTTGAGGTTCTCGGGCGAATCCTTGACGAACAGCCGGTCGCCCGGCTGCAGGATGACCGACGGCAGCTTGGCGAGAAACAGCGACTCGGTGCGCTGGATCTTATCGACGCGCATGTTGCCGTCCGCCTTGGCGAGCACTTCGGAGAGCGCCTTGCCGTCCGAGAAGCCGCCCTCCCTGACGTGCAGCTGCGCGGAGAAGATGCGCGGCGTCGTGTCCGCCATGGGCGGCGCCCGGTCCGGCAGCAGCCTCGGCGCGATCAGCCACAGAAACAGCACGGCGATGCCACCGACCATCGCGACGGGCAGCATCCATTCGAACATGCCGAACTCGTGCTGGCCGAGGTCCTGCGCGATGCCGACGACGAGCAGGTTCGTGGACGTGCCGATCGTCGTCGACATGCCGCCGACAATCGTTGCGAGACCCATCGGCAGCATGACTTCCGAGACCGGGAACTTGGCGCGCAGCGAGGCACCAACGAGGATGGGCATGAGCAGCACGACGATCGGCGTGTTGTTCATGAACGCACTCAGCACGGCGCCCGCGATCAGCGTGGTCAGCAGGGCCAGCACGGGCCGGGATGACCACGCCTTGCTGACGACGTTTGCCAGCGGCTGAAGCGCGCCGGTCGTCTCGAGCGCCTTGCCCACCATCATGAGGACGGAGATCGCAACGAGCGCCTCGCTGCCGAAGCCCGCGAAGAAGTCCGCGGGCATGAGTAGACGCTCGCCGTCCTTCACGTAGGGGAACAATGCGAAGCCCGCCACGAGCAGCGTTAGGATCGCCAGCGACGACGATTCCAGCGCTATGCGATCACGCGTAAACAGTATCAACGCAACGACCGTCAGTATCAGGACCGCCACGCCGTGAGCGTCTATGCCTATCTGGTTCAAGAGGTCCTCTCATCCTCTCGAGCAGAGCCAACCGTATCCTGAAAGCGCGCCGAAAACCATTCAGCGCGGCACGGATCGGGCGAAGACTACGGCCGACTTATGCGATCCAATGCGTTGACATTTTTGGGATTTTGACTCCGGAACACGGGCCCGAGAAACGAAGACGCCGAACCTCGACGACGTATCAGAGCTCTTCGGCAACGAGCGACGGGCGCGCGTTCTGCCGCATGACCGCCCAGGCGCGACGATGAAACTCCCGGTAGGCGTCGACGCTCCAGTGGTCGACCGAGACGCGGCGGCGAAACGTGCAGGCATCGGCATGGCGAAGCGCCGGGATGAGATTGAACGCGTGAACGTCGGCCGTCCGGTCGAACAGCGACCAGGGCGAGACGGCCATGAGGTTGCGATGCGCGAGCCCGGCCCGCTCGACGGCGAAGCGCCAGCGCTCGCGCCAGGCATCGCACGCGGGGTCGTCGGCGAGCCGCCGGCACGGGTCGCGTGCCTCGATCGCGGGCAGCGTGTTGCCGGCGGTCATGCGCCGGGACAGCTTCGTAAGCGTTCGTGAAGCGCGGGCGAGCAGGGCATCAACGGCGGCGAGCGTGGATAGCTTGCGGGGCGACAGACCGCAGCCGCTTACCCATTCTCCGATACCGACGAGTTCCACGGCCACGCGACGATTGAGCCAGGCGTCGTGACGCGCGGCCGCGGTCGGCCAGCGGCATCGGGCGTGTGCCGCATCGGCCGCGGCCAGTGCATGCTGCAATGCGGTGTCGAGCCGCGCGTTGCGCGGCGCGCCGTCTTCGATGCAGGAAGACACGTCGACGCGCACCCATACCCAGGCGGTGCCCGCCGGCGCCTGCAACGCGGGCGCGGGCACGAGATCGGCCGCGACCTCGTTGTCCAGGAGTGGCGTCGGACTCGACACGAGAGGCCAGAACGCGGCGCCTATCATGCGCTCCGCGCGCAGTGCCCACAACCTTCGAAGCACATCGTCGGACTCCAGGCGAGCCTCGGTGCCGATGAAATACAGCGGACCCCGGCCGAGCGAGTCCAGGCGAAGCGACCATGCCTCGGCAGGCAGGATGTCGTGCGCATCGACCGCGAGCGTTATCGAAGCCGGCTCCGCGCCGCTTGCGGCGATGGCGCGGGCAATGCACTCGCACACCCGGCCGAACGCCTGCGGCGGTTCGGGACCGTCGAGACCGAGGATACGAATCGTCAGCGGGTCGGGCTCGGCAAGCCGCGCGCGGAGCTCGCACTGGATGCGGTCGGCGCCGGGCCCGAAGCCCGCGGTCTGCTCCGCATCGAGATGCATGCTGACGCCCGCCGGCCTGGCCTCCGGCCACCGATCGGCAGCGGCGTCTGCCGCAGTGACCGTACCGATTTCCGAATTCGCCTGTCGCACCGTCGCTCCGTTGACGCGATGAATGAGGGCAGCACGGGCAGTGTGCCCGTCCGGAGAGGGCAGCGCCGCTGCCGAATCTGTGCAGCTTCACGACTTTTTGCTATGGTCGCGACGCAGGCCGCTTCCCAACGCGGCCGCAGGAAGCGAGGCATGACGTTCAAAGCGCTACTCGACGCCTGGGCTGCCCAGGAAAACCCCGCCCTGACCTCCGAAACCTACGCGGTCCGGATGACCACGGCCGACGCCGCGCGCGTGCACGCGCTCGCCGAGCTGTTCGAGGGCGTGGACGAAGAGCGCATCATCACCGACCTTCTCCGCGCCGCGCTCGATGAGCTTCAGGCGGCCATTCCCTACCAGGCCGGCAGCAAGGTGATTCGCGAAGACGAATTCGGCGACCCGGTGTACGAAGACCGCGGCCTCACACCGCGCTTTCTTGAGCTCGCACGCGGCTACAAGGAATCGCTAGAGAAGTCCTGAGCCATCCGCGAGCCACGCATGCGCCGCCAGGACATCATTTTCGAAGACAAGGACCAGGCCCTGCGCGACGACGTGCGCACGCTCGGTGCGATGGTCGGTGAGCTCATCGCCGAACAGGGCGGCGAGGAGCTCTTCGAGTTCGTCGAGAATGCGCGGGTCCGTTCGATACGCCGGCGCGAGCAGAACGAGAAACCCGGCGAGGAACTCGCGGCGCTCGTCGACGGCCTCGACCCGGAATTTGCGCTGGCCGTCATCCGCAGTTTCTCGACCTACTTTCAGATGGCGAACACGGCCGAGAAGGTGCACCGCATCCGCCGCCGCCGCGAGTACCTGCGCGACGTCGATCACCAGCCCGGCGGCCTCGAGGACACGCTCGTCAAGCTCAAGGCATCGGGCATGACCGTCGCCGGACTGCAGTCGCTGCTCGACAAGCTCCGGATCGAGCCTGTGTTCACGGCGCATCCGACCGAACCGACCCGGCGCACGATGCTGCGCAAGGAACAGAACATCGTTCGGCAGCTCGTGCAGATGCTGAACCCGACGCTGACCCCGCAGGAGCGCGGCGCGTCGCTCGCGAACATCCGGCTCCTGATCACGACGGGCTGGCAGACCGAAGAACATCCGACCGAGTCGATGACCGTCGCGGACGAGCTCGAGCACGTGCTGTTCTTCCTGACCGACGTGCTGTACCCTGCGATGCCGCCGCTATACGAAGACCTGACCGTGGCTATCGATCGGATCTACGGCGACGATGCGGCCGACATCCGGATTCCACGGATGGTGCGGTTCGGCTCCTGGGTCGGCGGCGACATGGACGGCAATCCCAACGTCAATGCCAAAACGATCCGCGAGACGCTCGCGAGACAGCGATCGCTGGTGTTGAACCTGTATTTTCGCGAGTGCATCAAGCTCTCGGAGAAGCTCAGCCAGTCGGATGACCGCAGCACGGTGAGCGACGAGCTCTTAAAGCGCATCGACGACTACCGCGGCGTGTTCCAGAACGCCTATCACTCGGTACCGGTACGCCATCGCGATATGGCCTACCGCGTGTTCCTGCGGCTCGTTCGGGAGCGGCTGCAGTCGACCTACGACGACGACATTTTCCCCTATGAGCGCGTGTCGCAGTTCCAGGCGGACATCGAACTCATCGCCACGAGTCTTCGCGAGAACAAGGGCGAGAATGCGGGCCTGTTCGCCGTTCAGCGTTTGTTGCGGCGAATCGAGTCTTTCGGTTTTCACCTGGCCACGCTCGACGTTCGCCAGGACGCGGAGGTGCATCGCTCGGTCGTCGGCGAATGCCTGGGCGAGGACGACTGGGCCACCTGGACGCCCGCGGACCGGCTCGACCGCATCGTCGAGGCCCTGAGGGGCCGCGAGAGCGCACCGTTCAGGCTTTCGACCCAGGCGCGCAAGACCATCGCGGTCTTCCAGGCGATCGCGTTCTGCCGCCGCAAGTACGGCAGCCGCGCCATCGGCCCGTTCATCGTCAGCATGACCCAGGGCGCGGACGACATCCTGTCGGTGCTGCTGCTCGCCGAATGGGGCGAACTGCACAATCGCCGCGGCGAGATCCCACTCGACGTGGCGCCGTTGCTCGAAACCGTGGACGACCTCGAGAACGGCCCGCGCATACTCGAGGAACTGCTCGAGACAGACCTCTATCGCGATCACTTGGGCTTAAGGGGCAACCGTCAGACCGTCATGATCGGTTACTCGGACAGCAACAAGGACGGTGGCCTCGCCTCGGCGCGCTGGGCGCTGCAGAACGCCCAGGTGACGCTCGTCGAAACGGTCGAGTCGCGCGGCGTCGAACTGACGCTGTTCCACGGCCGCGGCGGCACGGTGTCGCGCGGCGGCAGCAAGACCCACGTATCGGTGCTCGGTGCGCCGCCCGGCACCGTGAACGGCCGGCTCCGGGTCACCGAGCAGGGCGAGATCATCAACGAGAAGTACGGCCTGCGCGGCATCGCCCTGCGCACGCTCGAACAGGCCATCGGCTCGGTCGCCCTGGCGACGGCGATGCCGCACCATCGCGGCAACGACGAGCCCGAGTGGCACGACATCATGGACGTCATCGCCGAACAGAGCCGCCGTGCCTACCGAAAGCTCGTTTACGAGACGCCGGCGTTCGTCGAGTATTTTCGCAGCGCCACGCCGATCGATCTGATCGAGCGCATGCGCATCGGCTCGCGACCCTCCTCACGCCGGCAGATGCGCGGCATCGAGGACCTGCGCGCGATTCCGTGGGTGTTCTCGTGGACCCAGGCGCGCTTCGTGCTGCCGGGCTGGTACGGCTTCGGCACGGGTCTCAGGGAAGCGTCCGAGCAGTTCGACGACGAGGCGTTCCGGCGCATGTTCACCGAGTGGTATTTCATGCGCGCGCTAACGGCCGACGCCGAGATGGTGCTCGCGAAGGCGGATCTCGGCATCGCGAAGCTCTACTCGAACCTCGCCGGCGACCTGCACGACGTGTTCTTCCCGATCATCGAGGCCGAGTTCGAGCTCACGCGCTCGCTGATTCTCGAGTACTCGGATCACGACGCGCTGCTCGAGGGCGACCACACCCTGCAGCGCGCGATCATGCTGCGTAACCCCTACGTCGACCCGATGAGCCTCATGCAGGTCGATCTGCTCGAACGCTGGCGCAAGACGAACCGCCGGGATCCGGCGCTGTTCCAGGCGCTGCTCGCGAGCGTGAACGGGATTGCGCAGGGGCTGCAGAACACCGGCTAGCAGCCAACGCTTACAGCTGAATCTGCACACCGACCCATGCCGCACGGGGCGCGGCCGGCGAAACGAAGGTGCTGTCCTCGAAGTCGTCGCCGAGCACCTCGTCGGCTTCGCCGAACAGCCCGAAGGTCTCGTATTCCTCGTCGAGGGCATTGTCGACGTTCAGGAACAGCCTGAGCCTTTCGCTCACCTCGAAGTCCGCACGGAGATTCAGGACGACATAGTCGCCGATGCGCGCGAGATCGTTGCCCTCGTCACCGCGCAGGTAAAAGTCGCTGCCCGACAGGAGCTCGCCGCCGAGCGTCAGCCGGGCGCCGATCGGGGCGCTCGCTCCGGTCTTGAACAGGTGCCGGGGCACGAGCGGCAGCCGGTCGCCCGGCATTACCCGCACCTCGCCATCGATCGCCGCCGGGTTGTTCGGACTCGGGAACGACAGGTTTTCCCGGAACGTGGCATCGAGGTAAGTGTAGTTGGCGAACCAGTCCAGCATCGTGGCGCCCTGACCGACGACGTTGATTTCGACGCCGTCTCGCCGACGTTGTCGAAAAAGCCCTGGTTGGTCAGCGATCCGGCACTGATGAACTGGATGTCGTCCTCGTTCGCGGTCCGAAACACACCGGCGTGCCAGGCCGCGCTGCCAAAGTTACCGCGGAAACCCGCCTCGAAGGTCTTCGCCACGACCTGTTCGAGCGGCGGATCGGCCAGGAACGCGTTCGGCAGCCGGCACGGATCGTCCTCATCCGCGCAGGTCAGTTCCACGGGAGAGGGCGAGCGGTTGGATTCGCTGTATCCGGCATAGACGCTCAGGCCGCCGGGCAGTCGCGCCGTCACGCCGATCGCCGGATTGAAGCGATCGAAGTCGTGATCGCCGTTGAGCGCCGTGCCGAGCTGGTCCTCGAGCGTAACGTTGACGTCGTTGTAGCGGCCCGACACCGTGAGCGACACGGCGTCGGAGAGCGAGAACGTGTTGCTGAAGTACAGGCTGAACGCCGTCGTCGAGGTCTCGAGGCTCGTGTAGGTGTAAACGATCATCGCACCGCCGTCGAGCGTGATCGTCGTTACGCGGTTGAGCGCATCGTAAGCGTATCGGGTCTCGAGGCCGCGGGCGTCGAGCTTCACGCGCAGGTTGCCGGCGTCGTCGTAGTCCAGGTCGATCGCACCGCGGTCCGGGCTCAGCTCCTCATCCAGGTTGCCCAGACCGTCGTGGGGTAGCGATGTCGTCGCACCGTTCGGAGCCGTGACGAGCGTGCCGCTATTAGCGTGCGGGGGAAGGATAGATTCGGATCGGCTCAGGCCGATGTTGCCCAGGGTACTGAGCTCGGAAGCCGTCTTTCAGCAGTGGCGTTTGTCGCGCCCCTTCGGGGCGCCCGGCGAGCGGGCGTTCGAAATGCTCGCGCATTTTGTTGAACAAGGCTCCCCTCCTGATCCCCACACCACAAAACAAAAAAGGCCCCGCAAGGGGGCCCTGCTTTTGTTTGGTAGCGGGGGTAGGATTTCCACTGTTCCGACAGCCCGACTCGGGTCCGTCTCAGGTGGTTCGGTCTTGGACGATTAGACGGCTATTCGAGTGCCTGTCCAACCTACCCAATTCAAATAGCTCGGTTTCGGACGATTAGATGGCTACTTGTGTGCCTGTCCATCGAAATCCCTGCGGTGCCCGTCCACATTCGCGACCACGTTCGCGAAGCTAGTCTCAGCTTTGTTGCAAACGCCGGTAAGCGGCCAACAATTCGGCATCGATGGCGCCCTCTGGTAACTCATTTAGGAAATCATCCTCCAGAGAAACGTCGGCTCGAGTCGGATATGTCCGCAGCTTCACGATTGATCGGATTGCATCTTCTAGCAGCTCGTAATCCTCTGACTTTCGGGCAACTCTAGCCAACGTGGCATACGCGTGTCGCAAGAACCTGCCCGCTCTCTTCGCTGACTCGACAGCCTCAAATCCTGCGACTTTGGCTGCTACGTAATCACACGTAAGAGCATGATGCTCAGCTAGCGAGATCCAACAGAGCGGGTCGTTGCGATTTTCTTCGGCTCGCCTTGATAGCACTTGCAACGCTTCCAGACGCAGACCATATCGAGTTAGCTCTGCATATAGGAGTTCAACCAGATCAAATCGGTCGCGTGCGTCTTCGGTGCTGGAAATTATGTCCTCTAAAAACGTCACTGACTGGGGTCGAGAGGCGTCAGAGCAATCTTTTTGACGAAGAGTTACGAGTTGCGTACGAATGTTGTTAAAAGTTGCTCTATCCATTGCACTATCGCTTAGATTTTTTTCGAAGCTCACGTATTGTTGGATACCCTTCCCAGTCAGCATCTGTGAATGGCCCAGGAGCATCAGACATATCTCCCTTGTTGGAAGTGCAGTACGAAAATCGAGCACTCGCTCTGGCCAGACATGCTGAGATAATTTGGTCGCGCTCTGGTCCGATCAATTCGCCGTAGGTGTCATAGCAGTCATCTTGTTCGGCCTCTAGCTGATCCGCGCAGTCCTTCAAGTAGTCATCTTCAGCATCATCTTCGCACGCATCGTCGTCAGATTGCGTTGCAGCCATCGCGTCCTCGATGGCGGCATCAATGGCCATGGCTGCCCGGTACGCCCGATATGCCCTATATCCTGCGACCGCAGCTGCGCCGGCGCACGCAGCTGTCCCGACAGGCCAAGCGAAACAGACTGGCTGCAAACCTTGTGGATCGGAAAACGACAAAGGATTGCCATTTACGTAGGCGAACGTATTCAACCCACCATTAAGCCCGATCGGATCGGATTCGAGATATCTACCCGTACTCGGATCGTAGGTCCTGAAGTAGTTGTAATGCAGCCCGGTCTCCTCATCGTAATACTGCCCCGGAAACCTCAGGTTGTACGTGAACGAAGTCCCATTCCCATCCGGGTCCTCATCGGCCTGATTCCAGCCAAACGGCGTCGACGCCCAACGCCAGATCTCGGTTGTACCCTCCGTAATCGCTCTGGGCGTCCCCAGGTGGTCGGTGTGCACGTAGTAAACGTCCGTGCCGCTCAGCACCGCCACCGGCGCGCCCTCGAACCAGACGTGCTCGCGGATTGGCGTGCCGGCCGCATCGTACTCGCCGAGCAGCTGGCCGGCCTCATCGTAGACGAACAACGTCGTTGACGAGCCGGCGTCCTTGCGGACCCGCTGCCCCGAGCCATTGTGCTGATAGCTCGCGGTCGCCCCGGCATCGACGGACGTCAGCCGTCCCCGATCGTCGTAACCGTAGCTGTGACTCCCGTCGCTCGTCGTGTTGCCGGCCGCGTCGTAGACGTAGCTCTTCGCCACCGGCCCGGCCACGCTGTCGACCCGGTTGGAGAACGCCACTAGCGTGTAATCGAAATTGCCCGCCTGCGGCACCAGCTCGGTGTAGTCGATCTGGCCCGGCGGCCGGCCGTCGTCGACTGAGTTCAAGTTGCCGACCGCGTCGTAGCCCAGCGTGCGGGTATAGGACGCCAGGCTCTGGCTCGTCAGCAGGCCGCGCGTGTCGTAGCTCCGGCTGCTCGATGTCCCGTTGCCCCAGGCCCAGGACTTGACCGGACCGAACGGCTCGTAGGCGACGCTCTGAAGCACGGTCTCGGTGTCCACCGTGACGCTCGCCGGCAGGTGACCGGTGTAGCCGTAGTACACCGTCCTGCCGGACGGCAGCCTGAGCCACTCGAGCTGACCGTTAGGGTGGTACTGGTAGTCCGTCGTCAGCGTCACCGTGCCGATGGTCCGGGTCGTCGAGATCACCTCGCCGTAGGCGTTGTAGCTCCAGCTCGTCTCGCCGCTCGGGTCGGTAATGCGCCGCAGCCGGCCGCGGCCGTTGGTCGCGGCATCGTCGTAGCTGTAATCGATCGTTGCACCGCCGTCGAGCGTGATCGTCGTTACGCGGTTGAGCGCATCGTAAGCGTATTGGGTCTCGAGACCGCGGGCGTCGAGCTTCACGCGGAGGTTGCCGGCGTCGTCGTAGTCCAGGTCGATCGCACCGCGGTCCGGGCTCAGCTCCTGATCCAGGTTGCCCAGACCGTCGTGGGGCAGCGACGTCGTCGCACCGTTCGGGGCCGTGACGAGCGTGACGTTGTCCTGGCTGTCGAAGCCGTAGTCGGTGTCGTTGGCCAGCGCGTCGGTAACCCTGTGCGCCCGGCCCAGCGCGTCGACGAAGTAGTCCGTGACGCTCGCGTTGGCGTCCGTGACGCTGTCCAGGTTCCCCAGCGGGTCGTAGTCGAAATCGGTCGTGATCGCGTTGCCGGCGGCGAGCGTGCCGCTCGTGACCGTGTCGACGAAGCCGAAGTCGTCGTAGCTTGTCGCGAGCGCGTTGCGGATCACGCCCGCGGGGTCCAGGCGGTTCTCGACGGTGCGGTTGCCGTGCGCATCGTAGGCGTAGTCGATGCGGTTGCCGAGGTTGTCTTCGACGTAGTCAAGCAGGTGGGCCGACGTCCACTCGAAGTCGAGCACGAGGCCGTTCGGGTACGTCACCCGATCGACCTGGCCTGCGTTGTCGTAGCTGTACTGGGTTACGCGGCTGGTCGAGCCGTCGGTCAGCGTGACCCTCGTCAGCCGGCGGCGGGCGTCGTACTCGTACTGCGTCACGAGGCCGTTGGGGTCGGTCATCTTTTTCAGGCGGCCGTCCGCATAGTACTCGTCGAAGTCGGTGCGGTTGCCCTCGGCGTCGATGACGAACTCGAGCTGGCCGCACTCGCCGTTGCCCGCGGGACAGGCCGGATCGTCGTAATAGTCGAGCGTCGTGACATCCGTGACGTCCACGCGCGGACCGTCGATGCTCGTCGCCTGACCATGGGCGTTGTACTGGTAGTTCCAGATCCGCGTCCGGTTGCCGTCGGTGGACAGGTCCTCGCTGCCGGAGCTGTTGAGCGACGTGATCGTGACCTGCTGCACGTCGCCGTTAGCGTAGTAATCGTAGTCGATGGTTCGGTTCGGCTCGGTGATGACGTCGCGAAGGCGATAGGTCGGATGCCAGGTCGTCGTCACCTGCCGTTCGAGCGGGTCGTTCTCGGCCTCGCGGCGTAAGGTCTCGAGGTTGCGTGAGTTGTATGTCCGGTACGTCGTATTGCCGTTGAGATCGGTGTGCCGCTCGACGTTACCTCGAGCATCGTAGGTTCGAGCTTCTGAAGTGCCACCCTGCGTCATACTGTTCATCTTGGCGACGCCGAGCCTGCGGCCGACCTGGGTGGTCTTCGAGTACGATGTGGGAGAACCGTCGCCGAATGTGACGGCTGCGCTCGCAACGGAAAAGTACTGGGCAAACGAACTGGTCTTGGTGTATGCCACGTCCACGCGCTCGGCGATTTCCGGGCCCTGCCCGTGATACGACAGCCTCGCGCGGCCATCGCTGTCGTAGGCAAATGTCGCAAACTGCTCGAGATTGCCGTCGATGATAGCCGTCAGGGCGAACGGAAAAGTCGCGTTGTCGTAGCGATACTCTCTGACATTCGTATCCGGGTACGTGACGGACGTCAGCTTGCCGCCGGCACCGTAGCCGTAGGTGTACGTGTTGCCGGCCGGGTCCGTGATTGACTCGATCTGGTTGACGAGCGACGGATCCTCCCACCATGCCACGCCGGGCTGAGGCTCCGCGGCGTACGCGAAATCGAGTTCGCGGCCGAACTGGTCAGTCACCCTGTCGATACGCCCGATGTCGTCATAGTGCACCGTCGTCGTGACACCGGCCCGGTTGGCGATGCTCACCAGCTGACCAAGCCCGTTGTATGTCTCAATCGAATCGGACGGCGTCCTGACCTCCCAAGCCGCGGTGGCAGTGGCGTTCGGAAGCTTCGTGACCGTGTAGTTGACGTCAGCGTCCGCAACCCAGGAACCGTTGTACTCATTGAACACCAGTACAGCTCCGTCATGCCGGTAGAGCGCGACGCTACGGAGAGCCGGCGTTGACGTTTCGACGACGCCCCGCTGGTAGGTATGTCGCCAGTTGGCGCCGATCGAGTCCAACGCCATCGCCTTGCCGCTGCTCGATTGGTTCGGGTCCAGGAACGCGGCAATCGGCCTGGCGCTGTTGGTCGTAGCAAAGCGATGAAGACCGTTCGGCGACCGTGAGAGTGCCGCGAAACTGTTGTAAATGCGCTGAAACCTGAGCGGATTCGGGCCGGCGCCGGAATAGTCGGTCTCGACCTGGTACTTGTTTCCCGTACCGATATTGATCGGATTGCCGTCGGAACATTGTCCTAGTGCCTTTTTCGGACAGCCCAGGTTTTTTCCGGCATCGAAATCTTCGTCGTTGCGCTTACAAAACTGGTCGTCGCCGGTGCCCTCCTTCGTGTAGCCGTCAGGACACTCGATAGACCTCGTTGCGCGCACCAGGCCTGGGGCCAGCACGTCGCCGAGTGGCGGACGATCGTGTACCTGCGCCGTGCAGGAAGGGGGCGTGACATACGTCGTTACTCGATAGAGAGAGTAGGTTACTACCTCATTTCCCGCCTCCGTTATCGGGTAGGGGCCGTGCGATTCTCCGGGGCACAGCCTCGTAAATGTTACGTCGGGCGGCGTGCAGTTAGAGAAACCGCCGCAGACGCCTATGTCGTCGTCGGCCCAACCCAGCGCTAGCTTGGTCGGCGCCGGGCAGCCCGGGTGGGTGCCGAACCAGTTGGTGAACGTATGCTCGGCCGCTTGGTTTTCCGACGGAAAATAGCGCGCATCCTCACAAAGCTGGGCGTAGTACTCCAGGTCCGATGGGCGAACGGTCGCGCAGCTGGCGGCGCCGACCGGCTTGCATTCGGCAGGATAACCTTGCGCCGAGGCGTTTGCCGACGCCAGCGCGAGAGCAACGCAGGCATTGAACACTATCGTCAATCGAATCTGATTTCGGTTCATCGAGCTACCCTTCGTGCAGAATATGGTTTGCATACCGTCGCGATAGTTCGAGGCATAGTCGGTAGATAGCGGTAGCGGCGACCGTTCACCCTTATGCCGAATCGCTCCCGAATCTCCTCTACGGTGGCGGACTTATTCAACCAGCAGCTCCGTTGAGCCGGTGGCGGCGTCGGGCGATGACAGCCAGACCGTGTAGGTGCCGGCCGCCAGATTGGTCAGGTTCAACGTTGCCGCGCTCGTGCCGCCCGTAGAGCCGACCAGCGTGCTGCCCGGGCCGTAGACCTTCAGGTCAATCCTCTCGCCCGCCGGTGTGGTTGAAATCGAGTCTATCCCCACCGCTACGTTCTGCCCGGCCGTCGCCGTGAACTCGAACAGCGCCTGCTGCCCAGGCGACGCCAGCGTCACCGTTTGCGGCGTACCAAGTGTCAACGCGCCGGCCACGGGGTTCGACAGCGTCAGCGTGTAGCTCGCCAATGCGCTCGACGCGTACGGCAGGACCCTGAGCAGGTATTCGCCGGTCTCCGGCACATCGCGAAGATCCATCGCGCAGCCGGGGTCCCTCGACACGTGGCAGTTGAGAAACTTCCACTGGCCGCCGCTCGGCCTGTACACCCGGAGATAGATATTGGCGCCTGCCGATACCGACGTGCTCGTAATCCCGAGCCCGAGGTCATCGCCGGCCGTCGCGTTGAACGTGAAAAAGCCGTGCTGGTTCGGCGATGTCGCCGCAAAGCTCTGACTGGTACCGTCACTCGGCAGGACCGCACTCAGGCCGCTCGCGAGCAGAAGCTGTACCGAACCGGTGGCGGCATCGTGAGGCGAGACCCGGACCGTGTAAGTGCCGGCAGCCAGGTCATGCAGGTTGAGCCCGGCCGTGCCGTTGCCGGCGGCCGAGGCAAGCTGGGTACCGCTCGCGTCGTAGACCCGCAGATCAACCCACTTGCCTGCCGGTGTGGTCGAAATTGAATCCATCCCCACCGCAACGGTCTGCCCGGCCGTCGCCGTGAACTCGAACAGCGCCTGCTGCCCAGGCGACGCCAGCGTCACCGTCTGCGGCGTATCCAGGGTCAGCGTGCCGGCCACGGCGTGCGTCAGCGTCAGCGTGTAGTTCGCCAGCGCGCCCGACGCAACCGGCACGATCTCCAGTGCGTACTCGCCGGTCTCCGGCACATCGCGAAGGTCCATCGAACAGCCAGGGTCCTTCGACACGTGGCAGTTGAGAAACTTCCACTGGCCGCCGCTCGGCCTGTACACGCGAAGATAAATATTGGCGCCTGCCGATACCGACGTGTTCGTGATCCCGAGTCCGAGGTCGTCGCCGGCCGTTGCGTTGAAGACGAAGGTCTCAGGCGCGCCGGGAATCGAACCGACATAGTTCAGTGACGACCCGTTCGTCGCCAGTTCCGGATACAGCTCGACCTTGGCGGTCATATCGACGGAGGTATTGGAGAGCGAGTCGAATACCATCAGGTAGCGACCCGGCTCACTCTGCGGAGGTATCTCAATCGTCGACGGCCCCGACGACGACACCGTGCCCGACAGCGCGACGCTGCCGCTCGGCGAAATGAGCTGATAGCCCACACTGGACGAGGCTGGAACGGTGCTGATGGACAGAATACGAAATGCCAGCCGCTTGTTGGCGATCGCATCGAATTCGAATACGACCTTCTTGCCTGGCTCACCGATGGAGACATGCTGGCTCGTACCCGGATCCAACGGCGCCAGACCCACAACGTCAGCCGGGTCGATCGATGTCGGCAACACAACCAGCGACCCGACACTCGTTGCCTGCCCGTAGGATGTACTTACGACGATCGGACCGGAGACGGCCGGCGCGACGATGTCAGCTCCGTCGTTGCTCAGCGAGACGAGCGTCGCGACCGTCCCCTGTATCGAGAACGCCGTCGTGCCCGGATCCAGGTTCAGATTGCCGCCGATTATCGTTACGGTGTCGGCCGGATTGACGAACTGCGGTGAGAACGATGTGATCACGGGGGTGTGAACGACAAAGGGCTCTGGACCGACCGCGCTGCTGCCGCCGGCAGCCACCGAGACGGGACCCGTCTGCGCGTTTGCCGGGACCGTCACTTGAAGACCCGTCGTTGTCGCTGAATTGACAACCGCGGGCACGCCGTTAAAGGCCACGGCGTTCTGGTTCGGAACCGGATCGAAGCCTGAACCGGATATAGTCACAGTCGTCCCGGGAATCCCCGACGATGGACTGAAGCCCTGAATCCCGACGGCACCGGCAATCCCCCGGTAAGTTGTCGTCCTGTTGCCGTTGGCATCGTAGCCGTAGCCGATTGCCGAACCGTCCGGATACTCAACGAAGATCAGCCGACCGAGGCGATCGAAATCGTATTTCGTCTCGGCTGCCTCTCCCGAAATGTTGAGGGTACACAGCAGGAGGATGAGAAAAAGATGCCGAAGTAGATTGTCCGGCATGCGTTTCAATTCGTACATTCCGATCCTCGCGTAGCAGCGCGACGCGCAGTTTGTGTGCACCTGTGCAACTCTCCGATTTGTATCCCCGTCGCGGATGTTGAGACATGTCTCGAGCACCGCTTAAGGCACGAGACTCTCGAAGTCGGACAGGGAAGTCAAATGTGGCACTTTTATTACATGTTTGACCATTTTGACTAATATAGCGGGAAATTTGCGCGGTTTTTCCCGTTTTCAGCGTCTCCGAGAACCGTAGCCTAATGCAACTGCTTGATCCGGCAGGGTGGTCGACGAAGAGGCGAATTTCGTCTTTCGGACGCGACCGGCAATGGGTACCCTGTGCGGCTGCCGCTCTCCTTCGATCAACTTCGGGAAGCCTTCAGGCGACATCGCAGTTGCCGCGGTTTTTCTGACTTCGATGCCGTTATTGTGGTCGGTTGTTTCAACCCGATTGCGGCACCGTTTGCGGCTGCGTAGTGGCGAGATGCAGATAGGTGGCTCGACCGCATGGCGTCGCCGTTTGCCGTACGATGGAGAGCCCCCGATCGCATTCGAGGAGTCACCGCCATGCCGTTTTCGCCCCGCTTGGTCACCGCGCTGCTTGGCCTGTGCGTTTTCGCCGCCTGCTCGAAGCCGGCCGATCCGTCGGTGCAGAGCGACTCCCGCATGACCGCGGAGCGGCTCGGCGAGCTGATTCTCGACGTCGATCGGGATGCCCGCCTCGCGGGAACGACCTGGCAGTTTTCGTCGGGCGGATTCGACACGGCGGTCATCTACGACACCTACGCCGACCGCATGCGGATCGTCATTCCCATAGGCCCTGCCGATGCGCTCGAGGACGGCGAACTCACGAGACTCATGCAGGCGAATTTCGACTCGGCGCTCGACGCGCGTTACGCCATCGCGCAGGGGCTGCTCTGGGGTACGTTCATCCACCCCTTGAGTTCGCTGACCGAGCACGACTTCGTGTCGGGATTGAGGCAGACCGTCAGCGTCGTCGCGACCTACGGCGACAGCTACTCATCCGGCGAGTTCGTATTCGGCAGCGGCGACAGTTCCGAAATCGAGCGGCAGCGGTTGGAGGAAGAGCTCAGCGAGGAGTCGACGTAGCGCCCTGCTAGCCGCCGACCAGCTCCACGAAACGCCCGATCTCGTCGTCCGTGTTGTAGTAGTGCACCGACGCCCGGGCCAGCTCGTCGATGCCGCGCGCCTCGAGATCGAGGCGCGCCGAGGCCGTGTCGGTGACCGATACGTTCACGCGCGCCGCGCGTAGCCGCGCGGCCAGATTGCTTGCCGATTCCCTCTCCGTTCGAAACGTGACGATGCCGCACTTGCGCTCGCCCTGGTCGAGCAGTTCGACGCCATCGATTGCCTCGAGTTCGTCGCGCAGCGTCGCGCCGAGCTCAAGTACGCGCTCCTCGATTGCCAGCAGTCCGATATCCAGCGCATAGTCCACGGCCGCGGCGAGCCCGATCCGCCCCGCCACGAAGCTCTCCCAGTTTTCGAAGCGGCGCGCGCCGGATCTGAGATCGTAATCGGCCGTCGAGGTCCAGGTCGCCGCACGCATGTCGATGAACGGCGGGTCGAGCCGGTCGGCGATCTCGTTCGATACGTACAGGAACCCCGTGCCTCGCGGCCCGCGCAGGAACTTGCGGCCCGTGCCCGACAGCACGTGGCAACCCAGCCTGCCGATGTCGAGATCGAGCTGGCCGGCGGACTGGCAGGCATCCAGGAAATACGTGAGCCCGTGCTCGCGCGCGAACCGGCCGACGGCCTCGGCCGGGTTGATGAGCCCGCCCTGGGTCGGAATATGCACGAGGTTGATCATTTTCGTCGTCGGCCTGACAAGCGCGGGCAGCGCATCGACATCGACCTGGCCGCTCGAGTCCGACGGCGCGATGTCGATCTCGATGCCCCGCCGCTTTTTAAGCTGCAGAAACGCGAGATAGCTCGACGCGTACTCGGACGAATGGACGATGATCCGGTCGCCGGGCTCGAGCGGCATGGCGTAGAACGCCATGTCCCAGGCGCGGGTCGCGTTCTCGATGAACGCGATCTCCGAAGCTTCGGCACCGAGCAGCCTCGCCAGACTCGTGTACAGGCCGTCGAGTTTGTCCGCCGCGCTGGCCGCGGCCTCGTAACCGCCAATGCGCCGCTCGAGTTCGAGCTGCTCCGTGAGAGCCTCGAACACGGGATTCGGCATCAGCGACGCGCCGGCGTTGTTGAAATGAATGAGACGTTCGCAGGCGGGCGTGTCGGCGCGAAGCCTGTTCAATGCTGCGGGAGAAAGCGCCATGGACCGGATATGCGTTCGGGAGATACCCGGTATCATCCGCTAGTTGGCCGTCGCACGACACCCCTGCCGAGAGGTTCCGGACCGCGGCTCAGTTGTTCGCGGTCAGCGGATCGATCACCTGCGAGATCTCCGTGATGCTCGATACCGGGATGCCCGAGAGTTCGGCGTGCCGGTTGATCGTCTCGACGTCCTTCGCGAGGTAGACGCAGAAGGTCTTGTCGCCCGCTACGTAGCTCTGCTGCCATTGGACGTCCGATCCGAGCTGGTCGATCGCCTGATTCGAAGCGCGGGCGGCGCCGCACAGCTCGACGACCGACATCGAACCAATGCCGGGAATGTCCCTTTCGATCATGTAGCGCTTCAGGTGACTCATGCTGCTGCTCCTGTCGTGTTGTCGGGTGTGGATTCACTATCGCGGCTCCGCCGAACGCTGGCAAACTAAATATTCTTTATTTCGATAAAGATTTTATTTACTTTTACGTATGCCATCGGTTTCTCATCTTCGCGCGCTGCAGGCGCTCGAACTCGCGATCCGGACGGGATCGCTCAAGGACGCGGCGAGCGAGCTCTCCATCACGCCCGCCGCGATCGGCCAGCGCATTCGGGCCCTCGAAGACTACCTGGGCTATGACCTCCTGGTCCGCGGCCGCTCGGGGACCCGTCCAACGGCCGAGCTCGAGGCGGCCCTCGCACACCTCACGGCCGGTTTCCGGGAGCTCGACACGGTCGCGCGCATTCTCGATTTCCAGCGCGTCAACGAAATTCATATCACCACGGATTCGGACTGGGCGGAGCTGTGGCTCAAGCCGCGGCTCGAGGCGTTTCGCCGCGACAACCCGAACACGCTGTTCTGCATCAACGGCGTCGGCGACGTACCGATGCGGCTCGGTCATGCAGACTTCGAGATCCGCTTTGCCGAGCCCGCCGCCGACTGCGAGCTCCTGTTTCACGACTACCTCCTGCCGGTCGGTTCGCCGACCAACACGCGCAGGGTCGCAGCGCTGCCGAAAGATACGATGCTCGAGGGTTTTCCCCTGCTGCATCTCGACAACTACCGCGACAAGGGCGGCGGTATCGGCTGGCCGGAATGGATCGCCCGCTTCGGCTATCGAAAGACGGCGCCTGGCCTCGGCATAAGATACCGGCAGGTCGTGCATGCTCTCGAAGCCGTGTACGCCGACTCGGGTTTCATTCTTTGCGGACTGGCGCTGATCGCTCCGATGCTCGAACGGAACAGGCTCAGCACGCCTTTTCCCTTGGAACAGGGAGCGTGGACCTCGCACGCGTACCATCTCGTGAGCAATCGCGAAGCGCTGCGGCGCGAGCAGCCGGAGCGTTTCCGGCTCTGGCTCCTCGAGCAGGCTGCCGCCACGCGCGCCGAGCTTCGCGAGCGGGTCGGCGCTCCGGTTGCGAGCTAGCGCGGCTCGATGATCAGGTAGATCGACGTCGTCTCGCCGATGTTCTCGACCTCGTGCCAGACGACGCCATCGCTTACCCAACTGAGGTCATCGGCAAGATCGACCTCGCGCGTGCCGTCCGCCGACGTAATGCGCATGCGCCCGCCCGCGAGCACGTAGCCGAAGTGCGGATCGTGGTAGTGGCGCTCATGGCCGCCGCCGGGCGGAAACGTGCAGCGCAGCACACGCTGCGATACGTCTTCGTGCAGGACTTCGCAGACGCGCTCACCCTTCCAGCCGGCCTCGAGCGGGTCGGGCAAACTGCCGCTCGCGGCCAGCACGCCGGCCGACAGCGCTGCGGCCAGTACGACGATCGGCGTCCGTCGCGGCACCCTCATTCCGCCACGAAGCTCGTGAAGTCTTCGAGCGGCTTGCGCGTGATGTCGGGCACCTCGGCGTCGTCCGCCGGATAGCCGACCACGAGCAGCAGGAACGGCCGCTCGCTCTTCGGCCGGCCGAGGATTTCGTTCAGGAACTTCATCGGGCTCGGCGTATGCGTCAGCGTCGCGAGCCCGGCATGGTGCAGCGCCGTGATCAGGATGCCGGTCGCGAGCCCGGTCGACTCGGTCGGGTAGTAGTGTTTCACCTTGCGGCCGTCTTCGAGCTCATCGAACTTCTTTAAGAAGACCGCGATCAGGTAGGGCGCGGTCTCGAGGAACGGCTTGTCGGAATCCGTGCCGAGCGGCGCGAGCGCTTCGAGCCATTCCTCCGAGGCGCGGTGCTCGTAGAACTCTCGCTCCTCGAGCTCGGCCGCCTCGCGGATTCTCCTCTTGGTGTCTGGGCCGCTCACGACGACGAAATGCCAGGGCTGCAGGTTGGCGCCGCTCGGGGCCGTGCCCGCCGCTTTGAGCGCGGTCTCGACGATGTCACGCGGGACGGGACGATCGGAGAACTCTCGAACCGTGCGGCGCCGGTTGACGTCTTCGTAAAACGCGGCAAGCCGCTCGCGCATCTCCTCGATCGGGTACTCGCGATAGTCGGCCAGCGGAACGGTGGCGTAGTCGGTCACAGGCATCCCCTTGGACAAGGAGCGTGATCTTAGCTCAACGCGCCTGGACGCGCGCAACGCTCAGTCCGCGTGCACCTTCCAGAGCAAAGTGTATTCGTCGGTGTCCCGCTCGCTTAGGACCTGGCCACGAACCGAGATCCCGGCCGCGTGCACGGACTCCGGGTCGCCCGAGATCAGCGGATGCCAGTCGAACAGCGGCTCGCCGCGTGACAGCAGGCGGTAGGCGCAGGTGGCGGGGAGCCATTCGAACGCGCTTTTGTCGCCGGGTGTCAGTGACAGGCAGTCCGCGACCTGCTTCACCCGGTTCGCGTAGTCGGTGCAGCGGCAGCTGTCGGTATCGAGCAGACGGCAGGCAAGGTTCGTGTAGAACACCTCGCCCGAGTCCTCGTCCTCGACCTTGTGCATGCAGCACAGCGCGCAGCCGTCGCACAGCGACTCCCACTCCTCGGGCGTCATTTCACTGAGCGACTTGCGCTCCCAGAAGGCTTGCTTCATCTTCGGCCCACCATGAAAGCCGTGTTCCTCGATTTCGCCACGCTGGGCCCGGGTCTCGATCTGGCTCCGCTCGACATCGTGACGCCGGATCTCACCGTCTACGATAGCACCGGCGAGGATGAAATAGCGGCGCGAATTCGCGATGCGGAAATCGTGTTCACGAACAAGATTCGGTTGACGCAGAAACTACTGGCCGCCGCGCCGAAGCTCAGGCTCATCGCGCTGACCGCGACCGGCACCGACAATATCGATCTCGACGCCGCCGCCCGGCACGGCATCGCCGTCGCCAACATCCGCGACTACTGCACCGATTCCGTGGCCGAGCACGTGTTCGGCACGCTCCTGATGCTCGTGCGCAGCCTCGGAGCTTACGATCGCTCGGTCAAGGCGGGCAGCTGGCAGCGGTCGAAGGAACCCCTGATGCTCGACTACCCGGTGGAATCGCTGACGGGCAAGGTGCTTGGGATCGTGGGCTTCGGCGCGCTGGGGAAAGGCGCCGCACGACTGGCGCCGGCATTCGGCATGGAGGTGCTCGTATCGGCCCGGCCGGGCTCCGGCACGGTTGCCGAGGACCGTGTGTCCTTCGAGACCGTGCTTTCGGACTCGGATGTCATCTCCTTGCACTGTCCGCTGACTTCGCAAACCCGAAACCTGTTCGGCGCCGAGCAGTTCGCGAGAATGAAGTCGACCGCGATCCTGGTCAACACGGCGCGCGGGGGCCTCGTGGATTCGCGGGCGCTTGCGGACGCACTTCGAAACGGCACCATCGGCGGCGCCGCCATCGATGTGTTGCCCGAGGAGCCGCCCGTGGATGGCGATCCGCTGCTCGACTACGCGGGCGACAACCTCGTCATTACACCGCATATTGCGTGGGGCAGTACGACCGCGCGCAGACGGGCGATCGACGAACTGGCGGCCAATGCACGCGCATTCCTGGCCGGCGAGACGCGCAACCGTGTCGTCTAGCCCGCATCCGTCACCGATTCGCGGATGATCGTGGTCGCGGGCGATCGGTGTAGAATGCCGTTCATCTCAGGCTCGGGACAGACGGTTTTCGTTCACCGGCCGATATGCACCGTGACAGGAGAAAGACTCATGAACACCCGGTTTTCAGATACCTTCACGAAAATCGCCGGACTTGCTGCCGTCGTCCTGTTGGCCAGCGGCTGCAGTGGCAACAATATCCGTTCCGACTACGATCCGAGCGTGGATTTCTCTCAGTATGAGACCTACAACTTCTTCGCCGATGCCGGCCCGGACAGCACCAACTACCAGAGCTTCTTCTCGACCTACATGGTCGCTGCGATTTCCCGGGAAATGGAAGCTCGCGGCTACGAGAAGTCCGATGACCCCGACCTGCTCGTGAACTTCAACGCCCGCCTCAGGGACAAGACCGACGTTCGGACGACACCGGCCCCGACGATGGGCATGGGCTACTACGGCTACCGCCGCGGCTTCTACGATCCCTGGATGGGCTACGGCTACGCCACCGAGACCCATGTCTCGCAGTACACCGAGGGCACGTTCAACATCGACCTCGTGGACGCACGCCGAAAGAAACTGGTCTGGGAGGCCGTGAGCGTCGGCCGCGTCACCGACAAGGCGCTCGAGGAACTCGAGGAACGCGTCAACGAGGGCGTGCCGAAGTTCTTCGCGACTTACCCCTTCGTGGCCGGCAGCGGCACGCCCGTCACGACCGGGAAATAGAAGCTACAGCTGCGACTTGATCGGCAGCAGCCCGGCCAAGCCGGCCTTGAAGCGCGTCCACCAGCTGGTCTTCGGCTCCTTCCCGTAGATCACTTCTTGCCCGTCGTCGTTGGCGCGCCAGCGCACGCGGCGCTCGTCATCGAGGAATACCGCGTAGGCGAATTCCTCGTAGTGCTTCTCGAGCTCGGTCGCGAACAGCTCGCCGAGATCCTCGTCATGGATGATGACGCCCATCTCGGTATTCAGGTTCGCTGAACGCGGATCGAAGTTGAAAGAGCCGATAAAGACCTGCTCGCGATCGACGATATAGGCCTTGGTGTGCAAGGTAGCGGTCGCACCGCTCGCGTCGATGAACTCGGTGCCCTCGACGTGCGCATCGGGCCGAACTTCGTAGATCGTCACGCCGCTCTCCAGCAGGGGTTTGCGCGCCGGTTTGTATCCCGCGTGCACCGTGAACTGGTTGTTGGCGGCCAGGGAGTTGGTGACCACCGTGACCTCGACATCCTTTCGGGCAAGCGCCGACAGGCCCTCGATGCCGGTATCGAGTGGTACGAAGTACGGCGACAAGATGATGACTTCCTCACTCGCGCTCGACAGCGATTCGATCAACGGCGCGGTAATCAGTTCTTCCTTTGCGGCGCGTCCCTTGATGCCCTTGTCGGGCGTGTCGTAGACGAGCTCGTAGGGCGCCCACTGGAGCAGCTCCTGTTCGGTGGCTATGTACTCGTAGGCCTGCCAGCGCACGGCGTTCGCGTAATCCGAATCCGCGATCTCGGCGTTCGCGTTTCGGAGACTGTCGCGCACGGCTTTCAGAGCGGCCTCGGCATCATCCGGCGGTTCGACGAACGCCGGCACGGGCAGCGCCGTCTCATGATTCCAGTACAGGTCGAACATCGTCGACACCTCGTGGACGATCGGGCCGACGGCAAGCACGTCGAGATCGCCGAAGGCCTTGTCCTCGCGCGCACCGAAGTACTCGTCCGCGATATTGCGGCCGCCGAGGATCGTCATCTGGTTGTCGACCGTGAACGACTTGTTATGCATGCGCCGGTTGATCCGCCGAAAGCCCCGGAGCGCCGACTGCACTTTGCCACCGGTGCCGCGGTAGAAGGGATTGTAGATGCGGATCTCGAAGTTCGGGTGCGAGTCGAGCGCCGCGAGACCGAGGTCATAGCCCGATGTGAACATGTCGTCGAGCAGCAGGCGGACCCGGACGCCGCGATCGGCCGCGTTGAGCAGCTGGGTGACGAAGGCGCGGCCGACGATGTCGTTTTTGATCAGGTAGTACTGGACGTCGATGCTCTTCTCGGCTCGCTCGGCCAGCAAGATCCTGGCCGCGAGGGCGTCGATTCCGTCGGACAGCGGGTAGAAACCCGACTGGTCCGGCGGGAAATCGAAATCCGCGGCCTCGAGATCCCGGCCGATCGACGTGTCGCTCGTATCGGCGAGCGCATAGGACTCGCTGCGCGGATAGTCGAAGTCGATGCCGGCGCAGCCGCCGAGGAACAGGATTGCGACGGCCAGTAGCCGCAAACGCGAGCTCATGTCAGCTTCCGATGATCTGCCTCGCCCATTGTACGACGTTGCGCACGCGCGGCGACGACAGGTCATATGCATCGTCGAATGAGACCCAGCGCCACTCGTGATGCTCGGGTTCGCCCGTGTCGGGCGAGGGACCGATCACGACGTCGGCAACGTCGGTTGCGGCCAGGTAGTAGCGGGCGGTCTTACCGCGGCTGTAGGGTCCGGTTTCGATGTGGCGCTCTCCCCAGTCGAAGGTCACGCCATTGATTCCGGTTTCCTCGCCAAGCTCGCGGAGCGCGGCCTCCAGGGGCGTTTCGCTCGCCTCGAGCAGCCCTTTCGGGAAATCCCAGTGGTGCCAGGCGCGCAGCATCAGCGTCACGTGGCCTTCGCCCGTGTCGCGAACCAGCACGATGCCGCAGGACAGCTTGGGTTCACTCAAACGCCGGCTCCGCGGAGCACGTCGACGGGCGCCGAGTCGATGGCGCTTCGCGCTGCGAAGTAACCGCTCAGGCAAACCACGAGGATGCCGGCCATGAGACCCGCCACCCAAAGCATCGGATTGAAGGAGTACGGCAAATTGAAGAGTTCGATCGCGAGCACGGCGGCGAGAACCGACGCGCCCGCCGAGGCCAGGATACCCGCTGCCGCACCGAGGGCCGCGAACTCGGCCATGACGCCCGAGAATACGATGCGTTTGCGCGCGCCCAGCGCCCGGAGCATCGCGCTCTCGAAGCGCCGTTCGTCGATCGTCGATTGAACGGCCGCGAACAGTACGGCGACACCGGCGGCCAGCGTGAAGAAGAACACGGCCTGCACGGCGAGGCTCGCCTTCTCGATGATGCCGCGCACCTGCCTCAGGATCGAGTCGAGGTCGATGACCGAGATCGCGGGGTGCGCGCGCACGAGTTCGACGAGCGCCGGACGCTTCTCGGGCTCGACGCGCATGCTCGCGATATAGGTCGTCGGGTAGTCGGCCAGCGCACCCGGCGAGAACACCAGGAAGAAGTTCGGCTGGAACGAATCCCAGTTGATCTTCCTCACGCTCGCGACCTCGGCCTCGACGGTCTGGCCCGCGACCTCGAAGGTCAGGACGTCGCCGACACCCAGGCCCGTCTCCATCGCCGCCTCTTCCTCGATCGAGACCAGCGGCGGGCCCGCGTAGTCCTCGGGCCACCACTCGCCCTGGATGACCTCGTTGCTGGCGCTCAAACGCGCGGTCCACGACAGGTTCTGCTCGCGGTTGACGAACCACTCGCCGCCCGGGTCGGGGTAACTGCGCTCTTTGACGTCCCTGCCGTTGATTTCGACCATGCGCGCGCGAACCAGCGGCGCGTAGTCGGGCGGCGCCACGTCGCGGTCGCGGAAGATGTCGCTGACCGAATCCAGCTCCTGCGGCTGGATATTGATCAGAAACTGGTTCGGCGCATTCTCGTCGAGCGTCCGCCGCCAGCCCTCGAGCAGATCGGTACGCACGAGCGTCAGCAGCAGCAGCACGGTGAGTCCGAGGCCGAAGGCGACGACCTGCACGGCGCTGGCGCGGCCGCGGCGGGCGACGTTCGCCAGGCCGTAGCGCCAGGCGATGCCGACGCCCGAGCGAAACCGGCCCAGCGCACCGACCAGTGCCCGGCCCACGGCATACAGCGCGGCCGCGATCGCGATGATGCCGCCCAGGACGATCGCGAGCATCGTCGCGTCGCCGACCGAGCGATACAGCAGGGCCGCAACGGCCGCGAGCGCAAGCCCGCCGACCACGAGGCGCGACGGTGCCGGAGGCATCGCATCGTGGCGCAGAACCCGGAGCGGCGGCGTGCCCTTGAGCTGAATCAGGGACGGCAGCGCGAAGCCGATCAGGAGCACCAGCGCGCTGCCGCTTGCGAGTATGACCGGAGTCAGTCCCGGCTCCGGCAGGTCGCCCGCGATTACGTCGGCGAGAATGTACGACAACAGCCCCTCCGCGCCGAATCCGATCAGGCTGCCCGCGGCCACGCCAATGATGCCGACCAGCACGAGCTGGATCAGCGCCACGGCGATCACGAAGCTCTGGGTGGCGCCTAGGCTCTTCATGAGCGCGACGGCATCCATGCGCCGATGCGCGAAGCGCCGCGCCGACATTGCGACGGCCACGGCCGACAGCAGCAGGCTGATCACGGCCGTCAGCGAAAGGAAGCGCTGCGCGCGGTCGGCGGCCGCGAAGGCGCGTTCGCTCGAGTCCTCGGCGGAACGGACCCTGAGCGAATCCGGCAGGTTCTCCTCGACCTCGGCGCGAAACGCCGCGACGGCCTCGTCATCGCCGGCCACGAGCAGCGAGTAGCGCACGCGGCTGCCGATGCCGATGAGCTCGGTGGCGTCGAGATCGGCGATATTCATGAGCAGGGTGGGCGCGAGCGAAGCGAAGCCGATGGACTGGTCGGGCCGGTAGGTGACGACGGCGTCGATGCCGAACGCTGCTGCGCCGACCTCGACCTCATCGCCCACGGCCGCAGCGACTCGCGGCAGGAGCGAACTGTCCGCCCAGACCTCGCCGGGCGCCGGAATGCCGATCGCAACCCGCTCTTCTCCGAACAGGCGGTCGGCGACCCTGAGCTGACCACGCAGTGGATAAGCATCGCCCACGGCGATGATCGACGTCAGCGCGTTGCCGTCGCCGGCATAGACGACTGTTGGGAACGATACCCTGTCGGCCGTGGCAAGCCCGCTCGCGGCCGCGAGCTCACGCCATTCATCGCCGATCGGTTCGGGCGACTGCAGTCTCAAGTCCGCGGCGAGAACTTCGTTGGCCTGGCGAGCGACGGCCTTGCCGATCCGGTCGGTCAGGAAGCCGACCGCGGTCAACGCGGCGACGGCGAGGATCACGGCCGACAGGAGTACGAGCACTTCGCCCGAGCGCAGCTCGCGGCCGAAGCTTCGAAAGGCGAACTGAACGGCCTTCATGCGGCGGCACGCTCGTCGCCGACCAGCCGGCCCGCATCGAGGCTCAGCACGCGTTCCGAGCGTTCGGCGAGCACGCTGTCATGCGTGACGAGCACGAGCGTCGTCGAGAAACTCTTGTTGAGCTCGAACATGAGCTCCATGATCGTCGATCCCGTGCGTGCATCGAGGTTGCCCGTGGGCTCGTCGGCGAACAGGACGGCGGGTTCGGTCGCGAATGCCCTGGCCAGTGCGACGCGCTGCTTTTCACCGCCGGAGAGCTGCGCCGGGTAGTGGCTCCAGCGCTCTTTCAGGCCCACGCGGTCGATAATCCGGCGCGCTTCTTCGCGCGGCGCGGCGGCACCGGCGAGCTCGAGCGGCAGCATGACGTTTTCGAGCGCGTTGAGCGACGGCACGAGATGGAACGACTGGAACACGAAACCCACGCTTTCGGCACGGATGCGCGCGCGGCCGTCTTCGTCGAGCGCGTCGAGTCGCTGGCCGTTCAACGTGACATAACCGGAGGTGGGCAGGTCGAGGCCGGCCAGGAGCGCGAGCAGGGTCGACTTGCCGGCGCCCGATGCCCCGACGATCGCGACCGACTCGCCGGCATTGATGCCGAAACTCACATCGGCAAGAATAGTCAGGGTACCTTCCGGGCTGCTAACCTGCTTCGAAACCTCGTGCGCTGAAAGGACGATTTCGGCCTCCCGATCAACATTCGACATGCGTAGACTTCCCTTCCTGTTAGCGCTTACTCTCGCAGCGGCGGCCTATGGCGACGACGGCCCGACGATACTGGTGTTCGGGGACAGCCTGAGTGCGGGTTACGGTATAGACGTCGACCAGTCCTGGGGCGCCCTCCTGCAGGACCGGCTCGAGTCCGAAGGTTACGAACATCGAGTGATCAACGCCAGTATATCCGGCGAAACGACAGAGGGCGGTGCTACTCGGATTTCGGGTGCATTGGAGCGATTTCAACCGGAACTCGTGATCCTCGAACTCGGCGGCAACGACGGCCTGCGCGGCTTCCCGCCCGAACGTCTCGAGGAGAACCTCAGGCGAATCATCTCGGCGAGCAAGGCCTCGGGGGCGGAAGTCGTGCTGCTTGGGATTCGTATCCCCATGAACTACGGCCCGCGCTACTCGAGCGCGTTCGAGAGGGCATTCCGCGACGCGGCCGAGTCGGAAGGCATCGCCTGGATCGAGTTTTTCATGGAAGGCGTCGCGCTCAACGAGGAACTGATGCAGGACGACGGCATTCATCCGAACGCCGAAGCCCAGCCGCTCCTGCTCGACAATGCCTGGCCGATCATCGCCGCGTCGCTCGGCACACCGTCCGCCGGCTGAACGAATGAAATCAGGAGGAAGTCGCGACGTGGAGAAGATCTGGCTGAAATCCTACCCCGACGGCATGCCAGCCGAGGTACCCGAACCCCGGCATCGCTCGCTGCGCGACATGTTCGAGTACAGCTTCAGCGAGTGGCCGGACAGCCGCGCGTTCACATGCATGGGCACAACGCTTACATATCGCGAGCTCGACGCGCTGTCGATGCAGTTCGCCTGTTATCTGCAAAAGACTCTCGGCCTTACGCGCGGCGAGCGCGTCGCGGTCATGATGCCGAACGTACTGCAGTACGCGATCGCGCTGTGCGGCATTTTTCGTGCCGGACTGGTTGCGGTCAACGTCAACCCCTTGTACACGCCGCGCGAACTCGAACACCAGCTCAAGGACTCGGGCGCGCGGGCTATCGTCATACTCGAGAACTTCGCCCACGTGCTCGAGGAAGTCATCGACGAAACCGACGTCGAGCACATCGTCACGACCGGTGTCGGCGACCGGCTCAAGGCGCCCAAGGGCTGGATCGTCAACGCCGTGCTGCGCTACGTGAAGCGCGCCGTGCCCGGCTACTCGCTGCCGGGCGCCGTCAAGTTCAATCAGGCCCTCAAGCTCGGCAGCCGCGAGACGCTGGACCCGGTCGAACTCGGTTTCGCGGACATCGCGTTCCTGCAGTACACGGGCGGCACGACCGGCATCTCGAAAGGCGCGATGCTCAGCCACCGCAACATGATCTACAACGTCGACCAGTCGCGACTCTGGCAGAAGGACGCCTACGAGGGAGTCGAACCGATCGTCGCGATCACGGCGCTGCCGCTCTATCACATCTTTTCGCTGCAGAACAATTTCCTGATGATGATGGCCCAGGGCGGCGAGAACGTGCTGATCCCGAATCCGCGTGACTTCGAAGGCTTCGTCAAGGAACTCGGCAAGCACGAATTCAACTTCATTTCGGCCGTCAACACACTGTTTCAGGCGCTCGTCAATACGCCCGGCTTCGATGAGCTGGACTTCAGCCATTTGCGCGTTTCGGTTGGCGGCGGCATGGCCGTGCAGCCGGCCGTCGCCCGCCAGTGGGCCGAGGTTACGGGCAACGACATCGCACAGGGCTACGGCCTCACCGAGACGTCGCCGTCGGCCGTCTGCAACGCGGTCGGCAGCACGTTTTCGGGCTCGATCGGCCTGCCGCTGCCGTCTACCGACGTCATGATCTGCGCGGACGACGGCAACCCGGTGCCGATCGGCGAGACCGGCGAAATCTGTATTCGCGGCCCGCAGGTCATGGAAGGCTACTGGCGGCGCCCGGCCGAGACGTCGGAGGTCATGCTGCCCGGCGGCTGGCTCAGGACCGGCGACATCGGGCGCATGGACGAAGAAGGCCATACCTGGATCGAGGACCGCAAGAAGGACATGATCCTCGTGTCCGCGTTCAACGTGTACCCGAACGAGATCGAGAACGTGATCGTCGAAATGGACGGCATTCTCGAGGCCGCAGCGATCGGCGTCCCGGACGAGCACTCGGGCGAATCGGTCAAGGTGTTCGCGGTTCGCAGCGACGACGACGTCACCGAGGCCGACGTCATGGCCCACTGCCGCGAGGAGCTGACCAACTACAAGCGTCCGCGCGAGGTCGAGTTCCGTGACGAGCTGCCGAAGACCAACGTCGGCAAGATCCTGCGGCGCGCGCTGCGCGAGGAGGAACTCGCGAAGCGCGAGGCCGCGGCATCCGGCGGGCAGGCGGCCGGATGAAGCGCCTGGCCGCGGCCGCGCTGCTGTTCGCGGCCGGCGTGGCCGCCGGCGTCGCGTCGGTCCCGCCCGCGCTCGACCCCGTGCGCGTGGCGCCGCACATCTACGAGCTCGCATTCGAGAACGATCGCGTCCGCGTGCTCAAACGCACGATCCGGAACGGCGAGACGCCGCCGCTCGTGTCGCAGCCCGACCGCGTCGTCGTGTACCTGAACCCCTGCGCATGGGTCGAAGACGACGGCGAGGGTGGCGAACGCATGCGCGACTACAAGTTCGGCACGCCGACCTGGCAGCCCGCCAACACGCACGGCGGCGAGACGGCCGACGTCATCCAGGAATGCCGGGTGATCGAGGTCGAGCTTCTGGAATAGGCGAGGCGAACAGGCCGACCGCGAGGCAGACCAGCGCCACGACATCCGCAGCGACAACCCGGTCAAGCTCGGCGTTTATGCCGTCTGCAGTCATTGCGAGTGCGACGAAGGCGCCGGCGCTCGCGAAGCCCGTGAGGAACGCCGCGGGCCTCAGGGGCGCGTGGAACGCCGCGGCCACGAGCAGCGTGCCGAGCGCGCCGAACAGGACCGCGCGATGGCGCATAAGGAGCTCGAGATTGGGTTCTGTAACTGCAACGCCGTACAGGGACTCGAGCACTTCGCTGCCGAGCACGCCCGACGCGGGCAGCAGGTGCAGGACGCCCGTCAGCAGGAGCGCGACGGGCGCCAGTTTCGATTTGAGGCTCACGCGGTGCGGGCCGCGACGTCCGGCGCGCCGATGCCCCGTAACGGCAGCACGAAGATGAGCAGAAAACCCAGGTTTCCGATCACGTTGAGCGCAGCGCCGGACGCCACGGACATGCTGCTGTCGACGACGAACCACGTGACGATCGATACGTATATGAGGCGCCGCCCGAGCGCCGGATCCTTGGGCAGAAGCTCGGTTGCGACGAGATACATCATCGCGCCCCAGCCCGTCATGATGCCACCCGTGATCGCGGACAACAGGCGCTCGCCGGGCGCACCGATCGACGGCGCACCGTCCACGGGGAAGAAGATCAGGTCGGTCAGCACCGCGACCGGGTAGTTGAGCGCCGGTATCGCGGCCGCGGCGATCAGGAGCCCGAAGCCGATCGTGATCAGGCAGCCGGCCTTGAGCCAGCGGATTCGTGATTCCAGGTTCATGACGTTCTCCTGTCGGTCGATGACGGTCGGTTGATAACGATCAGCATGAACCTGCGGCGTAAACGCGGCAATTACCTCCGAGGTAAGTGCGCCGAGTACGGCATCGACTAGAATTGTCCGAGACCCAAGCGGAGTCCGAACCATGCCCGACACCTTCGGCAGCCTGATCAGGGACTGGCGCGGCCAGCGTCGCATGAGCCAGCTCGACCTCGCGCTGTCTGCAGACGTATCGGCCAGGCACATTTCGTTCCTGGAAACCGGGCGCGCGCGTCCGAGCCGGGCGATGGTGCAGCTCCTCGCGGAATCGCTCGACATGCCGCGCGCGACCCGCAACGTGTTGCTGAACGCGGCCGGTTTCGCGCAGTCCTACGTGGCGCGCGATCTCGAGGACGATGAAATGGCCGCGGTCCGCGAGGCCATCGACTGGACGCTGACCCGGCACTGCCCCTACCCGGCCATCGCCTTCGACCGGCACTGGCGGCTGCTGCGCACGAACGCCGTGTCCGAAGCGCTGCTCGCGCCGATGAATCTCGAGGTCGGCGACAGCATGCTGGAGGCGTTCGTGTCGGGCGGGCCGTTCGCCATGGCGCTCGAGAACCGCGACGAGGTGGCCCGGCACATGATCGTGCGCCTGCGGACCGAGAGCGCGCATCTGGGCGGTGACGAGGTGCTCGACGCGGCCGCAGCGATGCTCGCCGCGCACGTCGGTGCGGCCGAGATGCCCGACGCCGAACCGATGCCCGCCGTCATCCCGGCCCGGTTCCGCGCCGGCGACAGCGTGCTGTCGCTGTTCTCGACGATCGCACAGTTCGGCTCGACCGAGGACATCGCGCTCGCCGACACGAAGATCGAACTCATGTTTCCCGCGGACGAGGCGACGCGGCAGGCGCTCGTGTCGAGCTTCGATTAGGGCCCTGGCGAGGGCGAGGCAGTCCGCCCTCGCCAACCGCTCGCGAACGGCGAGTGCAGGAATCCCGATACTGACGACGTTGCAGCGGTAACGTAAACGCTCGCAACCGTTTGTCCGCCGGCCGCCGAGCACTGCAAGACACCGCGAGGCTCGCGGCAAAGAAGGCCCGAGAGTCGACACGATAATGTTACGCTATATCATAACGATTGTTGGTTCGAGCCGAGCCTCGAGATCGTCTTCGCCGTAACTGGGCTCATCCCGCAGTCGCCAACCATTCACTCTTCGGGAGACTTCAATGATCACGCGATCCGTCCAGTTCAGTGCTTTGACAACAATCGTAGCGATGCTGCTGGTGCTTACGCCGGGAAGGCCAGCCGCAGCGGAACCTCGTTACATCGTGATCGATCTGGGTACGCTCGGTGGCCCGCAGAGCTTCGCCCAGGACATCAACGAAGACGGGCAGGTCACGGGGAACGCGTCCGTGCAACCGGGAAGCAACTTCCCCTTGCAGGCCTACCGATGGGAGGACGGCACGATCGTCGGCCTCGGAACCTTGCCCGGCGCGGCAAACGCGTTTAGCCGCGGCTTCGGCATCAACGACGCCGGTACGATCGTCGGCGAGAGCGGCAATGGGCCCTCGTTCGGCTATCGCGCCGACAATGGCGTGCTTACGCAGTTACCCGGTCTCAATCCCTCCGGTACGGGCGTAGCAAACGACATCAACAACGACGAACAGATCGTAGGCGCCTCGACGAATATCGAAGGCACGGTGCGTCCCTACCTTGTCGACGGCGATGACATCCACGACCTGGGCACCCTGGAAGGCTCGACGTTCTCATCGGGTCGAGCGTTTGGCATCAACGCCAGCGGCGACGTCGTTGGCGTCTCGGGCCGCTCAACCGATTTCTCGCTGCCGTCGCAGGCGACGCTGTGGAAATCACGCAAAAGGGGAGGGTTCGCTCTCACGAATCTCGGTTCACTTGGTGATGGCAATCTGTTCAGCGAAGCCGCAGCTATCTCGGACCGCGGAGTCGTGGTGGGACGGTCGTCGGTACCGGAATCGAGCTCGAGGGAGCGTGCATTCCGGTGGAAGAGAGGCAGGATCCTCGACCTGGGTGATCTCGGCTTCAACAACAGCCGCGCAAACGATGTCAACAATCGCGGCCAGATCGTCGGCTTCGCGTCAACCTTCCTGAACTTTCCCACCTTCGGCGGTGCCGCTTTCCTGTGGGAGCATGGCGTGCTCACCGATCTCAATGCCCTGGTAGCGGCTGACTCCCGCTGGGAGCTGCTGGCCGCGCAGGGAATAAACGACCGGGCCGAGATCGTGGGCTTCGGTCGACTCGACGGTGCGACGCGTGCCTTTCTTCTGACGCCTAACTGCGCGGCTGCCGACGTCAACGGCGATCTCGACTTCGATTTTCGCGACGCCCTTCTGTTCTGGGCGGGCGTCAGGGCCGGCGATCCCCTCGCCGACTTCAATGCGGATGGCGACGTAAACCGCGCCGACTCACGGGCCTTTTTGGGATTCCTCAAGCTCTGCGTCGACAGGTCCGAAGATGACGATGACGACTCCGATGACGACTCCGACGACGACTCCGACGACGACTCCGATGAGGATTCTGACGACGACTCCGATTACGATTGATCGCGTGTCATCCGGATCTGCAGGAAAGCCGCCTCAGGGCGGCTTTGTACTTGGCAAACAACTCGGGGTCTGCCCACGCTCACTATCCCGACAACATATCAAATCGCCGCTGATCGACGCTCGCGCGGTCGGTCTCGCCGGCGACGATCGACAGCGACGGCGCGTACAGGCGGCAGCCGGGGTCCTCCCCGAGTGCCCTGTCGAGATCGGCTAAGAGCTGGCGCGCGTCGATCGAGGGCGGCGCCGCGATGCGTCCGGTCACGACGTTGCGACGCTCGACCTCATGCTGTTCGTGGTCGACGTTAGGGTCGCGCCAGCAGGACGCGCAAATCTCTTCGAAATTCTCGGTATGCGAGTAAATGATCGCATCGGCGGGCAGACCACGGCTTAAGCTCTCGAGCTGGCCGCTCTCGTTCTGCGTGCCGGCAAAATCGTAGAAGCGATAGCCCTGTCGGCAGAGCGTCGCGAGATGCGGGAATACGGGCACCTCGTCGTCGCCGTAGCGGTGATAGGTGATCGGCGCGCCGTCGATCAGCACGACGTCGCCGTAGTCGACGCCGAGATCCTGCACGAGCACGCTGCGCACGATGCCGTGGCAAGGGCTCAGGCGCTGGATCCAGATCGTCTCCTCGAAGCCGGGATCGTCGCTGGCCGCGTCGCGCTCGGCGAGCGGCCGCTCGGCCAGCCGGACCTTGCACTGCGGGTAGCCGCCGTCCGGCAGGTCGAAACGGCCCATCTCGACGATGTTGCCGATACCCTTCCAGACGGCAAGCGCGATCTCGCCCTGGCCCGCGCCGGTCGCGCATATCCCGAGGTTCCACTGGTAGCTCTCAACCTTGTCTTTCGTCAGCCGAATCGCTTCCTGGTTCGCGGCTACGCCCTCGTCGAAGCGGCCGCGGGTCTTGAGAAACAGACCGTAGTTATAGTGGTGGGAGCTCTTCCCGGGCTCGAGCTCTATGAGCCTCAAGTAAGCCTGCTCGGCGATCGAATCCCGCTGCCGCCCGACGATGCGGGCGGCCGTGGCGAGACCTGCCAGCAGCGTCCTCTCCCGTTCGCTGCCTCTGGAGTCGGTCAGTCGCGCGGCGAGCCCGTCCACGAGTTTCAGAAACAGCGGATGCTCGGGCGGGGCCGCGTTCAGAAAATCGATGTCACGAGCCGCTTCGCTGGCCGCGGCGACGAGTGACAGCAGCTCAGTGTCATCTCCGTGCGCGCGCTCGACGGCAACGAGCAGCTCGAGTGCATACTCGATCGGCAGCCCGTAGCTGCCGACGACACGTACGAGCGAGCAGGCGGCTTCCGCCTGGCGGCGCTGCGCGCGTACAAGCGGCTCGAGTTCCTCGCGCGCCGTGTCGACGTTGCCGGCCGCGACCGCCTCGAGTGCGGCTTTCTCGATCGCTTCGATGCGTTCGTCCGACAGTGCCTTGTTTAGAAACCTGAACATGCTGCCGGTCGCGTGACCTCAGCTGTCGTCGGCGTGGTAGGCCGGACTCATCTCGTGCACGGCGTCGACCAGCACGCCCAGGTGTTCGGGATCGATGTCCGGCGTGATGCCGTGGCCCAGGTTGAATACGTGCCCCGGGCCCTTGCCGTAGCTTGCGAGCGTATCGGCAACGCCCTGGCGAATGACCTCGGGCGAACCCTTAAGCGTCGCGGGATCGAGGTTGCCCTGCAGCGCCACCTTGTCGTCCGTGTATTTGCGCGCGTCGGCAAGCGACGTCGTCCAGTCGACACCGAGCGCGTCGCAGCCCGTCGCGACCATGTCGGCGAGCCGCGGCCCGGCGCCCTTCGTGAACAGGATGACCGGGATCCGCCGGCCGTCGCGCTCACGTATGAGGCCATCGACGATCTGCTGCATGCTCGCGAGCGAGAAGCGCCGGTAGTCGTCGGCTTCCAGCGCCGAGCCCCAGGTGTCGAAGATCTGCACGGCCTGCGCACCCGCCTCGATCTGCGCGTTCAGGTAGTCGGTCGTGATCGAAGCGACTTTCTTGAGCATCGCATCGAGCGTCGCGGGTTCCTCCCTGGCGAGCCCCAGAATCGTCGGGAACTCGCGGCTCGAACCGCCCTCGACCATGTAGGTACCGACCGTCCACGGGCTGCCCGCGAAGCCGATCAGCGGCACGCGGCCGTCGAGCTCGCGGCGAATCGTCCGGACGGCGTCGAAGACGTAGCTCAAGCCGTCGGTGACGTCGATGTCGGGCAGGGCCTCGATGTCGGCCCGGGTCTTGACGGGCCGTTCGAATTTCGGCCCTTCGCCGGTCTCGAAATACAGGCCGAGCCCGAGCGCGTCCGGCACCGTCAGGATGTCGGAGAACAGGATCGCGGCGTCGAGCTTGTAACGCCTGAGCGGCTGCAGCGTGACCTCGCAGGCGAGCTCGGGATTGCGGCACAGGGACATGAAGTCCCCGGCCTCCGCGCGTGTCGCCCGGTACTCGGGCAGGTAGCGGCCGGCCTGGCGCATGATCCAGAGCGGCGTGCGCGGTACGGGCTGGCGCTTGAGCGCGCGCAGCAACAGGTCGTTTTTGAGTTCGGTCATGATTCGCTGAAATGCTCCGCGATGGTTTGCTGGATGCCTTCGGCCGCGGCGCGCGGGCTGTCCGCGTCGCGTATCGGCCGGCCGACGACGATGTAATCCGCGCCGTTCGAGAACGCCGTCTCGACGGTGACCACGCGCTTCTGGTCGCCGACGGGCCGGTTGTCGACCGGGCGTATCCCGGGGGACACGACGACGAGCTTCTCGTCGACGAACTCGCGCAAACGCGGCACTTCGAGGCCCGAAGAGATAACGCCGTCGCAGCCTGCCTCGAGCGCCTGCTTCGCGCGCGACAGGACGAGCTCCGCAATGTCGCAGTCGAATCCCAGGTCGTCCATGTCGCCCCGGTCGAGGCTGGTCAGCACGGTGACGCCGAGCACCTTGAGCGATTCACCCTTGTTCTCGGCGGCCGCCTCCATGATCGAGCGATTGCCGTGCACGGTGACGAAGCTCGCTCCCCGGTCCTTGAGCTGGCGCACGGCCGACCCGACCGTCGCAGGAATGTCGAAGAACTTGAGATCGCAGAACACCTGCTTGTCACGCTCGAGCATCCAGTCCAGCAGCTCGAAGTAGCCGCCGCTCATCATGAGTTCGAGCCCGATCTTGTAGAACGAGACGGCGTCGCCGAGCTCGTCGGCCAGTTGCCTGGCCGTGCCGCAGTCGGGGACATCCATCGCAAAAATCAGCCTGTCGCTGGAGGGTATGTTCTTGTGCTTCACCTGGGCGCTGTCCTTGTCGGCGGTCTGTCGCGCGGGCCTCGGGCCGCGCCGCATTCTAGCCCGCATCCGTCACCGATTACACAGGCGCTCGTGCTCGGCCATCGCGTAGCGGTCGGTCATCCCGGCGATGTAGTCGGCGACGACGCGGGCGCGGCCGGCGTCGTCGAGGCTCCGGGCCGCACGGGCGAACTCCGAGGGCATCGTGTCGACATCGGCATGGTAGGCCGCGAACAGGGCCTTCAGGATATCCTGCACCCGGCGCGTCATCTCGAGCTTCTTCTCGTGTCGGTACAGATGCTCGTTCAGGAAGCGCTTGAGCGCGAGATGCTGTTCGTGGACTTGTGCCGACATGCTAACCAGCGGCCTGCCCGCCTTGCGCACCTCGTCGATCGATCCGGGGCCGGCCGCCTCGAGCTTGGAGCGGGTGGTGTCGATCAGGTCCGTGACGACCGTTCCGATCATGCGCCGGATGGTCTCGTAGATGACCCGCCGGTCCTCGAGGTCGGGATAGCGCTCGCGGACCACGGCGTACTCGTTGCCGAACAACGGCTGTTCGCCGAGCTGCTCGATCGAGATGAGACCGGCGCGATAGCCGTCGTCGACGTCGTGATTGTTGTAGGCGACGGCGTCGGAGACATCGGCGATCTGCGCTTCGAGGCCGGGCTGCGCGCGCTTGAGGAATCGCTCGCCGACGTCGCCGAGACGCTCTGCGTTCTTCCTCGAGCAGTGCTTAAGAATGCCCTCGCGCGTCTCGAACATCAGGTTCAGGCCCGGAAAGTCCGCGTAGCGGGACTCGAGCACGTCGACGACCCTGAGCGACTGCAGGTTGTGCTCGAAACCGCCGTAGTCGCGCATGCAGGCATTCAGCGTGTCCTGCCCCGCGTGTCCGAACGGCGTATGGCCGAGATCGTGCGCGAGGCAGATTGCCTCGGTCAGCGCCTCGTTGAGTCGCAGTGCCGAAGCGACGCTGCGGCCGATCTGCGCGACCTCGAGCGAGTGCGTCAGACGCGTGCGGTACAGGTCGCCCTCGTGATTGACGAACACCTGCGTCTTGTACATGAGCCGACGGAACGCCGTCGAGTGGATGATGCGATCGCGATCGCGCTGGAACTCGCTGCGATAGGCCGGCGGCGGCTCCTCGAATCGGCGGCCGGCCGAGCGCGACTCTGTTGCGGCATAGGGCGCGAGACCGGCTCCGGTCATCAGGCGGCCTTAAGGATTGCGTCGAGCCGCGCCGGATCGTAGTCGGTCGTGACGCGCGCGGAACCCAGCGCGTCGAGGAGGATGAAACGCAGCTTGCGATCCACGACTTTCTTGTCGAGCCCCATCGCGTTCAGCATCGTATCGGCGTCGATGGCGGGCGGCCTCACGGGCAGCCCGCAGGCCTCGACGAGCGCCTCGATACGTTCCACGAGTTCGTTACCCGCATCGCTCAGGCGCGCCGCCATGATCATGCCCGCGGCCACGGCCTCGCCGTGCAGCCATTCGCCGTAGCCCTGGCAGCGCTCGATGGCGTGGCCGAAGGTATGGCCGAAATTCAGTATCGCGCGGCGGCCGGTTTCGCGCTCGTCGTCGGCGACGACCTCGGCCTTGAGCTCGCAAGAGCGGCGAATCGCCAGGCGGAGCGCGTCGCTGTCGCGGGCCAGCAGGGCTTCGACATTAGCTTCGAGCCAGGCGAAGAACTCAGCGTCGACGATGACTCCGTACTTGATGACCTCGGCAAGACCGGCGCGCAGTTCGCGGTCGGGCAGCGTCGTCAACGTATCGGTATCGATCAGCACGAGCCTGGGCTGATGGAAGGCGCCGATCAGGTTCTTGCCGCCGGGGTGGTTGACGCCGGTCTTGCCGCCGACCGAGGAGTCGACCTGCGCAAGCAGCGTCGTCGGCACCTGCACGAACGACACGCCGCGCATGTAGCTCGCCGCGGCGAAGCCCGCGATGTCGCCGACGACGCCGCCGCCCAACGCGATCACGGTGGTGTCGCGTCCCCCGCGGCTCGCGACGAGCCTGTCGATGACGCTCGCGGCGGTCGCCAGGATCTTGTGTTGCTCGCCGTCGGGCAGCTCGATCGACTCGACTTCCCTGTCGGCCAGGCACTGCCGAAGCGCGTCGGCGTACAGCGGCGCGACGGTCTCGTTGCTGACGACGAGGCAGTCCGGCCCGACGATGTGCGCGGACAGGTCGAAATGACCGCCGAGCAGACCACGGCCGATGACGATCGGGTAGCTGCGTGCGCCCAGCTCGACGGTAAGGGTATCGCTCATGGGCGATAGGTTACCGCATCTTCGGTGGAACGGGCCCCGGCTACCGCAGCGCGTCGAGTATCTCGTCTGCGACGGCCCGGACCCTGCGGCCATCGGTGTTGACGGTCAGGTCGGCGATTTCCAGGTACATCGGTTCGCGGGCAGTGAGCAGGTTCTCGAGCGTGCTGCGAGGGTCTTCGCTATCGAGCAGCGGGCGCTCGCGGCCTCGCCGGGTTCGAGCCAGCTGCTGGTCGACGCTGGTCATGAGGTAGATGACGAATCCGCGCGCACCCAGGTTGCTGCGGCTCTTCGGGTCGATGACGGCGCCGCCGCCCGTTGCCAGGACGAGGCCATCCATGCGCGTAAGGTCCTCGATGACCTTGGCCTCGCGGCGCCTGAAGCCTTCCTCGCCTTCTTTCTCGAAGATGAACGGAATGTCCACGCCGGTGCGCGCCTCGATCTCCTCGTCGCTGTCCATGAAGGCGACGTGCAGCATGCGCGCGAGCTGGCGGCCAACGGCCGATTTGCCGGCGCCCATCGGGCCTATGAGAAAGACGTTCCTCGGTTTGCTCATTGCGTTCCGTGCACTCAAAAAAGAAAGCCAACCCGAGGGTTGGCTTTCGTCGTGTGGGCCGGTTCAGGCGCTTGGAGACTCTGAGTTGGTTCGAAGTCTTGTTAGTAGATCGTACCGCCTTCCTCGACAATCCTCGGCGTGACGAAGATCAACAGCTCGGCCTTGTTGTCAACCCGCTGCCGGCTCTTGAACGCATAGCCGATGACCGGGATGTCGCCGAGGAACGGTACCTTGTTGATCGTCTCGCGTCGCTCCGTCTGGTAGATGCCGCCGAGTACGACCGTCTGGCCGTCGGCAACCAGTACCTGCGTCTCCACCTGCCGGGTATCGATACTCGGTACCGTACCGCCGAGACCGCCGGTCGAGATGATCTCGCCGACGCTGTCGCTGTTCACGGCGAGATCCATAATGATGTTGTTGTCCGGCGTGATCTGCGGCGTAACCACGAGGCTCAGCACGGCCTTCTTGAACTGAATCGTCGTGGCACCCGAGGACGCAGCCTGCTGGAACGGAATCTCGACACCCTGCTCGATGCGGGCCTCCTTCTGATTGGCGGTAATCACACGCGGCGTCGACACGATTTCACCGCGGCCTTCGGCCTCGAGCGCCGTGAGTTCGAGATCGACGAGGTAATCGGGGTTCAGCACCGCAAGCGAGAAGCGGCCGGCCGGGTTTTCGATCGGCACGTTGACGTTGTAGCGGTTGTTCAGCAGCGGCACCTGGACCGGAAACGGCTGACCGCTACCCGCCAGATTGTCGAGCGCCGAGTTGACCATCGTATCCGTGCCCTGGCCCGTGCCCGAGGTCAGCCAGAGGTTTTCGCCCTCCTGCTCGACGGCCGTGACGCCGAGTCGAATGCCGAGATCGCGGCTGAAGTCGTCGTTGACGATGACGATGCGCGATTCGATCAGAACCTGCTTGATCGGGATGTCCAGGGCCAGCACGAGGCGGCGGATGTCCTGCAGGCGTTCGGCCGTGTCCTGCACGAGCAGCGTGTTGGTGCGGTCGTCGACCGCGACCGTGCCGCGTTCGGAAAGCATCGAACCTACAACCGCTTCACCGCGAATCAGAACCGCGAGATCTGCGGCCTTCGCGTAGTTAACCTGCAGGAACTCGGAATACAGCGGCTCGAGTTCGCTGATTGCCTGTCTGGCTTCGAGATCGGCCGTTTCGCGCGCCGCGATCTCCTCTGCCGGCGCGACGATGATGACATTGCCGTTCTCACGCATATCCAGGCCTTTCGTCGTCATGACGATATCGAGCGCCTGATCCCACGGCACGTTGCGCAGGCGCAGCGTGACGTTGCCCTGCACGGTGTCGGACACGACGATGTTGCGGCCCGAGGTCTCTGCGAGCAGCTGCAGAACCGCCCGCGTCTCGATGTCCTGGAAGTTGAGCGTCAGGCGCTGACCATCGTATTCCTTTTCCTGAGAGAACAGCGTCGAGCCTTCCTGGCGCGCCTCGACGACCGGATTCACCTCGATCGTGAACTCGTTGTCCGACTGGTAGGCAAGCTGATCGTAGTTGCCCTCCGCCGAGATGACGATGCGCGTATCGAGGTTGGTGCGCAGCGTGTCGACCGTCGTAACGGGCGTTGCAAAGTCGTTGACGTCGAGCCGACGCATGAGTTCGGCCGGCAGCGACGTGTCCTTGAATACCGCAACGACGCGCCCGCCTTCCTGGCGGATGTCGACCGGCGTCGACGGGTCGGTCAGATTGACGATGACCCGGCCACCGCCGTCACGCGTGCGCCGGAAGTCGACGTTCGTAATGCCGCGGTTCGTCGGCGGCGTGTAGGACGTGCGCGGCGATGAGGACGAGGCGCTCGTGAACTGGGTGTTCGAGGCATCGTAGCCGCCGCCGTCACCGAGCATGACGGTAACCGTGTTGCCACTCGCGCTGGTCTCGTAGGCAACCATCGTGTCGAGATTGAGCACGACGCGCGTCCGTCCGTTGGCCTCGGCCGTCAGAATCGTATCGAGCGGTCCCATGTTGACGTCGCGACGCCTCGATGAGAGTCCGAGTGACGTCTGCGGCAGGTCGAGCGCGATGCGCGCCGGATTCTCGATCGTGAATGCCAAAGGCTCCGGCGCGGTGCCGCTCATGATGAGCTTCAGCTCGACCCGCGATCCGGGAAGACTCTGCACCTGGATATCCTGCAGACGATTGCCTTCCTGCGCACTGGCAGTCGCGCCCGCGAACATCAGTACCGCGGCCTGTGCCAGCGCCAGCCAGCGCAATTTCCCGACGCCTTGACGGGCTGTTACATAGAATTTGAACGCCATTCCCATTTACTCCCAGTTCCGTTCAGGCATCAGTTCGCAAGACCCACGGCCGCGTCACGTTCGACGTAGCCGCCGATCCCGTCAGAAATAATTTCGACCAGCAGAATTTCAGAATCCGTGATCTCGGTGATCCGGCCATCGTTCTGCCCCATGTAGTTGCCGGGGACGACGCGATGGACGAGGCCGTCCGATGACTGCACGAGTCCGTACTCCGTGCCTTCCATGTCCATCGTCCCGACCATGCGCAGCGTGTCGAGCGAGAACTTCTCCAGGTGCTCCTTGACGCGGTTCTCATCCGGCCCCATCGCGTTCGATTCTGCCGCAGCCTGCGGCGTGTCGGGCGCGAACGGCGAGCGCGCGCCCGAGACGTCCGCCGTGTACGAGAATATTGCGTACGGCGTGATCTCCGGCAGCGGCTCGATGCGGCCGCCGCGGCGTGACTTCACTTCGTTGATGTAGCTGTCGAGGCCGTCCATGTCGGCGCCGCAGCCGGCGAGGCCAGACAGGGCAAAGGCCAGTAGAGTCAGACGGCGCAGACTCGAGGAAACGATCATTGCTGGGCCTCCTCGATGTAGCGGTAGGTCTGGGCCGTGACTTCGAGACTCAGATCGTCGAAGTTACCGGTATTCTCGGGCGTGATGTTGATGTCGTGCAGGGTCACGATACGCGGCAGCGCGGCGATGCCGCTGACGAAGTTCGCGATGTCGTGATAGCCGCCGGACAGCTGAATCTTGATCGGCTTTTCGGCGTAAAAATCCTTCGGAATCTCGGACTGCGGCTGGAACAGCTTCTCCTGCAGGCCGGCCGCGAGTCCGGTCTGCGAGATGTCGACGATCAGGCTGGGTATCTCCGTCTCGCCCGGAAGCTGACGCAGCATCGTGCCGAAGGACTGTTCGATTTCTTCGAGCTGCGCCCGGTAGGCGTCGTAGTTCGCCGCCTTGCGCTGCTTGTTCTCGAAGGTCGTCTTGAGCGTCTGCTCTTCCTGCTGAGCACGCTCGAGAGAAGGTGCCTTGTCCTTGATGATCGTGAACCAGATCCCCAGGAAGGTGACGGCGAGAAATACGATGCCGATGACCGCGGCGCGGAACATCAGCGGCCAGCGGCCGATGTCGTTTACATCGAGGCTTTGCAGCTCTTCTACAACGTTCATCCCGCGTCCTCCATGCCTTCTTCACCCGGGCGCGCCTGGCGCAGGTAGACGATGAACTCGGCCTGCCGCTGCGCGCCGTCACTCGTCGTTTCCACGCGCTCGACCTCCGGGTCCGCGAGCCACTCCGATGCGTCGAGCTGACGCATCAGCGCTGAAACTCGCGTGCTCGACTGCGCGACCCCGCGCAGTTCGACCCGGCTGCCCGTCTGCCTGAGCCCGGTCAGGTAGACACCTTCCGGAAGCTGGCGAACGAGCTCGTCAAACAGGTGAACTACCTCGGGACGGCTTTTCTGCAGCTGATCGATGATTTCCATGCGCGCGAGCAGCCGCTCTTTCTGCCGTTCGAGGTTGTCGATCTCTTCGATACTCTTCTGAATCTCGGCGATTTCCGCCGTCAGGCGATTGTTTCGCGCCTGCTGCGCCGAGATCATCTGCGAGAACGCGAACATCGTCACCATGACGACGGCGATCGCCGCGACCACGGCACCTCCCATGGCGACACCGAACTCGTATTGACGCCGTTTGCGCTCTTCCTCGCGCCATGGCAATAGGTTAATGCGTGGCATGTCAGTCGAAGCTCCTCAGGGCAAGGCCGCAAGCGGTCAGGAGCGCCGTGGCATCCTTTTGTACACCCTGTGATTTGGCTTTGGACGAAATCTTCATCTGGCCGAGCGGATCGCCGACTTCGGTCGGAATACCGACGCGGCTCGAGATGACGTCCGCGATTCCCGGGATGTTGGCGCTGCCGCCGCAGACCAGAATCATGTCCGGCTGCTCGCGGCCGCCGCCCGACGCGAGATAGAACTGCAGCGAACGGCTGACCTGCTGGGTCATGTCGTCGATGAACGGTTCGAGGACCTCGGGCTGGTAGTTCGACGGCAGGCCGCCCTGCTTTTTGGCGCGGCCGGCGTCTTCCATCGACAGGCCGTAAGTGCGCATGATTTCCTCGGTCAGCTGCTGGCCGCCAAAGGCGAAGTCACGCGTGTAAATGACTTTGAGATCCTGCAGCACCGAAAACGTCGTGGTCGACGCGCCGATATCGACGACGGCGACCGACTGGCCCATACCGCCGTCCGGAATCTGGTGGCTCAGGAGCTGGCAGGCGTTTTCGAGGGCGAACGCCTCGACGTCGACGACCTGCGCCTGAAGGCCGGCCGCCGAGACGGCAGCCTGACGCTGGTCGACGTTCTCGGTACGCGTGGCGACCAGCAGCACGTCCATGAGCTCGGGGTCCTTCTCATTGGGGCCGACGACCTCGTAGTCGAAACTGACCTCCTCCATCGGGAAGGGAATGTACTGGTCTGCCTGGATTTCCACCTGGCCTTCGAGGTCCCGCTCGGAGAGGCTCGCGGGCATCTGTATGATCTTGGTGATGGCCGCGTCGCCGCTGATGGCGACGGCGACGTCGGTGGCCTTGGCACCGGCGCGTTTGACCGCGCGGCGAATCGCCTCGCCGACGGCCTTGGCGTCCACGATCGCTTTTTCGCTGACCGAACTGGGTGGTGTCGGCTCCGCCGAATAGGACTCGACACGGTAGCGTTTTCCGCTCTGCGACAGCTCAATCAGCTTCACCGACGAAGTCGTGATATCGAGGCCCAAAAGGGGCTGGGATTTCTTTCCGAACAACACTGTTTTTCCCTTCTAAGTCGGTGAGTTGCAAACAGATTTTAGGTTGTTTTTGAGCAAATCGTTTCAACTATATATCAATAAAATGTTAAATAAAACGTGACTGCGTTCACGATCACAAGGAATGCATGGTACGTGCCTGCAAGCGGCGGGTCCGTGAACTGGTCCTCTACTGCAACCGAGACCTGTATCCGCGACTCCTGCCGTTGCGACGCCGCCCTCCGGGTGGCTATCATCGGCGCCGTGCCGGCACCCGCCCGCGCCTGGGCAATAGGTCTCTTGGGGGAGCCTGCCGGCAACGCTGCCACCGGATTGCCACAATCTCTGCACCATTCTGACCCGAGACGACGTTTATCTACCTACGGTCTGCCTTTTTTACTAATAGTAGTAGCTGTCGAGCAGGAATCGACGCTCCCGAACTCTTTAGCCATTATCTTTAGCGACTATGCAAAAGAAGCGGACAAGCGGCCAAGACACGGTTCACAAGTCGAGCCGAAGCTGGCTTAAGGTTCTGATCGTACTGATCGGACTGGGCGGCGCAGCGACGATCGGCGGCGTCGCGGCGGTCATCGGAGCTTACTACTATGTCGCGCCGGGGCTGCCTGAAGCGAAGACGATTCGCGAGATTCCGCTGCAGATTCCCCTGAGGATCTACAGCCGCGATGGCCGGCTGGTATCCGAGATCGGCGAGCGGCGGCGCATTCTCGTGACCTACGACGACGTACCCGAGCACGTCGTGCACGCATTCATCGCGGCCGAGGACCGGCGCTTCTTCGAACATCCGGGTGTCGACTACATCGGCGTCCTGAGGGCCGTCATGCAGCTCGTCACGACGGGCGACGTGCAGGCGGGCGGCTCGACGCTCACGCAGCAGCTCGCCCGCGACTACTTCCTGACTCGCGAGCGGCTGTTCACGCGCAAGATTCGAGAGGCGTTTCTCGCCTGGAAAATCGAGCAGGAATTCAGCAAGGAACAGATCATGGCGCTGTTCCTCAACAGGATGTTCTTCGGCCAGCGGGCTTACGGCGTCGCGGCCGCCGCCCAGGTCTACTTCAACAAGCCGCTTCAGGCGCTGAACGTTGCCGAGGCCGCCACGCTCGCGGGCGTCCTGCCGGCGCCGTCGCGCTACAACCCGGTACGCTCGGCAGCCAATGCCGAGGTCCGGCGGAGCTACGTGCTCGGCCGCATGCTGAGCCTGGACTATGTCGATGAGCGGCAGTACGAAGAGGCAATGGCCTGGCCGATGGAGTCCGAGCTGTACGGCACGGCCGTGGAACTCGAAGCCGGGTATGTCGCCGAGATGGTTCGCCGCGAGATGCTCGAGCGCTACGGCGAGGAAACCTACTCAGCCGGCTACCAGGTCGTCACGACGCTCGATTCCCGCCAGCAGCGCGCCGCCAACTATGCACTGCAGAACGGCCTCCTGGAGTTCACGCGTCGGCGCGGATATCGCGGCCCGCTCGCGAGCGTCGACGTGCCGGCGGATCTTCTGCAGACGCCGGTTCCTCAATGGCCGGTCGAAATCCTGAACGAGCTGGACCGGTACGCGCCGGGCGGTCTCGAGGTCGCACTCGTCACGGCGGTCAACGAAGACAACACGGCCGATATCGTATTCAACAACGGGATCACGGACGTGCTGCCCTGGAAGGGCATGTCGTGGGCGAAGCCGTTCATCGACCGCGAAACGAGCGGGCCGGCCCCGGAATCCGCAGCCGACGTGCTGGCAGCGGGTGATGTCGTGTTCGTCATGCCGACCGAGGCCGGGTACTGGGCGCTCGGTCAGGCGCCCGAGGCGCAGGGCGCGCTCGTTTCGATGGACCCCGGCGACGGCGCGATTACGAGCCTGGCCGGCGGCTTCGATTTCGCGACCAGCAAGTTCAACCGCGTAACCCAGACCGCACGCCAGCCGGGCTCGGCCTTCAAGCCGTTCATCTACTCCGCCGCGCTCGAAGCCGGCAACACCGCGGCGACGGTCGTCGACGACTCACCGGTCGTGATCCGGTCGTCCGAGCTCGAGAAGGATTGGCGGCCGCTCAACTACTCGGGACGTTTCTACGGCCCGACGCGGCTGCGGGAGGCGTTGACTCGTTCGATGAACCTCGTGTCGGTACGGCTGCTTCTCTATAACACGCGTATCGGCAACGCAATCGAGCATATAAGGAAGTTCGGTTTCGGCGACGCCGCCCTGCCCCGCAACGGCTCGCTGGCGCTGGGCGGCGGCGCGGCATCGCCGCTCGACATGGTGCAGGGCTACGCGACGCTCGCAAACGGCGGTTTCCCCGTGAAGCCCTACGTCATCGATGCGATCTACGGGCCCGAAGGCGAGACCCTCCACCGCGCCGATCCCGTCGTCGCCTGCGAGGCGTGCGTCGCCACTCCGGACGACGCCGAGCGCCTCAGAGCGCGGCGAGCGACGCCCGACGACTTGCTGTACACGAGTGCGGAGGCCAGCGAACCCGAGATCACCGTAAGCCCAGAGGAACAGTCGCTGCTCGACATGGCCGACCGGGCCCTGAGCTATCGCCCGGATGCTAGCGAGGCACCCGACGTATTCGCGGCGATCAACGCCGTCCCGCGCGCAATCCCGGTGCAGAACGTCTACATCGTTCAGGACATGATGCGCGACGTCATCATGCGCGGAACCGGCCGCCGCGCACGCGCGCTAGGCCGCACCGACCTGTCCGGCAAGACGGGTACGTCGAACGACCGGCGTGACGCGTGGTTCGGCGGCTTCAATTCGGACCTCGCGACGATCGTCTGGGTCGGCTATGACGACGACCTGCCGCTCGGGCCCGGGGAAGAGGGTTCGCGCACGGCGCTGCCGATCTGGGTGGAGTACTCGCGCATCGCGCTCGACGGGCTGCCCAACCACGAGATGCCGATGCCCGAAGGCATCGTCACGCAGAAGATCAATCGTGAGACCGGCTGCCCGGCGCGCGCCGGCGAGACCAATACGATGTTCGAGGTGTTCCGCGTCGGCAGCGTGCCCGAGTGCGAAGACGTCGAGGAGCTGCCGTCGGTGTTCGACAGCATCGAGGAAGACCCGATCGACGGCGAAGAGGAAGAAGAAGAGCCCGAGTCCCTGTTCTGATAGCGGCGGTCATCGGCCGAGCGAGGTAGCAATGCCCAGGAAATCCGCAAACGGCAACGAGCGAGCGCGACGCGTCGTCGCACAGGAGGCCGCGCGCATCATCGTCAATCACGGTGTGCGCGACTATCGCGTTGCGAAGATCAAGGCCGCCGAGCGGCTGGGTATGACGACCCGCGGTTCCCTGCCGGGTAACGCCGAAATCGAGCGCGCCCTGGAGGAACACCATCAGCTGTTCGGCGGCGAAGTGCACGCGGACCTCTTGCGCAGCCTGCGTGAGGTGGCACTCAGGGCGATGGATATCCTCAAGGTCTTTTCGCCCCGTCTCGTCGGCCCCGTGCTGACAGGCACGGCCGACGACAATTCCGCGGTCAACCTGCACGTTTTCTCCGACAGCATCGAGGCCGTGCCGGCGCTGCTGTCCACGCGCGACATTGCCTACCGCGCTTACGAGCGACGGCTCAGGATGCGACGCGGCCGAAGCGAAACCTATGCGGGCTTCGAATTCCCCTATGCCAGCGCGCATATCCAGGCAACCGTCTTCCCGGTCGACGGAATCCGCCAGGCACCGCTGAGCCCGGTCGACGGCAAGCCGATGGAGCGCGCGGACGTGAAGCGCGTGACTGAGCTGCTGTAGCAGGCACTAGCCGCCGAATACGCGTCTTCCGTTCATCCAGGTTTCGCTCACGGCGATGTCTGAAATCGTCGAGGGCTCGACTGCGCGAGGGTCGTCCTCCAGCACGACGAGATCGGCGAACTTGCCCGGCTCGAGGCTGCCGATCTCGTGCTCGGAGTGGCATGCCCACGCAGCATCTCGCGTTATCGACCGAATGGCGGATTCCACGCTGACCCGTTCGCCTGGCGCGAGAATCGTGTCGGGTTCTTTCCACAGGTCCCTTGTGACCGCGACCCTGAGCTTGTGCAGGGAGCCCAGCGGAGAAACCGGCGCGTCGGTGTGCATCACCCAGTTGAGTCCCGCATCCTCCACCGACTTGCAGCGATCGAGGAGCTGCACCTTGTCGGGACCGAACACGCTGTCACGCATGACGTGGCCCCAGAAGTGCACGTGGTTGATCAGGAAGCTCGGCACCATCCCGAGCGCCTGCATGCGAGTGATTTGCTCGTCGTGCAGGATCGAGCAGTGCTCGATGCGGTGGCGCAGCGCCTTGACATTTGTCCCCGCCGCCGCGGCCGCCTCCATCGCATCGAGGATGCTGTCGATCGCCGCATCGCCGTTCCCGTGAATCGAGAGCTGCCAGCCCCTGGCCGCCCGGTCGGCCACGGCCGCGCGCAGCGCATCGGGCGCCACGTAGTACAGGCCGAGCGTATCCTGCGTGTAATAGGGCTCACGCTGGCGGCCCGTAAAGCCCTGGTTGGATCCGTCGCTCACGATCTTCCAGCCAGCCACGCGCATCAGGGCGTCGCCGTCAAACGGCCTGACCCCAGCCTCGTCCCAGCCGCCTGCCTCGCTGTAGACGTAGGCGCGGATTCGGGCCTTCATCGCGTCACCCTCGTACATGGCGCGGTAGGACTCGAGCTCCGACGCGCCGGCCAGTGCGCCGGTCGCCTGGTCGCATAGCGTCGTGATACCGAGCGTTGCTGCCTGCTCGCCTACCTCCCGGCCGGCACTGACGAACTCGTTCTGCATGCGATTCGTAATGCCCGGATTGACGAGCATGACGGGAAGATGCGCGGCCGGCCCGTACAGCACACCGTTGGGCGAGCCGTCATCGTTGCGGCCGAACTCGGCGCCCTCGGGATCCGGCGTATCCCGGGTGATGCCGGCGAGTTCGAGGGCCAGGCTGTTCACGTAGGCAATGTGGCCCGACGCGTTCAGCACGAACACGGGCCGGTCGGGCACGACCTCGTCGATGTCGCTCGCGAGCAGCTCACGCTCTGGCTCGAGCAGGATCGGGTCGAACTGGCGGCCCATGACCCACTCACCCTCAGGTGTCGACGCGCGAATCTCGCGCAAGGCCGCCAGCGCGCCCTCGAACGTCGGGAACTCGAACGGCCCGATGTCCCTGACGTGGCCGAAGCCCGCCAGCAACAGGAAGTGCATGTGCGGCTCGATAAAGCCGGGCAGGATCACACGGCCGTCGAGGTCCACGACCTTGGCGCCGCGGCCTGCTGCCGACATCACGGCCGCTTCATCGCCCGTCGCCAGCACCTTGTTATTGCGAACTGCGAGCGCCGCGTGCTGCGAGAACCCGGCATCGACGGGCAGGACGATCCCGTTTCGAAACACGGTCGTCGCCGAGACGGCCGGCGGCTTCTGCCTGCCGCCGCAGCCCCAAAGCGCCAGCCCGGCCGCTGTTGCCGCGCCGGATTGAATGAAGTGTCTGCGGTTTACGGACATTTGGGCTACCTCGCGAAGACGAATGGACAGGACACTAGCGCGGCAACAGAAGGGTAAAGACGAGCCTCACGCCGAGACCGTCCGGACCGGAAATCGGGCTTTCCGCGTAGTAGCGGAAACCACCGGCGACACTGAAGCGTTGCTCGCCAATCGCGAAAACCCTCGAAACGACGGCGGCGATCGGAACGTTCCAGCTGTCGTCTTCCCAGCTGTAGGTTGATTCGGTCTGCAGTGTGTAGGTCACTCCCGTGGGCGTCGTGTAGGACAGGAACGGCTGCACAAACGTCGAATTCACGTCCGGCCGGTTGCTCTCGCCCGCAAAGGACCAGATGTGATTCGCCAGCGCGCCGTAGGTCCAGGGGCCCGACTGCTTCAGCGCAACACCGGTCGGCCCGGCACCCCATTTGTCGGCAGTCAGCCGGTCATCGGAACCCGTGGGAAGCAGGAAGACGGGGCCGGCTCCCACGATCCAGCCGTTGACGGGAGCGACAGGCGAAAAAAAGAAACTCTGGACCGCGTCGCCGGTTCCGGTCTGGCTCCCGCTGCCCGCCGCGATGTCGCTTTGCGTAATGAGAGGAAGAATGGTCCGGGAGATGAGGTTCCAGTCCTCGTTGAGCTCGATCGGAATCACGGGCTGAACATTCAGCGTCCAGCGCTCGCCCTCCCCGCGCAATCCAATGTCTTGGTCGTAATTGAGCTGGAAGGGCACGCTGACCAATGCCGCGATGGGATTGGCGAGCTGCATGGCAAGCTCTTCGTTGCTCTCGGCCTCGTTGGCCGAAAGCTGGCCAGACGCGACCAAACAGCCCATGTGCACGAGGATGAGTAGCACGAATTGTCGGGATCGGCGGCGCAGAGGGAACCTGAAAAAAGAAGACACTACCGCCACTCCCTTGGTGCTCGATGTCGATTGATCAGCTGCGAACCCGGTGCGGTTGGTGACCGGTGTGTGTCCATGCTGCGCTCACCGACGATAGCACGTCGGCGCTGCGATCGGATGTATGGTCGGCCGAAGCGGCGAACCGAAAGCCGATTGAGGGCTCCGTGACGCCCGCCTGTAAGACGACAGTCAGGGTCGGATCGAGAACCCGACGCCGAATCGATAGTCGCCGGCGCGGTCGTTGAGGCCCACGCCCGCGTTCAGGTCGATCTGGATGTTGTCCTGCATGAGCCACTGGAAGCCGCCGTTCGCCCAGTGGCTGCTGCCGCGTCCCTCGCGAACGTTGGCTTCCCACTCGACGAACCAGCTGCGACGCTCGTCGATCGCGAAGGGTAGCTTCAGGCCGTTGTCGAAGCGGTAGCCGCCGGGCGCATCGCGGAGTTTCGCCGTGCCGGCCAGGTTGAAACGGCCGCTATGAGTCCAGATGAACGCGACCGCCGGGTCGACGCTGTCGCTCGTGAAGCGATCGTCGCCCGTCGGCAGGGACAGCTGAAGGAGCACGGCCGTTTTCGTAGCCGCAGCGGGCTCCGAGACGGCGATCTTGGTACCGACCGCGAGATCCGTGAGACCGGATGCCTTGCTGCCGAAGCTGTCGTCCTCGGCCCAGCCGAGCGACGAGACGAAGACTTCGACGCGCTCGCCCGTGCCGTAGCGAATCTCGGCGTTGGGCAGGGACAGCGTTTCGGAGTCGCTGTCGTTCTGCACGAAGTCGATGGCGGTCTCGACCTGCCACGTGCCCTTGCCGACCACGCCCGGTGTGAACGAGAACCCGGGCCGGTTGGTGTCGATTGCCTGCGCGTGGACCGCGAAGCCCGGCGCGAGCGCCAGCGCATGAAACAAGCCGGCCGCGAGAAAGCGATTCACGAGACAGGACGCCAGCTTGCGGTTTTGCGCCGATCGTCGAAGACGTCAGCCGCGCTCGTCGACCAGAACGTAGTCCCGCTGCGGCGGGCCCGTGTAGAGCTGCCGCGGACGCGAAATCTTGCCTTTCGGGTCGGCTATCATTTCGCGCCAGTGCGCGGCCCAGCCGACCGAGCGGCCGAGCGCGAACATAACCGTAAACATGTCGGTCGGAATACCGAGCGCTTTGTAGATGATGCCGGAGTAGAAGTCGACGTTCGGATACAGGTTCTTCTCGATGAAGTACTCGTCCTTGAGCGCTACCTGCTCGAGCTCGAGCGCCAGGTCGAACATCGGCGTATCCGGGTTGTCGAGCTGGGCAAGCACCTTGTGCGCCATCTCACGGATGATCGTCGCGCGCGGATCGAAGTTCTTGTAGACGCGGTGACCGAAGCCCATCAGGCGGAACGGGTCGTCGCGGTCCTTGGCCTTGTCGACGTACTTTGAGATGTTCTCGACCGTGCCGATCTCCTCGAGCATCTCGAGGACGGCCTCGTTGGCGCCGCCGTGCGCGGGGCCCCACAGCGCCGAGATGCCCGCGGCAATTGCCGAGTACGGGTTCGCGCCCGAGCTGCCGGCCATGCGCACCGTCGAGGTCGAGCAGTTCTGCTCGTGGTCGGCGTGCAGAATGAACAGGAGGTCGAGCGCCTCGGCGGCGATCTCGTCCATGACATAGGGTTCGGCCGGCACCGAGAACAGCATCTGCAACAGGTTCTCGGTGTAGTTGAGATCGTTGCGCGGATACATGAACGGCTGGCCGATGCTGAGCTTGTAGGCGGCCGCCGCGATTGTCGGCAGTTTCGCGAGGATGCGGTGCGCGAAGATGTCGCGTTCCTCGGGATTCGAGGTGTCGAGCGTGTCATGGTAGTAAGCGGACATCGACCCGACGACCGCCGACAGGATCGCCATCGGATGTGCGTCGTAGCGGAAGCCGTTGAAGAACTGCAGCATGCCCTCGTTGAGCATCGTGTGCAGTCGAATCGTGCGGTCGAACTCCTCTAGCTCCTGCGTAGTCGGCAGTTCGCCGTGCAGCAACAGGTAGGAGACCTCGATGAAATTCGAATGCTTGGCGAGCTGCTCTACCGGATAGCCGCGATACAGCAGAACGCCGTCTTCACCGTCGATGAAGGTGATATCGGATTTACAGCTGCCCGTGGCGACGAAGCCGGGATCGTAGGTGAACACGCCCTGCTCGCGGTACAGGTTGGCGATGTCGATGACGTCGGGTCCTGTCGTACCCGTCAGTACGGCGTGTTCGGACTCGGTCCCGTCCGGGCCGATTAGTCGGTAGGCGTCCTGGCTCATTGTTCTCCTCGTACTGGTTACGTTGTGCGCGCGGCCTTTTGGCGGCTGCGTTACAGACCGGCACGCAGCCGACGAGCATAGCAGACACCCCACGAGCGGGACGTTACGGGACGCGTTTGGCTGGCCCACCGTGCCGCGACTGCGACACACGGTGGAGTCGCCGGGGCGGCAGCCCCGGCGATGTTTCTACATGCCGTACTTCTTGCGGAACTTGTCTACGCGACCGCCCGAATCGACGATCTTCTGCTTGCCCGTGTAAAAGGGGTGGCAGGAAGAGCACACCTCAATGCTGAGGTCTTCGCCGAGCGTCGAGCGCGTTTCGATCACGTTGCCGCAACTACAGGTCACCGTGATATCGGTGTAGTTGGGATGGATATCGGCTTTCATGATATTGCTCTCCGCGGCACGTGCTGTGCCAAAAAGGCCGCGTAATATATAGCGAAGCGCAGGCCGCCGCAACCCCGCGCGAGACGCCGGGAATTATCCACAGAAGCTGTGGATAACGTTGTGGAAGAAATTGGGGCGAATGCGCTAAGGTGCGGATTTTCAAAGCGCCCTATTAATATGACCAAAATATGGTCAGTTTATAAAATCCTTGAAAAACAATGATATAACAGGGTTTACGAAGGCCGCAGCTGAGATCAGCGGTATTTTACACTTTAATTTCAGTACGCCCCCGCCGTTGTGCATAAATGCTCACGGCAGGAAGGCGGATTGCAGGTCGTTCAGGAACCGCCTGCCGAGCGCCGTCGGCACCCATCGGCCGCCCGTTTTGCGCTCGATCAGCCCTTTCTCCCTGACCGGCGTCGCTCGCTCGGCCAGGAGCGAGGCGTCGAGACCGGTGCGGGCCGCGAAGTCCGCCTCGTCGAAGCCCCCCTCGAGCCTGAGCGCATTCAACAGGAACTCGAACAGCCGCTCCGAATCGTCGAGCCGCTCGAGCCCGGGCAGCCGATCCCCCGCCTCGGCGTACATCAGGTAGGCCTGCGGGTTCGCTGGTCGCACCGTGCGGAAGATCCCTTCGTCGCTCGTCAGCTTGCCGTGCGCGCCGGCGCCAATGCCCAGGTAGTCGCCGAAACGCCAGTAGTTCAGGTTGTGGCGGCAGCGGCGCCCCGGCTTCGAATACGCCGACACCTCGTAGCGCGAGTAGCCGGCGTCCTCGAGCAGCGATGAGCCCGCTGCTTCGATCTCGAGGATCGTGTCGTCATCGGGCAGGTTTTCGGGCGGGCGCGCGTGAAACACCGTGTTCGGTTCGAGCGTCAGCTCGTACCAGGACAGGTGTTCGGGCGCGAGTTCGATCGCCTGCTCGAGATCGCGGACTGCCATGGCGACGTCCTGTCCGGGCAAGCCGTGCATGATGTCGAGGTTCAGGTTATCGAAACCGGCCTCGCGCGCCTCGGCCACCGAGCGTTCGATGTCGTCGGGCGAGTGAATCCGGCCGAGCGCGGCGAGGCTTTCGGCCGAGAACGACTGTGCCCCGATCGACAGGCGGTTAATGCCCGCCTCGCGGTAGCCGGCCGGAGCGCCGCTCTCGACGGTCCCCGGGTTAGCCTCCATCGTGATCTCGACATCGTCGACGACAGCAAAGTGCCTGTGGATACCGTCGACGATCCTCGCAACGTCGGCAGGCGGGAACAGGCTCGGCGTGCCGCCGCCGAGGAAAACGCTTACGAGTTCGCGGCTCCCGGCACGCTCGGCCTCGGTCGCGAGATCAGCGAGCAGGGCATCGACATAGCGTTCGCGCTCGAGGTTCGCGCCCGCCGCGTAGGAATTGAAGTCGCAGTACGGGCACTTGCGGACGCACCAGGGCAGGTGCACGTACAGCGACAGGGGCGGCGCAATCATGACCCGGCGTAGGCCGCCTCGAGCTTTGCGACGAGCGCCCGCAAAGCCTGTCCCCGGTGGCTGAGCGCGTTCTTCTGCTCGGGCTCGAGCTCCGCGGACGAGCAGTTTAGGTCGGGGACGCGGAACACCGGGTCGTAGCCGAATCCGCCGCCGCCCCTGCGCTCCGTGAGGATCTCGCCGCGCCAGACGCCGTGCGCGACGATCTCTTCCGCGCGCGCGGGATCGACGAAGCTCGCCACGCAGTGAAATGCGGCGGCCCGGTTCGCTTCGCCGCGCATCGCCCCGAGGAGCTTGTCGATATTCCGCTCGTCGTTGGCATCGGGGCCCGCGTAACGCGCCGAGTACACGCCCGGGCTGCCGCCCAGCGCATCGACGGACAGCCCCGAGTCGTCGGCGATCGCGGGCAGACCGGTCGCGGCGGCCGCGTGCCGCGCCTTGATCAGCGAGTTCTGTTCGAAGGTCGTGCCGTTCTCCTCGGCCTCCTCGACGTCGAACTCGGACTGCGCGACGACCTCGGCCGCGAGCGGCGCGAGCAGCCGTGCGATCTCCCGGACCTTGCCAGGATTGCCCGTCGCCATGACGATCTTCGGAGGCAGGGCCATGGCTGATCAGTCCTCGCCGGCCAGCGCCTCGGCCTGCTTCTCGACGACATGTTGGACGCCGAGCCTCGCGAGCGACAGCATGCCGCCAAGTTCGTCCTCGGCGAAGGCGTGGCCCTCGGCCGTGCCCTGTATCTCGATGTAGCGCCCGGCGTCGTTCATGACGACGTTCATGTCCGTCTCGGCCTCCGAATCCTCGGCGTAGTCGAGGTCGAGGACGGGCTCGCCGCGGTAGATGCCGACCGAGATGGCCGCTACGCGCCCGAACAGCGGGTGCTTCTTGAGCTTGCGGGCGGCGACCATGCGATCCAAGGCCAGCGCGAGCGCCACGTAGGCGCCGCTGATCGCGGCCGTGCGCGTGCCGCCGTCGGCCTGGATCACGTCGCAGTCGAGCGTGACCGTCCGCTCGCCGAGCGCGTCCATGTTCGTTATCGCGCGCAGCGAGCGGCCGATCAGCCGCGAGATTTCCAGGGTCCGCCCGCCCTGCTTGCCGCGGACCGCCTCGCGGCCCGAGCGGGTATGGGTCGCGCGCGGCAGCATGCCGTACTCGCCCGTCACCCAGCCCGAACCTTTACCGCGCATCCAGGGCGGCACGCGGTCCTCGACCGACGCCGTGCACAGTACGCGCGTGTCGCCGAATTCCGCGAGAACGCTGCCCTCCGCATGGCGCGTGAAATCGGGGGTGAAGACGACGGAACGTATTTCGTCGACGGCGCGTCCGCTTGGTCGCATTGAGTCACTCCTGGTGCTGCCCTCGCACGCGTGCGAGGTAAGCCTGGATCAAAGGTGAGCATTATGCCGTCAGAAGCGCGGCCGTGGGATGGGCACCGCGGCCGGGCAGGCGCTACGGGCCGTTCCAGCGCAAGGCCGCTCCGGTCGTGTTGTCGGCGTACGGCGCGTTGGCGTTCAGGGCCTTCATGCTCAGGTTTTTGAGATTCTCGGGCAGGCTGTTCTCCCCCGGTGTCTCGACGCCCGCGACGTCGTCGTCGGAGATTCCCGACCAGAGCCCGTCTGTGCACGCCAGAAGCACGTCGCCGGGCTCGAGCGGCATGCGGTGCGTGATGCTCATGTCGGGCACTGCCTTGTCGCCGCCCAGGCAGCATTCGACGAAATTTCGCATCGGGTGGTCGAGCGCCTCCTGCTCGGTGATCGCGCCCTCCTGGATCAGCACCTCGACATGGCTGTGGTCGCGGGACCGCCGGAGCACGCGGCCGTTGCGAAGCTGGTAGATCCGGCTGTCGCCGATGTGCGCCCAGAACGAGCCTGCTTCCTGCACGAGGCACACGGCGCAGGTCGCGCGCGGCCGGAAGTCGACCGAGACATCGTGGCCGAGTTCGACGACCTGCTCGTGCGCGTCGGCCAGCGCCATGTACAGGAAGCCCTGCGGATCGAAGACCGGCAGTTTGCTGGCGATGAAGTGGTCCTGGACGACCGAGAGCGCGGTCTCGGCGGCGCGAGCGCCGTCCGAATGGCCGCCCATGCCGTCGAATACGAGCAGCATCGCGGCGTCGTCAGCGACGACGACGGCAGCCCTGTCCTGGTTGTCCGAGCGATTCCCCAGAGCGGAGACTTTGGCGTATTCGACCTGCATTGTGTTTCGTTCTGCCGAGCGTCTATTTAATATGCCGCGTTGGACTCGCGAAAACCGTGACTCGCCCGGCACATCCGGCTTCTGGCGGCCCGACAGCGACCGGCGGCATGCGGCCGACACAACCAGGAATCGAGCAACATGTTACACAGTATGACAGGCTTCGCGCGAGCGGCCGCCGAATCGGAGTCCGGCACCCTGACGTGGGAGATCCGGGCCGTCAATCACCGCTATCTCGACATACAGTTCAAGCTGCCCGACGAACTCAAGCCCCATGAACGGGACCTGAAGCAGCTCGTGGCTGCCGAGCTCAGGCGCGGCAAGGTCGAGTGCACGCTGAATCTCAAGCGGGCGAGCGACGCAGCCGCCGACATCGAGCTCAACGACGAGCTCGTCACCGCGCTCGCGGCGCGTCTTAAGGATATCGCGAACAGGCTCGACGACGCCGACGACGTCGACCCGATGGACGTGCTGCGCTGGCCCGGCGTCGTCCGCGTCCGCGAGCTCGACGTCGAGCCGCTGGTTGAGAACGCGCACGCGTCCCTGGGCGCGGCCGTTGCCGAACTCAAGTCGATGCGCCTGAGCGAAGGCGAGCGCATCGCGGCCATGCTCGAGTCCCGCTGCGCCGACATCCTGAAGATTGCCGCGAGCGTCCGCGAGCGCATGCCAGCCGTGCTCGAGGCCACGCGTCACAAGCAGCGCGAACGGCTCGCGAAGCTCGATATCGAGGCGGATCCGGAGCGCCTGGAGACCGAACTCGCGCTTGTCGCGCAGAAACTCGATGTCGACGAGGAGCTCGACCGGCTGGAGAGCCATGTCACCGAGATTCGGGATGCGCTCGGCAAGGACGAACCCGTCGGCCGGCGGCTCGACTTTCTGATGCAGGAGCTCAACCGCGAGGCAAATACCTTGGGCTCGAAGTCCGGGGACGCCGATACGACGCGGGCCGCCGTCGACCTGAAAGTGCTCATCGAGCAGATGCGCGAGCAGATCCAGAACATCGAGTGACATCGGCGTGAGCGAAACTGCCAGTTCCAGGAGCGCTTCGAACGACGCGAAGCTGTTCGTAATCGCCGCGCCCTCGGGCGCGGGCAAGACCACGCTGGTCAAAAAGCTCGTCGCGAAGCAGCCCGAGCTCAGGTTCTCGATTTCGTATACGACCCGCGAGAAGCGCCACACCGAGGTCGACGGATCGGACTACCTGTTCATCGACCGCGACGAATTCAACCGGCTGCGAGAGGCCGGCGAGATGCTCGAATGGGCGGAAGTGTTCGGCCATTTGTATGCGACCAGCCGCTCCAAGGTCGAGAAACTGCTCGCCGAAGGCCGCAACGTGCTGCTCGAGATCGACTGGCAGGGCGCCCAGCAGGTGCGCGAATCGATGCCGGACTGCGTGACGATCTTCATCCTGCCGCCGTCGCTGCCGGAACTCGAGCGGCGCCTGCGCGACCGGCGCACGGACTCTTCCGAGGTGATCGAACGGCGGCTGAGCCAGGCCGTTGACGATATCGGCCACTGGGAGGAGTTCGACCACGTCATCATCAACGACGATCTCGGCGAGGCCGTCGCAAGGCTGGAGGCCGCGATGGCCGGCGTGAGCGAGGAAACCTCGACGCAGAGTCCGGAACTGCGCCGGGCCGTCAAAAGGATACTCTCGTAAGCTGCTGACCCGATTAATCTTTTTCGGTCAGCCTATAACTATTCGTTATAAGGACTGGTGCCAGCCCTGGCCGCGGGCTAGGGTTTGCGGCCAGTTTACGGAGCGCGCCCTCAAGCGGCGTGCCTGCCAACCAGGTTATCCCGGAGACATCAATGGCCCGCATTACCGTCGAAGACTGCCTCGACAACATCGACAACATCTTCGAGATGGTGCTCGTCGCCGCCAAGCGCGCGCGCCGCATCGCCCATGGCGCCGAGCCGATGGTCGATCTCGAGAACGACAAACCCACGGTCATCGCGCTGCGCGAGATCGCCGAGGGACTCGTCACGCCGGCCATCCTGGACGAGATCGACACGCCCGCCGCCGACGAGCTCATGCAGGAAGAGGCCGCCGACGAGCTGATGCCGGTCCGGGGAATCTCGATCGGCGACTGACGGAAGCCTGCAAAGGCCCGTTTTACCCGCCTCCAAGGGGCTTTGCCCCGCTGATTTAGCGGTATAGTCAGTGCATGGACTATGCCGCCACACTGCTGTCCAAGCTGCCGGGCGCGTCGAAGCGCGACCACGGCTCCGGCCGGCTGCTCGACACGCTTTCGGCATACCTGCCCGACGAGCAGATCAGGATGGTCGCCGAGGCCTACGAGTTCGGCGCCGCGGCCCACGAGGGGCAGACCCGCAAGACCGGCGAACCCTACATCACGCATCCCGTTGCGGTCGCCCAGGAGCTCGCCGAGATGCGTCTCGACGCCGAGGCGATCGCGGCCGCTCTGTTGCACGACGTCGTCGAAGACACCGAAGCGACACTCGACACGATTCGCGAGAAATTCGGCGATGACGTCGCACTCGTCGTCGACGGCGTCAGCAAGCTCGACCAGATTCAGTTCAGGAGCCGCGCCGAGGCGCAGGCGGAGAGCTTCCGCAAGATGATGCTGGCGATGATCGAGGACATTCGAGTCATTCTCGTCAAGCTCGCCGACCGCCTGCACAACATGAAGACCCTGGGCGCGATGCCGTCCGAGAAAAAGAAGCGCATCGCCCGCGAGACGCTCGACATTTACGCGCCGATCGCGAATCGCTTGGGCATCAACCGGATGAAAGTCGAGCTCGAGGACCTGGGGTTTCGCCATTTGTACCCGATGCGCTACCGGGTCATCGCGAAGGCGCTCAAGCGAAGCAAGGGCAGCCAGCGGCAGATCGTCAAGCGCATCTCCGAAGAGTTCGGCTCGGCGCTCGCCAACGAGGGCATCGAGGCCGACGTCATCGGCCGTGAGAAACACCTGTACAGCATCTACCGCAAGATGGCCGAGAAGAAGCGGCTGTTGAACGATGTCGTCGACGTGTATGGCTTTCGCATCATCGTCGACGACGTCTCGACCTGCTACCAGGTGCTCGGCATCGTGCACGGCCTCCACAAGCCGATGCCCGGCCGCTTCAAGGACTACGTCGCGATTCCGCGCATCAACGGCTACCAGTCGCTGCACACGACGCTGTTCGGGCCGAAGGGCCTGCCGCTCGAGGTTCAGATCCGGACGCGGCACATGGACCGCGTGGCCGAGGCGGGCGTCGCTTCGCACTGGCAGTACAAGGCGGAAGACAAGGAAGACGCAACGCCGCAGCGCCGCGCCCGCGAGTGGCTCGCGAACCTCGCCGAGCTGCAGCAGGAGGGCTCGTCGGAGGAGTTCCTCGAGAGCGTCAAGGTCGACCTGTTCCCCGACAAGATCTACGTGTTCACACCGAAGGGCGACATCATGCCGCTCCCCAAGGGCGCCACGGCCGTCGATTTCGGCTACGCCGTGCACACCGACGTCGGCAACCGCACCGTGGCAGCCAAGGTCGATCGACGGCTCGTGCCGCTCAGGACGCCGCTCAGCAACGGCGAGACCGTCGAGATCATCACGAGCCGCGGCGCGAAACCGAACCCGAACTGGCTGACCTTCGTGCGCACGGCCAAGGCGCGAACCGCGATCCGCCAGTACATGAAAAACCTGCGCTCGACCGAGTCGATCGATCTCGGCAGGCGCCTTCTGGACCGCTCGCTCAAGGACCTCGAATCGTCGCTGCGCAAGATCGGCAAGGTGCGCATGAACGAGGCGCTCGACGAACTCGGCTTGAACAACACGGCGGAGCTGTTCGAACAAATCGGCCTGGGCGAGCGGCTCGCGCCGCTCACGGCGCGCTTCCTGCTCGGCAAGAAGGAGAGTGAAGAGGACGAGCCGGACAAGGCGAGCCTCGTAATCGCGGGCACCGAGGGCATGGTCGTGAGCTACGCGAAGTGCTGCCACCCGATTCCGGGCGACCCGGTCATGGGCTACCTGAGCACGGGCCGCGGCGTGGTCATTCACCGCAACTCCTGCGGCAACCTGATCAACTTCCGCAAGCAGCCCGAGAAGTGGCTGGCCGTCGACTGGGAAAAAAACGTCGACCGCGAGTTCTCGAGCCTGATCCACATCGACTCGCACAACAAACCGGGCGTGCTTGCCGAGGTCGCGGCGACCATTGCCGACAGCGATTCCAACATCGAGCAGGTCGAGGTACTCGGCCGGCACGAGGACGTGTCGATGCTGTCGTTCCTGCTGCAGGTCCGCGACCGCAAACACCTGGCCGAAATCCTGCGCAACGTGCGCAAGATGCCGAACGTCATCCGCGTCTCGCGCGAGTGCGCCTGACAGAACACCCCGAGACTTACACGAAGAGCGATCCATGAGCAGAAAACCCATCCACACGGACGCCGCGCCCGCCGCGATCGGCACGTATTCGCAGGCGGTTTTGACCGGCAATCTCGTGTTCCTCTCGGGCCAGATCCCGCTCGTGCCGGAGACCATGGACATCGTCGAGGGCGATTTCCGCGCGCGCGCCGTGCGCGTTTTCGACAACCTGAAGGCCGTCGCCGAAGCGGCCGGCGGCAATCTCAACCAGGTCGTCAAGCTGACGATCTTCCTTACCGACCTCGACAACTTCGCGACCGTGAACGAAGTCATGCGGGACTATTTCGACGAGCCGTTCCCGGCACGCGCCGCGGTCGGCGTGGCCGCGCTGCCGAAGGGCGTCGACGTCGAGGCCGACGCTATCCTGGCGCTCTAACGGGCGCGGCGTCCGGGCTCGGAGAGATTTAAGGGAGCCGGACCGGCGAAGACGTGGCAGACACGCCCGACTCCTCACTGACGACGCTGCGCGGCGTCGGACCCGCCCTCGTCGACAAGCTCGCAAAGCTCGGCGTGCATGTCGTCGAAGACCTGCTGTTCTTATTGCCGCTGCGCTACGAGGACCGGACGAAACTCGTAAGGATCGGCAGCCTCGTGCCGGGCCTGCGCTGCCTCGTCGAAGGCGAGGTGCTACTGGCCGAAACCGTCTATCGCGGCCGCCGCAGTCTGCTCGTCCGCGTCAGCGACGGCTCGGGCCAGCTGACGCTGCGCTTCTTTCATTTCTCGCGCGCGCAGGCTGCGCAGTTCCGGCCCGGCGTGCGCTTGAGCTGCTACGGCGAAGCGCGCAAGGGCCCGGCCGGGCTCGAGATGATTCATCCCGAGTATCGCCTGCTGCGCGCCGGTGCCGATGCCGGCGTCGACGACGCGCTGACGCCGATCTACCCGGCGACCGAGGGCGTGCAGCAGGGCCGGCTGCGCAACCTGACCGGGCAGGCGCTCGAGAAGATGCGCGCGTCGCCGCCCGAGGAGCTCCTGCCGGCGTCCGTGCGCGACCCGTTCGGCATGCCGCCGCTCGCCGACGCGATCCAGTACCTGCACCGGCCCCCGCCCGATGCCGACGTCGAACTCATGCTGGCGGGCAAACACCCGTGCCAGCAGCGGCTCGCGTTCGAGGAACTGCTCGCGCATTCTCTAAGCCTCAGGCACCTGCGGGCGCTGGCCGAATCGGAGCAGGCCATCGCACTCGATGATGACCATGCTCTCGTCGACCGCTTTGTCGGCGATCTGCCGTTTACGCTGACAGGCGCGCAGCAGCGGGTCGTTGGGGAAATCCTCGCCGACCTCGAGCGGCCGCATCCGATGATGCGCCTGATCCAGGGCGACGTGGGTTCGGGCAAAACAGTCGTCGCTGCGATCGCCTGCCTAAAGGCCGTCGCATCGGGCGTCCAGGCGGCAATCATGGCGCCGACCGAGCTGCTCGCCGAGCAGCACTGGCGTAGTTTCTCGGACTGGTTCAGGCCGCTCGGGATCGAGCCGGCCTGGCTCTCGGGCAGCCGGAAGGCAGCGGCCAGGCGCGAGGCGCGGGCCGCGATTGCCGACGGCAGCGCACGCGTCGTCGTCGGCACGCATGCACTGTTCCAGGAGGGCGTCGAGTTCGACACGCTCGGGCTCGTCGTCATCGACGAGCAGCACCGCTTCGGCGTCCACCAGCGCATGGCGCTGCGCGACAAGGGGCTCGGGGCCGGCGGACAGCCGCACCAGCTCGTCATGACCGCGACGCCGATACCGCGCACGCTCGCAATGGCCGCGTACGCCGACCTCGATACTTCGATCATCGACGAGCTGCCGCCGGGCAGGAAGCCCGTCACGACGATCGCCCTGCCGGACTCACGCCGCGACGAGATCGTCGAACGCGTTCACAGCGCGTGCGCATCGGGGCAGCAGGCCTACTGGGTGTGTCCGCTGATCGGCGAGTCCGAGACGCTCGATTTCGAGGCCGCCGAGAGGAGCTACGCGATGCTGACCGAGGCGCTGCCCGACGTGCGTGTCGGTCTCGTGCACGGCCGCATGCGGCCCGCCGAGAAGGAGCGCGGCATGCAGGCATTCAAACAGGGAACGATCCAGCTGCTCGTGGCGACGACGGTCGTCGAAGTCGGCGTCGACGTGCCGAATGCGAGCCTAATGATCATCGAGAATGCCGAACGCATGGGTCTGTCGCAGCTGCATCAGCTGCGCGGACGCGTCGGCCGCGGCGCCGCGCAAAGCCACTGCGTGCTCATGTATAAGCCGCCGCTCGGCAGGCTCGCCAAAACCCGGCTGGCCGTGCTGCGCGAGAGTAACGACGGCTTCGTCGTCGCCGAGCGCGATCTCGAGCTGCGCGGCCCCGGGGAGCTGCTCGGCACGAAGCAGACCGGCCTGCCCGAGTACCGGGTCGCCGACCTGGTCCGCGACGCCGAGCTCATGCCGAAGGTCATGCGTGCCGCGCAGCAGCTCGAGCGGCACGCGCCCGACGCCGTCCAGGCCATCCTGAGGCGCTGGCTGTCCGGTGTCGATCGCTATGGGAAGGTTTAGAAGCTGTAGATCCGCTTCTATACTCTCGATGCCATGAAGAACCGCGTCACCCGTCGAGCCCTGGGCCCCGAGCTTGCCGCGCAGCTGCGCAACTACGGCAAGCTCATGCGCGTCGACAAACCCATCGGCATCTGGCTGCTCCTGTGGCCGACGCTCTGGGCGCTGTGGCTCGCGGGCGACGGCCATCCCGACCCGGGCCTGTTCATCGTCTTCATCATTGGCGTGTTCGTAACGCGCTCCGCGGGCTGTGTCTTGAACGACTTCGCCGACCGCAAGTTCGACCCCTATGTCGAGCGCACCCGCAACCGGCCGCTCGCGACCGGCGCCGTGACACCGCTCGAAGCCCTGACGCTATTCGCATCGCTCGGTTTCGTGGCGCTGGGCCTCGCCTCGATGCTCAACCGGCCGACACAGATACTCGCGGGCGTCGCCGGCGGGCTGTTGATCGTCTACCCGTTCGTCAAGCGTTTCGTCTCGGTGCCGCAGTTCGTGCTTGGCGCGGCCTTCGGCTGGGCCGTGCCGATGGCCTTCGCGGCGCAGACCGGCACGGTGCCGCAGGTCGGATGGATCGCGTTCGGCGCGGCGCTCGTCTGGGCCGTCGTCTACGACACCTTTTACGCGATGGTCGATCGCGAGGACGACAAGCGCATCGGCGTCAAGTCGACGGCGCTCCTGTTCGGCGACGCCGACCTGTTCGTGATCGCGGGCCTGCAGGTCATCATGCTGATCGCGCTCGTGTTCATGGGCCTGCGCGCCGAACTCGGTTCCTGGTACTACGCCTCGGTCGCCGTCTCGGCCGGGCTCATGGCCTACCACCTGTGGCTCGCCCGCGACCGCGACCCGGCCAGGTGCTTCGAGGCCTTCAGGCACAATCACATCATCGGGCTCGTTATTTTCATCGGCATTCTGCTGCATTACACGTTCGAGCCGGTGTAGTCGCTGGCAGCAAAGATACGATGGACGCGGGACAGGTGTTGATTATCGGAAAGCTGGCGCTCACGTTCGGCGTCCTTGTCGGACTGCCGCTGCTCGATCTTTGGCTGCTCGGCAGAGAGCAGCGGCGCGACAATGAGGAGCCTCGCGCTTGAACGCCGCAACGCTGCACTTGCCGGATTAGCCAGCCATCGTCCGTAGCGCTGCTCGTACGTCAGCATAAGACGAATCCCTGTCCTTGACGCCCTCGCCGGCGAGATGCAGCTCATCCGCAATCCAGCTGAATACGTCCCAGCGGCTCGACTCACGATCCAACACATCCCCGCAATTGAGAGCGATCAGCTCCAACGCGGCAAAATCCAGCTTGCCGCTGTCCAGCCGATCCAGAATCTCCGCGGCAATCGGCGCGCAGTCGGCATCATCCGGTTTGTCTCTCACGAGGTCGAGACGCTCGACAAACGTCAATTCCCTATCTTCGCCCAATGAAATCGAGAACAGAAAATCCGGCGGCTCGGAATGCTTGCGAATCTGCTCATCTGCCCAGCACTTCATTTCGTCGAGAGTTATCAGCCCGATCCTTTTGGCGATAACGCGACTGCGCGCAAGTTCCCGAATCTCTACGGCAACGCTCGATCTCATGACAATCCGCAGGTCTCGCGAAGGGCTGCTATGGGTTGCGAGTTCAATCGGTCACCGCAACTGATTCACGAAAGACGAGACGAGACCAGACGATTGAGGCTTACGCCGGACTCGGCAGCCTTGACCGCCAGCTCACGATGCACTTCAGGCAGAATGCGGACCATGAACTTGCCGCTGAACGATCGCGTCGACAGTGGCTCGGGAACGCGCTCGTTGTTCTTGATGAGGTCCGCGATGGTGTCTTTGGTAAGCTTGCGAATGCCGGCCAGCGCCGTCTCGTGGGTTTCGGCCAGCCAGCTCAAGCCTGGAAACTCGGCGCACAGCCCGACGTACTCCTGATCCTCCTGTGACCAGGAAACTCGGTAGGTGTACGGATCAATCTTGCTTTTCATCTGATCTTTCCAGGCGATCGATCAGCAAAGCGCACGCCGCTCGGATTGCGCCGCATCCTAGCGAGGATACAGGCGATGTCAGACATCATACGATGATATCATTATTGATACCATCCCCAAGCGACCGTGTCGAGTTGCGCGGACGACGGCATGAAGCTCAGGCCCTCGCCAGCGCCAGCACGGAAACCTGTTCCGCGCCGCTCCGCTTCAGCGTCACCGCCAGCTCGCGGCAGGTCTCGCCCGTCGTCACGACGTCGTCAACGATCAGCACGTGGCGCGCATCGATCCTGCCGCGGACGCCGAAGGCCGATTTCAGGTTCCGGCGGCGCTCGACCCGGTTCGAGCCCGACTGGTACGGCGTGTGGAGCGTGCGCCGGACGTTGCTCAACACCGGCACACCGAGCGCCTTCGCCACGGGCAAAGCCAGTTCCAGCGACTGGTTGAAGCCGCGGCGCATCATCCGGAACCGGTGCAGCGGTACGGGCACGATGGCGTCGACGCCGGGCGGCAAACGCGCCGACGCCTCAACAAGCAGACCGGACAGCGCCGGCAGGTAGTAGAGCCTGCGTTGGAACTTGAGCGCCCGGATCGCGGCGTCCACGGGGAACCGGTAGTCGAGCGCAGCCACGGCGGCCTCGAAAGGCGGCGGCCCGAGCTGGCAGGTCGCGCAGCTCGTGCCGGGCGGCGTAGTCGCGGGCAGCGCCAGCGCGCAGCGCGGACAGCTCGCCTCCTGCCACGGGAGGTCGTCGCGGCAGCCGTTGCACAGCGGGCATTCGGCAGGCAGGCCGCAGAAGGCACAGCGTTGCGGCATAATCGCGGCCTCGAGCTTGCGGACCAACGTCGCGAGCCCCGCCTGTAACCGTTTGCCCCGTGAAATCACACCCTACCCTCGACCCCAAAGCGACGCGGCGCCGACTCGACGCCGCGGCCGCAAGCTTCGATGACGCCGACTTCGTCCACGAGGCGGCGCGCGAAGGCCTGTTCGCACGGCTCGCCCCGATGCTGCTCGAGGCGTCGCTCGTCGTGGACCTCGGCGCGGCCACGGGCGCCGCGTTAAAGCCGCTGGCCAAACGATTCCCCAAATCGCGGCTCGTTGCCGTCGACATTTCGACCCGGATGCTCGAGAAATGCCGCGCGCGGCGGCGCTGGCCGCGGCCGTTCCCGGCCGTTCAGGCCGATGCGCGGGCGCTGCCGCTCGCCGACGCGAGCGTAGACGTCGTGTTCTCGAATCTGCTCCTGCCCTGGATCGACGATCCCGCGACCGTCGCGACCGAGGTCGGCCGGGTATTGAAAGAGGACGGCCTGTTCGCGTTCTCGACACTGGGCCCGGACAGTCTTGCCGTGCTTCACGAAGCATGGTCAGAGACGAGCGGCGACGCGGCTCGCCACGTGCGCGAGTTTGCCGACATGCATGACGTCGGCGACGCGCTCGTCAGAGCCGGCCTGCGCGACCCCGTGCTCGACGTCGACCGGCTCGACGTCAGCTACGAGGAACCCGCCCGGCTGTTCGCGGACCTGACGGCGGTCGGCGCGCGCAATGTGTTCAAGACACGCATGCCCGGGCTGACCGGCCGCGGGCGCTACCAGGCGCTGCTCGCGAACCTGTCGCGCGCCGCTCCGATCGCGGTGGAATTCGAGCTCGTCTTCGGCCACGCGTGGGGCAGCGGACGGGGCGGCGACCCGGGCGCCGTCCGCATCGATCCCGCGAACATTTCGATTCGCGGAAGGTAACGCATAAGCGGCTGTAATAAATGACTTTTTTGTGACGGGCTTCGGCCTTTGAGGATTGCGAACGAGGCGCGCATTGCGTACACTTCGCAGTCCAAAAGCCGGCGCGGTTCAGCCCGCCGGCATCTTGATCTGATACCTGATGCAGTTTGCCTGGGGAACCGTCGCGGCCAGCGGCGTGTTCCCTATCGTCTGGATGCTGCGGCGAGCGAGTCGGGATCGAGCAATGACACACACGAGCCGCGAGGCTCGCAGGGTAAACAACACATGGTTCGAAACTTGGTGGCAGGTCTTTCAGGCCTACTCGTAGCCGGCACGGCCAGCGCCGACTGGGCGCTCAACATGCCGCGCGGTGTGACGGAACTCAGTGCGGAAACCTACGACCTGCACATGATGGTCTTCTGGGTGTGCGTCTGGATCGGCGTGCTCGTGTTCGGCGTCATGATCTATTCGCTCATCAGGCATCGAAAAGCGGCCGGCGCAAAACCCGCGAAGTTCTCGCACAGCACGGTGGCGGAAGTCATCTGGACGGCGATCCCGGTCGTCATCCTGCTCGCCATGGCAATTCCGGCCGCCGAAACCATGGTGCGGCTGGAAGACTCGCGCGATCCCGACCTGACGGTCGTCGCGACGGGCTACCAGTGGAAGTGGCACTACAAGTACCAGGATGAGGAGGTGGATTTCTACTCGAGTCTTGCGCGCCCGAGCCTCGACGCCCGTCGCCTGGGCAGCACGACCGACCCGTTCAGCGTCGACAACTACCTGCTCGACGTGGACAAGCCGCTCGTCGTGCCGGTCGGTGCGAAAGTTCGCCTGCTGCTGACGTCCAACGACGTGCTGCACGCCTGGTGGGTGCCCGAGCTCGCGATCAAGAAGGACGCGATCCCGGGCATCGTCAACGAGACCTGGTTCAGGGCCGAGCAGGTCGGCACCTACCGCGGCCAGTGTGCGGAGCTCTGCGGCAAGGACCACGGCTACATGCCGATCGTCGTCGAAGTCGTCGAGCCCGAGGCCTTCCAGGCCTGGGTCGAGACCCGCGGCGGCAACGTTCCAAGGTTCGCGAGCACGGGCGGCGAATAAGGATTTTCTTTTGGCGCGCCCGAAGGTACGAGCGCGCAACCGGAGTTGAGTTAGATGGTTAGCACCACGGCAGATCTTCACGACAAGCACGACGAGCACGAACATCACGGCCCGGCCAAGGGCTTCAAGCGCTGGCTGTTCACGACGAATCACAAGGACATCGGCACGATGTACCTGATTTTCAGCCTCGTGATGTTCTTCGTCGGCGGCGCGATGGCGCTCGTCATTCGTTCGGAGCTCGCGCAGCCGGGGCTGCAGTTCGTTCACCCCGAGTTCTTCAACTCGATGACGACGATGCATGCGCTGATCATGGTCTTCGGTGCCGTCATGCCTGCCTTCGTCGGCCTCGCGAACTGGATGATCCCGATGCAGATCGGCGCGCCCGACATGGCGCTGCCGCGCATGAACAACTGGTCGTTCTGGATCCTGCCCGTCGCGTTCGGCATCCTGCTGTCGACGCTGTTCATGCCGGGCGGTGCGCCGGCGAGCGGCTGGACGATGTACCCGCCGCTCGTCCTGCAGACCGGCGATGCCTTCCCGTTCCTGATTTTCTCGGTTCACCTGATGGGCATCAGCTCGATCATGGGCTCGATCAACATCATCGTCACGATCATCAACATGCGGACGCCGCAGATGACGCTGATCCGCATGCCGATGTTCGTCTGGACCTGGCTGATCACGGCCTACCTGCTGATCGCGGTCATGCCCGTGCTTGCGGGTGCCGTCACGATGCTGCTCACCGATCAGTTCTTCGGCACGAGCTTCTTTTTGGCTGCCGGCGGCGGTGACCCGGTCATGTTCCAGCACATCTTCTGGTTCTTCGGCCACCCCGAGGTCTACATCATGATCCTGCCGGCGTTCGGCGTCGTCTCCGAGATCATCCCGACGTTTTCGCGCAAGCCGCTGTTCGGTCACGACTCGATGGTGTATGCGGCCGCGTCGATCGCGTTCCTGTCGTTCATCGTCTGGGCGCACCACATGTTCACGGTCGGCATGCCGCTGACGGGGCAGATGTTCTTCATGTTCGCGACGATGCTGATTGCCGTGCCGACGGGCGTGAAGGTGTTCAACTGGGTCGGTACGATGTGGAAAGGCGCAATGACGTTCGAGACGCCGATGCTGTTCTCGCTCGCGTTCGTCTTCCTGTTCACGATCGGCGGATTCTCGGGCCTTATGCTCGCGATCGCTCCGGCCGACATCCAGTACCATGACTCGTATTTCGTCGTCGCCCATTTCCACTACGTGCTCGTGCCGGGCTCTATCTTCGCGCTCATGGCCGCCGCCTACTACTGGCTGCCGAAGTGGACGGGCCACATGTACAGCGAGAGGGCCGGCAAACTGCACTTCTGGCTGTCGACGATCTTCGTGAACCTCACGTTCTTCCCGATGCATTTCCTCGGGCTCGCCGGCATGCCACGTCGCATCCCCGACTACTCGACGCAGTTTGCGGACTTCAACTTCATCGCGAGCGTTGGCGCGTTCGGCTTCGGCCTGTCGCAGCTCATCTTCGTGTACGTGCTCCTGACCGCCAAACAGGGCGAGAAGGCAACGGCCGAGGTCTGGGACTCGCCGCTCGGACTCGAGTGGACCGTGCCGTCGCCGGCGCCGTATCACACCTTCGACGAGCCCGTGCCCGTCGATCGCACCGTCGCGTTTCCGAAAGAGCCATGAGCGATATCGACCTCGAACTGAGGCGGCGAAACCGCAGAACGGCCATGCTGCTCGGCGCGCTTGCCGCCGCGTTCTTTTTGGGCTTCATCCTTGTCGGAGTCCTGAGGGCCTGATCCCGTGAGCCGCGAACCGAAGCCAATTTCGAACGCCGCGCTGACGCTACGCCTCGTGGTGTGGTGCGTCGGCATGTTCGCGTTCGGCTTTCTCGTGTTGCCGCCGCTGTACGACGTGTTCTGCGAGATCACGGGCTACGGTGGCCGCACCAACACGTCGGCCGCCGTCGTCGAAGAGGCGCCGGAGACCGGTCGCACGATACGCATCGAGTTCGTCACGACCGTCAACGAGTACGCGCCGTGGACGTTCGCCGCGGACGTCAACAGCATGCAGGTGCATCCGGGCAAGATGTACTACGCGACGTTTACGGCCGAGAACCTGACCGGCGAGACGAAGACCGCGCAGGCCGTGCCCAGCGTTGCGCCCGTCTCGGCATCGGGTCACTTCAAGAAAATCGAATGCTTCTGCTTCGACAACCAGGAATTCATGGCGGGGGAGGCCCGTGCCATGCCGCTGCAGTTCATCGTCGACCCGGATTTGCCCGAGTACGTCGACACGATCACGCTGCAGTACACTTTCTACGATACGGAGCGCATGAGCGCCCGCAACTGACACGCACGCGATAGAGAATTTCCATGGCACACGCAACCGACCGCTACTACGTTCCTCATGGCAGCCACTGGCCGATCGTCGGCTCGATCGGGCTCCTGTTCCTCATGGTGGGCGTCTCATCCTGGCTGAACGGCGCCGACTTAGGGTTTTGGATCATGATGGCCGGTTTCGCGACGATCATCGTCATGGTCACGGGCTGGTTCGGCACCGTCATCAGCGAGAATCAGGACGGCGTCTACAACGCGCAGGTCGACACCTCGTTCCGCATGGGTATGTTCTGGTTCATCTTCTCCGAAGTGATGTTCTTCGCAGCGTTCTTCGGCGCGCTGTTCTATGCACGCAACATGTCCGTGCCGTGGCTCGGCGGCTCCAGCAACAACTTCTTCACGAACCTGCTCCTGTGGCCACAGTTCGAAAGCACCTGGCCGACTAACGGACCGGCCAATGCGGGCGGCGACTACGAGATCATGGGCCCGATGGGCCTGCCGCTGATCAATACGGCCATCCTGTTGACGAGCAGTATCACGATCACGATTGCGCACCACGCGCTGATTGCGGGTCATCGCGGCATCCTGAAGGTATTCCTCGCGGCGACCTTCCTGCTCGGCTTCGTGTTCGTCTTCCTGCAGGCCGAGGAGTACATCGAGGCCTATCAGCACATGAACCTGACGCTCGAGACCGGCATCTACGGCTCGACGTTCTTCATGCTGACGGGCTTCCACGGCATGCACGTAACACTCGGCGCGATCATGCTGACCGTGATCTGGCTCAGGGTCATGAAAGGCCACTTCACGCCGGAAAGCCACTTCGGCTTCGAAGGCGTCGCCTGGTACTGGCACTTCGTCGACGTCGTCTGGGTGGGTCTTTACGTCTTCGTCTACTGGATGTAGCAGGGCGGTGGGAACCGCCGCGCGGACCGAGCACTCAGCGTGGCGGTTCGATCCAGCCGAGCATGAAGGAAGCGACCAGGACGGCGATCAGCGCGACCGACAGCGCGACACGGATCTTCAGGGAAGTCAGCAGGCGGGTGGACGTTTCTTCCGCGTCCTGTTTGTCCTTGACTAGGAAGAACAGACCGGAACCCAGGCTCAGTACGATGCCTGCAAGTAGTAACAGTACGACGGCTTTCATCAGCAGTTTCGGCGCCGAGGCGGCGGCCTAGTATACCTTGAACACTCCAAGCCCCAAGACTCTGCCCGCGTGGCTGCCGCTCGTCGTCGGCGGCCTGCTCGTCGTGCAGTTCGCGGGGCTCGGAATCTGGCAGGTGAGCCGCGGTCTCGACAAGGCGGAACAGCGTGCCGCGTTTGCCGACCGTAGCTCGGCTGCCCGGGTCGTCGACGGCATGGATGTGCGTCCGTACCAGCCGATCGAGGCCGAGGGCCGCCTGATTTCGGAGCGCCAGTTCCTGCTCGACAACATCGTTTTGAACAGCCGCTACGGCTACTACGTCGTCACGCCGCTCGAGCTGGCGGAGGACGTGCCGCTGCTGCTCGTCAATCGGGGCTGGATCGAGAAGCCGGGCGTCGCTCCGGACATGGGCGAGATCGCAGCGTCGATCGAAACCGGCGACGAGCGCATTACGATTCTTGGCCGCGCAGGCTCTTTGCCGCGCGCCGGCATGCGCATGGGCGATGCGATCGTCCGCCAGCCCGGCTGGCCGAAACTTGCCGTGTATCCGGAAACCGCGGACGTGGAGCTGGCGCTGGGCCGGGCGGTGCAGCCCTACATACTGCTCATGGATCCGGACGACGAGCGCGGCTTCGTGCGCCACTGGGTGCCGCCCGAGATGGGCCCCGGCCGGCACTACGGCTACGCGCTGCAGTGGTTCGCGATGGGCGCCGTGCTCGCGGGTCTCCTGATCTGGCACGGACGCCGGGGAGGATTCTCGAATGACTGAACAGGCTGCGAAACCGCGCGGCCGTGTGCAGCTGCTGCTGATCGCGGCCGTGTTCTTCGGCCCCCTGCTCGTCGCGGCATTCATGTACTACGGCGGCACGTTCCAGCCCGACGGGCGCGTCAACCATGGCGCGCTGCTCGAGCCGATCGTCAACCTGCATGACGAGGCGCCGGAGCTTGACCTGTCCGCCGAAGCCGAGGGCAAGTGGCTCCTGATCTTCGAAGACCGTGGCGCCTGCGGCGACGAGTGCCGAGAGGGCCTGTACACGACCCGGCAGTCCAGGCTCATGCTGGGCCGCGAAATGGATCGGGTACAGCGCGTCTTCTTGCACGGCGATACACCCCCCGATACCCTGTTCCTCGACGAAGAGCATCAAGGCCTGATCGCGCTCGCCGACGAACCGTTGAGTGCACTGCTGTCGAGCAAGAAGCCCCGCGAGCTCGCCGATGGCGGATACTATCTCGTGGACCCGCTCGGCAACCTCGTCCTCTACTTCGGCCCGGATATCGACCCGGGTGACATGGTGGACGACATCAAGCGGCTGCTCAGGCTGTCGCGGATCGGATAGCGGCTTCGTTGGCGAGGGTTATCGAGAAAGAGAACAGCATGAGCGCAAGCATAGAGACACTTACAAGCGACTGGCGAGACTATTACGAGCTGACGAAGCCGCGCGTGGTCATGCTGATCGTGTTCACTGCGGTCGTCGGCATGTTTCTCGCCGTGCCGGGCTGGCCCGGGCTCAACGCGCTCGTGTTCGGCACGATCGGCATCGGCCTCGCCGCGTCGGGCGCCGCGGTGTTCAACCACATACTGGACGCCCGCATCGATATTCACATGCTGAGGACCAGCGGCCGACCGCTGCCGCAGGGCCGGCTGTCGGAGCGCAAGGCATTGAGCTTCGCGGCGATCCTCTCGATGCTGTCGATGCTGATTCTGTCCGGCCTCGTAAATCCGCTGACCGCCGTCCTGACCTTCTTCTCGCTGATCGGCTATGCCGTCATCTACACGGTATACCTGAAGCGCGCGACGCCGCAGAACATTGTCATCGGCGGCGCCGCGGGCGCCGCGCCGCCCGTGCTCGGCTGGACCGCCGTCACCAATGAGGTGACGTTCGCGGCACTGCTCCTGTTCCTGATCATCTTCGTCTGGACGCCGCCGCATTTCTGGGCGCTGGCGATCGCGCGCAAGGAAGAGTACGCCAAGGTCGGCATCCCGATGCTGCCCGTTACTCACGGCGAGGCCTACACACGGCTGAATATCCTGTTGTACACGGTGCTCCTGTGCGTCATTACGATCGTTCCGTACCTGACCGGCATGAGCGGGCTGATTTACCTGGCCAGTGCCGCTCTGCTGGGCGGCGCGTTCCTCTGGTACACGATTCAGATGATGCGCTTCCCCGACGACCTCGACTGGGCCATGCGCACGTTCAAGTTCTCGATCACCTATCTCGGACTCCTGTTCGCGGCGCTGCTCGTCGATCACTACTACATCGTCAGCGTCAGTTTCTGATAGCAGCGGGGCCGCCCTATGCGGTCGCCGTTCGTTGCCGGAGGACGATGGCAACGCCGCCGAGCGTCGCGATAATCGCGATGACGAGCCTCAAGGTCGGCGGCTCGGACAGCAGCAGAACGCCTGCCGCGGCCGCGATGATCGGCACGGAAAGCTGGATCGTCGCGGCGGCGCTCGTCGCCAGATGCTTGAGTGCCGCGTACCAGACGACATAGCCGAGACCGGATGTCACGGCACCGGAGACGATGGCCAACAGGAGGCCCAATCTCGTCGCATCGACCCCGCCCGGTAATACCGCGCTCGTAGCGAGACCCAGCGGCAACGCGAGCGCGAAGTTCCATGCCGTCGCGCGCGTGGCGTCCGACGCCCCGCGTCCGAGCAGCGAATACGCACCCCATGAGATTCCCGCGACGGCCATCATCGCAGCGCCGGCGGGATCGGGCGCGGTCAGGCCCGGCAGAAGCAGGTAGACGAGGCCTGCAATCGCGACCGCCAGGCCGAACCAGGACAGCGCCGGGAACCGCTCCCCCGATCTCAGCGCCCACGCGAACATCGTGAGCTGCACGGTGCCGAACAGGATCAGCGCCCCGGTGCCGGTCGCGAGCGTCAGGTAAGCGAACGAGAAAAACACGACGTAGCCGTACAGCGCGAGCGCGGACCAGGGATTGATGTCCGCGCGAATGATGCGCCGATCCCGGACCAGCACGATGGCCGCAAGGACCACGGCAGCGGACGCCAGGCGAACGGTCGTGTAGCTCGCGGCGTCGATCTCGCCTGCACCGAGCGCAAGGCGGCAGAGCACCGAGTTGGCGGCGAAGGCCAGCATCGCGAGCGCGCTTAACAATAAACCCGGCATTGGCGAAGTATACGGACCGTCGACGCCACAATTCGCCACTTCAGGATCACGGCTTTCGCATGTCGCCCTGCTGTCATGTCTGCGATTCGAGGGAGGTGAACCGTGCAACTGTCGATACCCGGCGCCAGACGTTCCGCGTCGATCAAGGCCATGACGATCGCGCTTCTGATTCTCGTGCTGCTTATTCCGATGTCGATGATCAACGGTGTCGTGCGCGATCGGAGCAGCGTGCACGAGCATGCACGCGGGGACATCAAACGGTCCTGGGGCAGCGAGCAGCTCATCGCGGGACCGATTCTCGCCGTGCCCTACTCCTGGACGCGGACGAACTCGCACGGACAGGAAGTCACCGAGCGACGCCATGCCTACGTTTTGCCGACGCGGCTGGATATCGAGAGCCATACGACACCGGAAGTCCGTCAGCGGGGCCTACACAAGGTACCGATCTATACCGCGACGGTGGCGTTGCGCGGATCGTTTCCGCGGCCCGACGTCCGGAAACTCGACCTGGTCGAAGCCGAGCCCGACTGGAGCAAGGCCTTCGTCGCGCTGTCGATCTCGGATGCCCGGGCAATCGCCGAGACGCCCTCCGTCGTGCTCGGCGATCGCTCATCCCGCTTCGCCGCGAGCGGTACGCGGCTACTTGGCGAGCTTCCCACGCCCATCGTGGCCGCATCCGGTCAGCCCTTTGCCGAAGGCAAGGACAGCGCCGACTTTGCGATCGACCTGCGCGTCAAGGGCAGCGATGCTCTGAGGTTCCTGCCGCTGGCCGACACGACGCTCGTAACGATGACCTCGACCTGGCCGAACCCGAGCTTCGTGGGCAACTACCTGCCCGAGACGCACGATATATCGGACGATGGCTTCGCCGCGGAGTGGCGGATCGCGGGTCTCGGTCGCGCGCTGCCATCGCAATGGACAAGCCGCAGCGAGGTCGGCAACGCGCTTACACCGCAGGTATTCGGCGTGACGTTCTACATGCCCGTGAGCCTGTACCAGGTGACGCTTCGCGCGAGCAAGTACGCGGTGCTGTTCATCGGTCTGTCGTTCGTTGCCTATTTCCTGTTCGAGATCCTCGGCAACTATCGACTGCACCCGCTGCAGTACCTGCTCGTGGGTTTCGCCAATGCGCTGTTCTACCTGCTGCTGCTGTCGTTCGCCGAGCACGTGGGTTTCGGCCTCGCCTACCTGCTGAGTGCGATGGCGTCGACAACGTTGATCGCAGGCTACAGCGCCGCGGTGCTTAAAGGCCGGCGAGCGAGCATGATCATGGCGTCCGTACTCGGTCTCCTGTACGCGTTCCTGTACATGACACTCAAGGCCGAGAGCTATGCTTTGCTGGTAGGCGCCATCGGGCTTTGGGCAGCGCTCGCCGCGGTGATGTGGACGACGCGCAGGATCGACTGGTATGCGCACAGCTCGCCCGGGCCTCCGTCCGGAGACCGGCAGTCGGGGCCAGTGTAATCGGTGACGGATGCGGGCTAGCGCGGCTTTTTCCTGACGAGCGCGCGGGCCTTGCTTGCCACGGGCACGACCCGGTAGAACGCGTTGGCAAAATCCTTGTTCGAATAGGTCTGCCACACCGCGAGCTCGAAACCGGTTTGTTCGAGCAGGTAATTGAACGACTCGCGGCAGAACTCGTTGCAGTGGCCGGGACGCCAATCTTGAGCATACTTCTTGTTCTTGAGACCGCGGTTCTTGAGGTGCCGCTTGATCCCGTAGCTGACCGAGGCCGTGTTCGGGAATTCGAGCAGGGCGAGCCCGCCGTCGACCAGCAGGCCGCCAATCTTGGTCATCGCGAGCTTCGAGTCGGGCAGGTGTTCGAGTACGTGCCGCAGGACGACGACGTCGTACCGGTCGCCGTTCGGATTATCGTATTCCAGGAAGTTGCTGACGATGACTTCCAGGTCCTGGTCTTCGCGGATATTGTTCGCGGTCTGTTCGGATAGCTCCATGCCGCGGACCTGCCAACCGGCCTCGCGTGCCGGGTGCAGGAGCCCGCCGCTGCCGCAACCGATATCGAGCAGCGTCCCGGGTTCGCCGAGGTGCTGCTTTAGAAACGCCCAGCTTCTGAGGTTGTCCTGGTTGTACCTGTGGCCCGTATCGCTCGGGCTCACGTAGGTCTCCGTGTACTGCGTCTGGTCGAGGCCGCAGTCGAGATCGTAGTTCCACAGTGTGCAGTTGCCGCAGCGGTAGTAATTCAGGTCGCGATTACGCCCTTCGCGCATCCAGAGCGTGAGGTCGTCGCTTCCGCAGAGTCGGCATTCGCTGAGCATGGCCGAATTTTACACGCGCCGCGTGACGCGGCGCACGGTTTGCCAATCGCCTGCTTGTGCTTGCGGACTCCGTGGATAGACTGGTAGCGAGGGTCGACGGCGACCCGAAGAACCTAGGCAAGGTGATGGCATGGTGGCAAATCGCCCGCGCTTTACAACAATGATCTCTGTCGCACTGCTTGGCGCGGCAATGCAGGCTGGGGCCGACGGGGCCCTCGAGGATCTCGACGCTCCCATGACCGTCTTCGAGACGCCCGGCGAGGTCGCCGGCATCGTAGCCGGGATGCCGCGGCCCGACGCCGATCCGCGCGGCGCTGCCTACAACGACGCAGCTCCGGAGGAAGTCGACGATTTAACCGACGATGAGCTCGTGATCGGCCCCGATCGCGACACGAAACGGGAGATCCAGGCGCAATACGATCGCGAGCTCGTCGACCGGGTGCGCGAGGGCTTTGTTGCCGCGCCGACCTTCGAGGGTGCGAACCGTGACGAGGAGCGGCTCGGCGCTCGCGAAGATTTCTTCCATTTCGAGGAAGGCGAAGATGTCGACGTGGAGGACGGCTTCAACGATGAAGACGAGATCGAGGCGGACGATCCGGGCTAGGCGTTTTCGAACGAATTCGAAGCTTTTCGGCTCTTTTAACGGTATTTTTCCAGATTTTCGTGGACTAACGATGGCTAGCCATCGGTGATCGGACGGCTGTTGTCCGCCTCCCGGGCAGCGCACCCCTGTTACCTGTCGTTTCAAACGTTTTTCTGAAGTTTGGCTCTTTTGGCCGAATTTACCTTCGGTTTCCGGCACGTTTATGACAGGCAAATCAGCGGATCGCGACGTTTCGCGGTGACCGTCCGTTTCGGCTCAAACATGACGGCGCTCCGATAAGCGTTCGTTGACATAATCTGTTTTTCGAGCTCTTTTTGTCGTAGTTCACGGATTTTAACGACATTTGGTCTTCGACGGCCCGGCCGTTTCCGTTTCCATGGCCGTGCCTGTCCACAATGAAGGCCTGCGGCTCCGAAGACGGCGCCCGGTGCCGGTTTCGGGCGACTCGGCAAAGCTTGCGCTGCGTCATAGTTTTGCGGCGGATTATCGGTGATGCTCCGAACTGTCAGCAGCCGACATAACGCCGCCGCGCGGGGACCCGACGATTCCAAGCAGAGCCAACATCGTAAACACCGTTGCGGTTATCGTGCTGAGCCTGGGCGTTTCGCTGACGGCCTCGGCGATGACGGCGTCGCAGTACTTTGCCGACGGCAACCGCCTGTTCCGGGACGATTTGTACTTTGCGGCCCTGCTGCGCTACGAGCAGGCCGGCAAGTCGGGATTCGACACGCCGCTGCTGCACTTCAACACGGGCGTCGCGCATTACCGGGTCGGCCAGCACGTTCGCGCCCGCGATGCGTTCATGCAGGCGCTCGGTTCAGCCGGACTCGCCGCGCTTGCGCAATACAATCTCGGTCTGAATGCCTATGCCGCCGGTGCCGAAGACGAGGCGCTGCGCTGGTTGCGCCTGGCCCGCGACCAGGGCTCCAATGACACGATCTCGCGCTACGCGGAGGCGGCGATCGGCCGCATACGGGGCGCTCTCTTCGACGAACCGGCCGCCGACCGCGAGCCCGGCGCCGCCGAGGCAGAGCCCGTCACGATCGAGCGCGGGCTGTCCAGGCTTTCGCTGGACGCCCGGGTGAGCTTCGGCACGGACAGCAATCCGTTCCGCGCGCCGGCCGAGGCGTATGTCGACTACGCCGACCCGGACGAGCCCGTGATTACGCCGATAGAGCAGTCGGGCGCGTTCATGCCCGTCAACCTGGGCGCCCGCTACCAGGTCAACCCCTACGATCACGAAGGCTTCTTCGGCGCCTACCGCATGGACGGGCGCTACTACCAGGACAAGGAGCTCGAGAACGCCAACGAGTATCTGCACGAAGTGAGTTTCGGCAGCGAGTACCGCAGACGCAACGAGGATCGCGGCCGCGAGCGGCGCCTGTATACGGCATTCCGGATCGGCCAGCGCGACCAGGTGTATTTCGACCCGGTGGATGGCGGCGGCCGCATTGTTAATGACGCCGACATCTCCGACCGCTTCAGCTACGTACGCTACGGACCCGAACTCTCGTACCGCCAGTTCCACGAGCGCATGGGCTTCGGGATACGCGGCCGCGCCGAAATATGGAACTACTCGGCCGTCGAGGAGGTACCCGAGTACGACCACGAGTTCTTCCTGCTGAGCGCCTACGGCCAGTTCAAGATTTCACCGACGTCGATGCTCAGGCTGACAGCGACGGGCCACTCGCGGCAGTTCAACGACCGCCTCGCGCGCGACGAAGACGGGTCGATAGACATCGACAACGATCTGCTCAACTACGATTTTCTCGAAGCGAGGGTCACGGCGCTGCAGCGAATCGGTGGCAAGTTCTGGTTCAGCGTCGACTACGAGCGCCGCCAGCGCGAAGACGGCTTCGTGGGCTACGCCGACTACACCCGCGACAGCTACGGCGCCGAGTTCCGCGTCGGTCTCGGCGCCCGGTTTGACCTGACGGCGGCCGGCTACTACCGGCTGTACGATTTTCCGAACGCGTTCGCGTTCAACAACCCGGAGCAGGGCGTCAAGACGCTCGAGTCGCTGGATATCGACGTCACGGCCTCCTACCGGATGACGAGAAGCCTGTTCCTCGTGCTCGAGGCGGCGATGCGTGAGCGCACCTCGACCGATTCGCGCATCGAGTACGAGCGCTCGCAGTTCGTGCTGGGCGTGCACTGGCGGCCCTGATCCCCGGCCCCGGGCAACTCGCGGACCGTGCCCGAGGCTCCGGCGGGCTGCTAAACTCGCAGGCTTCGCCTTGCGCCCCGGACCTCGCTGTTACACATGGACGTCACCCCGATACTCGAGTCGCTGAACGACGCGCAACGCAAAGCCGTCACGGCGCCAGACGAGCCGACGCTGGTCATCGCCGGGGCGGGCAGCGGCAAGACCCGGGTCCTCGTGCATCGGGCCGCCTGGCTCATCGATGTCGAGGGCGCGCATCCGCAGAGCCTTCTGGCCGTCACGTTCACGAACAAGGCTGCCGCCGAGATGCGCGGCCGCATCGAGAGCCTGCTCGGGATTCCCGTCCGGCACCTGTGGATCGGCACGTTTCACGGGCTCGCCCACCGGCTGCTTCGCCGCCACTGGCGGGAGGCGAAGCTGCCGCAGAATTTCCAGATCATCGATTCCGACGACCAGCAGAGGCTCATCAAGCGCCTGTTGAAGAACGCCGAGGCCGATGACACCTTCGTGCCGCGCGAAGTGCAGTGGTTCATCAACGGCCAGAAAGACGAGGGCCTGAGGCCTGACCACCTGGACGACGACAACGACCCGCACCGCCGCGAGATGATCGGCTACTACCGCGAGTACGAGGCCGTGTGCGAGCGCGGCGGCCTCGTCGACTTCGCCGAGCTGCTGCTGCGCGCGCACGAGCTGTGGCGCGACAACGAGGGCCTGCTCGAACACTACCGGCGGCGTTTCAAGTACCTGCTCGTCGACGAGTTTCAGGATACCAACGCGATTCAGTACGCGTGGCTCAGGCTGCTCGCCGGCAGGGACGGCACGCCGTTCGTCGTCGGCGACGACGACCAGTCCATCTATCGCTGGCGCGGCGCGCGCGTCGAGCACATCCGCCAGTTCCAGAAAGACTTCCCGGGCACGAACGTCGTCAAGCTCGAACAGAACTACCGCTCGACCGCGACGATCCTCAACGCGGCCAACGCGGTCATCGCCAACAATGCCGAACGCATGGGCAAGAATCTCTGGACCGAGGGCGCCGAAGGCGAGGCGATCAAGGTCTACGCCGCGTACAACGAGCGCGACGAGGCCGAATTCGTCGTCGGCCGGCTGAAGGACTGGATCGCCCAGGGCAACGTGCGCGCGGACGCCGCCGTCCTGTATCGCTCGAACGCTCAGTCGCGCGTGCTGGAAGAGGGCCTCATCAACGCCCGCATCCCTTACCGCGTCTACGGCGGCCTGCGCTTTTTCGAGCGCGCCGAGATCAAGGACGCGCTCGCCTACTTGAGGGTAATCCAGAACCGCGACGACGACGCGTCGTTCGAGCGCATCGTCAACCGGCCGACTCGCGGCATCGGTGCACGCACGCTCGAGATCATGCGCAGCTATGCGCGCGCCAACGCCTGTTCGCTATGGCGCGCCGCCGGCGCCGTGGCGAGCGACGAGTTGACGAGCCGCGCCGCAAACGCCGTGCTGGCGTTCATACACCTGATCGAGCGGCTGGCGAACGACGTGAAGGACCTGAGTCTCGAGGACCAGGTGGACCACGTCATCTACCAGAGCGGGCTCGTCGACTTCTTCAAGAAGGACAAGGGCGAGAAGGGCGAGACCCGCGTCGAGAACTTGAACGAACTCGTCAGCGCGGCCAAGGGCTTCGAACCCGACCCGGCCGAGGACATGGCGCCGCTAGACGAGTTTCTCGCGCACGCCGCGCTCGAAGCCGGCGAAGGGCAGGCCGACGCCTGGGAAGACTGCGTGCAGCTCATGACGATGCACAGCGCCAAGGGCCTCGAGTTTCCGCTCGTGTTCCTGTGCGGCATGGAGGACGGCCTGTTTCCCCACCAGCGCTCGATCTCCGATCCGCGCGGCCTCGAGGAAGAACGCCGGCTGTGCTACGTGGGCATCACGCGCGCGAAGCAGAATCTCTTCGTCACCTACGCGGAACAGCGCCGGCTGCACGGCATGGACAACTACTCGGTGCCGTCGCGCTTCCTGAACGAAATACCCGACGAGTTCGTCGAGGAGATCAGGCCGCGCGTGCAGGTGTCGCGACCGGTCGCGCCGGCACGGCGCTCGTCGCCGGGCTACGCGGCAATCGACAAGGGTGAGGAGATCGGCATTCGCCTGGGCCAGCGGGTCCGGCACAAGAAGTTCGGCGATGGCGTTGTCCTGAGCTGTTCGGGGCAGGGCGCGCACGCACAGGTCGAAGTGAATTTTGAGAACGGCGACACAAAATGGCTGGTGCTCCGCTATGCCAATCTCGATCTGATGTAAGATGACGGCAGAGTCCGTAAACGGCTCTCAAGGCCTCACACAACAATGAAAATCCTCATACTCGGCGCGGGTCAGGTTGGTTCGTCAGCCGCATATCACCTGTCGCGCGAAGAAGCCAACGAGGTCACGGTCGTCGATATCCGTCCGGATGTCTTGAGGGAACTGCAGGACCGGCTCGACATCCGCACGGTCGTCGGCCACGCGGCGCATCCCGGAGTGCTCGAGCGCGCGGGCGCCAACGACGCAGACATCGTCGTTGCGCTCACCGATGCCGACGAAACCAACATGGTCGCCTGCCAGGTGGCCTACACGCTGTTCCACACGCCGACCAAGATCGCGCGAATACGTGCGGCCGAGTACATGAGCGCGAACAAGCTGTTCACGCAGGACGCGATCCCGATCGACGTGCGCATCAGTCCCGAACAGCTCGTCTGCGAGTACATCGAACAGCTGATCCTGTATCCGGGCGCGACCCAGGTGCTCGACTTCGCCGACGGCCGCGCGCGGCTCGTCGGTGTGCTGGCCGACCGCGACGGGCTGCTCGTCGGCCAGCGGATCGCGACGCTCAAGGAGCACATTCCCAACACCGAAGGCCGCATCGCCGCGATCTACCGAGGCGGCAAGGCGATGCTGCCCGACGGCGACACGGTCATCCAGGAAGGCGACGAGGTGTTCTTCATCGCCGACCGCAAGGACATCCGCGTGTTCATGAGCGAGATTCGCAGGCTCGAGGAACCCGTGCGCCGGGTCGTCATCGCGGGCGGCGGCAACATCGGCATCCGGCTCGCGCTCGCGCTCGAGCAGACCAATCAGGTCAAGCTCATCGAGCGCAACCATCGGCGCGCGCGCCGGATTTCGGAACAGGTAAGCAAGGCGATCGTTCTCGTCGGCGACGCGGCCGATGAGGAACTGCTGCTCGAGGAGAACATCGACAACGTCGACGTGTTCTGCACGCTGACCAACTCCGAGGAGGCGAATATCCTGAGTGCGATGCTCGCCAAGCGGCTCGGCGCGCACAAGGTCATGGCGCTGATCAACCGCGTGTCCTATGTCGACCTCGTGGAATCGGGCAGCATCGACATCGCGATCTCGCCGCAGCAGGTCACGATCGGCTCGCTGCTTGCGCACGTACGCCGCGGCGACGTTGCCAAGGTGCATTCCCTGCGCCGCGGCGCCGCCGAGGCCATGGAGGCGGTCGCGCACGGCTCGGAACGCGACTCCAAGGTCGTCGGCCGCAGGATCGAGGACATCGAGCTGCCCATCGGTTCGGCGATCGTCGCACTCGTGCGCGGCGACCGCTTCGTCATCGCGCATCACGACACCGTCATCGAGTCGGACGATCATGTCATCCTGTTCATGACCGACCGGCGCAAGATCGAGCGTATCGAGGCCTTGTTCCAGGTCGGCGTCTCTTTCGTGTAACGCCGGCGCTAGCGCATGAACTGGACCGTCGTACAGCGCATTCTCGGTCTCCTGCTGATGATGTTCAGCCTGACGATGCTGCCGCCCGTCTTTTTCAGCCTGCTGTTCGACGACGGCGCGTGGCTGTCGTTCGTCGAGGGCTTCGGCATAACGCTCGCATCCGGGTTCGTCTGCTGGTTCCCGGTGCGCAACTCAAAGCGCGACCTGAGGCTGCGGGACGGCTTCGTCGTGGTCGCCGCGTTCTGGACCGTACTGGGGACGTTCGGCGCGGCGCCGCTGTACTTCGACGATTCGTTGATCCTGACCTTCACGGATGCCGTGTTCGAATCGATGTCGGGCCTGACGACCACCGGGGCGACGATCCTGACGGGCCTCGACGATCTGCCTCGATCCATCCTGTACTACCGCCAGCAGCTGCAGTGGCTCGGCGGCATGGGCATCATCGTCCTGGCCGTGGCCGTGCTGCCGATGCTCGGCGTCGGCGGCATGCAGCTCTACCGGGCCGAGACGCCCGGGCCCGTCAAGGACACCAAGCTCACACCGCGCATCACCGAGACCGCGAAGGCGCTCTGGTACGTGTACCTGGCGTTCACGACCGCCTGTACGGTGTCCTACGCGGCCGCGGGCATGGGCTGGTTCGATGCGCTGTGCCACGCATTCTCGACCGTCGCGATCGGCGGATTCTCGACCCACGATGCAAGCATCGGCCACTTCGACAGTGCCTCGATCAACATCGTCGCGATCGTGTTCATGTTTCTGGCCGGCGTGAACTTCTCTCTGCACTTCTTCGCCTGGCGCTATGTTTCGGTGAAACACTATTCGCAGGACCCGGAGTTCCGCGCCTACGTCGTCGTATTGCTGGCCTTGTCGATGCTCGTCGTGGCAATCCTGATCAACTACCATGTGTTCGACACGCCCGGCGACAATATCCTGAACGGCGTGTTCCAGGCCGTATCGATCGCGACGACGACGGGCTTCACGACGGCCAACTTCTCGGCCTGGCCCGTCGCGCTCCCCGTGCTCCTGATCTTCGCGAGCTTCGTCGGCGGCTCGGCGAGTTCGACGGCGGGCGGCATCAAGGTGATTCGCTGGCTGCTCGTCTACAAGCAGGGCCTGCGCGAGATCGTCCGGCTCGTGCACCCGAGCGCCGAGATCCCGGTCAAGCTCGGCAACAAGGCCGTTCCTTACCGGGTTGTCGACGCGGTATGGGGATTCTTCTCGGTGTACATCATCGTGTACGGCGTGCTCATGATCCTGCTCATGGCCACGGGGCTCGACCAGGTGACGGCCTTCTCGGCCGTGGCCGCGACGCTGAACAATCTGGGTCCCGGCCTCGGCGATGTTTCGGCTGGCTTCATGAGCCTGTCGGATCCCGCGAAGTGGCTGTCGGTGGTCGCGATGCTGCTCGGCCGCCTCGAGATCTTCACGCTGCTCGTCCTGATCACGCCGACCTTCTGGCGCACCTGACGTGGACGCGTTGAAACAGCAGCCGGAGGCGCCCGGGCACGAAAACGCGATCGATCGTTTCAGCGAGCTGATCGGGCGGGCCACGTCCTGGCTCACGCTCGCGATGGTCGTCGTGACCTTTGTGGTCGTCCTGTTCCGCTATGTTTTCGATGCCGGCCAGATCTGGCTGCAGGAATCGGTGACGTGGATGCACGCCGTGGTGTTCATGCTCGGCGCTGCGTACACGCTCAAGCATGAAGAGCACGTGCGCGTGGACATCTTCTATCGACGCGCGTCGTCCCGCAGGCGGGCGTGGGTCGACCTCCTGGGCGTCGTGCTGTTTCTCTGGCCACTCTGCGGTTTCATCGCGTGGTCGTCGCTCGGTTTCATCGAGACGTCCTGGTCGCTCGGCGAGGCGTCGCGTGAATCGGGCGGCCTGCCCTACCCGATGCTGCCGCTCTTGAAGACCGTGCTCGTGCTGATGCCGCTGACGCTCGCCGTCCAGGGCCTGTCGCTGCTGCTGAAATCGCTCAAGACCATCCGGGCACACTAGGCATGGAGTGGATCGCGGGGCTCCTGTTCGTCACGGTCATCGTCCTGCTGTTGGCCGGGTTTCCGGTTGCGTTCACGCTGGGCGGCACGGCCTTGATGTTCGCGGGCGTCGGCGTTCTGGCCGGCAGTTTCAACGAGGCGCTGCTGTCGGGGCTGCCGAACCGGATCTTCGGAATCATGAGCAACGAGACGCTCGTGGCCGTGCCGCTATTCGTGTTCATGGGCGTGACGCTCGAGCGGGCGCGCATCGCCGAGGAGCTGCTCGAAACCTTGAGCCTGCTGTTCGGCAGGCTGCGCGGGGGCTTAGGCATAAGCGTCACGATCGTCGGCATGCTGCTTGCGGCGAGTACGGGCATCGTCGGCGCAACCGTCGTCACGATGGGCCTCCTGTCCCTGCCGACGATGCTCAAGCGCGGCTATTCGCCGTCGGTCGCCACGGGCACGATCTGCGCGTCGGGAACCCTCGGGCAGATCATCCCGCCGTCGATCATCCTCGTCATGCTGGGCGACGTCATGACGTCCGCGTACCAGCAGGCGCAGCTCGACATGGGCGTGTTCTCGCCGAAGACGGTGTCGGTGGGCGACCTGTTCGCGGGCGCGCTGGTCCCGGGGCTCATGCTGGTCGGGCTGTATATCGGCTATATCGTGCTCGCCGCGGCGCTCAAGCCGGACCTGATGCCGGCGCACGATCGCGACGACGGCAGGGTGTCGTTGCTCGCGGTCGTGCGCGCATTGACGCCGCCGCTCGTACTGATCCTCGCCGTGCTCGGCTCGATCCTCGCGGGGCTCGCGACGCCGACCGAGGCCGCGGGCGTCGGCGGCATGGGCGCGCTGTTGCTCGCAGTGCTGAGACGCGAGCTCAACGTCAGGCGCCTCAAGCAGATAATGCAGGCGACGCTCCGAATCAGCTCGATGGTGTTTCTGATCCTGATCGGCGCGTCGGTGTTCTCGCTCGTGTTCCGCGGCTACGGCGGCGACGAGGGTGTACAGGCCGTGCTCCAGGGCCTGCCCGGAGGGGTTGCCGGGGCCGTGATCGTCGTCATGCTGGTCATGTTCCTGCTGGGCTTCGTGCTCGACTTCATCGAGATCACGTTCGTCGTCGTACCGATCGTCGGTCCCGTGCTGCTCGCCATGGGTCTCGACCCGGTCTGGCTCGGCATCATGATCGCGATCAACCTGCAGACGTCGTTCCTGACGCCGCCGTTCGGATTCGCACTCTTTTACCTGCGCGGTGTCGCGCCGCCCGACGTGCGCACGATCGACATCTATCGCGGTGTCATCCCGTTCGTACTGATCCAGATCCTGGCGCTCGTGCTACTCGCCTTGTTCCCCGAGATCGTCACCTGGCTGCCGGGCAGGATCTACGGCGAGTAGGCGCGAGGCTAAAGAAAGGTCCCGGTAACGTTTGACGTTACCGCGGAAACGTCTTTGAGCGGCTGGTCAACGATGAATTGTGGCGCAAGACCACGTAACGGTTCGTGTTTCCGGCGAGCAATCGCAAGCTCGAGCCTAAAACCGTGCCTGCAGGATGAGCGTGGCGTTTAACGGCGGGCCGAGATAATTCTGCCTCGTCGCAGCTGTGACCCGTTCGTAGTAGCTTTCATCAAGCAGGTTGTTGCCCACCAGACTAAGGCTCAGGTGTTCGTTTATCGCGTAGCCAATACGGGCTTGCACGATGGTGTAACCGTCGCCCTCGAAGCGCACGCCGTCTCGTTCACTGTAGAAACTGCTGACGGTTCTGAGGCCAACGCCGACGTCCAGTCCCGCCAATGCCCCGTCCGGCTGCTGATAATTGGCCCACAGATTGTAGATGTTCCGAGGGGTGAACGTGCTAAACGGCTGGCCTTGTTGATCGACAGTGCCTTCTTCAAACTCCGTTCGGACATAAGCATAGCCTGCCGTCAGATTGAAGTTTGGCAGAACCTCTCCAACTAATTCCGCCTCAAAGCCCTCGCTCCGTACTTCGCCAGCCGCGATCGACGCGCCCAAGCCCGGCGGCGAATCCGGATCCGGAAGGGCTCGGTTCGTATCTTCTATACGATAAACCGCCAGCTGGCCGAGCAATCTTCCGTCTAAATACTCTCCCTTAACGCCGAGTTCGATCTGTTGGCCCGTCCGAGGCGGAAGCGACTCGTTGTTGATATCGACGTCTTCTTGTGGCTGGAATATCTCCGCAAGACTGAAATAGAAAGTGTGATCGTTCAGCCCCTGCCACAGCAGAGCCGCGTATGGCGTGAACTCATTGTCGACAGTGCGTTCGGTAACGATGTCTCCGGTCGCTACATCCGTGGTTTCCGTATCCCACCACGAAACCCGGCCGCCCAGAACGGCGGTTACGGATCCCGGCAGACCGAATCGCGCCTGTGTGTACACGCCGACCTGACTGGTTTCGGTCGGATTTAGCGGGAATTCGAAGAAGAAATCGGGCCCAGGCAGCGCGTGGTCAGGATCAAAGACGTTTTGCGTCAGATTCGGGCCTACCTCAAAGAAGCTATCGTCCTCTGACTGGCGATAATCGGCGCCAATGACAAAGTTGTGATCCAGACCAGCAATCTTGAACGGCTTATTGAAATACGCATCGAGAGCGACGCCGTCTTTGTTCGACTCGAACCCCAGGGTTGTTAGACTAACGTCCCCCGTCGAAGGGTCCACGGCCGAGCTTGCGAATGCCCCGCTGCCGAACAACTCGCGATCAAAGTAGCGAGCGGCCACCTTAAGGAAGCTACCATCTGCGAAGTCATGCTCTATTGCTGTAAACACATCTGTGATCGTTGGGTCTAGCTGGTTCCAATCGGCGCCGATGAAAGTAGAGCGCGGCACATCGAGCAGGGTGCCATCGGCGAATGCCGGCAGCCCGTAAAACAAGACGGAGTCGATTTCTTGATGCGCTACGCCGAGCTGGAGCGTTGTGCTTTGGGTCAGGTCAACACCCAGTGTGCCGTAGACCATCGCCCGTTGTGAGTTGACCACATCCTGGTAGGACTCGCTGTCATCATAGAGCGCAACCATCCTGCCACGGATTTTGCCAGCTTTGTGCAGGGCGCCGGTTGCGTCAATCTGGCCGCGAAAGCGATCAAAACTACCGGCGGTGAGTGTGCCCGTCACATTGGCGTCTGCGCTCGCCCGCTTTCGGACGAGATTGAGGATTGCGCCTGGCTCACCCGCGCCGATATACAGTCCGGCCGGACCCTTAAGAATCTCCACGCGCTCATACATGGCGGTGTCGAAGGCGGTCGAGAACCCACTACCGACGGTGTCAATCTCAGGCAATCCGTCGAGCAGGATTGTGTCGATGAAATAACCGCGTACAAAGAAGTTCGTATTGATCCCGGCACCCGCGGTTGCCTCCACGGTAACGCCGGTGGCCTGCTGCAACAACTCAGGCAGCGTAGTCAGGAATTGATCTTCAATCCGCTGACGCGTGATCACGTTGACGGTCTGCGGCAGATCGATGATATCGACAGGACCCTTGCCAGCGGTCACCTCTTTGGACAAATAGGCACGACCGACGACGACGATTTCTTCGAGTTCGTCCGTTTCTCCGTCCTGCTCGACTTGAGCCAGGGTCGTAGACGATGCGAAGCCCGAGAGTGCGATAGAAACGGAAAGTGCGGCCGCAAGGCGCATCGTGCTCATCTCCTTTCGGACGTGCTGCGAGGCTATAAAGACGGTGAAGCCGCTACGTTATAACATAACTATTCTGAAAAGTGCATAGCGTGCAACCCTCATGGGGTAGGGCTTCACTGTGGGCGCGGCGGCCCCAGGTGACGCAGGAAATAGTCCCATGCCCGGCGTCGGAAATGCGGCGACGAAGGCACGTTGTGCTTGCGCCCGGGCAGGATAATCAGATCAAAGTCCTTACCTTGAGCCAGGAGCGATTGCGCAAGGCGCATCGTATGCGCGGGATGGGTCCAGTAGTCAGCGCCGCCGTGGGCGAGCAACAGCTTCCCCTTGAGGCGGTCAGCGATCTCTAAGTTTGTCGCCTCCCCGGAGTTCGGATCGGACAAGCCGACAACGGATTCTGCAAACCAGCTCTGCGCGATCCGCATATCGTGCGTCCCGGACGAGGCCACCGCGACGTCGAAAAAGTCAGGGTACGACAGAATCCCCCGTGCGGCCGCCGCACCACCCCAGGAGTGACCAATGATGCCGACGCGATCGAGATCCAGTTCAGGACGATCTGCTCCCAGATTGCGAAGTGCTGCAACATGATCGTCGAGGTGGCCGGCCATCAGTCCATAGCCCGCGTCATGAAAGGCCTTTGATCGCCCTGTCGTGCCACGTGCATCGAGTACGACGACGATAAAGCCGAGATCCGCGAGCGCTTGCACAGCATCGAGACGGAAGTGAGCGGGGGCACGTGTTAGAGGATAAATGTCGTCAATGACAGCGTACTTTCGCTCGGGGTGATAGGCGCGTGGGTAGAAGAGAGCGCCGAAGATTGACGTCTTCCCGTCCGCGGCAAGCGTAGTGAACGGCTCGGGAAACCGCCAACCTGCCTGCTTCAATGCCGTGAGATCGGCTGTTTCGAGTTCGGCGACAATTCGGCCTCGCATGTCTCGGACAACGGTTTTCGGCGCCGTATCGATACGCGAGAAGGTGTCTACGAAATAGCGGCCACGCGGTGACATTTCGATCGTGTGGTCGGCGTCTTCGGCCGTGAGCAGCTCCGGTTGGCCACCGTCGAGGGAGGTACGATAGAGATGGCGATAGTACGGATTGCGATCGACTTCTCGTCCGCCGGCGGTGAAATACACGAACCGACGCTCGGTGTCGACATGGATGACTTCCCGAACCAACCATGGGCCTTGCGTGAGGCGTCGCTTCAGTGTGCCGGATCGTACGTCGTACAGATAGAGATGGCCCCAACCGTCTCGCTCGGAAAACCAGATGCTCTCATCGGTCTTGTCCAGGGTAAGCGTATTCCGCGGGTCAATGAATCCCTGTTGAGGTCCCACTCGCGTCTGGCTGTTTTCGGTCAGGATCTTGCGGGATTTTGCAGTTTTGGTATCGACGGCCCACAGCGACATCGTGTGGTTTCCGCGCCCCTTCTGGAGCCAGAAAAACGTCGAGCCGTCGGTCGACCACCATCCGAGGCTGGCTTTTAGATCTTCGCTGAACGGTGCGCTACTCGGCACCGGCCACGGCTCCGAGGCGATGACACTGGCCTTGCCCGCTGAGGCGTCCACGAGAACCAGTTCAGCCGCCGGGAGCGTCGCGTCTCCGAGCATTGGATACCGAAAAGACACGGCCTGGGGACGGGGGTCTTCCACGGTCGCTTCGGTATTGAGAATCGAGGTTCGGCCTACGTCAGTAACCGTTAGTCGGATCGTCGCAGCCCAACGCGAGTCGGGCGACCATACGACGGATGGGGCCCGGTTCAGGCCCAGCGCTATGTCTCTCTCGAGAAAGACGTCGGCGCCATAGTAGCGATCGTGCGAACCGTCTTCCGTCAGCGATATCGAGCGATCATTCGCTCGGTCTTCCAGGAGCAGATTGTAGCCATCGTGAACGAGATTGTACTGTCCGTCGGGGGAGCGACTCGCTGATCGCGGTGTTGTAGCGAGTTCGGTGGTCCGGCACTCGTATGCTGCCCAACTGCAGTTGAAGTGTGCGCCACCGACGGTGGCTTCGACGGTCTGGTGCGATAGATTGACGGAGTCTTCGGCTAGCGCAAGTGACTTTGGATCGATGTCCCGATCCGCAGCTCTCGAGAGCGCCTCGGCGAGTCGGTCATGGTCGAATAGGGGTTCACGGATTCCCTCTGGCAAGACAACCCGGATGTAGTCTTGGCCGGATCGCGTCTCTCGTCGATACCATAGGCTGCCCTCATCTTCAGCCCAGTGGACGCGCAACGTCTCGTTAAGTGCGAGCTTTCCAGCGCTCGCGGGCAGAAGTGTCTCGGCTCGCTGCATCGAGACCAGCCGTGAATCTGTAGCGCGTGCCTGGCAGACGAAGAGCAAAGAGATTAGTAAAACGCAACACCAGGGAATATGAAGCGCTTTCATCCGTTCTTCCCTTTGCATTAGTGGCAGCGACACGACGGCTCGCATCCGGCCGATAGTAGGCCTCGCTCCTTTCATTTCGGCGCCGAGAAAGCTCCCCGACGTTCTTGTGTCGCCTAGCCGCCGTGCTGACGAAGCTCGTAGATCTGGATCGCCGTGATGTAGGGATTGCCCTTGGCTATGGTCACGGCCTCGTCGATGTTCTCCGCCTCGATGATCGAGTATCCCGTCATCGAATCGAGGCCCATCTCGAGCGATTCGACCCCATCGTGGTCGAGCCTGCGACCGCGCATGAAGCCGCCGTGACCGACGGCCCGGTCGGCGACGGATTCGAACCAGTCGTTCCACTTGCCCATGATCTCGGGCGTCGGCTGCTCGAAGCCTACGTGCAACAGCATGAATTGAGCCATCTTTAGTCCCCCTTTGAATGAGCCGCCGTATCGGGTCAGTCCCTCGTGTTCAGGAACGCCTGTTCGGAAATCCGCTGATTGAGCGTCGATTTGTCCTTGAACGCCTTGAACGACTCGTAGATTTTGGCCGACGCCGGGTCGTTTTCCACGAGCTCCGCTATGACCTCGTCGGCGATCGACTCGAGGTAGTCGAGCACCTCGGGCGGAAACGCACGCAGTTCGACGGAAGGGTCATTCGCCAGCTGCTCGAGCGCGTTGATGTTGCCGTTCGTGTACTCGGCGGCGACGTCGCCGTTTACGGCCTTGCAGGCGATGTCGACGATGGCCTTGAGGTCGTCGGGCAGGCTGGCCCAGGCATCCTTGTTGATGACGCACTCGAGCGTCGGGCCCGGCTCCTGCCAGCCCGGATAGTAGTAATACCGGGCCGCCTTCTGCAGACCGAAGGCGAGATCGTTGTACGGTCCGACCCACTCGGTCGCGTCGATCGCGCCGGTCTGCAGCGACGTGAAAATCTCCGAGCCCGGCAGAGTCACGGGCGTGCCGCCCGCGCGGCGCAAGACCTCACCCCCGAGGCCGGGAATACGCATCTTCAGGCCCTTGAGATCGTCGACCGAGTTGATCTCCCTGTTGAACCAGCCGCCCATCTGCACGCCCGTGTTGCCGCATGGGAAGGGCACGAGATCGTGCGGATCGTAGAGTTCGCGCCAGAGTTCCAGGCCGCCGCCGTAGTACAGCCAGCCGTTCATCTCCGCGTTATTCAAACCGAACGGGATAGCCGTGAAGAACTGTGCCGCGTCGACCTTGCCCTTGTGGTAGTAGGAAGCATCGTGGCCCACCTCGACCGTGCCCCGGCTGACGGCGTCGAACACTTCGAACGCGGGCACGAGTTCGCCCGCCGCGTATACCTTGATCTTCAACCGGCCCGCCGAGGCGCGTTCCACCTGCTCGGCGACGTTGTAGATGGCCATGCCCATGCCCGGATAGCGGGGTGGCCAGGAGGTAACGGCCGACCATTCGAAACGCTCGGCGCTGGCCGCGCCCGCTCCGCAGTCGGCGCTGTCGCTCGAACAGGCGGCCACGCCGGCCGCTGCGGCCAGGCCTCCGACAAAGTGTCTGCGTTTCATCCGGGTTCCCGTTCAGAAGGCGAGGCCCGTAGTGTATTGGGCGCGCCTGGCATTAACCAGCGGCGGACCCGGGACTGGACCGCCACGCTACGCGCGTTGATTCGGCGTTGAAGCCAGTTCGTCTTCTTGTGTAGCGGAGCGGCGGCTGCCGCGAAAGCGATCGTAGAGCTTCGCAAGCCCGATCAGCAGGATGACGCCGACCCCTATTCCGGAAGCGATCAACACGTAGCCGTCCATGTCACTCCCCCTTATCGTCTCTGAGCAGGTCGATCCCAAATAGTATACAGACCAACCAAATCAGCACGCAGAGAACAAGGAGCGCCCAGAGCCCTTCGCCGTCAGGCCGGTCTATGAATTTGGCCAAAGGCAGCGACAGTTGAGCCGTTGCCACCAACCTCAATGCCTCCGCCAGAAACCGTCTCTGCTTCGAGTTCATGACGATTCATTGTTCGTCTTCGTAACTGGACGCACCGCACAGAAAACGAAGCCCACCCGTATCTTGCCCGCATTTTTGCACCGGACAGGTTCCGGAAGCGTTATCTGAGCATATATTTCCCACCGATGCCGAAATTTATGTAGAGTGGAGAATCTTGCGAAGATTTCGGTCCTCAGGGGCCACTATGTGGTTTTTCTCAATGGTCCGGCCGGCGAGCGTTCGTGCGAGGCTGCTGTCCCTGAGATCCACACGCGGCAAATCACGGAATTCCGTAAATGCCCGCCCGCCGACCGGTTCATGAAGCGTCGCACGGTCGGCGCGAAACGCTGGCTATCCATATCTGGCTTATGCGTTAATAAAGGCCTCATTTGTAGCGATCACCGGGTAAATACCGCGAAATGATTGCGCTTTTGCAACGTGTTTCCGAGGCTGCCGTACGCATCGACGGCGAGGTCGTCGGCCAGATCGGTACCGGGCTAATGGTGCTCATCGGCGTGCATCGCGACGACGAGCCGCACGACATCGAGCGGCTCGGCGAGCGAATCCTCGGGTACCGGGTATTTTCCGACGAAAGTGGGAAAATGAACCGCGCCGTCACCGATATTGGCGGTGGACTGCTGTTGGTCCCGCAGTTCACGCTGGCCGCGGACACTAAGAAGGGCATGCGGGCAAGCTTCACGCGGGCCGCCTTGCCCGACAAGGGCAACGAGTACTTCGACCGGCTCGTCGAACGCTGCCGCCGGGACCACGACGGGGTGGAAACCGGCCACTTCGGTGCGGATATGCAGGTAAGTCTCGTCAATGACGGGCCCGTCACGTTCTGGTTACAGACCTGACGGCGATCCGGGGAATTGCGACGCCCGTCCTGTCCCACCGGAGCTACGGGTGAAATAGTTGCAAGCGTTCGCCCCGCGGGCGGTATCATGAGACTTTACAGCCGGAAGTATCGGCGCGAAATTCACGGGCAACGCAACACCTGGCTGCAGAGCCTCCGGACCTGGAATCCCGGAGTCGTCATTACGGCGCTGCCTACAAGGAACCAGGGGCGAGAGGCCCCAAGGAGTAAACGTCATGTTTGCCAACATCGGACCGGTCCAGCTGCTGATCATTCTCGTGATCGTGCTGGCCATTTTCGGCACCAAGAAGCTGCGCACACTGGGCTCCGATCTCGGCGGCGCCGTCAAGGGCTTCCGCTCGGCGATGGACGAGGCCGAGACGGGCGAAAGCGACAAGCTCGGCGACAACCGCCAGGCCGACGCCGATTTCGACAGCACGCCGGCCGAGGAAAGCCGCGAGGAAAAAACCTGAGGCGGGTCCACCTCGAGGCGGGCGCCGCTCGCTCACACGGCGCAGCTTAAGCTCCCGGCGGCCGCGCCGGCGTCGCGAAGCCTGCCGTTCAGCGTCCCCTCCCTGGGCCTGTATTGAATCGTTCTGAACTCGAAAGAAGTGACCTAACGCTCCCATGTCCGGTGTCGGTTTCTCAGAATTCCTGATCCTGCTCGTCATCGGCCTGATCGTGCTCGGGCCTCGGCGGCTACCGCAGGTCGCGAGCCAGGTCGGCAGCTGGATCGGCCAGGCGCGGCGCATGACGCGGGTCATGAAACGCCAGCTCGAGGAGGAGCTCGACTTCGACAAGGAACTCAACATCGGCGGCTCGCTGTCGTCCTCTACGCCGCCCGCCAGCCACCCACCGCCGCGCGACGACGACACGTTCTCACCTCTGCACGAGGAGCCGCCGGCCGCAGGCGATGCGATCGACCTCGATACCGACGGCGGCATCGACGATGAGCGCGACGAATTCGACGTAGAACCCGATTTCGAGACCGCCGTCGAGACCGCGGCGGACGAGGACGCCGATCGCGACAAGAAACATGAGCAGCGAACAGACGACTGAGGACAGCGAGGAGCTGGCCGAGGGCACGCTGCTGTCGCATCTCGTCGAGCTCCGCAGCCGACTCGTCAAGGCCTTCTTTGCCGTACTGCTCGTGTTCCTGGGCCTGCTGCCGTTCTCCCGTCAGCTGTTCGATATCGCGTCGGCGCCGCTCGTGGCCGTCCTTCCCGGCGGGCAGATGATCGCCACGGAACCGCTGTCGCCGCTCGTAGCGCCGCTCAAGCTCTCGTTTCTGCTCGCGCTGCTGATTGCGATGCCGGTCGTGCTCTACCAGACCTGGGCCTTCGTCGCGCCGGGCCTGTACAAAAAAGAGAAGCGCTTTGCGTTCCCGCTTCTCGCCTCGAGCATCGCACTTTTTTACCTGGGCGTTGCGTTCGCCTACTTCGTCGTCTTTCCGCTGATCTTCGGCTTCATCACGTCCTACGCTTCCGAGAACATCAACGTGATGACCGACGTGTCGAGCTACCTGGGCTTCGTCTCGATCATCGTGCTCGCGTTCGGCATTGCCTTCGAAGTGCCCGTGGCCACGGTGCTGATCGTCTGGACCGGGCTCGTGACGCCGGAGAAGCTCGCCTCCGCGCGACCCTACGTGTTCCTGACCGCGTTCATTGTCGGCATGTTCCTGACGCCGCCCGACGTATTCAGCCAGACGCTGCTCGCGGTCCCGGTCTACCTGCTCTACGAGCTCGGACTGTTCATGTCGCGGTTTTTCGTCGGCGGGCGCGAAGTCGACGACGACGAAGCTGTCGCGACCGACGGCTAGCCCGCATCCGTCACCGATACGCGGGCTAATCCTCTGAAAGCAAACGACATTCCGTGAACGTTCTACGGGGCGACGGGTCTGTCTGCATGTAGCAGAACGGCGGATAGTCGTGTAACTTGCGTGACCGGCCGGTACGAAAACAGTCCTGAACGAGAGTCCGGGGCGCCAGAAGAAAGCCGTCCGCACCCGACAAAGAGAGCATCTATGACAGAGACTACCGCGCCGGCGATCGGACCGGCCGATACGACCTTCGGACATCCGAAGGGTCTGATGACCCTGTTTTTCATGGAGCTCTGGGAGCGATTCAGCTACTACGGGATGCGCGCGCTCCTGATCCTGTACATGACCAGCACCGCCGGCGGCCTCGCGATGGGGACCGAGGTCAGCGGCGCGATCTACGGCTTGTATACCTTTGGCGTCTACGCGCTTGCACTGCCCGGCGGCTGGATTGCCGACCGGCTGGTCGGCCAGCGGCAGGCCGTCCTGATCGGCGGCGTCATCATCGCGGCCGGCCACTTCACGCTGGCCGCGCCGATAGTCATACCGGGTTCCGACATCTGGTCGTTCTACCTCGGGTTGCTGCTCGTCGTCATCGGCACGGGCCTGCTGAAGCCCAACGTCAGCGCTATCGTCGGCGACCTGTACGCAAACGACACGCCCGAGCGCCGCGACGCGGGCTTCTCGATCTTCTACATGGGCATCAACGTCGGCGCCGCCACCGGACCGCTCGTTTGCAGCTATTTCGCCGAGAACGTGGACTGGCACCTGGGATTCAGCCTTGCAGGCGTCGGCATGGTGATCGGCCTGATCCAGTACATGCGCGGCACGCCGAACCTCAAGGGCGCCGGCGAGCTGACGGGCGAGGAGGCCGAGCCTCGGCAGCTCAGGTCCGCAAAGAAGCAGTTCAGGGCCGCGCTCGTCGTCGCGGGCGTGTTAATCGCCGCGGTCGTCGGCCTGATCAAGGGCGGAATCCTGCCGTTTACGATCATAGGCTTTGCCCAGTCGACGGGCCTCATCGTCGTCGTCGTGGCCGTGCTCTATTTCAGCTACGTCATCACCGTGAGCTGCCGCGACACGACGGAACGACATCGAATCTTCGTGATCTTCCTGCTATTCGTCGGCGCCGCCATGTTCTGGTCGGGCTTCGAGCAGGCCGGTTCGTCGATGAACCTGTACGCGCGCGACTATTCCGACCGCGTGATCTTCGGCTGGGAAGTGCCAACCGGCTGGCTGCAGTCGGTCAACGCGATCTTCATCATCCTGCTGGCGCCGGTCATGGGTATGATCTGGGTCAAGCTCGCCGAGCGCAGCCCGTCGATACCGGTAAAGTTCGGCTTCGGGCTCATCATGCTCGGCGTCGGTTTCCTGGTCCTCGCCTGGGGTTCGCTGTACGTCCCCGAGGGCGCCGCCGCGGATCCCGCGATCGGCGTATCGATGAACTGGCTCGTCGTAACCTACTTTTTCCATACCGTCGGCGAATTGGCATTGAGCCCGGTCGGCCTGTCGAGCGTGACCAAGCTCGCGCCGCATCGCCTCGTCGGCCAGATGATGGGGACCTGGTTCATGGGCACGGCGCTCGGCAATCTCGTCGCGGGGCTCGTCGCGGGACGTATCGAGAACCGGCCGCCCGAAGAGCTGTTCACGGTCGTCGCGGTTATCGTCGTCGTGGCGGGCATCCTGTTCCTGCTGTTCTCGAAGGTCATTAACCGGATGACGCACGGCGTCAAGTAGGCCGGCCGAAACCGACACTCCTGGGGGGATCCGATGGCTGAAACCGAAACACAATCCACGGGCGGCGCGACGGGCTTTCTCGCAACGGTCGAGCGCGTCGGCAACAAGCTGCCCGACCCGGCGGTGTTGTTCATCGCGCTGCTGGCTATCGTCTGGATACTCTCCTGGCTGCTGTCCTACGTCACGTTCGAGGTATTCCATCCCGCGACCGGCGAGCGCATCGTCATCGTAAACCAGCTCTCGGGCGACAACTTCGTGCAATTCATGGCGACGATGGTGAGCCGTTTCATGACTTTCGGCCCGGTCGGCGTCGTGCTCGTCGCGATGCTGGGTATCGGCGTTGCCGAACATTCGGGCTTCATTACCACGGGCATTCGCGCCCTGTTGAATGTCACGTCCACGAAACTACTGACGCCCGTCGTTATCCTCGTCGGCATCGTCTCGCACTCGGCGGTCGATGCGGGCTACGTGCTCGTGATTCCGCTGGGTGGCGTGATTTTCTACGCGGCCGGGCGACATCCGCTGGCCGGCATCGCAGCCGCGTTCGCTGGCGTGTCAGGCGGCTTCTCGGCCAACTTCGTGCCGTCGTCGCTGGACCCGCTGCTGCAGGGCCTGACGCTCGAAGGCGCGAAGCTGCTCGACCCGGCGATCCAGGTCAACACGCTCAACAACTACTTCTTCACGACGGCGTCGTCGGTCCTGATCACGGGCCTCGGCTGGTACATCACCGACAAGGTCGTCGAGCCGCGCCTCCAGGGCGTCGAGATCGATGGCAATGCCGAGGACCTGCCCGAGCTGCACGACCTCTCCGATGCCGAAAGCAAGGGCCTTCGTTGGGCGCTGATATCGATGCTGCTCGGCCTCGTGATCCTGGCGGTCACGCTGTGGCCCGTGGACTCGCCGTGGCGCGATGCAGAGGGACGTATTGCCTCATTCAGCGCGCCGATCATGCAGTCGATCGTGTCGCTGATCTTCTTCCTGTTCGTCATCCCCGGCATCGTCTTTGGTCGAGTCGCCGGCACGATGACCGGCGTCAAGGGCATGATCGAGGGCATGACCAAGAGCATGAAGGACATGGCCTACTACCTGGTCATCATGTTCTTCATTGCACAGTTCGTGATCGCGTTCGGCCAGTCGGGGCTCGGCACGCTGCTCGCGCTCAAGGGTGCGGAGGCGCTGACGCCGTTGAAGGAATTTCCGTCGATGCTCATCGTCGGCATCGTCCTGCTCACCGGCTTCGTGAACCTGTTCGTCGGCTCGGCGAGCGGCAAGTGGGGGCTCCTGGCGCCGATCTTCGTGCCGATGCTCATGTCCCTGGGAATATCGCCGGACCTGACCCAGGCGGCCTACCGCGTCGGCGATTCGAGCACGAACATCATCACGCCGCTGATGCCGTACTTCCCGCTCGTCGTGATCTACTGCCAGCGCTACGTGAAGGGCACGGGGATTGGCACGCTTGCGTCCATAATGCTGCCGTATTCGCTGTGGTTCCTGGCCACCTGGACCGTATTCCTGCTGATCTACTACGCGATCGGCCTGCCGCTCGGAATTCAAGCGAGTTACAGCTACCCGTAGCGCGGAGTCGGCGATATCGAAACGCGGAACGACGCCACCAAACCGGCACAATTCGGCACGGCTTCCGAAGATTCGCCTGCTTTCATGAGCACCGTCGAATCGTTTGAGAAGAGGGAGTCCCATGAGCCATTCCACCGATCGCAGCCTCGCGCTCGCCATTGCCTGCATCGCATTGGGTCTGGCCGTGGCGGGCTACTTTGTGGGCCAGACCTTGTACAACGGCCAAACCGGTGTCAACACGGCCGAGGTCAAGGGCCTGGCGGAACGCCGCGTAAGCGCCGATCGCGCCAACTGGCAGATCCACTATACGGTCGCGGGCTCCGATGCGAGCGACATGGCTACACTGTATGCGCGATCCGAGTCCGAACTGGCAACGATCGTCGCGACCCTAGAGGACAGCGGTCTTGTCGATAGCGAGATTCGTCCCGGCGTCGTGAACTACCACCGCGTCGAATATCGCGACGCCGACCAGCAGCTCGTGGAGGCGCGCCGGGTACTAAACGGCAGCATCGACGTCGAGACGACGCGCGTTGCGCTCGTAGCCCCGGCCCGGGCCGCGCTAAACAAGCTCATCGCGGAGGGCATCGATATCTCGAACCGGGCGCCACAATACACGTTCAACGGGCTCAACGACATCAAGCCCGACATGGTTCGCGAAGCGACGCGCAACGCGCGCATGGCCGCGGACGAATTCGCGCAGAACGCCGGCGTCGAGGTCGGCGGCATCCGCGACGCCCGGCAGGGCAACTTCGTGATTCGCGATGCGGGCAGCGACTACGGCAATACGGCGTCGATTGAGAAAGACGTGCGCGTGGTTACGACGATAACGTTCTACCTGACCGGCTAGTGTCCGATTCATGTCGCTATGACCAGACAACGACTGTTTGTTTACGGCTCTCTGTTGCCCGGCGGCCGTAACGAGCATGTTCTGGCCGACCTGCCCGGGGAGTGGCAGCGTGCCGGCATTCGTGGCCGCCTGCTCGAGGCGGGCTGGGGCGCCGCGATGGGCTATCCGGGCCTCGTTCTCGACGACGGCGGTGAGACCGTTCCGGGCTATGTTTTCACGTCGGGCGCGCTGGCGGCAGAATGGCAGCGTCTGGACGACTTCGAGGGTAGTGAATACCGGCGCGTGCAGGCCGACGTGACGCTCGACGATCGCCGGACCGTCCGGGCGTTCGTATACGTCGTCAGGGACGATGGCGCCTGATCGCTTCAGCCGCCTAAGCAGGCACCGGCGTAGGCCTTGATGACGCCCGCGTTCTCGAGCTGGCACTCGTTGTCGTAGGTCACGCCGTCGAGCCCGCAGACCGGCGAGTAGTCGCGCGGGCAGTTGCGCCCCTGGTCCTCGCAGACGCCGGCGTAGTCGATGCGAATGCCGCGGCGCTCGGCCTGGCAGGCGTTGCTGTAGGTCATGCCGTCCGAACCGCACACCGGCACGAACAGGTTCGGACACGGGCGCGCGTTGCAGATACCCCGGGTGTAGGTCTCGACGCCGGCCCGGTCGGCGAAGCAGGCGTTGTCGTAGGTCTCGCCGTCGTCCCCGCAGACGGGAGCGAATACCCTGGGACAGTTGTCGACGTCGCAGCTGCTGGCGCGCTGCACGGGGACGCGCTGGACGTTCGCCTCGCAGCGGTTGACGAAGGTCCGGCCGTTCATGCCGCAGACCGGCTCACGGACGTTGGGACAGCCGTTCGGGGTGCACGCGCCGAGGCCCGCGATCTCGATGCCCGAGCCCTGGGCGAAACACTCGTTGATGTAGGTGTTGCCGTCGATGCCGCACACGGGATCGAAGTCGGCCGGGCAGCCGCTGTCTTCCGTGGCCGCGCGGCAGGCCCCCGGCACGAACAGGTCGACGCCCGAGGCTTCCGCGACGCAGGCATTGCTGTAGGTCTGGCCGTTCATGCCGCAGACGGGCACGAATTCGTCTCCGCAGGGTTCGGCTTCCGGCGGCGGCGACAGGCCCTCGAGGTCATCGGTTTGAGCGCTCGCGGGCATCGTCATCATGAGCAGCAGGAAACAGGCAAATCCGGCGATTGGGCGCATTCAGTTCGGGTCGTGGTTGCGGCTACGGTGAAGCCTTTGACGGCGTGGACGCCAATAGTATCCCTGAACTATCAGCGCCGCATCGCCAGCGTGCTGATCGGCACGAGATCGAAACCCTGTTCGGCGAGCCTCGGAAGCTCGCGCTCGAGCAGCGCGAGCGTGTGTTCGTAGGGATGGCCGATGGCGACGGCCGAGCCGTGGCGCCGGGCCAGCGTTTTCAGGCGCTCGAAGGCGCTCGCGACGGCATCGGGCGTATTACTCGAATCGAGAAATACGTCGCGCCGCACCGCATCGACGCCCGACTCCCGGGCCATGGCCAGCGCCACGCTCAAGTGGGTAGTGTAGCTGTCGACGAAGAACAGCGTGCCATCGGCCCGTATCTCTTCCATGAGCCACTGCATGTGCCCGGGATGCCGCGTCAGCAGGCTGCCACGATGGTTGTTCACCCCGACGGCGCCGGGCACCGAGGCCAGCGCCATCTCGAAGGCCTGCGAGAACGCGCGCCGCGTCATGTCGAGCGTCATCGAATACGGCTCCGCGCCCTCGTCGTCGATCGCCGCCTGCATCGGCAGGTGCACGATGACCTCCTTGCCGCGCGCGTTCGCCGAGTCGGCCAGGCGACTCGCCGCCGGGGTGCCGGGCAGGATCGCGCAGGCGACGGGTCCGGGCAGGCGGACAACCCGCTCACCGGCCGGCAGCGCGTATCCGAGATCGTCGATGATGATGGCGATTTGCGGCCGGGGCTCGGCGGCGAGCGGCGGGGACAACGCCGCCAGGACGACGGCCAGCGCGGCAACGAAGCGCGTCATTTGGCGTTGCTGTGCAGCACTCCGCGACTGGCGATACGGTCGAGCGCCTCACCGAGCTGCAGGTCGGCTTCCCGATCGAGCGCGCCGGTCAGGCTCAGGTTGGGGAAGCCGGGCGTATCGTCGACGTAGATGTCGGGCGTGATGCCGGTCTCGTGGATCGAATCGCCGGACGGCGTGTAGTAGCGTGACGTCGTGAGCTTGATCGCACGGCCTTTCGACAAGGGCATTACGGTCTGCACGAGTCCCTTGCCAAACGTGCCCGTGCCGACGATGAGCGCCCGGCCCTGGTCCTGCAGCGCACCGGCGACGATTTCCGATGCCGACGCGGAGCCCGCATTGACGAGTACGATCATCTGCGCGCCGTCGAGGACGTCGCCGCGATGGGCCGAGCGTGCAAACCGTGCTTCCGAGGTCCGGCCGTCCGCCGTGACGATGACGCCGGAATCGAGAAACAGGTCCGAGACGTCGACGGCGGCGTCGAGCACGCCGCCCGGATTATTGCGCAGGTCGAGGATCAGGCCATCGAGCATGCCGCGATTCTCATCGGACATCCGGTCGATCGAACGGCTGACCTCGCGAGCCGTCGTCTCGCTGAACTGATTCAGCCGGACATAGCCGATGGCCGGCGAAAGCAGTTCGTGGTGCACGCTCGCCACGCGCACGATTTCCCGGCGCATATCGTGCAGGATCGCGTCGCCGTCGCGCAGCACCGTGACGCTGACGCGCGACCCGGGACGGCCACGCAGGCGAGCCATGGTCTCCCCGAGCTTGCCGTTTTCGATGGGGTAGCCGTCGACGGCGATGATCTGGTCGCCCGAGCGCATGCCCGAGCGCGCGGCGGGTGAGCCCGCAATCGGCGTGATGACGCGGACCGTGCCGTCGATTTCGCCGACTTCGATGCCGATGCCGGTATAGCTGCCCGTCGTGCTGATGCGGATGTCGCGATATTCCTCGGCGTCGAGATACTGCGAGTGCGCATCCAGGTCGGCGACCATGCCGCGAATGGCGCTTTCTAGCAGCGTCGCGTCGTCGAGCGGCTCGACATAATCACGCTTGACCCGTTCCATGACCTCGGCGAACAGGCGCGCCTGCTCCCAGGCCAGGTCTTCTTCGGGAGGTGCCTGGTTCGCCGCCAACAGGCCGCCACCCAGCGACAGGCTCAAACCCATCACGGTTCCTACGACGATAACCAGGATGGCCCTGGTCTTCAGCGACATACACCTCTCCGTGCCGCAGGCGCAAACGCCTGTACATTCGGAAAAATAACATAGCACAGGCGCGGCCTACCGCCTATGGCGTAGTGCTCTGTCCGGTTAATCCGTCAGGACCCGGGGCGGCGGGTCACCCAGTCGCCCGGGTCCAGCGGCCGCCGGCCGCTGCGAACCTCGAAATACAGCGCCGACTGTGCCTGTCCACCACTGGCACCGACCGTCGCGATGGCGTCCCCGGGCGCCACCCAGTCGCCGGGGTTCTTGAGCAGGGTCTCGTTGTAACCGTACAGAGTCAGGTAGCCGTCGCCATGATCGACGATGATCAGAAGCCCCAGGCCCGCCAGCCAGTCGGCGAACGCAACCCGGCCATGATAGACGGCCCGCACTTCGCGGCCGCGCGGGGCGGCCAGCACCACGCCGTTCCACTTGAGACTCTGACCCACTCGCGGCTGGCCGAAGTCGTGCAGCAGCGTGCCCGCGACGGGCCAGGTCAGCCGGCCCTTGTATTCCGCGAACGGCGCTTCGGAGGTGATCGGGTAGTCGGAAAGGATGCTCGTGAGTTCGGCGATCAGGCGCGCGAGATCCTTTTCCTCCGCCGCCAGGCGCTCGATTTCCCGGGCTTCGGTGTCGATCCTCGAGCGCAGCGTGGCCAGCAGCGCCCGCCGCTCGTCCTGCACGCTGCTCAAGGCCGACAGCTCGGCCAGGCGCTCGCCGGCGATCGCCTCGAGGCGGGCCTGTTCGGCGGCGAGTTCGGCGACGAGCGCCGCGAGTTCGCGAATCCGCGCGGTCACCGTCTCGATGTTCTCGCCGCGATACGCGTTCAGATAACCGTACCAGGTCATGACGCGGCCGAGCGTCGCCGGGTCCTGCTGGTTCAGGAACAGCTTCATGCGTTCCTGGCCGCCGCTCATGTAGGCGGCCCGGAGCTGTCTGCCGAGCTCTTCGGTCTCGGAATCGAGCTCGGCGCGCCGCTTCTCGATCGCGGTCTCGAGTTCGCCGCGACGGCGTTCGACGAAGGCCTGTTCGCGTTCGAGTTCCGCGAGGCGCAGGCGCTTGCCGGATATCTCGACCTCCGCGGCCTGCAGCTCGCCGGTCACACGGTCGCGCTCGGCGGCGGCCCGGTCCATGCTCTCCTTGAGGTCGCCGATGCGTTCGCGCACCTCCTCGAGCTCCTGCTCCTTTACCTTGGTGAGCTCGGCTTCGTCGGCAGCCGCCGTCGCGAGACACAGACCCGCCAGCAGTGCGGCCCCGGGCCATCTCGCTGCGATGCGTCGCTTCATGGGCGCAGAGTATTGGTATAATGCGGGTTTTGCCAGCATGAAGGTGCGCCGCTCGCGCATAGCTGGTCACCACGTCGACTCAGGCACGAATGGACAGATTTGTGGAATTCGCCGGCAACAACACGTTGCTGGTGCTCGCTTTGCTCACGAGCTTTTTCGTCGTCATCTTCACGGAGCTTCGCCGCAAGGCCGGCGACGTGACCTCTGTCGTGGCCGGCAGCGCCGTCCAGCTCATCAACAATGACGCGGCCGTCATCGACCTCCGCAGCGCCGAGTCGTTCGCCCGGGGGCACATCGTCAACGCCCGCAACGTGCCCTTCGACGAACTCGAGGGACGGCTCGACAAACTGGGCAAGCTCAAGGGCAAGCCGGTCATCGCCGTGTGCGACGCCGGAATCACGTCCAACAAGGCTCTCGCCAAGCTCAGGGAGGCCGGCTTCGAGAGCGTGTACAGCCTCAAGGGCGGCATGCACGGCTGGAGCCAGGAAGGCCTGCCCATCGTCACTTCGAAGAAGACCGGCCGCAGGAAGTAGCCGATGGCCGCCGTCAAGGTTTACAGCACGGACGTGTGCGCCTACTGTGGCGCCGCGCAGATGCTTCTCAAGAAGAAACGCGTCGATTTCGACGTCATCCTGATCAACAGGGATCCGGACGGGTTGAATGAACTGCGCGAGCGCACGGACCGGACGTCCGTGCCGCAGGTCTTTGTTGGGGACGTACACGTCGGCGGTTTCGACGAGCTGTGCGCCCTCGACGAAAGCGGCGAGCTCGATACCCTGCTCGCACGACACGCCGGCGACCCCGGCACGCAATAGAACAGGACTAAGGAAATGGCTGAAGAGCAAGCAAGCGGGGACGAGAAGCGTCTCTCCATCATCAAAATCTACGTCAAGGACTTTTCTTTCGAGTCGCCGCAGTCGCCCGGAGTCTTCAAGATGGAAGAGTGGTCGCCGAAGACCAACCTGAACCTGCGCACGACGCACACCTCCGCCGGTGACGACTTCCACGAAATCGTGCTGACGCTGACGGTCGAGGCGAAGGACAGCGGCAACGAAAAGGCGCTGTTCCTGGCCGAGCTTCAGCAGGCCGGCCTGTTCGAAATCAAGGGCTATCCGCAGGAGGAGTTCGGTCAGCTGGCCGGCAGCTTCTGCCCCAACCTGCTGTATCCGTATGCGCGCGAAGCGATCGCCTCGATCGTACTGAAGGGTGGCTTTCCCGAGTTCGTGCTGCAGCCGATCAACTTCGACGCGCTCTACCAGCAGGGCCGCGAAGCGGCCGAGGCCCAGGCCCAGGCCCAGCAGGGCCAGCCTGGTGAAAACGGCTCCGGCAGCTGAGCGAAGCGGAGACAACGGCCGACCCGATTGGCGTACTCGGCGCCGGTTCCTGGGGCACGGCGCTGGCGCTGCAATTCGCTCGCAGCGGCCACGACGTGCGCCTCTGGGGCCGCGACGCCGCGCAGATCGAGGCGATGCGCAGAGCGCGTGTCAATGAACGCTACCTGCCCGGCGCCGACTTCCCGGCCAACCTGGAACCCGTCGCCTCGCTCGAGGAGGCGCTTTCGGACAGCAGCACGATCCTCGTCTCGGTGCCGAGTCACGGGCTCAGGGAGACATTGACCGCGGCGCAGCCGTTCATGGAAGCCGGCGCACGAATCTGCTGGGCGACCAAGGGCTTCGAACTGCACACGGGCAAGCTGCCGCACGAGGTCGTGGCCGACGTGCTCGGTGACGAACTCGACATGGCGGTCCTGAGCGGCCCGACCTTCGCCAGGGAGGTGGGCGACGGCCTGCCGACCGCGCTCACGGTCGCGGCCAACAATCCCGGGTTTGCGACGGCGCTCGCCGTAGCCATTTCGAGCGAACGCTTCCGCGCCTACACGTCGGCAGACATGATCGGCGTCGAGGTCGGCGGCGCCGTCAAGAACGTCCTCGCAATCGGCGCGGGCATGTCCGACGGCCTGGGCTTCGGCGCCAACACCCGCATCGCGCTGATCACGCGCGGTCTCGTCGAGATGACGCGCTTAGGGATAGCGCTCGGCGCCAGCAAGGAGACCTTCATGGGCCTCGCCGGCATGGGCGACCTCGTTCTGACCTGCACCGACAACCTGTCGCGTAACCGCACGATGGGTCTCAAGCTCGCGGCGGGCACGGATGCGGAAACGGCGCAGGCCGAGATCGGGCAGGTCGTCGAGGGTGTCATGGCCGCCGAGGCCGTGCACGAGGTCGCCGACAAGCTCGGCATCGAGATGCCGATCTGCCAGCAGGTGTACCGGATTCTCTACGAAGGCGTGTCGCCGCGCGAGGCGGTCGGGGCGCTGATGGGACGCGCGCTCAAACCGGAATCGGACTAGCCCAGCATCCGTCACATCTCGGCCGCAACACCCGTCACGCTGAGCGAGAGCGATTTCACGACCAGGCTTCCGTCCTGGTCCGCGTGCCCTTCGATCTCCCAGGATACCGGGCATGCGTCCATAAGCGCCCAGCTTCGCTGCCGGCCGGGCCGGCCGAGCGCCAGCGGCTGGCGAACGTCGACCCGACGCCCCTTGCACGTGCCGGCATCCCGTTCGTGCTTGCCCGTTGCGAGGTCTTCGGCCGTGAGGCCCGACCACCAGAGCTTCAGAAACGCCGCATCGAGCCGCCCCTGCTGGAGCGTAACGACCGGCGGCGTTTGTTTTCCCTGTACCAGGTTCGCAAACGCACCGAACTGCCTGCCATCGACTTCCAGGAGCATGGACGGCACGGGATCCGGACCGCCCCCGGCGAGCTGCAGGAGCACTATCGCGAGGAGCGCCACGCCACCGTTTGGCACGCCACCGTTTGGCACGCCACCGTTTCCACTCCGAAAGGCGAAACGCCGGCGGTTGCGCCGGCGCCTGCCCGTTCTCCGGGTGCGGCGATTCGACTATTGCCGTCAGTCACGCGCGATGACCGTCAATCGTCGCTGTCACTATCGCTGTCATCGTCGCTGTCGCTGTCATCGTCATCGTCGTCGGCCTCGCAGCGGAATGTGTGCTCGCTGACGTAGGTACGCCAGTTGGCGAAGTCGTTGGCAGTCTCGCCGGCATACTCACCGACGTACCAGAATCGTTCACCGTCCGGATCGATGGTCATGCCGGAATAGTCACCCCAGCGGTTCGGCGCTGCCGGGTCCTGAAACGAACGATACGACTCCGTGCCCGACACGGTGTCGATCTCGCGGCGCAGCCTGCCCTTGCGATCCCTCGCCTTGCGTCCGTTGACGGCCACGGACGGGAAAATCGACGGGCCGCTCTTGCTGTAGCCGATAGCCATGTTGTTGCAGGCATCGACGGCCAGCGACGGGAACCAGCGATGGTTGCCGTCCTGGGCCGTGAACACGCCCGCGTTCAGCACACCGTCGGTGCTCGAGTCCGGCGTGACTTTCCCGGGATCGATCTGCGCCCAGCGCACGCAGTTGACGGTACCCGTGCCGGGGTCGCAGGAGATCGTCTGCGTGGTCCAGAGCTTGCCGTTGCGGAACTCGGTTTCCTGGCCGCGCCAGTCGTTGCCGGCCAGCGTCACGGTGGAGCCGGCCTGGGACACCGCAACCGGGAAACAGGAGAAGTTGTCACACGGTACGCCCGACGCCGTGGCGAGGTCCACGTCGCCCAGGCGCTCGAACTCGTCGGCGCCGAACGGATCGTTCCACGCATACACCGAATGGTTAATGCCGTCGAAGACCTCGGTCATGATGTAGGCCGGGCCACTCTTCGGGAAGGTACCCGTGTTCGCGCCGTGGAGCTGCGCCGGCTGCGGCGTGCCGTCGAACCGCGGCATGAGTCGCTGCACGACCGCGATCGGATCGCCCGACAGCAGATCGTCCTTGTTGACGGCGAATACGCGGCCGCCCGCGAAGGCAAAGCCTAAGAAGTTGCCATCGTCGTCGAACACGGGCAGAAACTGGTTCGAACCGACGTAGATCGCGTCGACGCCAACGCCCATGTGCGGGAAGTCGAAGAACTCGCCGTTGACGTCCGTGGGAAAAGCGTAGCGGTTCCAGGTACCCAGCGGGTCGCCGTCCGTCGTGGCGGCGATACAGTAGTCCGTACCGTCTCCGTCTATGCCGATGACGAACTGTCCCGTGGATTCGTCGTAGACGACGTCCGGATCGAACGGGCCGCCGGGGCCGCAGGCGGGGTCGACGTCGCCGAAGAAATCGCTGAATGCGATCGGCGCCTGCAGCTCGTTACCGCGCTTGTCGTAGATCGCGAACGTCACGTTGACGACGACGATCACGTGGTCCGGGCCAACGGCGATGTCAGGGTCGGGCGGAACCGTGGCCGCGAACGGCACGGGGTCGACGCAGCAGTTCTCGGCGCCGATCGCGTCGAAATTGGTCAGCGTCTTAGGCCCCCGTTTGCCGCGGCGCCCCTGGTGCATCTTCTGCATGCCCTTGGCCGGCGCGGCGCTCGCCGCGGCGGCCATTGCCGCATCCACCTTGGCATCCGACCAGGGCGATTCGATGCGGGGTCCGCCGGATACGCGAACGACGCCGTCACTCGCGCGCGACGCGGCCGCGGCGGTCACGAGCCGTGGCATATCGCTCATCGCGACGGGACTGGCCTCGCTGCCGTGGTAGTGTGCATGGTCGCCCGACACGCGAACCCGCCGGTTCGGGTCATGTTGCATGCGCTTGACGACCTCCACGGGCGCCGTCATCGACGGCGTCAATCTCTTGGCCGGGGCTGCGGTGGCCGGGGCTGTCGCATCGCCGGCATCGGCACCGGATCTCCACTGGTTATTAACTGCACAACCTGCTATCGCGACGATCGCGACGCTGGTTGCCAATACGATCACTCGTTTCATTGGCGTTTCCCCCTCAGGAATGCTTTTCGGCTGTCGACGGGAGACTGTGCGCTCGCGGCTCGGCGAGACGGAATTGAAACAGCGAGAATCGAGCGCAATGTCCCTCGACGCGCACGCAGGCCGTGCGGCGTCGGGGTGTCCCTTATCCTTCAGTTCTTGCGTGGTTCTTGTTGCGTCGTTCTTTGCGACCTCGACCCCCGGAGCGGCGCTGGCCGACCGGGCGCGTCGGTAAAAAGACAATAGCCGAGGCCATTGCACAGCGCAAACCGAGATACGAGATGTCACGGCGACGTGCCCGATGGCGGCGGATTCAAACCCGGCGGCCGGATTCCCGGCCCGTGGCGCGATCCGGGCAAAATAGTACGGAATATCAAAAGGATAAATAAAAAGCGCCGGCAGAGCGCGGGTTCCCACCTCGCGATTCATGACCCGTCATCTATCCTTACCCGTACGTGTCACTGGTGCAAAAGTTTGGGGAGGCAGCTATGGACCGACGACAGTTTTGCAGGACGACGCTGGCGGCATCGATCGCCGCGAGTTTTCCGGCTTTGACCGGCTGCGGGCAGGGCGAGCGTGAGCGCGCGCCGAGCGCCGCAAAGGCCGACACGAGCATCCCGGCCGTGTCTCTGGACGGCGAGTCCATCGAACTCGAGCGGGCCGCGATTCGCGAACTGGGCGAGGCGATCCGGGGGCCCGTCATGATGTCCGGGCACCCCGACTACGACGGCGCGCGGCGGATCTGGAACGGCATGCACGACAAGCACCCGGCGCTGATCGCCCGGGTGTCGAACGAACGCGACGTCAGCGAGGCCGTGAGCTTCGCGCGCGACAACCAACTGCTCGTATCGGTGCGCGGCGGCGGCCACAGCTGGCCGGGCAAATCGGTATGCGACGGCGGGCTCATGATCGATCTGTCCGCGCTCAACCAGGTCACGATCGACGACTACGACAGTCGCGCCTATGTCGGCGGCGGCGCGCTGCTCAACAATCTCGATACGGCGTCGCTGGAGCACGGGCTGGTCACGACGGCGGGCGTCGTGTCGCACACGGGCGTCGGCGGCTATACGCTCGGCGGCGGCTTCGGCCGCCTCAACCGCAAACATGGCCTTACGATCGACAACCTGCTCGGGGCGGAGATCGTCACGGCCGACGGCAAGGTTCACCACGTCAGCAAAAACAACGAGCCGTCGCTGTTCTGGGCGATTCGCGGTGGCGGCGGTAACTTCGGCGTCGTCACGCGCTTCGAGTTCCAGCTGCATCCCTTCGATCGCAACGTACTGTCGGGCATGATCGTCTGGCCGATCGAACAGGCGCGCGACGTCCTGAGTTTCTACGGCGAATGGTACGACGGGCTGTCCGACGATCTGTACGTCGGACCGGCCATGATGACGATGCCGGATGGCGCGAGCGTCGTCGCCATGGAGGTGCTGTATGCCGGCGACCCGGTCGCTGGCGAGAAGGAGCTCGCGCCGCTTAAGGGACTCGGCAAGCCGATGATGGACGACGTCAAGGTGCAGGACTACATGGTCATGCAAACCCAGGAGGACTCGACGCTCGCACACGGTATTCGCTCCTACGCCAAGAATGGCATGGTGAAAGAGATCACCGGCGAGCTCGTCGACACGATGCTCGAAAGCTTCGTGCCGGATCCGCGTCTCGCGTTCTTCACGCACACGGCCGGCGGCGCCGTCAAACGCGTCGACGAAACGGCGACCGCGTTCCCGCATCGCAACGTCGAGACGATGATCATGGTGCTCGCATTCTGGGAGGATCCGGAAGAGGACCACGAAATGATGGCGGCGGGCCGCGAGTGGTTCGCGAAACTGCAACCGTTCACGGGTGGTTACTACGACAACATCGAGTACGAGGGCGACGCGGTGTCGGGCAACTATGGCCCGGCTTACGAACGGTTGACCCGCGTCAAGGGCAAGTACGACCCGGGCAACCTGTTCCGGATGAACAGCAACATCGAGCCTGTGACCGACGTCTGAACGCCGTCAGCCGCCGTTCGCGAAATCCCGCTGGCGCCAGGCCTCGTACAGGACGACGGCGGCGGCATTCGACAGGTTCAGGCTGCGCACGCCGGGCTGCATGGGCAGCCTGAGCCGCCGCTCGGGCGGCTGTGCATCGAGCACGGCCTGCGGCAGGCCGCGGGTTTCGGGGCCGAACAGGAGCGCATCCCCCGGCGCGTATACCGGACGATCGTAGCGCGTGCCGCCCCGGGTACTGAGCGCGAACACGCGCGGCTCATCGAGCGCCGCGAGGCAGTCTGACAGCGATTCGTGTACGGCAAGCTCGGCGAACTCGTGGTAGTCGAGGCCTGCGCGGCGCAGGCGCTTGTCGGAAAGCTCGAAACCCAGCGGCTTTACGAGGTGGATCGACGAGCCCGTGTTGGCGCACAGCCGGATGATGTTGCCGGTGTTCGGCGGTATCTCGGGTTCGTAGAGGATGACCGAAAACATTCCTGTAGAATGCCGCATCCGATGAGCGCACAAAACTCGAATCCGCTGGCAACCGACCTCTGCGGCCTCGCGATGAATTCACCGATCGTGCTCTTGTCCGGCTGCGTCGGCTTCGGCGAGGAGTACACGCGGGTCGAGGGCTTCTCGAACGCTGACGTCGGTGGCGTCGTCCTCAAGGGCACGACCGGCGACGCCCGGCTCGGCAACCCGCCGCACCGAGTCTGTGAGACGCCGGAGGGCATGCTCAACGCGATCGGCCTGCAGAACCCGGGCGTCGACTCCGTCGTCGACGACATCCTGCCCGGCCTCGATTTCTCCGAGACCCGGTTTCTCGCCAACGTCTCGGGCTCGACGATCGAGGAATACGAGCGGGTCACGAAGCGCTTCGACGATTCGGCCATCGATGCGATCGAAATCAACATCTCCTGTCCGAACGTCAAGGAGGGCGGCATCCAGTTCGGTAATGACCCGGAGATGTCGGCGCGCGTCGTTGCCGCGTGCCGCGCGCAGACCGACAAGCCGATCATCACCAAGCTGTCGCCGAACCAGACCGATATCCAGGAAAACGCGCGGCTGTGCATCGAGGCCGGCAGCGACGGCTTTGCCGTCATCAACACGCTAACGGGCATGGCCATCGACATCGAGTCGCGAACGCCCGTGATCGGCAACCGGCAGGGCGGACTGTCGGGTCCCGCGATCAAACCGATCGCGCTCCTGAAGGTCCACGAGGTCTACGAGGTCGCAAAGCCGCACGGCGTGCCGATCATCGGCCAGGGCGGAATCGTGACGCCCGCGGATGCGATCGAATTCCTGCTCGCGGGCGCGACCGCCGTCGGCGTCGGCACGGCGCTGTTTTACGATCCGCTGGTTTGCCCGAAGATCAATGCAGGCATTGCCGCTTACCTCGAGCGGCACGGCTTCTCGAACGTCGCGGAGCTCGTCGGCCAGCTCGGCTGAGCGACACAGTCCTACCAGCGATCATCTTCCCAGGGTTCGCCGCGCGTGCCCGGCGGATCGGGCGGCGCCCAGCGGCCCGACAGGGCCGGTCCGTTGTTCGCCTGCTGGCGGGCGTACAGCAGGAGAAACGCCGTCGTCGTGGCGAGCAGCGCCACGAACGGCACGTGCTCGAGGTACGGGATGGGCTCACCCATGGCGCGGTAGATCACGAAGTTCGCGAGTTCCCCGGCGAGCGTCAGCGAGTTGATGAGTACGTAGCCGAACAGGAGCCACTGCGGCATCGCGGCCCAGAGCCGCCTGAGACCGTCGGCCCGGCCGTAGGCCGTCGTAAACAGCAGCACTACGTAAGCGGCGATGCCGACAGACACGGGAATCGCCGTGAGCTGCAGCACGACGAGACCGCCGCTGTCCGGACCGGACTGTCCGCCGCCCATGAACAGGATCATCAGCGAAACGAGGCAGCTGACCGCGACGAGGGCGAGCGCGGCAAGCAGAATGGGGATGGTCATCGCTAGCTCGGTGAGAATCTGCCTGTGATTCTACTGCCTTCGAAACGAAAAGGCCCCGCCGGCACCGGCAACGCTTTCGTCAGTCGAGCTCCAGGGACTTCATCTTCCTCGCCAGTGTATTGCGCCCCCAGCCCAGCAGTTTCGCGGCCTCCTGACGATGGCCGCGGGTTCGATTGAGGGCCTCGCGAATCAGCGTTCTCTCGAACTCGGGCAGGGCTTCGTCGAGCAGCGGTGTCGTGCCGCCCGCGAGCCGTTTTTTCGCCCAGGCCGCAAGACCGGTCGTCCAGTCGTTGCTCGCCCGCTGAGGGTCGGCGGAGCCGCCGAGGTCCAAGGGAATGTCCTCGGTCGTTATCACGCTGCCCGGGGCCGTTACCGTGAGCCGCCGCGCGGCGTTGACGACCTGGCGGACGTTGCCCGGCCAGTCGTAGCTCGACAGGAGTTCCATCGCGTCGCTGTCGACCACCTTGACGTTCGTGCCGAGCTCTTTTGCGGCCTCGCTGAAGTAGTGATTGAGCAGCAGCGGTATGTCTTCGCGCCGATGCCTCAAGGGAGGCGTGTTGATGTGAATGACGTTCAGGCGGTGGAACAGGTCTTCGCGGAAGCGCTTCTCGGCGACTTCGCGAACGAGGTCCTGGTTGGTGGCCGCGATGACCCGCACGTCGACCTTGATCGAGGTCTGGCCGCCAACGCGATAGAACTCGCTTTCCGCGAGGACGCGCAAGAGCCGCGTCTGCAGCGCGAGCGACATGTCGCCGATCTCGTCCAGGAACAGCGTACCGCCGTCGGCCTGCTCGAATCGGCCGATGCGGCGGGCGTCGGCGCCCGTGAACGCGCCTTTTTCGTGGCCGAACAGTTCCGACTCGAGCAGTTCGGCCGCGATCGCGGACGTGTTCAGCGCAACGAATGGCCGGTCCTTTCTCGGGCTGTGCTCGTGGAGGGCCCGCGCGACGAGTTCCTTGCCCGTGCCGGACTCGCCCGTGATCAGAACGTTCATGCTCGAGCCCGCGAGCCGTCCGATCGAGCGAAACACCTCCTGCATCGCCGGCGCCTCGCCAATCAGCGACGGGATCGCGCGGTGCCGGCGGGCGGTCGCGGCAAGGTCCTGATCACCGTCGCTGCGGGCGGCCTTGTTGACGAGTTCCAGCGCCTCGTCGATGTCGAACGGTTTGGGCAGGTACTCGAACGCGCCGCCGCGATACGCGGCCACGGCGTTGTCGAGATCGGAATGCGCCGTCATGACGATGATGGGCAGCTCGCTGAACCGGCGCTTGAGCCGCTCGAGAAGCTGCAAACCGCTCATGCCGGGCATCCTGACGTCGGTGACGAGCACGTCGGGCTCGCCGTCCTCGATGGCCGCCAATAGCGGTTCGGCACGCTCGAAGCTCCGCGTGTTCATACCGTCGGATCTGAGCGCTTTTTCCAGCACCCAGCGCACCGACTGGTCGTCGTCAACGACCCAGACTTCGAGCGTCTCGTCAGCCATGGCGAACCCCGTCCTCTTCGTTGAGCGGCAGGCGAACCAGGAATACGGTCCGCCCGGGTCGGCTGTCGAACTCGATCAGTCCGCCGTGCCGACTGATGAGTTCCTGCGCCGCGGGCAGGCCGAGGCCCGTGCCGCTGTCGCGGCTCGTGACCAGCGGGTAGAAGATCGAGTCCCTGAGATCGGGCGGTATGCCCGGGCCGTCGTCCTCAATCTCGATGCTCGCAATGACCCGGTGGCGGACGTCGCCGATCGTGAAGTTTGTGACCGCGCGCGTGCGCAGCACGATCGTGCCGTGGCCGTCGAGCGCGATCGCGGCGTTGCGAACGATGTTGAGCAGCGCCTGGACCATCTGGTCCCGGTCCAGCGCGATCAGCGGCAGACCGGGGTCGTAGTCGCGATGAATGTGCAGGGACCGCTCGTCCTCGGCCAGTACGAGCCGAACCACGTATTCGATGAGCTCGTGCACATTGTGCGGCTGTTTGTTCGGTGGTCCACCCGGCCCGAGCAGCCGATCGACGAGGCCCGCAAGCCGGTCGGTCTCGCTGATCACGACGTCGGTGTACTCGCGCAGCTCGTCGTCCAGGAGCTGTCGCTCGAGGAGCTGCGCCGCGCCGCGGATGCCGCCCAGCGGATTCTTGATCTCGTGCGCGAGCTGGCGAATCATGCGGCGGCCCGCGCCATGTTGAATGAGCAGCGCGTTCTCGCGGCTGATCTGCGCACGCCGGGTGATATCGGTCATTTCGACCAGCAGCTCGGCTTCGTCACCGTCGAACGGCGACACGCGGCAGTCGACGATACGTTCGGCCTCATCGACCTCGGTCGGCGGCAGCCTGAGTTCGACCGCATAGTGTGCGCCCGACTCGAGCACGCGATACAGGATGTCGGCGAGCGCCGGATCGTCGCCGACCAGCCGTTGCAGCGATTCGCCGCGCGCGCGCTGCTCGCTTATCCCGAGGAGGTTCTCGGCCGCGACGTTGAGCGCGACGATCAGGAGCGCCTCATCGAGCACGACGACGGCAGCGCTCAGGTTGTCGACAATACGCCGCGTCAGGCGATCCAGCAGGTCCGGCTCGTCGTGGCTGTTCGCGCCGCGATGGCTAGGGCCGGCGACGCTTACCGCGTTCGTTGCGTCTGGTTCAGGATCGAGGTTTGCTGCACGTAAAAGCGGTTCGGCTGGCTGCGAATCAGTAGCGCTCCACCCGGGTCCACGATCTCGGCCTGGATGTTGTGCACACCCCGGTAGACGTTGTTCACCTGGAAACTCAGGCCGTTCACGAGCCTCGACTGGCCGTCGAAATAGACGCGCACCTGGTCCCCCGGCCGAAGCGCCGGTCGCGTCGTCAGAGTGACGCTCAGGACGCCCTCGATATTCCATAATGTCTCTTCGGCCGCAGGTGACGTGACCTCGAGGGTTTCGTATTCGAACGCCTCAACAGCGGCGTCGCCGCCGGGATCGACGGCTGCGGGCCGATCAATCCGTCGAACGGACGTGACGTTTGCCTCGGGAAGCTCGATTTCCTGCGCTCCGGGCTCCGGCCGGTCCGAGTAATGGACCACGCCGTCGGCGTCCACCCAGCGGTATGCCTGGGCGAAGACCGCAGACCCGGCGCAGAGTCCGAACAGCAGCAGAAGCAGTCGTTTGTCCATGATTTCAGCATAGCAATACGCAACCCATGGAGCCAGCGAGCCGGCCGGCGTTATGACCGCCCGACCGGCTCTCGGCGGGGGGAGTTACAGGCTGTAGTACATGTCGAACTCGACCGGGTGGGTCGTCATGCGCAGCCGCGTGACATTCTCCATCTTGAGGTCGATGTAGGCGTCGATCAGGTCGTCCGAGAACACGTCACCGGCCTTCAGGAACTCGCGGTCCGTGTCGAGCGCATTGAGCGCCTCTTCGAGCGAGAACGCCACGAGATCCAGCGTCTTCTCTTCCTCGGGCGGCAGGTCGTACAGGTCCTTGTCCATGGCGTCACCCGGGTGGATCTTGTTCTGGATGCCGTCGAGGCCCGCCATCATCAGCGCCGAGAAGGCGAGGTACGGGTTCGCCATCGAGTCGGGGAAGCGTACTTCGATACGCCGTGCTTTCGGGTTCGCGACGTACGGAATACGAATCGATGCCGAACGGTTGCGGGCGGAGTAGGCGAGTATCGTCGGCGCCTCGAAGCCCGGCACGAGTCGCTTGTAGCTGTTGGTGGCCGGGTTCGTGAATGCGTTGATCGCCTTGGCGTGCTTGACGACGCCGCCGATGTAGTACAGCGCCGTGTCCGACAGGCCGCCGTAGCCGTCACCCGAGAACAGGTTGGTGCCGTCCTTCGCGAGCGACTGGTGAACGTGCATGCCGTTACCGTTGTCGTTGACCAGCGGTTTCGGCATGAACGTCGCCGTCTTGCCGAACGCGTGCGCGACGTTGTGCACGACGTACTTCAGCATCTGAACCTCGTCCGCCTTGTTGACGAGCGTGTTGAACGCGACGCCGATCTCGCACTGGCCGGCCGTGGCCACTTCGTGGTGATGCACCTCGGTCTTCATACCCATGTCTTCGAGCGCCAGGCACATCGCCGAGCGGATGTCGTGCAGCGAGTCGACCGGCGGTACCGGGAAATAGCCGCCCTTGACGGTCGGGCGGTGGCCCGTATTGCCGTCCTCGATGGAACGGTTCGTATTCCAGGCACCCTCATCGGAATCGATCTTGTAGAACGCGCCCTGCATGTTGTCGTCCCAGGCGACGCTGTCGAATACGAAGAACTCGTTCTCGGGACCGAAATAGGCCGTGTCGGCGATGCCCGTGGACTTGAGGTAGGCCTCGGCGCGCTCGGCCAGCGAACGCGGGCAGCGGTCGTAGCCCTGCATCGTGGCCGGCTCGACGACCGTGCAGCGGATGTTTACGGTCGGCTCCTCGGTGAAGATATCGAGGACACTCGTCGCGGGATCCGGCATCAGGATCATGTCCGACTCGTTTATGCCCTTCCAACCGGAGATCGACGAGCCGTCGAACATCTTGCCTTCTTCGAACAGGTCCTCGTCGACAGTGTGCGCGGGTACCGTTACGTGCTGTTCCTTGCCTTTGGTGTCGGTGAATCGAAAGTCGACAAACTTCGCGTCATTGTCGTTGATGAGGGCAAGTACCTCTGCGGGCTTCATGAGATTTCCTCCGGTGAGCATTCAAAGTTCCGGGCCACGTCTACCGTAGCCACAGGTTTACTGCCACGTGCAGGTTTTGTGCCAATTCGGTGCAAATGACAAGCGTATGATTTTGTTGGTGAAAGGTAGGCTGATGCCCCGCAGTATGCACTAATTCGGTGCCTTCCGCCACGGCTCTGCACCAAGTTGGTGCAGCGCGGGGCCGGCGTCGGCGCGGTGCATGTTTCGGCCGAGAAACTGGTTATACTTCGCCGCTTCGCTTCACCCGGACCCCTCGTTTAATGAGTACATCCAGCGCGGAACCGAGCCGGACGTTTCAGGACCTGATTCTCACGCTGCAGCAGTTCTGGGCAGCTCAGGGCTGCGTGATTTCGCAGCCTTACGACAAGGAGATGGGTGCGGGGACGTTCCATCCCGCGACGTTCCTGCGCGCCGTCGGGCCGGAACCCTGGAGCGCGGCGTACGTGCAGCCCTGCCGGCGGCCGACGGACGGCCGCTACGGCGACAACCCGTTTCGCCTGCAGCACTACTACCAGTACCAGGTCGCCATCAAGCCGTCGCCCGACGATATCCAGGCGATGTATCTCGACTCGCTGCGCGCGATCGGCATCGACACCGAGGTGCACGACATTCGCTTCGTGGAAGACAACTGGGAGTCGCCGACGCTCGGCGCCTGGGGCATCGGCTGGGAAGTCTGGCTGAACGGCATGGAGGTCACGCAGTTCACCTACTTCCAGCAGGTCGGCGGGCTCGAATGCCGGCCCGTGACGGGCGAGATCACCTACGGCCTCGAGCGCCTCGCGATGTACCTGCAGAACGTCGAAAGCATCTTCGACATCGTTTGGGCCGACGGGCCGCTGGGGCGGATCACCTACCGCGACGTGTACCATCAGAACGAGGTCGAGCAGTCGACCTACAACTTTCGCGAGGCGGACATCGACATGCTGTTCAACGCCTTCGACCAGCGCGAGCAGGACTGCGAGCGGCTGATCGAGGCGGGCCTCGCGCTGCCGGCTTACGAGCGCATGCTCGAGGCCTCGCACCTGTTCAATCTGCTCGATGCCCGCCAGGCCGTCTCGGTCAGCGAGCGGCAGCGCTTCATATTGCGGGTACGCACGATGGCGCGTTCGATCGCCGAGGCGTACTACGCAAGCCGCGAGGCGCTCGGCTTCCCTATGGTCGAATCGGTGCACGCGGCAAGGGCGGCGGGCGAATGAGCGCGGCAGATTTCCTGGTCGAGATCGGCACCGAGGAGCTGCCGCCGAAAGCGTTGCGTTCGCTCATGGACGCGTTCGGCGCGAACCTCGAGTCCGCGCTCGCCGAAGCGCGCCTGGAGCACGGCGCCGTGCACACCTTCGCCAGTCCGCGGCGCCTGGCCATACGGGTCGAGTCGCTGGCCATGGCCCAGCCGGACCGGACAGTCGCGCAGAAGGGTCCGCCGCTCAGCGTAGCCTTCGACGAGGACGGCAAGCCGACGCCTGCCGCGACGGCCTTCGCGAACAAGTGCGGCGTCAGCATCGACGAGCTCGGCCGTGACAGGACCGGCAAGGGCGAATGGCTGTCCCACGAGTCGACCGAAAAAGGCCAGCCTGCGTCCGGCCTTCTGGGCGAGCTCGTGACGCGCGCGCTCGACGGCCTGCCGATTCCGCGACGCATGCGCTGGGGCAGCGGCGATACCGAGTTCGTGCGGCCGGTTCACTGGATCGTCATGCTGCACGGCGAATCGGTCGTCGAGGCCGAGTTACTCGGCTTGAGCTCGGGCAATACATCGCGCGGCCATCGCTTCCACGCCGACGGCCCCGTAGCCATCTCGACGCCGGGCGCCTACGTGGACGCCCTCGAATCCGAAGGCTACGTCGTCGTCGATTTCGACAAGCGTCGCCAGCTGGTCGAAACGGGCGTCGCGAAAGTCGCGGCCGAAACCGGCGGCACGATCGTCGACGGCGAATCGCTGTATGACGAGGTAACGGCCCTGGTCGAATGGCCCGTGCCGCTGCTCGGCCGCTTCGACGAGGAGTACCTCGAGCTGCCGCGGGAGGTCGTCGTATCGACGCTGACCGGACATCAGCGCTATTTTCCCGTGGCGGGCAAGGATGGCGCACTCCTGCCGTGCTTCGTGACCGTGGCGAATCTCGACAGCAAGGACCCTGACAAGGTTCGCGACGGCAACGAGCGCGTCATCCGGCCGCGGCTCGCGGACGCCGCGTTCTTCTGGGAAAACGACCGCCGGCTGACGCTCGCGAGCCGCGAAGAGGCTTTGAGAGACGTCGTCTACCAGCGCGGCCTGGGCAGTATCTTCGACAAGGCCCAGCGTGCCAGTACGATCGGCGTCGAGATGGCCGGGATGCTCGACGTGGACAGCGCCGCCGTCGAACGCGCGGCGCTCTTATCGAAGTGCGACCTCGTCACGGGCATGGTCGGCGAGTTCCCGGACCTGCAGGGCACGATGGGCCGCTATTACGCGACGGCTGACGGCGAACCCGAGGCGGTGGCGCAGGCAATCGGCGAGCACTACCAGCCGCGGTTTGCCGGCGATGCCCTGCCGAGGAGCCCGGAAGGCCGGATTCTCGCCGTCGCCGATCGTCTCGATACGCTGGCCGGCGCATTCAGGTTAGGCAAGAAACCGTCGGGCAACCGCGACCCGTTCGGCCTGCGCCGGGCGGCCGTGGGCGTAGCCCGGATCCTCGTCGAGTGCGGTCTCGACGTCGATCTCCACGCGCTCGTCGAGCTTGCCGCCGAGGCGCAGCCGCCCGGCAAGCTCAACGCCGCCGAGGTTGCGAGCGAAGTCACGACGTTCATCAATGAGCGGCTCCGGCGCTATTTCCTCGATCGGGATTCGACGCTCGCCACCGAGACCTTCGACGCCGTGCTCGAAAGCGCTCCGCGGTCGCTCGTCGACTTCGGTGAGCGGCTTAGCGCCGTGCAGGCGTTCACGAGCCTCGATGCGGCCGAGAGCCTCGCCGCGGCCAACAAGCGCATCGAGAACCTACTCAAGAAGACCGCCATTGCTGCCGACACCACGGTGGTAGAAAAACGTCTCTCCGAGGACGCGGAGAAAGCCCTGTTCAAAGCGCTGGCAGACGCGCGCGCGACCGTGGAACCGATGATTGCATCGCGTCAGTATCGTCCGGCGCTCGAAGCGCTGGCGCAACTCAGATCGCCCGTGGACTCGTTCTTCGACGACGTCATGGTCATGGTCGACGAGAAGCCGCTTCGCAACAACCGTCTCGCGCTGCTGCGCGACGTTCGAAGCCTCTTCCTCGACATTGCCGACATTTCGCGCCTCGTTATCGACTGAAGATGCCGATCCGCCTCGTAGTGCTCGACCGCGACGGCGTGATCAACGAGGACTCCGATGCGTTCGTCAAGTCGAGCGACGAGTGGCGTCCCCTGCCGGGCAGTATCGACGCAATCGGTCGCCTGAGCGCTGCGGGCTTCACGGTCGCGGTAGCGACCAACCAGTCGGGGATCGGCCGCGGCCTGTTTGGCCTTGACGAACTCGAGGCGATGCATGCAATGCTTCGCTCGCTCGCAGAGGCCGCGGGCGGCCGCATCGACCGGATCGTATTCTGCCCGCACGCCCCGGATGACGGCTGCGACTGCCGCAAGCCGAAATCCGGCCTGTTCGAGCAGCTGGCTTTGCACTACGGCATAACGCTCGCCGGCGTGCCGGCGATCGGCGACTCGCGGCGGGACCTCGAAGCGGCGGCGGCCGTCGGCGCCTGGCCGATCCTCGTCCGCACGGGCAAGGGCCGCAAGACCGAAAACGAACTCGACGGGCCGCTGGCCGGGGTGGACGTGTTTGATAATCTTGCCGCTGCAGCCGACCACGTAATCGCGAAGACGGGAGGGTAACGGCCGGCATGCTGTTCTTGAGATCCCTGCTCTACAACGTGTTCGGATTCTCGTCGATCATCGTCGCCGCGACCGTGGTGCTCGTGACGTTCTGGGCACCGTATCGGTTTCACTGGTTCATATGCCTGAACTGGTGCCGGCTGGCCGTGTGGGGCGCCGATTTTTTCTGCGGCATCAAGACCGTCATCGACGGCGAGGAGAACCTTCCCGACACGCCGAGCGTCATCATGATCAAGCACACCTCGACGCTCGAAACGCTGTGGCAGGTGACGTACTTCCCGCAGACCACCTGGGTATTGAAGCGCGAGATCCTGTACGCGCCGATTTTCGGCTGGGCTATCGGGCTCGCACTCAAGCCCATCGCGATCGATCGCAAAGCCGGCGGCTCGGCCGTCAAACAGGTTATCGAGCAGGGCACGAACAAGCTCAGGGAAGGCACCTGGGTGACGATCTTCCCCGAGGGCACGCGCATGCCGCCCGGGGAAACCCGCAAATACGGCATCAGCGGCGCGGCGCTGGCACGCGAAGCCGCCGTGCCGGTCGTGCCTGTTGCGCACAACGCCGGCGATATCTGGACGCGCCTGTCCTTCACCAAGCGGCCGGGTACGGTTCGCTTCGTCATCGGACCGCCGATCGACCCGACGACCCAGTCGCCGAAGGAAACGAACCTCCTCGTACAGGAATGGGTCGAAGGCAAGATGCTCGAGATCAGCCGCGTGTACCAGGAAAAACACACACCGGCTCCCGAACCCGAAAAGGATCCAGTATGACCAGAGTGCTCGTCGCCTTGCTCGGCGCCGTCGTCTTCGTATCCGCCTGCGACAGAAGCGGCGAATCGCCTGCGTCCGCGAGTCCGGGCGAAGCCTTTGACCTGATCACGGTGGCAGGCATCGAGAAGCACTATCGCTACCTCGCAGACGATGCGCTCGAAGGCCGATTGACGGGCGAACCCGGCTACGACACGGCAGCTCAGTACGTTGCGGAGCAATATGAGGCCATCGGGCTCGAACCCGGCGGCGAGGAGGGCGGCTGGTACCAGGCCGTGCCGCTCGTGGCCTTCAGCCTCGAGGAGGGCTCGATGCACGCCGTCGCGCACCTGGACGGGATCGAGGAGGAGCTCGTCTACCGCGAAGACTACGGCATGTCCGCCGACAAGGTGCGTGAGGAGAACAGCGTTCAGGCCGAAGTCGTATACGTCGGATTCGGCGTGCACGAGCCGGAGCTCGGCTACTCCGACTACGAGGGCGTCGACGTCGACGGCAAGATCATTGCCATGTTCGGTGGCGCACCGGCGACCTTCGACCACAACGAGCGGGCCTTCTACGCGTCCGGCCGGACCAAGGTGCAGGAAGCCGTGAATCGCGGCGCGATCGGCATCATCACGCTCTGGTCGCGGCGCATGCAGCGCCGTATGCCCTGGGAACGCTTCAAGAAGCAGACCGGCACCAAGCCCGGCATGGCCTGGGTCAACCTGACCGGCCAGGCGAACGACTATTTCCCCGAGATCGAGGGCGCCATCACGCTGAGCCCCAAGGCTGCGACCGAGCTCATGGCCGGCACGCCGATCTCGTTCGAGGAGGCGCTCGACGCCATCGACGATTCGCGCCCTGCATCGACGCCGCTCGGCTTCGAGATGGCGATTGAGCGGCGCAGCCTGCGTGAGAGCATCACGAGTCCCAACGTCATCGGCCTGGTCGTTGGCACGGACCCGGAGCTCAAAGACGAGTATGTCGTGTACACGGCGCACCTCGATCACGTCGGAATCGGCGTCGAGGAGAACGGCGACGACATCTACAACGGCGCCTACGACAACGCCATGGGCGTAGCGCTGATGATCGAGACCGCGCGTGCGATCGCCGCGAACCCGCCGCGCCGCTCGGTGCTGTTCATCGCGCTAACCGCCGAGGAGCGGGGGCTGCTCGGCAGCGACTACTTCGCCAATTACCCGACCGTGCCGTCCGGTTCGATGGTCGCGAACGTCAATCTCGACATGCCGCTGTTCCTGTCGCCGGTCGCGGACCTGGTCGCATTCGGCTCCGAGCATTCCTCGCTCGAAGCCGTCGTCGACAAAGCCGCGGTCGCCGAGGGTTTCACGCTGTCACCCGACCCGTTCCCCGAGGAGACGCTGTTCATACGCAGCGACCAGTACTCGTTCGTTCGCAAGGGCATCCCGGCGTTTTTCCTGATGCCCGGCTTCGGCTCGCTCGATCCCGACGTCGACGGCAGCGAGCTGTTCGACGATCACCTGCAGAACCACTACCACCGGCCGTCGGACGACCTGTCGCGCCCCGTGCACTGGGATTCGGCGCGGCGGTTCGCACGCGCCAACGCGCGCGTCGGCGTCGAGGTCGGCAACGCCGACGAGAGGCCCACGTGGAACGAGGGCGATTTTTTCGGCGATATGTTCGCACGCAGTCCCTAATCCTGACGATCGACCGGTCGGTGCCCACCGAGCACTAGCCCAACGACAGCGCCACCGACAGCCACCAGCGCGGCAGAGATGAACGGATCCGCAAGCGTCGCGGTCAATGTCCACAGCGTTGTCGTGCCGAACTGCGCGAAATCGTAGCCGACCGCCATCAAGAATCCGACGATGACGCCGGTCACCGCACCCGCTGCCCATGACGTCGCGCCGCGCCAGTGAATGACAAGCGTTAGGAGCATCGCGAAACCGAGTTGACCGGCAACGATCCACGGAATCTGCGGGAACTCGCGCATGATGCCCGGCGTGGCGATCGCGCCTTCGCGAAACAGGTCAGCAAAGAGCAGCCCGTACAGCACACCGCCTGCAACTAGCATGGCGATCGAACCCAGGATTACCGCGGCAACAAAGCGCAACGCGGACGGCGATGACGACGATTCATTCAGCATGGCTCTCCTCCGTTCAATGGATACCCCAACTCTCAACGTCGCGTTCGCCATTAAACCGTACCACGCGGTCGGACGCTCAAACCGTGCTTCATCGTCTCGACGCACGATGTCGAAATTCTCAATGCGGCCTTTGAGGTGACATCGGCGTTCGGCACCGTGGGTTTAAGCCGGGGCATTTCCGGAGAACTCGACGGAGTGGGCCGCACCGTGGTCTGCACGATCATGTTCCTGGGCAGGCTCGGCACGCGTCGGGGCGCACGGTCTGGACCTACAGGGGCAGGCATTGAAGACCGATGGGTTGGGAGCCGCCGGTTGGAACCGATGGCTCCGGAATAACACGAGATACGACCCTTAGAGTAAATCCCGAACACGTTTCCGCGGTAACGCGTGCTTCCGCAATCGCCAGCACCGGTCGCTTGGAGGCTGAATCAACTGGTCCGATTTTATGGGGCCGAACCACCCCGAGTGTAGCGGCCGCTCGATTCGGTCGAGAACAAAAAGGGCGCCACGCGGGCGCCCTTCTTCTTTTGCCTGATATGCGCTACCAGATCTTCACCCTGTCTTCCGGCGGCAGATACAGGTCGTCCTCTTCGGTCACGTCGAAGGCCTCGTACCATTCCGGCACGTTGCGCACGCTGCCGTTGGCGCGGTACATCGACGGCGAGTGCGGATCGGTGTTGATCTGCGTCCTCAAGGCCTCGTCGCGGTACTTGTTGCGCCAGACCTGGGCGAAGCCCAGGAACACGCGCTGAATGCCCGTGAAGCCGTCGATGACGGGCGGTTCTTCGCCATCCAACGACATCTGGTAGGCCAGCAGGCCGATCGTGATGCCGCCCAGGTCGCCGATGTTCTCGCCGAGCGTGAATTCACCGTTGACGTTCAGGTCGTCGAACGGCGCGTAGGCATCGTACTGGGCGATCAGGTTCGACGTGCGCTTCTCGAATTCCTCGCGATCCTTGTCGGTCCACCAGTTGCGCAGCGAACCGTCGCCGTCAAAGGTCGAGCCCGTGTCGTCGAAGCCGTGGCCGATCTCGTGGCCGATGACCGCACCGATGGCGCCGTAGTTGACGGCGTCGTCCGCCTCCATGTTGAAGAACGGCGGCTGCAGGATGGCGGCCGGGAACACGATTTCGTTGAGCGCCGGGCTGTAGTAAGCGTTGACCGTTTGCGGCGTCATGCCCCACTCGCTGCGATCGACCGGGCCGCCCTGGCGATCGAGCTGGCGCGCGTACTCGGCCATCGTCGCGCGTTCGAGATTGCCGTACAGGTCGTCGACGGCGATCTCGAAATCGTATTCACGCCATTCGTCCGGGTAGCCGATCTTGGGCGTGAATTTGGACAGCTTGTCGAGCGCCTCGGCCTTGGTTTCCTCACCCATCCAGTCGAGCTCCTTGATGCTCTTCTCGTAAGCCAGGATGAGGTTCTGCACGAGCTCGTCCATGCGCTCCTTGGCCTCGGGCGGGAAGTGTTCCTTGACATAGACCTTGCCGACGAGCTCGCCGATCGTGCTGTTGACCGTGTTGACGGCACGCCGCCACATGGGCCGCTGTTCCTCGGCGCCGGTCAGGACCTTGCCGTAGAACTCGAAGTCCTGCCTGTCGAAGTCTTCGCTCAGGCGCGACGCCATCGAGTTCAGCGCGGTCCAGTTGAGGTAGGTCCTCCACGTGTCGAGATCCGTCTCGACGATGATGCTGTCGAGCGTCTGCATATGGTCCTGCATCATGACGACGAGGCCATCGAGGTCGCCCAGGCCCGCTTCGCCGATGTAGCCCTGCCAGTTGAAGTTCGGCATGACGTCGTCCAGGTCATCGAGCGCGAACTTGGCGTAATTGGCGGCGAGGTCGCGCGTTTCTTCCTTCGGCATGTGCGCCTCGGCCATCCGGGTCTCGAGCGCCATGACGGTCTTTGCCGCGCCTTCGGGATCGTCGTGGCCCGCGAGCTCGAACATGGCCTCGACGTGTGCAAGGTACTTGTCCCGCGTTTCCACGGACTTCTCGTCGTCGTTGAAGTAGTACTCGCGATCCGGCAGCCCGAGGCCGGCCTGCCACGTGTACATCATGTAGTACTCGGGATTCTTGAGATCCGCGTACTGGCCCAGCACGAACGGCACGTCGATGCCGCGCTTGACGGCCTGCGCGAAATAGACGGCGAGCTCGTCGTGGGACGCGATGGCCGCGATACGCTCCAGTTCCGGCTCCAGCGGGTCGATGCCCCGGGTGTTGCGGGTGTCGATGTCGAGATAGGAGCGATACAGGTCGCCGACCATCTGTTCGTCGCTGCCGGCCGGGTAGTCGCCGCTGGCGGATTTCTCGATGATCGCCTTGACGTCTTCCTGCGCCTCGTCGCGCAGAATCCCGAAGCCGCCATAGGTCGAGCGGTCGGCCGGGATCTCGGTCTTCTCGACCCACGCGCCGTTCATGTAGGTAAAAAAGTCATCGCCGGGATCGACGCTCTTGTCCATGCTGGCGAGCTCGAGGCCGGATTTGAGCGGTTTGGCCGACTCAGCCGTCGTCGTGCCCGCCGGGTCCTGCTGTCCGCAGGCCGCGAGCGCCATCGTTGCGATGATGGCGGTGATTCTGAGTTTCACGTGCTTCCCCCTGTCGTGTGTTTACTCTTCCTCATCGGGAAGAAAAATCTCATCGCCCGGTGCATCGCCCAGGTTCTCGAGTTCTTTGCGCTGCTCGTCGGTGAGCTCGTAGAAGGCCCCGATCTGGCAACCGCGGATCGTGTCGAAACGGGCACGCAGAGTGCTGCTGTCTCTGCGCACGTCGACCATGTCCGGCCGAATGCTGCCGGGCCCATACGGGTTGAGGTCCTGCCCGAGCTCTCGGCAGCGGCGCGTGAATTCGACCAGGTAGTGCTTGCGCCGCGAGGGCATGATGACGAAGTAGTCATTGAGCATGGTGTATCCGCCCGCCTTGCGATCCGTCGGAATCCGGTTCACCGGCTCGAGCTCGGCCGCAGCTACGTAATCCCGAACCGCCTCGATCTCCTGCTCGGGCGGAGTTACCGAGCAGGCCGTGAACGCGGCGAGTACCGCCAGTGCGCACGACGCACGTCCTCTGTTCATGTTGTCTCCCGCCAGGTGTCGTCCTGGACTGTGCTTTGACACCCCGGATCGTCCGGGGTTTCGTCGATCGCCGACACTCGAGCGCCGATCATCCACCTTTCCCGTGCCCGGCACGTGGCCGCCGTGCGTAGAGGTCATTGACCCATGCGACGACCCGCGGGTAGTCCTCCGACCACCTGTCGACGTCGGCACGCATGCCTTCGGGCATGCGCTCGCGTTCGATTCGCACGTGGTCCGCCATTCCGCCGCCGTATTGCTCGACCTGCATCCAGATGCCCGACATTGCGGCGAACGCGTAGTCAGTGTAATTCGGCTCGTCGCCGCCCAGGATTGATTTGCGACCGTCCGCAAGCTGCGTGTCGACGTGCTCGAGGATCGTCTCGACGCGCTCGGTCACTTTGACGACGTTGTTCGGTGTAATGCGGAACGACCGGCGGATCAGCGCGGCTTGCAGCGGGTACAGAAGCTTGAGCGCGATTCGCTGCCAGGCCGGCGTGCCCGGGCTGTCGCCTCCCCAGGCATGCAGGGTCAGTTCGCGGTCGGGCAGCACATGGTTGTAGCACCAGACCTGCAGCCAGGCGCCGTAGCGGTCGATGCGCGCCTCGAATTCCAGGCGTTCCGGCGTCGGTTCGAGGTGTTTCGCGCGCTCACCGAGCTCGGCGCCGTAGCGACCCCAGAGGTATCTCAGGATTTCGGCCGAGTTACCGATCTCGGAGCGCACAATGCCGGTACTGAAGCGCAGCCTGGGCACGGTCCGGCCCGTGAAGTAGGCGCCCAGCGTGCCGCCGGAGACGTTCTCGGCGTAGCCGAGACCGGTCAGGTCGAGGTTCCAGCGCACCTTCTCGACGAAATGGCTGATCGAAATCGAGTCGAGTTCGAGCTCGGGGCGGCTTTCGGGCTTTGCGATAGACAATAGCGACAGCAGCCAGCGCCACAGCAGCATGAGCAGGACCAGCCCCGCCGCGGTCGCGGGCGACCAGCCGAAGGCCGCGACGGCGATCGGTAGAGCAAACAGGAAGACCGAATGTACGAACGTTCGGCTCGAGCGCATCAAACGTCCAGGTTGGCCACGGTGAGCGCGTTTTTCTCGATGAAGTCCCGGCGCGGTTCGACCTGGTCGCCCATGAGCGTCGTGAAGATCTCGTCGGCCTTGACGGCGTCCTCGATCTTGACCTGCATGAGGCGCCGCGTCTCCGGGTTGACCGTCGTCTCCCACAGCTGGTCGGGGTTCATCTCGCCGAGGCCCTTGTAGCGCTGGACCGACTGGCCGCGGCGTGCTTCGGCCATGAGCCAGCTGACGGCTTCGCCGAATTCCGCGATCGCCTGCTCGCGACCGCCGCGGCGCACGACAGCGTCGTCGTCCAGCAAGCCGTCGAGCTTCTCGGCCAGGTCCATGATGAGCCGGTATTCGTTGGTCTCGAAAAACTCGCGAGGCACGTAGCGTGTCGCGCCGATACCGTGCTGCACGCGGGTCAGCCCGATGCGCGTCCCCTCGCCGTCGGCGTTGCCCTGCTCGAGAACAGCCGTGTAGTCGGCATCGCCGCCGTTCTGCGGCCGGCCGCCGCTCGACTTGGGCAGCGCCCGCGACAGCTTTTCGGTCCAGTCGGCGAATGCCTTCGGATCGTCGGCCAGCGCCCTGTCTACCTTGGGCAGGCCGGGCAGGACGTTCAGGAAGTTTTCGTCATAGCGATTCGCGAGCCGGGCCACGATGCCCTCGACGGCGATGTGTTCCTTGGCGAGCGCCTCGAGACTCGTTCCGGCAAGCGGCGGCGCCTGCTCCGAAACGTGCACGGCGGCGTCCTCGAGCGCCGAGTTCAAGAGCGTGCTGTTGAGCTCGGCGTCGTCCTTGACGTACACCTCCTGCTTGCCGCGCTTGATTTTGTACAGCGGCGGCTGCGCGATGTAGACATGGCCGCGCTCGATGAGCTCCGGCATCTGCCGGTAGAAGAAGGTCAACAGCAGCGTGCGGATGTGGGAGCCGTCGACGTCGGCGTCGGTCATGATGATGATCCGGTGGTAACGCAGCTTGTCCGGGTCGAAGTCTTCCCGGCCGATGCCCGTGCCGAGCGCCGTGATCAGCGTGCCGACCTCGGCCGACGACAGCATTTTGTCGAAGCGTGCTTTCTCAACGTTCAGGATCTTGCCTTTGAGCGGCAGGATCGCCTGCGTGCGGCGATCGCGCCCCTGCTTGGCGGAGCCGCCGGCCGAGTCGCCCTCGACCAGGAAAATTTCGGACAGCGCCGGGTCTTTTTCCTGGCAATCCGCGAGCTTGCCCGGCAGGCCGGCGACATCGAGCGCACCTTTGCGGCGGGTCATCTCACGGGCCTTGCGGGCCGCCTCGCGGGCACGCGCGGCGTCGATGATCTTCGACACGATGGCCTTGGCCTCCGCCGGGTGCTCGAGCAGGTACTCCTCGAGCCTGCCCGCCATCGCGTGCTCGACGATGCCTTTAATTTCAGATGAAACCAACTTGTCCTTGGTCTGGGACGAGAATTTCGGGTCCGGCACCTTCACGGACAGCACCGCGGTCAGACCCTCGCGGGCGTCGTCGCCGCTCGGCGTGAACTTGTCCTTGCGTCCGGACATTTCTTTTTCGATGTAGCTGTTCAGCGTGCGCGTCAACGCGGTGCGGAAGCCGGCCAGGTGCGTGCCGCCGTCACGCTGCGGGATGTTGTTCGTGTAGCAGAACATATTTTCCTGGTAGCCGTCGTTCCACTGCAGCGCGGCCTCGACGCCGACGTCATCCTGCATGGCCGAGAAGTGAAAAATCGACTGGTGGATCGGCGTCTTGTTGCGATTCAGGTGCTCGACGAACGCCCGGATGCCGCCCTCGTACTCGAAGACATCCTCGCGTTCCTCGCGCTCGTCGACGAGATGAATGCGGACGCCCGAGTTCAGGAACGACAGCTCGCGCAGTCGGCGTGCGAGGACGTCGTAATGGAATTCGATGTTCGTGAACGTATTGCCGCTCGGCTTGAAGCGGATCGTCGTTCCGGTGCGGTCGGTGTCGCCCGTGACCTCGAGCGGCGCCAACGGCTCGCCGTGTGCGTACTCCTGGTGATGGATCTTGCCTTCGCGGTGAATCGTAAGTACGAGCTGCTCGGAGAGCGCGTTGACGACCGAGACGCCCACGCCGTGCAGCCCCCCGGAGACCTTGTAGGAGTTGTCGTCGAATTTGCCGCCTGCGTGCAGCACGGTCATGATGACTTCGGCGGCCGAGCGGCCCTCCTCGGGGTGCATGTCGACCGGGATGCCGCGACCATCGTCCGAGATCGTGACCGATTCGTCAGCGTGGATAGTCACGCTGATCGAGTCGCAGTAGCCGGCCAGGGCCTCGTCGATCGAGTTGTCGACGACCTCGAAAACCATGTGGTGCAGACCGGTGCCGTCATCGGTGTCGCCGATGTACATTCCCGGCCGTTTGCGCACGGCTTCGAGGCCCTTTAAGACCTTGATATTACTGGAAGTATAGTCTTGTTCGTCGGTCATGCAGATTACTCGGGCGATAACCGGCCTATTCTACCAAAATCGGGCGCCCGGGAGGGAATCAAAGGGGGCCGTGTTTGCTTGCTCAACTGGCGACCTGAATGTCGCCGTGTTCCACGTGGAACCTGCGCGGCTCGGCCGGGAAGACGGGAGCATCCGATCTGAGCGACGTCGCGATAACCTGGCACCCAAGACCCGCCACGTGATTGATGAGCCTCGCGAGCGAGTCGGTATCGAGCTCGGCTGCCGGATCGTCCAGCAGCAGCAGCAGCGGCTCCTCGAGCGCGGTCTGCACGACTTCCGTCGCCGCCAGCACCATCGAACAGGCTAATAGCTTCTGCTGTCCGCGGGATACGAGTCGCCTTGCCTGCCGTTCGTCGTAGATGAGCTTCAGGTCTGCCCGGTGTGGTCCCACCTGTGTACTTCCCGCGGCGACATCCCGCTCCGTCGACTGATTCAGCGCCTGCTCGAACGATAGCTCCTGGGACCACCCCGGCCGGTACTCGAAACGCACGTCACCATCAAGGAGACCCGAAGCCCGTTCCTCGAGGGCCGGCTGACAGACTTCGAGGACCCGACGGCGGGCTGCATCGACTTCAGCACCCGCCTCGACGAGCTGTCCGGTCCAGACATCCGCGCCAGTCTCCCCCGATCGCAGCAACGCATTTCGCTGTTTGAGTATCCGACGGTATCGCCGCCACGCGTCCAGGAACCGATGTTCCACGTGGAACGCGACCCCGTCGAGAAACCGGCGCCGCTGCTCGGGTCCGCCCGCAACGAGCTCGTGCACTTCGGGATCAATAACCTGCAGCGGCAGCGCCTCGGCCAGGTCCGCCGCGCCGACGTCGGCAGCACCGTCAATCTTCGCCTCGAGACCCGCCCTGCTATTACGTACCCCGATACTGCGCTCTCGCCCGCGAGCCAACACCGTTCCGAACAGTACGAACTCCTTCTCGCCGTGTAGAATCAGGCTCGACGGCGGCGAGCCGCGGAACGAGCGGCCGCGGCCCAGATAGGCGATCGCCTCGAGCAGGCTGGTCTTGCCCGACGCATTCGGGCCAACCACGAGGTTGACGGCCGGATCGAACTCCAGCGATAGCGACTTGAGGCAGCGAAACCGATCCGCTTTGAACCGCTTTATCGGCACTCCGCCGCCGTAAGGCCTATAGCCGCATTGGCATGACGACGAACTTGTTGTCGTCGTTGCCCGGCTCCCGAATCAGGCAGCTGGAGTTGCTGTCGACGACCGAAAGCGTGACGGTGTCGGAGTCAACGGCACCCATGGCATCGAGCAAGTAGTTGACATTGAAGCCGATTTCGATGTCGTCACCGCTGTACTCGACTTCGACTTCCTCCTCCGCCTTCTCCTGCTCCGGGTTATGCGCCTGAAGCACGACACCGCTGTCGCGGATGATCAGCCGAATCCCCCGATATTTTTCGTTCGACAGAATGGCCGTGCGCTGCAACGCAGCGCGCAGGATTTCCTTGTCAGCGCTGAGTTCGTTGCTCGATTCAGCCGGTATCACACGCTCGTACTCCGGGAAACGACCATCGATCAGCTTCGAAGTGAAGCGAATTCCGTCTAACTGGATGCGAACGTGATTCGAGCCGAGCTGGATGTCGACGTCGCCGTCCCCGCCGAGCAAACGCTGAAGCTCGAGCACGCCCTTGCGCGGCACGATCACCTGCTGCTGCGACAGCTCACCCATGTCCACGGCTGCCTGGCAGAGCGCCAGCCGATGCCCGTCCGTCGCCACGGCACGCAGAAACTCACCGCCGGTTTCGAGCAGCATGCCGTTCAGGTAGTAACGGACGTCCTGCTGTGCCATCGAGAAATGCGTCTTCTCGATCAGCCGCGCCAACACGCCGCGGTCCACCGATACCGTCTGCTCAGCCTTAATGTCCTCGACGGTCGGGAACTCGGCCGCCGGCAGCGTAGCAAGCGAAAACCGGCTGCGGCCGGAGCGTACGTCGAGCTTCTCACCACCGAGCGCAATCGATATGTCCGCACTATCCGGCAGCGCTTTCACGATATCCAGGAGTTTCCGGCCGGAGACCGTGATCTCGCCGCCGGTTTCGACGTCGACGTCGGCCCCGGCCACGAGCTCGACTTCCAGATCCGTCGCCGTTATCGCGAGTTCCCCATTCTTCGCCACGAGCAATACGTTCGACAGAATCGGCATTGTCTGGCGACGTTCGACCACGCCGATAACGGCCTGCAGAGGCTTCAAGAGCACATCACGCGCAGCGCTCAGTTTCATACGTTCCACCTGTTAGTAAATATTGGATTTAGATAGTTGTTGTTGTTATTGGGACAGCCCCCGGCTGTGAATAATTAAACTATTACTATTAAAAACAACAGCTTAAAAACAAAAACCTGGCTACTAAACGCTCGCAAAGCCGGTCGAATCGCTGTGCACAGCCTGTGGATAAAATTCGGTCTCGGTGTTGTTCACCGCTTATCCACATCATCCTGTCAGAGTTCTCAACAGAGTTAAATAATCGTCGTCGACGCGTTTCTCGGTTTCCCTCAAGGACTCGATGCGCCGGCAACCGTGCAGCACGGTCGTGTGGTCGCGGCCGCCGAACGCATCCCCGATCTCGGGCAGGCTGTGATTGGTCAACTCCTTCGCCAGTGCCATACCGATCTGCCGCGGCCGGGCGATCGAGCGGCTGCGTTTCTTGGACAGCAGGTCCGCTACCCTGATCTTGTAATAGTCGGCGACCGTTTTCTGGATGTTCTCGATCGACACCAGGCGATCCTGCAGCGCCAGCAGGTCCCGGAGGGCTTCCTTCGCAAACTCGAGATTGATCGGCCGTGCCGTAAAACGCGAATTGGCGATGACCCGCCTGAGCGCGCCTTCGAGCTCGCGCACATTGGAACGAATTCGCTTGGCGATGAAGAATGCGACCTCCTCGGGCAGTTCGACATTCTCGGCATCGGCCTTGCTCATGAGGATCGCGACCGACGTCTCGAGTTCCGGCGGTTCGATAGCGACCGTGAGCCCCCAGCCGAAGCGCGATTTGAGACGCTCTTCGAGCCCGTTCACCTCCTTCGGGTAGCGGTCGCAGGTCAGTACGATCTGTCGCTGCCCCTCCAGCAAGGCATTGAAAGTGTGGAAAAACTCCTCCTGGGAGCGTTCCTTGCCGGCGAAGAACTGAATATCGTCGATCAGCAAGGCATTGAGCGACCGGTAGGAACGCTTGAACTCCGAGATCTTGTTGTGCTGCAGGCCCTTGACCATGTCGCCGACGAACCGCTCCGAGTGCACGTAGGCAACCCGGGCATCGGGCCTGGCCTGCAAGATAGCGTTGCCCACGGCGTGCATCAGGTGGGTCTTGCCGAGCCCCACGCCGCCGTAGATGAACAGCGGATTGTAGGACTTGCCGGGGTTCTCGCCGACCTGGCTGGCGGCGGCTCTGGCGAGCTGGTTGCTCTTGCCCTCCACGAAGGTCTCGAAGGTAAATCCCGGGCTGAGCCGCGATGCCACGGGGGGCGGCGGCGGGCGGGATTCGCGGGCGTGCATTGCGCTGACCGCAGCCGCGGGCGTCGTCTTCTCGGTACTCACCGCTTCCCTCGATCCGACCTCCACGATGACTTCGGCATCGGTACCGCTGCCGGCCACGATTTCCAGGATGCGTGCCACGTAGTGCTCATTGAGCCAGTCGACGACAAAGCGGTTGGGTGCCAGCAAGCGGAGCTGGCCGTCGTCCTCGACGGCCTGCAACGGACGAATCCACGTATTGAACTGTTGCTCCGGCAGCTCCGCCTCGAGGTTGCGAATACAGCGATTCCACAAGGTCGTTTCGGCCGGCAACGGGGGTCCCCAAGAAATACGTATCCGGCGACGCAAGCGGCCGTCGGAAGACCCGGCAGTCTACCCCGGTTTATCATGCCTCGCCAGACGGTTCGCCCAAGCCATTGAACCGCGCCCGCGGGCGTCTATTGACACTGTCAAAAGGCCCGCGTACTCTTGCCGCCCTTTCGTCGGGACAGGCCCGAAACGCCCGCTCGACAGCAGAATTTACACCGCGACGCCCATGGCGGCGGCTGCGTGACAAACAACCAGGACGAAGGCCGATGAAACGCACTTTCCAGCCCAGCAAAATCAAGCGCGCCCGCGCGCACGGATTTCGTGCTCGCATGGCGACGAAAGCCGGCCGCCTGATCCTGAAGCGCCGCCGCGCCAAGGGCCGCGCCAAGCTGACGCCGTAACCGTCACTCCACGAGTTTTCCGCGAACCCGCCCAGCGATTTGGGATCAGAACAACGGTACCGGTTCCCCACCGCCAGTCGACTCAAGGACGCTGCTTCGTATGGACGGGTCTTCAGACAAGCCCGGCGCAGCAGGGACAAATGCTTCACTGTACTCTGCCGACCCCGTCCGGTCGGCCCCGCGAGGCTCGGCCTCGCGATCTCCAAGAAGTACTGCAAACGAGCGACCGGCCGTAACCGCATCAAGCGAATCGTTCGCGAATCGTTCCGCCGGTGCCAGCATTCGCTCGACGGTCTCGACATCGTCGTTATCAATCAGCCAGCCGCCGCACACGCGGACAATGCCACACTGTTTGCAAGTCTCGCTGGCCACTGGCGGCGCTGCCAGCGAAGCGACAAGGACTCGAAGCAAGCAATGACCCGAGCAAAGCACGATGGATAACCAGCGACTGATCGTATGGGGCGCGTTCTTCATCCTCGCGTACCTGACCTGGCAGACCTGGCAGCAGGAATACGGTCCGGCACCTCAGGCTCCCGCCACCGAAACCGGCGAGCCAACCGGCGAGCCGGCCGTACCGGTGCTGGGCGATGCCGTCAGCGACCTTCCCGAGATTGGCGCCAGCGGCGACGGCCTGCCCGCCATCGGCGGCGGGGAAGCGCCCGAAACCGACACGGCAGGGGCCGTCGCGGACCTGCCGCTGATACGCGTCAGGACCGACGTCCTCGACATCACGATCAACCCGCGAGGCGGCGTCCTGGAGGGCGCCAGGGTACTCGACTACCCCGTCGAGAAGGACAACCCGGAAGAGGTTGTCGAGCTTTTGAGCGTAAGCCCGCCCGATCTGAGCCTGATTCGCTCCTGGCTGCGTGCCGACGGCGGCAAGGCTGCACCCGACGCCAACGCCGTCTATTCGGTCTCCGGTACCGACTTCACGCTGGGCAGCGGCGACACGCTGACCGTCCCGCTGACCTGGACCGATCCGTCCGGCGTCGAGGTCCGCAAGGCATACCTGTTCACGCGCGGCCGCTACGACATCCGGCTCGAACAGACGCTAAGAAACAACACCGACTCGGCCTGGGTCGGCGACCAGGTTACGCAGGCCGTGCGGCGAATGAACGAGCCCGAGCGCTCGATGTTCAACGTCGATTCGTATTCCTTCGATGGACCCCAGGTCTACGACGGTGAAAAGGCGAGCAAGCTCGGGCTGGGCGATCTCGAGGACGGCCCGTTCAGCGTCACGACGACCGACGGCTGGTACGCGGCGCTGCAGCACCACTTCCTGTCCGCCATTGTCCCGGTGGGCGACGCCACCAACATCATCCAGGTCCGGTACGCGGGCGGCCGATCGACGGCCAGCGTCATCGAGGCCAAGCGCTCGATCCCGCCCGGCCAGGAAGCCGTGTTCGAGCGCATGTTGTTCGTCGGCCCCAAGCTGCAGCAGCAGCTCGAGGAGGTACACGACAAGCTCAAGCTCAGCGTCGACTACGGCTGGCTCACGATCCTGTCGAACCCGATGTTCTGGCTGCTGTCGTTCATCTACGGCTTTGTGAGCAACTGGGGCTTGGCGATCATCGGCGTGACGATCTTAATCAAGCTCGCGTTCTACCGGCTCAGTCAGTCGAGCGGCCGCTCGATGGCCAAGATGCGCGAACTTCAGCCGCGCATGAAGGCGCTGCAGGACCGCTACAAGGACGACCGCCAGGCGCTGTCGCAGGCGATGATGGACCTGTACAAGCGCGAAAAAGTGAATCCGGCCGCGGGTTGCCTGCCGATCCTGATTCAGATGCCGTTTTTCCTCGCGTTCTACTGGGTACTCGTCGAGTCCGTCGAGATGCGCCAGGCGCCGTTCATGCTCTGGATTACCGATCTGTCGGTGCGTGACCCGTACTTCATCCTGCCGCTCATCATGGGCGCCGCGATGCTCGTGCAGCAGAAGCTCAACCCGGCACCGGCCGATCCCGTGCAGGCCAAGGTCATGCAGATCATGCCGATCATGTTCACGGGATTCTTCGCCTTTTTTCCGGCCGGCCTGGTGCTCTACTGGGTCACGAACACCTTGCTGTCGATTGCGCAGCAATGGCACATCAACAAGGTCGTGCACCAGGAGGCGACCGAGCGCAAACAGCGAAAGAAGAAGGGCAAGAAAAAGACAGACGCCGACGACAACGCCGAGTAGCTAAGCGTAACCGTCCGCACCGCAGGGCATCTGCTACGCTCCGGCTTCGTCAGCGAGCTCCGTCCTGACCTTGACTTCCCCATGTATCGTTCGATGCACGGGACAGCGGTCGGCGATCTCGAGCAACCTCGCCCGCTGTTCTTCGGTCAGTTCGCCATCGAGTTCGAGCACGCGACGGAACTCGTCGATCTTGCCGTCAGCCGTCTCGCAGTCGGCGCAGTCCTCGGCGTGGATCTTCCCGTGGCTTACGCGCACGGTAGCCGATTCGAGCGGCAGCTTCTTGAAGCTCGCGTACATCTTCAAGGTCATCGTCGTGCAGGCCGCTAGCGCCGCCGACAGCAGATCGTAGGGCGACGGTCCCGCGTTGGTGCCGCCGACGCCGGCCGGCTCGTCGGCGACGAGTGCATGGCTGGGCGTGCGAACTTCGGTCCTGAAGCCGTCAATGTATGTACGCGCCACGACTTCCCCGGCCTCGGCGTTCAGTGCGTCCATGTCCGGCCCGCCCGGCTCGGGCAGGTAGCGCTCGGCCCATGCCGCGATCACCCGGCCCGCGTACTCGGCGTCCTGTTCGTTGGACAGCAGGTGATCGGCATCGTCGAGACTCACGAAGCTCTTCGGGTGCTTGGCTCCGGTGTACAGCGCCGTGGCGTTGTCGATCTCGACAACCTCGTCCAGCGGCGCGTGCATGATGAGCAGCGCCTTGCGCAGGCTGCCGATCGTGGCCGGCAGATCGTGCCGTTCGAGATCGTCGACGAACGACTTCCTGATCGTGAATGGCCGCCCGCCGAGAAGGACCTCGGCATGGCCCTCGGACTCCAACGTTTCCCCGGCGTCGTCGAAGAGATGGCGGACATGCGCGGGTTCGGCCGGCGAGCCGATCGTCACGACCGCGGCCGCCGACGGTATCGACGGTGCCGCCTGCAACACGGCCGTGCCGCCCAGCGAGTGGCCGACGAGCAGCACCGGGGCTTCGTGCCGATCGTCGAGATAACGTACGGCGGCGAGCAGGTCGGCGACGTTGGAGGAGAAACTCGTGGTTGCGAACTCGCCCTCGCTCTGCCCGAGCCCCGTGAAATCGAAACGCAGCACGGCAAATCCCTCGGCGGCCAGCGATCGGCTAATCGACGTCGCGGCCTTGAGATTCTTCGAACAGGTAAAGCAGTGTGCGAACAGCGCATAGCCGCGCGGCGTGCTGCCCGGCATGTCGAGAAGTCCGGAGAGCGTCTCGCCCTGGTCGTTTGCGAATTCTGTTTTTTGAGTCTGCATCTGGGTTCTGCCTGTGGAAATATGGGGAGTATGACCCGGTCAACCGACACAATTGTTGCAGCCGCGACGCCGCCCGGCACGGGCGGCATCGGCGTCGTGCGCCTGTCGGGGGACGAAGTGCCCGCGATCGCGGAAAAGATGTTGGGCAAGTTGCCCACGCCGAGGAGGGCCACGCTGGCGAAGTTCGGCGACGACACCGGGCAGCCCGTCGACACGGGCATCGCCCTGTACTTCCAGTCGCCGAACTCTTTCACGGGCGAGCACGTACTTGAATTGCAGGGCCACGGCGGGCCGCAGGTCATGGCGCTGCTCGTCGAGGCCGCCGTGGCGCTGGGCGCACGGCGCGCCGAACCCGGCGAGTTCTCCGAGCGCGCGTTCCTGAACGACAAGCTCGACCTCGTGCAGGCCGAGGCGATCGCCGATCTGATCGAAGCGGGAACCGGCCAGGCCGCGAGGGCCGCGCTGCGGTCGCTGTCGGGCGAGTTCTCCACGGCCATCGAGGCGCTGGTCCGCGAGCTGACCGAACTGCGTGTTTACGTCGAGGCCGCGATAGATTTCCCCGAGGAGGAGATCGACTTCCTGTCCGACGACGCGCTCAGCGAGCGGCTCGAACGCTGCAGGGCGGCTTTCGACAAGCTGCTAGGCAAGGCCCGGGTGGGCCGCGTGCTGCGCGACGGCTACCAGGTCGTGCTGGTCGGCCAGCCCAACGCGGGCAAGTCGAGTCTCATGAACCGGCTGAGCGGCGAAGATACGGCGATCGTCACCGAGATCGCGGGTACGACGCGGGATATTCTTCGCGAGACGATCGATATCGACGGTCTATCGGTCGAACTCGTGGATACGGCCGGCTTGCGCGACAATCCGGACGTCGTCGAGCGCGAGGGCATACGCCGGGCCCGCGAGGCGCTAGAACGCGCCGACGCGGCGCTTTGGGTCAGGGATACGACGAACCCGGATCGGTCGATCGAGGGCGAGCTGCCCGAGGGCATCCCGACGCTCGTCGTCTGGAACAAGATCGATGCGGCCGAGCCTCCGGAGGCCGGCAAGCACGCGCTAAACGTCGTCAGCGTATCGGCCAGGACCGGCGACGGACTCGATGCGCTGCGTGAACGAATTCGAAGGCTCGCGGGTTATCGCAACCTGGGCGTGGGCGCCTTCACGGCACGGCAGCGGCACGTCGACGCGCTCAACGACGCGGCGGCTCACTTCGAGGACGGCCGCGCGGCGCTCGCGGCCGAGCACGCCGGCGAGCTGCTGGCCGAGGAACTCAGACTCGCCCAGCTAGCGCTCGGCCGCATCACGGGGGAAGTGTCGTCGGATGAGCTGCTCGGCAAGATCTTCGGCGAGTTCTGCATCGGCAAGTAGCCGTTCATCTGCGGTACATCCGTGCCGTGCATGCTTGGCACCTTGCCGGCCCCGGCCGGTCGAACGTTTCACATCGCAATCGATTGGGCACACAACAAAGGTACTTCTCATGGCACGACACATCTCACGACTCGTTGCCGCGACCGCGGTCGTCGCACTCTCCCCGCCTGCGCTCGCGGAGCGGCCGGAGTACAGTTTCGTCGAAATCGGCTACCAGCGCGTCGACTTCGACGTCTTCAATACGAGCGTCGATGGCGACGCCTACACGCTCGGGGGTTCGCTCGAACTCGGTGAATCCTGGCAGGCGTTCGCGAGCTACGGCAATGCGGAGTTCGATTTCAACGTCGACCTCGACGAATACGCGATCGGCGGCGGATTCCACGGCAGTCTGTCGCCTACCAGCGATTTCGTCCTGAACCTCGCCTACATTCGGGCCGAGGCAAGCGCCGGCGCCCTGTCGGCGGACGACGACGGCTTCGGCATCTCCGTCGGCATGCGCAACATGATCACGCCGCGCGTCGAGCTGGCCGGTTTCGTCAACTACGTGGACGTGGGCGACGACGATTTCGGCGTCACGGGCCGCGCCTGGTATTTCCTGACCGAGCAGTTCGCCGTGGGGGCCAACATCGGTTTCAGTGACGACGTCACGCGCTACGGTATCGCGGGCCGATTGTTCTTCGGGCGCTAGTTCGAAGGATCGGCGGGCACGCGAAACGTCGGCGCCGAAATCGGGTGCTCGGTGACCGCGCCGTAGTTTGCGGCCAGTTCGCGAATCGCGCTGGCGTCGCCCAGGAGTACGAACACGAGGTCCTGCCTTTCGGGGTAGACCTCGGCCGTGACGCTCGCGGCCGAGGCCGGCGTTACGCTGAGGAGCGCATCGGCATAGCCATCCAGGTGGCTGCGCTCGAGGCCGTGGACTTCGAGCGTTGCCAGCTGCCGCGCGAGCTGGGCGGCGGTTTCGAGCGCCATCGGGAACAGGCCGAGCACGTAATTCCTGGCCGACTCGAGCGCCGCGTCATCGAACGGCTCCGCCTTGAGCCGGGCCAGCGTATCGAGCGCCAGGTCGATGGCCTCGGCCGTCGTCGGTGTCGCCGTGAACGACACGATCGCAACCGTGCCGGGCCTCGACGGGCGCGCGAGCTCGGACCGCGCGCGGTAGCTTAGCCCGGTCTCGACGCGCAGCGCCGTCATCAGCATCGACGTAAAGCGTCCGCCGAACAGCGTGTTGACGAGGTCGAGCTCGGCGCGGCCGTTGTAGTCCACGGCCACGCCGCGATTGCCGATCCAGAAGTAGGTCTGCGTCGCCCCCGGCCGGTCGATCAGCAGCACGCGTCCGCCTTCAGCCGCTGCGGGTTCCTCGATGGGGGCCAGCGGCTCGGCCGCTCCGCGCCAGCCGCCGAAGGCCTCGGTCAGCATCGACTGCATCGCGTCGGCGTCGAAGTCGCCCGCCACGGAAACGATCAGCCGGTCGGCGCCTATGCTCGAAGCGTAGTAGTCCAGGACGTTGCGATACGAAATCCCGGCGAGCGCGGCTTCGCTGCCGCTCAAGGGGCGTGCGTACGGATGGTCGCCGAATACGTAAGCGTTCGCGTACGCGGGCAAGAGCTCGCCCGGATCGCCATCCTTCGCGGCTTTCCCAAGGCTGATTGCCCGGGCCTTGAGTTTGTCGAACTCGTCCTCGTCGAGCGCCGGACGGACGAGCATGTCGCCCAGGAGCTCGACCATGAGCGCCGCATCGCGCGACAGGAAATCACCCGAGATCGCGATCGCTTCGAGGCCCGCCGAAGCCTCGAGGCGGCCGCCCACGCTGTCGACGGCCTCCGCGAATTCGGCGGCATCGCGCTCGCCGGCGCCTTTGGGCATGAGGCCAGCGAAAAGGCTCGCGATACCGGACTGGCCTTCCGGGTCGCGCGCGGCGCCGCCCCTGAGCATCGCACTCACGCCGATCAGCGGCACATCGTCCTTGATCGTCAGGATCAACACGGTCCCGTTGTCGAGTTCGACGCGGCGCGACTCGGGCAGCGTGACGCCCTGGCCCGGCGCCGGTGACGCGAGGGTGAGCAGCAGGACGCACGCGACAAGGCGGTTCATTCCGCTGCCTCCACCGTGGGCAAAAACACGCCGACCGTCGAGTTTTCGACGCGGAACACGCGGGCTGCGACCGTCCGAATATCCTCCGGCGTGATCGCCCCGAGCGCCGCGGGCAGGTCGAAGAGCTTTTCGTAGCCGCCGTAGATGACCTCGTAGTCGCCGACCAGCGACGCCTTGCCGTCGATCGTCGCCACGTCGCGCCAGTAGTCGGCGAGCATGATGTTGCGCGCTTTCTCGACCTCGGCATCGCTCACGCCGTTCCCGCCGGCGTCCGCAAGCAGCGCCAGCGTGCGTGTCTCGGCCGCCGCGAGGTCGCCGCCCGGCGGCAGCGTGAGATACAGGTAGACGAGTCCCGGATCGATCGCGCCCTCACGAAAGTAGTCCACGCTGATAGCGAGCGCTTCTTCCTCGACCAGCGCACGAGTGAGTCGGGAGGAGTCGCCGCCCACGAGGATGTGCATCAGGACCTCGAGCGCCAGCGCGTCCTCGTCGGTGGCGCGGCCGCCGTGGAAAGCCAAATGCAGGAGCGGGGCCTGGCCGGCCGCCGACACCGTGACGCGCCGCTGACCCTGCTGCGCGGGTTCGACGGTCCGGACCGCGGCGGGCGGCGCCTGGGCCGGAATGCCGCCGAAGTAGGTGGCCGCAAGGTCGAGCACGTCCGTGCTACTTACGTCGCCCGCGACGACCATGACCGTATTGTTCGGCGCATAGTACGTGCGGAAGTAGTTGTCGAGATCGTCCGCGGTCCACGCCTCGATGTCGGACGGCCAGCCGATCACGGGAAACTGGTAGGGATGCGCGACGAAGGCGGTCGCAACCACCTGCTCGTAGAGCGCGCCGAAGCTGTCGTTGTCGATGCGCAAACGACGCTCGGAATACACGACGCCGCGCTCGCTCTCGACCACCTCGGGTGCGATAGCGAGATTGGCGAAGCGATCGCCCTCGAGCGCAAAGACCGTGTCCAGCGCCGAGCTCGGAAACCAGTCCTGGTATACGGTCAGATCTTCGCTCGTGTAGGCGTTGTTGGCACCGCCCGCGGCTTCCATGATGCGATCGAAGTCGCCCGGCGGCACGTCTTCGGTGCCGTTGAACATCATGTGTTCGAAGAAGTGCGACAGCCCCGTAATGCCCGGAACCTCGTTGCGGCCGCCCGCACGGACGAACAGGTACATCGCGACGTTCGGGATGTCATGGTCGGGCCACACGATAACCGTCATGCCGTTGTCGAGCGTGAAGCTGCGGATCTCGGCCGGCGTGCGAACACCCGTCGGCGCGACCAGCACATCGTCGGGATTCGGCACGCTGACGACGCTCTTGCGGATGATATCGATCGGCGCAAGATCGGGCCGCGCGAGTTCCGGGAGCAGCCGGTCGGCAATCATCGCGACGGCTGCGAGCACGGTCAGCACGGCCAGGGCGGCATTCAGTTTCTGGCCGGTCTTGAAAACGATCGACTGCGTCTGGTCGACCTCGATGGCCTTGCGCAGTCCGCCCGGCGTGATCTCGTAGACCCAGGCGAACATCAACGCGCCGGGGAAGCCCAGGATCAGCAGGATCGCGACGATTGTGCTGAACCAGCTCGCCAGCCCGAGCTGCGCCTCCGCGATCATCGCAAGCCACTGCACCAGCGCAGCGCTCACGACGTACACGCCCGCAACCTTGAACACGTTGCGGCGGCGGAGCTCGGAGAGTACTGACATAGTCATCTGCGTGACCTACCGGTCCTACATCTTGGGCGATCGGCGCGGATTGTCAACACGGCCGCGTCGCGCATGGCGCGCGGAATACGTCGCTCTCAGCCCAGCAGCCCCTCACGGCGATACAGCTTCGCGCACAGCCAGGTCAGGAGCGCGCCGATGGCCAGCGTACTCGTGACCGAGATCGTCACGTAGGTGGGGTCGAGCGGCTCGTTCTTGACCATGTTCATGAGCAGCAGATGCTGGCTCAGGGACGGCACGTACATGAACTCGATGCGCGGCCTGAGCGTCAACAGGCTCACGATGAGTATCGGCAGCGTCGGCGCCAGCAGCACGGCGCTGAGCCAGGTCTGCGCCTCCTTGTAGCTGTGCGTGAATGATGCGACGAGCGTCATGACCGACGCGCCGACCAGGATGAACGGCGCGAGCAGCAGGAACGCCATGCCGACGACGGGCGGGCTGAAGTTCGGCGTCATGCCGAGCTGCTCGAGCGGCATGAAGCTGAGCGCGATGTAGAACGACACGAGGCTCAAGGCCAGCGACAGCGCCATGAACACGCAGGTCGCCGCGATCTTGCCGAGGATCAGCTGGTCGCGAGTCACGGGCAGGGCGAGCAACGGTTCCAGCGAGCCGCGCTCGCGTTCGCCGGCCGTCGTATCGATCGCGAGATACATGCCTCCCATGAGCAGCGCAAACAGGAAGAAGTAACTCATCATGCCGAGCAGGATGCCCGAGCGTCCGGACGGCGTAGAGACGTCGACGTCGTCGATGTTGAAGGGCCGCATCGCCATCGGGTTGACGCCGCGCGCGGTCAGCCTGAGCGATGCGATCTGCTGGCTCAGGCCCTGGAGCGCGAGGCGGACGCGGCGCGCGTCCCGCTCGGCGTTGGTGTTGGCCTGGTCGGAGACCACCTCGATCCTCGCGGGCGTCGCCTCGGCCAGCTGTTCGCCGAAGTCGGCCGGCACGATGATGACGACGTCGTGCAGACCGAGCCGGACGGCCTCGACGGCAGCCTCGCGACTATCCGGCGCCGCCGCGACCGTAATGTTCTGGCTCTCGAGAAACGCGATCAGGTTCGGCGCGTGTTCGGCGCCGAGAACGGGCACCTCGAGCGTTTTCTCGACGTCCGTCAGCGAGTTCTCGATCGACAGGTTGATGATGAAGGCGAACAGTACCGGGCCGAACATCGGGCCGAGCACGAGTGCCGAGACGAGCGTTCGGCGATCGCGAAAGTTGTCGAGCACTTCCTTCGCGAAGACTGTGAACGAGGTGGACATCAGGCTGGCTCCACGAGCCGGATCGCCTCGACGAAGGCGTCCTCGAGGTCGTCACAGCCGGTCTTCTCGCGTATGCCGTCGGCCGACGCGTCGATGGCGACCTTGCCGGCCGCGATCACGACGATGTCGTCGCAGAGCGCCGCCACCTCCTGCATGACGTGGCTCGAAAACAGCACGCAGCGCCCGGCATCCTTGAGCTTCAGAATCAGGCGCCTAAGCGAGCGCGTCGCCATGACGTCGAGGCCGTTGGTCGGCTCATCCAGGATGACATTCTGCGGGTCGTGCACGAGCGCGCGAGCGAGCGCCACCTTGGTTCGCTGGCCCTGCGAAAACCCCTTGCTGCGCCGGTCCGCGAAGTCGCCGATCTCGAGCATCTCGATGATGGCGGCGACGCGGTCGTCGATCTCGGCGCGCGGCAGTCCGCACAGGGCCGCGTAGTAAGCGATGTTCTCGCGTGCCGAAAGGTGCGGATACAGGCCTGCGCCGTGCGGCAGCGCCCCGGTCTTCTGCCGCGCCGCGAGCGGTTCCGCCACGACGTCGTGGCCGTCGATCGTGGCCGTGCCCTCGTCGGGCTTGAGCACGGTATAGAGAATTCTGAGCGTCGTCGACTTGCCGGCGCCGTTCGGGCCCAGGAGCCCCGTGATCTTGCCGTCGGGCGCGTCGAAGGACACGCCGCCGACGGCCCGGACCTCGCCGAAGGACTTGTGAATGCCGTCGACCCGGATCACGGTTTCGGCCCGGCGAAATTCAGGAAAAACGGCATGACGAAACTCGACTCCAGGCAATCGAAGTCGCCGGGCTCGACGGCCCGTTTTTGGACGAACCGTTCGACGACCCGCGGCATACAGCCGACCATGATCTGCCCGTGGCCCTGATGGACGTTGGTCCTGAGCCAGGCCTTCTTGAGGTGCACGGCTGCGAGGTCCGCATAGCTCGGCGGCGTGATCGGGTCGGCGCTGCCCGACAGGAGCAGCGTCGGCAGCGTCGTCGTGAGCGGCTGCTTGAAGTCGTCGTCGATCGGTCCCTCCGGCCACACATCGCACATGGCCTCGAGCGTTTCGACCTGCATCGCGCCGATGTAGGTCTGCCTGAGCTCGGCGTTATCTGTGCTGGCCGAATCGTAGAACGGCGCGTCTTCGGTGCACATGACGGCGTTGTGCATACCGAGCGCAAGCGCTCTGCCCAAGCTGTCGGCCGTCATGCTGAACTGCGCCGCGAGCGGTACGAGGTTGCCCTCGGCGGCCTCCGATATGAGCAGGGGCAGAAGCGCGATCGTGCCCGGCTGGTAGGCGAGCAGCCGGACCGCGCCCGCGAGTTCGCTCTTGCCGAAGCGCAGGGTCTCGTACTCGCCGGTCAAGGGATGCGCGAGGCGGACCCGGGCCGGGTCCTGATCGAGCTCGTTCCTGAGGGTCTCGAAACGGTCGGCGAGATCCGGGAAGCGTTCGTTGCAGTCGGCTTCAGCCGCGCAGCGATCGAAGATCGAATCGAGCGCGCGCTGCGCCTCGATGGCGATCTCGGGGCCAAGCGCGACCGGCGGCGGCACGACGCCGTCGAGCACGATCGTCCGCACCGAGTCCGGATAGCGGCGCGCGAAGTGCTGCGCGACGCGTGTGCCGTAGGAGACGCCGTAAATGTTGAGGGCCGGGTAGCCCAGGGCCTCGCGAACGGCCTCGAGATCCTTGACGGCAATGCTGGTGGTGAAAAAGCGCGGGTCGTGCGGCAGGGCTTCGAGGCACTCCTGTGTTAGCCGTTTCGTCTCGGCGACGGATAGCTGGCCCTCGACGACGTCATCGTCGATATCGCAGTCCAGGCGGGCGGATTCGCCCGTGCCGCGCTGATCGACGAGCAGGATGTCACGGTTGCGGCGCACGGCCTCGAACGCGCCGCGGTAGCCCGCATAGAATTGCACGCTGCCCTGGCCCGGTCCGCCCGCGATCGGTACGAGCGGATCGGGCTCGGGCTCGAGGTTCAGGGCCGGTACGACGGCCACGCGGATGCCGATCGTCCCGGCGTCGGGATTCTCCGGGTCCAACGGCCGCTCGAGCACGCCGCAGCGGGCCTTGAGGCTCGGAAACGCCTCGCCGGCACTGATCCGGCAGTCCTCGAGCTCGAGCGCGTTGGCAGCCGTTGCGCCGAACGCGACCCACAGCGCCGCCAGGAATCCGAGCATCGAGGCCGGTTTCTGCGACGCGCCGGTTCGAATCATGAACAACTCTACAAAGGACGCCTCGGGCGCCGTGGCGCGTAATCTTGGTCATTCTGCCCGTGCATGTAAAGCGGCGCGGGGCTAAAATCGCGGCTTTCTCCCAGGGCATACTTCCTTCTATGTCAGAACCTTACGACGTCATCGTGATCGGCGGCGGTCACGCCGGTACCGAGGCCTGCCTGGCCGCGGCGCGCGCGGGTGCGCGGACGCTGCTCGTCACTCAGCGCCTCGATACGCTGGGGGCGATGAGCTGTAACCCGGCGATCGGCGGCATCGGCAAGGGCCACCTGACCCGGGAGATCGATGCACTGGGCGGCGCGATGGCACGCGCGATCGACCGCGCCGGCATCCAGTTCCGTATCCTGAACGCGAGCAAGGGTCCGGCCGTCCGCGCCACGCGTGCGCAGGCCGACCGCCTGCTGTACGCACGCGCGATCCGGACGCTACTCGAGAATCAGCCCGGGCTCGAACTCGTCGAAGCCTCGGTTGGCGACCTCGTCGTCGACGGCGGCGCCGTCTTGGGCGTCGTGACCGAGGACGGAAGGCGTATCGACGCGCAGGCCGTCGTCCTGACCGTCGGCACGTTCCTCGGCGGCAGGATCCTGGTCGGCAAGGACATAAAGGCCGGCGGCCGCGTCGGCGATGCGCCGTCGAACCGCCTGGCCGAACGGCTGCGTGAAATGCCGTTCACGGTCGCGAGGCTCAAGACCGGCACGCCGCCGCGGCTCGACGGCCGGACGCTCGACTATTCGCGCATGCAGGAGCAGCCCGGCGACTCGCCGGCACCCGTATTCTCGTTCTTAGGGCACCGCGCCGAGCATCCGCGGCAGCTGTCCTGCCACATCACGCGCACGACCGAAGAGACACACGAACTAATCCGCGCGTCGCTCGATCAGTCGCCGATGTTCTCGGGGCTGATCGAGGGCGTCGGGCCGCGCTACTGCCCGTCGATCGAGGACAAGATCGTGCGCTTCGCCGACAAGGATTCGCACCAGGTGTTCGTCGAGCCCGAGGGACTGACGACCGATGTCGTCTATCCGAACGGTATCTCGACGAGCATGCCCGCGGCCGTGCAGCTCGCGTTCGTTCGCTCGATGCCGGGCTTCGAGCGAGCCGAGATCACCCAGCCGGGCTATGCGATCGAGTACGACTATTTCGACCCGCGCGGGCTCGAACCGACGCTCGAGACGCGGCCCATGAGGAACCTCTGGTTCGCGGGCCAGATCAACGGCACGACGGGCTACGAGGAGGCCGGCGCGCAGGGCCTCGTAGCCGGCATCAACGCGGCGCGCCGGGCCAATGGCGAGGACGGCTGGTACCCGGGACGGCACGAAGCCTACATGGGCGTCCTGATCGACGACCTGGTCACGCGCGGCGTCAGCGAGCCGTACCGCATGTTCACGAGCCGCGCCGAATTCAGGCTGTCGCTGCGCGAGGACAACGCGGACCTGAGGCTCACCGAGACCGGCCGTTCCTTAGGAGTCGTCGACGATGAACGCTGGACGATCTACTCGGCCAAGCGCGACGCCGTGGCCGCCGAGCAGGAGCGGCTGCGCGGCTTGACGGTCCGGGCCGGCACGCGGCTCGGCGGCGAAACGATCGCGCGCGAGACCCGCGCCGATACGCTGCTCAAACGCCCGGGCGTGTCCTACGCGGAGCTTGCGGCGATCGATGCGGTCGGTTCGTTCGACGACGATCGGATCGACTCCGACGAGCTCTGCGAGCAGGTCGTGCTGCAGCTCGAAACGCAGGCCAGGTACGCGGGCTACATCGAGCGGCAGTCACGCGAGATCGAGAAGCACGCGAAGCAGGATGCGCTCTGCCTGCCGGCCGATATCGACTACGCTCTCGTCGACGGACTGTCGAACGAGGCCCGCGAGAAACTCGAGCGCGCGCGCCCGGTCACGATCGGCCAGGCCGGCAGGCTCGAGGGCATGACGCCGTCCGCGGTCTCACTGCTGCTCATTCATCTGAAGAAGCGAGACTTGAGGAAGTCGGCATGAAACGCATCCGCCTGCTCCGCGTCGCCGGCCTCGTGTTGCTTTCGGCGCTCGGCGCCTGCCTTGCGTCGTGCTCGCCGGCCGAGGACTCGGGCGTCAGCGTTCTCAAGCGGGGCCTGGGCACCGACCCCGAATCCCTCGACCCGCAGAAAGCGCGCAGCGTGCAGGCGGCCAACGTCATGCGTGACGTCGGCGAAGGTTTGACGGGTTACACGCCGACCGGGGACCTCGTGCCCCGGGCGGCCGAGTCGTGGACCGTGTCCGACGACGGGCTCGAGTACACGTTCAAGCTGCGCGAGGGGCTCGAGTGGTCGGACGGGGAGCCGTTGACGGCCGAACACTTCGTGCTCGGGTTCCGGCGTCTCGTCGACCCCCTGGTCGGCGCGTTTTACGCGCAGACGGCTTCGGACATCGTCAATGCCAGCGACATCATCGCGGGCGAGGCCGACGCGGCGACGCTCGGCGTCGAGGCCGTCGACGCCGTGACGCTCAAAATTCGCCTCGAGCGCCCGGTGCCGTACCTGCTGAGCCTCGTGAGTCACCCGAGCATGTTCCCGTCCCGCGCCGACCAGGGTGCCGACGGCGAGCGGCCGACGGTCTTTAACGGCGCCTACACAGTCGCCGAGTGGGACCCGGGCTCGCTCGTGCGATTGGAGCGCAACGAGCGCTACTGGGACGCGGCCAACACGGCGATCGACGTTGTCGACTACTACGTCATTACCGAGGAAGCCAACGAGTACAATCGCTTTCGGTCAGGGGAGCTGCACATCACGGGCAACGTGCCGCCGGCGTTCTTCTTAGACCCCGACCCCGAACTCGTGGAGCAGCTGCACGTGTCGAGCTATCTCGGCACGTACTACTACGGCTATAACGTGACCCGGCCGCCGTTCAAGGACAACCCGGAGCTCCGCCAGGCGCTGTCTATGGCCATCGACCGCGAACGTCTCGTCGAACAGGTCACGGGCCGCGGCGAACGCCCGGCGTACAGCTTCGTCCCGCCGGGCGTCTACAACTACGAATCGGTCGGCCTGCCCTATGCGTCGCTCTCGACCGAAGAGCGCGATGAGCGTGCGCGGCGCCTGTATGCCGCCGCGGGCTACGGGCCCGACAATCCACTCTCGGTCGAGTTGCGCTACAACACGTCCGAAGTGAACAGGCGCATCGCGGTCGCGGTCCAGGCGATGTGGGCCGAGGTGCTCGGCGTTCGGACAACGCTCGTCAACGAGGAGTTCAAGGTGCTGTTGAGCAACATCAACGCGCGCGAGATCACCGAGGTGTTTCGCGCGAGCTGGATCGGCGACTACAACGACGCGCAGACCTTCCTCGGCACGATGGAAAGCGGCAGCTCGTCGAACCTGACGGGCTACGCCAGCTCGGCGTACGACGACCTGATCCGGCGCGCGGCCGGCAAGACCGACCTCGACGCGCGCCGGCTGTTTCTCGAAGAAGCCGAACGCGTGCTGTTGACCGACCACCCGATCATCCCGTTGTACTTCTACGTGAGCAAGCACCTCGTGAGCTCCGAGGTCTCGGGATGGCAGGACAACGTGCTCGATTATCATTACAGTCGGCACCTGAAGCTCGGCGCGGCCGACTAGCACCGGGGACTCTTTCGCGGAGACCGTAGCCGGTCAGCCGCGCGCCGCAACGGAAGTCCGGTTTGGCGCAGTACACGTTCAAGAGGCTCCTGGGGGCGATACCCACGCTCGCGCTGGTCATCGTCCTGGCCTTCCTGCTGGTGCACTCGGCGCCGGGCGGACCGTTTGATACCGAGCGCGTCCTCGCGCCCGAGATCAAGGAGCGCATCGAGGCCTACTACCACCTCGACGAGCCGCTGCCGCGACAGTTCCTGCGCTACGCGGGCAACCTGTTGAAGGGCGACCTCGGTCCTTCCTACGTCTATCGCGACTACACGGTCAATGAATTGATCGGCCGCGCGTTTCCCGTGTCGGCGCTGCTCGGCGCGCTCTCCATGCTGCTCGCGCTTGGCGTGGGCCTGCCGGCCGGGATCGCATCGGCAGTCCGGGCCAACACGCTCACCGACCGGCTGATCATGGGCCTGGCGCTCGTCGGCATTTCGATTCCGATCTTCGTCGTCGCGCCCGCGCTCGTGCTGCTGTTCGCCGTGCACCTGAACTGGCTGCCCGCCGGTTTCGGCGGCGGCAGCGGGCCCGCGCGCTACGTGTTGCCCGTCATCGCACTCGCGCTGCCGCAGATCGCCTACATTGCGCGCCTGACCCGCGGCAGCATGATCGACGTCATGCAGCAGCCGTTCATTCGCACGGCGCGGGCGCAGGGTTTGCGGAGCGTCGATATCGTCTTGAGGCACGCGCTCAAGCCCGCGCTGCTGCCTGTCGTTTCATACCTCGGTCCCGCCATCGCGGCGATCCTGACCGGGTCTGTCGTCGTCGAGGATATCTTCGGCATCGGCGGCGTCGGCCGCTGGTTCGTGACTGGCGCCGCGAACCGCGACTACACGCTCGTCTTGGGCATCGTCGTTCTGTATGCGACGCTCGTGATACTGCTGAACCTCGTCGTGGACCTCCTGTACGCCGTGCTGGACCCGCGGGTGCGCTACCGATGACGGCTCCGGCTTCCCTCACGCATCGCCTGCGCGCGAACCCGGCGGCGCGACTCAGCGCAGCGCTTCTGGTCGGCATCGCGATCGTCGCCCTGGCCGTACCGGTCCTGAGCCCGAATCACTACGCGACGATCGATCTCGACAACACGCTCGCGGCTCCGGGGCTTGCGGGCGGCCGGCTGTTCGGCACCGACGACCTCGGACGTGACCAGCTCGTGCGTACGATGAAGGGCATGCAGGTCACGCTGCTGGTTGCGCTCGTTGCGTCGTTCGTGAGCCTCGTGATCGGCGTCGTCTACGGGGCCGTGGCCGGCTTCGTCGGCGGCCGGGTCGACGGCGTCATGATGCGTTTCGTCGACACGCTGTACGCGATGCCGTTCATCTTCTTCGTGATCCTGCTGATGGTGGTCTTCGAGCGCAACTTTGTCTTGATGTTCGTCGCGATCGGCGCGATAAACTGGCTCGACATGGCGCGGATCGTGCGCGGCCAGACCCTGTCGCTCAGGGAGCGCGAGTTCGTCGCCGCGGCCCGGCTCACAGGCGTGTCGACGAGCAACATCATCTTCCGCCACATCGCGCCGAACCTGATCGGCGTCGTGGTCGTGTACCTGACGCTCGCGATACCGCAGGCCATTCTCGTCGAGTCATTCTTAAGCTATCTGGGGCTCGGCATTCAGGAGCCCGGCACGTCGCTGGGATCACTCGTGCGCAACGGCGTCGACTACATGGAAACGGCGCCGTGGATACTGCTGATCCCGGGCGGCCTGCTCGCTGCCGTGCTGCTCGCGTTCAATTTCTTAGGCGACGGCCTGCGCGACGTGCTCGATGCAAGGACCGGCGCATGAGCCTCGTGACCGTCGACGGCCTAACGATTCGTTACGACGGCACCCCCGTCGTGGACGGCCTGTCATTCGCCATCGCGCCCGGCGAATCGCTGGGTATGGTCGGCGAATCGGGTTCGGGCAAGACTCAGACCGCGCTCGCGCTGCTCGGGCTCGTGCCCCGGAGCGCCGAGCTCGGCGGATCGATCGAGCTCGGCGATGAGCGCCTGCTCGATAATGGCCGATTCTTGTCCGAGGCGGATCTCAACCGGATTCGTTCGCGGCGCGTCGGCATGGTGTTCCAGGACCCCGCGCTCGCTCTGAATCCTTACGTGCGTGTCGGCCGGCAGCTCGAACACATCGTCGTCACCCACGGGATCGCCGCGGGCAAGGGCGTGTCGCGGGCCGCGGTCGACGCGCTGGGCCGCGTCGGACTGCCGAATCCCGAGCGCCAGGCGCGGGCCTACCCGCACCAGCTCTCGGGCGGCATGCGCCAGCGCGCGATGATTGCGGCCGCGCTGATCGCCAGGCCCGAGCTGCTGGTCGCCGACGAGCCGACGACGGCGCTCGACGTCACGGTGCAGGCGCAGATCCTCGAGATGCTCCTGGACATTCGAGCGGATACGGCACTGTTACTGATCACCCATGACCTCGGGATCGTCGCCGGTCACTGCGAGCGCCTGCTCGTGCTCGAGAACGGCAGGATGATCGAGGCGGGCGCGACCCGCGAGGTCTTCGAATCGCCGCGCGAGCCGCACACGCGGGCCCTGCTCGCGGCGCACCCCAGGCTCGATGCCGAACCGCCTGCGCCGCCGTCAGGCGAGGCGACCCTGCTTGCCATCGACAGCCTCGAGGTCAGCTACCGGGAACCCGGCCACGGCCGGTTACGCGCCGTGAACGGCGTCAGTCTGGAGCTAAAAAAGGGCGAAACGATTGCGATCGTCGGTGAATCCGGTTCGGGCAAGTCCACGCTCGTGCGTGCCGCGCTGGGCCTGGTAGCGCCCGACGCGGGCCGGGTCGTGTATCTCGGCAACACGCTGCCGGCCTCCGTTCGCCGACGCAGCAGGCAGAGCTTGAGCGAGCTACAGCTCGTCTTCCAGGATCCGGTTGCTTCGCTGAATCCGCAGCATCGGGTCGCGCGCATCGTGGCCGAGCCGCTCAACGAGCACTCGGCGGACATGGCGGCGGCCGACGTCGACGAGCGCGTGGCCGAGTCGCTGTATCGCGTCGGCCTCGATCCGAGCTTCGGGAACCGCTACCCGCACGAGCTCTCGGGCGGACAGGCGCAGCGCGTCGCAATCGCGCGAGCGTTGATCACCTCGCCGAAAGTGCTGGTCTGCGACGAGGCCGTCGCGGCACTCGACGGCACGGTCCGCCGCCAGGTTCTCGAGCTGTTACGCGACGAGCAGCGCCGGACGGGCCTGTCGATCCTGTTCATCAGCCACGACCTCGCCGTCGTGCGTTCGGTCGCGCATCGCGTGCTGGTCATGTACCTCGGGCTTCCGGTCGAGATCGCGGCCAATGAGGCGCTGTTCGATGCGCCGAAGCATCCCTACACGGAGGCGCTGCTTGCCGCGGTCCCGAGCATCGAACTGGACGCCGGGCACGACAAGCCCGGCGTGGGCGGCGAGCCGCCGTCGATCCTGTCGCCGCCGGCCGGCTGCGTGTTTCATCCGCGTTGTCGCCATGCCGTGGCCGAGTGCCGGTCGACGACGCCCGTCCTCGAGACCATTGGCGGCTCCAGGGTCGCGTGTCTGCGCGCCCGGGAGCTCGAGCAGATTCCCGCGAATCGCTAACGAACGCCGACTAGAGGTACGTCGGACTCGGAACGAACGGGCCGGCTTCGTTCGCCTCGATCAGGCTGAACTCGTCCGCGAGCACGCGACGAGCCATCCATGCGCTGAGCGGTTCGATCGAGGCGGAAATCTCGGTGAGTCGCCTGGCGTCGACATACTCCGCGGCGTCCGTTTCACGCATGTCCGGAACCGGCGCGCCTTTCTCGTGACCGCAGAGGAATACGATCCCGAGCATTCCCAGCCAGGGCTCCGGCAGCTCCTGCATACCGAGCAGGCCGTCGACCCTGGCATAAACGCCCGCTTCCTCCCTTATCTCGCGAATCACGGCGGCGGTCGGCGACTCGCCGTGATCCGTTCGTCCCCACGGGATCGTCCAGAGGCCGGCAAGCGGGTGTCCCGTACTCTGGCGGACCAGCAGGATGCTGTCTGTCCTGCGAACGACGCCACCAACGCAGATGACGGTCTCAGTCATGACACGTACGGCCCCGGGGTCATTCCCGCCGCCGGGCCAGGCTCAGAACCCATCGATCGGTATCGGCAGCGGCGCGCCGTTGACGGTCAACAGGCCTTTTCGGTACACGGCATCCAGCTCGTACGTCGCACCGTTTTTGACCAGCACGCCCATCTCGATAGCCTGGTCGAGCTGCGGGTTCATGAGGGCCGCCATCGCGTACACCGCCTCGGGTATTCGAACCTCCGCATTCATTTCCGCGGCGAGCAGGAGCGAGCTCCAGGTGAAGCCGTCGCGATCGGTGGACGGGATGTCCAGGTCGAGCTTCGTCGCGAGGACGCCCGACGGCAGCGTGAGGTCGAGCTGCTCGACGTCGATCGAGAGGCCGCCTGCAAATACGTCCATGAGCGCCTGCTCGGAGTAGACGAAGACCATCGACGGATCGGCATTCGCCGGCAGACCGTCGAGCGAGTCGACGAGCCTGCCGATCGAACGCGCGTCGGCTTCGCCGACCCTGACTGTGCCGGCCAGCGACATTTCGCCCAGTCCGGACAGCGCGCCGCCCGCCACGTCGAAGTTCAGTGTGCCGTTGAGCTTGCCCTCGTCGACGCGCGACGACTGGCTGAGCGTCACGGGCCCGATCGGCAGAACCGGCCCCGCGGGCGAGCGGACCATGATCTCGTCGATCGAAAGGTCGACGTTGCCCGTCGAGAAGCCGTACGGCGTCGGGCTCACGAAGCCGTCGAAGGCCAGGCCGTTCACACCCCGGCCATCCCCCGCGGCCGTGATCTCGAGCCGTTCGGCGTTGCCGTCGAACTCGAGGCGCGACGCGGTGGACTTGACGCGCACGGCGAACTTCGCGTCGCCCCAGGCGACGTCGCCGTTCTCACCGGCCGGCAACTCGTAGCGAGAGTGCGTGTCGCCGGCGAGGCTGATGTCGGAGTAAACCGCACCGGGCAGCGCCGCTTTCCGCCCGTCCGGAAACTCGAACGCAAGCGTCGATACCGCGCTGCCCAGGCCGGGTTTGAGCGTGCCCTGCTCGCGGCCGAGTGACGACACGGGCAAGAGGCCGTGATCGATGTGCGTGTCGATGACGAGGTCCGGCAACGGGCCTGCCAGAACCTCCTCGAGCAGCATCCGCTGGTCTTCGCTCAACAGCGACTCATTGAAGCTGACCCGGTGCGTGCCGCTCGAGGAAAACCAGCCGCGTTCGAAGCGTTCCGCCTTGACCGTGACTTCGAGCGTCTCGGCGGTGGCGCGCTCGGTTTGCGCCTGGACGGCCCGGTCCGCCAGCATGCCGACGATGCCCGGTGAGACGAAGATAACGAGCGCCGCGACGATTATCAGCGCGATGATGCTTCTTTTCATGATTCGTCCGGGATTCAGGGAGACTCCGAGGCCGAAATGCTACCATCCGGCCCGCGAAAACCCTGCGCTCGCGTCTGGAATTTGCGGCCCGGGACCACTAACATACGCGGTCTTCGCGCTCCGGGCCCACCCGTACGCCAAGCACTCCTTACTATCAACGGTTTGAAAAGATGAGAATCGCTGCCATCGCGCCGCTGCTCCTTGCCTGCGCGCTGTTCGCAAATCCCGCAAACGCCCAGGGCGATGCCGCCAACGGCAAGGATCTGTCGTATACCTGTTTGGGCTGCCACGGCATCGCAGGCTATCGCAACGCCTACCCGTCCTACCGCGTGCCGAAACTCGGCGGGCAGAAGGCGGCCTACCTCATCGACGCGCTCAAAGGCTATCGCGACGGGCTGCGCCGGCACCCGACGATGCAGGCGCAGGCCGTAAGCCTCACGGACCAGGAGATGGAAGACATCGCGGCGTATCTGGTCACGCTCGGCAGTGAGACTATCGCGTCGGGCGGCACCGAGGGCGCCAGCCTCGAGCGTGCGCAGGTGTGCGTGGCCTGTCACGGCCAGAACGGCATCAGCGTGAACCCGATGTGGCCGTCGCTCGCGGGTCAGCACGAGGAATACCTCGTGCACGCACTGAATCAGTACCGCAGCGGTGAACGCAGCCAGGCCGTGATGTACGCCCAGGCGCAGAGCCTGACCGACGAGGACGTTGCGATCCTCGCGCGTTACTACGCGCGCCTGAGCGGGCTCGAGACGACCGAGCCCGAGGAGTGATGCCGGCGCCGTGGAGAGTTTTCGCGCCTATCGCATCGACCGTGGTGACGACGGCGTCATCGCCGACTTCAGTACGCTGACGCTCGACGACCTGACGAAAGGTGAGGTCGTCGTCAGGGTCAGCCACTCGACGATCAACTACAAGGACGCGCTCGCGGCGACCGGCGCGGGCGCCATCCTGCGGCGCTATCCTTTGAATGGCGGTATCGATCTCGCAGGCGTCGTCGAGACATCCGGGCACGAGGATTTCGAACCCGGCCAGCCCGTGCTCGCAACCGGTTCGGGCCTTAGCGAAACGCTGGACGGCGGCTATTCCGAGTTCGCCCGACTGCCTGCCGACGTACTCGTGCCGATACCCGACGGCATGACGGCCGTGGAGGCCATGCAGATCGGCACGGCCGGGTTCACGGCCGCGCTCGCGATTCATCGCATGGAGCAGAACGGCCAAAGGCCCGAGGACGGGCCGGTCGTTGTCACGGGCGCGACGGGCGGCGTCGGCAGTCTCGCGATCGACATGCTCGCCGGCCGCGGCTACGAAGCCGTCGCGGTCACGGGCAAGGCGGACGAGGAGGCCTATCTGCGTGAGATCGGTGCCCGCCGCATTCTGGTCCGCGAACAGGTCGACCTCGGCAAGCGCCCGCTCGAGAAGGCGCAGTGGGCCGGAGCGATCGACAACCTGGGCGGTGACTATCTGGCCTGGCTCACGCGCACGGTCCAGTACGGCGGCAACATCGCGAGCATCGGTCTCGCCGCGAGCCACAAGCTCCAGACCACCGTCATGCCGTTCATCCTGCGCGCCGTCTGCCTGCTCGGCATCAACTCGGTCGAGACGCCGCGAGACCTGCGCCTCGCCGTGTGGAAGCGCATAGCCGGGGACCTCAAGCCCGGCAGCCTCGATCGGATCGGGCACACGACCATCTCGTTCGACGATCTGCCCGGGGCCTTCGAGGCCTACCTCGAGGGCAAGGTCACCGGAAGGGTGGTCGTCGCGATAGCCGCTCAGGAGTAAAAACAGACCACCCGCTCCATTTGGGAAACGCCTCTCCGGTAGAGTAGAATCGCGGCCCCGCCGGAATTTTAATCCCGATTAAAATCGGGTATGTCCGGCTTTGTCACGCGACCGCCAGAGGTATATTCATGAGCGCCGGAGCCCGTTTTCGCGCACTGCTCGAGGTAGAACATCCGCTGCAGATTGTCGGCACGATCAACGCATTTACCGCCTTGTTGGCCGAAAAAGCGGGCCACAGGGCGATTTATCTGTCCGGGGCCGGCGTTGCCAACGCCTCGTTCGGTCTCCCGGACCTCGCCATGACGACCCTGGCCGACGTCTGCGAGGACATCCGCCGGATTACCGCGGCGACCGAGCTGCCGCTGCTCGTCGACGCGGACACGGGCTGGGGCTCCGCCTTCATGATCGCCCGCACGATCCGCGAAATGACCCGCGCCGGTGCCGCCGGTTGCCATCTCGAGGATCAGGTAGCCGTCAAGCGCTGCGGCCATCGGCCCGGCAAGGCGCTCGTCGATACGGCGGAGATGTGCGATCGTCTGAAGGCCGCCGTCGACGGCCGCGAGGACGAGAACTTCGTAATCATGGCGCGCACCGACGCGCACGCCGTCGAGGGCCAGGATGCGGCGATCGAACGAGCCGTCGCCTACGTCGAGGCCGGCGCCGACATGATCTTTGCCGAAGCGTTGACGAGCAAAGAGGAATACCGGCAGTTCACGGATACCGTGAACGTGCCCGTGCTCGCCAACCTGACCGAGTTCGGGAAGACTCCGCTGTTTACGACGGCGGAGCTCGCCGAGGTCGGCGTCGCGATGACGCTGTACCCGCTGTCGGCGTTTCGCGCGATGTCGAAGGCCGCGCTCGAGGTATACGAAACGATACGTGACGACGGCACGCAGTCGGCCGTCGTCGATCGCATGCAGACGCGCACGGAACTCTACGACGTACTGGGTTACCAGGCCTACGAGGACAAGCTGGATGAGCTGTTCGCCGACGAGGGCATCGGCGGCAGCAAGCAGAACGCCTGAGGAATACGGGCGAAGGGAGGACCAGATGGCAGCAAAGAAAACCGGCGGCCTCGCGGGCATCACCGCGGGCTCGACGAAGCTCTGCACGGTCGGCAAGGAAGGCGCCGGCCTGACGTACTGCGGTTACGATATCTACGATCTCGCCGACAATGCCACGTTCGAGGAAGTGGCCTGGCTGCTGTTGCGCGGTGAGCTGCCGACACAGGCCGAGCTCGACGGCTACATCGAGAAAATCAAGGCCAATCGCGGCCTGCCAGATGCCCTGAAGACGGTTCTCGAAATGATCCCGGCCGACGCGCATCCGATGGACGTCATGCGCACGGGCGTCTCGTTTCTGGGCAACATCGAGCCCGAAGGCGATTTCTCGAACCAGCTGGACACGGCCGACAGGCTGTTCGCTTGTCTGCCGTCGATCATGGCCTACTGGCATCGCTTCCATTCGGACGGCGAGCGCATCGACACCGAGACCGGCGATTCGAGCCTTGCCGGTCACCTGCTGACGATGATCACGGGCGAGACGCCGAGCGAAATGCACAGAAAGTCGCTCGACACGACGCTGACGCTGTATGCCGAGCATGAGTTCAACGCCTCGACGTTCACGGCGCGCGTGATCACGGCGTCGCTCTCGGACATGCATTCCGCCATCACGGGCGCGATCGGTTCCCTGCGCGGACCGCTGCACGGCGGCGCCAACGAGGCCGCGATGCAGCTCATCCAGAAGTTCGACTCGGCCGACGCCGCGACGGCGGGCATTCACGAGATGCTCGCGAACAAGGACCTGATCATGGGCTTCGGTCACCGCGTCTACACGACGTCGGACCCGCGCAATTCGGTCAACAAGCGTATGTCGAAGGCGCTCGCCGAAGAGGCCGGCGACACGGTGCTGTTCCCGGTTTCCGAGGCTATCGAGACCGTCATGTGGGAGCAGAAGAAGCTGTTCGCGAACGCCGACTTCTACGCGGCGACCGTCTATCACTTTCTCGGCGTGCCGACCTACCTGTTCACGCCGATCTTCGTCTGTTCGCGGGTAACGGGCTGGACGGCGCACGTCATGGAACAGCGCGCCGACAACCGGCTCATCCGCCCGGCCGCCGACTACACGGGCCCGTCGCTCAAGGCCTGGGTGCCGATCGGCGAGCGCGGCTGACGCCGCCTAAACCGGGCGCGCCGCGAGCGGCGCACCCGCTCAAATCACGACTCACTGGAGACATCGCCATGTCATCGGCTGACATTCGCTCGGCAAAACGCGCCGACTGGGACCCGGTCCTCGTCGATATCGCCGACTACGTTTGCAACACCGACATCGATTCGGAACTCGCATTCGAGACGGCCCACTACTGCCTCATGGACACGCTGGCCTGCGGCTTCCAGGCGCTCGACTACCCGGCCTGCACGAAGCTTCTCGGTCCGGTCGTGCCCGGCGCCACGCTGCCCGGCGGCGCCCGCGTGCCGGGCACGTCCTACGAGCTCGAGCCGGTCATGGCCGCGTTCAACATCGGCGCGATGAACCGCTGGCTCGACTTCAACGACACCTGGCTCGCGGCCGAGTGGGGCCACCCGTCCGACAACCTGGGCGGCATCCTCGCCGTCGCGGACTACCTGAGCCGCCAGGCGCGCCGCGAGGGTGGCGAGCCGCTCACGATGCGCGACGTGCTGACGGCCATGATCAAGGCGCACGAAATCCAGGGTGTGCTCGCGCTCGAGAACAGCTACAACCGCGTCGGTCTCGACCACGTCCTGCTGGTCCGGGTTGCGTCGACGGCCGTGGTCACGCGCATGCTCGGCGGCGACCGCGAGAAAGTCCTGAACGCCGTGTCGAACGCCTGGATCGACGGCTGCGCTCTGCGCACGTATCGTCATGCGCCGAACACGGGCTCGCGCAAGAGCTGGGCCGCCGGCGATGCGACGAGCCGCGCCGTGCGGCTCGCTCTGATCGCGATGACCGGCGAGATGGGCTATCCGTCCGCGCTGAGCGCAAAGACCTGGGGCTACTATGACGTCCTGTTCAAGGGCAAACCGTTCGAGTTCCAGCGCGGCTACGGCAGCTACGTCATGGAGAACGTGCTGTTCAAGATCTCCTACCCGGCCGAGTTCCACTCGCAGACGGCCGTCGAGGCGGCCATGACCCTTAACGAGGTCGTCGGCGAGCGTATCGACGAGATCGACAGGATCGTCATCGAAACCCAGGAGGCCGGCGTCCGGATCATCGACAAGACCGGGCCGCTCGACAACCCGGCCGATCGCGACCACTGCATCCAGTACATGGTCGCCGTGCCGCTGATCTTCGGCCGCCTGACCGCCGCCGACTACGAGGACGACGTGGCCGCCGACCCGCGCATCGACGCGCTGCGCGACAAGATGGAAGTCCGCGAGAACGAGCAGTATACGCGCGACTACTTCGACGCCGAAAAGCGCTACATCGGCAACGCCGTGCAGGTATTCTTCAAGGACGGCACCAGTACCGACCGCATCGAGGTGCACTTCCCGATCGGGCATCGCGAACGCCGCGCCGAGGGCATCCCGGTCCTCAAGAAGAAATTCGTCGACAGCGTGTCGCCGAAGCTCAAGCCGGGCCAGTGGAGCGAGCTCGATGCGCTCACGGGCGACCGCGACAGGCTCATGGCGACGCCCGTGGACGATTTCATGGCTCTGCTGATCGCCTGACCTGACGGAACACCAGAGGTTCAAGACTATGCGAACCCTCATGCTCGCCGCGGCGCTCGCGGCCGCCACAGCCACCGCGTTCGGCGCGGAGATCAGCCGCCGCACGGCCAACGAAGGCCAGCTCGTCATGGAAGACGTGCCCGAGATTCCCGCGGCGATCGTCGACCGACTCAACCGCTACCAGAACGTCCGCTCGGCGCGCTTCCGCGGCTGGCAGTCCGACGGCGACGGCGTGTTCGTAACGACCCGCTTCGCCGACGTCGACCAGCTGCACCGCGTCGACATGCCGCTCGGCGCACGCCGCCAGATCACCTACTCGGACGAGCCGATGGGCGCGATCGCAGTGCAGAACCCGGGCTCGAAGCTCCTGTTCACGCGCGACGCGGGCGGCAGCGAGTTCGCGCAGCTGTTCCTGCTCGATCCCGACAGCGGCAACGACGTCATGCTGACTGACGGCGAATCACGCAACGGCAGCGCGATCTGGGATCGCGACGGACGGCGCATCGCCTATCAGAGCACGGCAAGAAACGGCGCGTCGAACGACGTCTGGGTCATGAACCCTGACGAGCCCGAGTCGGCCGGCATCGCGCTCGAGTCTCCCGACGGCACCTACTGGTACCCGCAGGAGTTCTCCGACAGCGGCAGCCGCGTCCTCGCGGGCAACTACGTGAGCATCGCGGACTCGCGCGTGCACCTGGTCGATCTCGACACCGGCGATGTCACGCTGCTCGCGGGCGGCACCGGCGCCCCGACGACCAACACGCCCGTCGCGTTCGACGACGAAGGCGACGGCTTCTGGCTCGTCACGAGCCAGGGCGGCGAGTTCGACCAGCTTGCCTGGCAGCCGCTCGAGGCCGGGGCCGAGCCCGAGATCGTCACCGACGAGATTCCCTGGAACGTGACGAGCGCCGTCATCAGCGACGACCGCAGGCGCATGGCCTTTACGGTCAACGAGAACGGCATGTCGGCCGTGTACCTGCTCGACCCAAAGAGCCGGCGCTACCGCCGCGTCGACGACATCCCGGTCGGCGTCGTGTTCGACCTGTCGTTCAGTCCCGACGGCCGGCGACTCGCGATGACGCTCAACTCGCCGTCGTCGCCGAGCGACGTTTACGTCCTGGGCCTGGGCCGATCTGCGCTCGCAAGTGATGGCCTGACGCGCTGGACGGCAAGCGAAGTGGGCGGCCTCGACACCTCGGCTTTCGTCACGCCCGAGCTGATCGGCTACCCGACCTTCGACGAGGTCGAAGGCCAGCCGCGCGAGATCCCCGCGTGGGTCTACAAACCGCGCGGCGAGGGCCCGTTCCCGGTCGTCGTCTCGATCCACGGCGGACCGGAAGCCCAGGCGCGGCCGTTCTTCTCGAGTACCTACCAGCTGTGGCTCGCCGAACTCGGCGCGGCCGTCGTCGTGCCCAACGTGCGCGGCTCGAACGGCTACGGCAAGACCTACCTGGGGCTCGACAACGGCTTCAAGCGCGAGGACTCGGTGCGCGACATCGGCGCGCTGCTCGACTGGATCGGCGAACGGGACGATCTCGACGAAAGCCGCGTGGCCGTCTTCGGCGGCAGCTACGGCGGCTACATGGTGCTCGCGAGCGCCGTGCACTTCTCCGACCGGCTCAAGGCCGCCGTCGATATCGTCGGCATCTCGAGCTTCGTGACCTTCCTCGAAAACACCCAGGACTACCGGCGCGATCTGCGCCGCGTCGAGTATGGCGACGAGCGCGACCCCGAGATGCGCGCGCACCTCGAGAGGATCAGCCCCGTGAACAACGTCGACAGGATCAAGGTGCCGATGTTCATCGTGCAGGGCGAGAACGATCCGCGCGTTCCCGTCACCGAGTCGGCACAGATGGTCGAGGCGCTGCGCGAGCAGGGCAACCTCGTCTGGTACATGAACGCGCTCAACGAAGGCCACGGCTATCGCAGGAAAGAGAATCGCGACATCTACCAGCAGGCCACGGTGCTGTTTCTGCGCGACTATCTGACCGACTGAGGGGTGTTCATCGGCCGATGATGTTGAGCGACTATCCGGCCGACATCGCCGAGCGCTTCGACGTGCTGCTCGACGAACTCGAACGCTGGAACCGCAAGGTCAACCTGACCGCGATCCGCGACCGCGGCGAGATGCGGACGGCGCACATCGTTGACAGCCTGTCCGCCCGGCCCTTCCTCCGCGGCAAGCGTATCCTCGACGTCGGCACGGGCGCGGGATTTCCGGGCCTGCCGCTCGCGATCACGGAGCCCGAGCGCCAATTCACGCTCTTGGACAGCAACAACAAGAAGGTGCAGTTCGTCGCCCACGCGGCGGCCCTGCTCGGCCTTGGCAACGTCGACGTCGTCAAGGCGCGCTCGGAGAGCTTTGCACCCGGCTACCGCTTTGATACGGTGATTGCCCGGGCAGTTGCGAGTATCGCGAAGCTCGTGGAGATCGCCGGGCATCACGTGGGAGAGGACGGGGTGTTCGTGGCCCTGAAGGGCCGCTCCCCGGCAGAAGAATTACAAGCGTTGCCGGACGGCTGGGCACCTGTCGTGAGAGAGCTCGATGTGCCGGGCCTCGAGACGGGCTCGCGGCACGCGGTGCTGCTCACGCGGCAATAGAGCCGCCCAAGGCAACGCGCAAACCGGAACACGCCATGACACGCATCATCGCCGTAGCGAACCAGAAAGGCGGAGTCGGAAAGACCACGACCTGCGTCAACCTGGCCGCGTCGCTCGCGGCCACGCAGCGCCGCGTACTGCTCATCGACATGGACCCGCAGGGCAATGCGACGATGGGCTGCGGCATCGACAAGATGAATGTCGAGTACTCGGCCTGCGACGTGCTGCTGGGTGACGCGACAGCGGCCGATACGATCGTCTCGCCGCCCGAGGGCGGTTTCGCGGTTCTGCCCGGCAACGAGGACCTGACGCTGGCCGAGGTCCAGCTCTTGAAGGAAATCGGCCGCGAGATGAAGCTCAGGAAAGCTCTGCAGCCAGTCACGGGCCTTTACGACTTCGTCCTAATCGACTGTCCGCCGTCGATCAACATGTTGACCCTGAACGCGCTGACCGCCGCGGACGGCGTGCTCATCCCGATGCAGTGCGAGTACTACGCGCTCGAGGGACTGACCTCGCTGCTGAACACGATCGAGCAGGTACGCGGCTCCGTCAATCCGGAGCTCGAGATCTTCGGCATCCTGCGCACGATGTTCGATCCGCGCATCAACCTGTCCAACGAGGTCTCCATGCAGCTCATCGAGCATTTCAACGAGCAGGTATTCAGAACCGTCATCCCGCGCAACATACGCCTGGCCGAGGCGCCGAGCTTCGGCCGCCCCGTGCTGCTGCACGATCGCTCGTCGCGCGGCGCGATCGCCTATCTCGCGCTGGCCGGCGAAATCCTTAGGCGCGAGGACGCGCGCGTCGCACAGGCCGTCTGAACCGGCCCCGCGGGAAATCAAATGAACGCACGAAAGAAACGACTCGGCCGCGGACTCGACGCGCTGCTGTCCAGACCCGCCGCGGACACGGCAGCGGCGGCGGCAGCGGCGAGGGTAGCCGATGCGGAGGCTCCCGGCGATCGTTTGACCCGTCTGCCGCTCGATCTTCTCAAGCGCGGCCAGTACCAGCCGCGCAGCGACATGCGCCAGGATTCTCTCGACGAGCTCGCCGAGTCGATCAAGGCACAGGGTGTCGTGCAGCCGATCGTCGTCCGCTCGGCCGGCCGGAGCGGCAGCTCCGAGCGCTACGAGATCATCGCCGGCGAGCGCCGCTGGCGCGCCGCGCAGATGGCGGGTTTGGCCGATATCCCGGCCGTCATTCGCGACGTCGAAGACGAAGACGCGATCGCGATGGCGCTGATCGAAAACATCCAGCGCGAAAACCTGAACCCGCTCGAGGAGGCCCGCGCGCTCGACCGTTTGATCCGCGAGTTCGACCTGACGCATGCCGAGGCCGCCACGGCGGTCGGCCGCTCGCGCGCCTCGGTCAGCAACCTGCTGAGGCTTCAGGACCTTTCCGACAAAGTGAAGCCGCTGCTGGAGGATCGTCAGCTCGAGATGGGCCACGCCCGTGCGCTGCTCGCCATCCAGGACCCCGTCCAGCAGCTCGACATCGCGCGCCAGGTCGTCCGCAAGGGACTCTCGGTGCGCGCGACCGAGCAGCTCATTCGCCGGGCGCAGACGCCGCGGGATTCGAAGAACAAAAAGCCGCAGCAGCAGAGCGCCGACGTGCGCAGGCTCGAGATCGACGTCTCGGAGAAGCTCGGCGCGAAAGTCAGTGTCCAGCATACGCGCAAAGGCGACGGCAAACTTGTGATCCACTACAACAATCTCGACGAGTTAGACGGTATCCTGAAACACATCAAGTAGCCGCCGCCTCAGGCAGGCGTCGGCCCGGGAGGAGACGCCATGCACACACTGACGAGACGGTTGCTGCTGTTAGCGGCCGCACTCCTGTCCACCGCCGCACTTGCCGAGCGCCACGAACCCGGGCTGACGCTCGTCTATGCCGGCACGCTGCTCGCCGTGCCGGGCGAGTCTCCCGCCGCCGAGCAGACGATCGTCATCGAGCGGGGCCGCATCGTCGATGTGCGGGACGGATACGCGGACCCGGCGAGCTTTGCCGGTGAACCCCCGGTCATCGACCTCAAGCGTTACTTCGTCCTGCCCGGGCTCATGGACATGCACGTTCACCTGCTCGGTGAGCTCGGCCCGGACTCGCGCAACGAGGCGCTTTACGAGACGACCTCGATGGCGGCGCTCGAAGGCGCCATGCATGCCCGCACGACACTCGCGGCCGGCTTCACGACCGTTCGCGACCTCGGCGCCGACCCCGAGGCGATCTATGCGCTGCGCGACGCGACCGAGCGCGGCATCGTGCCCGGACCGCGTATTCTGGCTGCCGGCAGCGCGCTGGCCGCGACGGGCGGCCACGGCGACGTCGACGGTTACAAGGCCGAACTGCTGGAACTCTGGACCCCGGACACGATCTGCGACGGACCCTACGACTGCCGCCGCGCCACGCGCGATGCGATCAAGTTCGGCGCCGACTGGATCAAGATTACGGCGACGGGCGGCGTCCTGTCCGACACGACGACCGGCACCGATCAGCAGATGACCGATGACGAGCTTCGCGAGATCGTGGCAACGGCGCACAACCTTGGGGTAAAGGTTGCGGCGCATGCACACGGTGCCGATGGCATCAACGCGGCCCTCGAGGCCGGCGTCGACAGCATCGACCACGGAACGTTTCTCGACGCCGAATCGATTCGCCTGCTCAAGAGGAACGATGCCTGGCTCGTGCCGACCTTGCTGCCCGGGCACCGGATTCCGTCGATCATGGAGAACAACCCGTTCTTTACGGATGCGATCAGGGCCAAGGCGAACGCGGCGTCCGCCGCGTCAAAAGGCAATTTCGCCAACGCCGTCAAGGCCGGCGTGAAAGTCGCGTTCGGTACCGATGCCGCCGTCTTCCCGCACGGCGAGAATGCCCAGGAATTCTCGCTGATGGTCGAGGCCGGCATGACGCCGGCCCAGGCGATTCACGCGGCGACCGTGTCGAGTGCCGAGTTGCTCGGGCTAGAGGACGAGCTCGGTACGCTCGAGGCCGGCAAGATCGCCGACATGATCGCCGTCGCGGGCGATCCGCTCCACGAGATCGCCGTACTCGAAGACGTCAGGGTCGTGATTCGCGATGGCAAGGTCGTGCACACTGCTCTGTAGTCGCTCGAGCGTCCTGCTGGCAGGGACGCTCCTGGCCGCCTGCGGCGGCCAGCGAACGGAACCGGAGCCTCAAAGCCCCGAGCCGGTCGTCATCGAGGCCGATGACACCGTGGCCGGCGAGCCGCCGGCGCCCGGCACGGCCGGTGCGGAGGGCTCTGCAGTCGATGCAAAGCCCGTCGACTGCGTCCCGCCGGCGCAGGTGTTCGAGGAAGATCCGTTTCTCGAGCGAACCCAGAAGCAGGTCTACCATGTCGTGTACCATTCCTCGCGCTGGTTCGACGGCCTGTTCGGTTCGAGCGACGTGCAGTGTGCGGGCAGCGTCAGCCGCGGCTTCATCGGGCCCGGGGTGCGCTGGGACCAGCGCGACGGATTCAAGGGCCAGTTCAGGTTCCGGGCCGACGTCGCGCTGCCGGCCCTGAGCGACCGCGCCAACCTCGTTATCGGCCGTGTCGACACCGACGACTTCGTCGACGGCAGCGCGGACAACAACATCAACTCGCTGCCGAGCCGCTTCAACCGGTTCAACGAGCAGGACCTGGTCCTGGGCGTTGGCTTCAACAACGTCGGCGGCCTGAGACGCGGCTGGGACCTGGGTCTCGGCGTCAAGGTTCGTTCGCCGCTCGAACCCTACGCGAGACTTCGCTACCACTGGAATCCGGTCGTCTCGGATCGCTGGCTGTGGCGCATCATCCCGCAGGTGTTCGCGCAGACCAACCGCGGCGAGGGCGCGTCGCTGACCAACGTCATCGACTTCGCACCGAGCGACGAATGGCTGTTTCGCCTGTGGTCGATCGGCACGCGCGAGGACGAGGTCGAAGGCACCGCCTGGACCGGCAAGTTCACGGCGTTCAAGAGTCTCGAAAGACAGTCGGCCATCGGCTACAGCATCTACGCGAACGGCGAAACCGAGAACGAGGTCGAGCTGCTCGACTACGGATTCGAGATCCGCTACCGGCGGAGCGTGTTCCGGCGCTGGTTCTTCGTCGAGCTGACGACGAGCCTGTCCTGGCCGCGAGAATTCCTTGACGAGGAGCGCGAGAGCAATGTCGGCGTCGGCGTGGAGTTCAACCTGTTCTTCGGCGAGGACTACGGGATTACGCACTAGCCTCAGCGGCTACCCGGTTTGAATAGACGCGCTTCAAGATGTGCGGCATGACGGCCTCGGACACGAGGAAGCCCTGCATCTTGTCGCAGCCGATGGTCTTCAGGAAATCCCAGGTCTCCTCGTCCTCGACGCCCTCGGCACAGACCGACATGTCGAGGTTGTGCGCGAGGCCCGTAACGGCCGCAAGTACCTTTTTGGCCACGTCGTTGCTCTGCGCCCGCCTGAGCGTCGAGGCGTGAATCTTGATCTCGTCGAACGGCATCGCCTCGAGCGTGCCGAGGTTCGCGGCCGCGACCTTGAAGTTGTCCAGGCACAGCCGGAACCCCGCGTGGCGCAGTTTCTCGAGCGCATGGACCTGCGGCGCGGCGCGGTCGGCCAGGTCGCGCTCGACGACCTCGAACGTGAAGCGATCGGGCTTAAGGCCGAACTCCCGGATGATGCCGGCGTAATGCTCGCCCAGACCGGGGTTGCCGAGCTGGCTCGAGGCCAGGTTGATGCAGGCCCTGAGCACCAGGCCCTGTTTCTCCCATTCGCCGAGCTGCCCCGCGGCCTTGCGAAGCACGAACTCGGTAAGCCGGCCCATCATGTCGAAGGCCTCGATCTCCGGCAGGAACTCGAGCGGCGCCATGAGGCCGTGCGTCGGGTGCCGCCAGCGAACCAGGGCTTCGGCTTCGCGGGTTTGCCAGTCTGTGTCCGAGCCACGCTCGACCTTGGGCTGGTACTGGACGACGAATTCGACGTTGTCGAACGCGGCCTCGAGTTCGGATTCCGAGATCTTCAGCATGCGCCGCCGGCAGCGGCGGGCCGACCTTGCGAGCCGCGTGTAGTCGAAGTCGCTGCCTACCCACTCGGCGTTCGGCATCTCGACGAGGAAGTCCGCGACGCCCGCCTTGCCGATCTCCCTGACACGCTTGCTGTCTGCGGCAACGATGACGCCCACGTTCGAGGGCGCCCTGATCGCGTTGACGACCTCGTTGCTCAGGTCGTCCTCGGCGAGCAGCAGCAGACAGCGGTTCGAGCTATTTAGCTGGCTCGAGAGCAGCGCCGGCGAGCGAAAATGGGCGAGGGCCAGGCTCATTTCACGGACGACGGCGTTGACGGGCTCGGACGGATTCAGGGACTCGCTTGCGATCAGTAGCATCAATGGCTCCCACTCGATATGACATCAGTCTAGTGTGGGTGACGGGCCACCTATGTGGCACGCGTCGCATTCTGACAAATTGGTCGAGGGGCTGCGAAAACGGCCGGAAAACCCTAGGATTTAAGGGGGTTTTTGTGTTGCTAAGCAGAATTGCGCCCTCTATAATACGCGCGCTCGACGTCAGGCCCGCCTGTATTCACCGCAAGAATTCAAAAGCGCCACAAGCCGTGGGCTAGAGCCCCAAGGACGTGGCGTTTTTCGTGCCGGAGGCAAATGCGATGCTCAAGGTTCTCGCGGCACAGGTCGGAGCCGGGCTGGTCGTGTCGGCGCTCTTTTGGGGCTCGCTCGGAACGGTGGCAGCTTACTCGGCGATGCTGGGCTGTCTCGTCTCCGCGGTTCCCAACGCGTTTCTCGCGTTGCGCCTCGGTGTGCCGCGCCGCGACCGGGGAGCGAAAGCGCTGCTCAGGGCAGCCTACATCGGTGAGATCGGAAAACTGGCGTTGACCGTGCTCTTGTTCAGCATTGTCTTCGTCTCGGTACGGCCGCTCGCGGCGGTGCCTTTTTTCGTAGCATTTATCGCGACGACGTTCGCGCCATTGCTGGGCATGCTGGTGCGCGGCAGACAAGACAAAGAACAGGAAACGGTAAGTATCAATGGCGACTGAAGGCGGCCACGGTCCGCAGACTTCCGGCGACTATATTTCCCACCACCTCCAAAACCTCCAGGTCTGCCCATCGGATTCGGGCGGCTGGGTCTGGAACGAGTGCGCGGGCAACCCGATGGCCATCAACGTCGATTCGATGTTCTGGTCCGTGTTTCTCGGGCTGGTATTCATCCTCATGTTCCGCTCGGTCGCGAAGAAGTCCAGCGCGGGCAAGCCGACCCGGCTGCAGGCCTTCGTGGAAATCATCGTCGAATTCGTCGACGGATCGGTCAAGGACACCTTCCATGGCAAGAGCAGGCTGATCGCGCCGCTGGCGCTCACGATCTTCGTCTGGGTGTTCTTCATGAACCTCATGGACCTCGTGCCGGTCGACTGGATTCCCGAGCTCGCGGTGCTGATGGGCATACCCTATATGAAGGTCGTGCCGTCCACCGACGTCAATATCACTTTCGGCATGTCGATCGCCGTGTTCTTCCTGATCATCTTCTACACGATCAAGAACAAGGGCGTGACGGGCTTCATCGGCGAGCTGACGCTGCACCCCATCGCGCCGCCGACCAAGGGCTTAGGGCTAATCGCGGCGCCGTTCGTCATCGCCTTCAATTTCATCCTGGAATCGGTCGCGCTGCTCGCGAAGCCCGTGTCTTTGAGCCTGCGACTTTTCGGCAACATGTTTGCCGGCGAGCTGATCTTCATCCTGATCGCGCTGTTAGGCCTGTACCAGCTGCCGCTGCACTTCGGCTGGGCCGTATTCCATGTCCTGATCGTCACGCTTCAGGCATTTATTTTCATGATGCTGACCATAGTTTATTTGAGCCTGGCATCGGAAACGCATTAATCAAGTTTGTCTTGTAATTCAAAACCCTTAAGGACTCGAGTCCTGTTTAGGAGAAACTGATGGAAACTGTAATTGGTCTCACGGCGATCGCTGTCGCACTTCTGATCGGTCTCGGCGCACTGGGCGTCGGTATCGGTATGGGCCTCCTGGGCGGCCGCTTTCTGGAAGGTGCCGCGCGTCAGCCGGAGCTGGCGCCGATGCTGCAGACGAAGATGTTCATCGTCGTGGCACTGCTCGACGCCGTCGCCATGATCGGTGTCGGTATCGCGCTGTTCTTCGCGTTCGCCAACCCGTTCATCGGCCAGCTGCAGGCTGTTAGCTAAGTTTCGGCCCGCCGCGACCGCGGCAGGATCCCCGAAATAACGACGCTGGGAGTCTCAACAAGGTGGATATCAACGCGACACTCATCGGCCAGACGATCGCCATGATCGTGTTCGTCTGGTTCTGTATGAAGTACATCTGGCCGCCGATCCTCGGCGCCATCGAGGAGCGGCAAAAGCAGATCGAACAAGGCCTCGCGGCCGCCGATCGCGGTGAGGAGCGGCTCGTGGCCGCCCGCGCCGAGGCCGATGGCATCATCGCCGAGGCAAAGCAGCAGGCGACGACGATCCTCGACAAGGCCAACGCCCGCGCCAACGAGATCGTCGCCGACGGCAAGACGGCCGGCGAGCGCGAACGCGAGCGCCAGCTCGCCGCGGCCGCCGCGGAGATCGAGCAGGAAACCAACCGTGCGCGCGAAGAGCTGCGCGGCGAGGTTTCGGCCGTTGCGCTTGCCGGAGCTCAGAAGATACTCGATCGCGAGATCGACGCGAGCGCGCACGAGGACATCCTCGGCAAGCTGGCACAGCAGCTGTAGTCGTTTCCGATGGCAGACCACAACACGATAGCCCGGCCCTACGCTCAGGCCGTATTCGAGATTGCAGAAGCCGCGGGCGAACTCGCCGAGTGGAGCGCGAGTCTCGAGGCGGCCGGTGCCGTCATGGCCGACGGCCAGGTGGCCGACTACCTGGGCGACCCGTCCCTGAACGACGAGCAGAGGCTCGAGTTCCTGACCGGGCTGTTCGAGGCGGCCGGCGCGAACCTGCTCTCGGGCGGCAACACGCGGGGCACCAACTTCCTGAAGCTGCTGCTCGAGTACGGCCGCGCGGCCGTGCTGCCCGAGATCGCCGAGCACTACGAGACGCTCAAGGCCGAGGTCGAGAACTCGGTCGACGTGACCGTGACGTCGGCGACCGAGTTGTCCGAAGCGCAGACCCGGTCAATCGCCGAGGCGCTCGAAAAGCGGCTCGAACGCAGCGTGCGGATCGAGACAGAGATAGACGAGGACCTCATCGGCGGCGCCGTGATTCGCGCCGGCGATGTGGTCATAGATGGATCAGTACGGGCAAGGCTGGACGGCCTTACGAACGTGCTTGTCAACTGACCCGCTGATCAACGAAAGAGGATTACGAACATGGCACTCAAAGCTTCTGAAATCAGCCAGCTGATTAAAGAACGCATCGAGAATTTCGAGGCAACCACGGAAGCCCGTGACGTCGGTACCGTCATCGCGGTCACCGACGGCATCGTCCGCATCCACGGTCTGGCCGACGCGCGCTACGGCGAAATGCTCGAGTTTCCGGGCAACACCTTCGGCATGGCGCTGAACCTCGAGCAGGACTCGGTCGGTGCGGTCGTGCTGGGCGAATACAAGCACATCTCGGAAGGCGACACGGTCAAGACGACCGGCCGCATTCTCGAAGTGCCGGTCGGCGAGGCCATGCTCGGACGGGTTGTCGACGCGCTGGGTAACCCGATCGACGGCAAGGGCCCGATCGATGCCGAGGAGCGCCAGCCGATCGAGAAGGTCGCGCCCGGCGTCATCAGCCGCCAGTCGGTCGACCAGCCGGTGCAAACGGGACTCAAGTCGATCGACTCCATGGTGCCGATCGGCCGCGGCCAGCGCGAGCTGATCATCGGCGACCGCCAGACGGGCAAGACCGCCGTCGCCGTCGACGCGATCATCAACCAGCGCGGCACGGGCATCAAATGCATCTACGTCGCGGTCGGACAGAAGGCATCGTCGATCGCGGGCGTCGTTCGCAAGCTCGAGGAAGAGGGCGCGATGGATCACACGATCGTCGTCGCCGCCGCTGCCGCCGAGAGCCCGGCGATGCAGTACATCGCGCCGTACTCGGGTACCTCGATGGGCGAGTTCTTCATGGACCGGGGCGAGGACGCGCTGATCATCTTCGACGACCTGTCCAAGCAGGCCGTTGCCTACCGCCAGGTATCGCTGCTGCTTCGCCGCCCGCCGGGTCGTGAGGCCTACCCGGGCGACGTCTTCTACCTGCACTCCCGCCTGCTCGAACGCGCCGCGCGCGTGAGCGCGGCCCACGTCGAAGACGTCTCGGGGGGCAAGGTCAAGGGCAAAACGGGCTCGCTGACGGCGCTGCCGATCATCGAAACCCAGGCCGGCGACGTGTCCGCGTTCGTACCGACCAACGTGATCTCGATTACCGACGGCCAGATCTTCTTGGAGTCCGACCTGTTCGCGGCCGGTATTCGCCCCGCCATCAACGCAGGCCTGTCGGTCTCGCGTGTCGGCGGCGCGGCCCAGACCAAGATCATCCAGAAGCTCGGCGGCGGCGTTCGCCTCGCGCTCGCCCAGTACCGCGAGCTTGCCGCCTTTGCCCAGTTCGCATCCGACCTCGATGCGGCGACCCGCAAGCAGCTCGAGCGCGGCCAGCGCGTCACCGAGCTCATGAAGCAGAAGCAGTACTCGCCGCTGTCGGTCGCCGAGATGGCGCTGTCGCTGTACGCCGTCAACGAAGGCTTCATCGATGAGGTCGACGTCGACAAGGTCGTCGACTACGAAACCGCGCTGCACGACTTCGCGCGCGCGAACAACGAGGCTGACCTCGACGCCATCAACGACACGGGCGGCTACGACGACGATATCGCAGCCAAGCTCAAGTCCATCTGCGAGGCCTTCGCCAAGCAGGGCGCGTACTAGGAGCCGACATGTCGGGTGAAAAGGAGATACGCTCGAAGATCTCTTCTGTAAAGAACATGCAGAAGATCACGAGCGCAATGGAAAAGGTTGCCGCGTCGAAGATCCGCAAGGCACAGCGGCAGATGGAGGCGTCGCGCCCGTATGCCGAGAGTATCCGCCGCGTAATCGGCCACCTGTCGCAGGCGAACCCGGACTACAAGCACCCGTTCCTGATCGAGCGCGACGTCAAGCGCGTCGGCATGATCGTCATCTCGACCGACCGCGGCCTCTGCGGCGGCCTGAACTCGAACCTGTTCAAGTCCGTCATCGGCGAGATGTCGAAGTGGGCTGAACAGGACATCGAAGTGCACCTGACGCTCGTCGGCGCCAAGGCCGTCAACTTCTTCCGCCGCGTAGGCGGCAAGGTCGTCGGTACGGCGACCCACCTGGGCGACAGGCCGTCGGTCAACGACCTCCTCGGCGCAATCAAGATCATGCTCGACGAGTACGAGTCGGGCGAGATCGACCGGCTGTTCCTGCTGCACAACGTCTTCGTCAGCGCGATGAGCCAGAAGCCGACGACGACGACGCTGTTGCCGGTCAGCGCGATCGACCTGGGGGGAGAGTCGCTGCAGGAGCACTGGGACTACATCTACGAACCCGACGCGGGCGAGCTCCTGGACGACGTCCTGCAGCGCTACATCGAGTCGCAGGTGTACCGCGGTGCGGTCGAGAACTTCGCCTGCGAGATGGCAGCCAAGATGGTGGCCATGAAGTCGGCAACGGACAACGCCGGCGAAATCATCGACGACCTGCAGCTCGCCTATAACAAAGCCCGCCAGGCGGCGATCACGCAGGAAATTTCGGAAATCGTCGGCGGAGCCGCCGCGGTTTCAGGCTGACAGAATTCACACACTTTAGACCGGGCAGCGTAGCGCCCGAATGCAAGGACCTTAAGTATGAGCACCGGAACAACTGTGCAGGTAATTGGCGCCGTCGTGGACGTAGAGTTCCCGGCCGGCCAGATTCCCAGAGTTTACGACGCACTCAAGATCGACGATGCGGGCATCACCCTCGAGGTGCAGCAGCAGCTCGGCGACGGCGTCGTGCGCACGATCGCCATGGGCTCGTCCGAGGGCCTGAAGCGCGGCATGAGCGTCACCAACACGGGCCAGGCCATCTCGGTGCCGGTCGGCGAGAAGACGCTCGGCCGCATCATGGACGTGCTCGGCACGCCGATCGATAACGCCGGCGAGATCGGCGCCGAAACGACGCTGCCGATTCACCGCCCACCGCCGTCCTACGAAGATCAGGCGGCCACGACCGAGCTCCTGGAAACGGGCATCAAGGTCGTCGACCTGATCATGCCGATCGCCAAGGGCGGCAAGGTCGGCCTGTTCGGCGGCGCGGGCGTCGGCAAGACCGTGACGCTCATGGAACTCATCAACAACATCGCCAAGGAGCACGGCGGCTACTCGGTGTTCGCGGGCGTCGGCGAGCGCACGCGCGAGGGCAACGACTTCTATCACGAGATGACCGAGTCCGAGGTCATCGACAAGGTGGCGCTGGTCTACGGCCAGATGAACGAGCCGCCGGGCAACCGCCTGCGCGTAGCCCTGACCGGACTGACGATGGCCGAGGCGTTCCGCGACGAAGGCCGCGACGTCCTGATGTTCATCGACAACATCTACCGTTACACGCTCGCGGGTACCGAGGTGTCGGCGCTCCTGGGCCGCATGCCTTCGGCCGTGGGCTACCAGCCGACGCTGGCCGAGGAGATGGGCGTGCTGCAGGAGCGCATCGCGTCGACGAAGACCGGCTCGATCACCTCGTTCCAGGCCGTCTACGTACCGGCGGACGACCTGACCGACCCCTCGCCCGCAACGACGTTCGCTCACCTCGACGCGACGCTCGTACTGTCCCGCCAGATTTCCGAGCTCGGCATCTACCCGGCCGTCGACCCGCTCGACTCGACGTCGCGGATTCTCGACCCGCTCGTCATCGGCCAGGAGCACTACGACTGCGCCCGCCGCGTGCAGGCGATTCTGCAGCGGCAGAAGGAGCTGCAGGACATCATCGCGATTCTCGGCATGGACGAGCTGTCCGAAGAAGAC
>JANQLK010000029.1 GCA_028280615.1 Woeseiaceae bacterium | reverse complement strand
CCGCCTCCGCCTCCGCAGGCGGCGAGCAGCGTCGTGATAGCGGCAAGCAGTGCTGGAATGCCGGCAACCGGCCTAAGTGAATGGGAACGGGCGTTTCGTGAGTACATGTCGGTTCTCCCCCGGATCAGGCGCGTATCGGTGCCGCGAGCCGAATCGCGGTTTCCTTAACTATATGCGACGAATGCGGGAAGATTTCCGAAATTGCGTCCCGGAGCCGCGTATTAAGGCGATGCGGAGCCTGGATCAGCACCAGAGCGAGGCCGGTCGTGTCATTGTGTTCAACAGGAAACTCCTCCGACCCGAGAGACGTTGGAGTCGGCAGGCAGGGTGCGACTGCAGGGACACTCACAACCGCCTCGCTAGCTGCGAGTCCTTCCCGACGACCGTCACGAATCACCAGAAGCGGGCAACAGCGCGAAGATCAACAGTAGGGCCAAAACGATCGCGCACCCTGTCCAGATCCGGACATATAGCGTGCCGCCTGCCGCCCACCAGTCAATGACCTGCCGGTAGCGAGCGTGGCTGAAAATCGGCGTCGCAACGGCACTTGCGATGAGGAGAATCGCAAGGACACGAAGCAACAGCGGCGCCCGCGCATCGGATGAGGCCAGGTACAGCGTTGCGCCGAATGCTACTCGAAAAACCGCGATAGCGTAGAAGCCTTGCAGGGACGTCAACGAGCGAATCAGCGCGAGAAAGCGGGGCGGAGATGCGACGCCGATCGCGCCCAGAGCTGCAACCAACAGGCAAAGGCCGATCGCTAGCGCCGTCATGATGTTGCCCCCGGAATCGATGCGGGCGGACCGGCTGGCCTCAGAATCGATAGCCGATGCCGATCGACAGAATCAATGGGTCGAAATCCGACTCGGCGACGTCCTCGTCCGGATCCAGTTTGATTCTCGTTCGAATATACCGCAGGTTGGCCTGCAGCGACCATCCGCCGGCGCCGATCGGCAGTTCGATCCCCGCTGTTGCGCCCCAGCCGAAGTCGGTGTTTGCCGACTCATCCGTCAGCACACGACCCGGCGTTGTCTCTATCGTGACATCGCCATAGCGTATGGCGGCGACGAAAGCTCCAGCGTAGAGATCCACGTGGCTGCCGGTATTGGAATGATAATTGAGACCCAGAGTGAACGGCGCGAATCCGTCGATGCGGCTCGCCACGCCCAGAGGCCTGCTTGCGTCACCAACGCTAACACCGAAACCACTTGACCCCAAGGCACCGAGTTCAACTGCAAGTGCTTTGGTGAACCGGTATTCGAGGCGCAAGCCGGCGCCCACCATGGTGTCGAAGTCGACGTCGACACTGGCCGGTGACACACCGACGGCCACCGCGTCACCCGACGGTTCGACGACGGCGAAATCGGCCTTGAGCTGCCACGTCGGTTCGAAGGACTCCTCGGCAGCACTGCCGGACGCGATGGCGAGCGCCACACAGGCGACTAGGCTATGGGCTGTGTACGGCGTATTGAGCTTCTTCGTCATGAGTATTCTCCACGGCTGCCGGTCGGAACCGTCAGCCGGCATCGGGACGTGTCTTCGGCGGGGTCGACCCTCAATGATCGAATCGGACAGCATCGACGAGAATCGTCCGCCCATCGGCATCGATGCGGCCGTCGACGAATAGCCGGGCATCGACAGCGAGATCATGTCGATCGCCATTGGTGTAAGCGGTGTCGATGTCGACACGCACCTCGATATCGCCAAGAAAGACTCTCGAGTCCTGCGAGACTCGGGTCACGATGCCGCGGACGATCACGCGCTCGTTGAATCGGCCCGGTAAGGGCACGCTTGCGGCGCGGAGCGCATCCGCGACCATCACGCCATCGATCAGCGTGCCGCTCGCAACAATCGTCATACCGACCGTCGGCGCGCCGGTCGGCAATTCAATGAGGCCCGCCCCACGATAGTCGACCGGCAGTCCATGGACTTCGAAACTCATGTCGCCCTCGTCCAACGAGGAGATCCGTCCGACGACCTGGTCGCCCGACATCGTCGTGTCCCGATCGACGCGTGTCGCGGCCAAGGCGCCGTCTGCGGTTCGGAAGCCGCTGATACTGACCCTGTCCCCGACGGACAGGCCGTCAAGCGTCGTCAAATCGATCGCCGACCCGACCGCCGTGTGGTCGTCGATCACTACGCGCTGGCCCAGAGCCACGATATGCCGAGAGCCAGCGTCGATTGCCTCGACCCGGCCAACGAGGTCGGCATCGTGGACCACGACATCAGCAGAGCCGGTAACGCCGAACGGGGCGATCCTGCCGGCGACAAACACCTTGTTGCCGCGATCCAGGTCCTCAGAGCTCGCATCGGAGCCGTTCACCCGTACGACGGCAGCACCGGTGTCATAAACCGTGTCGTTCACGACAAGGCCGTTATTCGTTGCAAGAACGCCAATTACCGTGACCGGCTCATCGGCAGGCAGCGTAGACACGCTGGGGCCGCGAATATCGACTGAAATGCCGCCGCCGGAACACGCAGACGTGAGCAGGGCGATCGGGACAAGGAGCGTTGCAGGCGCGATTCGTACGTTCATGTCACAGTACCGTGGAAAGTCGAGTTGAGGTGCAATGACAGCGCAAGCCGGCCAACGACGCTTGATTTCCGGCTGATTTCGAGATGATGGGGAGTTCGGTGCCGAAAACGCGTGCTGGTCAGAGTGATAGAGTGTTAGAACGAACGACCCGCGCTGGATGCGATGATTGACGAATCGGCAACAACAGCGTTCCTCTCCATGGACTTGCGCGAGGGCACGGTCTCAGGACCGGGCGGCACCGTGCGCCTCGAGCCCAAGGTCATGGAGGTTCTGGGCGTGCTGGCGCGCTACTCGGGGCATGTCGTAAGTCGCGACGAGTTGCTCGACACCGTCTGGCGCGGAGCCGTGGTCACGGAAAACACGGTGTCACGCTGTGTCTACCAACTCCGGGAAGGCTTGGGCCGCGTCGCTGGGAACGGGGAAAGCGGCACGACGAAAGAACTGATCGAGACTTTGCCGAAGCGCGGCTATCGGCTCACCGTAGCCGTTGAGCAAATGCCTACCGAGATCAGAATTACGGGCGACACCCTGCTGATTCGGCTCCGGCGTCCCACGGCGCTCGCGTTGGGCCTCATCGCATTCGCCCTGTTCGTGCTGATCTACGCCGTGTTCATTTAGGCTGCTTGCACAACTTGGGGGTGCCGCTTCAATCAGCCAGCGGACGATCAGGTAGAGACCGATCTGAGGATGCCCGGGGTGGGATGCTGCTAGATCGGCGGCCGATGTTGATTGGCTCGCCGGATTCGCTCGCCTCGACTGTCGTGGGGCAGCAGTCGCAGGCGATACGCTCAGACGTTTCCGCGGTAACGTCTTTGAACTCATCGAGTGCGAGATCCAGCCCCTATACTCTCGAGAAGCTCACGCGGCACGTTTGAAACGTTAATGGCAGGCGGACGCCTGACTTGGACGGTGCTGTACTGTCATTGATCTTGCGTGCTCAGGTCTTGAGCCAACATCAGTGCATTCCTGTCGGGGTCGTAGAAGGTCGCCGTGCTGACCATACCCTCAATCACCTCGGTGTCGCCGTCGAACTCGACACCGGCGGACTCGAGATCCTTCCTGGCGGTGTCGATGTCCGGGACACCAAACACGGGCACAGCATTACCCGGTGTTGGTTCGGTCTGTTCACCCAGGCCCAGTGTGACCCCGGCGGTTTTCGTCTGTAGCTCACTCCAGCCCGCGTCATCCGCGTGGAAAATTAATTCGAAACCGAGCTTCTCGTTGTACCAGCGAGCGCTGGCGTGGCGGTCGCTCACGGAGATGGCAATGGTAATCGTGTTGTCCAGCGAAACGATCGACATGGGTCTTTTCCTTGGGTTAAGGAGTATATAAACTATACTTAATGGACATTAGCACGCTTGTCAAGCTGACGTCCCGGGCCTGGTCCCTGGATATCCTCGCGCTGATGCATTCGGGAACACCGGGTCGACAGGCCGCATTGGTTTCGGCATCGGGCGCGGGACGAACGGCACTGGTCCAGAGTCTGGATCATCTGATCGATATTCGACTGTTGGAAAGGAATCCGGGCCACGGTCATCCGCTCAGGCCCGAGTATCGCCTGACCTCGAACGGTGTGGAGGCCGCCAGGATCGCGGCCAGGATCAAGAACACGGCCTCCGAACCCGCCGGTCACAGTTTACTGAGGCGAGCGTGGACGGTTCCTGTTTTAGCGGTGAGCCGAGAGCCTCAGTATTTCACGGATATCAAATCCGAACTCGAGTCCATCAGCGATCGCGCTCTGTCCCAATCGCTCAAGCAACTCCTGGCACATCGTTGGATTCAACGCACGGTTGACCCTGCTGTCATCCCTTCGCGACCGTTGTATCGAGCAGCCAGCGCTGGAGCCTTGATTAGCCGAGCGGCGGGCATTGAATGTACTTGATGATGCGCGCGACGAAAAAGCCGGAAGCGCATCCTGCGCTTCCGGCCGGGTCGATCTGGCGGGTGGGCACCCGCCGCTTCGGGGGAATGCCTAGTTTGCCGACATCGTGTAGTTGAACGTCGCGCCGTAGGTCAGCGGCGCCCCGTAGGAGAAGTTCAACTGGTTCAGGTTCGGCTGGTAGGGACCGACGTTGACCGTAAAGTCCTCCTCGGTCAGGTTGCGGCCCCAGAGAGCAACCGACCAGTTGCCGCTCGCGGAGAAGTAGGTCGCGCGGGCGCCGAACACGCCGTAGGAGTCGTGGCGGCGATTCGGGTCTTCGCCGATGTCGTCGAACACGTCGCTCAAGCCGCGCCAGTCGCCGCGCAGCGAAATCAGCGCGCCCGAGGCCAGCGGGATGTCGTAGCTCGCGACGAAGGTTCCGCTCCATTCAGGCGTGTTGTCAGGCCGCGTGCCGCTGAAGTCGGTCGGCGGGGTCGACGGATCCTCGTCCGTATCCAGCAGCGCGTCGACGAGTTCCGATTCGATGAACGCGAAGCTGCCGCTCAGGCGCAGGTTGTCCGTGGGCTGCCAGATGAACTCGCCCTCGAGGCCCGAGATGTCGGCGTTCGCCGCGTTGCGCGTTACCTGCGTGAAGTCGCCCGTGGGCGAGTTCTGGAACAGGAACAGCTGCAGGTCTTCGTAGTCGGCCATGAACACCGTCGCGTTCAGCCGGAATCGGTCGCCGAAGTCACCCTTGAAGCCGAGCTCGTAGTTGGTGACGGTCTCCTCGTCGAACGGCACGACGGCGTCGAGCGGGTTGGCGGGCTCGGACTGGAAGCCGCCGGTCTTGTAGCCCTGCGAGATCAGGCCGTAGATGAGCTTGTCGTCAGTCAGCCGATAGTCGAGCGACGCCTTGAAGCTCGTGTTGTCCCAGCTGTTGCTTGCCGGCACCGGCGTCGTGAAGCCGACCGGGTTGGTCGGGCTGCCGCAGAAGCGGTCGCCGAAATCCGGCGGGCCACCGGGCGCGAATACGCAGCCGTTGATTCGATCGCCGTTCTCGTCGATGTCGGAGAGCGCCGCGATCGGACCGCCCCAGCCCCAGCCATAGTGAGCGACCTGGTAGTCCTTGTCGTCCTCGCTGTAGCGGAAGCCGAACGAGCCTGTCCAGCGGTCGGAAAAGTCGTAGGCGATGTCGCCGAAGATGCCGATAGACTCGGTTTCGTTGGCGGTCTCCTTGACGTCGCGGGTCTCGGGTCGGAAGCCGCTGGCCGCCTGTGGATCGTTGACGGCGTCGTCGACGTAGAAGATGTTCTGGTCGTCGCGCGTCTGCTCGTCGGTCAGGTAGTAGAGACCTGCCAGCCAGCGCAGCGGCGCGCCGCTCGCGTGATTGTCGAGCCGGAACTCCTGGCTGAACTGGTTCGCATCGTTCTGAACAGACTGGAACATCGAGTTGTTGGGTCCGCCATGCGTATCGATCAGGTAGTCACTGTTACCGTCGATGTAGCCCGTGACGGACGTCAGCGTGACCGAGTCCGACAGGTCCCAGGCAACTTCGGCCGTGATGTTTGTAATTTCACGTTCGAGGAAGAACTCGCCCAGTGACGTGTCGTCGTCGGAGATCGTCGATTCCCACGGGTCACAGGAGTCGGTCCAGTTCGGGAACTGGGACCATGGCGGCTGCGGCGCGCCGACGATGCTCGGATCCGGGAAGTCGCCCTGGTAGACGATCGAACAATCGCGGCCCTTGCGGATGGCCGGGTTCTCGTCGTCGTCCTCGTTGTATTCGGCCTTGAGGTACACCTGGACCGTATCTGTGGGATTCCATAGCAGCGATCCGCGGAACGCGACGGCCTCTTCGGCGCCGAGATCCCGTCCGCCCTGGACCCAGTCATCGGTGAAACCACCGTGCGATTGCAAGCGCGCCGCGAAACGGCCGGCCAGGTTTTCCGAGATGGCGCCGTTGACGAAGCCCTCGAGATTCAGGATGTCGCGATTGCCGACGTCGGCCAGGACGCCGATGCTGTTGTCAAAGGTCGGTCGCTTGGAGATGAGGTGAATCAGGCCCGACGATGCGTTGCGGCCGAAGGTCGTGCCCTGCGGCCCGCGCAGGATCTCGACGCGCTCCATGTCGAAGAACGTCGGGTTCTTCATGAATTCCTTGGACACGACGACGTTGTCGATAACTGTGACGATCGACGAGTCGCCCGATGCGCCCTCGGACTGCGACGAGACGCCGCGCAGGCTGAACTCCGCCTGCATCTTGTTGAAGGCCGTGAAGTTGGCGCCGGGCGAGAACAGCACGACGTCGTTCACCGAGTTGATGCCCTGCTCGTTCAGGAAGTTGCCGTCCAACGCCGTGACCGTCACGGCCGCGTCCTGAAGGCTTTCCTCGACGCGACGTGCCGATACCGTAATTTCCTCGATGGTCGAGCGGCTCTGCTGATTCGACTGCTGCGCGAGCGCCGCGGGTTGGTGGCCCGCGTAGACCGCGAGGCCGGTCACTACGGCCGCCAGGCGCGTTGCGTAGTGAGAGAGTTTCGCATTCGTGATCACTGCATCCCCCCAGATTTTCAAAGACGTAACCGACACGTATGTGCACACGTGTGTTACGGACAAGTATACGCGGAACGAACGTTAATGCAAACGTGCGCATCTGCGCTTCCGGGATTGACGAATCGCCTGTGGCGTCATGCAGCTTCCCGTATCGGCCGTGGGTAGCAATTAAAGAACTGATTCAATTAGATTTTATTCGTATATCCGGCCTCTTGTCACCCTCGGCGATCAGATCGGCGGCTCCGAAGCCTTCTTGCGGCGTACGATTCTCCGGACGAGGCAGCGAGCCGGTCGGGTCGCGAATTGCGGCACATATATGCACACGAGTGCATTTTTCGCTATGCTGCCAGGAGAAGGGCTTAGCCCCGCCATCGGAATGGACCGCAACGTTGATCACCGACCCGCTCTTTTACCTCGCGGCAGTGCCGGCCGTGCTCCTTTACGGCATGGCCAAGGGCGGCCTCGGCGGCGCGGCGGGCGCGCTGGCGGTCCCGCTCATGACCCTGACGATCGACCCGCTGACGGCGGCGGCGATCCTGTTGCCGATCATCTGCGTCATGGACATACACGTGATCATGCTCTACCGCGGCGACTTCGACCGGCCGAGCCTCAAGATCGTCGTTCCGGCCGCTCTGATCGGCGTGCTGATCGGCTCGTTCATGATGGGCACGCTGCCGACCGACTACCTGAGAATCCTGGTCGGCGGCATAGCGGTCGCATTCTGCCTTCAATTCTGGCTGTTCAAGGGCGCGAGCGACGAGTTCCTGGCCCGCGACGGCAGCGGATACTTCTGGGGCGTGATCGCCGGCTTCACGAGCACCCACATTCACGCGGGCGGTCCGCCAGTGTCGGTCTACCTGTTGTCGAAGAAACTCGACAAACTGACGCTGGTCGGCACACTCGGGATCTTTTTCGCGGTGCTCAACTTCGTCAAACTCGTGCCCTACACCTACCTCGGGCAATTCGATTCCAGCAGCCTGCTGACCGCCCTCGTGCTGCTGCCGCTGGCGCCCGTCGGTGTGCGCTTAGGCTACTGGCTGATACGTAAACTTGACCCCTCCGTGATCTATCGGGCAATTTACGTGCTGCTCTTCGTGTCGGGAGCAAAGCTGCTTTACGACGGTGGCGTCGCGACACTGGCAACCTGAGGACCGCCATAGTGGCCGGCGCGCAAAAGAAAAAGCCGACAATCCGGGATATCGCCAACCTCGTGGGTGTGCATCACTCCACGGTGTCCCGCGCGCTCGACGCCGAGCAGAGGCGCAAGATCTCGCCCAAGGTCGTGCGCCAGGTCGAGAATGCGGCCCAGAAGCTCGGCTATACGCCGAACATCGCCGCATCCGCGCTGCGCCGCAATCGCTCGTTCGCGGTCGGCGTGCTCGTGCCCGATATCACGAACCCCGTGTTCCCGCCGATCCTGCGCGGCATCCAGGACGTCGCCGAGGCGCAGGGATACACGGTCATCATTTCGAATACCGACGACGCCGCGATGAAGGAACAAAGTGCGTTTCGCATGATGCAGGGCCGCGCGATCGAGGGCATGATCATCGCGACGGCGCGGCTCGACGACCCGATCGTCGAGGAGTGCAAGCGCAACGGAATTCCGTTCGTGCTCGTCAATCGCACCGTCGGCGAGACCGGCGTCAACGCGGTCGTCGTCGACGAGGACTTCGGCGTTCGTGCGGCGCTCGATCATCTGCTCGGTCTCGGGCACTCGAAGATCGCGCACATCGCCGGCCCGCTCGATACATCGACCGGGGCGTCGAGAAAGCGCTCGTTCGAAGCCTACATGAAACTTCACGACCTCGACGCGACGTTCGTCGAGTCCACGAAGAAGTTCACGGTAGAAGAAGGCCGCGCGGCCTGCGCGCGGCTTCTCGAACGCGGCGGCGAGTTCACGGCCATCGTCGCCGGCAACGACCTCATTGCACTGGGGTGTATCGATGCGCTGGAGGCTGCCGGTCGCAGCGTGCCCGGCGACGTCTCGGTCGTGGGCGGCAATGACATCCCGATGCTGTCGAGGATGGTCCCCGCGCTCACGACCGTCAAGATCCCGAAATACGAGATGGGCTCACAGGCCACGAGCATCCTGTTCGACTCGATCGACGGCAAGGACCGCGACCCGCTCGTGATCCGGCTGCAGCCGAGCCTGATCGTGCGCGATTCCACGGGGCCAGCGAATCGGTGACGGATGCGGGCTAGCTAGCTGCCGTACCCCTCCGGCAACTGCATCCCCAGGTTCTCGACGAGAAACGCCCAGCGATCGGCATACTCCTCGATGATCTTCTCGGTCGGCTTGCCCGCACCGTGGCCCGCGCGGGTCTCGATGCGAATCAGGACCGGCGCGTCGCCGCCCTGCGCCGCCTGCATCGCGGCCGCGTACTTGAAGCTGTGGCCCGGAACGACGCGGTCGTCGGTGTCGGCCGTCGTCACCATGATGGCGGGATAGTTCTCGCCTGGCTTCGCGTTGTGGTACGGCGAATAGGCGTACAGCGCATCGAACTCCTCGCGGCTGTTGTCGGCGGAGCCGTAGTCGTCCACCCAGAAGCGGCCGGCCGTAAACTTGTGAAAGCGCAGCATGTCCATGACGCCGACGGCCGGGATTGCGGCGCCGAACAGGTCCGGACGCTGGTTGGTAACCGCGCCGACCAGAAGCCCGCCGTTCGATCCGCCGAAGATCGCGAGCTTCGACGGGCTGGTATAGCCCTCTTCCACCAGATACTCGCCCGCGGCAATGAAGTCATCGAACACGTTCTGCTTGTTAAGCTTCGTGCCGGCCTTGTGCCATTCCTTGCCGTATTCGCCGCCGCCGCGCAGGTTGGCCACAGCATACACACCGCCCATCTCCATCCAGGCGAGGCGCGTGATCGAGAACGCCGGCGTCTGCGAGATGTTGAAGCCGCCGTACCCATACAGCATCGTCGGCGTGTCGCCGTTGAACTCGAGATCCTTGCGGTGCGACAGGAACATCGGCACGCGCGTGCCGTCCTTCGAGCGGTAGAACACCTGCCTGACGATGTAGTCGGACGAGTCGAAGTCGACGTCGGGCTGGCGAAATACCGTGACCTCGCCGGTCACGACGTCGAGCCGGTTCACCGTGGTCGGCGTGTCGAAACTCGTGTAGGCGAAGAAGGTTTCCGGATCGTCGACCTTGCCGTTGAAGCCGATCGCCGTGCCGATGCCGGGCAAGTCGACCGTTCCCGTCTGTTTACCGTCCAAGTCGAAGATTTTTACGACGGTCTGCGCGTCCTGCATGTAGTCCGCGATGATCCTGCCGCCAACCAGGCTCACGCCGTCCAGCACGTCCTCGGCCTCGGGGATGATCTCGCGCCAGGCCGAGGGCTCGGGATTGTCGACATCGATCGCGATGAGCCGGTTGAGCGGCGCGTCGCGATTGGTCCGGAAGTAGAGCGCTTTGCCGACGTTGCCGACGTACGTGTAGTCGTTGTCGAAGCCCTCGATCAGGTAGGCGGGCTCAGCGTCGGGATTGGTCAGGTCCCGATGCACGATCTGGTAGCGATCGTCCGTGCCCTTCCAGACCGTGATCAGGAGGTGTTCGCCATCGTCGGAGACGGTCGCGAAGTGTCCCCATTCGGGGTTGTCGGGATTGGCGAACACGAGCCGGTCGTCGGACTGCGGCGAGCCGATCGTATGGAAATAGACCGCCTGGTTCATGTTCAGAGTCTGGAATTTCTCGTCGTCATCGGTCTCGGGATAGCGGCTGTAAAAAAAACCCGATCCGTCGCCGGCCCACGCGAGCCCCGTGAACTTGAGCCACTCGAGGCGATCGTCGAGTCGTTCGCCGCTTTCGAGACTGATGACTTCCGCCGTCCGCCAGTCCGAGCCGCCGTCCTGCACGAGGTAGGCCACGTGCCTGCCGTCCGGACTCGGAAAATACGACGCGAGCGCGACGGTGCCGTCCTCGGACCAGGTGTTCGGATCGAGCAACAGCTCGGGCTCCGCGTCGAGGCTCGCCTGCATGTAGATGACGCTCTGGTTCTGCAGGCCATCGTTGTAACTGTAGAAGTAGCGGCCGCCCTCCTTCGACGGCGTGCCGTAGCGTTCGAAGTCCCACAGCTCGGTCATGCGCTTCTCGATGATCTCTCGCTCCTCGATCGACTCGAGGTAGGCGAACGTGACCTCGTTCTGCGTATCGACCCAGGTCTTCACGGCCTCGCTCTCGCGCACGTCGTCCTCGAGCCAGCGATAGGGATCGGCGACTTCGACGCCGTGATAGGAATCCACGTGCTCCACCGTTCTGGTCTCCGGGTAGTTGATGTCGATGGCGTCGGTGCCGGTATCGCCGGCCGATCCGCCGGGCGCCTCGTCCCTGCCGCAGGCCGTGAGCAACGACAGTCCGCACAGGACGATCGCGAATTTCGACATGGCGTTGTTCCTCATCTTGGGGGCTCTCCTGGATGCGGGTGGGCAAGCATAGCGGATTCCTGCCGGCCGGGCCGCCCAAGACTTGACTTTGATGTCTGGGGCGGAGACCTGGTTGCAAGGGGCGCGGGACGGCGAGGCGTGCCGCGGGCGCGACGAAAGGTTTCGCGGCCGATTGCCCCGCAATCGAGCACAATGACAGAATCTCCCTCCCCTGACGCCACTGGAAGCACACGATGATCCGACGCTTGGCCCTTTTGCTGGGCATCGTACTGACCGCTGCCGCCGCGTCCGCCGATGACGTCGAGCGCGTGCTGATCTACGGCGCGAGCGGCCGCATCGGCCAGCACATCGTCGACGAGGCGCTCGCGCGCGGCTACGGCGTTACGGGCGTAACGCGCGACCCCGCCCGACTGGCGGACCGCGCCGACCGGATCGACGTCGTTGCGGGCGACATCCTCGACCGGGAGCAGACGGCCGAACTCGTCGCCGGGCACGATGCGATCATCGTCTCCATCGGCGGGACGCCGCGAGACGAGGACCCGGCCAACTACATCGCGGCCCTATCGGCCAGCAGCCTCATCGACGTCCTCGCGCCGCTGGGCGACGATGGACCGCGGCTGGTCTTCGTCGGCAACCTGTTCACGCTGATCTACGAAGACGGCAAGACGCTGCTCGAACTCGGCCGGGTGCCGGAATCGCACGAGTACTACGCGATGTTCCACGGCCACCAGATCGCGCTCGACCGGTTTCGCGAGAGCCGCGGCGTCAACTGGACCGTCGCGTCGCCGCCGAACGGTCTCAGGCTCGAAGGACGCACGGAGCAAATTCGCTGGGGCGGCGACGAACTGCTGCGGGACGCGGACGGTACGCCGTCGGGTATCTCGCGCGAAGACTTCGCGTACGCCATCTTCGAGGAACTCGAGAACGGACGCTACCTGCGCGCGAGATTCAACGTTGCCCGCTGACTAGTTCGGTTTCGCCGACAGCGTCCCGAGAAAGGCAACGAGCTGGCGCAGCTCGCGATCGCTCAGGTCGAGCGCCACGAGCTCATGATCGCCCGCCGACGCGGGTGGGTTTCGGTAGTGCTCGAGAACGGCCGTGAGATCATCGAAGCGCCCGTCGTGCATGTACGGCGCCGTGTTGGCGACGTTTCGCAAACTCGGCACCTTGAACGCACCCTCGAGCGGAACGTGGGCGCTACGGTTCAGGAAGCGCAGGTGCTTGCAGTCGTCGGGCCTGGCGTCGCTGTAAGGCCCCAGGCAGTTGAACTCGTCGGTCATGACGGCGCGCAGGCCGAACACGCGGCCGAAATCCAGGTTGTCGCCTTCGAACGAGCCGGTGCCAATGTTGCTGAAGCCGTCGTTCGTGAACCGGGGCCCGTTGTGGCAGCGCAGGCAGGTGGTCTTCTCGACGTCTAGAAACAGCCTTAAGCCCGCGCGCTCGTCGCGCGACAGGAGCCGCTTCGCATCGGAGTCCCCGGCCGCCAGCGCATCCGCGTAGTCGTCGAAACGCGAGCGCGGTATGTCGAGCGTGCGCTGGTAGGCCTCGAGCGCCTTGCCCAGGTTGACGTAGACGCGATTGATGTCGCGGCGCACCGGATCGGAAATCCGGAACCACGCATCGCGCATCGCCGAATCGCCGAGCGGCCCCGCGTGCTCCGGGAAACGCCCGGCCGCGACGCTCGCGGGAACCGGACCGAACAGCGCCTCGTATGCCGCTCGATAGCCCGGGTCGGTCGCGATCCGCCGCACGACCCGGGTGCGGCTGCCGCCCATCTCGTCGGGCGCCTCGAACGGCACGAGCGCCTGCGACCACAGCGAATCGCGCCGCCCGTCCCAGTAGAACCAGGTCTGGTAGCCCGTGCCGACCACCGTCGGCGTGTGCCGCCCCGTGCGATGCACGCCCTCGGCCCGTGCCTTGCCGTCGGTGAAATAGCGGTCGGGTTCGTGGCAGGTCGCGCAGGACAGGCTGCCGTCCGGGCTGAAGCCCGGATCGAAGAACAGCCGTTCGCCCAGCGCCGCGGCGCCGGCATTGTCGGCGTAGCGATTGGAAACCGACGGCGGCGGCCCGCTCCGCGGAACGGCGAGCGACCCGGCCAGCGACCGCTCGTCGGCCGAGAGCGCGTCGAGATCGAGCCTGAACGCCACGACGTCGCGGCCCTCGGGCATCTCGAGCGCGAACATGAGCACCCACTCGCCGCTCATGTTGAAGCGCAGGCCTTCGATGAGGTAGCGGCCGTCCCCCAGGTACTCGGTGACCTCGGGCTGTGTCGGAAGGCCGTGGCCGTGGGCCGGCATGCCGCCGTCGATCTGCATGCGCGCGCGCTGGACGGGATCGCCGCCGGCGGTCTCGAGCGTGATGACCCAGCGCTGGAAATCGGCAATCCGTACCCGGCCGCTCTGCGGCTCGAGACGCGCCGGCAGCTCGAACTGCTCCGATCGGGTCTCCCAGGCCTCGCCGCCGAGCAGCTGCGCGTCCGCTCGCGCGCCGAGCGCGACGAGCAGGATGATGGCGGCGCCGGTCCGCACCCCTGGCCGGCGTTTTCGCCCTGCGGCGTTGCCTGAAAGCCTACTCCACGAGGAAATAGGCCACTTCTTCGGTGATGTGCGTGCGTTCGCTATCGCGAAGCTGATCTTCGTCATAGGCTACGTCGAGTTGTCCGCCGGCCAGGGGACTCGAACCATACAGGATCGGCCATCCGCCGTTGCCGCCGTCCATCGCGATCGCCGAAATGACGCCGGACGACCAGCTGCCGCCGACGCTGGTCGCGTACGGCGCGTTCTGTAGCAGGCCCTCGACGAAGTCGCTGGTCTTGCCGGCCAGGACCGACACGCCGTCGACGCTGGCGGCCCCCGCCTCGACGACGACGTAGCCGAGCGTCTCGGTCGAGCGGCTCCGGTCAGGGTCCTCGCCGATGTGCTTGCCGACCGACAGCGACGACGGACTCGGCGGGTTCTGGCGCACGCCGTTGCTCGCCCAGAACACGCTCCAGCGCGCGTCGTTCGCGGTCATGACCTGGCCGAGCACGATCGGACTGGCATAGGCCTGCTGGTAGCCGCGCGGGTCGCCCGACCAGGAACCGGACCGGTCGACCGTCGACGAGGAGACCTTGACCGCCTCCATCGTGATGCCGTGTTCGGCCTCGGTATACACGCCGGCCTCGACCGCGAGGTAGTGCACGACATAGCCCGAGAGCGCAGCCTCGCCCGGATTCTGCACGCGCACGTCGAAGCGATCGCCGGACGCGTTTCGCACCCGTGCCACCGCCGGCGCGGCGCTGCCGTCGTACTGCACGGTCGCGACGACGACCATGTCGTTGTAGGTCTCCGGCAATGTGACCGTTTGCCAGCCGCTGCCGACGCCCGTGAGCACGCCCGAGGCAAGCCTGACGCCGGTCTGCGGCGCGAGTTCGGACCCGTCCTCGAGCTCGCGCATCAGCGTGCCGAGCTGGTTGAGCTCGACCGTCGTGAGCGAGATGCCGCTGTGCGCCGCGACGGCGTCCTCGAGCGTCGCCGCCGAGCCGTCGTGCAGGTACGGCGACGTTGCCCAGACGCCGAGCAGCGTCGGCGTGTCGATACCCGTCAACGGACCGCCCAGGCGCTGCCCGCTGTCGGCCGTGATCGTGCCCACGTCGTGCAGGCCGCTGCCGTCACTGCTGTCGGTCAGCGTGCTGATCGTGTGGCAGCTGCCGCAGCCTTCCGTCTCGAACAGGACCGCGCCCGCTTGAGCGTCGGCGGTCAGCGAGCCGTCGAGGGCACGGAACGGGCTCGCCGGCGTTGCGTCGAGCGATGAGATGTAGGCGGCCAGCGCATCGAGATCGGCACTGATACCGGCCTTCGGATCGCCGAGCGGCTCCGAGCGTGTGCCCGTATTGAAGCTCGCATCGTCCATGAGGCCCGTGCCGCCCGCAAAGTTGCGAATCTGCGCCTCGAAGTCCTGGACCTCGTCGAAATTGGCCGACCAGTGCAGGAAGCCGTGGCCCATGCCGGCACGGCCTTCGAGGCTCACGGTGTTGCGCAGGCCCTCGCCGACGCCCGTGAAGTCCCAGATGCGGCCGTCATCCGACCCCTCGCTGTGGCAGCTCGCGCAGCTCATATAGTCGAGCGCCGCGAGGCGGTCGTCCCTGGAATCGTAGAACAGCTGCTTGCCGAGCAGGACGTCCGGCGCGAGCGCGTCGCTCGCCACGGTCGTAAGCGTCGCGATCGGCGTCGCCGCGACGCCGCCGGAGTGCAGCAGGCTTGCGACATCCACGACGCTGACGCTGCGATCCATGAAGTTCTGCACGTACAGTCGCGTGCCGTCCGGTGACGCGGCCAGGCCCTGCGGCGCACGGCCGACATCGAAGCGCAGGATTTCGACGCCCGAGAAAACGTCCGAGACCGCAACTTCGCGGTTGCCTTCGAGCGCCGTGAACAGGTGGATGCCGAACGGGCCGAACGCGGCGTTGCTTGCCACGCTCGCGTTGTCGTGGTCGACGCGCATGACGAAGTCCTCGAGCCCGGTCGCGAGATCGACGCGCGAGGAAATCGCGCGGACCGTCTGGTCGAAGGTCATGCCCTGCCCGCCCCGTAGCGCGCCGGCCAGGATGTTGTCCTGCTTCGAGGGCACCCAGGCCGACGTGCCGTCCGGGGAGATCACGGCCGGGCCCAGGTAATTGGGCACGCCCGGACCCGAGTGTTCGGACACGAGCCGGTTGCTGTGCTGCAGCGTGATCGACGACAGCTCACCGAGCGTCGACGGGTCGAGTACCTTGACGACGCCGCCGTACAGCGTGCTGCCGTCGTCGACGACGGGCGCATCGGATGCCTCGCCCGGCAGCGTCGGCGTCACGAACAGCGACGCGTACAGCTGGTTGCCGCTCGCCGACAGCGACAGGTGCCGCGGCCGGTCGCCGACCGTGGCGCGGGCGAGTTCGGCGCCGGAGATGACGTCGACGCTCATGACCTCGTCGGTGGCCTCGAGCGCGACGTAGGCCGCGCTGCCCGAGACGACAACGCCGTGCGGCTGCGAACCGACGGGCAGGAAGTGCATCGCGGCGACGGAGTAACCCACAGCCGGGTCGATCACGCTCAGTGTCGCGGCGCCCTTGCTCGCGACCCAGACGCGACCGTCCGGCGCGACCGTCACGCTGCGCGGCTCATCGGGCACGGGTATCGACGCGACGATCGCGTCCATGTTGGCGTCGATGACCGAAACGAGGTCGTTGTCGGGATTGACCGACCAGACCTCATCGCGCGCGGCGTGGTAGGTGATGCTGCTCGACGCCGTCGGCGCGGACGCCGTCAGCGGCAGGTGCACGAGCTGTGTGAACGTGAGCGTCTCTTCGTTGCCGTCGCCGTCGCGGACCGTCACGCTGATCGTGTGCCGCCCCGGCGTGTCGAAGGCGTGGCTTGCCGTGTTCGACGTGCTGAACGGCGTATCGCCGTCACCGAAGTTGAAGCTGTAGGTGAGCTCGCCCGGGCCCGTCGCGTTGACCGTGAACGTGACGTCCTGGCCGCCGGGCGCCGGCGTCGTGACGACGAGTTCGACGTCGAGCCCAGTGATCGAACGCTCCATGGCGAGGTACGCAACCTGATCGGTCGTGCGAACGCGCTCGCTATCGAGAATCTGGTCTTCGTCGATGCCAAGGCCGAGCGTCGTGTCGGACAGGCCCGGATCGTCGTAGCGAACCGGCCAGCCGCCGTTGGTGCCGTCCATGGCTGCACTCGAGACCACGGCGACCTCGAACGGGTTGCTCAGGGAATAGGTGTAAGGCGCCGGTGCTTCGGTGACGCCTTCGATGATATCCGCGCCGACGGAGGCCTCAAAGGCAATGTCGCCGATCAGCCCGGTACCGCTTTCGATGACGAGGTAGCCGATCGTCTCTGCGGCGCGCGTGACGTCGCTGTCCTCGGCGACATGCTTGCCGGCGTACAGCGATGCCGCGTTCGGCGGATCGCTCGTGACGCCGTTCGAGGCCCAGAACACGCTCCAGTCAGGATCGTTGTCGCTCATGACCTGGCCCACGACGACGGGGTTCGTGTAGCTCTGCTGGTAGCCGCGGCTCTGCGCGAGCCAGCTGCCGTCCTCGTCGGTCACGGTCGAAACGAAGGTCTGCGCTTCCATACGCACGTCGCCGTTGTCGTAGACGCCGGCCTCGACGACGACGTAGTCGACGCCGTAGCCCGTGAGCGGAACGTCACTCGGGTTTTGCACGCGGACGTCGAACTGATCGCCCGCGGCGTTCCGCACGCGCGTGACGGCCGGCAGCTTCGAGGCGTCGTAGCGCGGCGTCGCGATGACGACGGGATTCGCGAACGACTGGGACAGCGTGACGGTCTGCCAGCTGCTGCCGACGTCGTCGAGCACGCCGTTCTCGGCCTTGATGACGGCCGGCGGTGGCGGCGGCTCGGGCGCGAGTTCGCCGAAGGCCTGGACCTCGGCGAGGTACAGCGGTCCCGCCGTCGTGCGCTGAACGCGAACATAACGGCCCGTCGCGGCGCCGCTCAGGTCGAGCTGGCGCGGGGCCGGGCCGGCATTGAAGACGTCGACGACACCGGGCTGTGCGAGCGTCGCGGCGACGCTCGTTGACACGAACGGATCCGCCGAGATGAACACGTGGAAGTCGGTCAGCTCGTCGGCGCAGCAGTCGGTACGGTTCCACAGCCTGAGCGTGTCGATGTCATACAGCTGCCCCAGGTCGATCTCCCACCAGGCCTCGGCATCGCTCGAGGTCGCGGCGAGGGAGTTCGAGCCCGGGTGGCCGCTCAGGTCACCGTCGATCGCGTTGCTTGCGCCCGAGGTGCCATCGGCATCGGACGACTGGCTCACCGTGCCGCTCAGGGCGAGGTTCTCGTAACGCGTGTCGACGGCCGTTATTCTCACGACGTGTGCTTCGGACGGCACGCCCTCGGCGTTGACCGCGAACAGCATCCAGTAGCCCGGCGTTGCGACGTTCGGATTGGCGTGCAGGGTCACGTCGTAGCTGTTGGTGCCGCTCGCGGCGAAGTCCGGCTTAAGGAACCGGACGTCGGTATTCAGGCCGTGCGTCGTCGACGACATCTTGATCATGCTGAAGTAGTCGATCGCCTCCGAGGTCAGGACGTTGAACGTCGAGCCCGTCTCGACGATGCCGGCGCCGTTGGTGATCGCGGGCCGCACCGCGGGGTTGCCGGCCGCGTCGTACAGGTAGGGCGGCGAAAACACCTGGCCGTCCTGGTGGGTCGACGCGGGGATGCTGTTCGAGTTGTAGCCGCTGCCGGCCGCGAGGACCGTGCCGTCGGTCAGCAGCAGTGCGATGGAGTGATAGTTGCGCGGGATCGACATCGGCGCGAGTTCGCGCCAGATCTCGGTTTCGGGGTCCCAGACCTCGGGCACCATGACCGCGCCGTCGTCGCTGAACTTGCGACCGGAAGTGTTGCCGCCGACGACCAGAACCTCGCCGGTCGGCAGGATGACGCCGTTCTGGAATTTGCGCGGGTAGAGCATCGGAGTCGTGGCCTGGACCACGGGCGTCGGGCCGTTCAGGTCGACCGTGAAGGCCTGGTTCGTGCTGGACGTGTTATTGCCGGCGATCCAGCCGCCGGCCGTGAGGAGCTTGCCCTCGTCGTACATCACGGTCGTGCCGTGCTTGTGGTAGAAGTCGGTGAACGCGCCACCGACGGGCTCATAGCTGCCGTTGCGTGCCGGGTTGATCCAGTGCATCTGCGGCGTCGGTCCCGAGTGGAACACCTTGCCGTTGGGCGCGACGTGCAGGAGCGGCCACCAGCGGCTCTCGCCGTGCGATCCCGACGAGAAATAGTCGGTCAGGACCATGTCATTGAAGTCGATGCCCGTCTGAATGCGCCAGCCTTCGTCCGGGTTCCAGCGGTCCGGGTAGCGCTGGTTGGTCGCCGTGCCGATGGCCGTGAACATGTCGCCGTCGGTCAGCGCAATGGTGGTCGGATACCAGCGGCCGCCCGAGGCCATGTTCTCGATCTGTTCCCAGGAATCGTTGCGGTAGTCGAACAGGCTCGTCCACGGGCTGTTGGTCTGGTTGCGTCCGCCGTTGACGAACACGCGGCCGTCCTCGGCCATCGCGAGGTGCGCGCAGAACATGTTGTGGCCGTCGTGGAATACCTCGATGAACTCGCCCGTGGCGGGATCCCAGGTGCCTGAGTAGGTCTGCTCGGTGGACGGCCAGGTTGCGCGTTCCGAGCCCGACCAGGTCAGGACGCGGCCGTCGGGCAGGTTGGCCGCGGACACGGCAACGTGCGGCCAAGGAATGACCGGGCCCCAGCTGCCGTCGGCGGCGCGATCGGGCGGCGCGCCGATGACGCCGTCGGCCGGGATCGGCTGCTGGCCGCTCGACGTGCTGCTCCAGGCGACGCTCAGGACTTCGCCGCCGCCCTGCTCGAAGAAGGTCACGGTGATCGGGTAGGTGCCTTCGCTGAGTGAAATCGTACCGCTCGCCGTCCGCGGGGCGTGCAGGCCGTCGTTGTCGACGACCAGCGTCGTATCGATGAACAGCTGCGAGCCGTCGTCGGAGGTCGTGTAGAACGTGTAGGTGTCGGCGACGGCGACTGTGACCGTGCCCGTGTAACGGAAGCCGTACTGCGAATCGCGCAGCCTTACAGAAATGTCGAAGTCAGCGACGGTGCCCGTCGCAACCGGCGTCAAGGCATCGAAATCCGGCAGGACGCTCCAGCTACCTTCGTAGTATTCGTAGTTGTAATCGGCGTGGGCCGCGTGCGCACCCAGCAATCCCACGGTAAGAATCGCGAGCAGATTCCGTCGCCACATAGTCCCGACTCCCTAGGCGTTGTTGTTATGGTCGGCACGACGGTCGGCGCCTTCCCGGCGCGGCCGGCGTACGTGGGGATACATGCACAGACCGGGCCAACCTTCAGGTTTCGGGATTAAATCTTTTTTGAATCAGGGACTTCTCGACAGAGGCTGTCGTGGACATGAGCTTCGGACTGGCCGTCTGTAAAAGAAATCGACGCGGCGGCGCCGGGCTATGAAGATCAGGCGAGTTCTTCGACCACGTACAGGGCGCGATCTACGTCCTCGGGGGCGACATAGAGGTGGCAGCAGAAGCGTACGCCTACGTCGTCGCGCTGAGCCCGGACGCGGATCTTCTCCTCCCACAGCGCGTTCTGCAGCTCGCGTGGCGAAACGCCCTCGACGCCGAACGACGTGATGGCCGCCGCGAAACCGGGATGGACCGGTGACGAAATGAATGCGCCCGGTATCGACTCGAGGCCCTCGCGCAGCCGGCGGTTCACGGCGAGATCCCACTTGCTGATGCGCTCGACCCCGATCGTGTCGACGAAATCGAAGGCCGCCACCATGCCGTCGACAATGGGCACGCTGCCCGTGCCGAACTGCATGAAACGAAACGCGCCCGACTCCCAGTCGTCGAAGTGGCTGCCGGCCAGCGTGCCCCAGATGCGCGCCGGCAGGTCGCGGCGGACGTACATGAATCCCGTGCCTTTCGGCGCCATTAGCCACTTGTGCGGGCTCGCAACGTAAGCGTCGCAGCCCAGGGCCTTGACGTCGACGGGCACCTGGCCGACGGCCTGGGCGCCGTCGATGACCGACAGGACGCCGTGCTGCCGCGCAAGGTCGCAGAGCGCCTGCGCGGGCATTAGGATGCCGAACAGCGACGTGATGTGACTCGCCATGAGCACCCGGGTCCGCGGCGTGATCGCGTCGGCGTACATCCGGACGACGGCGTCGGGACCGCCGTCGAGCGCCTCGGACAGCGGCAGCTCGTGAACGACGATGCCGTCGCGCGCCGCGCGCAAGCGCCAGCTGCCGACGCCACCCGTGTGTTCCTGGTCGGTCGTGATGACCTCGTCGCCGGCCTCGAGCTCGAGCCCGTTGGCGATGAAGCTCATGCCCATGGTCGCGTTCTGGGTAATCGCTATTTCGTCCACGCCGGCGTTGACGAACGCGCCCACGCGGCCGCGAACGTCCTCGAGTGGCTGGTAGCCCGTAAGCGGCTCGCCGTCGGCCTGGAAGTACGGCCAGTCGGGCAGCTCGGCCTCGAGTTGCGTAAGGCCCTCGGTATAGACGTTCATGACGTCGATGGGACAGGCGCCAAGCGTGCCCGTGTTGCAGTAGGTCACGTCGGTCGGAAAAAGGAAGCGTTCGCGCACGCGCGCGAACAGCGAGCGGTCGGACTCGCGCGGTCCGACTTTGAGCTTGTCCGGTCGCGCCGCGTCGGCCGTGCCGGGATTCAGCAAGCCCACCGCGAGCGCGCTTGCCGCGCCCGTGGTCAGGAATTGTCGTCGGTCGATGGTCATGGCAGCTCCCCCGGCGCGCCTCGCGCTGCGCGCCAATATATCCAATATCAACTCGAGCTGCAGACGACGCCCGGCCGTGTTGCCCGGCTGGCTGCCGCGGCATTACAGTTCACGCTGGCGACCCCAGACCCCAGGTTAACGCTGTGGAGACCAAGCCTTTGAGTAGATGCAGACGCGTATCGATGTGAACGGCGGCAAGGACAATGCGATCGTCGTCGGTGCGGGCCACGTCGGCATCGCCTGCGCGCACTATCTCGAGCGGGATGGCTTCAACGTCACGGTGATCGACCAGGGCGCAATCGGCGGCGGCTGTTCTCGCGCCAACTGCGGCCTCCTGTCGCCCAGTCATGTGCTGCCGCTTACGACGCCAGATGCCTTGTGGTCCGGAATCACGTCCCTGCTCACGCCCGGTGCGGCGTTTCGCTTCAAGCCGCAGTTGCGCTGGTCGCTGTACCGCTGGATGTTCCAGTTCGTCCGCCGCTGCACGCATCGGCGGATGCTCGCCGCCGGCCATGTGCTGAAGCCCCTGCTCGACGCGTCGTCCCGGGAGTACACGGCGCTGTTCGGCGATCCGGCGATCGACTGCGATGCCCGGGACAGCGGCACGCTGTACGTTTTTCGCACGCAGAAGGCGCTCGACGACTACGCATCCACGGACCGCCTGCTCCGCGAGCACTTTGGCCTCGGCGCGAGACGCATCGAAGGTGCCGAGCTGCCGGTCTTCGACGCGGCGCTCCGGACGGGCCTTGCCGGCGGCTACTACTACGACATCGATCGCCACCTGCGTCCCGACCGCCTGAACGCGTCGTGGTCACGCCACCTCCGTGAGCGAGGCGTGACGTTCATGGAACGCACGAGGCTCTACGCGATCGACAAGTCCGGCGCGCAGATCGCGGGACTCGTCACGAGCCAGGGCCGACTGACGGCCGACCGCTACGTGTTCGCGACGGGCGCCTGGTCGGGCCAGCTTGCGAAGGATCTGGGCGTCGACATTCCGATCGAACCGGGCAAGGGGTATTCGGTCACGATGAGCCAACCCGCCGTCATGCCCGCGCATCCCATGCTGTTCCCCGAAGCGCACGTCGCGGTCACGCCGTTCAGCGACGGCTACCGGATCGGCTCGATGATGGAGTTCGTGGGCTTCGACGCGTCGATTCCCGGGCATCGAATCCGCAAGCTCGAGGCCGCGGCGGCGCCCTATCTCGAGTACCCGACCGGCCCGGCGATCGAGGACACCTGGTCCGGCTGGCGGCCCATGACCTGGGACAGCCTGCCGGTTATCGGCCGCGTGCCAGGACTGTCGAACGCGCTGCTGGCCACCGGTCACAACATGCTCGGCATGACGCTGGCGCCGGTGACGGGAAAACTGGTCGCCGACCTCGTGGCCGAGCGTCCCACGGACCTGCCCATAGACGCGCTGTCACCGGCCAGGTTTGCCTGAGTACGGCTGCACGGCAGCGCGCGAGGCGCGCTCCTCCAGCGTCAGCATCAGGCCATCGCGCATCAACGCAATCGGCATGTTGCCGACCTCGAGCAGGTTCTTGTGAAACAAAGACAGCGTGAAGTCATCGCCTGCCCGTTGCCGATACTCCTCGCGCATGTCGAGAATCTCGGACATGCCCAGGAAGTAGCCGATCCGGTAGATCGGGTTTTGCGCCGAGCCGTCGATCTCGAGCTGCGCGGCCCAGCGCAGGAAGCCGACCCGCTCACTCAATAGATCGATCGCCTCCTCGTAGCTCATCTTCCCCGTATGGATGCCGACGTCCCAGACGACGCGCGCATTACGCCACAGCCTGAGCTGCAGGGCGCGAAGGACGATACGTTCGTCGGGAAAGAAGCCCGTCTCGCGCATGAGCTGCTCGTTGTACAGTCCCCAGCCCTCGCTGAAGATCGGGATGCCGTAAGCCCGCCTGAGCTTGCGCGGATTGTGCAGCTGGTAGAGCGACTGCACGTGGTGACCGGCGTAGGCCTCGTGCGGCGCCGTGACGATGATGACGCCGTAGTCGTGCTCGACGAGGTACTCCTGTTTGGTCCGCTCATCCCACTGGTCTTCGAACGGATTGATCATCCATTCGGACGCGAAGACGCCCTCCTCGTTGGCCTCCTTCGCGCTCGAGAAGTTGCCGTAGTAGGAATACTTGCGCAGGTATTCGGCGCGCGGCACGACCGTAACGGTCTCCGGCCATGGGATCGGTACGAGACCGTTGTCGAGGATGTGCTCGCGGGACCTGTCCACCCACTGCTGGTGGACCTCGATCATGCTGTGCGGCGACGGATAGTCGTTCTTGACCTCCACGGCGAGCGCCTGCCAGGTCTTGTCCGGATCGATTCGACGCGCGACGTCCTCGAGCTCGCGCACGGTCTCGTCGAACTTCTCGACCGCGAATTCGTAGAGCTCGTCGGCGTCGTAGGGCAACAGGTACTGGTCGCTCAAAGCCTGGTTGTAAAGCTCCTTGCCGATCGCCCAGCTTCCCTCGGGCTTCTCCGGAAGCTCGTTTTCGAGAAAGTCGTGGAAGCCTTCGAGCGCGGCGATCGCCTGGTCGTTCAGCTCGAGGATTACGGCGCGCTGATCCGGCACGCGCCCGGCGAACTCGACGACCTCGCCGTTCAGCATCGTAAGGCCGCCCTCCGCCATGAAGACACTGAGTTCCTGGAACCGCGGGATGTACTCCTCGAGGTTCTTCCGGCCGTTCTCGAGCTGTGCCGGCAGCAGCCGGAGAACGCCGATGAGCTCCTCGGCCTTGCCAGCCAGGTCGCCGGGACGGCCGATCGCCCGGCCGATCGGACGAAACTGCATGTAGACGCGCGGGTCCCGCTTCCAGGCCTCGATGCCGCCGAGCTGTATCTCCTTGCCGCGCAGGATGCTCTCGGCAAACCGCCAGTCGATATCTTCGTCCGGCGTAAGCGCATCGCGATCGATTCGCCGCAGGCGGGCCAGCAGACCCTGTATCCCGCCGAGCTCGTTATCAAAGGACTGACGGCTCAGGTCCGAGGCCTGCCGGCTCGAGCGCTCCGCAGCGAGTTCGTCGACGATCGCGTCGAGTGCGGTCGATGCGTCGTTGTCGCCGGAAGCGATACCCGGCAGCACGACGAGCAGCACGGCGAGAGGGGGAAGCAACCTTAGTCGTGAGAACTGCTGGGAACACTTGCCTGCGGGCATATTGTCAACCTCTTGAGTCAGGTCATATCGACCGGCGGCGCGACTGCATCCCCGCGCGCGCCAAAAGCCTTTAGGACTATAACGCAGCCGATGCCGGTCTGCGGCTGTGCCACCAGGTCCGGCGCGCTTCGGGCCCACTGCTATCCAACACGGCCGTTGCGATTCGGCTCGGGCGCTTTCCTCGCGCCAGGCCGAATGGCTTGCCCGCACGATCTTGTAACCAAATGGTGTTGCAGCCCGTCGTTTAGACGTGCTATAGCTTCTGACGATCTGTCGCCATACGGCCAACGGACGAAATGTCATCTGTATTGCGTAATCGCCGGTCGGGAACCTCAACCCTCAAATGGGTTGTACTCCTCGCGCTCGCGTGGTCGCAGCTGGCATTTGCACTTCACCAGGACCACCACGACAGCGCCGACGCCGGCGAGAACTGCGCAATCTGCCTGAAGTTCGAGCGCGACGATGACTTGCCGTCGGCGGCAGCCCAGCCCGTTGCGGCAGCCGCGATCCCGCGCTGCGAACTTGCTGTCCCGGTCCCACGGTCCGGCCGCGAAAGCCACGCGCTCTACAGCGCCCGCGCCTCTCCCTAGATTCCCGAAACGCTCACCTGACGGCGCCATGCGCCATCCCGGGCCGCAGTCCGTCTGCCGCTCACCCCTGTTTCGGGAGTTGTTCGATGACACTTTTTGCAAGACCCGTGTCCGACCGGTTGGTCGTCGCTCTTTCGGCGTTGCTGGCGCTCTGCGGCCACGCTCATGCTCAGTCCGTTTCGATCGACGAAGAATCCGTCGATGAAATCGTCGTAACGGCCACGCGCCGCGCGACGCCGATACTCGAAGTCGCGGCGTCAGTGACCGTACAAAGCGTCGCCGAACTGCGCGCCAGGGGTTTCAACTACGGCACGGACGAGTTTCGCGGCGTGCCGGGAGTCTTCTTCCGCCGCGGCGAGGGCGACGGCGAGGAATTCCCGTTCATCTCGATTCGCGGCGTCACGGGCAACCACGGCAACGACACGTTTCTCGCACTCATCGACGGCATCCCTTTCGTCGGTCCCGACGAGGAGGTGCTGTTGTTCGAAGTGCCGTACACCGTGGTGGACGATATCGAAATCGTCCGCGGTCCCGTGTCCGCGCTGTACGGCCGGGGCGCGATCGCCGGCGCCGTCAACTATCGCACGCACGATATCGACGGCGACCGCACCGAATTCTCGCTCGGCGCCGGCACCGAGGACTTCTTTCGCGCGGAGGGCCACCTGGAGCGCGAGTTCGATAACGGCGCCGGCGGCATGCTCAGCGTCGTTCGCGAGGACTTCGAGGGCTGGCGTGAAAACAGCCGGCGCGAGCTCACGAGCGTGTTCCTCAAAGGCTCGCTGCCGGTAGGCGATCGCGGCAACCTCACGGGCTGGGTCACCTACTACGACCGCGAGGCCGAGGTGCCGAGCGTGATCCCGACGCTCGGCGACGGCACCGTCGTCGACGTGCTTGGCGGAGAGGAGACGTTCCTGGGCTACCTGCCGACGCGTAACGACAGCGAGGGCCTGATCGCCGCGGCCCGCTACACGACCGAGATCAATGACTCGCTCGAGCTCACGCTGACCGGGCAGGCCCGGCAATTCGATTCCGACGTCCGGCTCAACTTCTACGACTTCTTCGAGTTCGATCCGGCCAGCTCGATCATGGGCGTCAACGGCTTCGCCTCGGCCAACGAGGCCGATGTGTTTTTCGGCGAGGCGACGCTCGCCTGGCAGTCGGGCCGGCATTCGCTGATTGCAGGGCTGAGCGCCGAACGCGCGACGCTCACCGAAGAAGACCGCTGGAGCGGCGAGATCGACCCGTTCTTCAGCGGTGAGTGCGGTTTTCGTTTCTACGCCATCCTGATCGACTATTCGACGGCCGAAGTCATCAACGACGACCCGGGCAACGACTGTTTCGTGCGCGACCAGCTGCGCACGGCCGCCGACACGACCAATACGTTCTACGGCGCGTTCGTCCAGGACGAGATCTCGCTGACCGAACGGCTCGACCTGACGCTCGGCGTGCGCTTCGATCGCTTCGAACGCGAAGTCGACTTCAGCATCGTCGGCACCCAGCCCGTCGATCAGCGCGCGACCGGCGACGCCGACGCCGTATCGCCGAAAGTCGCCCTGCGCTACCGCTTCGAGAACAGCATGGTCTACGCGAGCTACGGCCGCGGCTTCAACTCGAACTTCGGGCCCGTGTTCCAGTGGGAACCGGACCGCTATGCGCGCGACGAACGGCCCACGACGATCGACAGCTACGAGATCGGCTGGAAAGGCCGCGCGGTCAACGGCGCCCTCGACTGGGAAACGGCCGTGTTCTTCCTCGAGCAAGAGGACCGGCGGATCTTCGTTCCCAACCCCGATCCGAACGGCCCGCCGACCCTCGCGACGACGGGCCAGCTGTATTCGAGCCGCGGACTGGAAGCCTCGCTGCGGTTCCGGCCCTTCGAGCGTGCGAGCGGCATGATCAACTACACCTACCTGGACCCTGAATGGGACGAGCTCATCATCGCGGGCTCGTTCGGCGCGCCGGACCAGGACTTTTCCGGCGTCACGCCGCAGGGCGTGCCCGACAACATCTTTTATGCCGAAGCGGCATACGAGTTCGCGTCCTGGCTCACGGGCCGCCTGACCTACGAGTGGTACGACGATTACTACGTCGACCTTTCAAACAGCGTAAAAACCGGCGGCTACGACCTGCTCGGTGTATCGGCCACGATCGCCGCGCCGGGTCAGGAAACCTGGAGCCTCGATATCGCGGTCACCAATGCGCTCGACGAAGACTACTTCTTCTACTTCGCGGGCTCGAGGACGATGGTGACCAACGTAACGCCCGGCGTCCCGCGGCTGGCGCGCGCGACGCTGCGCTGGCGCTTTTGACCGCCAACACCACGGAGTACAAGCAACCATGTCACAAGAAAAAGCACTCGAGGCCGAGGCGCTCGGAAAGCGCTTCGGCAACACCCAGGCCCTCGCAGACCTCGACCTGGCCGTGCACCGCGGCGAAGTCGTCTGCCTGCTGGGCGCCAACGGCGCGGGCAAGACCACGACGATCAACCTGTTCCTGGGCTTTCTCGCACCCGACTCCGGACGCGCCCTCGTCGAGGGCATCGATGTCCAGAGCTCACCGTTCGAAGCCCGCCGCAAGCTCGCCTACCTGCCAGAGTCGGTCGCGCTGTATCCGAAACTCACGGGTCTCGAGAACCTGGCGTTCTTCGACAAGCTCGCAGGCGGCCACCGCGACGCGGCGGCGCTGTCGGCGCTTCTGAAGACTGCGGGACTGCCGGCCGCGGCGATCAATCGACGTGCCGGCGAGTACTCCAAGGGCATGCGGCAGAAAGTCGGCATCGCGATTGCCATGGCCCGCGAAGCGAAAACGCTGCTGCTCGATGAGCCGCTCTCCGGGCTCGACCCGTCAGCGGCGAACAGCCTGGGCGAGCTGATCTCGCGCCTGCGCGACGACGGCAGCGCGATCCTCATGGCGACGCACGACATCTTTCGCGCCAAGGAGGTCGGCGACCGGATCGGTATCATGATGAACGGCCGGCTCGTCAACATCCTCGAGACCGCCGATCTCGACGCCCGTGAAATCGAGTCGATTTACCTCGAGCACCTGCACGCGGACTCCGGCGCGGAACGCAGTGATGAGGAGATCGCCGCATGAGCCGCGCCATCGTCAGCAAAGACCTCATGCTGTTCGGTAGAGAGGCGCTCGTTCGCGGCCTGCTGATCGCGACCCTGGCGCTGGTCATCGTCAGTGTCCTGACGGGCCTGCAGCGGGAACGCGTGTTCGAGAAAGAAAAGACGGCGGCACTCGAGACCGATCTCGCGGTATGGATGAACCAGGGCGACCGGAACCCGCACTCGGCCGCGCACTTCTCCCGCTATGCATTCAGACCCGCGTCGCCGCTTGCGATCGTCGATCCCGGCACGACCGATTTCGCGGGTCTCGCGATCTGGATGGAGGCGCACTACCAGGATCCGGCCGCCTTTCGACGTGCCGAGGACGGTGGCGAACTGAGCCGCTACGCGCAGCTCACACCGGCCTTCCTCGTGCTGACCGTCGGCCCGCTCGTCGTATTCCTGATGCTGTTCGGCAGCATCGCCGGCGAACGGGAGGACGGTACGCTCAGGCAGCTGCTGGCGAGCGGCGTCGACGTCAGCTCGTTTTTCAAGGGCAAGCTCGTGGCTGGGTTACGACTGACACTCGTGGCCTACACGCTCGTGTTCCTGCCCGCCGCCGCGGTTTCCGTGATCGCGTCGCCCGCGCAGGCCTCGGCGGACACGCTCCTGAGGCTGGTGCTCTTGTATCTTGCCTATGGCGTGTTCCTGAGCACCTGCGTCGCCATTGCGATCGGCGTGTCGGCGCTGTTCAAGAGCCGCCAATCGGCGTTCCTCGCGCTGACGTCGGTCTGGGTCCTGATCGCAATCGTCGTGCCGAGTCTCGCGTCCGATCTCGGTTCGACCCTCTACCCGCAGCCCGATGCCCGGGAGGCGTCGTCTCGCCTGAGCGCGGCATCGAACATCTTCTATACCGACCCCGATACGCGGGTGAACGTCGAAAAGGAAGTGCTCGAGCGCTACGGCGTCGAGACGGTCGACGACCTGCCCATCGAGTACGGCGCCTACACGCTGCAGGTCAGCGAGGAGCTGTCCGAACCCGAGTTCGACCGATTCTACGCGTCGCTCGACGAACGCTACGCGGCACAGGAAGGCGTCGCCCGCTGGTTTTCGCTGCTGACGCCGGCGATCGCTGCCGGCAGCCTGTCGCGCGGCATCGCCGGCACGGATCGCGCCCACCAGCGCGACTTCGCTCAGGCCGCGGAAGCGCATCGCCGCGAGATGATTGAGCTGCTGAACGAGGATTTCATGTACAACGCCGGCGACGCCGGCTACGGCTACACCGGGAACGCCGACCTGTGGTCACAGTTCGAAGACCTGGACTACGACGTCCCGCCGATCGGCAAGCTGGCCGGAGCCTACCTGGTCGATGGCCTGCTCCTCCTGGCCTGGCTGATCGCCGCCTGGATCCTCGCCTACCGGCTCGTTCGGCGGGCCATACGCCACGAGGTGCCGACATCATGATCCGCGCGATTCTGTTTCACGAGCGACTGAACTTCCTCCTGAGCGGCCCTTCCCTGGCCGTGCTCGGATTGATTGTCGTGGCCTTCGCCTACGCGGGCTTCAGCGGCGACCAATGGCGCGATGCGCGGCTCGAGGGCATCGAGGCGTTCGAGACCAAGAGCCTCGACTCACTCGACGCGTTGCGCTCGGACATCGTCGAGATCGAGGCGGGAACCAAGGAGCCGTCGCCTTACGACGCAAACCCGATGAGCGTGTCGCTGCCCGCCGTGCTGCCGCCCGGCGCGCTCGGCGACTTTGCGATCGGGCATGCGGACCTGCACCCTTACTCCGCCGATATCTCGTCGTGGCGCAACGATGCGAGCGTGTTCGGACGCTACCAGTTCGACAATCCGACCACGCTGTCCAGAAGCGCGTTCGACGTCGCGCTGGTCGTCATCGTCCTGATGCCCGTACTCATGATCGCCGTATCCTTCGACGTCATCGGCGGCGAGCGCGCCAACGGCGTGCTCGCCATGGTGCTCGCGTCGCCGGTCAAACTGCCTGCCGTCGTCTGGACACGCCTCCTCGTGCGCAACGGTCTGGTCTGGCTGGCGGCCGTCGTCGCGATGCTGCTCCTCGCCGTGAGCAACGGCGGCGATCCCGACCGCTTCGCGCGCTTCTGGCTGTGGCTTGTCGTATGCGCCGTGTACGCGCTGTTCTGGCTGTCGATCATCGCATTTTGCGTGGCGCGCTTTCGAAGCGCCGCCACGACCGCGGGCGCGCTGGTCGGCCTGTGGCTGCTGTTCGTCCTGGCCGTGCCTGCAAGCGTCGCGACGATCGCCGAGGCTGCCTATCCGACACCGTCGCGCCTCGCGTTCCTGTCAGATATCCGTGAGGCCCAGGGCGACACCAATCGGAACCTCGCAGAGCTCACGGCGGGTTTCCTCATGGATCACCCGGAGCTCTCGGTCGGCGATGAGAGCGTGCCGTCGTATTACCGAGCCGCATTCCTGTCGAACGAGGCCGCGCGCGACGCCACGCGGCCCATTGTCGAAGACTACGCCGTTGCGAGGGACGGGCGGGAACGCGTCGTCCGAATCGCGCAGTACCTGTCGCCGTCGATCATTGCACAGCGCACGCTGGCGCGAATCGCGGGTGCCGATCTCGAGCGCCAGCATCGCTTCCAGGCGCAGGTGCACGCGGCACTCGCGGAGCTTGCGGCCACCGTGGGCCCCTCGGTCGTGTCGCGGAACCGCCTGTCGCTCGACCTGTTCGACGGCATCGACGGCTTTCAATTCGAAGACGTGTCGACCAGCGAAGTCACGGCCGACGCTGTCTGGCCGCTCATGTTCCTGGTTCTACTGAGCCTCGGCATCGGCGTCACCGCCCAGCGCCGGCTGAGCGGCGATCGACTCCGTGAGTAGTCGACCCGCGTATCGTTCATTCGCCGCCGTCTCGCTCGCGGCGCTGTCAGCCGTCGTCCCGGTCTCGCCACTCTCGGCGCAGGACGTGTTTCAACCCCCGCTCGAGCGGGCGCAGTACCGGGCGATTCACACGGACGCGCCGGTAAGGATCGACGGGCGACTCGACGAAGCAGTCTGGTCTGTGGCCGAACCCCTGACCGAGTTCATTCAGAAGGATCCCGACCAGGGCGCGCCGATTTCGTACCCGACCGAGGTGCGGCTGGCATTTGACGACTCGGCGCTCTACGTCGCCGCGATCTGTTACCAGCCACGCGGCCTCTTGCGCGCACAGAATCTCGACCGGGATTTCGACTACGACGAAAACGACCTGTTCGGGATCGCGATCGACGGCTTCCTGGACGAGCGCAACGCCGTCGTGTTCCAGACGACGCCGTACGGCAACCAGCGGGACATGGAGGTCATCGACAGCAACGAGTTCAACTCCGACTGGAACGCTCGCTGGGCGGTCAGGACGCAAATCGAAGACGACCGCTGGATCGCGGAGTTCGCGATTCCGTGGCGCAATCTTCGTTATACCGAGGGCACTGACCGGCTCGGTGTGATTTTCGCGCGGAATATCCGCCACCTGAACGAAAAAACCACGGCGCCCGCAGTGCCTCGAGTGTTCACGATCTATCGAATGGCCTACGAGGCAGAGATCGTAGGCATCGAGGCGCCGAAGCCATCGGCGAACGTCCAGCTCAATCCTTACACGCTGGTCCAGAACACGAGAACCGAAAGTTCAGAGTCGAGCACCGAGGTCGGCGGCGAGATCAAGTGGGCGATATCACCGAATACCGTACTGGACGTCACGGTAAACACGGATTTCGCCCAGGCCGAGGTGGATCGGCTGGTCGTCAACCTCGAGCGCTTCAGCGTGTTCTTCCCCGAGCGCCGGCAGTTTTTTCTCGAGAACGCGAACCTGTTCAACGCCAGCGTGACCAACTGGATTCGCCCGTTCTTCAGCCGCCGGATCGGCCTCGACGATCTCGGCCAGCCGATTCCACTGGACGGCGGACTGCGCTTGACACGCCGCACCTCGAAAGAGGAATTCGGGCTGCTCGCCATGAACCAGCAGGAGCTGGGCGAGAGTCCGGAGACCCAGTTCGGTGTGGCACGCTACTCGCGTAACGTGGGTGGTCAAAGCCGTCTGGGCGGCATGGTGACCTGGCGCCGCGACGCGGCGCTCGCGGGTCTCAACGAAAACCGTCCCGAAAACAACAACTACACGTATACCGTCGACGGACTGTGGCGCCCCACCCAGTCGGCCGGCGTGCAAGCCATGCTGTCGGCATCGCGCGATGACGAACTCGGCACCGGCCTCGGCAGCCAGCTCTGGGCCTACTACGAGAACAACTGGCTATACGTCGGTCTGCTCGAGTACTACAACAAGGACTACGAACCGGGCGTGGGCCTCGAAATTCTCGACACGAACTACGTCATGCACAGCCCCGCGATCAGCTTCGATCTGCGTCCCGACTGGCTTCCGAGCTCGATTCGAAACCTCAACCCGGGCGTCGAGGCCTACATCTTCCAGGACAGCGAAGATGGCGACCTCTTGTTCGGCTATGTGCCGATACGACCCATGCGGGTGTACTTCCAGAACGGCGCGAACCTGGCCCTGCGCGTCGAGCCGAACTGGCAACGGCTCGAGGAACCGTTTTTTCCGACCGGCATCGAGATCGGCCCGGGTGACTACGACTACACGCGATACATGGTGACCGCCGCGAGCGACCAGTCGAACGCGCTGTCGGCGAGCCTCGACGTCGAGTTCGGCGACTACTTCGACGGCGAGCTGACGACCTACTCGGCGTCGGCACGCTACGCGCCGCTGCCGCACATCGAGCTGTCCGCCGATTTCGAACTCAACCAGATCCAGGACCTCGGCGTCCAGAGCGAAGACCAGACTACGCGGCTGTTCGGCGTAAGCGTAAGGCTCGCGCTGAACCCGAGGGTGCAGCTAACGACGTTCTACCAGCAAAACAGCGTGGGCGACCGCGCGGTCTGGAACGCGCGACTCGCGTGGGAGTATCGGCCGCTGTCCTATTTGTACGTCGTATTCAACAGCGACGACTCCGACCGGCTTCCGGCTGGAACCGAACAGGTCATCGCCAAGATCACGTACCTGTTCGAAGCCTAGCAATCAGCTCGCAATCGAGGAGCAGAGCAATGCCAACAATCAACAGACGCGCGGTTTTGAACGGCAGTCTCGCTGCGCTTGCGGGGCTCGCAAGCGGACCGATGCCGGCGATTGCCGCGAGCCGCGGACGTGGCGACGATGAGGACTTCTGGTCCAACGTCGCGTTCGAGTATGACCTCGAGGATCGATACACGATGATGAACGGCGGCGGCAACAACCCGTTGCCACGCCGCGTCGTCAGCGCCCTGACGCGCTACCTCGAGTACGCCGCCTCGGCTCCCCGGCCCAACAACTACTACCTGCTCAATCACCGCGACCAGCATCGCGGCCGGCTGGCCGCGCTCATGAATTGCGGTCCGGACGAGCTTGCGCTGACGCGCAATACGACAGAGGGCCTCAATACGGTCGCGAGCGGCCTCGAATTCGAGCGCGGAGACGAGGTGCTGTTCAGTCCGTTCGAGGACCGCTATGCGCTGAGCGCCTTCGAGCCGGTCGCCGCGCGCAGCGGTATCAAGCTTACGGTCGTCGACCTGCCCGTTCCGCCGACGGCTGACCAGGTTGTCGAGGCGTTCGCCGAGCGTATGACACGCAATACCCGGCTACTATGCGTGAGCCACATCGTCGATTCCTGGGGTTTCGTACTCCCCGTCCAGCGGCTCGCGAGGCTCGCGCATGACGCGGGCGCGGAGCTGCTCGTGGACGGTGCATTGAGCTTCGGCCACATCCCCGTCGACCTGCGCGCCATGGGCTGCGACTACTACGCGACGTCGCTGCACAAATGGCTGAACGCGCCGCTCGGAACCGGCGCGCTGTACGTTCGCGGCGACAGGATCGAGGACCTGTGGCCGCTGTACGGCGTTCGTGCCGATGCCGGCGACATCAGCAAGTTCGAACGCATCGGCACGCGAGACGGCGCGGCCGTTGCCGCAATCGGCCAGGCCATCGACTTCTACGAACAGATCGGACCCGAGCGCAAGGCGGCCCGGCTCAAATACCTGCTCGAGCGGACGATGGCCGGGCTGTCCGATGCGTCCGGCGTCCGCGTCGTGACCGAACCGGACCCGGACCGCCGCGCGGGCCTCGCGCGCGTCGTCGTCGACGGCTGGACCGGCAAGGACCTGACCCGGACATTGCTCGATCGCTACAGTTTCTTCGTTTACGGCAATTTCCCGGGCGAGTTGGATGGCGTTTACATCTCCCCAAACGTCTTCAACTCGCCCGGTGAAATTGACCGTTTTGTCGACGCGGTACGCGAAATAGCGCGCGGCTAGTCGGCTCGTCGCGGTTGCTTCGGCCGCCGCGTGCTTCAAGCTTGCGGCCGCGACCCGACACGAGCTTCGGGAAACCCCGACTCCGTCTGGCGGGATCCGCCGCTATACTTTCGCGTGCACAGGCGATCGTAAACCCCGCCCGACGATGAGCTACTGCCGCTATTCTCGAAACCGCGTTCGCTGCGCAACGGTCGTGTCTGCCACTGCGAGGCTCTTCGCCGTTGCCGGCAGGGCGTTGCTCGGATTTGCCGCCCTCTCGCTAGCCGCTTCGTGTACGTACCTGAAATACGCATCCGTGCAATCCGACTATGCGCGCCTTCAGAAAGCCAGTCCCGGGCAGGTCAACGTCAAACACATGCTCGACCGGGAAACCTATTTCGTCCACGGCCGCTGCAACGACGACGGCGATCTGTATCGGGACGTGCCGAAAGCAATCGCGGCCTACTCGAGCAAGTTCAGACCCAACGAACGAGTCGCGACGATGCAGTTCCAGGTTGCGGGTTCGCACTACGGCCTCAACCTGCCGGAGGGGCGATTCGAGCTCTTCGTATTTGCCGACATCGATCGGGATGGCGCGTTCGAGGCGTCCGAGGCCGTCGGACAACGATCGATCGTACTCGACACGACTAGCGTTCCGGGTCTCGTCACGGGCCAGGTGGACATCCGTCTGGGCCGGCCGTTCGCATTGCCGTGGAATGCCGGTTTCGCGGCGTCGGCCGAGACCAACCGCCCGGACTCGCTGTTTTTCCCGGCCGGCACGATTCGCGGCCTCGACGACCCGATATTCGATACCGGGTTCTCGACCATTGGCATGTACGACCCGGCCTCGTTTCTCGAGGAAGCACCGATGATGTTCTATGCACTCGAGGAGGATGTCGTCTACAAGATACCTGTCGTCTTCGTACACGGGATCGGCGGCAGCGCCCGCCAGTTCCTGCCGCTGGTCGAGGACCTGGATCGCACGCGCTACAAGCCCTGGTTCTTTCACTATCCGTCCGGCGGCGATCTCGACCAGCTCGCCGAGCTGTTCTACCAGATATTCCTGTCCGGAAAAGTCTACGAGGCGAACGGCATGCCGATCATCGTCATCGCGCACAGCATGGGCGGGCTCGTCGTTCGCGAAGCGATCAATCGTTACCGCGATCAGGCGAACGAGAACCAGCTAAAGCTGCTGGTCACGCTGGCAACCCCGTTTGGCGGACACGCCGCCGCGGCAACCGGCGAGAAACGCGGGCTCATCGTGCTGCCGTCGTGGCGCGATCTCAACCCGGATAATGCCTTCATCCGAGACCTTTATCGACATCCGCTGCCGGGCTTCGTGCAGCACGAGCTCTACTACGCGTATCACAACGACAGCGGCATCAAATTCGGCGACAACAGCGACGGCGTTGTCGCCCTGACCAGCCAGCTCCATCCGCCCGCACAGCAGCAGGCCAGCGCCCGTTTCGGGTTCGACAGCACGCACGCTGGCATTCTCGAGAATCCGGATGCGTTCGCGCGCATTCGTGAGCGAATGGCCGACGTCGACAACGTGTTTCCGCCCGCTCACCTGCGCGCGCTGCGTCGGGGCGGCTTCGACGTGCCGCTGGGGGCGGACTACCCGGCAATGGCAGCCTTCATGATTCGCAACTACGGCATCTACCTGATGGCATTGACGGACGGCACGCTCGCGCCCGAAAGCCCGAACGAGAGACACTTCGTTGCCGTGGCCAATCGCTTGGAACCACCGAGGAACGCGGACGAGCGAAGCTGGCTACGGTTCCTGAGCGAACACGAGCACCTGAGGCGCGGTCGGCCGACAGGCAATTGAGCATTGACGCGGACGCCGTTATGCGCGACGCGCCCGCGAACGACCCGTTCAGCCAGCCCGGCTCTGTTTGGCAATGGCCACGGCTTCGCTCGCGAGTTGCGTGATCGCATCGTAGTTGCCGGCCCCGATCGCATCGGCCGGCGTCAACCAGCTTCCGCCGCATGCGAGCACCGCCGGTACCGCCAGATACTCGGGAAGATTCTTTGGTGTCACACCGCCGGTCGGCATGAAACGCATCGTGCGAAAAACGCTCGACAGCGCCGTGAGCGCCGGCACGCCGCCGGCAATGGAGGCCGGGAAGAACTTAACGGTATCCAGTCCGAGGTTGAATGCCCGCTGCACTTCGCCGGGCGTCATTGTCCCGGGATAGACCGGCACGCCATGCTCCCGTGCGACCGCAACGACGCCCTCATCCAGTCCGGGCGAAACAATGAACCTGGCGCCATCGCGCATGGCTGCCTCTGCCTGTTCCGCACTCAGGACCGTACCGGCTCCGGCGATCACCTCGGGCAGCTCGTCGGCAATCGCCTGCATACACTCGAGTGCTCTATCTGTTCGAAGAACCACTTCGGCCACCTTGAGGCCGCCGTCCGCCAGCGCCCGGGAAATGCGCACCGCCGTCTCCGGATCGTCGGACTGCACGAGCGGCACGACGGGTGTTGTGGTCAATATCTCGTTGATGGACATGAAGGCCTTCCGGCTGCAAAGGCTGGATGGTACTAGGCCGGAATGCGCGTTGCCTAGTCGGTCCGATGCCCCGATGATCCGCGTTTAAAAGCTCGAACACATGCGTTTTCACTGCCGACGGACGGGGCAGAGCTAGTGTTTTCAGTCACTGGCGGCCTGTCGAAAAAAATTTTACGGGTCGATTCATCGGGACGCGTCTATACGCACAGACCATTCGATTCGATGAGAACGGCCGTGGCCCGTCCGCACGAACATCGAGGGCATCCCCAGAGAGAGTCGACACGATGAACGTACTACGAGCATTCCCGGCTTCGCTGGCTCTTACGCTGCTTGCCAATCTGGCACCGGACACTGCGCTGCCTCAAACTTCAGGCGCAGAAGACAAACCCGTTGCACAGCATTCGATCACGACACACCGGGCGATCATTGGAGGAAAATCCATAAGCTATACGGCAAAGGTCGGCTGGCTTCTGATGGATGACGATGCGGGAAGACCAGTAGCCCAGTTTGGGTATACCGAATACGTCCGGGATGGCTTCGACGACAAGAGTCAGCGGCCGGTAGTGTTTGCCTGGAACGGCGGGCCCGGGTCGTCTTCCATTTATCTGCATATGGCCGCTCTGGGCCCACGGCTGGCTGTCACCACGGACACGGCCTTCACGAACCCGTCATCCTATGGTTTGAAAGACAACGCGAACAGCATTCTGGACGTTGCTGACCTCGTCATGGTCGATCCCGTGGGGACAGGATTCAGCCGGCCCATCGGCGACGCGAGCGGCAAGCAGTTTTGGGGCGTGGACCAGGACATTGAGTCCGTATCGAGATTCATCAAGACCTGGATAACGCAAAACGGTCGTTGGCACTCTCCCAAGTACATACTGGGCGAGAGTTACGGAAGCCAGCGTGCCGGGGGCGTTGCCTGGGAATTGCTTTCGAGTCACAACATCGCGCTGCACGGCGTCGTGCTTGTCGCGCCGTTCATGTCCTACGTGCACGGCGGATTTGACGATATCGGCATAGACCTGGCGAACGTGCTCTTCATGCCGACGTTCGCTACTACGGCGCTTTACCACAGGCTAATCACGTATGATCAGGGAGACCTTGAGAGTTTTTCACAAGAAGTCGAAGAGTTCGCCTACGGAGAGTATGCATCTGCCCTGCTAAGGGGTGCGCGATTGTCGGACGCAGACCGAACGTCAGTTGTCGAGAAACTAGCGCGGTATACGGGGCTTAGCGAGGATTACTGGCAGCGCGCAAACTTGCGTGTCACGCACCTGCAGTTCACTGCTGAATTGCTACGAAGGCGTGGTGAGACCGTTGGGCGCGTCGATTCGCGATACACGGGACCAAACCTCAATCTCCTCGGGGAGTCCGCGTTCTACGATCCATTCAACCCGGCCGTAGTTCCCGCGTTGACTGCGTCGCTGATGGACTATTTCCGAGACGAGCTGGACTTCGCGCCGGTCCGTGAATACAAAGTCAGCGGCCGGATCTGGTACGAATGGGATTGGAGTCATGCGCCGCCCACGGGCGGTCCTTTCGGCGCCGCGAAGGTCCCATTCTCGAACACCGGACCTGATCTTGCGATGGCGATGCGCCAGAACCCGCACATGAGGGTTCTCGTTCAGCAGGGGTACTTTGACCTTGCGACACCCCATTTGGCTACCGAGTACTTCGTCGAGCACCTGGACCTGCCGCCCGAATCGCGGCCGAACATTAGCATCGAGTACTACGAGGCGGGACATATGCCGTACGTCCATCCTCCGTCGCATGACAAATTCAAACGGGATCTCGCGGATTTCATTGATCAGGAAGAGCGATAGTAGGTAATTTGGACCGCCAGTCGAGCGGATTGCGGTCACCTGTACACACCTCGAGGCGATTCTCATTGCCCGCGGCACGGCCATCTGAATCGTCGGTATCGGTAGTGATCCGAGTTCCAATGACTCACTCCGGCGGCAAACGCCTGACGAGGAGATAGACCTGATCGGCTACGGATGGCGTACTCCGCCAAGGATCGCGCTGCCACTGGCTGCCCAACCCGACGTCTTGCTGTTGCGTGTCGCAAAAAAGTTTACGGGTCGATTCATCCGGACACGTCATATGCACAGACCATTCGATATGATGAGAACGGCCGTGGGCCGTCCGCGCGACCAATGCATGCAACTCTCGAGGAAGACTCGGCTCGCAACATCCTGGCGGTATGCTTGTCACATCTGCCGAGCCTGTTCATCCTGCTGGTCTTCCCCGCCCCGGCGCTGCCTTCAGTCGAACAGCAAGAATCAAGTCTGCAACGCCCGGCACGGAGCGCTCTGCCCGCCGATGCGGTGAAGTCCTACGAGCGCGCCTTTTTCGATCGCTTCAATCCGCAGACGGCACAGGACTTGATCGACCGGCTGCCCGGCTTCACCCTCGATATCGGTGCCGATGACTTGCGCGGCTTCGGTGGCGCAGCGGGAAATGTGCTGATCGACGGCGAGCGGCCTTCATCGAAAGCAGGCGGTATCGAGGATGCATTGCGGCGTACGCCCGCGGACCAGGTCGAGCGGATTCAGGTGATTCGCGGCTCGGCGGGGCTCAGCGAGGCGGCCGGCCAGTCGGTTGTCGCCAATATCATTCGAAGGCGCGATCGCACGGCGGGAAGCTACGAGCTCGAATTCGAGCGCCCCGTCGATGGAATCGTGTACCCCAGCGGGGAGGTCACGGTCGCTCGGCGGCTCGGTGAGTGGACGACATCCACGAAGCTCAACGCCTTCTGGGAGCGATTTCCGCTCGAGGGTCCTCGTCTGCAGCTCGATGCAGACGGAGCGCTAAGCTCGTCGCAATACGAGGATCGCCCGAGTGTGCTGACGCAGGCCTACCTGTCTTCCGAGGGCAAGCGCGCCCTCGCCGGCGGCATGCTGACTTTGACCGGTCGTGCGGGCCGATCGGCCTTTCTGCCCGATACGGAACGCCTGGGGTATGACGGTCGGCTGCCCGACGAAATACCCGACGATCGTCTCTTCATCGACTTGGACAGCATCCTCTTGGAGGGCGAACTGGGGATCGACTGGAGCCGAACCTTGGGTTCCGGCTGGAGTGTCAAGCTGCTCTCCCTGTCTGCGCTCCGGAATCTCGACGAGGAGCAGGACGTGACCACGGAGCGACCCGTGGGAGACATCGTCTCCGGGTCGAGCTTCGTGCTCCTCGAAGACGGTTTCGAAACCATCTTCCGCGCGGCGTTTACGCGCCCGAATGCGGGGACGCTGACGCCGGAGTTCGGTGGCGAGGTAACCTACAACCGGCTCGAGAGCGCGCTCGCGCTGAAGACCTTCGTCGGCGAGGAGGTGACGGAGATCGACCTGCCCGCTGCCAACGTCACCGTCGAGGAGCTGCGTGGCGAGGTCTTTGCCAATCTAATCTGGCACGTGGCCGACCGATTGAGCCTCGAAAGCGGCCTGGCGATAGAGGCCTCGGAGATCAGCGTGTCCGGGGACGCGACGAACACGCAGACCTTCAACTTCGTCAAGCCCTTCGCCACGGTGATCTACGACTGGCGACCGGGCGTCCAGCTGCGCCTCGCGGCCCGACGTACCGTTGGCCAGCTGAATTTCAGCCAGTTTGCAGCGTCGGCCTCGGCAGAGGACGACCGTTTGCTTGGCGGCAATCCCGATCTCGGTCCCGATCAGACGACGCGCGGTACCTTTACGATCGACCTGCGATCCGATGCCCGTGGTGCCCTCAACGTCGAGTTCTTCCACGAGTGGCGCGACGACGTCATCGAGCAGGTCGAGTTGCCCTCAGGTGCATTCGGTGCCGACAACGCTGGCGACGGCCGTGTCTGGGGGGTGACGGCGAACGCCAGCCTGCCGCTGACGCGGATTATGAAAGGTGGGCTGCTCGAGATCGAAGCCGACGTTCGCGACTCGACGTTTCCCGATCCCCTGACCGGTCGCGATCGCGCCCTGTCCGACGTCGAGTCGCCTACACTGCTCGCCGAGTTTCGCCAGGACCTTACCGAGCAAAGATACTCCTGGGGTTTTTCCTTTCGCGCGGCCCAGGACAACGCCGTCTTTTTCGCCGACGAGGAAAGTTTCACGACCGTTGGCAGCACCTATCGCGTTTTCGTCGAGACAACACGCTACCTCGGACTGAGATTGAACCTTGCGCTGCGGAACATTGGCGGTCGTGAATTCCTGCGGGAACGTCGCTTTTTCGCTCCCAGCCGCGCCGGGGAGTTCACCGGAACCGAACTGATCGACCGGGAGCGGGGGATATTCGCAACGCTGACTGCGACGGGGCAATTCTGATGAACTGCGCATGTTGACGATGCGAGCCGTCGTTCTCTTTCTGGCTTTGCTGACCGGTTGCGGTCGTGTGGGTAGCGACGGACCGCCGCCTGAGCTCATCGGAGCGACGATGCTTCCGATGCCGTACACCCGCACGTTTTCCGTATTCGAGCGCGACGGCTACCGCATAGTCGACATAGAGGCGTCCGTGGTTACCTGGGGTGGGAGCGCGGGAGGGCCGGTTCAGAGAAAGCGGCTCGTGCTCGCGGCTCACGATCTGGATCCTCCGCCCCTGACCGGGGATCTGGCGGGTGCGACCCTGATTCGCACACCGGTGATGCGAATCGCGGTCAACGACCAGAAGCACGAGGCCCTGGTGCGTGCCTTGGGTATCGCCGACAGGCTGGTTGCCGTTGGAGGCCACGAGAGCTTTGACGACGAGATTCGTGCGCGAGTGTCGTCGGGTGAGATATTTCAGATCGACTACGGCTGGCACCGGCCCCCGACCCTGGACGCGCTGGTCGCTGCCGAGCCCGATGTTCTCTTTTCGCAGATGGCCGATCTCACCCATACGCAGCATCTCGAGCGGGTCGAGTCCCTGGGCATCCCGGTGCTTCCTGTGTTCATCGATGCCGAGCCGCACTACATGGGACGAGTGGACTGGATTTCTTTGACAGGAATCCTGACTGGTCGGGAAGAAAGGGCCAAGGCGCTGGTCGATGAGATCAGCGACGAAATCCGACACCTGCGCCGTCTGGCCGAATCGCGGCCGCGTCGCTCACTCCTGTGGGCGTGGTACCGAAGCTCGCGAGACCGCTGGGCGGTCACGCAGAGAAATGCCGACGCTGCCCTGATCCGCGATGCGAACGTGGAGCTCGTGCTTGGCGAGCCGGACGACCCGGAGCTCGACAGCTTCTCCCACCTGGGAACGGAGCGTTTGCTGGCTGACGCTACGGATGCCGACTGCTGGATGATTCGCGATCCCATCTCCATGCCGGTCCGCGATCGCAACCTGTTGAGGCGATTCAAGGCTACGCGTGACGGATGCATATTCTGGCAGCACGGCGTGGCGCACCGGAGAATCGACTCCTGGGAAATCTGGGAGATGGGGCATATCCGGCCCGACTGGCTGCTCGAGGACATCGTTAAGATGGTTCACCCGGAACTGCGCGACGGGCATTGGCGTTACGTGACTCCTGAGGATGAGAAGAGTGCTGCGGATGCCGGATAGAGTCACCTGGAGCGCGGTTGCGCTTACCAGCGTTGTGCTTGCAGTGTCCTTGTACGCCCTGACCTATGGCTACGTGGCGCTGGGCTTCGGAGAAACGCTAGGCGCGCTGCTCGGGCCGGGTAGCGACACTGTCGCGTCGCAAATCGTGCTCGAGATCCGACTGCCGCGCGTTGTTGCGGCGATCACCGCCGGTGCCGCACTCGGCGTCGCGGGCGTTCTAATGCAGGCGCTTTTTCGAAATCCGGTGGCTGACGCCTGGTCCCTGGGTCTTCTCGCCGGAGGTCAGCTGGGCGTGGCCCTGACGGTTACGGCAGCCGCGTTTGCCGGTCCTGCAGCCGTTGCCTTCCTTACGGTGTTCTCGGGTCCGAGTATCACTGTCGCCGCAGCGGGCGGAGTTGCGCTGACAGCCGTCGTCATGCTGGCGATCGGGCATCGGGTCGGAGCCATTACCCTCCTCGTAATCGGATTGATGCTCGGCTTCACGGCTCAGGGCCTGACGAGCGTGCTGTTGCATTTCGCCGCGCGTGCGGGTGGCCGGATATACGGCGGGTGGAGTGATGCCAGTTTCGCCGGCGTGGAAGTCACGATGCTACCGTGGCTGGTCCTGCCAACGGCGCTCGGTATCTGCATTGCCGCGGCGACAGCGAAGCCCCTCACGTCGCTTCTGCTCGGCGACACCTACGCGAAGAGTCTTGGCGTCCAGGTAAAATCCCTGCGAATCCTGGCCCTGACCGCAACGGTCATTCTGGTTGCGCCGGTCGTCGCCTTTTGCGGTCCCGTCTCCTTCGTCGGTTTGATTGCGCCGCATTTTGCGAGGGCACTTGCCGGCAGCGCCCGGATCATGCCGTTGATTCCGCTGGCCGCACTCGGAGGGGCGCTGTTGGCGCTGGCCGGAGACGCTATCGTCCATGCCCCGTGGGAGCAGCACTTTCTGCACTTGAATGCGATCCTGGCAATGATCGGGGCGCCGGTCGTGATCGGGATACTTGCTTTTTCGAAGACACTGCGAGGATGGCAGTAGTGCTGGCTTTGAAGCAGCTGTCCGTCGGCTATCCGGGCACTCGTGGAATCGTGCTCGAAGACGTCGAAATTGGGGTCGAGCCAGGCGCATTTGTTTCAATTCTGGGTCGAAACGGTGCGGGTAAGACGACGTTGATGCGAACGATTGCGGGCCTCCTGTCGCCGATGCGCGGATATGCGGCGCTGGACGGAGACGTCGTTGACGACATGGCCGCTAGCGCCAGAGCGCGTCAGGTGGCGGTCGTGGTCACCGAACGTGCATTCAGCCCGGGCCTGCGCGTCGAGGACGTGGTCTCGTTGGGCCGTCAACCGTTCACGGGTTGGCGGGGTCGGTTAACTCCCGATGACCACCAGATCGTCGACGAAGCCATCGATCGGGTGGACGCAAGCAACTTTCGGGGGCGATTCGTCGCCGACCTGAGCGACGGTGAACGACAGCGAGTCATGGTCGCCCGCGCGATCGCACAGTCTGCCGGACTGCTGGTCCTCGACGAGATAACTGCTTTTCTCGATCTCCCGGGACGCGTGGAGATAATGGCCATACTCCGGGATCATGCGCGATCGAGTGGTGCGATCGTGCTTCTGTCCAGTCACGATCTCGACCTGTCGCTTCAGCTTTCGGACAGCATATGGCTCGTTGCGGATGGCCGAGTGGAGAGCGGTGAGGCGAAAGCACTCACGAGCAGCGGCGCGATCGGGCGTGCGTTCAATAGCTCGCGGGTAAACTACTGTACCCATGAGCGACGCTTCACACTCGTGGAGCGGGACATGGTTGAGAACGGACGCTGACCTTGCGGTCGCGTTGCTGATTGGAAACCGCGCGGGCGGTCCCGGGGAGTATATCGATGCTTCGCGCTCTGACAGTCGTTTTGATGCTATTTTCCCTGATCGGTGACAGCGGTACCGGCGTTGCGACGGCGTCGGAAAACGGGAGCCGGGCTGGCCCCTGTCAAAGGACCGCCCTGCCCTTGCCGTACGCGGAAACCTTCAAGGTATTCGATTGCGATGGCTACCGCGTCGTAGACCTGCAGGCCCCCGTAGTGCCGTCAGCGGGTGTGTCGAAGGGAGCCGAACTAAGCGCTCGGGTCGTGCTGGTCGCCGACGGCGCCGCCCGGCCGGCGCTCTCGGGTGAGTTTGCGGGAGCAACGTTGGTGCATACACCGGTTGAGCGTATCGCGGTCAATTGGACTCATCTCGAGGCAATTCTGGCCACGCTGGATGCCACGGAGCGGATTGTCGCGATCGGTGGGGATCAGAGCTACAACGATAGTCTGAGGAAGCGAACCCGGGCGGGTGAGATCGCCCAGATCGGCTACGGTTGGCGGTCGACGCCGGTGATCTCCGAGCTGCTTGCGGCTCGCCCAGATGTTTTCTTCATGGTGCTCGCGGACGATAGTCACATCGAGCACTACCGCAGGGTCGCGGAGCTGGGAATTCCCGTAGTGCCGATTTTCCTCGATGCAGAGCCGAGCTACATGGGGCCGCTCGACTACGTACGCCTGCTGGCGATGTTTACGGGCGGTGAGCAACGCGCGGAGGCGTTCGTGAGTAAGGTCGAAGGCAATGTCGCCGCGCTCAAGAGGCAGGTGGCCGGACGACCCAGAAAACTCGTGCTCAGTGCGTGGTTCGCCGGCGGCGGTCGCTGGATGGCGACCGTCCGCAACGCTTACAACCGGTTGCTCCAGGATGCAGGCGCAGTGAATGTCATGGCACGTCGTGACGACATGCGATTGGACGACTTCATTCGCGTTGACTCGCGAACCCTCCTGGAAGAAGCACGACGTGCCGACTGCTGGATTATCCGTGACGCGTTCTCGCAGACTTTTTCCGACGTCGAGTACCTGTCGAAGTTCAAGGCCTGGCGCCAGGACTGTCTGTTTGCGACGGATGGCTCGAGCAAGCCGGAATTCGGTGCATACGATCTCTATGAGACCGGCATGATCCGCCCGGATCTCCTGCTCGCAGACCTAATTGGAATGCTGCACCCCGAACTCCATGACGGGCAATTCAGGTTCATCCGGCCGGACACCAAGATTCCTCGCCGGCATTTACCGCCGTCGGGTGTCGATTGATCGCACCAGAATGCTGTCATGCTCGCTTTCGATAAGCTCCAGATTGAAAGCATCGGCGAATTCCACGACAGCCTGATCCGCTTCACTGAGTGCGTATACCGCACTGACGTCAGCATCCGGAAACCATTCGGAGGCTATCTGAAGCGGGCGCTCCGTGTAGTGCGACAGTTCGCCGAGCACCTCCTCGAGAGGGCGCTCGTCGAACACCAATGCACCCTCGCGCCACGCCGCGATACTGTTCAGGTCGGTCTCGCCGAGGCTTGCCCCCAAGCCCTTGGAGAAACGCATTTGCTCCGCTGGGCCCAGGTGGCGAGTCTGCTGCGTATCGGCACTCGTTATCGTCAGTAGCCCCGTCTTTACCTGTATCGTCGCGTCGTCATTTCCGTGGCTGTGTATCGCGAAATCCGAGTCGGTGGCATACGCGTAGATACGTCCAGTGTGAACCACGAGTGGGCGGTCGCGCTGGTGGGAGCTCGAAAAAAGCACGTCGCCGGTCAACACATCCACGTAGACGCCGTCACCGCGCTCCAGTAGACGTATGCGCGTATTCCAGTTCAACCACAGGCGCGAGCCATCCGCAAGGCGAAGTGTGCACTGCTCTCCCCGCGCTGTCTGGACCAGTTGTCCGGCTTGCGCCGAGCCGCCGGCGCTGCGATGCCACGCCATAGCCTCACGAGGATAGACGGCCGTCGGGTCCGAAGGCTTGCCGTCCAGAGTGACAACCGACACGATCCAAACCAATGCCGCAAGCACGCAAGCAGTCGCGATCCGCGCCGGATTGTCGATCGCCCTGGCGACGAACAGCTGTGCTCTCAGCTGCGCTTTCTCGACGTTCGACAGCGGCCTGTCCACTATCTCACCCATCAGCTCCCACTCTTGCAGGACCCGCTCGTAGGCCGACTGATGCGACGGAGAGCGCCGGCGCCAGTTGCGACGCTCCCGCTCCCGGTCCAGCTCGGGCACGCCCTGGGTGACACTGAGCACTATCAGGGCCTGTTCGTCGAGGGACAGGTCGTCGATGGACGCGGTCGGCATCGCATCACTCACGTTGTTGTCGACGACGCAGCAGCGCCGTCCGGGCGAAAGGCGCAGCGCTCTCGCGCAAACGACGATGGCAGAGCAATGTGGCCTTGGCTATTCGCTTCTCGACCGTGGAGAGGCTGACGCCAAAGCTGTGTGCGATGTCCTGCTGCCGCATACCGTGAATGCGATATGCGATGAACATCTTGCGCGTCAACAGTGGCAGTTCATCAAGAGCGCGCTCGATGACCTTCACAGCTTCGTCACGACTGACGTAAGACTCGGGGTTTTCGATCTCAGAATGCGAGTCGCGAAGCGTTGCCTGATTCTCGTAGGCGAGCCGAGTCGCGGTCGTACGCTGGAGAGTGTTTGCCGTATTCGATGCAGCGCGGTACACGTAGGCGACCGGATTCGTCACCGAATCGGCCGCCTTTCCCCGGAGAATCTGCTCCGACACCATCTGAAGCACGTCATTGGCGGTGTCGGCACATCCCAGTTTCCTGGAAAGCACTCGAAGCAACCCCGGCCTGTGTAGTTCAAGGGCTTCCAGTAATTCGGGTGTATCCATCGCAGGGGCCTGGTGAGCGACCGCGTCAGTCTAGCATGACGATGTCTGTGTCATAGCGATCATAGCGTTGTAGAGCGACCGATGCGCTATCCCAGTTTTTCCTTTGTATTGCCCGCAAGGTCGACGGTCGGCCGCGTATCGGAACGAGGTCACTCGCCGCGCCGCTGGAGCCGTTACCAGCCACAGTCGATACGGGTAGAAAAGAGGATATAATATATCATATACTATTTCGGCTAGTGATCGGCCGCGTCGATCCCGGCTCAAAACTCCATTTTTTCAGGTGATTACGCCTGATTTATCGTTCTTCGCCGTTGCCGTCGGCGAAGTGCCGCAATAGCCATTCGCGAAGCATGGCTCATACGGAGAACAATAATGAAGATGACGAAGAGGCAGTTTCTGCGGGTCGCGGGGGCAAGCTCGGTAGCCGCCCTCGGAGTCGGCGAAAGCGCGTTCGCCAAAGAGCAGGCTTCCTGCGCTGATCCGTTCGCCGGTTTGCCGAGCATGATGACGGGCGTGGAACCGATCTCCCGCGAGGAGCGACTCGACAGAATCAAGAGAGCTCAGGCTCTGATGGCCAGGAACAAGATCGACGCCATGTTCCTCGATTCGGGAACGGCGCTCGAGTACTTCACCGGCGTTCGCTGGCGCCAAAGCGAACGCATGCTCGCGGCCATCGTACCAGCGGACGGCGAGCCCTCCTATGTCAGCCCGGCGTTCGAAGACGAGAAGCTCAACGAACTCGTCACGATCGGCGAGGACATCCGCCTTTGGGAAGAACACGAAAGTCCCTACAAGCGCGTTGCGCAGATTCTCGACGACATCGACGCGAGTACGGGCACGATCGCGATGGAAGAGCGCGTGCGGTTCTTCCTGTTCGACGGCATCCGCAGAGAGAAGCCGAACGCGACCTACGTCAGTGCCGACCCGGTTACGATTCCGCTCAGAATCGTCAAGTCCGATGACGAAATCCGCCTGATGCAGGTGGCGAGCGACATAACGATCGCCGTTTACCAGGCATGCATCCCCCTGCTCGAGGAGGGCATGACGCCCCTGGACTTCATGACGCTGACGCAGGCGGCCTTCCGGCAGCTTGGTACGCCCGGCGGCCGCATCTGGTGCTCGTTCGGCGAGGCAACGGCGTTCCCCCACGGCAGCAGCGAGCCGCAGTACCTCAAGAAAGGCGACATGGTGCTCATGGACGGCGGCTGCAACGTGCACGGCTACCGCTCCGATATCAGCCGCACGACCGTGTACGGCAAACACACCAGGCGCCAGGAAGAGATCTGGGAGCTCGAGAAGAAGGCCCAGCAGGCTGGCTTCGATGCCGCCCGGATCGGCGCGCCGCAGGAGAACGTCGATATCGCCGCCCGCAAGGTGATCACCGATGCGGGTTTCGGACCAGGCTACAAGGTGCCCGGCCTGCCCCATCGCACCGGGCACGGTATCGGCATGGACGGCCATGAGTGGGGTAACAACGTACTCGGCAACAAGCGACCGCTAGAGAAAGGCATGTGCTTCAGCGTCGAGCCCATGATCGCGATCTACGGAGAGTTCGGCATCCGGCTCGAGGACTGCGTGTACATGACCGATGACGGCCCGCGCTGGTTTAGCACACCGAGCGTCGCCATCGACAAACCGGTCTGATCGGTCGCGAAACCGGGCGCGAACCGGCGCCACAATCCGGTTATCGCGCCTCGACCGACCGCAGGCAGGGAACGCTACGAAGTCCTCGATGCCCTGCATGGGTTCGCCCTGTGCGGCAGTTTCATGGCGAATCTCCATAGCTTCGTCAAACCGTCCGCGAGCGACTGGCCTACGTGACGCATCAAGCGGGGAGAACCCAATGAATCGACGAGAATTCCTGAGCAGGACCGGTGCGGGTCTCGCGGCGGCGTCTATCGATCTGGCCAGCGCCCAATCGGCATCTCCACGGACGACTCGTTCGCCCGACGTCGCGGTGATCGGTGCGGGAACGTTTGGTGCATGGACCGCGTTTCATCTCAATCGGATGGGTGCACGTGTACTGCTACTCGATGCCTACGGACCCGGCAACAGTCGTGCGAGCTCCGGCGGAGAAACCCGGCAGATGCAGGCCGACCGGACGGCTGACGCCTACCTGCGAAGCTCAGTCGATTCCTACGTATGGTGGAAGCGCCTGGAGGACGAGGCGCGTATCCCGCTGGTGCTCGAAACCGGCAAGCTGATGCTGTCGACGACGAACGACCACCTGGCGAACTCGCAAACGATCCAGGCCCGGCACCGGGAGTTCGGACTGGCCGAGGTGGAAATCCTCGATGCCGATGAGCTCCGCTATCGCTGGCCGCAGCTTCATTCCGACGACCTTGCGTTCGGCGCCTTCGCGAAGAATGCCGGCGGCTCTGTCATCATGGCGCGGCGGGGCGTCGGGGTCGTCGCGGATCAGTTTGTCCGCCAGGGCGGCCAGTTGAAGAGAGCCTATTGCACGCCACGTTTCGACACCGCCGGCAGAGTCGACGGTATCGAAACGCAGAATGGCGACAGGATCGCGGCCGGCCACTACGTGTTCGCCTGCGGCCCGTGGTTAGCCAGGGTATTCCCGGACCTGCTCGAGAAACGGCTGCAGGTACAACGGCGGGACGTGCTGTTCTTCGGCTCACCCCCGGGCAACACGGACTTCGCCTTCCCGCGGCTGCCAACCTGGAGCGTCGCCGGCTCGGGCTTCTACGGCTTTCCCGATATCGAGAAGCGCGGCTTCAAAGTCGCGCCGTATCCGGATCGGAATGCGATCGATCCGGATGTCGACGAGCGGCTGATCGTGCCCCATCAGGTGAAGCGGTGCCGGGACTTTCTGCGTCACCGCTTCCCGGGACTCGGGGCGATGCCCGTCACCGAGACACGCGTCTGCCAGGTCACCAACACGTCCGACGGGCATTTCATGGCCGGGCTGCACCCGGGAATCGACAATGTGTCGATTGTCGGCGGTGGTTCCGGACACGGTTTCAAGCACGGCCCCGCAATCGGAGAACACGCGGCAAAGCAGGTCCTGGGCCAACCGATAGATCCTGACTTCGAGCGGACCTTCGGTACGCTCAAGGCAGAGTTCGTGTAGCACTCCGCTACGTCAGCCTGGCAGGTCCGGTTTCGAGCGGCGAGGGATTGCGGCGCGGCTCCGCGTCCGGAACCGGGAGTACGCCGCGACAGCCAATAGGATATGTTATAACATTTCCTTCCTTTTCGATTGGGTGCCATCACATTGCAGACTACCTCCACTGAAAAACTCCCTGTCACCGTACTCTCCGGATTTCTTGGCGCCGGCAAGACGACGGTCCTGAGCCACGTGTTGAACAATCGGCAAGGCAAGAAAGTGGCCGTAATCGTCAACGATATGAGTGAGATCAATATCGACTCCGCCATCGTCCGGGATGAGGTTTCGCTGAACCGCAGCGAAGAGAAGCTCGTCGAAATGAGCAACGGCTGTATCTGCTGCACGCTTCGCGAAGACTTGCTCGACGAAGTCACCAAGCTCGCGAAGGACGGCCGATTCGACTACCTCCTGATCGAATCGACCGGGATCTCCGAGCCCCTGCCGGTCGCGGAGACCTTCACGTTCGCCGACGAGAAGGGTGTGTCGCTTTCTGATGTCGCTGAACTGGATACGATGGTCACCGTGGTCGACGCCGTGAATTTCCTGAAGGACTACGAAACCGCTCAGTTCCTGCAGGAAACAGGCGAGTCGCTCGGTGAGGACGATGAACGCAGCGTCGCCGATCTGCTCGTCGATCAGGTCGAGTTTGCCGACGTCATTCTCGTCAGCAAGACGGACCTCGTTGAGGCGACCGACGTCGACCGCCTCGTGGCAGTGCTGAGGACGCTGAACACCGATGCGCGAATTCTGCCAATCGCCGACGGCGAGGTGGACATCGATGCCGTGCTGAGTACGGGTTTGTTCGACTTCGAGCGAGCACAGCAGGCGCCGGGGTGGCTGAAGGAGATGCGTGGAGAACACGTGCCCGAAACGGAGGAGTACGGCATAGCAAGTTTCAGCTACACGGCTCGCCGCCCCTTCCACCCGGAGAAGTTCTACCGATTCCTTCACGGCACCGAGAGCTACGGCAAGCTGATTCGCTCCAAGGGCTACTTCTGGCTCGCTTCGCGCCCGGAATTCGCCGGCCAGTGGAGCCAGGCGGGCGGCATGGCGAGGTATGGATTCGCCGGCATGTTCTGGAAAGCCGTCCCCAGGGAGAACTGGCCGGCCGACGAGGACTATCTGGCGAACATCGAGAAGCAGTGGGTCGAACCGTTTGGCGACATGCGACAGGAGCTGGTGTTCATCGGCCAGCGGCTGCAAAAAGACAAAATCACGCAGGCACTCGATGACTGCCTGCTGAGCGAGGAGGAGGTCTTGCTGGGCAAGGAGTACTGGCAGACCCTGAAAGATCCGTTCCCTGCCTGGGGACAGGGCGAATGATGCGCGGGACTGCAAGCGAGGTCGAAACGCAAAGACGGCCTGACGCTATTCGAGCCAAGCAGCGCCAAACTGCCCACGGAAGCACTCCGGCCGTTCTTGCGGACGTGTTTCAGGAAGACGTCAACATGGCTACCTGGCATCGCGAGCTGACTCACGAAGCGAAGGACGCTGTCGGCCGCCTGGTGACGTCCGACAGATCGCTCAAGACGGCCATGACGCTCTCACCCGATAAAGCCCTTGCCTGCATCAGCGACGCGCTGGGCAGCGGTAAGTGCGCGCTGAGCAGAGACATCGCCGAGCTCGTGGAGATGTTCTGTTATCTGCTCGGACGACGGCGCGCGGGCCTGCGCCTCGCCGTACTGGACGCTGCCATGTGCCCGAAGTTTCACGTCGACATGGTGCCCTGCCGACTGGTCACGACCTATCTGGGTCCAGGAACGGAGTGGCTTCCGCACGGCCTGGTCAATCGCTCAAAGCTGGGCATCGGCGGCCGCGGCCAGTCGGACCTCGAGTCCGGCCTCATTAAGGGTCCAGGCGACATACAGCGGCTCAGTCCCGGAGATGTCGCGGTGCTGAAGGGCGAGCTTTGGGAAGGCAACGAGGACGCCGGGCTGGTGCACCGTTCGCCCGCCGTTCCATCCGGCGACGTTCGATTGATCCTTACGCTCGACGTGTCGGGCTGACGCTCGCGTATCGAAGCGGCTTCGGATGTGAGCAGTGCAGTCGACACGATAGCTGACCGAGCCGAGCAATACTGCGGGAACGACGGCTCACGTCTGACGACCAAACCACGCCCCTCGCGCCTTGCCTCGCAGCCAGTCGGTTCGCAACGCGATCATGAGTGTTTCTGAGACCGCTTCCGCGGCTACGCGGATTCACTCTCTCGATTTTCTTCGCGGCGTCGCCATCCTCGGCATGCTGGTCGCGAATATTCCCTGGCATGCGGGCGATACGATGTCCCGGGTGATCGATCCGGATGCGGCCAGCGTCGCGGCCTGGCTGCTGCAGTACCTCGTGTTCGATCAACGATTTCTGCCGATCTTTTGCATGCTGTTCGGGGCCGGCGCCCTTCTGCTCGCGACACGGCCGAGCGCGCCCGAGCAGTTCAACCGGTATTTCCTGATTCGGATGCTGATCCTGTTCCTGATCGGCGTGGCGCACGCCTACCTGCTATGGCCGGGTGACATACTGATCACTTACGCCGTTTGCTCGCCGTTCCTGCTGCTCGCGCTGAACTGGAGCACCACGCGGCTGCTCGTCGTCGGCATCCTGCTCAAGTCCGTCAACCTCGTGATCGCCGAATGGCCGCAGGTCTATGAGGCCACGCTGGAGCGGGTCCTGTTTGCCTGGTGGATCGACTATGGCGACGCCCCGTCCACGATCACCGAGGCGTATGCCGGCAGCTACGCCGACCTGTTCGCTTACAACGCCTGGCGAAACCAGTTTATTCAATGGACCGGCCTTCCTCACTTCCGGGTCTGGAACGCGCTGGGCTTCATGCTGATTGGCATGGCGCTATACAAACTCGGCGTCCTGCAGGGCGCCCGGCCGTCGAGGTATTACGGCCGCATGGCCATTGTCTCGTTCGGGCTGGGGATGCCGCTGGTCGTGTACGGCGTGTTCGCCCGTATCGGGGTGAATCCGACGGTTGGCCCTTATCTCGGCTTCGTGACCGAGCTGCCGCTCAGCAAGCTTACCTTCCTGCTCGGGTGCGCCGTGTCCTCGTTCGGGGTGCTCGCGGTTGCCCACCTCGTATTTCGACGGTTTGCCGGCCAGGCGACGGAGCTCGTGGAACGGGTCGGCAGGATGGCCCTTACGAACTACCTGATGCACTCGGTGATCTTTTTGCTCGTTTTTCATGTGCTTGAGGCCCTGCCCTTCGATGCGCTGGATCACGACGTACTGTTTGCCCTCGTACTGGCGACCTGGACGTTTCAGATCGCCTTCAGCCGGGCCTGGCTGGGCGCCTTTCGGCAGGGACCTGTGGAGGCACTGTGGCGACGGATTGCCTCGACACTGGCGCTTGGAGCCACAGCCGGGCGGCGCCATGCACAGAATTGAGTATCGAATCACCGACTGCCGCGATGCCGCCGGTCCGAAGCTCGCGGATACAAATGACACCGCGGCCTCGGCACGAGTATCATGAATTGCGGGTGCGCTCCCTGCGGCCTACTCGTACTTTCGGCCGGCGCGATGAACGAAGACACCGAAAAGCGATTGCTGTGAGTGCAAAAGCCAACATATTGCTGGAGACGCTGACTCTGGAGCGACCGGCTTTGGAGCAGTTTCTCACGAATCGACTTGGCTGTAGCGCCGCGGCTGAAGACATCATCCAGTCTTTGTCGGAGCGGCTCATCAGGGGCCCAGTCGAATGCGAGCTTGTGAATCCAAGAGCCTACGTGTTTCGTGCGGCAGCCAATGCAGCAGTCGACCATGTCCGCGCATCGAGTAAGCGGCTTGCATACGAAAGCGAAGCGGCGATCCTAGAAAAGACGAACCCCGCCCATCCCGAACGCGAGGTCCTGGGGCTCGAAGCGCTTCGGGAGGTCGAGGTCGCCCTGCAAGACCTGCCGGCACTCAGCAGACGCATGTTTCTATTGCACCGCGTCGAAGGCGTTCCCCAGAAGGAAATCGCGGCTCGCTTCGGCGTCAGCCTGTCAACCGTCGAGAAGCGCATCGCCAAGGCGGCTGCGCATTGCCACTCCCGGCTCGTCGAAATGGGATTTACGGGTTCTGTATCCAGGAATCGTTTACAGGATAAGTGAGTCCGGGACCAAGTCTGATGGAGGAGAGTACCGAGAGCGATTTCAGCAGGGACCTCGTGGCGGAGGCCTTCTCGCTACTTGCGAAGCATTGGGACGACCCGGCTGAGATGCGGCGATCCGTAGACGAATGGGCCGCGCGATCGGCGGAGCATGCGAAAGCAATGGGGGCTGCTCATGAGGCGTGGTCGCTTTTCGGCGAGTTGCCAAGCCCCGTCCCGAGAGGACTCGAGCGTATTCAGCTCGGCGCGGAAACGATCGCTGCTCGCATCGCCGACCGTCCCGTCCAATACGCCGCCGCACTCATTGCCGCGGCAGCCGTGATGACTGCGACCTTGTTGTTCGTACCGAGTTACGAACAGCCCCGCGTCGTCGCTCGTATCGAAAGCGCGCTCGTTCCACATCGACAGGAACTGCCGGCGACGGCCGTATATGCCACCGATAGTGGAGAGCTGAAGTCCTTCGTGCTCAAGGATGGTTCGACCGTCTGGTTGAATTGGAAGAGCGAGATCGGCGTCAAGCTGGTCGCAAACGAGCGCCACGTCGACCTGAGAAAGGGAGCTGCGGTTTTTTCAGTCGCGGAGGATTCCGACAGACCGTTCATTGTTCACGCCGGAGACGCGATCGCAAAGGTAGTCGGCACCGAGTTTGCCGTCCACCAGCACGAGCCCAGTCTCGTCATTTTCGAAGTCAGAGAGGGCGTCGTCGCGGTCAGCGGAGTGGCTGGAAGTACGTCCGTAGAACTCAAGGCAAGCGAGGCGGTTTCGTTTCGGCATGGCGCCCTCGGGAAGGTTCGAAAAGCCTCGCTGGACACCATAGGTGCGTGGCGGGACGGACTCCTCGTATTCGAAGAACGGCCCCTGATCGAGGTGTTGGAAGAACTCGGTCATTATTCGAGTGCCCGACTGCGATTGGCCGACATTGCCAAACCGGAGCGTCTTGTCACGGCCACGTTCTTCATCGATGACGCGGACGGTGCGCTCAAGTCGCTCGAGGAACTATTCGACCTGTCGCTGAACGCAACCGGCGACGGATCGCTCGTAGTCCGGTCCAATCCTGACCGATAAGCCCCCCAGATTTCCTTCGGCGTTACGGGTATCGGCCCCGACGAACGTCAACCGAGTGGAGAGCAGCACCGGCTACCTGTCCGGGCAATACCATTCGTGTTCGAGAGGAAATCATGCACGTGAAACTAATTTCCGTCCTGTTGGCATCCGCGGCCGCATCGGTCATCCTGCTCCTGCCGGGTTCACCGGCCAAGGCACAGGCAGCCAGGGACAGTGAGGCTGCGGCGATCGAATTTGATATCGCGGCGATGCCGTTGTCCAAAGCACTCCGCGAGTTCTCGGTTCAGTCGCGAATCGCAGTTGTCGCGTCGGGCGACCAGGTAGCAGACAAGCACAGCGCGGCCGTCCGAGGTCTGCACGCTCCCCATGATGCGCTGCGAATAATGTTGGCGGGAACCGGGCTCGCTGCTCGCCAGACCAGCTCGAGGAGTTACGTGCTCGCCGCGGTCACTCCTCCAGACGCGGAAACGCCGGTGGAATCGATCACCGTGTACGGCGATCGCTCTTATCGCCAGGGCGGCGGAACGGGCACCAAGCTCGACCTGCCGTTCCTGGAATCTCCGATTTCCGTGGCGGTCGTACCCGACGCCCTGATCCGCGATCAACAGGCGAACCGCATCGCCGACGCGCTGAAGAATGTCGCGGCGTTTCAGCCCGCCTACAACTTCGGGCCCATACAGGACACGTTCATCCTGCGCGGTTATCAGCTCGGGGGGGACACAAGGGCGGCCGGCTATCGGGATGGCGTACTTCTGAATGCCTACAACTACGCAACCGCGGGAATCGAGAGGATCGAAGTCCTGAAAGGGCCCGCGTCGGTGCTGTACGGCCGGTCCGAGCCTGGCGGAATCGTCAACGTAATCACCAAGAAGGCGCTGCCGGAATTTGCGGCGAATCTCGCTCTGCAGGTGGGCTCGTTCGACTTCCTGCGCGGCCTCGTCGACGTCGGCGGTCCCATTGGCGATGATTCGGGACTTAGCTTCCGGGTGGTCGGCGAGTATCTCGATCGCGAAACGTTCCGTGACTTCATTTTCGAAGAGCAGGTCTACGGCCTTGGCGCAATCGCGTGGGAGGGCCGGGGCGGAACGACCATCGAACTACAGGTGGAGGCACGGACCCTCGATGCGCTTGACGATCCGGGTCTGCCGGTCATCGGCGATCGGCCGGCTCCGATTCCTATCGAGACCTATCTCGGCGAGCCGGACATCGGGTTTCAGAAACGCGACGACACCGTGATCGATCTGGATATCGCGCACCCGTTCGGGGATAACTGGATGCTCCGTGGCAAAGGCAGCATTGTCACGTCGGAACAGGACTATCTCGACGTCACGCTCCGAGGTCTCGACGAGCAGACCGGCGAACAGAATCGCGGCTTTTTTGGAGCCGATGCGGACTATGAGACGACCTACGGTTCCATCGAGTTGGTCGGCGAATTCGAGTTCGACTCAGTCCGGCACAAGTTCCTTGTCGGCGTGGATCGCTATGAGGATTCTCTGGAAGAGACGCTGTTCTTCACGTTTCTCGACTTCGATGCAATCCAGCCCGTGAATATACTCGACCCTGTCCTGGGTCAGTCCAGAACGCCCGAGTACGCTCCCGAGGACGGGTTCTTCGGTGAGCGGAATACGAGCTGGACCGGGCTGTATATCCAGGACCACATCAAGATCGGACCGAAGTTGAGCGTCCTGCCTGGCGTGAGATGGGACCAGGCTGAAGTCGATACCGCAAGCCCGTCCGGGCCGATCGACCACGATTTCGTGTCGCCGCGGATCGGGGCCGTCTACCAGCTTGCAGACAATCTAAGCATCTACGGGCAATGGACCCAGGGATTCGGCGCCAACAACGGCCGGTCGGCGACCGGCGAGGCTTTCGATCCCGAGGAGTCCGAGCAGTTCGAGGCAGGCGTCAAGGCCGAGTTGATGCGAGGGCGCCTGACGGCACAGGCGACGCTCTATGACATCGTCAAGAAAAACGTCCTGGTTGCGGACGTTTCGACTCCGGACGACCCGTTCGACTCCGTCGCCATCGGCGAAATCCAGAGCCGCGGGCTGGAACTGGAGTTGCTCGGCGAAGTGACGGAGTCTCTAAGCGTGACGGTCTCATATGCCTTCAATGACATCGAGATAACCCGTGACACCGTGGAGAACCAGGGCAACAGACCACTGAACGCTCCTGAGCACTCATTGAGTGCGTTCGCGCGATACGCCATCGGCGAGGCGCTCACGCTCGGAGGCGGGGTGTTCTCGGTCTCGGAGCGCCAGGGTGACAACGCGAATACGTTTCAGCTGCCCGGCTACGCGCGAACGGACCTCTTCGCTCAGTACCGTTTCCAGCTTGCAGGCTCCGAACTGCAGGCGCAACTCAACGTCAACAATATCTTTGACGAGACATTCTACGTTGCCGCTTCCGACTTTGCGCCGCAGGTCAATCCAGGCGCGTCGCGGGAGATCCGATTCGAAGTATCGGCGTCGTTCTAGGGGTCGACCATGATGTGTATCGGTCAACGAACTGCGTTCCCGGTCGTAGTTGCGCTGGCAATCGCGTTGCTGCCTACACCGGCCCGCGCTTCCGCGGAGCGGCAGCCGAATCCCGTTTCCATCCGTCATTCGACGAGCTTCAGTATCGAGCAGCGCGGCGATTTGAAAATCCTGAGAATCGCCGCTCCTCTCAGGTCCTGGTCGAACGAAGACGCACCTGCCAAGATACAGCGCGATGTAGTCGTCCTGCGGCCCAGGACGAGTGACGAGCCTGTTCCAACTGAATTCGCCGATGCAACGCTGATCGAAACGCCCGTTAGAACGATTGCCGTCAATGCGGAGACAGACGAGGCCTTTCTGGCCGCGCTGGGCGTCGAGGATCGGCTCGTAGCCGTGGGCGGTACCTACAGCTACAGCGACGACATCAGGGCAAAGGTAGCGTCCGGCGAATTGAAGCAGCTCGGCTATAGCTGGCACGCAACGCCCAATCTCGATGTCGCCGTGGCCATCGATGCGGATGTGTTCTTCCTGCGTCTTGCCACGCTCGACCATGCCCCGGTGCTGGCCAAATCGCGCGCCCTTGACATCAAGACTGTCCCTGTCTTCCCGGGCACCGAGCGCGACTACCTGGCGCGCGCGGAGTGGCTGAAGTTCTACGCTGCGTTCTTCGAACTCGACGAGGAAGCGGAGGTGCTATTCACCGAAATCGAGTCCCGCGTCCGGGAACTCCGGCGTCAGGTTGCCGAAGACGGTAGCCGGCGGACCGTGCTCCTCGCCTACCACGTCGGCAGGGACAGGTGGCTCGCGAGCGTACGCGGTCCCGACGCCCAGCTTCTGCGGGATGCCGGCGGCGACAATCCCTTTGTCGGGGAAGAGGATGTCCAGCGCAGCACGACTGAGCCGATCTCCAGCGAGCGCTTGCTGATCGAAGGGCGCGATGCGCCCTGCTGGATCATTGGCGACGCGCACAGCGTGTCGCTTCCAAGGAGTGGATTCACCGAGAATTTCCGGGCCTGGCGCGAAGATTGCCTCTGGAGCAATACCAAGCGCGCCAAACCGGAGGTCAATGCTTTCGACTGGTACGAAATGGGTGTCGTGCGGCCGGACTTGATCCTCGAAGACCTGGTCGCGATTCTGCAGCCATCGCTGCTCGAGAAGGAACTGGACTTTTTCGAACCGTTCGAGAAGGAGGCCAGTGAATGAGCGAAGCCTCCGCGCTCGGCTCAAGCCTCCAAATCCCACGCCCCTCGATACAGATTGCGGTAGTAAGCCTTGTACTGGCAGCGCTCGCATTCGCCGTGGCATCGCTCTCGATCGGCATGGTCGTTCTGTCACCGTCCGACGTCGTTGCCGTGCTTCTCGGTCTGTCCGAGGACGACGCGATCGCACGAATCGTCTTCGATCTCAGGGCGCCCCGCATCGTCGCCGCCGTTTTTGGCGGCGCGGCGCTGGCTACCGCGGGGCTTCTATTACAGGCGCTGTTTCGCAACCCCCTCGCATCGCCGTGGACCCTGGGGCTGACCGCAGGTGCGCAGTTTGGCGCCGCGGTCGTCGTCGTCGCGAGCGGCGGACTGATCGCGGGTCTTCGATTCCTGGAAAACGTGAGTCTCATCGTCGGCGCAGCCGCCGGCTGTCTCGGCGTCGCCCTGTTCATGACGGCGGCCGCAAAGCGCGTGGGCACGGTCACGCTGCTGATACTCGGCGTGATGCTCGGCTTTCTTGCGCAAGGCCTCATCAGCGTGATCATGCACTTCACGTCGCGCACGCAGGGCCGAGTCTTCGCCTCATGGAACGACGGCAGCTTCGCCGGTCTCAGCTGGGGAGACCTTCCGTACCTGGCGGTGCCAATCGCCCTCGGGCTCGCCGGTGCGGTCCTATTGGTCAAACCGCTGAACGCGCTCCTTTTGGGTGAAACCTACGCTTCGAGTCTCGGGCTGCGGGTCCCTACCATGCGGCGTATCGTTCTCGGAGTCGCCGTACTGCTGGCGGCACCGGCGACGGCCTACTGTGGACCCATCCTGTTCCTCGGCCTGATCGTTCCGCATCTATGCCGGGCGATCATCGGCGCCTCCGATCATCGCCTGTTAGTCCCGCTGGTCATTCCAGCGGGTGCCGCGCTCGCCGTACTTGCCGACCTCTTCGTGCACCTTCCCTGGGATCGGCATTTTCTGCACCTCAACGCAATACTGGCGATCATCGGTGCGCCGGCAGTCATGGGCATGCTGCTGTTGCGGCGCGACATCCAACGTTTCGTATGAGGACTGAGTGCCTAAGGGCCGACGGTCTCGCCATTGGCTACAACGCGTTGACCGAGCGCCGCAAAGTCGTCGCCGACGACCTGGGTTTGAGCGTCGCGCAGGGCGAGTTCATCTGTCTTCTCGGGCCGAACGGAGCGGGCAAATCGACGTTGCTCAGAACGCTCGCCGGACTCCAGGAAAAGCTCGGCGGCACGATCACCGTGGACGGAAACGATCTGGATCGAATGCCCGCAAGCGAACGGGCCCGTACCATCAGCGTCGTCGTCACCGAACGGGCGGCTGCGCCCTCGCTTAGAGTCTACGAGCTCGTGGCATCGGGTCGCCATCCGCATACGGGGTGGTTCGGCAGTCTCAGCGATCGCGATGAGAGGCTCGTCGCGGAGAGTCTTGAGCAGGCAAATGCCGCTGCTTTTGCCGAGCGCCTCCTGGGTGACCTGAGTGACGGTGAACGACAGCGGGTAATGATAGCCCGGGCACTGGCCCAAACCCCGAAACTGCTGCTGCTTGATGAGATCACGGCCTTTCTCGATCTCCCGAGTCGGGTAAGTGTCATGTCGCTGCTGCGCCGAATGGCGCGGGAGCGCCAATGCTGCGTCGTACTGTCCAGTCACGATCTTGACCTGTCTTTGCGCCTGGCCGACCGAATCTGGTTGATGCCCGGCGACGGTACGCTGACGCTCGGTGCCCCGGAAGATCTGGCACTTGCCGACGCATTTGCAAACGTCTTCGACACAGATGAAGTTCGATTCGACAAGGAGAGCGCGACATTCGCTCTCGAGCCGCCACACGGTGTCCGGGTCGCAGTTCACGGGGACGGGAACCAAGCGGCCTGGGCCAGGCGTGCATTGACTCGCGGCGGCTACCTTCCGGCCACCGAAATCGACGGCGCGAGCGCCGAGCTTCACGCGAATATCGATAGTAGACCGCTATGGAGCCTGACAATCGGTCGAACCACGACGGACCACGTGTCCCTCGAGTCCGTTATCGCACAGCTTGACGCGGTCGCAGAACCGTCTCCTGAAGCGGCCGATGCTTGACGCTCGTTACATCGGCTTCGTCGATCAATCCAGAGTTGGGAACCAACCAGGCGACCGGTAGTATCGTCTTCACATTCGTGCGGGATCGAATGGGGGCCTGCTATGAGTAACTCGAAGACGCTTATCGCAATACTCGTCATGGGGACATCGCTCGCCCTGCCTTTACACCCTGTCCAATCCGCATCGACCGACGACGAGGGCGCGGCCCCGAGCGACACCTACCTCTGGCTCGAGGACATCGATGGCGAACGAGCGAAAGCGTGGGTGGAAGAGCGCAACACTCAATCAGCCGCATTGCAGTCGACCGGGATGTTCCAACAGCTGCTGCAGGACGCACAAGCGGTACTCGACAGCGACACCGAACTGCCCCTGGCTGACATCCGGGGCGGCGATGCGTTCGGCTTCTGGCAGGACGCGTCGAATCCCAGGGGCATCTGGCGTCGCGCCAGTGCGGAGTCTTATTTTAGCGGCACTCCGGAATGGGTCACGCTTCTCGACCTGGACGCGCTGGCGCGCGAGGAGGGTGAACCGTGGGCCTGGCAGGGCGCGCGATGTTTCGAACCGGCAAACGAGCGATGCATGATCGGGCTTTCGCGCAGCGGTATCGCGGCTACGGTCTGGCGGGAGTTCTCGATCACAGAGCGCAGTTTCGTGACGGACGGATTCGTGTTGCCCGAGGCGCAGAGCAACTGGGCCTGGTTTGACGAGGACACGCTTTTGGTCGCCACCGATTGGGGCGACGGGAAAATGGGCGACGCCTACTCGCTGGTGGCGAAACTCTGGAAGCGGGGCACGCCGATGGACGAGGCAATTACCGTCGTCGACGCCTATCCAGATGGTATCAGCGTCTGGCCCGAGTCCGTCTTCCGGCCCGAGGGTCGCTTTTCCTATGTAGGGGTCTCAAGGAGCTGGTTGGACACCTCGTATCACGCCGTGAGCGATAGCGGCGAACTGACGCTGCTACCTTGTTCGCGAGCCTGCGAGCCGCGCGGCTACATCGACGGGCGGATGCTGTTCGAGGTCCGCAACGACTGGTCGCACGGCGGGAATGGCTTTAGGAAGGGTTCACTCATCGCGGTGGACGTCGACAGTCTTGAATCCGAGCTGGTTTACTCACCGCCGGCGGGCGAGTCGGTCCGCGCCGTGCACGTTGGCCGCAACGTCGTGTACGTCGTCGTGCTGCGCAACGTCGCCGGAACGCTGTTGCGCCTTGATAGAGGACGCAAGGGCTGGTCGCATTCGCGGGTCGAGACGCCACGCGACGGGGTACTGCGACTGGCGCCCATCGAGCAGTTTCGGCTCAACTCGTCCGACCCAGGCTCAGACTCGGTCCTGCTTTCCTTCGAAGGTATAAAGACACCGCCAACGCTGTATCGGCTTACGGGTAAGGGGAAGCTTGATCGCCTGTATCGTGCACGGCCCGCATTCTCCGTGGATGACGTCGCCGTAGAGCAGCGATGGACCGAGAGTTCGGACGGCACCCGCGTGCCCTATTTCGTAGCAGCAAAGCGCTCGGTGCTCGAAGACGGCAATGCGCCCGTCATGCTATACGGCTACGGAGGATTTCACATACCCGTGCTACCTCGCTATCGGCCGATTCATGGCAAGCTCTGGGTCGAATACGGCGGGGTCTATGTGATCGCGAACATCCGGGGCGGCGGGGAATTCGGCGCAGGCTGGCACCAGGCAGGTGTGAGGACGGGGCGCCAGAATTCATTCAATGACTTCTACGCCGTCGCAGAAGCGTTGGTGGCCGACGGCGTGACGACGCCCGACAGGCTCGGGATCTGGGGCGCGTCGAACGGAGGGCTTTTGACGGCTGCCTCGGTCACGCAACGACCCGAGTTGTTCGGGGCGGTCATTAGTGAGGTTCCGGTGATCGACCTGCTTCGCTACACGAAGCTCGGCGGCGGTGACTGGATCGACGAGCTCGGCGATCCGGACAACCCGCGGGAGCGCGTATTCCTGCAGTCGATATCGCCCTACCACAACGTTCACGCTGGCGAAGACTATCCGCCAATCCTTTTGGTCAGTTCCTCCATGGATGACGTCGTCCACGCCGGGCATGCCCGAAAGTTTGCGGCAAGACTCGAAGAGGTCGGTGCAGATGTCAGATACTACGAGGCAACGGAGGGCGGTCATGCCGGCACGGGCCTGTCCGCGGGTGCCGCGTTCGAGTGGGCGCTGCAGTATACCTTCCTCCACGAAACCCTCATGGACGCTTCGGGTGACGAGCCTGCCGAGTAAGCGCCAGGAGCTTCCTGCTTCGCCCGCCCGGCATTGTCCAGAGCGTCCGTGAAACGGCCCTCGAGTCTCGTCTCCGCGAGAATCAGGCCGGGTTCAATCGGACATCGATAGGCTGCCGGATGTCCAGATGCACGTCGCGTTGCGGAAAGGCGATGACGATGCCGGCATCGCGGAATTTCCGGTTGATGGCTTCATGCAAGGCGCTCATTGTCGCCAGTCGAAACTCCAGTGAGCCGAGGTAGCAGCGCAGAACCAGGTGAAGCACGTTGTCGCCGAAACTCTCGAACGTCACGACTGGCTCGGGGTCTTTTAGTATGTTGGCGTTTTCGTTCGCCGCTTCCGCCAGCAACGCCAGTGCTCTTTCGACGTCCGCTTCGTAGGCAACACCGACATTGATGACGATGCGATTGAGCTTATCGGTCAACGTCCAGTTCAAGAGCCGACCGGTGATGAACTCCTTGTTCGGCACGATCAACTCCTGCTTGTTCCAGTTCACGATCGTCGTGGCCCGGATTCGAATGCGCGAAACCACTCCGCTCGTGTCACCCACCGTGACGATGTCGCCGACGCGAATCGGCCGTTCGAGAAGCAAAATGATGCCCGAAATGAAGTTCGCCACGATCTCCTGCAGCCCGAAACCGAGTCCGACGCCCAGCGCTGCGAGCAACCATTGGATGCTCGACCACTGCACGCCGATTGTACTGAATGCCGCGATTACCCCGATGGCGACGATCGAATACTGACAAAGCGTCACGATCGCGTAGCGGCCTCCGGACTCGAGGGGTAAGCGCTGCAGCAGAATGATCTCGAGGAGGCCAGACAAGTTCTTCGCAGCCACCATAGCGATTGCCAGCATGAAAAGCGCTACGACGACGTCCCACAGGCTTATCGGGACCTGTGTCTCGACGCCGTCAATGATCTCCATGCCGCTCAACGGTAAGGTCACGGCATCCAAATACCCGAATGTCGGCACGAGATCCTGCCAGATCGTCCAGAGCCCGGCGATGACACCGAACAGGACGGCAATCTCGAGCAGCCGACGTGCTTTTTCGCTGAGCTCGCTATAGCTCACCTGTGGCACGTCGACCTGCAGCAGTTCGCTCTGAACTGATCCGGCGGCATCGGTCTGGTCGCTTTGCTCACGCGCCGCCTCGCGGCGCTTGACCGCTTCATCGAAGCGCAGCCGACGGGTGCGTACGAACAACCAGCGAAGGGACGTCTCCCGGAGGAAGAACACGCCGATGAGAAGCCATACCGTCACGTGACCACGCTCATCGAGTTGTACCGCGGCATAGTGGTACCCGGCGGCAGACAGCGCGGCATGGGCGACGACCATGACAAGTAGCGCGGGGTACCACAGGAAACGCAGCTGCCCCGTCCAGTGGTTCGAACGCTTCTCGCGCAGGTGGACTGTAACTGCGCTACGACCACCAAGCAAGCGGATCACGAAAGCAGCCAGTACAGCCATCATCAGGATATAGAGAGGGCGCCCCAGACCTTGCCGAAGAATCGGATCTTCGACACTCTCATGGATCACTACATTGACAAAGAACACAGGGACGGCGACAAGGAGCAGCCACCTCAACTGTCGGGAGAGGTCGTTCCGGACGGCCTCCGGCCAGCGGAAATGGCATTGGCCGAGCCCGCCGTCACGGCAGGCCTGCCGAAGCAGCTCGATTAGAAACCACAGCGCCGCGACTGACAATGAGGCGCTGCCGACAGCCGCGGTGAACTGATTCGCCAATGAGGTCCGGCTGAGCAGCCAACCGATCAGGAAGAGTGGCGCCGGATAGACCGCTGCCAGGACGATCGTATCGATCAATGCACTGATCGTGTGCCGAAATGCATCGCTCCGGATCTTTCGGGTCTGCCGTGCAGTCTGCTCCAGGTGTCGCGGAGCGATGCGACCCCAGAGGAAGATCCCGAGCACTATGAGTATCCCGACCGCCAATGCGCCGCTTCGATCGCGGGCCGCTTTGACCAGATCCTGCCAGACGCCTTTCCAATTCGCCGGGGAGAACAGCCAGTCAAGGGCGGCCGGCAGGGCACCGATATCAGCTGGCGATATCGGCGGCAGGCTGCGTATCCATACGAGTCGTTCCTCAATGAATGCGACGAACTCATCGGCGACGCTGACGAGATCACGCTCGGCCACGTCCAACGCGATCAGCTCGCCAACGTAGCGTGCGAACAGATTGTGGAGCTCGGTGAGCGATTCCCGCTGCGCCGCCAACAAGTCTTGCAGCGCTTGTCTGCTTTCTTCCCCGGCGTCGGGGTCGAGCGAACCTGCCGCGTTCGCGGAAAGGAGCTTGTCGGCCCGTTGGACCGGATCGGACAATTCGCGGCGTTGTTCTTCAAGCTCGAGCTGCCGATCCGTCGCCGAGTCGATCTCCTCGCGCCGCAGACTCGCGGAGCGGCGATAGCCTTCCAGGGATGGCAAAGCGGCGAGCTGACGGCGAAGCATGCGGCCAATTGACGCCGTGGAACCCACGACCTCAACGCGACGCCTGGCTAGTTCGAAGTCGCTCGCAATGCGGATCGATTCCTGCTCGGTGCTTCGCAGGCTCTCGCCGACCTGGGCTTCCTTGCGAACGATCTCTTCCAGTTCCGCCCGGAGCCGCACGTTCCGTTCCACGACCGCTTCAGCGACCGGCCGAATCGCTTCGGGCAGCCTGTCCAGTTCCGCCTTGACCGCCTCCGCCGCTCTGATGGCGGAGCTCGCCGCTTCTCTTCGTTTCCGGTCGGCGACGGCCCGCAGTGACTCGGCATCGGCCTCGAGGCGCGTCACCTCATAGGCGGCCATGTCTCGCTCCAGACCTTCCAGTTCCACGAGTGTGTCGTGACCCGACAATTGCTGCTCGAAGAGCTGGATCTCGGCTTGACGGAGCCTGCGTTGCGCAGCCAGCGCCAGACGGCGCGCTTCGTTCAAGGCAGCCGGTTCGACAATGATTGCCGACGCGCCAAGGTCTTGCTCAAGGCTTCGAAGCAGGCCCGTGCGGTCTGCGATGTCGTCGCCCAGCGTAGTCTCGGCGGCCAGTATGTCGGCAAGACGACGCTCGCGCTCCTGTAATGCGAGGCGCGCGGTGTCCAGGGCCACCTCGCCCCGTCGAACGAGTTGCTCGACTTCTTCCAACGGAAGCGCGGCATACTCGCCTGCCGTGCCGATGTTCAGCGCTGATGTGGCCAGCTCTTCGCGTATCTCCGCAACCCGGTCCGGAGCGGACTGTATCCGCGCTGCCAGGCTGGCGATTTCGGAGTCCAGTCGGCGCGCTTCCTCGATGGAGGCAATGGCCTGATCGTACAGTTCCAGTGCCGCTACTTTGGCGCTGTCGGGAAGCGCTGCGTCGGCACCGAGCGCCGCTCTCGCTGTCTGTGCGTCATCCAGCGAGGGCCGCAGACTATCTGCGGTGGACGGTGCCGACGTCTGGGCCGCCGCGATCGCGGGATTCGGGTAGGCGACCAGCGCGAAGACCGAGCACAGCGCTGTCACGACCAGGCGCCGTTTCGTCGCTTGCCTTAGCTGTGCAATCGCGGCTCGCATTCTTCTCTGAACGTGCCTTCACGAACGGTCTCGACCGATGGCACGCCTCATTGTTTGCGGCTCTGGCTCAACCGACCGGCAAACCGAGCGTCAAGCCGATCGGATAGCATTCCCGCTATCGGCGTGGCCCGCCACTCGTGCACGCCCTGGAAGGGATGCGCCAGAACCCACAGCCTATTGACTGCGGCAGGTTAGTAAATAGCGAGTTACCGAAAAGCGGAGTTTCGTGGAACGCCTTCTGCGCACGCGACAATGACGGAGAGTCGCGATGGTTTTCGTGTCGTTCATCGCAGCCACTTCTTCCCTGATCCGGGGAGAACGGTTCACCGCGGCTTCCTGAATGCGGCGCAGCTTCGATGCGGCCTGCGCGTATATACGTTTCGCTTAGGCGGGCGTATATGTAATTCGGGTGCAATTCCAGACTAGTCCGGGGAGGAATAGAGCGATGCAGAACATTGAAAACCTGTTTGATAAGGCCGTAGCCGAAATAGAGCGCATGATCAATTCCAAAACTGTCGTCGGCGAACCCATGGCGATCGAGGGAAATACGTTGATTCCGCTAATCAACGTGGGTTTCGGATTCGGCGTCGGTGGGGGCGAAGGATCGGACCAGCAAAAGGGCACCGGCCACGGCGGCGGAACGGGCGGCGGTGGCGGCGTCAAACCGGTCGCACTCGTTGTTGTCAACGACGATGGCGTTCGGGTGGAACCGATAAAGACCGGTACGGCATCCGTGCTCGAGAAAGTCGCCGAGACAGTCAGCAAGTCGATGGCCGAGAAGTCGTCAAACGGCGCTGAGTAAACAGTTTTGGGCGGATGCTAACCGGACTGCTGATCTCTTTGCTGGCAGTTGTCGCCCTGTTTGCGATTCCCGTTGCGCTCGACTTTAGATTCGATTGGCCAGACGACGAAGGAAACGAAATCATTCTGACCTGGGCCCTCGGCCTTGTGCGTACACGCATACCGATCAAGGCCTCTGAGCGGATCCCAGCAACGAGTGCGAAACGGCGCGATTCAACGCAATCCGGCAGCGGCCAGCCGAGGAACGTGCTGGCCGCTGTGCGACAGCGGTCGTTCCGGGAACGGGTCTACCGCTTTGTCGGCGATCTGTGGCGCGCGGTCATCAAGGAAGATGTGTACGTGCACGCTCGCATCGGCCTGGACAATCCCGCTGACACGGGCAAGCTGTGGGCCTTCGTGGGGCCGGCATCGGCAATAGCAAAAAGGGCGAAGAGCATCTCGATCGACATCGCACCGGATTTCGTCAGTGAAACGCTGGAAATCGACAGTCGAGGCAGGCTGAGACTTGTTCCTCTGCAGGTCAGCATTATTGCGATAGGCATGCTCCTGTCGCCCGCCACATGGCAGGGAATTCGCGCGATGAGGGCCCGGTGAGATGTCGCAGTTCAGCGCAAGGCGCATCCATGCTGACGAGCGTCATACAGTTGTCGTTGTCCAGTCATCCGAATCTGGTCAGCAGATCGACGGCGGACGGTTCGGGATTTATGCCTATGCGGAACCGGTCGCAGTCGTCGTTTCTGGCGCTGAAGGAGCCTGGGCTGTCGATACCGACGGGCAACCGACAGACCTTGAACGTCTCCTGTGCAACGTCGATGAGCTGCACGCAATTCTGGGTTGATGACCATCGATCACCATTCCGGGTTCGCTTATAGAGATGATGCGAAAATCGAGCAGTCATTGCAGCGTCAATTTGACCGAAGCGATCGTGATTTTTTTTGCGCTGAGAGAGGCCGGCTATTTACAGACACCTCCAGTGATCGGCACTTACTTGACGGGCCTTTGGCGGCTCCAACCTAAGTCAACCCGGGCGCGCACGGCTGAAGCGTAATCGATCAAGGTCTGCTGATCGGGCTCCTATGCCTCGCTCTCTGACGTCGAGCCTGAAAATGTCTCGCCGCTGATCGCTTCTAGTTGACCAAGCAGAGAGAGAAAAACGTTGTAAGGAGTCTCATCAGAGCGCATCGTCCAGATGTTGGAGTCAATGCCACGACATGACTTCGCAGAAGCGATGTCGGCCATGCTGACACCCGAGGAATAGAGGACTAGCAAATGGCAAGGCGACTGATCAAATGGACTTCCAACGCACTCGCCGGAGCGTTGCTGCTTTTCTACTTTGCCCTGCTGGTTATGAACAGCCGATACGAGGTACCCATGACGGCTCAGGGATACAGCACTGACCGCCATCGAACAGTCGCGATATTCGGTGCGACCGGAACGGTCGGCGACGGCCTGCTGAAGGCCGCACTCAACGATCCCAACGTCCATAAGGTGCGTATCTTCACGCGGCGCCCGTCGCCGCGTATCGAGGCGGGCGTCACGGCCGGCAAGGTCGAGATGATCATTCACAAGGACTATCTGGACTACTCGGCGATTATCGATGAACTCGCCGACGTCGACGCCGTATTCTGGGCCATCGGACTGAGTGCAATGGGCATGAACGAGGAGACCTACCGCGAGATTCACCTGGACTACCCGGCGCGATTTCTCACGCAGTGGCTAAGCGCTCGAAATCAGGATGCGATTTCGTTTCACTACGTAAGCGGCAGTGGCACATCAGCCTATTCGCGAATGATGTGGGCTCGCGAGAAAGCGCGTGCGGAAGGCGAACTTTCCCGATTGGCGGCCGACACGAATCTGCGTGTGATCTCGTATCGTCCGGCGGTGATACTGCCAACCGAAACAGAAGCACACCTGATCCATCGCATCAGCTACGCGATTCTCAGCCCGATCAAGGTGGCCGTGGCGGCGGAGTCAATCGGACAGTCGATGCTCGAAGTCAGTGCCCGAGGTCAGGAGTACCCGAACAGCGTGATCGTCGAAAACAAAGAAATTGTCGCGCTCAGTCGCGCATATCAGGACAGAATGCAGTGATCGGCGGGGCAACCGGGCTTTGATTGATGGCCAATACGTGCAGATAAGAAGGGCGCCGTTTTGGCGCCCTTTCTATTGGTTTGGTGGTGATGGGTGGAATTGAACCACCGACCTGCGGGTTATGAGTCCGCCGCTCTAACCATCTGAGCTACATCACCGTTTGTCTGTTCCAAGTCCGAACCATCTCCAGAGTG
>JANQLK010000048.1 GCA_028280615.1 Woeseiaceae bacterium | reverse complement strand
GGAGTGGCTGCTATCCGACGAACTGTGAGGACCGATGGCAAGACTTGCCGGCAAAACTGCTCTCGTTACCGGCGCCGCGCGCGGCATCGGTGAGGCGATAGCGGAAGCCTTTATAAGCGAGGGCGCGACCGTAGTCCTCTCGGATATCGACACCCGGGGCGGTGAGCGCACCGCGGCCCGGCTCGACGCCGTATTCGAGAAGCTCGACGTGCGCGAGGAGTCGGACTGGGAGCGGGTCACGGGTGTGCTCGACCGGCTCGACGTCCTCGTCAACAACGCCGGAATCACGGGATTCGAGGCGGGCCCGGTCCCGCACGACCCGGAGAACGCGGCGCTCGCGGACTGGCACGCCGTGCACCGGACCAATCTGGACGGCGTATTCCTGGGCTGCAAGCACGCAATCCCGCTGATGCGCAGGCAGGGCTCGGGCTCGATCATCAACATTTCGTCCCGCTCCGGACTCGTCGGGATTCCGGCCGCAAGCGCGTATGCTTCTTCTAAGGCAGCGGTACGAAACCATACCAAGACCGTCGCCCTGTACTGCGCCGAGCAGGGTCTCGACATACGCTGCAATTCGATCCATCCGGCCGCCATCCTCACGCCGATGTGGGAACCCATGCTCGGCGACGGTCCGGAGCGCGAAGCACGCATGGCGGAGTTCGTTAGTGACACGCCGATGAAACGCTTCGGCACGCCTCAGGAAGTCGCCGCGGTCGCGGTGCTGCTTGCATCGGACGAAGCGGCTTACATGACCGGCTCGGAGCTCACGATCGACGGTGGGATCCTCGCCGGCTCGGCCGCGAACCCGGAACAATGACCCAATACCCCCATATCTTGACAAGCACTCGAACTCTGACGCAAGATCTTGGGGTTCGTCGGTTCGCCCTTAGCGACTAATAGGGAATCCGGTGCCCGCCTGCCTGACGGAAAGCCGGAACTGCCCCCGCAACTGTAAGCAGCACGCTTGCCATCATAGCCACTGGATTGTTCCGGGAAGGCGGCAACGCGGAACACTGCGAGTCAGGAGACCTGCCGGCAGAACGATTTGACTCATCGGACGGGGTGTTTCGAGAGGCTTGGTCGTTACGCCGCGTTTCCGCGCCGGGCAACGGCTACCTCTGCATCCGTCCAAATCGATGCCAAGAGGTAGTGTTGTGCCGCAAACCGCAGTTACCGAAACTCTCCGCCCCACCCGAATCCGCATTGACCCGGAGCGCGACCGAAATCTGACCGCGTTTGGCAAGGCCACGATGCAGGATCGGTACCTGTTGCCAGGGGAGTCCTTCCAGAACTTGTTTGTCCGCGTCGCCGAAAGCTACGCCGACGACCTGGAGCATGCACAGCGGCTCTACGACTACATGTCACAGCTCTGGTTCATGCCCGCGACGCCGATTCTGAGCAACGGCGGAACCGAGCGCGGACTGCCGATTTCCTGTTTTCTCAACGCGGTTGACGACAGTCTCGACGGTATTGTCGATACCTGGACCGAGAACGTCTGGCTGGCGTCGAACGGCGGCGGTATCGGTACCTACTGGGGCGATGTCCGGTCAATCGGCGAGACCGTAAAAGGTAACGGGCAAACCTCCGGCATCATCCCGTTCGTCCGGGTCATGGACTCTTTAACGCTGGCGATATCGCAGGGCTCGCTGCGCCGTGGTTCGGCCGCTGTTTACATCGACGTGCATCATCCCGAGATTGAGGAATTCGTCGAAATCCGCAAACCGTCCGGCGACTTCAATCGCAAAAGTCTGAACCTGCACCACGGGATCGCGATCACCGACGAGTTCATGCAAGCCGTCCGCGACGAACAGCCTTTTGCTCTGCGGAGCCCCGCCGACGACAGCGTCATTCGAACGGTGTCGGCACGCGAACTATGGCAGCGAATCCTCGAGACGCGCTTGCAGACTGGTGAGCCGTATCTGCTGTTCGTGGATACGGCGAACGACGAACTCCCGGCGCACCAGAAGGCGCTCGGGCTGAAGGTTCGCCAGTCCAATCTTTGCAGCGAGATCCTCCTGCCCACGGGGCGCGACCACGACGGCGCTCTGCGCACGGCTGTGTGCTGCCTTGCTTCGGTCAATCTCGAACGCTGGGACGAGTGGCGCAACGATCCGCTCTTCGTCGAGGATATCCTGCGGCTGCTCGACAACGTTCTCGACGATTTCATTCGTCATGCCCCCGACAGCATGAGCAACGCCAGGTACTCGGCGATGCGGGAACGCTCGGTCGGGCTCGGCGCGATGGGCTTCCACTCGTTCCTGCAAAAGCGCGGGATTCCTTTCGAAAGCGTACTTGCAAAGAGCCACAACCTGACGATGTTCCGGCACCTTCGCAGAGCGGCGGATCGTGCTTCGCGGAAGCTGGCCGAAGAACGCGGACCCTGCCCAGATGCCGCCGAAGGGAACGTCAATGAACGCTTCAGCCACAAGCTCGCAATCGCTCCCACGGCGAGCATCAGCATCATCTGCGGCGGCGTCAGCGCCTGCATAGAGCCGATCCCGGCCAACATCTACACGCACAAGACCCTGTCCGGATCCTTCACCGTAAAGAATCCGGCGCTCGAGGAACTGCTCGCAGCGAGAGGAGCGGATACGCAGGCGACCTGGGCGTCGATACTCCAGCACGACGGCTCAGTGCAGCACCTCGACTGCCTGAGCGACGACGAGAAGGCGGTGTTTCGGACTTCTTTCGAGATCGACCAACGCTGGGTTATCGATCTCGCCGCCGATCGGGCGCCGAGCATCTGTCAGGGACAGTCCGTCAACCTGTTTCTAAGCAGCGACCTGCACAAGTGGGATCTCCTGATGCTCCACTGGACGGCTTGGGAGCGGGGCATCAAGAGTCTTTACTACTGCCGTTCGAAGTCGGTGCAGCGCGCCGGTTTCGCCGGTGTCGAGGGTGACAACACGATGGACTGGCCGGAACGGGAGCTGGTACAGCCGCTGTCCGACTACGACGAATGCCTCTCCTGCCAGTAGCTCCGGAGAATACTCAATGGCACACGAAACTCAGATCGACCTGCTGCAAAAGCCGGGCCTGATGACTCCCAGCAAGACCTACAAACCGTTCCGCTATCCCTGGGCTATCGACTACTGGCGCAGACAGCAGCAGATTCACTGGCTTCCCGAGGAGGTACCGCTCGGCGAAGACTGCAAGGACTGGAGCCAAAGACTCAGCGATGCCGAACGAAATCTGCTGACGCAGGTGTTTCGCTTCTTCACTCAATCCGATGTCGAAGTACAGGACAACTACCTGGAGCGATACGCACTTGTGTTCAGGCCGACAGAGATCAAAATGATGCTCGCCGCCTTCGCGAACATGGAAACCGTGCACATCGTAGCCTACGCGCTGCTGCTCGAAACGCTGGGCATGCCGGACTCCGAGTTCGCCGCCTTCATGGACTACGAAGCGATGCGGGACAAACACGACTATATGCAGGAGTTCGGCGTCGGCAGCGAAGCAGACATACTGCGGACGCTGGCGATGTTCGGCGCGTTCACGGAAGGACTGCAGCTGTTCGCGAGCTTCGCCATCCTGCTCAATTTCCCCCGTCACAACAAGATGCGCGGCATGGGGCAGATCGTATCGTGGTCCGTCAGGGACGAAAGTCTGCACTGCGAAGGCGTGCTGCGCCTGTTTCACACGTTCGCAGGGGAGACCGGAGCGTTGACCGACAGTGTGCGTGACGACATCGTCGACTGCGCGAAAACCGTCGTCGACCTCGAAGACCGTTTCATCGACCTGGCATTCGAGATGGGATCGCTGGAAGGGTTGTCGGCGGCCGACGTGAAGCGCTACATCCGCTACATCGCCGACTGGCGCCTCGCTCAGCTTTCACTGCCGAAAGTCTACGGTGTCGCCGAGCACCCTCTGCCCTGGCTCACCGAGATACTGAACGGAGTGGAACACGCCAACTTCTTCGAGACGCGCGCAACGGAGTACGCCAAGGCAGCGACCGGCGGCAGCTGGCATGGCGAAGCGGGGGCCTGGGCGGCGTTCGACAACCGCCTGGGCCAGCAGCGGCAGACGAAGCTGTCGCTTCCTGCGGAGATCACGGGCCGGACCTGACGGGAGCCCGGGGCCACACGGTCTAGCGCGTCGTCGTTAGCGTCATCTCGTCGACGAGATGCCCCGCCTCGTCGATTTTCTCCATGATCCAGAGCATGTAGCGCGAATCGACGTGAATCGATCGCGTCGTGCGCGGATC
>JANQLK010000037.1 GCA_028280615.1 Woeseiaceae bacterium | reverse complement strand
GATGATGAGTAGCTGATCGTCGTCGTCGGGACGCACGAGGTCGAGTTCGAGGGGCGTTCGGCCGACGGGCTGTCTCAGACGCACGACGGCGTAGTCGAGGTCGAAGTCGGAATCCAGCAGCTCGACCAGTTCGCCGACTTCGGCCGGCGGGCCCGGCACGTCGAAATCGAAATCTACCTTCGTCGATATTGCCTCGGCGTTCGATGCGATGCAGTGTTGGTTGGTGAGCATGAGTTCCGGCGTGACGAGAAACGCGGTGCACGTAAACGTACCGCCGAAGTCGCCGACAATCCGCAATCGTGCCACCGATCGCCCGAGCTCGAGAATCCAGGCATCCTGGCCATTGATCGACGTAAGCTGGTTGGGCTCGATTATCGACTCGGGCGTACCCTTGCTGGAACCGACGACGACGCGGCTCAGGATCAGCCTCAGCTCATTGTTACTCGTCGCGCTGAAGATCGAGACGTCGAGTTGCTCGGCCTCGAACTGAGGCGACCAGAATCCATCGCCGTCGATCTCTGCTTCGGAGGTTTCCCACAGAACGTCTTCGCCTTGCGTCACCTGGAGACCCCAATCGGCGCCCGGCCGGTCGATCTCGAAGAACAGGCGAAGAAATTGGGCGCCAGGCTCCACGACTCGCTGGCTGAATACGAGCCCGGGGTCGGCCCGCAGCGGGAAGAGGATGACATCGTCTTCCTTCACATCGCCGATCTGCTGGACTACCCGTGCCCGCTCTTCCGCGATCCCCTGTGCAGCCGCCATCGACCATGGCCAAGCCGCAAACACGAGCGGCAGGAGGAACAGGGTTCGCGGACTTCCGCGCCGGCTTTCGAGTTGTTTTTGCATACTCATTTCCCGTCGCCTTTACGTACTCATTCCGAGCCCCATTCGATCTGATACCGACCGCCCTGCACATAATTCTCGATCTGGGTTACCGAGATGCCGGCAGCGCAGCCTTCGCTGTCCTCGAAGACGCCGGTAGCCTCGTTGTACTTCTCATAGCTCTGACACTGGATTCTTCCCGAACCGAAAGTGCCCGGGACGTCGGCCAACTGAGCGTCGAGGATGATCTTGAGTTTGTTCGTGCCCCTCTCGCGCAACACCACCCGCTAGCTTCCGTCTGTGTGCCGGCGCAGCGACAGAATGTTCCGGAACCTGATGAGCTCGGGCGCCTCCTCGCCGGAATCGGTGTCCCTCTCGTAGTACTGCGTTACGTTTTCGATCCGGATCTTCGGGTTGTTGGACGGCTCGATGGAGTGAAACTCGCCGGTCTGAACGCCCGTTTTCGTTTGCAGCAGGCTGCGGTCCGGATACATCACGGCCGCACCGAAATTCAGGCGCCCGCCCCAGACCTTGCCTTCATACGACGGCAGCCAGTCGGCCGTGGCGATGAGCCGCGCCTTCGCATCGCCCGGCGGCAGCCGCTCTCCGAGCCAGTCGACGAGCAACGCCGCGGCAGCGGCAACCTGCGGCGCTGCCTGAGAGGTCCCGGTTGCGGGACCGTACTTCATTTGTTCGCTGGCGCTGTAGATGTCCATGCCGGGCGCGACGAGGTCCACGAACTTCTTGCCGCGATTGGCGCCGGGAATCGGTCCCTCCGGGGTTACTACGTGTTCGAGAATCAGACCGTTCGCGTCGGACGCCGTGACCGTAACGACGTTTGGCCGATCGCCCCAGATAGCGGGGACCGGAACGGAGGCCTCGGCCACGGCGTCGAGATCCTCGCCGTCGTTGCCCGCGGCGACAACCCACAGCGCGTCGTCGAACGTCCTGATCTCGTTGAACAGCGTCGCTTCATTGGCTGGCCACGAGTAGCTGACGTTGAAGACCCTGACGTCCTCGTCGACAGCCTTCCTGATTTCTCTCGGCATGCTCGACTCGTTGGTCAAGTCGATCAGCGTGAGCCGGGCGCTGGGCAAGAGCCCGGACCAGCAGTTGCCGTCGCGGCCCGCGATGATCCCGGACACGTGCGTCCCGTGATTGGCGCTGCTCGAGTACTCATCGCTGTCCAGTACGGCCTGCGTGCCGCTGTTGTAGGACGTCGGTGCCGGATTCGGCACCAGCTCGGAGAGTACGTTGAAGGAATGCCACGTCGGCCGGCCCGGGTCGAGGCCAAAGATCTGATGCGAATCGAGCAGCGTCGATCTCTTCTCGAGAACGCCGATACGCACCCGCTTGTCGGCTATATCCGGCCAGAGCAACTTGCCAGCCGAATTCTTAGGGTAGTTGATCGCCTGGAACCACGCCTTGTGCTCTTCGGCCAGCATGGCGCAATGATCCGTTGCCGAACCGCCGCCGGCCGCGCCGCCATGGTGGTCCATTGTCGTGAGCGCAGCCGCCTTCGCCGAAATGCCCCTGCGCGGCAGAAGGTCAACGCCGTCGTGGCCCGCAACGATGCTCCAGAGCTCGGAATCGAAGTCTTCGAACTCGGCCCTGGGCACCGCGACCGTCACGAGCCATTGCTCGACGGGAACGACGGCCGTACCGCTTCGCACGGCGTAGACCTCCGCATCGTCAAGATCCCTGAGCGGCGGGTTCAGCCGCTTGATGAACGCCGGACTGATGGCATCGCGAAAGGTTCTGTCGTAGACAAGCTCTTCGATGTAGCTGCCAAGGGGCCGCTGCAGCTCGATCCGCTTGCGCCCCAGCCGCCGCTCGATCGTCAGGTCGGGTATTTCCAGTACCGTGTTCTGCTCGACGACCCGCTGCCCGCATTGAGCCTCGTTGAGCGTACAGACCAGGAAATCGGTGTCGCTTTCATGGTACTCGTTTCGATTCAGGCGCTGCTCGCGCAGATCGAATCGCGACAGCTCGTTCCCCTGAAGCTGGTAGGCGGATTTCTGCTCCCGGTTGAACACGAAGCGGACGTCGGGCTCGGCATACTCCGGCGGCGCGATCATGGCACCGTAATCGAAAAGAAAGTCCTGAACGGAATCGTACTGTTTGCGG
>JANQLK010000025.1 GCA_028280615.1 Woeseiaceae bacterium | reverse complement strand
ATTCGGCCTTCCCTACCGCCGATACATGGATCGCGTACGCCGCTGGCTGTAGTTCGACGCAACGACGCCACAGCAGGTGGCCGCACTAGCAGGCTGTTGGAAAAGCCTTCCATGGCTTTTTCAACCTCACGAACTGAAAAGCGCGGTTTTCAGTTCGCTCGCATTGTCAATGGCTTACCGCCATTGACAATGTCGGCACGTCCATGTGCCGGTCGCAGGCAGTCGAAAAACCACGTTTTTCAACAGCCTGCTAGGACGCTTCGTCGCCCAGGGCAAGGATCCGCTTGTACAGCGTATTCGCGCGCTCGCCGGTTAGCCTTGCGGCGAGGCTCGCTGCCTGCCGGGCGGGCAGGATGGCGGACAGTTCGCCGAGCAGCAGGTCCGCGTCGATCGATGCCGAATCCCGCGCTTCGCCGGAACCGGCCACGACGATGACGAATTCGCCCCTGGCGGCGATCGCGCCGGATTGAAGCTGCCCACGAAGCGAACCCAGCGTCGCCGACCGGCATTGCTCATGGAGCTTCGTGAGCTCGCGGCCGATGAACGCCGGTCGCGAAGCGCCGAACGCCTGGACCGCATCGTCCAGGAAGTCCGCGATCCGGTGCACCGACTCGTAAAACACGATCGAGCGCGGCTCGCCTGCAAGCTTTGCGAACGCCTCGCGCCGCGCCTTCGCGCGGGCGGGCGGGAAGCCCTCGAAGCAGAATCGGTCCGTCGGCAGCCCGGAAACCGAAAGTGCCGCCGTCAGCGCGCTGGCGCCCGGGATCGGCGACACGCGAACGCCGGCGGCATGCGCAGCCCTGACGAGCCGATAGCCGGGGTCGCTGACGAGCGGCGTGCCGGCGTCGCTCACGAGCGCCACGTTGCGACCGGCCTCGAGGTCGCTAACGATTGCATCCGCGACGCGGGCTTCGTTGTGATCGTGGAGTGACATAAGTGGACGTTTCACGCCGATAGCCGATAGCAATCGACCGGTGCGGCGGGTATCCTCGGCGGCTATCAGATCCACGTCCGCGAGCGTCTGGCGAGCTCGGGACGACAGGTCTTCGAGATTGCCTATGGGCGTTGCAACGATGAAGAGCGTTCCGCTCACGACGACGCGGACCTGTACGGCTTGGGAACTTATGATCAATCCTCGCAAACATCGCGCGCTACCGCCATCGCGGCTACGGGTCGCGGTCGGCGCCGCCGCGTTGCTCCTGATGCTCGCGGCCTGCGTCAGCACGGGCGGCGGTTCATCGCTGAGCGGCGAAGGCCGCGCCGTGCGGCTCGCCCAGAACGGCGACCACGCCGGTGCCGCGGGCGTTTACATCGGTCTTGCGACGAACGCCGTGGGCAGCGACGCCGACCGGCTGACGATGCTGGCCATCGAGCAATGGCTGGAAGGCGGCGACATCGGCCGGGCGCGCAACGCGCACTCGCGTGTCGCAACACCGTCGTCCGGCCCGCTGTACTGGCTGTGGGCCGGCAACAGCGCGGCACTCGCCCTGTACCAGGGAGACAGCGAAGCGGCGCTCTCCCTGCTCGAAGCGCTCAGCCGTGAGCCGCTCACCCAGGACCGTCGGCTGCGGGTCGAAGAGCTCAGGGCGGATGCCTACTTCCAATCGGGGGATCCCGGGCGAGCAGCCGAACTCATGCTGCAGCGCGAGCTGTGGCTGTCGAGCCGCGACGACGTCGATGCCAACCGGCGCCACCTCTGGGAGGGACTGGCGGCCAGCCGGCCGAGCGATCTGCGCACGGCGAGCGAACTGACTGCCGACACGAACATTCGTGCCTGGCTGTCGCTCGGGTCGCTTGCGGCATCCACGGGCCAGCAGGGCATCGGCTGGGCGAACGGCGTGGCGCGGTGGCGCGAAGCCAACCCCGATCATCCGGCGATCGCGATCGTCGACGGGCTCGAACTGCCGGATGAGCAGCTCCTGAGCTACCCGCGTCAGGTGGCGCTACTGCTGCCGTTGTCCGGCAACGCCGCGAGCGCGGGCAAAGCCATTCAGAACGGTTTTCTGGGCGCCTACTTTGCGACCGCGGGCGGCCTGGACGACCGGCAGACGATACGTGTGTACGATGTCAACAAGGAGGGCGGCGCCGTTGCGGCCTATACGGCGGCAGTGGCCGACGGCGCGGAGTTCGTGGTGGGCCCGCTGCTTCGGCGCAACGTGAGCGAGCTTGCGAATGACCTACTCGTACCCATCCCCGTACTGACGCTGAACTACCTGCCGGAGAACACGCTGGCGCCGCCGGGGCTGTTCCAGTTCGCGCTCGCGCCCGAAGACGAGGCCGAGGCGGCCGCGGAGCGGGCGCTCGCCGACGGGCATACCCGTGCGCTGGCGCTGGTGCCCAGCAACAGCGTGGGTCGCCGCGTGCTGTTGAGCTTCGCGAGCCGCTTCGAGGAACTCGGCGGTACGTTGCTCGACAGCCGCAGCTATACGAGCGAGAACCCGGACTTCTCGAACACAATCGAAGACCTGATGGCATTGTCGGGAAGCGTGCAACGCTACCAGCGGCTACGCGCGAACATTGGCGGACCGCTGCAATTCGATCCTCGCCGCCGGCAAGATGCCGAGTTCATCTTCCTCGCGGCCAACGCGGCCTCGGGCAGGCTGTTGAAATCGCAGCTCAAGTTCCACTATTCCGGCGACTTGCCGGTGTATTCGACGTCATCGATATACGCGATGGACGGCCGGACCGACAGCGACCTGAACGGCGTGATGTTCGTCGACGCCCCCTGGGTCATTTCGCCGCAGCCCTGGATCGAGCGGCTGCCCGGCGAATTCGAGGAACACTGGCCGGAGCAGCGTCGCCTCGGGCGCCTGCATGCCATGGGCTACGACGCATACCACCTCGTCGGCGCGCTGTTCGGTGTGCCCGACGGCGCGTTCCTCGACATGGATGGAGCCACCGGGCGGCTGTTCGTCGATGCCGAAGGCCGCGTTCATCGACGGCCCGCCTGGGCGCAGTTCCAGGGCGGACGGCCGGTCGCCATTGCCGATTCGCTGCCAGCCAGCGGCCCCATCCGGGACGTAAGCGAGGACGGCCGGCTGGCACCGCCCGAGTCCACTGATCGTGAGCCGTGGCTCGACGAAGCAAACGACGAGAGCCCGCCCGGGCAGTAGGCCTTCGCTTTGAGGGACGAGCGGTACGTTACCTCGAACGCCGCGGACTCGAGCTACTGGCAAGCAACGTCAGCACTCGGCGGGGCGAGGTCGATATCGTCATGCTCGACGGCGACTGCCTGGTGTTCGTCGAGGTTCGCTATCGCGGAGCGGGTAGCCGCGTCAGCGCCTGCCATACCGTCGACCGACGCAAACAACGACGAATACTGGCGGCGGCCGCAAAATACATCGCAAGACATCCGGAGCACTACGATCGCGTCTGTCGCTTCGATGTCGTCGGGGTGGACAGGACGATGGCAGGCACGCTCAGACTCGCCTGGTTGCGGGATGCGTTCCGCGAGTCTTGACGCTGCGACCCGCGCAGACCGCAGACCGGTCTGCGTGCCGTTAGCATCTGCTAAACTTCGCCAGCCTCGACGGGTTGCAGAGCCCGAAGAAGAGACTTCATGGAGCCGAAATGGACCCAGTAAGCCGCGTTAAGGAACACTTCGCCGAGAGTATCGCGACAAAGCAGGCGGCGGTCGAAACGATCGGCGAATCCATCGCCGCCGCCGGCGCTATCATGGCCCAATGCCTGCTGGATGACGGAAAGATCCTGAGCTGCGGCAACGGCGGCTCGGCGGGTGATTCGCAGCACTTTTCGTCGGAGTTGCTAAACCGGTTCGAGATGGAGCGACCGGGCTTGCCCGCCATGGCTCTGACGACCGACAGTTCGACGCTGACGTCGATCAGCAACGACTATGCCTACGAGGAGATCTTCTCCAAGCAGGTGCGGGCACTCGGCAAATCCCCCGACGTGCTGCTCGCGATATCCACGTCGGGTAACTCGGAAAACGTTTGCCGCGCGATCGCGGCGGCCCATGAGCGTGGGATGTCTGTCGTCGCGCTGACCGGGCGCGACGGCGGCAAAATGGCGGACCTCTACAACGAGGGCGACGTCGAGATTCGCGTTCCGGCCGCGCGTACAGCCCGCATCCAGGAAGTGCATCTGGTCGTCATCCACTGCCTGTGCGACCTGATCGACACGACGCTGCTCGGCGGCAGCGCTACTTGATCACGCGCAGGTGCGAGCGAGCGCGCGTACCCTCGATATCGTCATCGACCGGGGCGTCATCGACGACCGCCGAATCCCTGCGCGTTTGCTCGACCGCGTCGGAGTCGTGCGAGAAAATCATGCCCTGTCCGGTCTCACGAGCGTAGATGCCCATGACACCGCGCATCGGCACCCATACGTCGTAAGGAACGCCGCCGAAACGCGCGCGAAAACTCACCGCGTCGTTGCCGAGCTTCAGGTTGTGGGCTGCGGACTCGCTGATATTCAGGATGATCTTCCCGTCCTTTACATGCTCGATGGGCACGGCAACACCGTCGGCCGTCGCATTGACGACGATGTGAGGTGTGTTGTCGTTGTCGACCATCCACTGGTGCATGGCACGGACGAGATACGGGCGTTTGGATCGGCTGGTATTGGTCACGGCTGTGTATTGAGACACTTTGTTGTTAGAGGTCCGATTCGGCAACCATACCACCACCGATTCGCTCAAGCGGCGGCAACATGACATAAGCGCCAGCAGCCGTTGCGCAGGCTTCCGGCCGCGGCGAGTTTACATGCGCATTTCCTGTTCCAGCTCGGTCAGCGACTGCTGGAAGGAGCGGCGAGAAAAGACGCGCTGCATGTACGCGTCAATGGCATCCGCCTCGGCGCCAAGCTCAATTCCGTATACCGGCAGCCGCCACAGGATCGGCGCGAGGCTGCAATCGACGAGCGAAAACTCGTCGGACAGGAAAAACGGCTTGGCGCCGAACAGCTCGGCACTCTGGAGTATGCTCTCACGTAACATTTTCTTGGACTTTGCGCTGAGGCGCCCGTCGGCGGCGTCCGCCTCCTCGGCAATCGAGTACCAGTCTTTCTCGATGCGAAACAGCGCGAGCCTGAACTGCGCGCGCGTGACCGGGTCGACGGGCATGAGCGGCGGATGCGGAAAACGCTCGTCGAGGTACTCGATGATGACCCGCGAATCGTACAGCGTCAGGTCGCGATCGACGAGCGTCGGCACCGTGTGGTACGGGTTCAGGTCCATCAGATCTTCGGGCAGATCGGGACCGGCGACGTTCGCGATCTCGATGTTGATGTTCTTCTCAGCGAGTACGAGTCGGGTACGATGACTGTGGATATCGGTCGGCCGCGAGAACAGGGTCATGACCGATCTGCGATTTGCGGTAACGGCCATCACTTCACGTCCTTCCAGATCTGCTTCTTCAACATTCTCGCGATGATCAGGAAGAACAGCAGGTACATGAGAACCCACACACCGAGCTGACGACGTTCCGACCGGATCGGTTCGGCAATGTAGACCAGGAAGTTTGTCGTGTCGCGCACGAACTCATCGTATTCCTCCTCGGCCATCGTACCCGGAACGGCGAGCTCGAGCCCGGACAGGTGCAGAGTCTCGGAGCCGTCGGCTTCCTCGTGGGTTTCGTAGACGGCACGCTGGTAGCCCTGCAAGCCGCCCAGAACGTGTGGCATCGAGGTACCGGCGAGCACCCGGTTGTTCACGCCCGTGGACCGATCCGGATCGATGTAGAAGCCCCTGAGGAAGCTGTAAATGTAGTCGGCGCCCTTCGCGCGCCCGGCCAGCGTCAGGTCCGGCGGCGTGACGCCGAACCAGCGCTCGGCCTCGTCGGGGCGCATCGCGACGTTGATTGTCTCGAAGGTCTTCTCCGCATTGAACATCAGGTTGTTGATGAGTTCGTCTTCGGAGAGGTTCAGATCGCTGCCTATCGTGTTGTAACGCACGTACTTGGCGGAATGGCAACCCGAACAGTAGTTCATGAAATTGCGGGCACCGCGCTGCAGCGAATTGACGTTGCCGGGATCGATGTCGGCGGACTCGAGCTCCACGCCGCCGGCCGCGAGTGCCGTTCCGAAGATTCCAGACAGCAGAACTGCGAGCAGAAGTCTGAACATGCTCGTGTTAACCATTGTATACCACCCTTTCCGGCACAGGCTTTGTCTTGTCGATCCGCGTGTACCACGGCATCAGGATGAAAAACGCGAAGTACAGCACGGTAAACAGTCGCGCGGCGATCACGTAAACGCCTTCCGCGGGCTGCACGCCGAGCCAGCCGAGCGCTATGAAGCTGACAACGAAGACGGTCAGCGCGGTCCTGTAAATCCAGCCGCGGTAGCGAATGGATTTCACGCGAGCCTTGTCCAGCCACGGCAGGAACAGCGGCAGGATGACAGACAGGCCGAACAGGATGAACCCCCACAGCTTGTCGGGCACGGCGCGGAGTACGGCGTAGAACGGCGTGAAGTACCAGACCGGTGCGATGTGCTCCGGCGTCGCACGGACGTTCGCCGGGTCGAAATTGGCATACTCGAGGAAATAGCCGCCCATTTCGGGCGCGAAGAACACGACGGCCGAGAAGATCATCAGGAAGACGATGATCGCCACCAGGTCCTTCGACGTGTGATACGGGTGAAACTCCACGCCGTCCAGCGGCACGCCGTTCTCGTCCTTCTTCTCCTTGATCTCGACGCCGTCCGGATTGTTCGATCCGACCTCGTGCAGCGCGACGATGTGAACGAAGACGAGGCCGATCAGTGCGAGCGGCAGCAGGATCACGTGCAGCGCGAAGAAACGGTTCAACGTGATATCGGAGATCGAGTAGTCGCCGCGGATGAACTCGACGATCGCATCGCCGACGACCGGAATAGCGCCGAACAGCGAGATGATGACCTGCGCGCCCCAGTACGACATCTGGCCCCAGGGGAGAAGGTAGCCGGCGAACGCCTCCGCCATCAGGCAGAGAAAAATAAGCATGCCGATGATCCAGATCAGCTCGCGGGGTTTCCTGTACGAGCCGTACAGCATGGCCCGGAACATATGCAGGTAAACGACGATGAAGAAAAACGAGGCACCGGTTGAGTGCATGTAGCGGATCAGCCAGCCCCACTCCACATCGCGCATGATGTACTCGACCGACGCGAATGCCTCGGCCGCGGACGGCTTGTAGTTCATCGTCAGGAAAATGCCGGTCAGTAGCTGGATGACCAGCACGACCATCGACAATACGCCGAACACGTACCAGAGATTCAAGTTCTTCGACGCGTAGTACTCGGTGACGTGGTACTTCATCGTCGACGTGAACGGGAAGCGATCGTCAATCCACTTCATGAAGCCGCCCTGCCGGGTGCCTACCTCTGCTTCAACTCTCGCCATTATGCTGCTCCACTGTCCTGACCGATGAGGATCAGATCATCTCTAACGAATCGATGGGGTGGAACGCGCAGGTTGGTCGGCGCCGGGACGCCCTGGAACACGCGCCCTGCCAGGTCGAACTTGGATCCGTGACACGGGCAGAAAAACCCGCCGTTCCATTGTTCAGACGGCCTGACTTCGAAATCCTGAAGCGGCGCGCAGCCGAGATGGGTACACGAGCCCTCGATTACAAGGTACTCGGGGCGAATTGAACGCGTGCCGTTGGCCGCATACTCGGGCTGCTGATCGACGACCTCCGAATCGGGGTCCCTGAGCTGCTCGTCGTTCTGCGGCAGCCGCTCGACCATTGCCGCGTCGCGTTTGAGCACGAAAACGAGTCTGCCGCGCCACAGGACGCGCACCATCTCGCCGGCCTCCATCGAGCCGACCGGTACTTCGACCGGCGCGCCGAGCGCCTGCGCTCGGGCGCTGGGCTTTAGCGAAGCCAGGAAAGGAACGGCAGCGGCGCCTGCTCCCGCAAGGCCGGTTACTGCGGTTGCGACGGTTAGGAAGTGACGTCGGTTCTGGTCAATCCGGTCCATCTCGTCGTCGGTCATCAGGCACTCCAATGCTGACGGCTGATAGAAAGTCTGGTCGAACGGCAAGCCGCTCGTCTGTATCACCGGCTTTCAGTCAGCGCGCTAGTTACTTAACTCGAAACTTAAAGATTTGCAGCGGACCGGGATTCCCGTCAGGATGTCGAAAACCCGCGTCGCTACGCGGAATCAGTCGGACATTATACACGGGCTGTGTCGAAATTGGCTAGCTGCCAACGGCGGTCGGACTGTAACTGAGTGTAATCAGCACGGCGGACGAACCGGAATTGAAATCAGCTCTCGCATTCCTGTTGCAGTCGGTTGTCGTCGGCCTTGCCGTCGCCTTTCTCGTCGTCCTGGTGCGGCCCGAGCTGCTACCGGCGGTTGGCCCGCGCCCTCCGGCGCAGCCGCTGAGCTACGCGGACGCTGTCGACCGGAGCGCCCCGGCCGTTGCCAATGTCTACACCAAACGGCTGGTCCGCGACGCCCGGGCCTCGTCCGCCCGCACGCGGTTTCGAGTCAGTACCAACTTCGCCTCGGCCGTCATCATCGATTCGAGCGGCTACCTGGTCACGAATTATCACGTCGTCGCCGAGGCCGCCGAGATACGTATTCAGCTAAGCGATGGACGTATCGCCGAACCCGAGACGATCGGCGTCGACCGCGAGACCGACCTGGCCCTGCTCAAAGTGGACGAGGGACCCCTGCCCGCTGTGCAGCTCGGCAGCTCGTCGGCGCTGCGCATCGGCGACGTCGTGCTCGCAATCGGCAACCCCTACGGCCTGACGAAGTCGGTCACGCAGGGGATTGTCAGTGCGACGGGCCGAGGGCTCCTGAACCTCGCGACGTTCGAGAACTTCATCCAGACCGACGCCGCGATCAACGCCGGCAACTCGGGCGGCGCGCTCGTCAACGCGCGCGGCGAGCTGGTCGGGATCAACACGGCGGTCCTGGCACAGGACTCCGGCACCGAGGGCATCGGCTTTGCGATACCGGTCGACCTCGTGCGCGGCGTCGTCGACCAGATCAAGCAGCATGGCCGCGTCATCCGCGGCTACATGGGACTCTCGCCCGACGACCTGACAACGGCCGAACGCGAGGCCCGGGGTCTCGAGGGCGACACCGGTATCCTGCTCGTCTCGGTGTATGAGGGCGGCCCGGCCGACCAGGCGGGACTCGAGCAGGACGACGTCATTCTCGCGATCAACGACGAGCCGATTCTGTCACGGCGGCAGGCGCTCCTGATCGTTGCCGGCACGAACCCCGGCGACGAAGTCGGCATCCGCGGCTGGCGCGACGGACAGCCCTTCGATACGACCGTGATCGCGGGCGAGCGGCCGCCCGACGATCCGTTCTGAGTCACACTAGTGTCCTGAGTCACTAGCTCGGGACCCGGCGAATGGTCGCGCCGAGCTGGCGAAGCTTCTCCTCGATACGCTCGTAGCCCCGGTCGACGTGATAAATCCGGTCGACGAGCGTCTCGCCCTCGGCCGCGAGGCCGGCCAGGACCAGGCCAGCCGAGGCCCTCAAGTCCGTCGCCATGACGGGCGCGGCCGTCAGTCTTTCGACGCCGTGGATAACGGCCGTATTGCCCTCGAGCCGGATGTCCGCGCCCATTCTTTGCAGCTCGAGAACATGCTGAAAACGATTCTCGAAGATGGTCTCGGTGATCGTGCCCACGCCGTCGGCGACGGCGTTCAGGGCGCAGAACTGTGCCTGCATGTCGGTTGCAAACCCGGGGTACGGCGCCGTCTTGATATCGACGGCGCGCGGCCGCCGGCCGTGCATGTCGAGCTCGATCCAGTCATCGCCCGTCGCGATGCTCGCACCGGCATCCCTGAGCTTGTTCAGCACGGCTTCGAGCGCCGGGGGCGACACGGCTTCGATACGAACACGGCCGCCGGTCATCGCCGCGGCGACAAGATAGGTGCCGGCCTCGATCCGGTCCGGCAGCACCGAGTAGTCGCCGCCGCCGAGCGAATCGACGCCGACGACCGTGAGCGTACTGCTGCCGATACCGCCGATCTTCGCGCCGAGCATGACGAGGAAGTTGGCAAGGTCGCTGACCTCGGGCTCCCGGGCCGCGTTCTCGAGGACCGTCTCGCCGTCGGCGAGCACGGCCGCCATGAGCAGGTTCTCGGTGCCGGTCACCGTGACGGTGTCGAAGACTATGTGCGTTCCCCTCAAGCGTTTCGCGCGCGCCCTGATGAAGCCGTTCTCGACCGAAACCTCGGCGCCCATCGACCGCAGTCCCTGCACGTGCAAATTCACCGGACGCGCGCCGATGGCACAGCCCCCGGGCAGGGACACGTCAGCCTCGCCGAAACGGGCGACGAGCGGTCCGAGCACGAGGATCGAGGCGCGCATGGTCTTGACGAGCTCATACGGCGCCTCGCGGCTGGCCACGGTCGCAGCGTCGACTTCCACGTCGAGCTGATCGCCCACGGTGACGGTCACACCCATCATCCGCAAGAGGGAAAGCATCGTCGTCACGTCACGCAGATGCGGCACGTTGCGCACCGTTACCGGTGCCGTCGCGAGCAGCGTTCCGGCAAGGATGGGCAGCGCGGCGTTCTTGGCGCCGGAAGCGGTGATCCTGCCAGCCAGCGGTTCGCCGCCTCTGATCAGGAGTTTGTCCACCGTCGACGATCCGGGGCCTGGCGCTGTGAAATACCGGCCCGCCGGTCAGCCGGGGCCGGACTGCTCCGCCCACTCATCGGGCGTGAAGGCGCGGATCGACAGCGCGTGGATCTCGTTACCTACCAGCGTTCCGAGGGTCTTGTACACGAGCTGGTGCCTGGCCAACGGCCGGACGCCCTCGAACTCGGCGGCGACGACGACAGCCTCGAAGTGCGTGTTGTCGTCGCTCATGACCCGAACGACGGGATCGGCGAACCCGGCCTCGATCAGGCCCTGGATGTCGGCAGTTTGCATGCTTTTTCTATACCTCGGTCTTGCCAGCGTGGCGGGGTCTTGAACGGCGCGGCCGTCGAAGTGTATCGCAGAAGCTGGACGCTATCTCAAAACTGGTTCCAGGCGGCTTCGCAACGCGCATTCTGCGATTGTGTATGATACGCGGCTAAATTTCGCGCGCCGGACCAACGGTATTCCCGACCACAGACCATGATTGTCAATCTGCTCGAGGTTATCGCCGGGCTTGTGCTGCTCATCTGGGGCGCGGACCGGTTTGTCCACGGTGCGGCTGGTGGCGCCCGCCGGCTCGGCGTGGCGCCTCTGCTGATCGGTCTCACGATCGTCGCGCTGGCGACATCGGCTCCGGAAATCATGGTCTCGGCCGTCGCCGCGTTGAGAGGCGAGCCCGGGCTCGCCTTCGGTAACGCCATCGGCTCGAACATCGTCAACATCGGCCTCGTGCTGGGTGCGACGTCGCTGATCAAACCCATCGAGCTTCGCTCTGCAACGCTGCGCCGGGAGATGCCGGCGCTCCTGGCAGTATCGCTCCTGACGGTTTCGCTGTTTCTCGACACTTTCCTTTCAAGGGTCGACGGGATCGTCATGCTCATGGGGCTCGTCATTGTCATGATCTGGCTGGCGCGGCTCGGTATTCGCTCGTCGGGCGACGATCCGCTGATAGAGGACTTCGACGCCGAGATTCCGCGTCACATGAAGCTCTGGGCGGCCGCGCTGTGGCTCGGCGTCGGCCTGGTCGCCGTCCTGTTCGGCGCCGACCTGCTCGTGGACGGCTCGATCGAGATCGCCCGCACGATCGGGGTCAGCGAAGTGGTTATCGGCGTCACTCTGGTCGCGCTCGGAACGAGCCTGCCCGAACTCGCGGTGTCGATCGTCAGCATCCTGAAGGGCGAACACGGCCTCGCCGTCGGCAACATCGTCGGCTCGAACATCTTCAACCTGCTTGCCGTCATCGGTGTCGCGGCGGCCATCGAACCCGCCGCCATCGCCCCGTCCGTGCTGTCGCTGCACATCTTCGTGATGGTCGCCTTTACGCTCGTCCTGTTTGCAATGACCTACGACTACGACGGCAAGAGCGAGCTGTCCCGAATCGAGGGCTTTGCGCTGTTAGTCGCCTACATTGCCTACGACGTCTATGTCGTGGTCGAAAACGTATAAACTAGAGCGTCTATCCGCCGCCGAGGCCACTATTCCAGGCTGTGTCTTCCGAACTGAGCAATGACGAGCTCTTAGCGGTCGCGCGCGAGACGCTCGAAATCGAGGCCTCGGCGCTCGAACGCATGAGTGCACGACTGACCGGCGAGTTCGGCGACGCCTGCCGGCTGTGCCTCGCGACCACGGGCCGCGTCGTCGTCACGGGCATGGGCAAGTCCGGCCACGTTTCGTCGAAGATTGCCGCCACGCTCGCGAGCACGGGCACGCCTGCTTTCTTCATGCACCCGGCCGAAGCCAGCCATGGCGACCTCGGCATGATCACGAGCCACGACCTGCTGCTTGCCATCTCATACTCGGGCGAGACCGACGAGGTGCTGACCATCCTGCCGCTGGTGCGGCGGATGGGCGCGAGGCTCCTCGCGCTGACCGGCAATCCCTCGTCAACGCTTGCCCGGGCGGCGGACGTGCATCTCGACGTCGGCGTCACGGTCGAAGCCTGTCCGCTGAATCTCGCGCCCACGGCGAGCACGACCGCAACGCTCGCGATGGGCGATGCGCTGGCGGTCGCCTTGCTCAAGAGCCGCGGCTTCACGGCCGAGGATTTTGCCCTGTCGCATCCGAGCGGCAGCCTCGGCAAGCGTCTGCTGTTGCGCGTGTCGGATGTCATGCGCAAGGATGAAGACATCCCCGCCGTTAGTCCGGATGTGCGGCTGCGCGACGGCCTCATGGAAATGACGGCCAAGGGGCTGGGCATGACCGCGATCGTCGACGCCGAACGCCGGATTCTCGGCGTGTTCACGGACGGAGACTTAAGGCGCGCGCTTGACGACGGCGCCGACGTGCACGCGACCACGATGCGCGATGTGATGCACGAAGGTGCGAAGACGACCCGCGCCGACATCCTCGCCGCCGAAGCGGTCGTCATGCTCGAGGACAACAGGATTACATCGCTCCTGGTGGCCGACGATGACGGCAGGCTCATTGGCGCACTGAACGTTCACGACCTGTTCCGCGCGGGTATCATGTGACTTTGACAGGTGCTACGACAATGCCGCCCGGCAACATTGCGTTGGTCGCCTTCGACATCGACGGGGTGTTTACCGACGGCCGCTTTTATCTGTCGGACGACGGCGTCGAGAGCAAGGCCTTCCATACCCAGGACGGCTTTGGCATCCGTCGACTGCTCGATGCCGGCATTGCGGTCGCCGTCATCAGCGGACGCCGCTCGGGGGCCGTCGAGCGACGCATGGCCGAGCTCGGCGTTCCACACGTGAACCTGGGCTGCACGGATAAGCCGGCCGCGCTGACGGCGCTCGCCCACGAGCTCGGCGTGAGCATCGGGCAGTGCGCGTTCGTCGGCGACGACGTCCCGGATCTGCCGACGCTCGCCATCGCCGGCTTCTCCGTTGCCGTCGCGAACGCCGTCGCCGAGGTACGGGAGGCCTGTGACTACACGACCCGGGCCGCAGGCGGCAACGGCGCCGTGCGCGAGGTGTGCGACCTGATACTGTCCAGCCGGAGCGGATCGTGAACGCGCGCATGCTGTTGGCCATCGTGGTCCTGATCGCCGCGGCCGTGGCAAGCTGGCTGTTGTCCCGCCAAACCGGCGACGACGCCCGGCCCGCCCCGCCGCGGGACTCCGCGAGCCTGGGTTACTACCTCAAGAACGCGCGCATCCTCGGCACGGATGTGGATGGCCGGCAACTGTACGAGATCAACGCGCAGTCCGCGGAACAGGTGGGTGAGAACCGGATCGAATTTGCGGACGTCTCGATCCGCTACTCCCCGGAAAGCGATGTGCCCTGGAGCGTGGTCGCCGATTCCGCGACGCTTATGCCCGACACGGAACAGGTGCGGCTCACAGGTCACGTCCGGGCGTTGAGTTCCGAGGGCTTTTCAGGCAACGATACGGAGATTCGCACGGACGTCCTGATCATCAACCCGGTCGCCTACACGGCCGAGACCAATGAGCGCGTCCAGATCCGGATCGGGGCGCGGAGTTTGACCGCGACCGGAATGATTGCGTCACTGAACGATAACCGTCTGAAACTCTTGTCCAATGTCAGTGGAAAGTTCGTCCCCTAGCAGTCTGTTGAAAAAGCCATCCATGGCTTTTTTGACCTCACGAACTGAAAAGCGCGGTTTTCAGTTCGCTCGCATTTTCTATGGCTTACCGCCATTGAAAATGTCGGCACGTCCATGTGCCGGTAGCAGGCTGTCGAAAAACTGCGTTTTTCAACAGCCTGCTAGACCTGTGCGCCGGCCTCTGCTGCTGGCCATTGCCGTCGTCCTGTTCGCCGCGGCCCCGGGAACCCACGCGCAGGTCGGCGAACTGCGCCTGCCGATTTCGCTGGATGCCGATTCCACCGACTACGACGGCAAGAGCTCGATGCTCAGATTCACGGGATTGAGGCTGTCGCAGGGCAACATGGGCGTGGTTGCGGACGAGGGCCTCGCCACCAAGCTCGACTTCGAGGACAGCGTCTGGCGCTTCGACGGCAACGTGGTCATCGACACCGAGAACGGCCGAATCGAGTGCGACAGCGCCGACCTGACGTTTTCCGAGCATGAGCTCAAGCTTGCGATTATCGAGGGTAGCAAGGCGACGTTCGAAATGACCCGTCCCGGCGGCACCGAGGTCACCTACGCCGAAGCGCGCAGGCTGCGTTACGACCTCGCCACCGCGACCATCGAGTTCTCGGGCGACGCAGTGATCACCGAGGGCGGCAACGAGATCGCATCGGAGTTCCTTGCGTACGACATTCTCGAGCGGCGTATCAAGGCCGTGTCGTCGGGGGAGACCGAGGACAAAGTCAGGATTCGCTACACGCCGCCGCCCGAAGGCGCGGAGTCGGCCGACACGCAAGACGATGAGGAAACGGCGAGTGACGAAGACGACGCGTCCGGGGACGATGCAGGCGCGGACGGCGAGTCATGAGCATCCTGAGCGCCGAGGGAATCTCCAAGAGCTACAAACTGCGCCAGGTCGTCAAATCGCTGTCGCTCGAAATCACGAGCGGCGAAGTCGTAGGGCTCCTGGGTCCAAATGGCGCCGGCAAGACGACGGCCTTTTACATGATCGTGGGCCTCGTGGCCGCGGACAACGGCAAGATCCTGCTCGACGGCCAGGACCTGACCGCCATGCCGATGCATGCGCGATCCAGGCTAGGCGTCGGCTACCTGCCGCAGGAGGCATCGATCTTTCGCAAGCTTACGGTCGAGCAGAACGTTCTGGCGATCCTCGAGGCGCGCAAGGACCTGAACCGGGCGGGCCGCGAGCAGGAACTCGAAAAGCTGCTCGACGAACTGCACGTGGGCCATGTGCGATCGAGCCTCGGAATAAGCCTGTCCGGCGGCGAGCGGCGGCGTGTCGAGATTGCACGAGCGCTGGCCGCCAACCCGCTATTCGTCCTGCTCGACGAACCGTTCGCGGGCGTAGATCCCATCTCGGTGCTCGACATCCAGCGCATCATCCGGCATCTCGCGCAACGCGATATCGGCGTCCTGATTACTGACCATAATGTCAGAGAAACCCTCGGTATCTGCGGTCGGGCATACATCGTCAGCGACGGCACGCTGATCGCATCGGGTCCGCCCGACGAGATTCTCGAGAATCACCACGTTCGCGAAGTGTATCTCGGACAGGACTTCCGATTGTGAGGCAGACTAGTGTCCTGTTTGGTTGATTCGTTGACTGCAGTCGGCAGCGGATTTTCGTGTCTGGCAAGGCGCGGCGACGAGTAATAGCGAGCTATTGCGAGGAGCCGCAACGCCGCCAGGCGCGAAAAGACGCGACGAATCAGTCAACGAATCAACCAAACAGGACACTAGGGGCTGCCAAAACACTACATGGATGCGCAGAAATCGCGCCCGACAGGTAGAATTCAGAAATGCTTAAACCGTCACTGCAGCTCAAGATCGGCCAGTCGCTGACAATGACGCCGCAGCTGCAGCAGGCTATACGCTTGCTGCAGCTGCCGGTTCTGGACCTGAACGCCCAGATCCAGGACGCGCTCGAAGAGAACATCATGCTCGAGATGGAGGACCTGCCGGACGTCCCGCGGACGAGCGGCGAGACCACGGTCGAGATCGAGACGATCAAGGCCGAGGAGAGCTGGCAGACCCGCAGTGCAGAGCGCAGCAGCGACGGCGGCTGGAACGGCGAGGGCCGCGCCGCGAGCGACTTCGCCGACGAATCCGGACAAAGTCTCCGCGAGCATCTGCTATGGCAGCTGGAGATGGAGCACTTCACACCCCGCGAGGCCCTGATCGGCGAGGCGATCGTCGACTCGATAAACGACGACGGCTACCTGACAATCGAGCTGCCCGAAGTCAGCGTCTGCCTGGACGTCGACGTAGGTATGGACGAGATCGAGGCCGTACTGGCCAAAGTGCAGCGCCTGGACCCGGTCGGGGTGGGTGCGCGCTCACTCTCGGAATGCATCTTGCTGCAGCTCGGGCAGCTCGATCCGGACACGCCCGGTCTCGAGTTCGCGACCAGGATTGCGGCCGAGCACCTGGATCTCGTCGCGACCCGCGCGCATGGCGAACTGCGGCGCACGCTGCAGGTGTCCGAAGAAGAACTGCACTCGGCCCTCGCGCTCGTAAAGGGCTGCAACCCGAAACCCGGACAGGCTGTAAGCCCCGCGGCGGCGGAATACGTCGTTCCGGACGTTTTCGTCCGCAAGATCGACAATCGCTGGCAGGTCGAGATCAGTCCCACGGGCGTGCCCCGTCTGTCGGTCAACCAGACCTACGCCAAGCTGCTGCGCGGCAGCGGCGACCATGCCGTCCTGCGTTCCCAGCTGCAGGAGGCGCGCTGGCTGATTCGCAGTCTCGAGATTCGCAACGAGACGCTGCTCAAGGTGGCGACGAGCATCGTCGCGCGGCAGACCGAATTCCTCGACCAGGGCGAGGAAGCGATGAAACCGATGGTGCTCAAGGATATCGCCGAGGAAATCGGCATGCACGAATCGACGATTTCACGCGTTACGACCAACAAGTACATGCACACGCCGCGCGGGGTCTTCGAGTTCAAGTATTTCTTCTCGAGTCATGTGTCCTCGGACAGCGGCGAGGATCAGTCCTCGACCTCGGTTCGCGCGAAAATCCGCAGGCTGATCGGCGCAGAAAACGCGGCCAAGCCCTTGAGCGACAGCAAGATAGCGAATCTGCTTGCAGATGACGGAATCAAGGTTGCCAGACGCACCGTCGCGAAGTACCGTGAGTCCATGAATATCGCTTCGTCGAGCGAACGCAGGAAACGCCCGGCAGGCTAAAAGAACGCGGCGGGAGGATACCAGGAGCGCGCAAGGAGGATGCGTTCCCGACAGCGCCGAATCGGAGTTTAGAAGAGGCATGCGCAGCGCCGGGGTCGAAGCCCGGGGGAGCACGGTGCAGCGTGCTGAAGTGACGAGGGAGACAACTATGCAATTGAATGTTTCAGGCCATCATCTGGAGATTACCGACTCACTGAGAGGCTACGTGGAGTCGAAAGTAGAACGGCTGGAACGTCACTTTGACCTGGTGTCGGATGTCCATTGCATCCTGAGCGTGGAAAAACTCCGGCACAAAGCGGAAGCCAAGGTCAACGTCAACGGCGACACGATATTCGCCGAATCAACCGAAGAAGACATGTATGCGGCCATCGATGGCCTCGTCGACAAGCTGGATCGGCGGGTACGCAAACACAAGGAAAAACTCGTCGATCATCACGCCCGGGAATCGGACAAACGTCGCTACGTCTGAACGATGACGGCTGCGCGAGTCGCGACGCCCAAACAACCGAGACGATGGAACTCGAAGACATCATCAAGCCCAGCGGCGTGCTGTGCAATGCACACGCCAGGAGCAAGAAGCACAGCATCGAAATCCTGAGCGAGCTGCTCGCCGGTGCGACGACCGAATTCGCCGCGGAAGACATCTTCGAGCGACTCGTGCAGCGTGAACGGCTGGGATGCACGAGCCTCAAGGCCGGCGTCGCATTTCCGCACTGCAGGATCGAGGGCCTCGAGGACAGCTGCGCCGCGATGATCAAGCTGTCCGAGCCCGTGGAGTTCGATGCGCCGGACGGCGAACCCGTAGACCTGATATTCGGCATGCTCGTGCCGAAGGAACTCGACGAGCGCCATCAGGCCGACATCCGCGAGCTCGCGGAGATCCTGAGCGGCGACAGCCTGAGGACTCGATTGCGCGCGGCGAAAACCAGCAACGAGCTGTACACGACGCTGCTCGCGGGGCCGGATACGGACGGCGACGTCGAAGCCCCGGCCGTGCAGGGCTTGCGTTGACGGCGCCCGTCGGCCGCAGGCAACGGCCATGACGGAACTCAAGCGCCTGATCATCGTCAGCGGCTTGTCGGGCGCCGGCAAGAGCATCGCGCTGCACGTCCTCGAGGACCTGGGTTACTACTGCATCGACAACCTGCCCGCCAGCCTGCTCGAATCGGCGGTGGATGACGTCCTCGGGCATGACGACGCCGCCGGTTCGCTGCTCGCCGTCGGCATCGACGCGCGTAACCGGAAGCAGGATCTCGAAGCCCTTCCGCACCTGATTAACGACTTTCGCGGGCGCGCCATCCAGACCGACGTGCTGTTCCTGCAGGCCGACGACGAGATTCTGCTCAAGCGTTTCTCCGAGACCCGCCGCCGGCACCCGCTGTCGGACGTTGGCGGCGAACTACGCGCCGCGATCGAATCGGAACGCGAGGTCCTGGCAGAGGTCATCAATGCCGCGGACCTCATCATCGACACATCCGTGACCAGCGTCTATGAGCTCGCGGACACGATTCGAGAGCGCGTGGACCGCCGTCACGAGGAATCGATGTCCGTGCTCATCGAGTCCTTCGGCTTCAAGCACGGTATCCCCGCCGACGCCGACTTCGTCTTCGACCTGCGTTGCCTGCCCAACCCGTACTGGACGCTCGAACTGCGCGGGCTGTCGGGCCTCGACGACGAAGTCGGGGAGTTTCTCGACAGCCACGAGAGCTTCGTCGCCATGCACGACGATATTCTTGCTTTTTTCAGGCGCTGGATTCCGCAGTACCGGGATGCGAACCGCGGCTATCTGACTGTCGCGCTGGGCTGCACTGGCGGCCGGCATCGCTCGGTATACATGGTGGAGAAACTGGCGGCATCCCTGACGGCCGCCGGCGAGCCGGTCAGCAAGCGGCACAATCATCTGCGCCTGTAGCAGCGGTCTCAAAGACCAGACATGCAGACAGCCGGGCAGACGAATCTCGACCTCGACCTCCTGCGCGAGCAGCTCGGAACCGGACGGCTGCGCACGGCGCGGCTGATCGTCAACAGCCTGCACCCGGGTGAGCTCGCACGGCTGCTCGAGTCGCTGCCGCGCGGCCAGCGCGCTCTTGTCTGGGACATGGTCGACGAGGAAGCCGAGGGCGAGGTACTCGTTGAGCTCGGCGATGAAATCCGTGACGACCTGATCGAGGGCATGCCGATCGAGGAGCTCGTCGCTGCAATGGGCGGCATGCAGGTTGACGACCTCGCCGACCTGCTGGCCGACCTGCCGGAGACCGTGACCCGCGAGGTCGTGCTGTCGCTCGATAACCAGGACCGCGAGCGTCTCGCCACGGTTCTGGCCTACGACCAGAACTCGGCCGGCGGCCTCATGAACGTCGACGTCGTGACCGTGCGCCCGGACGTCACGCTCGGCGTCGTGCTGCGCTACCTGCGCGCCCGGGGCGAAGTGCCCGACGGTACCGATGCGCTGTTCGTCGTCAATCGCCGCAACGAGTACCTGGGTTCGCTGTACCTGTCCCGGCTCCTGACCGGGGACGAAGAAAGCCTGGTCGCGGCCAGCATGTCGACCGAGGGCATGCCGATCCCGGCGACCATGCCGACGATCGAGGTCGCCCGCGAATTCGAGGATCGCGACCTGCTGTCAGCGCCCGTCGTGGACGACGAGCAACGCCTGCTCGGCCGAATCACGGTCGATGACGTCGTCGACGTGATTCGCGACGAAGCCGAGCACTCGCTGATGAGCGCGGCGGGTCTCGACGAAGACGACGACATGTTCGCGCCGGTCTTGAGAAGCTCGCGCCGCCGCGCCGTATGGCTCGGCGTAAACCTCTTGACGGCGTTCCTTGCAGCCTCGGTCGTTGACCTGTTCCAGTCGACGATCGACAAGGTCGTGCTGCTGGCCGTCCTCATGCCCGTCGTGCCGAGCATGGGCGGCGTGGCGGGTACGCAGTCGCTGACGATCATCACGCGCGCCATGGCGCTCGGCCAGATCGACACCGCCAACGCGCGCGGCATCCTCAGGAAAGAACTGGCTGTCGGTCTCCTTAACGGCGCCGGCTGGGCCGTTATAGTGGCGCTCGCAACCTACCTCTGGTTCGGCGACTGGGAACTCGGCGCCGTGATTGCCGCTGCGATGGTCATCAACCTCGTCACGGCCGCTGTCTCCGGATTCTCGATCCCGCTCGTGCTCAGGCGCATGAGCATCGACCCGGCGCTCGCGGGCGGCGTCGTGTTGACGACCGTGACGGATGTCGTCGGCTACATGGCATTTCTCGGCCTGGGCGCTATTGTGTTGCTTTGAATACCCCGAGCGCTTCGGAGACGTCGCCGCAAGCGTTTTCTGAAGTGGACCGATGCCAATGCAGCGGAAATCGATGGATTTCCTTGCCAATCTCGCGCTGGCCCTCGCAGCCGCGGCCCTGATTCCGAGCGCGGGCCCGTTCGTGCCGGCCCTGTTTCTGTCCGGCCTCGCGGGCGTCGCTGCCGTGTTCACGATTCTGTCGGGACGCTATCGGCGCGGGATTCTCACCGTGTACCTCGCGATCAGTGCATGCCTCGTTTCGCCGCTGTTGTTTCGATTGCAGCGCGTGGACCTCTGGCTGGCCGCACTGATCGCGCTCGGTTGTATCGTTGCCGCCGCGCTGTACCTGAGGAAACCCTGACCGACGCCGAACGGTCGCGGCAAGCGCGTGCCGGTCCGCTATGCTGTTGAAGACGTTCGAAGCGATTTCCAAACAGATCGTGATCGGGCCGTCGGCTGCAAATGCTCGACTCGATGTGCAATACAAGAGGCAGTTCTTTGGCACGCCACAGACAGCAAGTTGACCTCCTTCGCGGCCTTGCGTGCTGCATACTCTCGGCGCCTCCAGCGGCATTGCTCTGGACAACCCTCGGTTTTCTGTCGAACGGCGGTACCGTGTTCGAATGGATGTCGGCCGTCTTGCTGCTCTCAATCGTCGGCATCGCCATTGCATCCTTGGCCGGGCTGTTGCTCGGTGTGCCACTGGTTGCGGTCCTCGGGCGGCTCGGTGCTGCCAACGTCTTCACGATCACGATCGCGGGCGTGCTGGCCGGTTTCGCGATCTACATGGCCTGGATCGTCGTTCCTGCCATGGATGACGGCGATGAATCATTCTGGTCGATCATCGCAGGGACTATGGACTCGCTGGCCGGGTTCTCCCTGTCGGGGGGATTCGCCGCGGCTGCATTCTGGTTCGGCGCAAAGCCACGCATTAGCCGCCGCTAGCCCGCATCCGTGACCGATTCGCGCGACGAACGAATACCGCTAGGCTATGAACCGGCTGCTCGTGTCGCGCAAGTCCCCGTGCACCGCAACGAGGTCATGCTGCACCCAGCTCGGCGCGAACAGCCGCGCAACAGGCTCTGCGGAAATGAACGCCCTGAGCTCGTCCTTGACGGACATGGCGTTCTTGTAGCCCAGGTCGATCAGGGCCCGTGTGTACTCCGACTCGAACAGGAGATACGACAGCAGCCTTCCCTCGGTGCTGCGCCCGCCGCCGATACCGCGAAACAATGCCCTGACGGCCATCGGCAGCTCCTTGCGGTAGTCATAGGCGACTTCGCGTAGGTCGTCGCTCGGCACGATAACCATCGTGTCGATCGCCCGCATCTCCGCAAGCACGCCCGTCTCCTCGTCGTCGGGTACCGCATCGAGCATCTGGTTGATGCGAGTCATGCGTTCGAGATCGGAGTAGAGTCCGTCCATAAACAGTGCATCCAGCGTGTAGCCTGCAATCTGGGCAAAGGTCGGATACGCCTGCGGATGGCTTGCGTCCGGCGTGCGGTCCGCCATCTCGTTGCGGATACCGATCACGAGAATGCGATCGGCGCCGAGGTGGATCGCCGGGCTCAGCGGCGTCGCCTGGCGCATGGCGCCGTCGCCGAAGTACTCGCCGCGAATCCGGACCGGGGGAAACATCATCGGCACGGCGATGCTGCCCATGACGTGGTCGAGGTTGAGACGCGTCCGGATACCCTGGCGGCGCGTCCGCGACCAGTCCGGATGGTTCGGCGCCGCCTGGAAAAACGACGTGGAGCGCGCGGACGCGTAACCTGCGGCCGTAATCGCGACGGCTTCGAGCCAGCCGGAATCGAGCGCCGTCTGGATGCGCGGAAAGCGGACGTTTCGGCTCAGGAGGGCGCGCAGCGGCGAATTGTCGAGCATCGAGGGCGGAAACCTGACCAACCCGCCCGAGATCATCGACATCATCCAGCGCACGCTGCTCCTGAACATCGTCCAACCGTCGGTGCGATAGACCTGATCGCAGCGGAAATTGCCCCAGACGTGCTCGAGTTCGGCCGCGGCGACCCTGAAGCGGCGCGCTTTGGACGCCAACACGACGGCGTTGACGGCGCCCGCCGACGTGCCGCTGATGATCGGGAACGGATTGATCGTGCCCCGGGGGCAGAGCTCGGCGACGGCCTTGAGCACGCCCACCTGGAACGCTCCACGCGCGCCGCCGCCCGGCAGCACGAGCGCGGTTTTTGGCAGGGCTGGCGAGTTCGTATCCGGCACGTCGAAATCGTCACGTTTGCGGAGCGTTCGTGTCAACCGACCGCGTCGTATTATACTTTGCGGAACTGACCTGCCTGGAATTTGCAATGACCAAGCCAATCACCGCGCTGGTGGCTCTCGCCTTAGGGATCTTCGGCGCCGCCGCGCACGCCGCGGACCTGACCGTAGGCCAGCCGGCCCCCGAATTCGAACTGTCCGACCAGAACGGCCAGTTGCATTCGCTCGAGGATTACCGGGATCGCTGGGTGGTCCTGTACTTCTACCCCAAGGACGAGACGCCAGGCTGCACGACCGAGGCCTGCGAGTTTCGCGACAACATTTTCGCGTACCGCGAGCGCAATGCGGTCATCCTGGGCGTGAGTCTCGACGATGCCGAGTCGCACAAGGCCTTCGCCGAAAACCACGGGCTGCCGTTCACGCTGCTGGCCGACACTGAAGGCACGGCGGCCGACGCCTACGGCGTCAAGACGCGGATGCTCGGGATGACCGTTGCGAAGCGGCAGACGTTCATCATCGATCCGCAGGGCAACATCGCGAAGCACTACACGAAAGTGAAGCCGGATTCACACTCGGACGAAGTGCTGGCCGATCTCGACCGGCTGGCCGGCCGCGAGGCTACTGAAGGCTCCTGATTCCCTCGTCCAGGCCCGCGATCGTCAGCGGGTACATGCGGTCGTCCATGAGTTCGCGGGTCAGCTTGACCGAGGGCGTGTAGTCCCAGCGCGCGACGGGTTCCGGGTTCAACCAGATCGCCTTCGGGTAGGTGTTGAGTAGCCGCCTCATCCAGACGGCGCCCGGTTCCTCGTTCCAGTGCTCGACGCTGCCGCCCGCGTACACGATCTCGTAGGGACTCATCGTCGCGTCGCCGACGAATACGAGCTTGTAGTCGGAGCCGTACTTGTGCGTGATGTCGAGCGTCGGCATGCGTTCCTGGTGACGGCGCCGGTTGTCCTTCCACATCGACTCGTAGATGAAGTTGTGGAAATAGAAGTACTCGAGGTGCTTGAACTCGCTGCGCGCCGCCGAGAACAGTTCCTCGCAGACCCGCACGTGGTCGTCCATTGAACCGCCGACGTCGAGGCACAGCAGGAGCTTCACGGCGTTGTGCCGCTCGGGCACCATGCGAATGTCGAGAAGACCCGCGTTACGGGCCGTCTTGTCGATCGTGTCATCGAGGTCCAGCTGGTCGGCCGCGCCTTCCCGCGCGAATTTTCTGAGCCGCCGAAGCGCGATCTTGATGTTGCGGGTGCCGAGTTCCACCGAGTCGTCGAGGTTACGGTAGGCGCGCTGGTCCCACACCTTCACGGCACTGCGGTTGCGCGACCCGGCCTGCCCCATGCGCACGCCCTCGGGATTGAATCCGTAGGCGCCGAACGGAGAGGTTCCCGCGGTGCCGATCCACTTGTTGCCGCCTTCGTGGCGTTCGTTCTGCTCTTCGAACCGCTGCCGCAACGCCTCCATGAGCTTGTCGAAACCGCCCATGGCCTCGATCTCCGCGCGCTCCTCCTCGCTGAGATTGAGTTCCGCGGAGTGTTGCAGCCAGTCGTCCGGAACGTCGCCGAACAGGTCGTCAAGCGAGTCTTCGATGCCCTTGAAGTAGGCACCGAAGATTCGATCGAAACGATCGAGGTCGGATTCGTCTTTGACGAGGGTCGCCCGCGCGAGATAGTAGAAGTCGTCCACGCTGTGCCCGGGCAGCCCGCATTTGAGGGCCTGGTGCAACGTCAACAACTCGGTAATCGACGTTTTCATGCCGCCGTCACGAAGCATGAAGAAGAACGGGATCAGCACGGGACTAGGCGGGACCGCCGGCCTTGCGATCGAGGAACACCAGGCGTTCGAACAGGTGCACGTCCTGCTCGTTTTTCAACAAAGCGCCGTACAGCGGCGGAATCGCCTTGCGCGGATCGTCGCTTTTGAGCGCCTCGGGCGGAATGTCCTCGGCCAGGAGCAGCTTGATCCAGTCGAGCAGCTCGGACGTCGACGGCTTCTTCTTGACCCCGGGAACTTCGCGCACTTTGTAAAAGGCGTTGAGCGCCTCGTTCAGCAGCTGTTTCTTGAGTCCCGGGAAATGCACGTCGACGATGGACGCCATCGTCTCCTTGTCCGGGAACTTGATGTAGTGGAAGAAGCAGCGGCGCAGGAACGCGTCCGGCAGTTCTTTCTCGTTGTTGCTCGTGATTACAATGATCGGCCGGTGGCGGGCTTTGACCACGGTCTTCGTTTCGTAGACGAAGAACTCCATGCGGTCGAGTTCCTGCAGCAGATCGTTGGGAAATTCGATGTCCGCCTTGTCAATCTCGTCGATCAAAAGGACCGGCCTCTGTTCCGACTCGAACGCTTCCCACACCTTGCCGCGGACGATGTAGTTCGCGATGTCATGCACCTTCTCGTCGCCGAGCTGCGAATCCCTGAGGCGCGCAACGGCGTCGTATTCGTACAGGCCCTGCTGCGCCTTGGTCGTCGACTTGATGTGCCATTCGTAGAGCGGCAGGCCGAGGCTTCCGGCGACCTCCATGGCGAGCTGGGTCTTGCCCGTGCCGGGCTCCCCCTTGACGAGTATCGGGCGCTCGAGGGTCACCGCGGCATTGACGGCCATCTTCAGGTCGTCCGTCGCGATGTAGCTATTGGTCCCTTCGAATCGATTGTTGCTCATGCTCGCCTTTCTGGCCCGTGCATCGGTGGTCCGGCGCTCACTCCGGATCGACCAGTGTACCGCCTGCGGGTGACAGCGTCAGCGTATGCGCGGCCGGGCCCGGCAGGAAGGGGCTCGGCCGGCCGGCCACCCAGTCCTCGTGGCCGGCGCGGTAGAAAGGCGACAACGGGTGGCCGCTCTGGCCCGTCGGCATGTGCAGGATGCCGTTCGCCTCGTCCCCCGGGGACACCGAAAACCGCTCGGACGCACCGAAACCCGGGCTTTGCGCGCGCGGCATGTTGTCGTCGCCGCTCAGCTGGTCGCGCGGCATGTTCAACCAGCCGGACAGAATCGGCAGAGCGCGGCTCAAGGGATGGCGGATCGTGGCAGTCTGATACTCGCCCCAGCTGCGTTCCGCCAGCGGGCCGGGATAGCGCGCCTCGAGCCAGTCGATGTGCGCCTGTGCGGACGAGACAAGCAGCGCATCCCAGTCCGCGTACTCGCCGGACAGGAGATGCGCGGGCCGCTCGTTGACGAGCTGCCAGAGCGGACCCTCGAACTGGTTGCCGATCAGCGGATCGACATCGCGGCCGTAGTAGTCGCGCACCGGCCCCATGAGCCCGTAGAACGCGCGTTTGCGAACCTCGAGGCGAAAACCGCGCACGAGCCGGTAACCGACCGAGTTCGGCACGGCGCGCGGATGCCAGTCGTGAACGAGCCGCCGGTACTCCGCGAGCCGCGGATCGTCCGCGATCACGGCCTCGTCGAGCGTCGCCAGCAGCAGGTCGCGCCAGCGCGACAGCAGCAGCGCGCGATCGTCGAGCTGGATTTCGAGCATGGTCTCGGCCGTGAAGCGATCGCGTTCAACGAGATTGTCGCGAATCTGGCGCGTGCGTGCGGCGAGATCGTAGCCGCCGTCGCCGATGATCTCGAGCGCCTCGCCGTCGGCCACACGAGAATTGGCCGTCCAGATGCGGCCGCCGTCGGGGTCGGCAATACGCGGGTACTCCGAAGGCTTGCGCCAACCCGTCCAGCCCCCGGATTCGCTCCAGTCGGCCGGAACGCGCGCATCGTAGTCGCCGCGGACCGGGATGCGCCCAGCGATCGTCCAGCCTATGTGGCCGTCGGCGTCGCCGACGACGAAATTCTGCGGCGGGATGCCCATGACATTGGCGATGTCCATTGCCGCCGAGGCGCTGGCCGCCGTCTCGAGTTTCAGGATATTGAGGTTCACGGCTCGGGGGTCGTGCGCGGTCCAGCTGATTGCGATCTCGCCGTCCGGGTAGGCTACAGCGTCGTCGACGGGACCCCAGATCGTCTCGCGCACCGTGAAGTCCCGGTCTTCGGCGCCGGCGACGCGGATGGTCTCGACGTGCCGCTCGAACAGGCGATCGCCGCCGAGCGTCCGGTAACTGCCCGGTTCCGCGCCGGGCTTGAGCCTGATCGCGTCAGACCAGTCGCCGTAGCTGTTCGTGTATCCCCACGCGACCCGGCCGTTGCTGCCGGCCACGACGAACGGCGTGCCCGGGAGCATGACGCCGGACACGTCGCGCGGCTGGTCTCCGGTCTGCACGAGGCGTGCGCGGTAGTAGATATTCGGCGCCCTCAAGCCCAGGTGCATGTCATTGGCCACCATGGCGCGGCCGGTCGCCGTGAGCTCACCGCTCACCGCCCAGTTGTTGCTGCCCGGAACGCTGAACTTGCCGCGCTCGCCCGCCGGCGGCGGCACGCCGGCCGACTCGCGCACGGAATAGAGCTCGGCGGGCGGCACGGCCGCGGTCTCGCGGGCATCGCCCATCAGCGGCGCGTCGAGCGGCGTGCCGTCCGGGTAGAGCCAGTCGAACACGTCGGGCGGCAGCATGCGATACAGGTAGCCGCGCCGGACGTCGCGGCGCGCACGCTCGTCGTTGAGCTGCATGAACATCGCATACACGACGAGTATCGAGTCCTCCGCGCGCCACGCGTCGGGCGTCTTCCCGAGCAGCAGGTACTCGAACGGCCGCGCCGCGAGGCCCTTAAGCCCCGCATTGACGCCGTCCGCGTAGGCCGCGACGATCGCCCGGTCGTCATCGTCTTGCAGCGACAGGACCAGCTCGGCACGCGCGCGAAAACGGTGCAGGCGGAATCGTCTGTCGGCGTCGAACGCATCCGGCCCGAACAGCTCCGAGAGCTCGCCCGCGGCCTGGCGGCGGATCAGATCCATCTGGAAGAAGCGATCCTGGCCATGCGCATAGCCCGTCGCGAAGGCGAGATCCGCGCGCGACGAGGCCGCGATGACGGGCACGCCCCGCGAGTCCCGTGCAATCGTCGCCTCGGCGCGGAGCCCAGCGACCTCGATCCTGCCGTCCAGCTCGGGCAGACTGCCGCGCACGGCCAGGTAGGCGAAGACAAGCGCCAGGATCGCGAGGAGCGCCGCGAGCGACGCCAGCCGGAACAGCACGCGACGCAACGGCTTACTCCGGGGCTGTGATTTCGACGATCTTCATCGCATTCGTGCTGCCGGACACGCCGTCGAGATCGCCCTTGGTGAAGATGATGCGGTCGCCGACATCGACGCTATCGCGCGCCAGCATGATGTTGAAAACGTCCTGGTAGACCTGTCGAGAGTCCGTATTCTTGATGTCGAAGTGGATGGGCGTGACGCCGCGATACATCGATACGCGCCGCGCCGTCGAAACGTGCGGCGTGAACGCGTAGATCGGGATGTCGGACCGGATGCGCGACATCCACAGCGCGGTCGAACCCGACTCCGTCAGGGCGAAGATCGCGCGCACGTTGAGATGATTGGCCGTGTACATGACGGCCATGGCGATCGCCTCGTCAACGCGTGAGAAATAATCGCCGAGTCGATGCCGGGTCTGACCGACCGGCAGCTCAAACGTCTCGGCACCCATGCAGACTTCAGCCATCGCGCGCACGGCCTTGACCGGATACCTGCCGACCGCGGTCTCCCCCGACAGCATGACGGCGTCCGTCCCGTCCATGACGGCGTTCGAAACATCCGAGACTTCAGCGCGGGTCGGTATCGGGTTCTGGATCATCGATTCCATCATCTGGGTCGCCGTGATGACGACCTTGCTCGCCTTGCGAGTCTTGCGAATCAGGTCTTTCTGGATGCCCGTGAGCTTCGCATAGCCCATCTCGACGCCGAGATCGCCGCGCGCCACCATAATGACGTCGGCCGCCCGGATGATGTCATCGATGTTGTCGACCGCCTCGGTGCGCTCGATCTTGGCGACGATCAAGCCCTCGCCGCCGGCCTCCTCGAACAATCGCCGCGCCTCGCGGATGTCGTCGCCGCTGCGTACGAACGAGACGGCCAGGAAATCCATCTTGAACTCGGCCGCCAGGCGGATGTTCTGCTTGTCGATGTCGGTCAGCGCCGGCGCCGACAGCCCGCCACCCTTTTTGTTGATGCCCTTGTGATCGGACAGTATGCCGCCGTTGATGACGGTCGTGTGAATTCTCGTGCCGTCGACGGACTGAACTTCGAGCGTGATCATTCCGTCGTTGAGCAGCAGCACATCGCCCACCGTCACGTCCTCGTGCAGCGTATCGAGCGCCACGCCAACGCCGTCCCGATTGCCGTCCTCGAGCCCGAGCGCGCTGTCCAGGAAAAAATCCGCGCCGTCATCGATCTCGACGCTGCCGTCGCGGAACCTTCGTATGCGAATCTTCGGCCCCTGCAGGTCGCCCATCAGGCCGACGTCACGGCCGGTCTTTGCCGCGGCCGCCCGCAGCGCCTCGGCACGTGCGCGATGATCGTCCGCGCCGCCGTGCGAGAAGTTCAGCCGCGCGACGTCGAGGCCGGCTTCGATCATCTTGCGCAGCGTCTTCGGCTTTTCAGTCGCGGGTCCCAGGGTCGCAACGATTTTGGTTCGTTTCAGCATGGCGCGGATTATTGCACAGGCCCGGTGTAGGCGTAGCGCCCCGGCGGACATCGTCATCCCGGCGTAATCCGGTCGTAGTACTATCCGTTTCATCGAAAACTGACCGTGCTAAACGAATGGATCGACGCCGCTTTCTGAAATGCATCGCCGCCGCCGCGGCCACGCCTGCCCTGCCGTCTCAGGCCCGCGCGGGTACGGCCGGACTCGGGCCGCTGGTCCCTGATCCGAACAGGCTGCTCGACGCACCCCGTGGCTTCGAAGTGACGGTCGTTTCGACGGCCGGCGACACGATGAGTGATGGACTGCGGGTGCCGGCCTTGCACGACGGCATGGCGGCCTTCGATGCCGGCGGTGGCCGGGTTCTGCTCGTCTGCAATCACGAAATGGACTCGTCCGACACGGGTAGAAACGCGTTCGGCCCAAATTACGAGGCAGTGCCAGAAGCGATCAGGGAGCGTGTCTACGACAACGGCCGGGGCCTCACGCCCGGTGCCGGCGGCACGACGACGACGATCTACGATCCGGTCACGCGCAGCACGGAACGCCAGCACCTGAGCCTCGCGGGCACCGAGGTCAACTGTTCCGGCGGACCGACACCATGGGGCAGCTGGCTGTCCTGCGAGGAGAGTTTCGAGGGTCCCGGCGTGGTCTACCTGACGGGCAGCCCGATCTATCGCGAACGGCGCCACGGCTACGTATTCGAGGTCGCCGCGCGCAGCGAAGGGCTCGTCGAGCCGATACCGCTCAAGGCGATGGGCCGCTTCGAACACGAAGGCACGGCGACCCACGAGCCGACGGGCATCGTCTACCTGACCGAGGACCGGCACCACAGCCTGTTCTACCGCTTCCTGCCCGACGCGCCGGGCGAGCTGATCCGGGGCGGCCGGCTGCAGGCGCTCGCCATCCGCGGCCGGCCGTCGCAGCGCACACACAACTGGTCGGCGCGGGCGGACGTCTTCGTCGACGCGCCGCTCGAGGTCGACTGGATGGATCTCGAGGACGTGGACCCGGTCGAGAACGATCTCAGGCTGCGCGGCGCCATGGACGGAGCCGCGACGTTCGCGCGCGGCGAAGGCGTCTGCAACGCTGACGGCGATATCGTGTTCACGTGCACGATTGGCGGCGCGGCGCGCCTGGGCCAGGTGTTTCGCTATACGCCGAGCCGATTCGAAGGTACGCACGAGGAAACCCGGGCACCCGGCACGCTCACGCTGATCGCCGAGTCGACCGAGGACACGCTGCTCAGGAACGCCGACAACCTGACGATGGCGCCGTGGGGCGACCTGATCGTCTGCGAGGACACGACGCCGGCCGCGAGCAGCCTGGTCGGCATCCGGCCGGACGGTAGCCAGTACCTGCTGGCGGACAATGCCTATTCGGACTCGGAACTCGCCGGCGTGTGCTTCGCGCCCGACGGCAAGACGCTGTTCGTCAATATCCAGGAGCCGGGCACGACCGTCGCGATTACGGGCCCCTGGCCGCAACCGGCCTGACCCGTCCCGGACACGGGCTGTCTACCCGGCCGCGCGCCGCTCGAGAACTTCTACCGCGGGCAGCGTCTTACCCTCGACGAACTCGAGGAACGCGCCGCCGCCGGTCGATATGTAGGAGATCCTGTCCGCCGCACCGAATTTATCGATCGCGGCCAGCGTGTCTCCGCCGCCGGCGACCGAAAACGCGTCGCTCGCGGCGATGGCATCCGTGATTGCCCGGGTGCCGGCCGCGAACGCATCGAACTCGAACACGCCAACGGGGCCGTTCCAGATGATCGTGCCGGCGCTTTCGAGCAGCGCCGCAAACGACCGCGCGGTCTCGGGGCCGATATCCAGGATCATCTCGTCGTCACCGACGGCATCCACGGGCTTGACCTCGGGGCTGGCCTCGGCGGAAAACTCGCTGCCGACGACGACGTCGGTGGGCACCGGGATCGTCGCCCTGCCCTCGCCGCCGGCCTTGAGACTGGCTGCCGTATCGAGCATGTCGGCTTCGTGCAGCGACTTGCCGACCGGATGGCCGGCAGCGGCGATGAACGTATTGGCGATACCGCCGCCGACGATCAGCACATCCACCTTGTCGGCCAGCGCGTCGAGCACGGTCAGCTTCGTCGACACCTTCGATCCGCCGACGATGGCCACCATGGGCCGCGCCGGATTGTCGAGCGCCTGCGCCAGCGCATCGAGTTCGCGGGCAAGCAGCGGGCCCGCACAGGCGACGCCGGCATGCTCGGCCACGCCGTAAGTGCTCGCCTGGGCGCGATGCGCGGTACCGAATGCGTCCATGACGAACACGTCACACAGCGCCGCCATCTTCCTCGCGAGCGCCTCGTCGCATTTCTTTTCGCCCGCGAGGAAACGCACGTTCTCGAGCAGCACGACACCGCCGGGCTCGACCTCGACGCCATCGATCCAGTCACGAACCAGCGGCACGTCACGCTCGAGCAGCCCCGACAGGTGTTCCGCCACGGGCTTAAGCGAATACTGCGGATCGGGTTCGCCCTCGACGGGACGACCGAGGTGCGACATCAGCATTACGGTCGCGCCGCGCTCGAGCGCTTCCCGGATAGTCGGCAGCGCAGCGCGAATACGCGCATCGCTGGTCACGTGCCCGTCGGCGACGGGCACGTTCAGGTCCTCGCGGATCAGGACGCGCTTGCCCGCGATGTCGACGTCGGCCATACGCAGTATCGGCATGATGCTGGCTCCGGTTTACGCGTTGACGAGGACCTTCGCCGTGTCGAGCATCCGGCAAGAGAAGCCCCACTCGTTGTCGTACCAGGCGATCACCTTGACGAGTGTGCCATCGATCACCTTGGTCAGCGTCGAGTCGTAGGTCGACGACGCCGGGTCGTGATTGAAGTCTACCGATACCAGCGGTTCGTCGTTGTAGGCCAGCACGCCCTCGAGCGGCCCTTCGCTCGCCGCCTTGAGCACCGAGTTGATCTCGTCGATCGAGGTCTCACGCTTGGCTACGAAGGTCAGGTCCACGGCGGACACGTTGATCGTCGGCACGCGCATCGAGAAACCGTCGAGCTTGCCGTTCAGTTCCGGCAGCACGAGGCCGACGGCAGCCGCCGCGCCGGTCTTGGTGGGAATCTGCGACATCGTCGCCGAACGGGCGCGGCGCAGGTCCTTGTGGAACACGTCGGTCAGAACCTGGTCGTTCGTATAGGCGTGAATCGTCGTCATGATGCCGTGCTCGACGCCAATGGCTTCGTGCAAAGGCTTCACGAGCGGCGCGAGGCAGTTGGTCGTGCAGGAAGCGTTCGAGATCACCTCGTGCTCGGCTTTCAGAATATCGTGGTTGACGCCGTAGACGATCGTGGCGTCGACGTCAGCGCCGCCGGGCGCCGAGATGACGACCTTCTTCGCTCCGCCCGCAATGTGCTTGCCGGCCGCCTCTCGGGTCCGGAACAGGCCGGTGCATTCGAAGACGACGTCCACGCCGAGGTCGCCCCACGGCAGTTTCGCCGGATCGCGCTCGGCGAATACCTTGATGCGATCGCCGTTCACGACGATCGAGTCGCCGTCGACTTCGACGGTCCCCGGGAACGGCCCGTGCGCTGTATCGCGGCGCGTGAGGTGTGCATTGGTCTCCGCGTCGCCGAGATCGTTGAGCGCGACCACCTCGAATTCGTCGCTGCGGCCGAGTTCGTGAATGGCCCGCACGACGTTGCGCCCGATTCGGCCGTAGCCGTTGATGCCTATCTTGATGCTCATCCTGGTCTCCTGCGTATCGTCGGGCCGCTAGCCGCGCCCGAGTGAATCGAAAATGTGCTTGATTGCTCGTTCAGCCCAGCGCATCGCGGGCCCGGGCGGCCACGTTGGCCGCCGTGAATCCGAAGTGCTCGAACAGCTCGCCGGCCGGCGCGGACGCGCCGAATCGGTCGATGCCGATGACACGGCCTGCGCTACCAACCAATCGCCACCAGCCGCCCGTGACGCCGGCCTCGACCGCGACGCGCGCCGTAACCGACTTCGGCAGCACGGCTTCGCGATACGCGGCGTCCTGTGCGTCGAAGACCTCGACACAGGGCATCGAGACGACGCGGACAGCGATGCCGTCGTTCGCGAGCGAGTCGGCGGCAGCCATCGCGAGCGCGACCTCCGAGCCGGTTGCGATCAGGATCACGTCGGGCGTGGCCTCACTGTCGACGAGTACGTAGCCGCCGCGGGCGATCGCCGCGAGCTGATCGGCGTCGCGCGACTGGTGCGGCACCCCCTGGCGCGTCAGCACGAGGCTGGTCGGGCCGTCGGTCCGTTCGATCGCGGCCTGCCAGGCCACGGCCGTCTCGACGGCGTCGCAGGGCCGCCAGACGCGCATGTTCGGCATGAGTCTGAGCGACGCGATGTGTTCGATGGGCTGATGGGTCGGTCCGTCCTCGCCGAGCCCGATCGAGTCGTGGGTAAAGACGAGAATGTTGCGCAGCTTCATGAGCGCGGCCATGCGCAGCGCGTTGCGTGAGTAGTCGGAAAAGGTCAGAAACGTGCCCGAGTACGGGATCACGCCACCGTGCAACGCCATGCCGTTGCCCATCGCGGCCATGCCGAACTCGCGCACGCCGTAATACACGTAGTTGCCGCCGGCATCGTTGCCGGTGATCGGCACCGAGCCCGAATGCCTGGTCAGGTTGGATCCGGTCAGGTCGGCCGAGCCGCCGAGCAGCTCGGGCAGCAGCGGCGCGAACGCTTCCAGGGCGACCAGCGACGCCTTACGGGTAGCCATCGACTCGGCCGCCGCATCGATGCCGGCAATCGCGTCCGCGGCGGCTTCGGCCCAGCCGCCGGGCAGCTTGCCGGCCGTCCGCCGTGCAAACTCCGCGGCCAGCACCGGGTGCGCGTCGGCATAACGGGCGAACAGCTCGCCCCACGCTGTCTCCTCCGAAGCCCCGCGCTCGCGGCCGTCCCAGGCGGCCGCGACATCGGCCGGAATCTCGAACGGCGCGGCCGTCCAGCCAAGCTCCCTGCGCGCCGCGGCCACTTCCTCGTCGCCGAGCGGCGCGCCGTGCGTGGCGGCCGTGCCCTGCTTGTTCGGCGCGCCGAAGCCGATGACCGTCTTGCAGCAGATCAACGAGGGTCTGTCCGTCTCGGCCGTGGCGGCGTCGATTGCCCTGGCTATGGCCGCGCTGTCGTGGCCGTCCACGTCGCGCAGCACGTGCCAGCCGTAGGCCTCGAAGCGCGCGGGCGTGTCGTCCGTGAACCAGCCGTCCACCTCGCCGTCGATCGAAATGCGGTTGTCGTCGTAAAACGCGACGAGCTTGCCGAGCTCGAGCGTGCCGGCCAGTGAACAGGCCTCGTGCGAAATACCCTCCATCAGGCAACCGTCGCCCAGGAATACCCAGGTGCGATGGTCGACGATGGCCAGTCCGTCGCGGTTGAATTCGGCGGCGAGCTTCTTCTCGGCGAGCGCCATGCCCACGGCGTTGGTGATTCCCTGGCCCAGCGGGCCCGTGGTCGTCTCCACGCCGAGGTCGGGCTCGTATTCAGGGTGGCCGGCCGTACGGTATCCCAACTGGCGAAAGTTGCGAATCTCGTCCATCGGCAGGTCGTAGCCCGTCAGGTGCAGCAGGCTGTAGAGCAGCATCGAACCGTGACCATTTGACAAGACGAAGCGATCGCGATCGACCCACTCGGGATTCGCCGGATTGTGCTTGAGGTAGTCGCGCCACAGCACTTCGGCGATGTCCGCCATACCCATCGGCGCGCCGGGGTGGCCGGAATTGGCCGACTGCACGGCGTCCATACTCAGTGCGCGAATCGCGTTCGCGAGGTCTCGACGCGCCGGCTCGCCGGCGCTGGATGGGTGTTGTGACATTTTGCCGTCCGGATCCCGGGTTCGTGCCCCGTTGTAATGTGAGGCGCCTGCCCAAGGCAGGGCATTGACGCGGCGCATTTTCGGGCTTTTTGTCGGCTGTCGCAAGCCAGTGTCCAATTTGGTAACTATTTGCAAGTGCGATGGCAGATTTGGTTCATTCTCCGGGCATTGCGTTACAATACCGGGCTTTCGACGCAGCCAAGGCCTTAGATTCTTCATGAGTGACTCATTTCTGTTCACCTCGGAGTCCGTCTCCGAGGGACACCCCGACAAGATTGCCGACCAGATTTCGGACGGCATCCTGGACGCGATCCTGGCTGAAGATCCGGCCGCTCGAGTCGCCTGCGAAACGCTGGTCAAGACAGGCATGGTCATCGTGGCCGGCGAGATAACGACCAGCGCGTGGGTCGATTTCGAGGAAATCGTGCGCCGCACCGTGACCGACATCGGTTACGACGACTCGGACATGGGATTCGATGGCCACTCCTGCGCCGTCCTGAACGCCATCGGCAAGCAGTCGCCGGATATCGCCCAGGGAGTCGATCGCGAGTCCGCCGAGGCGCAGGGAGCCGGCGACCAGGGCCTGATGTTCGGCTACGCGACCAACGAGACGGATGTGCTGATGCCGGCCCCGATCACGTTTTCGCACCGGCTGGTCAGGCGCCAGGCCGAAGTCCGCAGGAACGGCACGCTGCCGTGGCTCAGGCCCGACGCAAAGAGTCAGGTGACGTTCCGCTACGAGGACGGCAAGCCGACCGCGATCGATGCCGTCGTGCTGTCCACCCAGCACCATGCGGACGTCAGGATGTCGGACCTCAAGGAGGGCGTACGCGAGGAAATCATCAAGCCGATCCTTCCGGATGAGTGGCTGAGCGCGGACACGAAGTACCACATCAATCCGACCGGTCGCTTCGAGATCGGCGGGCCGATGGGCGACTGCGGCCTGACCGGCCGCAAGATCATCGTCGACACCTACGGCGGCTCGGCCCGCCACGGCGGCGGCGCCTTCTCGGGCAAGGACCCGTCGAAAGTTGACCGCTCCGCCGCCTATGCGGCTCGCTACGTGGCGAAGAACCTCGTCGCCGCCGGCCTGGCGGACCGCTGCGAGATCCAGCTCTCCTACGCCATCGGCGTCGCCGAGCCGACGTCGATCAGCGTCGACACTTTCGGCACCGGCAAGGTCTCGGACGGCGAGCTGACCGCGCTGATTCGCGAGAACTTCGATCTTCGACCGTACGGAATACTCAAGATGCTCGACCTGATCCGCCCGATCTATCAGCCGACCGCGGCGTACGGGCACTTCGGCCGCGATGACATCGAGCTGCCGTGGGAGAAGACGGACAAGGCCGACGCGCTCAAGGGTGCGGCGGCCGCCTGAACGACCCCGCCGGCGGCAGGTCCGCCGACCGATCACGATCTATTTGAGATAGGTTCTACACACTGGAGCAAGCAATGAGCAGTCAGGCTCACGACGTACACTCACCCGACTACAAGGTCGCCGACATTGCGCTGGCCGAGTTCGGCCGCAAGGAAATCGCCATCGCCGAAACCGAGATGCCCGGACTCATGGCGCTGCGCGAGGAATACAAGGGCCAGAAGCCCCTCGACGGCGCGCGCATCACGGGCTGCCTTCACATGACCATCCAGACGGCCGTGCTGATCGAGACGCTCGCGGAGCTCGGCGCCGACATTCGCTGGTCGTCATGCAACATCTTCTCGACCCAGGACCACGCCGCCGCTGCCATCGCGGCGGCCGGCATCCCTGTGTTCGCCTGGAAGGGCGAAACCGAGGAGGAATACTGGTGGTGCGTCGAGCAGACCGTCCACGGCCCCGACGGCTGGACGCCGAACATGCTGCTCGACGACGGCGGCGACCTGACTCAGCTCGTGCACGAGAAGTATCCCGAGCTGCTGAAGGGCATTCGCGGCCTGTCCGAAGAAACCACGACGGGCGTCAAGCGCCTGTACGAGATGACCAAGGACGGTACGCTGGGCTGCCCGAGCTTCAACGTGAACGATTCGGTCACGAAGTCGAAGTTCGACAATCTCTACGGCTGCCGCGAGTCGCTCGTCGACTCGATCAAACGCGCGACCGACGTCATGGTGGCCGGAAAGGTCGCCGTGGTCTGCGGCTACGGCGACGTCGGCAAGGGCTCGGCGCAGTCGCTGCGCGGCCTCGGCGCCACGGTCTGGGTGACCGAGATCGATCCGATCTGCGCGCTGCAGGCGGCCATGGAAGGCTACCGTGTCGTCCGCCTCGACGACGTCATCGACCAGATCGACATTCTCGTCACGGCGACCGGCAACTACAAGATCGTGTCCGGCGAGCAGATGGAACGGATGAAGAACAACGCCATCGTCTGCAACATCGGCCATTTCGACAACGAGATCGACGTCGCGCATCTTCGCCAATACGAGTGGGACAACATCAAGCCCCAGGTCGACCACGTCATCTTCCCGGACGGCAAGCGCATCATCCTGCTCGCGGAGGGCCGGCTCGTTAACCTGGGCTGTGCCACGGGCCATCCGAGTTTCGTCATGTCGGCCTCGTTCACGAACCAGGTCATCGCGCAGATCGAACTCTGGCAGAACGCCGACCGCTACGAGAAGAAGGTCTACGTGCTGCCGAAGCGGCTGGACGAGAAAGTCGCCCGCCTGCACCTGGAGAAGATCGGCGCCGACCTGACCGAGCTGCGGGACGATCAGGCCGAATACATCGGCGTCGCCAAGGACGGCCCGTACAAGTCAGAGCACTACCGCTACTGATTTGTCGGTATCCCACCCGAGCAGCGGGAACACGACGGTGCGGGTCCTGCATTTGACGGACCCGCACCTGTTCGCCGACGCGGACGGCGAGCTCCGCGGCGTGGTCACGGCGGAATCCCTCGCACGCGTCCTCGATCACTACCGCGACGCCGACTGGACGGCCGACCTCGTCATCGCCACGGGCGACCTCGTCCAGGACGATTCCGAAGGCGCCTACCGGCGCTTCGCCGCGCAACTCGGCGCGCTCGAGCTTCCGGTGCACGTCGTGCCCGGTAACCACGACGTTCCTGCGCTGATGGAGGAGACGTTGCCACGCCCGCCCTTCCAGATCACGTCGATTGCCGCACAGGACGACTGGATACTCGCCGGCGTCGACACGCGCGTCGAAGGCCTCGCGAGCGGCGCCATCGCCGACGCGGAGTTCGAGCGCCTCGAGGCGGCGCTTGCGGCTGCCGAGCCGCAACATGCCCTGGTGTTCATGCACCACGCGCCCGTGGATGTGGGCAGCCGCTGGCTCGACTCGGTGGGCATGGAAGCGGCCGACGCCGTGCTCGAGCGCCTTGCCGGTAACTCCAAGACCCGTGCCGTCCTGTTCGGGCATGTCCACCAGGCCTACGACAAACGCCATGGCGATCTGCAGGTCATCGGCACCCCGTCGACCTGCCGGCAATTCAAGCCGATGAGCGACGAATTCGCGGTCGACGATCGGCCACCGGCGTACCGGCGGATCGAGCTCAAGCCCGACGGCCGCTTCGACACGACACTGGTGTGGATATGAGCCTGCGTTCACTTGCACCGATGCTCGCCTGGGCCCTGCTGTCGTCCTCGGCCGCCGCGGAAACGCATCCCGTCTCGATGTGGAAGGCCGAGGGCCGCGACAACGTCGTCTACCTGCTCGGCTCCGTGCACCTTTTGAGGCGCGAGGATCACCCGCTGCCGGCCGTCATCGAGGCCGCCTACGAGGATGCCGAGTTCCTGTACATGGAACTCGACATGGACGACCTGAACCCGGCCGACGTGCAGGCGGCGAGTAATCGCCTGGGCCTCATCCGGGGCGACGAATCGCTCGAGTCGCTCGTTGGCGTCGAGAAGTACGCCGAGGCGAGCCGGCTGGCCGATGAGATGGACCTGCCGCTCGATTTGCTCAGCAAGACGGAGCCCTGGCTGGCCGCCGTGACGCTCGAGCAAATGGTGCTGTTGAGGATCGGTTTCAATCCGCTGTACGGCATCGAGATGCACATGGCCATGCAGGCGTCGCAGGACGGCAAACGCATCGAGGGCTTCGAGACCATCGAAGAGCAACTTGCGTTCCTCGACGGCCTGACGCTCGCGGCGCAGACCGAGCTTTTGATGCGGACGCTCGCCGAGGGGGCCGAGGTCGAGGCGATGATGGACGACATGGTGCGCGCCTGGCGGCACGGCGACGTCGGCTTCCTCGAAGCGACGATGCTCGATGAGATGGCCGAGTCTCGCGAACTCTATGAGACCATCGTCGTCGACCGGAATCGCCGCTGGACGGAAACGATCGTCGACCTGCTCGACGAGAAGCACGACTACCTCGTCGTGGTCGGCGCGCTGCATCTTGTTGGGGACGAAGGCGTGCCCGCGTTACTATCCGCCCGTGGAATCGACATAGGCCAGATGCATGAATCTCTTCGATGATGCCCGTGAGGTCATCGCGGGCGGCGTAAACTCGCCGGTCCGGGCGTTCGCCGGCGTCGGCGGCGAGCCGATCTTCTTCAAGAGCGCCAGGGGCGCGTGGCTCGAAACCGAGGATGGCCGTAAGCTGATCGACTACATCGGCTCATGGGGACCCATGATCCTCGGCCACGCCCATCCGGCCGTCATCGAAGCGGTCGCTTCCACGGCCCGAAACAGCCTGAGCTTCGGGGCGCCCTGCGTTCTCGAGACCCGGATGGCGCGGAAGGTGCGCAAACTCGTACCGTCGATCGAAAAGATCCGCATGGTCAGCTCGGGCACGGAGGCAACGATGAGCGCCATCCGCCTGGCGAGAGGCCACACCGGGCGCGACAAGATCATCAAGTTCGAAGGTTGCTATCACGGTCATTCCGACTCGCTGCTCATCAAGGCCGGGTCGGGCGCGCTGACGCTCGGCGTGCCGAGTTCGCCCGGCGTCCCGGCGGGGCTCGCCGAGCACACGATCACGCTGACCTTCAATGACGCCGACGAGGTCCGCGCGGCATTCTCGGAGCTGGGCGACGAGATCGCCTGCGTCATCGTCGAACCCGTCGCGGGCAACATGAATTTCGTGCGGCCCGCGCCCGGTTTCCTGGAGACGCTAAGAGACGAATGCTCCGGGGCGGGCGCACTGCTGATCTTCGACGAGGTCATGACGGGCTTCCGTGTCGCCAGGGGCGGCGCGCAGGAAGTGTTCGGCATCGAGCCCGACCTGACGACGCTCGGCAAGATCGTCGGCGGCGGCATGCCGGCGGCGGCCTTTGGCGGACGCGCGGACGTCATGTCGAGCATCGCGCCGGAAGGACCCGTCTACCAGGCGGGCACGCTGTCGGGCAATCCGGTGGCGATGGCTGCGGGCCTCGCTACACTGGACAACATCGATGTCGACGGCTTTTACGACCGGCTCGGTGCGCAAACCCGGCGGCTCGCCGAGGGCCTGAAGGCTGCGGCCGACAGCGCGGGCATTCCCATGACCGTCGACTGCGAGGGCGGCATGTTCGGCTTCGTGTTCACGGATGCGGACCCGGTGCAGAGCTTCGATGAGGTCGCCGGCGCCGATATCGACCGCTTCCGCGCGTTCTTCCACGGCATGCTGGACGAAGGCGTTTACCTCGCACCGTCGGCTTTCGAGGCGGGCTTCGTTTCGGCCCAGCACGGCGACGCCGAAATCGACCAGACCCTCGAAGCGGCGAAGACGGTCCTGAGCCGCATCTGAGCCAGCCCGAATCCGTCACCGATTCGCGGGCTCAGGACGCCTCGCGGCCGGGCCCCTTGACGCTTTCGAGCAGCTCGACGACGAGCTTGAGCCGTTCGAGCGGATCGCTCATCTCGAGGCAGATCTGCTTTTGCTCGAGGTCGATGGGCAGAATCTCGACGAAGCGGTAGCTGAGCCAGCCGGCATCTTCGTAGCGTCGAGGCAGCGATTCATACAGGCGTCCGAGGTCGTCGAGCACGCCCTCCAGGATGTCGGCGACGCCGCGGTAGGCGTCGGGCACCGCAATCTCCGGATCGTCCGGCAGCAGTTCGATGTCACCGACATTGAGCCCGTCGGCCTCGAGCTGGGCAGACTTGAGCCGAAACCGTTGGTCGCCGATCGCCGTGACGCCGAGCAGCCCGTCGCTACCCTGGTAGAAGTCCGTGATGCGCGCCAGGGTGCCGACGTCGACCGTCGACGCGGGCCCCTGCGCTTCCTTGCCCTCCCTGATCAAGAGGACGCCGAACGGTCCCTCGCTGCGCATCCGTTCGCTAATCATGTCGACATAGCGCGCCTCGAAGATTCTGAGCGGCAGCGGGCCACCCGGAAACAGGACGGTATTCAACGGAAACAGCGGTACTCTCATGCGCTCTCCGGACGGAGCTCAGCGGCTCCGCGTTCTCTGCAGGACGGCGGTCAGCGTCTGGCGCGCCCCGCCGAAGCCGCCGTTGCTCATGAACACGACCCGGTCGCCCGTGGCGACGCCTGTCGCCAGACCGTTGACGAGCTGGTCGTAGTCCGAGAATACATCGATTTTATCGCCCAGCGGCTCGAGCGCCAGGTCGAAGTCCGCGCCCATGTCGGCGGGACGATAGAGATAGACGTGGTCGGCGCCGGCCAGAGACGCGGCGAATTCGTCGTTGTGGACGCCCAGCTTCATCGTATTCGAGCGCGGCTCGACGGCGACCATGATCCGCTGCCCCGGGTGACGCCGGCGCATCGCCTCGATGGTCCTCTGGATCGCGGTCGGATGATGCGCGAAATCGTCGTAGATCGCGATGTCGGCCACGGTGGCCGTCCGTTCCATGCGCCGCTTGACGCCGTCGAAGCGTGACAGTGCGCTGACCGCGCGATCGACGCTCACGCCCGCCCTCACGGCGGCCGCTACGGCCGCGACGGCATTCTCGAGGTTGTGCCGGCCGCCCAGCTGCCAGCGGGTATCCGCGCGACGATTTTTCGGGTCGCGAATCTCGAGCGTACGCTCGACCGCATCCGTGTACGTGCCCTGCCAGTCGTGGGATTCGTCGAGCCCGAATCGCTCGACCGGCGTCCAGCAGCCCATCTCCAGCAATGCGCGCAGGTTCTCGTCGGCGCCGTTCATGAAAATCCGGCCGTTGCCGGGCACGGTCCGAATGAGCTGGTGAAATTGCCACTTGATCGCGTCGAGATCCGCGTAGATGTCGGCGTGGTCGTACTCGAGATTGTTGAGGACCAGCGTACGCGGCCGGTAGTGAACGAACTTCGCGCGCTTGTCGAAGAACGCCGTGTCGTACTCGTCCGCCTCGACGACGAACGGTGCGCCTTCGCCGTAGCGGGCCGAGACACCGAAGTTGGCCGGCACGCCGCCGATCAGGAACCCGGGCTTCATGCCGGCATCGTCGAGTATCCAGGCAAGCAGGCTCGCCGTCGTCGTCTTGCCGTGCGTGCCGGAAATTGCGAACACATGGCGGCCGCGCAGGACGTGTTCGGCCAGCCACTGCGGGCCCGACTGGTAGGGCATGTCGCGCTCGAGCATCGCCTCGACGACCGGGCTGCCGCGGCTCATGACATTGCCGACGACGACGCAGTCCGGAGCCTTGTCGAGCTGCTCCGCATCGAAACCCTCATGGATGTCGACGCCCAGGTTCCTGAGCTGCGTGCTCATCGGCGGATAGACGTTATCGTCGCAGCCGGTAACCCTGTGGCCGGCCTTGACGGCGAGGGCCGCGACGCCGCCCATGAACGTGCCGCAGATGCCTAGGATGTGTACGTGCATGCCCGCTCAGTGTCTCCCGGGTGTCACTGCTGGCCCGCGATCAGCTGCAACAGCAGCACGCCCAGCGAAATCAGCAGGCCGGCATACCAGTGCCAGCCGGTCGCGCGCGCCATGATATGGCCTTTGACGATCACCGACCAGAGCAGCACGAGCTGGGCGACCGTTGCGACGGGTTGGTCCGCGAACAGCGCACCGCCGACGACGGTCACGACCAGCATCGCAAAGGTGACAATAGCGCCGATACCGACCAGCGCCGTCATGGTCGGCGCCAGCCGCTCGCGTTTCCCCGCCATGACCAGCACGGTACCGAAGCACAGCAGCCCGACGAGCCAGACGACCAGGTCGAGTCGCACCGACTTGAGCGTGAACTGCTCGATGGCGACGACGAGCAGAATCACCGCGAAGGTGCGCAACAGGACGGTTACGCCGAACAGGAACCAGGAGGCCGGAATCGCCTCGGGACCCTTGCGCAACAGCGTAATGTCCAGCAGCGTTTGGATCAGTGTGACCATGTGTCAATGATCGCATGTTAACCTCCCGGCATGCCCGCGCTCATGACCGTCGATCGCCCCGATCACCTAAGTTCCCGCATTGAATCGCACGACCCGGTCGCCGTGGATACCGAGTTCATGCGCGAACGTACCTACTTCGCTCAGCTATGCCTCGTGCAGCTCGCGACGCCCGACGAGATCTACTGCGTGGACCCGCTGGCGGGCGACGACCTCGCGGACTTCTGGACGATCCTCTGCGCGCGGACCTGGGTCATCCATTCGGCCCGCCAGGACATCGAGGTGATCTACCAGGCGTCGGGACGCATGCCCGATGCGCTGTTCGACACGCAGGTCGCTGCGGGCCTGCTGGGCTTTCAGACGCAGATTGGTTACGCGGGACTCGTGGAAGCGCTGTTCGATGTCAAACTGCCGAAATCGCATACACGCGCCGACTGGTCGCGGCGGCCGCTGCCGAGGGAGCTACTCGAGTACGCCGCGGAGGACGTCGAATACCTGCTCGAGGCCCGCGACGTCTTGTCCGAAAGGCTCGACGCCAAGGGTCGTTTGCAGTGGGCCAAAGCCGACTCGGCCGAGCTGCTGGACTCGGCCCTGTACGAGGTCGACGCAAGCCGGGCCGTGGAGCGGCTGAAAGGCGCGCGCAACCTGCGCGGCCGGCGGCGCGCCGTGGCGGCGCGGCTCGCCGGTTGGCGCGAACAGGAGGCCGTACGCCTCGATCGGCCTCGGCAGTGGATCCTGCGCGACAATGTGCTGATCGACATCGCATTCAAGGCCCCGGGCAACCTGCGCGAACTGGGACGAGTCGACGAGTTGCCCGACAAAGTCGTCAAACGCTCGGGCAAGGCCATACTCGCTGCGATCGAGGGCGCCGACGACGACAGCCACGACTACCAACCGCCGGCCGCGCCCACGGAGGCGCAGAAGCAACAGCTCAAGGCGCTGCAGAGGCGGGTCTCGGAATGCGCGGACGACCTGGGCGTTGCCGCGGAAACGATTGCCTCGCGCAAGGACCTGACCGCGATATTGACGAATGAGGGCCGGGAATCGAAGGTGCTGGCGGGCTGGCGCCGGGAACTGGTCGGCGATGATTTGCTGTCGCTGATTTAGCGGCTACCCGAGGGCGCTCACGAGTCGCGCATTGACCTCGTCAATGGAGCCCGCGGCGTCGACGTTCGTGAGATTGCCGCGTTTCCTGTAGAAATCGATCACGGGCTCGGTCTGCTCGCGGTAGACATTCAGGCGATTCTCGATCGTCTCCTCGTTGTCGTCCTCGCGCTGCAACAGCTCGCCGCCGCGCTCGGCCACGGCATCGATGTCCGACTGCGACGAGTAGTACACGTTGAGCAGCTGGCCGCTCTTGGAGCAGGTCCGGCGGCCCGTCAGGCGCTTCATCAGCACGTCGAAATCGACGTTCATGAGAATGGCCGCATCGAGCGGAACGCCGAGCTGGTCGAGCAGTTCATCGAGGTCGGCAGCCTGTTGCCGGGTCCGCGGGAAGCCGTCGAGTATGAAGCCGTCGGCTGCATCGGGCGCCGCGAGGCGCTCGGCTATGATCCCGAGCATGACGTCGTCGGGAACCAGGTTGCCGGCATCCATGATGGCTTTGGCCTTCTGTCCGAAGCGGGTGCCCTCGGCAACGGCGGCGCGAAGCATGTCGCCCGTCGAGATGTGCGGGATGCCCCTGGCTTCGCAAAGTATCTTGGCCTGGGTTCCCTTGCCCGAACCCGGCGCTCCCAGCAGAACGATTCGCATTGCTCGATTCTCGATTACTCCCCTTGGGAAACCTGAGCCCGCCGGCGGGGTGACCGGTCGGGGCGACGTAAGCTACCCACAATAGTCACGGAGGTCAAACCTGCACCTCGGAAGGCTGACCGTCTCGCGCCGCCGGCCGCGGATCGGTGATGGCCCGTGAAGCCTGCCGGCGTATTCGCTATGCTCTGACCGCGGCAATGCCGAGCAGTCCTCCGGCGTGCCGAGCCAGACTCGACCCCGACAAAAAACCAGCCAGGAGAGCTGTCCATGCCTGCCATGAATGCGTTCTACGCCCAGTCCGGTGGCGTGACTGCCGTGATCAATACGTCGGCCAGCGGCGTCATCGAGACCGCGCGGAAGTACCCGAAGCAGATCGCCAGCGTGTATGCCGGCCGCAACGGCATCATCGGCGCATTGACCGAAGACATGATCGACACGAACCGCGAGTCGGCCGCGACCATCGCGGCCTTGAGGAACATGCCGGGCGGCGCCTTCGGCTCCGCGCGCTACAAGCTCAAGGGCATCGAGGAAAACCGTGCCGAGTACGAGCGGCTCGTCGAAGTCTTCCGGGCACACGATATCGGCTACTTCTTTTACAACGGCGGCAACGACTCGATGGACACGGCGCACAAGGTATCGCAGATCTCGCGCAAAATGGGATTCCCCGTGACCTGCCTCGGCATTCCCAAGACCGTCGACAACGACCTACCGGTCACGGACTGCTGTCCGGGCTTCGGCTCGGTCGCAAAGTACGTTGCCGTGTCGACGCGCGAGGCCGCCTGCGACGTCGCCTCGATGGCGAAGACGTCCACCAAGGTGTTCATCCTCGAGGTCATGGGCAGACACGCCGGCTGGATCGCGGCCGCGGGCGGCCTCGCGGGCGAGGGTGCCGGCGAGCCGCCGCATATCATCCTGTTCCCCGAAGTACCGTTCGACCAGAAGGCGTTCCTCAAACGGGTCAGGCAGTGCGTGGAAGCCTACGAATACTGCGTCATCGTCGTCAGCGAGGGCGCGGCGTACAAGGACGGCCGCTTCCTCGCGGAAGCCGGCACGCGCGACGCCTTCGGCCACGCCCAGCTCGGCGGCGTCGCATCGGTCGTCGCACAGATGGTCAGGGACAATCTGGGCTACAAGTATCACTACGCAATCGCCGACTACCTGCAGCGTTCGGCCCGGCACATCGCCTCGGCGACGGACCTCAAGCAGGCCTACGCGGTGGGCAAGGAGGCCGTCAAACTCGCAATCGCCGGCAAGACGGCCGTCATGCCCGTCATCAAGCGCACCTCCGACTCTCCATACCGCTGGACGATCGAGTCGGCGCCGCTGTCCCGCATCGCCAACAAGGAAAAGATGGTGCCGAAACGCTACATCCGCAAGGACGGCTTCGGCATCACCAAGGCCTGCCGGCAGTATCTGGAGCCCCTGATCAAGGGCGAAGATTATCCGCCATATGTCAAAGGCTTACCGAAATACCCGACGCTCAAAAACGTCTCGGTGAAGCCCCGGCTGGGCACGAAATTTGTGGTATGATGCGCGCGCTTTCGTGACCGGGTAAGCGGACGAATAGTCCTGATAACCGTGCGGTCGGCAAGCATCAAAAAGACAGATTTCATTCTGTGGGGGGATCCCGAACGCGTTCTTCAAGCTTGAGGTGCAGCCCATTGCACCTTAGAGCCCTGTGTGCCGCGCCCACTCCCTTAAGGACGACAATGACGGAGTAACAAAAAGTATGTCAGTTGCGATTATCCTGGCCCTGTCCCTTTTTGGACTCGCTGTGGCCTTTTACTACTCGCGCTCGGTCAGCCGCGTTGCGGTCGATATGGGTGTCGAAGACGCCGACACGCGCGGCAAACTGCGCAAGATTCATGCGGCGATCGCCGAGGGAGCGATGGCGTTCCTCAAGCAGGAATACAAGTTCATGGCCATCTTCATGGTCTTGTTCGGCATCGTCATCGCCCTCCTGATCGATGATCACCACACCGAAAACGTCAATGAAGGCATCTACACGGCCGTCGCGTTCGTTTTCGGTGCGATCATCTCGATCGCCAGTGGCTTCATCGGCATGAAGATCGCGACCGCGGGCAACGCTCGCACGACGGTTTCGGCCAACCAGTCGCTCTCCAGCGCGTTCAACCTCGCGCTGCACTCCGGCGCCGTCATGGGCTTCGCGCTGGTCAGCCTGGCCTCGCTCGGCATGCTGCTGATCTACCTGGGCCTCAAATATGTGCTGCCTGACGACTTGCCACCGCACGTATTGATGGAAGTGATTGCCGGCTTCGGCCTCGGCGGTTCCGCCATTGCGCTGTTCGCACGCGTGGGCGGCGGCATCTTCACGAAGGCAGCCGATGTAGGCGCCGATCTCGTTGGCAAGGTCGAGGCGGGAATTCCGGAAGACGATCCGCGTAACCCGGCCGTTATCGCTGACAACGTCGGCGACAACGTCGGCGACGTCGCGGGTATGGGCGCCGACCTGTTCGGCTCCTGTGCCGAGAGCACCTGCGCCGCCATGGTCATCAGCGCGATTGCCTTCGGCGGCAACGTCGATGCGCTGCTGTATCCGATCGTCATCTCCGCAATCGGCATTCCGGTCAGCCTGCTTACGATTCTGCTGGTCCGCGTCAACACCGAAGCCCAGGTGGGCCCGGCGCTGAAACGCATGCTGATCATATCGAGCGCAGTCATGGCCGTCGTCATGTACTTCGTGACCGAGATGCTGGTGCCGGCGGAGTTCGTCATCAACGGCGTCGGATATACCTCGCTGGGCGTATACCTGTGCTTCCTGACCGGACTGATCGCCGGCCTCGTCGTGGGCCTGCTCACCGAGTACTACACGTCGGACGCGTACAGCCCCGTTCGCGAAGTGGCCGAATCCTGTCAGACCGGCACCGCGACCAACATCATTTTCGGACTGGCACTCGGTTACAAGAGCGCCGTCGGTCCTTATCTCGCGATCGGTCTTGCCATCTACATTCCGTGGATGCTGGCCGGCATGTACGGTGTGGCCATCGCCTCGCTCGGCATGCTCGGCACGCTGGTCATCGCGCTGACGATCGACGCCTACGGCCCGGTGGCTGACAACGCCGGCGGCATCGCCGAGATGGCCGGCATGCCGGAACACGTGCGAGAGCGCACGGACGTCCTGGACTCGGCCGGCAACACCACGGCCGCCATCGGCAAGGGCTTCGCGATCGGCGCTGCCATTCTGACCTCGCTCGCTCTGTTCGCCGCGTTCCTGACCCGTGCCGATCTTCTCTTAAAAGAACAGGACCCGACCTCGGATCTGCTCGGCTCGATCAACCTGCTAGACCCGATGGTCTTCAGCGGCCTGTTCATCGGTGCCGTGCTGCCGGCGCTGTTCACGGCCATGACGATGAAGTCAGTCGGCTCGGCCGCCTTCAAGATGATCGAGGAAGTGCGGCGTCAGTTCCGCGAGATTCCGGGCATCATGGAAGGCACCGGCGATCCCGACTACGCACAGTGCGTCGCGATCTCGACGCAGGCTGCCGTTCGTGAAATGGTTGCGCCCGGCATCCTTATCATGGGTGCACCGCTCGTCACCGGGTTCCTGTTCGGCATCCAGGCTACGGCCGGACTGCTGGCCGGCTCGCTGGTCGCCGGCGGCGTTCTCGCGATCTCGTCGTCGAACTCCGGCGGCGCCTGGGACAACGCAAAGAAGTACATCGAAGCCGGCAATCTCGGGGGCAAGGGCACCGAAAATCACAAGGCGGCGGTGGTTGGCGATACGGTGGGCGATCCGCTGAAAGACACGTCCGGCCCAAGCTTGAATATCCTGATCAAGCTGTCGGCCATTCTATCGCTCGTCTTCGTGCCGTTCTTCGTACAGTACGGCGGCATCCTGCTGAAGTTCATGTAGGAGCTCCAATACCTACCGTAGGAGCGGCATCTTGCCGCGATAAGCCGTTCACGATGTTGGCGCCCGATCGCGGCTGGAAGCCGCTCCTACGATAGTTTCGGAGTTTTCGCCAGACGACGAGCAGCCGTGCCCATCACGAGTTCAGCAGGCGGTGCGTACCGGTCGTGGAAATGCTGGCGCCGAGCGTCACGGGCGCATCGACGAAATGGCCCTGAATGAAATCGATGCCGCTCTCGCGCAGCCAGTCGAAGTCTTCCTGATGCTCGACCTGTTCCGCCACGAGCCGGAATTCCATCGTACGGGCGAGCTTGATCATCGCAAGCACCATTTCCTGGTTGACCGGATCTGATGGCAGGTTGCGCGTGTAGGTTCCGTCGATCTTGAGGTAGTCGATCGACAGGTGCTTGAGACTCGAAAACGACCCCAAGCCCGAGCCGAAGTCGTCGAGCGAGAATTCGCAGCCAATGCCATGCAGCACTTCTATGAAGCGCTGTGCGTGCTGGACGTTGTCGAGTATCGCACGCTCGGTCACCTCGAAGCAGACCGAGGACGGCGACACGCCGGAGCGGTCGAGCGCATCGACGACGAAACTTAAGAAACCTTCGTCGGCCATCGTCTGGCCGGACAGATTGATCGCGCAGCTGCGGCCGGCCGCGAGGCGAATCTCGCCGCCCGCCATCGCCGCGAGCGTCGCATTCACGACCCAGCGGTCGATCTGCGGCATGAGCTGATAGCGCTCCGCGGGCCGCAGGAATTCCGCCGTGTCCGCGATTCGGCCGCTCTCGTCGGGCAGCCGAATGAGTACCTCGACCGCGGGACCCGTGTCGATGCCACCGCCCATCGCGAGGATCGGCTGCACGGCCAGCTCGAAACTGTCCTCGTGCAGTGCCGCCTGCAGGTTCCTGAGCCACTGGATGTCGCCGCGCTCGCGCGCGACGGCTTCGTCGCGGGCGGAGTAGACGTGTATGCGGCCGCGACCCTCCTGCTTGGCGACATAGCAGGCCGAATCGGCCGCGCTCATGACGTCCTGCAGCGAACCGCTCGTATGGCTTATCTCGACAAGACCGATCGAGATGCCGATGTTGAATATCTTGTTCTTCCAGACGAAGCGGTATTCGTCGACGGCGTTGCCGATGTCCGCGGCGATCTGCCGGGCCTTGTCGATCGGACAGCCGATCAGGAGGGCGCCGAACTCGTCGCCGCCGAGCCGGCCGACGAAGTCCGAGTCGCGGACCTGGTCCTTTATCAGCGCCGCCACCTCGCGCAGCATGTTGTCGCCGGCCATGTGCCCGCAGCTGTCGTTGACGGCCTTGAAGCGGTCCAGGTCCATGTAGAACAGCATGTGCACGGCCTCCTCAGCGTGCGCGGCATCCATGGCTTCGTCCAGGCGGCGCTCGAATTCGCGGCGGTTGATGAGGCCGGTCAGCGGATCGTGGGTCGCCTGGTAGCTCATCTTGCGCGTCAGGCCGCGCAGCTCGGAGACGTCGTGGAAGACGACGACGCTGCCGGAGATGCTGTTGCCGGGACCGCGTATCGGTGACGCCGTGATCTCCACCGAGTGTTCGTGTTCGCCGTCGGGGGTCACGAGCACGGCACGTCGGCCCATGTTGACCCGGCGGCGCATCGACAGGCAGCGTTCGACCGGGTCGCCGAGCGGCCGCCGGTCGGCATCGTCGACGAGCGTGAACAGCCCGCCGATGCGGTGACCGATGGCGGCATCGCGGCTCGTGCCGATCAACGCTTCGGCCGCCAGGTTCATGTAGTCGATACGGCCGTCGTTATCGGTCGTGATGACTCCCTCCGAGATCGACTCGAGCGTGTACTGCGCCTGACGCTTGCTGCGCGACAGCGACACGTCGAGGCTCTTGCGGTGACTGATGTCGCGGGCGATCGTCAGGATGGCCGGCTGGCCGTGGAATTCGACGTTGGCGCTCTGGACTTCGACCCACAGTCCGCCCTCGCCGCCGTTGATCAGCTGGATCTCGAGCCGGCGGGGTACGTCTTCGCCCGCCATGCGTTTACTTAAGTGTTTGCGAAACAGCGCCCGGTAAGCCGGTTTGACGAGGTCGACGGCTTCGCGGCCCTTGAGCTGGTCGGGCTCGAGCCCGACCAGCCCGGCAGCCGACTCGTTGGCCAGGAGGATTTTCTCATCGTGGACCAGCACGATTTCGGGCAGCGTCCGCGAGAAATCGCGGAACAGCCGATCGCCGCCTGCGAGTTTCTGGTCCCGCTCCTCGAGCGCGTCGAACAGTCGGTTGATCAACTTGGCGAGGACGGCCTCGTCCGGATCGTCGGGCACGGGAAGCCGCCGGCCGACGGATGCGTCGCCGGAGACCGCGAACAGTTCTTCGTTCAGGCGCTTCGCCCGGCGGATGTCGGACTGCCGTCGCCGCCACAGCCGGTAGGCGACAGCGACGGCGCCGACGAGAAGGATGGCGAGGCCGATCGCAAGCGGCAGCGCCAGCGATTCAATCGACGCCATCAAAGTGCTTTCCCGGTTGCTGCCGTGTATCGATCATTTGTTATTATTATGAGCCCTTTTGGCACCTCCCCAACGGAGGCGCGAGGTAAGGAAACCACCCCGGACTGTTTGGCACGGCTTAGGATATCCCAGCCGCCGAGGTACGCTTGCTTGATTCACCATAATTCCAGAGGCCGTGGCCGCGCCCGATGGCACGACAGGACACTGGCTCAACCGTATCCTTTTTGCCCGCCCTCCGTTCAGAACAATCAGAGTCTCTCGAGATGAACTTCGACAGCGCCCGCGAGAAGATGGTCGAACAACAGGTTCGCGCCTGGGACGTGTTCGATGAAGACGTGCTGCGGGTCATGACCGTCATGCCCCGGGAGCGATTCGTGCCGTCCCGCTACGACGCACTGGCGTTCGCGGATACCGAAATTCCGATCGGCCACGGCGAATCGATGCTGACGCCAACGGTCGAGGGCCGCATCCTGCAGGCGCTGAAACTCGTCGGTTCGGAGCTGGTGCTCGAGGTAGGCACGGGCTCGGGGTTCCTGACGGCCTGCCTTGCGCGGCTTGCGCGAAACGTCACGAGCATCGACATCCACACCGACTTCCTGTCGACGGCCGGGCGCCGGCTCGCGTCGCTGGGCCTGGATAACGTCACGCTCGACGAGATGGATGCGACCCGGCAGCTGCCCGAGGGCCCGTTCGACGCGATCGCCGTAACCGGCTCGCTGCAGCGTTTCGACCCCCGGTTCGTCGACGCACTCAAGCCCGGCGGCCGGCTGTTCATCGTTGTAGGCGACAGCCCGGTCATGGACGCGCGGCGTGTGGTCCGCGCGAACGACAGCGAGTGGCGCGGCGAAAGCCTGTTCGAAACCGACTTGAAGCCGCTCGTCAACGGGGCGCTGCCGCCGCAATTCGAATTCTGAGCGGCCAGCGGGTGAGGGATACGCGCTCGGGAAATTTCTGTATCGGCGAAACCACATGGGAACCTGCTGCATCTAGTAGATGTCAGTATCGAGTCGGAGGGCTCGATGGCGGGATTTTTTGGGGGTTCTCGCCATCACTGAGTTAGTGATATAGTTGACTATAACACCTCCCCAACGGTCCCCGGGGCCGACATCTAGCGGAACTCGAGTAGCATGAAAAATGTGATTAGAATCATTGCCTTAAGTATCCTCGCAAGCGCCTGGGCACAGCCGGTCAAGGCCGCCTCCCTGCTCGAGGTCTACCAGCAGGCGCTGCAGAGCGACCCGCGCATCTTCGAAGCGGAGGCGCGCCGGCTCGCGGCCCTCGAGGCCGAACCGCAGGCACGCGGCGTCCTGTTCCCGCAGATCGGCTTTGGCGGCAGCTACACGGAGTCTGAGACCGACGGCTCCGGCGTGCAGAACACGGCGATTCCGGATCCGACGACGGGCGAACTGGTGATCGTACCGTTCCCTTTCCAGGTACTGACCGACGCCGAAACGACGGACTGGCAGTTCACGCTGCGCCAGACGCTGTTTCGCTGGGACCAGATCGTGGGACTGAAGCGAGCCGACAAGCAGGTCGCCCGGGCCGAAGCGGACCGCGAGGCGGCACAGCAGGACCTGATTGTGCGCGTTACGCAGAGGTATTTCGACGTTCTCGCTGCCGAGGACCGGCTCGCCGCGAACATGGCGAACCGGCGTGCGATCGCTCGCCAGCTCGAGCAGGCCAAACAGCGTTTCGAGGTCGGGCTCATTGCGATTACGGACGTGCAGGAATCTCAGGCGCGCTACGACTCGGCCATTGCCGACGAGATCGCGGCCAAGCGCGTGCTCGCCACCGCCGAACAGTTCCTGCGCGAAATCACGGGCGAGTACGTCAGCGATCTGCAGGCACCGAGCGAAGAGCTGCCGCTGCAGGAACCGGCGCCCAACAACCAGCAGGAGTGGGTGGACCTGGCGCTCGGGCAGAATCTCACGCTGGTCTCCAGTCGAATCGACGAGAAGCTCGCGCGCGACGAGATTTCCCTGCGCCGCACGGGACACTACCCGACGATCGACCTGGTCGCATCGACGGGCAATCGCGAGGTGACATCGGACCAAGACACGTTCAACGGGCTCGGTCCGCTGCCGGCGAACTCGGACTTCGACTCGGACAGCATTGGCATCGAGTTCAATATCCCGCTGTTCGCAGGCGGCGCCGTATCTTCGCGGGTCAAGGAAGCGGTATACCTGCACCGCGCCTCGCGCGAGGTCCTGCATCGGGTTACGCGCGAGACCGAACGCCAGACCGTCGATGCCTACCTCGGCGTGCTCGCGGAAATGAGCCGCGTGTCCGCCCTCGCTCGCGCCGTCGAGTCCAATCAGACTGCGCTGCAGGCGACCCAGGCCGGCTATGACGTCGGCACGCGAACGATCGTCGAGGTATTGAACGCCCAGTTCCAGCTCTACGAAGCCATCACCAACTACTACCAGAGCCGCTACGACTACGTGCTGAACGTCATGCGCCTGAAGCAGGCGGCCGGCACGCTCGAAGTCCAGGACCTCGAGCGCCTCGAGCCGTTTCTCGAGGATCGTGGAACGCCGGAGGAGCGCGCCTCGGAAGAAGCGGCCGCGAGCGGCGGCAACAACCGGAGCTAGTGTCCTGCGTCATGAGTTCGCGTGACTCAGGACACCAGGACACACGTAGGTCAGCCCGCATCGGTCGCCGATGCGGGCCAGGAATGAGGCCGACCGATCAGCGGCCGCACGAGTTCGAGCAGACGCTCGAGCGCGCCGCGGTTGTTCTGGACTAGCGTTCGGGCGTTTTCCCCCAACGTCTCACCGAGCGACGCGTCGTCGAGCAGCGCGGCGACGCTGCCCTCGAGTTCGGCTGCGTTCGTCACGATCCGGCAGGCCTCCTCGGCGATGAATCGATCGGCGATCTCCTGCGCGTTGTACAGGTGAGGCCCGGTGACGATCGGGCGGCCGAGCGCCGCGGGCTCGAGCAGATTGTGGCCACCGACCGGCACGAGGCTGCCGCCGACGAAGGCCACGTCACTGGCCGAATAGAACAGCGGCACCTCCCCCATCGTATCGCCCAAATACACGGCCGTGCCCGCCTCGGCAGGGCGGTCTTCCGTTCGTGAGACGGCGGCGAGTCCGCGCCGCCCGATGGTCTCGCGGACGGCCGCGAATCGCTCCGGGTGCCTCGGCACGAGTACCAGCAACAGGTCGGGTCGGCGATCGAGCAGCCGCTCGTGCGCATCGAGCACGGTGGTTTCCTCGCCGTCGTGCGTGCTCGCGGCGATCCACACTGGCCGCTCGCCGAACGTGTCGCGGCGCAGCGCCTCGCCGCGCTCGATGATGTCTGGCGGCAGCTCGATGTCGAATTTGATGTTGCCAGTCACACGCGTTCTTTGGGGACTCGCACCCAGCGACAGAAACCGGTCCGCATCGATCTGGCTCTGGGCCGCGATGACGATGCCGTGCGACAGCGTCTCGCGAAACAGCGGCAAGAGCTTGCGGTAGTTCCTGACCGACTTGGGCGATATCCGCGCGCTGACCAGTACCAGCGGAATGCCGCGGCGCCCGCAGCCCGAGTAGAGGTTCGGCCATATCTCGGTCTCGACGATGAGTGCGATGGCCGGGTTGACGCGCGCGAAAAACCGCCACACGGCATGCGGAAACTCGAACGGTATGTAGGCGTGATGCACCGAATCGCCGAACAGCGCCTCGACCCGCGCCGCGCCGGTCGGCGTTACGGTCGTGACGATCATCTGCCTGTCCGGATACTCGCGCGCGAGCGCGCGCACGAGCGGCGCGGCCGCGACGACCTCGCCGACCGAGACGGCGTGCACCCAGATCGGCCTGTCCAGCCTCGGGTAGCCGGCGCCGAAGCGCTGCAGGGTCTTGGGCCGGTATACCGGGTTCACCGCGGCGCGGAACAGCCAGTAGCCCGCATACGGCACGAACAACAGATAGGTCAGCAGGTTGTAGAGGAAGCGCATGGCCCACGCACGCGTACGGAGGTCGCCAGCCGCGGCGACTTGTTCAACGAATTAGCCGGACAGGACACTAGGACAGACACTAGGGACAGACACGATTGCGTCTACGCTTTGAGCCGTTCGATGATCTTGGTCGTCGAGTGCCCGTCGCGAAATCTGAGCACCCTGACTTCGCCGCCGTTCTCGAGCACGGCCTTGCCGCCCGCGATTTCCTCGGGCGCGTAGTCGCCGCCCTTGACGAGCACGTCGGGCATGACCGACTCGATCAGCGCCGCGGGCGTGTCGTCGGCGAACGGCACCACCCAGTCGACCGCGGCGAGTCCTGCCAGCACGAGCATGCGGTCTTCGAGCGCGTTGACGGGCCGCGACGCGCCCTTGAGCCGCTTGACCGACGCATCGTCATTCACGGCGACGATCAGGCGATCACCCAGGCTCTTGGCCTCCTCGAGGTAGGTGACGTGGCCGGCGTGCAGGATATCGAAGCAGCCGTTGGTCATGACGATGCGCTCGCCGCGCTCGCGGGCATCGCGCACGATGTCGACGAGCTCGTCGGATCCGACCAGGTCGCGGCCGCCCTGGCCGCGCTGGTGCAATGCGATGCGAATCTCGGCCGGCGTCACAGTCGCCACACCGATCTTGCGCACGACGAGCCCGGCCGCGACGTTGGCAAGCGCCGCCGCCGACGGCAGGTCGGCGCGCGCCGCGAGCGAGCCCGCGAGCGTTGCGATCACGGTATCGCCGGCGCCCGTTACGTCGAAAACCTCGCGCGCCTGCGTGGACAGGAACAGGGGTTCGGCGTCCTGCTCGATGAGCAGCATGCCCTTCTCGCTGCGCGTCACGAGCAGCGCGGCGAGTTCGAGATCGTCGAGCATGTGCCGCGCCCGGCGCACGAGATCGTCGTCGTCGCTCGCAACGCCCGCGACGGTCTCGAACTCGGACTGGTTCGGCGTGATCAACGTAGCGCCTCTGTACTTCGAGAAATCGCTGCCCTTCGGGTCGACGAGGACCGGCACGCCGGCCTGGCGGCAGACGTCGATCATGGCGCGGACGTCGCCCAGCGCACCCTTGCCGTAGTCCGAGAGTACGACCGCCCCCGCGCCGTCGATGGCCGCCGCCAGCCGCTCGACGAGTGCCCTGCCGGGCAGCGCCGACGCGTTCTCCCGGTCGAGCCGGATGAGCTGCTGACCGCGGCTCTGCACGCGCGTCTTGGTGATCGTCGGTCGATCGTCGACGCGCTCGAACTCGCAGCCGATGCCCTGTTTCGACAGGATATTCTCGAGCGAATCGGCCGGCGCGTCCCGGCCGACGACCCCGATCAGCTCGGTCGAAGCGCCGAGCGCCGCCAGGTTCACGGCCACGTTGGCCGCGCCGCCGGGCCGGTCGTCCGTGCGCTGGACGTGCACCACCGGTACGGGCGCTTCAGGCGATATTCGACTCGTGGCGCCGAACAGGTACTGGTCGAGCATGACGTCGCCCACGACCACGAGGCGAGTGTTGGAGAAATCTGGTATTGCGAGTGTCACGGCGCGACTTTAGCACGTTGCCGACGAGCCGCCAGAGCCGGTAGGAGCGTCCGGATGGCGCCGTTGCGATTCATTCCTCGACCGGCAGACGAATCTCACCCGACCGTATGTCATTCAGGTCGCCCCGGGACTCCAGCCGACCTTCGGCAACGAGCGCCCTGACCCGTTCGCCAATATCCCGATCGGTCACGTCCGCCAGATCGGCGTCAGTCATGAACAGCACCTTGGCGGCCACCGCGGACACTTTTCTGAAGCGCTGGCTACTACAGCGCAGGATGCTCTCGTCGATTCTGGTGTCGTACTTCACGTTGCGATCGCTCCAATCGTGGCGTGACGTCGCGGACAAAAACACCGCGCGAGACGTGTGCGGACGCGAACCTCCCCGGCCGACAGGACGATGTTCGCATCGCCATGAGAGCGTGACCAGTGCAGGCGGGCAGCCCTGGAGCCAAATTCAGGACTCCGTTGCTCGGCCCGTCGATATGGCCGTCTCGAACTTGACGCGGCTGTAGACAACATTGGTCTTGACCCGTTTGATTACCGGCTCGCACAGCAAGTGCTCATCGAGCCAAGCCTCGTAGTCTTCCATCTTGCTCAAGTGAGCCACGAGAATGAAATCGGCCTGCCCCGTGACGATGTAGCACTGCGCGATCTCGGGGACGCCCGCGAACTTCACCTTGAAACGCCGGTAAGTGGGCGTGTCTTCTTTCGCCAGGGTCACCGAGACAATCAGCGTAACGCCGATCCGGGACGGATCGACAATCGCGCGCTCAGCGACGATGACACCCGACCTTTTCAGGTTGACCAGCCTGCGCCGCACGGCACTGGCCGAGAGGCCCACTTGTTCGGCGATCGCCTCGTAGCCTCGCGAGCTGTCTTCCTGAACGATCTGAAGAATCGCGTGATCGAACTGGTCCACGAAACGCCTTTTTTCGTCACAATTCTGCCCAATATTAGCAAAATACGTCCTCTGATGGCGTTTTTCGCCACTCGTGTTCAATTCGCTCCGCTACACTGCGTTCGCTGATTCGTCGGAGACACGCATGCGGATGTTCTTTGTCTACGCCCTGTTTCTTGGTGTCGCCCACGCCAGCGAACACCGCGAACTCGAAGCCTATCTTCAGGACCATATCGTCGAGAGCAATGCGCCGTCCGGCGTGGCTGCCGTGGCAATCGACGGCAGGATCGTCTGGGCCTGGGCGTCCGGCCATGCGCACGTTGCCGAACGTCGGCTCGCCACGATCGATACCGCCTACTCCATCGCCTCGGTGACAAAACCGATCACCGCGGCGGCGATCATGCGGCTGGTCGAACAGGGCCACATCGAGCTCGACGCGCCGGCCAATCGCTATCTGCCTTCGCCGCTGAAATCGAGTTACGGTGACGGTGACGATGTCACCGTTCGCATGTTGCTCAATCACACCGGCGGTCTGCCGCGACACTACAAGTTCTACTACACCGATCGACAGACGCGACTTCCGGAAGACCAGTTCATTCGGCGATACGGTCGCGCCATGCTCAGCCCGGGAACGGTGTTCGACTACTCGAACATCGGCTACGGGATACTCGAGCGCATCGTCGAACACGTATCCGAACAAGACTATTCATCGTTCCTGCGTGACCAGGTCTTCTCTCGATCCGGCATGAGCGGGGCATTCGTACCGCCGGAGCAACAGGCGCGAGGTCCGGTTGCCGAGCGCTACCGACACTTCGATGAGCCGGTGCCCTTCTACGATTTCGATCATCGCGGAGCATCAGCGGTATTCGCCACGGCGACAGACCTGCTGAACTTTGCCGATGCGTTAATGTCGCCGAGCGACGCCCGTAGCATCGTTTCATCGACCGGGGCATCCCAAATGTGGCCGAGGTCGGAGGAGGAGGACAGCTACGGACTTGGCTTCTCGGTATGGAACAAGGACGGCGAGACCATCGTTCACCACAGCGGTGGAATGCCCGGCGTATCCGCGCGATTGATGTTCGTGCCGCGTACCGGGGTTGCGGTTGTATTCCTGATGAACGCAGGTGGCGATTCCTGGTATCCCGCCGTGCGCATGCTGCGAGAATTCCAGCCTCGACTCTTCGCCGCAGACGACGCCGGGCAAATCGCACCTCTGGAGGGACTCTGGCTGGGGCAAGTCGAACTGGAAGACGAACCGCCTTTGGCTCTGTCAATGGAATTCGCGGAGGGCGGAAAGCTGGAGCGCGTGGAGCTGAACGGGAAGTCTCTTCCCGTCGCGCAGCCACAGATTTTCTCCAACGGCTTGTACGGTCTGACGCTCCGCGGCTCCCGCCTGGACGTCGGTGAGGCAGCGAGCTACACGCACGGGCTGAGATTCTCGTTTGCATCCGTCGATGGCCATCTCGGAGGCTACGTCACCGCGCAGGAGCGCCCCACGCGCGAGCGGATCGGCAATGCCGTGTCCTATCCGCTGGCTCTCCAGCGCGCCGACGGTCTGCCCGCCGGTGTTCCGGATCTTCTCGAGGAGTTCTCGGTGCCCAGTGTCCAGGTCAGCCTGATAAGCGGCGGGGAAATCAAGTGGACACGCACCATAGGCCGCCGCGACGCCGAGCATTGGGCGAATGACAGCACGCTCTACAACGCGGCGTCACTGACCAAACTCGTGACAGCGGAGTTGTTCATGCGGCTCATGAACGAAGGCAAGGTAGAGCTCGATGAACCGATGTCCGGGTTTTGGGTTGACCCGGACCTGGAGGACGACCCCCGCCATCATCGCCTGACGCCTCGTTCGGCGTTCACGCACGTTACGGGCTTCAGCAACTGGCGCCGTCCGCCCTACTCGGACGGTGTCTTGCGGTTTCACCACGAGCCGGGAGAACGCTACGGCTACTCGGGTGAAGGATTCGAATACGTCAGACGGTTCATGGAGAGAAAGCTCGGCAGGCCTTTCGACGCCTTGGTCGACGAGTACGTCTTCGAGCCCGCGGGCATGGTGACGTCCTCGCACATCGAGAAACCGTGGTTCGCCAATCGTCTCGCGGCCCCATTGTATGCTGATGGTCGCTTCCGCGAGCCGTTCGTGTACGACGAGCCCAATGCCGCGGGAGATTTGCGAACCACCAGTGCGGATTTCGCTCGTTTCATGCTGTTCGCCATGCACCCGGACGGTCTGCATCCCGACCTGGCCCGGGAGCGTTTTCGGGTCGCCGACAACCGTGCGGATGCCATCTGCTCGGACAGTGCACTGGCGACGGAGCGTTGCCCGAGCACCGCCGGGCGCGGAATCGCCTGGAACGTTTACGAGTTCGGCAACGAGCGTGTCCTGTTCCATACCGGAGGCAACGATGGACTACGCAGCCTCGCCTTCTACGTCCCCGAGCGGAATTTCGGGATGACGCTGTTCGCCAATGGACAAAACGGCTTCCATGTCATCTACCCCATCGTCGCAGCGTTTTACGACAATGCCGCATGGATCGACATGATGCGGCCGAAGACGCCCTGATCCGGAAATCGGAAGCACTGGATGCCTGGTGGCGTGCGGCGGCCTTAGGGTCAACTCCATGAGCCTCATCTGGTCCGCGGCTGGATCGATCCCGGCTTGACACCGGACACATTAACACTACAATTGTAGTGATATCGCTACCGATGTAGTCTATGAAGCTGTCACCGCTGGAACTCGAGGTACTGCAATACATCTGCGCAGAGGAGACCGTAACCGCACCGAATGTGCATGCGCAGATATGCACGAAGCGAGACACGGCGTACTCGACGATCAAAACGGTATTCGATCGGCTGGAGAAGAAGGGGGCGATATTCCGCAAGTCCCGTGTTGGACGGACAACCCTCTACGCGGCAAAAGTCACCAGGGACGCCGTCCAGGCCTCCGCGCTACAGAATTTCATTCGACAGGTCTATCCGGAGGACAAGACGCCGCTTTTCAACACGTTGATAAGGGACACGAAGCTGACCGAGTCCGATATCGAATACCTCAAGCGATTGCTGTCCGAAAAGGCCAATGACTGAGTACCTGTCCATAGAGCAGATCCTGATCAGCATGGTCGTCAACGCCGTTGGGCTACTGGTCGTTGCATCCCTGCGATCCGCGCCCCCTCGTCTCGTCTTATGGGTCAGCATACTCAGTATGGCGGCAATCTTCGTGCCCTGGACATCTCCGATCGACGGCGGCGCCGTAGCCTTGCCGGAGTTCGCTTCGCTGCAACTTGGTGGAGAGGCGATGTCGAGAATTGCATCGTCCTTTGGCGTGGATATCCACCGCCCGGCACCCGATCCTCTTCCCCTCGTGTTCGCCGTCGGTGCGCTGTGGACGCTGTCGACATTCGTCTCGGCCGCTCGCACTCGGAGGAAATGGCGAAGCGCCTCGTATTGCGGCCAATCGCTGCAAAAGCTGGCCCATGAAGAGCATTCCAGGACCGTGCAACGTGTTCGAATTCGGAGACTGCCGGGGACCTCGTTTGTCGCTTCAACCGGCCTACTGCGTCCGGAGGTCTGGATCGGTAGCCGAGTCAAACACGAAGGACAGCTGGCAGCCGCACTAGCTCATGAGTTGTCGCATGTCGCATCGGGGGATCAGCTCACGCTATTCGCTATTGTCACGCTCGAGCGCCTGCTCTGGTGGAACCCGATGGTTTGGCTCCTGGGCCGACGTGCCAGACAGCAGATGGAGTACGCCTGCGATTCACGATGCCGGACTTTGCTCGGCGAGCCTGAATACCGAAGGTCCCTGGCGTCGCTCTACCTCGATCAGAATTCGATGGAATCCGCCTTGGAGTTACCACTCGGACGCAGCACGCTCATCACGAAACGAATGGAGAGACTAGGAATGAAGTATTCACTAAAGGCGAAGCATGTCGCAGCGATGTTTCTCGGCGCATTGCCCATTGCCGTTGCCAGCAACAGCTTTGCGGACGATGATTTCGAGAAGAGACCGTCTCTGATCGAGTGCCACGAGTACTTACCTGATGGAGTTCAATATGACCTGAGTATCACGTCGGATATTGACACTCGCGGCGAGGACCGAAACACGCTTCGGATGTCTTTGACGGACGCCACCAAGCCTGGAGTCGATGAGATTCCAAAGGAGGCCGGCGAGTTTTTGAAATGCCTGCAACAGGTAATGGGAGTCGGAGACGACGAGGGGTGGCCGGAGCTCTAGAACTACGCAGAACGGAATCTCTCAGGCTGGCCGTCCCGGTATCGGGGTGACTTTCGCTATCGCGTCATCCCGCATACCGAATGGCGTGGATCGTGGGAGTTCGTTCAATCCGAGCTTAAAAAAGGGCCAGACGTGGAGAACGGCCTGGCCCTCTGTTGCCGGTTCAAGCTGCTTCCGGGGAAACCCGGTGGTCAATTGGCGGCAAGCTATCCGACGATTACCCAGGTGCCATCGGCCTGCAGGCACGCCGTGCCGTTGACCCGGTCGGGTTCGCCATTCACGTTGGCGTCGACCTGGAAGTCGCGACAGGGACCGTCCTGCCGCTCGAACGTGCGCGTCGGAGTAACGGTGTAGCGGGTGCCGTTGTCCGGATTGACCCAGGTCGTCTGCTGTCCGGTGCGGGAGTCGCGCAGCGCAACCGCCGTGTTGAGCCGGTCCGTTGCGTCCATGCTGTCGCCGATCTGCCGGCCGATCATGGAGCCCGCCATGGTGCCGACGATGATTGCGATCGTCTGGCCGCTGCCGTCGCCGATCTGGGAGCCGAGAACGCCGCCAACGACGCCACCGATGATCTGTCCCTGGTCTCCACGATCCATAGTTGCGCAGCCCGAAAGCAAGAACGAGCCTGCCAGCGCGAAGACAATGCTTGTCCGGAGTCCTGCTAACTTCAGATTCATGATTCGCACTCCTATACGAATAGTTCGAGGAAACTTTATTATTTGTGCATGTTCTTCGGTTTTCTATTCGAAAGATTACCGGGCAGAGTACGGTTTTTACGAAGGGTCGCGACCACTTCTATAGTGTTAGCCTGATTCTCGTACGTCCGATGGGAGGCGACCGAAATGCGTCATCGTTTGTTGTTCATCCTGTGCTTGCTGCTGGCCTGTCACGCTTCGGCGGCCGAATCCGCATCCGTGTTCGACGAGACGGTCGAGCTGCATGGCGGCGGGGCGCTCGAGCTCGCGGATGTCGTCGGCGACAAGCCGGTCTATCTCAAGTTCTGGGCGACGTGGTGCGGCACGTGCATGGAGCAGATGCCCCACCTCGAACGCATCTTCAGGGAGTACGGTGACGACCTGACGATCGTCTCGGTCAACATCTGGGTCAACGAGTCCGAACAGGCCGTGGACGCGACGATCGACGAATTCGGCCTGACGGTGCCGGTAGCGATCGACCGGCGCGGGGGGCTCACGCAGGGTTTCGGGATCGTCGGCACGCCGTACCACGTGCTGATCGACGGCCACGGCGACGTCGTGCACACGGGCTCCGACGCGGACCTCGATCTCGATCAGAAGATCGAGCTGCTGGCGTCGAGCCGCGCGTCGGGGCTCGTGCCCATCGTCCCCGAACCGACGGAGACCACGGCGCCGTCGATGCTCGCGTCCTCCGAGGGCACGACGCTGCTGTTCTTCACGGCCACGTGGTGCGACTGGTACCTCGAGGAAAGCCGGCCGTCGATGTCAGCCGCCTGCGTCGATGCACAGCGGAGCATCAATCAGCTGTACGAGCGCCAGCCCGAGCTCGGGATTCAGGGTGTGGCGACGCGTCTCTGGACCGGTGAGAAGGAGCTCGACGAGTACATCGAAAAGTACGCGGTCGAGTTCCCGATGAGCGTCGATTCGAGCAACGAGACCTTTTTCGCGCTGAACGTCAAGTCGGTGCCGACCCTCATCGTCATGAAGGACGGGCGGGAAGTCGGCCGGTCGACGGAGCTGGGGTCGGTCGAGGCGCTGGCTGCGTTTGTTCGCATGCACGACGACTAGGGCTTGGCGTGTTGCGCCGGCAATTCCGGCTGAAACGGCAAGAGGCATGGGCCTGAACGACGTAGGCGTCGGGCAGGCCTGTTGGTCGAACGCGCCGATCGACTGCACTATCGATGCATGACCAGGGCGACCCGTCATCGATCCTGGCGCCGCCCGCTGCCAGCCGGCCTGGCCCTGACCGGCGGCGCGCACGCGGCCTCGCGGATCGATTTCCTGGCCGACAAGACCTGGGTCGACGACGAAGGCGCTCGTCACGTCGAGCAGCGGATCTTCGACGCCGTGTTCGATATGATCGGCCGCTCGCGCCGCTTCGTGCTGCTCGATTTCTTTCTCTACAACGATTTCCAGGGCCGGCATCCGGAGACGACCCGGCTGCTGTCGTCCGAATTGACGGAGCGTCTCGTCCGGCAGAAATCGGATCATCCCGGACTGCGTGCGATCGTGATCACCGACCCGATCAATACCGTCTACGGCTCGCTGCCGTCTGCACAGTTCGAGCGCCTGAGACGGGCCGGCATCGACGTCGTCTTCACCGACCTGACGAAGCTCAGGGACCCGAACCCGCTGTACTCGTTTTTCTGGCGTCTCCTGATCCGGCCGCTGGGCAATTCCACGCACGGCTGGATGCCGAGCCCGATCGGCGGTAATCGTAAGGTGACAGTCCGAAGCTATCTCGACGCGATCAACTTCAAGGCCAATCATCGCAAGACCGTCATCGCCGACTGTGGCGGCGACTGGCAGGCGATCGTCACGTCGGCCAACCCACATGACGCGAGCAGCGCGCATGCCAACGTCGCGTTGCGGTTCGGCGGCCGGGCCGTATGCGACCTGCTCGCGTCGGAGAATGCCGTGCTGCGCTTCTCCGGCATGGAGCCGGTCGAACTCGCGATCGAATGCGACCGACAGAGCGACGCTCACACCGTGCAGGTCCTGACCGAGAGCGCGATCAAGGCGGCAGCGATTCGGATGATCGAGACGTCGCGGCGCAGCGAGCGACTCAGCGTGTCCACTTTTTACCTGTCCGACCGTGCCGTCGTCACGGCGCTGAAGGAGGCCCGGCATCGCGGCGTCGCGCTCAGGTTACTGCTGGACCCGAACAAGGATGCCTTCGGCAATCCGAAGTTCGGCATCCCGAACCGGCAGGTGGCCGACGAGCTTTCCCGGGAGGGCGTCGAGATCCGGTGGGCACATACGCACGGCGAGCAAAGCCACACGAAGATGATGCTGAAAGAGCCGATGTCGGGCGATGCCGAACTCCTCGCCGGCTCGGCCAACCTGACGCGCCGCAACCTCGACGACTTCAACCTCGAGACGAGCGTCCTGGTCCGCGCCGATCCCTCGTCGAAGGTCTTCAGGGACGCGAAGATCGGATTCGACCTTTTGTGGTACGGGCAGCCGGGGCGGCATTTCTCGGTGCCCTACGAACACTACCGGACGCGATCGATCATCCGGAAGTGGCTGTACCGGTTCATGGAGGCTTCCGGCTTCTGCACGTGGTGAACTGACGGACGTGTCCTCTTCGCTCCTGGCGTTACGGCCGCTTGGACGCACGGTTGCGCCTTTGGTACTGAGAGAAAAGCCGCAATCCCGAACCGGACTCACGGCTCTTCGGACGTTGCGGTTCTACGTTTCGCGGTTTGGCCAATAGGCCACTCGTCCATGTCACTTCCGGCCCCTCATACGCATTGTCGGCCGGCGCGGGAGCCGACGACTAGCGCATCGTAGGTATCAGAGCCAGTCAATCAGTTGTTCCGCGCTGATTCCAGTGAGGTATCTGGATCAATTGAGCAGGACTTTGACGAGGATATCTCGCGGGGCGTTTCGGACTATGTGCCGCGCGGAAACAGCTTGGAGATCGTCCGAGTCATTCATGTCATTCAGTGCAGCCTCGAGAATCTGGCGCACGTCCTCGACCTGCTTGGGTTCGTCGGCGTCATAGTAGACCACCTCTGCTCGATCGACCGACACGTTCAGGACATTCTCCGGGAGCACCGTGTAGCCTCGCGCACGAAGACCCGAAATGACGGGCCGGATTTCGTCTGCCGAGCCCGGGTACATCACGATGACGTTGAAAAACGAGTTCTGCAGTCTCTCGATGTTGTCGAGCTCCTCGCGCACCCGCTCCTGTGCTTCTGCAACCTCGTCGGCCCTCCTCAGGCTCTGCTGCGCGATATTCAGGATGCGATCGATTCCTGCAACCTGTTCCTTTCGCTCCTCGAGATCGTCACTCAGCACCTCCAAGTCCTCCGTGAAGCTGTCGCCATCGGCGATCACTTTCGCGCGTATCGACTCGATTTCATCAGTGATCTGTTCCAGATCGGTCTGCAGTTCCGTGTATGCCTCAGCGGCCGTCCGGCGCAGTTCGGCGGCCTCGTTGCGGATGTTGACAACTTCACGGACACCGACCAGCGCAAGGAGCCCAACGAAGAACAACAAGAAGCCTGCGGACGCCGACGCCCAGCGTTTGCTCTTCTCCTGGATCGCTATCCGTGTATCGATCTCGATGCGTTTGGCTTCGTGCTCGATCCGTGCGATCGCCTCGGTGACTTTTTCGTCGATGGCATCGTTCATGTCAATTCGCGCCGTCCGTCGAACGAGGCAACCGCCCGTAGTCTTTGCGGAGGAACTCCCGGCCGCGCAGATCGAGGATCTTCGAAGCGCCGATGCTGCCTTCGAACTGAAGACTCCCGATGCGGTCTTCGGTGGGGCGCCCGGCGCGATCGGTGCCCAGAAGGTATACGGGGTGCTCCGCGGCGTAATCCAACGAATAGACATCGTAGCGAGCGCGGGAAGTATCGAGCTGAATCTCGTATCGCACTACCGAGTTGTGGAAACGCGTGATCTCGTTCGGGATCCGGGAAATGAAGAGCTGGACGTCGACGTGTACGGAGCCGGCCTGCAGGCTGTCGATCGAATGCGATTTCGGCGAGATGAGGAAATCGCCTGCCAACAGAATCTCGCCGTTCGCCTCGCGGACCAGGAAGAATCGACCGCTGCCTTCGAAGAAAAACCGGTCCTGGTCGTAAGCGTCGACCGAGAGCACGGAGACCAGGACGCCCTTGAGTTTGAGCGATCCTGAGAGGAGCTCGTCCCGCAGCGGTCCGAAGCCGTACTTGTCCTTCACAACCTGCCAGTTGTCTTCCCCGATCATGCGGAGGAAGTAGTCGTCGATCTGACGGCCGATCTTCATCTGCGTTTCGAGATCGTCGAAGTCGCCGGTCGCCTCGCTGAAGTAGAAAGTCTGCTCGTAGCTCTCGAGCTGGGTCGTGCGTGCCAGCTGGATAGGCATGATCTCCAGTGCCGTACATGCGCTGAGGCCCAACAGACTGATCGCTGCCAAAGCGCGGAAGCCGGTTTTTCTTATTTCGCTACGCACGGATGCATAAAGTATAGCTCACTAAATGGTCCTGACAGGCCACACTCGTCAACGACGTCCGCCACTTGTCTCACCAGGTCCACAGGGGTGTCTTGTTGTCGGGTACGCCTCAACTAGCGTCGAAGAAAAAGCCCGAGATTGCCCATTCCTGTGGAAGAGTGCCGCCCGGCTCCAATTTGCCATTTGGCCCGAATGTCCTATATGTGTTGAGTACAGCGACACCGGTAGGCTTGGGTGTCCGCCTCGGGCCAGCTTGCGAGATCCGGACTGGGAGATTGAATAGTGAATAAGAACATCGTGTTGTGCTCGGACGGCACCGGCAACTCAGCCAACAAAGGTCGGGGAACCAACGTTTTCAAGCTCTACGAAGCTGTCGACACGAAAGACGGCAGGCAATTTGCGTTCTACGATGACGGCGTGGGGACGGAACGATGGAAGCCAGTGAAACTGTTCGGCGGCGCGTTCGGATACGGCCTCGCTCGGAACGTCAGACAGCTCTATACATCGCTTTGCCGAGCCTACAGCCCCGGAGACGAGATCTTCCTGTTCGGATTCAGCCGCGGCGCGTTCACCGTACGGACGCTCGCAGGATTCATTTTGAAGTTCGGCGTGATCAAGGTTGAAAACCTCAACGACGAAGAAATCCGGCGACTCGTTAGGAAGGCATACGGTCTCTATCGGGCATTCGCCGGGCTTCCGCCTGGGAGCAAACGAAGTCCCAAGGACCAGAGGAAGTATGAGCGCGCCGAACAGCGGGTGAAAGAGTTTTGTCAGGATCACTGCCATCCCAACTGGGCTACGATCCAGGTCCGGTTCATCGGTGTATGGGATACGGTCGATGCGGTCGGTACGCCTTGGGACGAATTGACAGACGCGCTGAATGCGGTCGCCCACTTCAAGTTTTCCGATCAGACACTGAGCAGCCGAGTGATGACGGGCCGGCACGCCATTGCGATCGACGACGAACGACGCGCCTTCAAGCCCGTGATGTGGGATGAATCCGAAGAGCGTGACGACCGAATCAAACAGGTCTGGTTCGCCGGCGTGCACTCGAACGTCGGCGGTGGATACCCCAAGCAAGGGATGTCGCTCGTCACTCTCGACTGGATGATGGAAGAAGCGAGCCAGGCCGGTCTGGAATTCGTCGCGTCGAGCAGGAATACCTATCGAGACACGCATAATGTCAATGACAAATGCTACAACTCGCGCACGGGACTCGCGACGTACTATTTCTACCAGCCACGTGACATCAACGATATTTCGTCAGAAGCAGGGATCAACACACCTTTGCTCCATGACAGTGTGTTCCGGCGCATTGCCGTGGGAACGGAGGGTTATGCGCCTGGTGGAATCCCGGGAGAATTTCGAACGGAGTTCACTCGGACTCCCCAACCTGATCTCGATCAACTGTCCACCGACGTGATAACGGCGGCTTATGAGAACGAAGGGGACGGGTCTCATACGCTGATTGCGCGCAACAAGAACCTCGTGACTCGCAGGCAGAACGTACAAAGAGTCTTTATGTTTGTCACGGCCATGGGCATCGCCGCTGCACTCTGGACTTCGGATCACGAAGAGGAAGAGTCAGCGATAGTCGATTCTGCAGTCGGATTCGTTCTGCCTGAATGGGCGGCGGATCTTTTGCCGCGCGTGCTCAGCAGCCCATTCCTGCTTGTCCCCGTCGTCGCCGTCGGATTTCTTGCGTGGCTGTGGGGAAGGTCCATGCGTATGAAACAGGACAGCGTGTATTCAAAGTTCTGGAGTCGGATCGCCTGGCCCGACAGCCTGAAATAGATTCTGGTTGCAGCCGACTTCCGGCGGCGGCCACGTTACATAAAGCCCTTATGCGTGCTATCGGCCTTCGGTACTGAGAATAAGCCGCAAACCCGAATTGGATCTGCGGCTCCTCACACGCTGTGTCGCCGGGCTTAGCCGGACATCATCCGCACTTCGACTCGCCGCATGCCAGGCAGGTCATGCAGCCGTCCATCATGACCACGGCGGTCGTGTTGCACTTGCCGCAGAGCTGTGCCCCGTCGGGGTACTCTGACTCCGAAAACGCGTCCTGCTGCTTCTGCGATTCCTCGAACTCGGCGCGTTTCTGGGCGATCAGCGCCTTCTGGCCCGCGTCGAGCGTGTCCTCGGCCAGAAGGCCGATCGACTGCAGGTGGCGCTCGACGATGTAGCCGAGTTCGGCGATGATCGACGGCATGAACTTGCCGCCGGGCTGCCAGTAGCCGCCGCGCGGGTCGAACACGGCCTTGAGCTCGTCGACCAGGAAAGCGACGTCGCCGCCCTTCCTGAATACGGCCGAGATGATGCGCGTCAGCGCGACGATCCACTGGTAGTGATCGAGGTTCTTCGAGTTGATGAAGATCTCGAACGGCCGGCGTTTCTCGAACTCTGTGCCCTCGTTGAGCACGATGTCGTTGATCGTGACGTACATCGCGTGGTCGGACACGGGCGTCTTGACCTTGTAGGTCGAGCCGATGAGCATTTCCGGACGCTCGAGCTTCTCGTGCATGCGAATGACCTCGGCACCCCGGTCGCCGCCGCCCTCGCGCCTGTACTCGGGCTTCTCGGCCGGTATTTCCGCTTTCTGTACGTCGTAGCCGACGATTTTCTTGTCGATCTTGATCATGCTGGTCACTTCCCTCAATGAGCCCCGCCGACTCACGGCGGGCTTCGAGATCAAAACTTGCCGTAGTAGCCTTCCTTGAGCGCGTCGAAGAGGTTCGCGGCCGTATGCACCTCACCGTCGTATTCGACCTCCTCGTCGCCCTTGAGTTCGACCTTGGAACCGTCCGCGAGCGTGAATTCGTAGGTCGTGTTCTTGAGGTCCTTCTCCTTGACGAGCACGCCCTGGAACGCCTCCGGGTTGAATCGGAACGTCGTGCAGCCTTTCAGGCCCTGTTCGTAGGCGTACTTGTAGATGTCCTTGAAGTCGCCATAGGCGTAGTCGGTCGGCACATTCGCCGTCTTCGAGATCGACGAGTCGACCCACTTCTGAGCGGCCGCCTGGATGTCCACGTGCTCCTTCGGCGTGATGTCGTCGGCCGCCACGAAGTAGTCGGGCAGCGCCGTGCCGTCCTCGCCCGCGTCCGGCATGGCCTGCTTGTCGACGAGCTCGCGGTAGGCCAGCAGCTCGAACGAAAACACGTCCACTTTCTCCTTGCTCTTCTTGCCCGAGCGGATCACGTTGCGGAAATAGTGGTGTGCGAAGCTCGGCTCGATGCCGTTCGAGGCGTTGTTCGCGAGCGACAGGGAAATCGTGCCCGTCGGCGCAATCGACGAATGGTGCGTGAACCGCGCGCCGGTCTCGGCCAGCGCCTCGACGAGTTCGGGGTTCTCGGCGGCGACGCGTTGCATGTAGCGGCTGTAGCGCGCGTGCAGGATGCGGCCCGGGACCTTGTCGCCGGCCTTGTAGCCGTCGGCGCGCATCTCGGGGCGCTTGCGCAGCATTTCCTCGGTCACTTCGAACTGCTCGGTCATGATCGGCGCAGGGCCTTTTTCCCGCGCGAGATCGAGGGCCTCTTCCCAGCCCGCGAGCGCGAGTTCGCGCGCCACGCGTTCGGTGAACGCCACCGCATCGGCCTCGCCGTAGCGCATGCGGAGCATCGTCGTCGTCGAGCCCAGGCCCAGAAAACCCATGCCATGGCGGCGCTTGCGCTGGATTTCGTTGCGCTGCTGCGGCAGCGGCAGGCCGTTGATCTCGACGACGTTGTCGAGCATGCGCGTGAATACCTTCACGACTTTGCGGAACTGCTCCCAGTCGAAGCGTGCCTCGTCGGTAAACGGGTCGAGTACGAAACGCGTCAGGTTAACCGAGCCCAGGAGGCAGGAACCGTACGGCGGCAGCGGCTGCTCACCGCAGGGATTGGTCGCGCGGATGTTCTCGCAGAACCAGTTGTTATTCATCTCGTTGACCTTGTCGATCAGCACGAAGCCCGGCTCCGCGAAATCGTAGGTCGACGCCATGATCAGATCCCACAGCCGGTGGGCCGGCATCGTCTTGTAGATCTTGCATGCGACGAGGCCCTCGCCGTTGCTAACGTAGTTACCGGCCTCGGGCCACTCGCGCCAGACGAACTGCGAGGTATCGTCGATGTCGAGGCCGTCTTCCTCGAGCTCTTTCTCGGTGACCGGGAAGGCGAGCTGCCAGTTTTCCTCGTTGATGACGGCCTGCATGAACTCGTCGGTGACGAGCAGCGACAGGTTGAACTGTCGTAGCCGGCCGTCCTCGCGCTTCGCGCGGATGAAATCCTCGACGTCGGGATGGCTCACGTCGAAGGTGCCCATCTGTGCGCCGCGGCGGCCGCCCGCCGACGACACCGTGAAGCACATCTTGTCGTAGATATCCATGAACGACAGCGGCCCCGACGTGTAGGCGCCGGCGCCGGTCACGTAGGCGCCCTTCGGCCTGAGCGTCGAGAACTCGTAGCCGATGCCGCAGCCCGCCTTGAGCGTCAGGCCGGCCTCGTGGACCTTGTTCAGGATGTTGTCCATGGAATCGCCGACCGTGCCCGATACGGTGCAGTTGATCGTCGAGGTCGCCGGTTTGTGCTCCTGCGCCCCGGCGTTCGACATGATGCGCCCGGCCGGAATGGCGCCCGATCGGAGCGCCCAGAGAAACTCCCTGTAGAAGTGTTCGCGTTTGCTCTCAGGCTCGACGTCCGACAGCGCCTTGGCGACGCGCGCATAGGTGTCGTCGATGTTTTGATCGATGTTTGAGCCATCCTTCGCCGAAAGTCGGTATTTCGAGTCCCAAATGTCCAGGCTGGCCGGTTGAAATTGAATATCAGACACCGTGTGTGTATCCAGTTGAACGGCTGATTTCATTGGCGTGAGTTCTCCCCTGTGCTCCGTGCAGAGACCGTTGACGTCCCATGACCCGCATTGCTTCAAGGGAACAGCGACCCGCTCGCCGCGCGTCGATTTTTCTGCGGCGAGAGCCAGAAGTGGCCTCGATTCCCCAATTGACAGGACACAAGATGTTGTGTCCGAGTGATCACTAGGTTATGCCCGTTGCGTAGCACTGTCAAGGGTTTGCGGCAAATTTGTACTAGATACTTTATTTATATAAAACAAGAATTTATGAAATAACTCCGAAACAATACTTTAAAAATCAGCGAAAAAATATGACAGTTTTGCGAAATCCCGGAACCACTACATCTAGTGGCATTAGGTTAAACCGAATCTAAGCGGAAACCACGCTTGATTTGCTCCCCGGTCGGCCCTATCTCGCCGACACTAACGGCTCAAATCACTGTCCGTGAGGGCTCAAGAAGTCCATCGGACAAGCATATACCGGAGGAAAGTCTCATGAATATTGCACGTTTCGAACCCTGGTCCGTCGTGGACCTCCTGCATCGCGACCTCGACCGCATGGCCGGCCGTCGGCTGGGACTCGGTGACAACGAGAACTCGGTGGCCGACTGGGTGCCCGCCGTCGACATCGTCGAGGAAAACGACCGATTCGTCCTGCACGCCGACGTGCCGGGTGTCAACGCCGAAGACATCGACGTCAGCATGGACAACGGCGTACTGAGCGTCTCGGGCCAGCGCTCGAGTGAGAAAACCAGCGAAGAGAACGGCTACCGCCGAATCGAGCGTTCGCACGGCCGCTTCCTGCGCCGCTTCACGCTGCCGGACACGGCCGACGCCGAGAGCATCACGGCCAAGAGCAGCAACGGCATCCTCGAAGTGTCGATTCCGAAGCTGCCGGTCGTGCAGTCTCGCCGGATCACGGTCGAGGCCAGCTAGGAGTGATCGCCCGGTTGCGACCTTATGTCGCAACCGGGCATCGTTTGCATACGGGATTATGGATTGAAACCGCGGCGCCTGCGGCTGGATTCTCTATACTCCAAGCCGAGTCCGGACCGAAAGCGGCGCTGGCTCGCATCCGTCACCGATATACGGGCCAGGGAGAGCGCTCTTGAACCGGTTCACGGTCTATTCAGGCGTGCTCGCGCAGAGTTAACGTTAGGAAGATACGTCCAGAGGTACGCTATGAGCAGTTTGCGAATTCTGTTGCTCGGCTGGTTACTTGCCTGCGCCGCGGTGGCCAACGCCGCCCTGCCGTCCGAGGTCAACGGCCAGCCCGTCACGAGCCTGGCGCCCATCGTCGAGGCTGCCTCGCCGGCGGTCGTCAACATCGCGGTCCGGCAAACCGTCGCCGGCCGCTCACCGTATGCCGACGACGCCTTTCGCCGCTTCTTCGGCATCCCCGAACAGGGCGGCCGCTCTCGCCAGGTGGCCAGCGCCGGTTCGGGCGTCATCGTCGATGCGAACAACGGCTATATCCTGACCAATCATCACGTCGTCGAGAACGCCGACGAAATCCAGATCACGCTGCAGGACGGCACCTCGCTCGACGCGGAGGTCGTCGGCTCGGACGCCGCGACCGACATCGCCGTGATCCGGGTCGACAGCGACAACCTCGTCGACATGCCGATCGGCGACTCCGACAGCCTGCGCGTCGGCGACTTCGTCATCGCGATCGGCAACCCCTTCGGCCTCGGCCACACGGTTACGTCGGGCATCGTCAGCGCCCTGAGCCGTACGGGCATCGGCAACGGCTACGAGGACTTCATCCAGACCGACGCGTCGATCAACCCGGGCAACTCGGGCGGCGCGCTCGTCAACATGCAGGGCGAACTCATCGGCATCAACTCGGCGATCATCAGCCGAACCGGCGGCAACGTCGGCATCGGTTTTGCCGTGCCGACCGAGATCGCGAGTTCGATCATGAACCAGATTCTCGATTTCGGCGAAGTGCGCCGCGGCCTGCTCGGGGTTACGATCCAGCCGATCGACCGCGCCGCCGCCGAAGCGCTCGGCGCAAGCGTCGATTCCGGCGCGCTGATCACCGAAATACTGCCCGAGTCGGCGGCAGAAAAAGCCGGCTTGAGGGTCGAGGACATCATCGTCGAGGTCGACGAAAAGAAGATCAAGAACGCGCGTGAGCTATCCAACGCCATCGGCTTGATGTCAGCCGGCGACCAGGTATCGATCACCTACCTTCGCGACGGCGACCGGCGCACGGCGCGCGCCGAACTGGGTCAGCGCGTCGCGGCCACGGGCAGCGGCGGCGACATCCATCCGGGCCTGGCCGGCGCACAGTTCGCCTCGAACACGGCGGCACAGCTCAACGGCGTCGAGACGACCGAGGTCGAACCCGGCAGCCCGGCGGCGCAGCGGGGCTTAAGGGCCGGTGATGTGATCGTTGCGGTCAATCGCCAGCCCGTTCGCTCGATCGCGGATCTGATTGCGACAGCGAGCGAAAACCCGATCCTGTTTTTGTCGATCGTCCGCGGCGATCGGCCGCTAATGCTGCAGATCCGGTAACGGCCCGCGTTGCCCGTGGGCCGCAACGGATTGCGAACGACGACCGCCGCCCCGGTGCTCCTGGCGCTCGCCGCAATCGCCGCGGGCGCTATGTCGAATGCCGACGAGCGTCCGGTCGACGAGGCCACGATCACAAAGCAGCGCACGCTGTTCCTCGAGGTCTTCGAAGCCGCCGAACTCGGCGACTGGTCACCGGTCTGGGCGCTCGAAGCCGACGAGCGCGCACTGCTCGAGCGGTACGTCCTTTGGCCGGACCTTCGCGCCGCGTATCTGCGCGCGACGCTCGGTAGCGCCGACAACACCGAGGTGGACGCCTACCTCGACGAATACGGCACCACCCGGCCCGCGCGCGAGCTGCGTTACCGCTACGCGCTCAGGCTCGGGCGGCAGAATGACGTCGCGAACTTCAACGACGTTTATCGCAGCTACTACCAGGGCCGCGGCATCGCCCGCCTCGACTGCCTCGCGCTGAGCGCCGAGATCGAAACCGGCAATGCCCGTAGCGTCGCGCTGCGTGCCAAGGAGCTGTGGCTCGTTCCGATGAGCCAGGTCGACGAGTGCGACCCGTTGTTCGACGCCCTCAAGGCGCGCGGCGTCATCGACCGGGAAGACCACGAGCGCCGTTACGAGCTCGCCATCGAGGCGCGCAATTTCACGCTGGCGCACTGGCTCGGCAAGTCCATCGACGACGACCACGTCCGCGAGGCGCGCCGCTGGCTCGCCGCACAGTCGGATCCCGAGGCCTTCCTCAAGCGCGTCGCCTCGTCCGGGGACTCAAGCGCCGCAGCCCAGATCGTGTACGCGGTCGAGCGGCTGACCTACCGCGACCCGGTCGCCGCCGCCAGGCGCTGGGAGCCGTTCAAGGGATCACTCGAGCTTGGCGCCGAGTCGATCGCGGACGTGGACAGGCACATCGCGCTGTGGACCGCCCGGGATGGGCTGGACGGCGCCTATGCGCTGCTCGCGGCGCTGCCGGATGCGGCACAGGATCTCGAAGTGTTGCGCTGGCGCGCGAGGACCAGCATCCGCGAGGCCCGATGGCCGCGGCTGCTCGGCGACATCGGGCACATGCCCGACGCGGAGCGATCATTGACGGACTGGCAGTACTGGCGCGCGGTGGCCCTCGAGAAGACGGGCAATGAAGCCGGTGCTCTCGAACTCTACGAGACGCTCGCCCGCGACCGGAGCTATCACGGCTTCCTGGCGGCCGATGCGATCGGCGCGCCGTACCCGCTCGATGAAGCGGTCAGCAATCCGGACCCCGATGTGCTGGCCGAGATGGCCGGCCGGGCGGATCTCGTCCGCGCGCGGGAACTCTTCCTGGTCGGGCTCGACGGGCGCGGCCGCTCGGAGTGGACCGCGGCCATCGCGAGGCTCACGACCGACGAGAAATACCACGCCGCGATCCTCGCCCACGGCTGGGGCTGGCATTCGCGGGCGATCGCGACCGTCGCCGACATCGGTGAGTACGACGATCTCGGCCTGCGCTATCCGCTGCCGTATCGCGGCGAGTTCGAGCGGTCCGCCGGAGCCGCCGAGATCGACCCGACCTGGGCCTACGGTATCGCACGTAGCGAGAGCCTGTTCATGCGTGACATCCGCTCGCGGGCCGGCGCGATCGGACTGATGCAGCTCATGCCGGCGACCGGACGGCGCGTTGCGCGCGCGCTCGACCTGCCCTACCGCGGTATCGACACGCTGACCGATCCTTCGGCCAACATCCGTCTCGGCACGACGTACCTGGGCCAGATGGCCGAGCGCTACGGCGGCAACACGATTCTCGCGACGGCGGCATACAACGCGGGACCGAGGCGCGTCGATGCCTGGCTGCCCGAGACCGGCCCCGTCGATGCGCGGGTGTGGATCGCGAACATCCCGTTCAACGAGACACGCGCCTACGTGCGCCGGGTCATGGCCGCCGAAGCCATCTTCCACTGGCGGATGACAGGCGAGACGAAGCGCCTGAGCGAGCAGCTCGCGCCGATCGAAAGGGCGGATACGCGGCTCGCCCGGTTGGACTAGCAGGCTGTTGAAAAACGCAGTTTTTCGACTGTCTGCGACCGGCACAGGGACGTGCCGACATTTTTAATGGCGGTAAGCCATTGAAAATGCGAGCGAACTGAAAACCGCGCTTTTCAGTTCGTGAGGTTGAAAAAGCCATGGATGGCTTTTTCAACAGACTGTTAGATCGCACCCAGCGCCTTGTAAACGGCGACCAGGTTCAGTACCGCCTCGGTCTGGCGGCTCGCCAGCGCCTCTTCGGCGATGAGTCGGCGTCGCTCGGCATCGAGCACGGCCAGGAAGCCGCGCAGTCCCGATTCGTAGAGTCGACGTGCGATGACTGCCGCGTCCGCGCTTGCCGATGCCGACTCACTCAAATGCGCGACGCTTGCCTGGCTGCGGCGGTAGCGGTTGATCGCGCCCTCCGACTCCTCGATCGCGAGCAGCACGGCCTGTCGGTAGCGCGCCTCGCTCGCGACGAGCCGCGCGTCGGCTGCATCGCGATTGGCGCGGAGCCTGCCGCCCGCGAACAGCGGCACGCTGACGATGCCGAGCAGCGCCGACGTCTCGGTTGCCGGGTCCCCGAGCGACGACGTGCTCAGCGCCTGCCAGCCGTAGTTCGCGTTGAGCGTGAACTTCGGATAGAAATCGGCGACGGCCACGCCGAGGTCCGCCGTAGCGGCAGCCATCGCACGCTCGGCCGCGCGCACGTCGGGGCGTCGTCTCAGCACGTCGCCGCGCAGACCCGGTTCGAGCGTTCGATCGAGCGTCGGGATCGGCCTCCGCGGCGTGAAGTCCGCGACCACGGCCGCGGCATCGGTCGCGGTCAGGGTCGCCAGGCGCAATGCGGCGGTACGGATGCCCGCCTCGAGCTGCGGCAGGCTCGACCGCGTGCCCTCGAGCTGCGCTCGCGCATTCAGGACGTCGAGTTCGGGCGCGAGCCCGCTCTGCTGCCGCGACTCGACGAGCGTGAGCGTCTCGGTCTGGTTGGCCTCGTTCCGCTCCGCAACGTCGAGACGACGCTGCAGTCCGCGGAGTTCCACGATAGCGCGTACCACCTCCGCTGCCACGCTCAGGCGCACGGCCTCGAGCAAATGCGCGCTCTGCTCGCCGCGCGCATAACCCGCCGCGGTCCTCGAACGGTTGCCGCCAAACACATCGAGTTCCCAGCGCGAATCGAAGCCCGCGTCGTACAGTTCTCCCGTGAGCGGCGCGAGACCGGCGGCGTTCGCGAACTGGGGGTTTTCCTCACTGAGCTTGAAGTCCGTCACGCTGCCGTTCGCGTTCAACGTCGGCAGGAGCCGGGAGCGGGCGACGAGAGCCAGCGCTCGCGCCTCGGCAAGGTTCGCACGGGCGACGGCGACGTCGTTGTTCGTATCGAGCGCCGTCGTCACGTAGGCCTCGATCAGCGGATCGTCGAAATCCCGCCACCAGCCGGCCTGACCGGCGCCGGCCTCCGCGGCCGTGTCGATCCACTCGCCGCTGTCGCCCGCATCCGGAGCTTCGTAGTCGGGCCCGACTGCGCAGCCGCCGAGGAACAGCAACAGGACGGCCGCCACGGACGAACCGGCCGGCAACGCCGCCAGCCGCGGCGAAGGGCGAGTCATGAGCGCGAACACGGCCGGTGTGAACACGAGTGACAGGATTACCGAGAAACCGACGCCACCTGCAATCACGACGGCGAGCGGCGGCCAGAATTCCCCGCCGGAGAACACGAACAGCGGCAGGAATCCACCGATCGTCGTCGCCGTCGTCGCGAGCACGTGGCGCGCTTCGCCGATCGTGATCTCGACGATCGCCGCGACGCTGCCCTGCCGTGCCTCGCGGTTCGCACGCAGCGCCGCCAGCACGACGATCGCGCCGTTGATCGCGACGCCGATGAGGCCGGCGCTGCCGATCAGCGGATTGAAGCCCAAGTTGAAGCCCGACAGCTTGAGCGACAGCATTCCGAGTCCGGCCGACAGCAGCGCGACGGCGCCGATGACGCCGGCCGCGGCGGCGCTCCTGAACGACAGCACGAGCGTCGTCACCATGAGCATGAGCAAAACCGGCAGGTAGGTCGTCAACGCGGCGACGGCATCCTGCTGTGCGTCGCTATCGCCCTCAAGCTCGAGCCGGTAGCCGGGCGGCAGTTCGAAGCCCGCGGCGTCGAGCCTGGCCAGCACCGCGTTGGCCGCTTCGATCGGCAGCACGCCGGGACGCACCCAGCCGTGCACCGTGTTGACGCGCTCCCCGTTGCGCCGCGTGATGCTCGCGCTCTCGGGCTCGAGCCGCATCTCCCCGAGCGCATCGGCCGGTACCCAGCGCTCGCCCGAGCCGGCCGTGAGCGGCATCGATGCGATGCTCGCGAACGAGCCGCGAACGTCGCCGTCGTAGCGAATCCTGACGGGCAGCGTCTCGAGATCCTCGCGCACGGAGCCGCCTGTAAAGCCCTCGAGATTGCCCTGCAGTTCGGCGGCGATGCCGTCGAGCGTCAGCCCCGCGCGGCCGGCCATGCCCTGGTCGGCGTCGAAGGTCAGCTTGGCGCGGCTTGCGATCGATGCGCGCGTGTGGCGGATGCCGGGCACCTCGTGCATGACCCGGCGCAGTTCGTTGCCGAGCCGGGTCAGCGTGGCGGAACTCGGTCCGACGATGCGAAAGCCGACCGGCGCATCGACGGGCGGCCCCTGCGCGAACGGAGCAACGATGATCTGTGCGCCCGGGAAACGCTCGTCGAGCTCATCCTGCAGTTCGACAACGAGCCGGTTCGCGGCGGCCGTCGACTCGGCCAGGACCATGGCATGCGCGTAGGCCGCATTGTTGTCCTGCTTCATGATGCGGTTGTAGTAGAGCTGCGGATGGCTGCCCCCGACCAGCCAGCTCACCTGGCGCACGCCCGGGCGCTCTCTTAAAGCCTGCTCGATCTCGAGGCCCAGGTCCCGGGTGCGGCTCACCGATGCGTCGTCGGCCATCCAGACCTCGATCTCGAACTGGTCGCGATCGGCGGGCGGAAAGAACTCGAGGCGCAAGGTCCCGGCCAGCACGAAGCCGAGCACGGGCAGGACCAGCGCCAAGCCGATTGCCGCAACGGGACGCTGGAACAGGCGCGTAAGCAGCCGCCGGCTTAACGCGGTGAGTCGCCGGGCCTCGATGCCGTCGCGCCACCAGCGACGATCGTGACTGGCGGGCCCACCGTCGCGGTCCAGGAAACGGCCCGCGAGTGCGGCGATGATCGTCAGCGAGATCACGAACGACGCCGACAGCGCCAGCACGACGCTGATTGCTATCGGGCCGACGAAGTCGCCAATGTTGCCGGGCAACAGGAAGATCGGCATGAAGCCGAGGATGGTCGTGACCGTGGACGCGAGCAGCGGCGCGGACAGGTGCGATACGGCACCGGCGACGGCCTCGCGACGGCCGCTGCCGGCGCGCAGTCGCCTGTGGATTTCGTCGGTCACCACGATCGCGTTGTCGATCAGGAGCCCGATCGCGATGATCATGCCGAAGATCGTCATCTGGTGAATCTGCTGGCCGAAGAACGTCAGCCCGAACAGCGTCGCGAAGGCCGAGAGCGGCAGAGCGCTGCCGACGATCAGCGCCGCCCGCCAGCCCATGCCCACGAGCACGACGAGCATTACGACGGCCGCACCCATGGCGAGGTTGTTACCCAGGGACGACAGCCGGTCGCGCGTGTACTCGCTCTGGCGGAAAACCTCTTCGACGCGGACGCTGCCGTCGAGCGACGCCGCGAAGCGTTCGACAACCGCATCGGCGGCGACCTGCCAGCGGTCGATGCGCACGTTTTCGGATGCCGCCGCCGCGACGAACACGCTGCGGACGCCGTTTACGTAGCCGTAGCTCTCGGGCGGCTCCCGCCAGCGACGTTCGACGCGGGCGATGTCGCCGAGCCTGAGCTGCCGGCCGTCCGCGCCCTGCCTGAGCACGAGGCCACGGATGCGGGCGGCCGAGTCGAGCTCACCGCCCACCTCGAGATACAGGTCGCGATCGCTTGCGCGCAGCGCGCCGGCCGCCCCTTTCGGATCGGCCGCGCCGACGAGCTGGGCGATCGAGGCTGCCGTGAGCCCCTGGGAGGCGAGTTCGCCACGGTCCAGCGTGACCGTGATTTCCTCCTCGGTGTCGCCGTACACGCTCACGCGCTCGGCGCCAGGCAGATTGCGCAGCCGGTCGGCCAGTTCGTCGCCGAGCCGGCTCAGCATGCCAAGCGATTGCTGATTGTTGGCCGTGCTCGACAGCGCGACGACCAGCGCGAAGGCCGAGGCGCCGCGCTCGTCGTCGAACGACGGCTTACCGGCGCCCGGGGGAAGCGCCGCCTCGGCCTCCGCAAGCCGGTCGCGAATACGTGAAAACGCCTGCTCGTTGGTCGATGCATCGATGCTGTCCACGAGCTCGATGCTCAAGATGGAGATATTGGCGCGCGACGTCGACTTGATCTCCTTTATCTCCTCGACGCCGCGAAGCTCTTCCTCGAGCGGCTCGGTAACGAGCGCCTCGACACGCTCGGCCGACGCGCCCGGGAACTGGGTCAGCACGAGCGCATTGCGGGTCGTGATCCGCGGGTCCTCGATCCGCGGCAGGTTGGACAAGGCGGACAGGCCCGCCAGCGCGATGACGAGCACGGCGAGCACGAGCAGGTGAGAATTGCGGAACAGCAGATCGCGGAGGACACCGGGTTCAGTCGTCATCGCCCTCTCCCTCGCCGGCGAGCGCAACGCGTGCGCCGTCGGCGCTTCGGTCGAGCCGCACGGCCTGACCGGCGACGACGCGCTGAGTACCGGTCGCCACGACCCGCTCACCACCGGAGAGCGCGCCGCGCGTATACGCACGCTCGCCGTCGGAGTACAGCACCTCGAGCGTTCTTGCACCGAGCGTATGGCCGCCGCCGGCTGCCTGCTCTGCGACGAGCACCTGCCAGAGCCCGCGCGGTCCCTCGGCCAGCGCGGCGACAGGCACCCAGTAGCCCGGCGCTTCGATGAAACGTGTGTTCTCGAGTTCGGCGGCATCGCCGGGCCGCGCATCCTGCCCGTCGCCGCCGATGACGAACAGCGCGTCGACCGTACGGGTCACCTCATCTCGCCGGGGCACCACGCCGCGCAGGCTCGCATGTGTCTCCCGGCCATTGATCGTTAGCCGGTACGACTCGCCGACCTCGAGCGAGCCGGCGGCCTCCGGCGTTATGCCAACGCGCACCTCGGGCCGGCGGTCGCTCTGGATGTCGATCAGGGCCTGCCCGGCGGCCAGCACGGCGCCCGGGTCGGCGCTGCGCCTGACGACGGTGCCGTCGAACGGCGCCCTGAGCGACGACTTGTCGAGATCGACATCGATGCGCTTGAGCCGCGCTTCGGCGACCCGCTGCTGGGCCACGAGCGCCGACACGCGCTGCCGGGCTTCATCAAGCTGCTGGCTCGAGACGCCTTTGTAGTCGAAAGCCTCCTCGGTGCGCGCGAGCGTCGCCCGCGCCAGGTCGAGGTCGGCGCCCACGAGCGCAACCGCCGCCTCGGCCTCGGCGTGACTTGCCTCGAGCCGCGCCGTGTCGAGCCGCGCCAGCACCTCGCCCGCGCTGACCCTGTCGCCGTCATCTACGGTGACGTCGACGAGCAGGCCACCGACCTCGAAACCGAGCGCACTCGAAGCCGCCGCCTCGACCCGGCCCGTATAGCTCTGCTGCTCGGCGTAACCCGAAGCGGCTTCGACCCGGATCGTGTGGACGTACCTGGGCGTGAGCTCGGCCTCGCCCCCTTCGTTGCCGCAGGCGACCAGCGCCGAGGCCATCATCAGGCTGGAAAACGCGTATACTGCACGACTCATCGCGGAACCCTCGAAAGGCAATTTCTCTTTGAATTTCAGTTGGTTTATACCGTATTCGTCTATATACTAGACTGTACGGTTTGAAATTAAAGCACGATAAAACTAGACTGTCCAGTATGGAATTGAAACACAGTGTATCGGCGCGCCGCGGGCGGCCCAAAAGTGAAGAAAAACGCCAGCAGATCAGCGAGGCGGCCGCGAACCTGTTCCTGACCGAGGGCTTCGAGCGGACCTCGATGGACAGCATTGCGCAGGCCGCCGGTGTCTCCAAGCAGACCGTGTACTCGCACTTCGCGAATAAGGACGAGCTGTTCCGCTCATGCATCGCGTCGAAGGTCGCCGAATACGACCTGACCGTCGAGCCCTCCGAATACCACACGCTCGAAGCCGGGCTGCGTGCGTTCGCTGACGGCTACCTGCGCATCCTGTCCGACCCGCGGGTCGTCAGCATGTGGCGTCTGATCATGGCGGAGTCGGTCGAGCACGCGCACGTCGCAAGGGTCTTTTACGATACCGGCCCGCGGCAATCGCTGGACTCGCTGACGCGGTTTCTTGCCCATCACGAGGACGAACTCGACAGCGACGACCTTGCGCGGACGGCGAGGACGTTCTACGGCATCGTGGCAGACCACTACCAGTCGAGGATCATGCTCAGCATCGACGACGGCGTCGACGACGCCGAGCGGCGCGGCCACGTCGACTACGCAACAAGGCTGTTCCTCAAGCTATTTGCGGGACACGGCACCTAGCGCATCGAGAGCGGCGTCTCGCTCCGCCTTCGACAGCTCGGCCAGGCGCTCTGCCTCGGAATAAAAGCACTCGAGATCGCCATCGCAGTCCGCAAGCAGGGCGCGAAACGCCGGCAGCCTGCCGTCATAGAGGACCATGGATGCGATGCGCGCGTTATTGAACGGTGCGCCGAGCCATTCCTCATTCACGCTGAGTCCCTCGCCCGCATACAGTTCGCGAATCTCCGCCGTTAGCGCGTCGAGCCGGGCACGTTTTGCGGCACGCATGTCGGCCCCACCGCTCGAATACAGCGCTTCGAGGTCCCGCCGTGCCCTATCAACAAGACCCATCAGCCTGGCTCTTACGCGTTTGCGCTCGCGGTAGACGGCCATGGAGTCGCCGGACTGCTCACGATCGAGAAACCGCTCGATGGCAAATTCCTCCACGGCCGTGGCGAACGACTCGTTGAAGGCCGAATCGCCCTTGACGTACAGGCGCTGGTGCGCGAGTTCGTGGAACAAAACGGATGCGAGCTGGACGTCGTCCCACTTGAGCATCGTGTTGAGGACCGGGTCGTTGAACTTGCCGAGCGTCGAATACGCCGTCACGCCGCCGACGTGGACGTCGAGCCCCCGCTTCTTAAGCCTTCGCGCTTGGCGCTCGGCGGCTTCGCGCCTGAAATAGCCGCGGTAGGCGACGCAGCCCGCCACGGGAAAGCACCATGTTTCAGGCTCGAGCGAGAATTCGGGCGCGGCGAAGACGTTCCAGACGACGTAGTCGCGCTCGAGATCCGTGTAGCCGCGATAGCTCTTGTTGTCGGGCAGGCCGAGCTCTTCGACTGAAAAGTCGCGCGCCGCCGTGACGACCTCGAGCCGTCTGACGAGCTCGGGCGGGGTGTCTGGGTCGTCGATGAGCTTCATGATCGGCTCGCGTTTGTAAATGACCTCGAACTGGCCGCGGGCGGCCTGGCCGTAGTAGCAGCCGCCGACGAGCGACGCACACAGGAGCGTCGCGACGAGCCGGGTTGTGATGTGCTGGGCGGGCATTGCCTGGGCGGGATCTCGAGGGGCTATTCCACAGCGGCCTCGCGGCCTAAGCGATGCAGTTTACGTCCGCCACACACGGCACGTCGATGTCGCGCCACTCAACAATTCGGGCTGATAGACTTCAGCGATGCAGGTGTACCTCGTAGGCGGCGCGGTTCGGGACGAACTCCTGGGACTTGAAGCATCCGAACGCGACTGGTGCGTGGTCGGGGCGACGCCTAGGGCGATGCGCGAGCGCGGCTACAGGCAGGTTGGCAAGGACTTCCCGGTGTTCCTGCACCCCGAAACGGGCGAGGAGTACGCCCTCGCCCGTACCGAGCGCAAGACCGGCGCGGGCTACCACGGCTTCGAGTTCGACACGTCGCCGGACGTTACGATCGAAGAGGACCTCTCGCGTCGCGACCTTACGATCAACGCCATGGCGCGGGACACCGGTGGCACGCTCGTCGACCCGCACGGCGGACGGAGAGATATCGAAGCGCGCAAACTGCGCCACGTGTCGGACGCCTTCGTCGAGGACCCGGTTCGGATCTTGCGGGCCGCCAAGTTTGCGGCGCGATTCGCCGCTTTGGGATTCACGATAGCCGACGAAACCCTCGAACTCATGCGTACCATTGTCGAGTCGGGCGAGGCAGACACGCTCGTGGCGGATCGGGTCTGGAAGGAAACGGCCGCCGCACTTCTGGGACCGCGGTCGCGCGTGTACTTCGAAACGCTACGCGCGGCCGGTGCGCTCAAGGCCGTGCTGCCCGAAGTCGACGCGCTGTTCGGCGTGCCGCAGCCCGAGCGCTGGCATCCCGAGATCGATACGGGGCTGCACACGATGATGGTGCTCGATCAGGCCGAGCAGCTCTCCGCCGAGCTCGACGTGCGCTTCGCGGCGCTGGTGCACGATCTCGGCAAGGCCACGACGCCGGTCGACAAACTGCCGAGCCATCCGGGCCACGAACAGCGCGGCGTGCGCATCATAAGGAAGCTTAGCCAGCGGCTGCCCGTGCCGCGCGCTTGCCGCGACCTCGGCATGCTCGTGTCGGAGTTCCACACGCACGTGCACCGCGCGATGGAACTCCGTGACGCTACGGTGCTCAAGGTCCTCGAACGCAGCGACGCGTTTCGCCGGCCGGATCGCTTCGAACGCTTTCTACTGACCTGCGAAGCCGATGCGCGTGGCCGGGCCGGCCTCGAGGAGCGGGATTATCCCCAGGCCGGGCTGTTTCGCGAGGCGTTCGCGGCCGCGAGCGCTCTCGACACGGCCTCGATCGCCGCGGGCCTCGACGGGCCGGCCGCGGGCACGGCGATACGCGAAGCACGCGTCAAGGCTATAGCAGACCGTAGAAGTACACGAACACCGACAGCACCGTAACGTCGCCGTACAGGTCGGAATCGTCGAAGCCAAGCCTGAGTTCGACGTCCGCACGGTTGCCGACCGGCGTGACGAAGCCCACGGTGGCCGATACGTTGTCGCTGCCGTCGATCGCCCCCTGCCAGCGGGCGACGTCGAACTCGAGCCGACTCGCGCCAAAGTCTCTGCCGATCCCTGCCGACACGCGCCAGTCGATCAGGGTCGACAGCAGCGACAGTCGGCTGATGGTCAACAGGCTCAGGAGCCGGCTCGAGGCATCGAGGGCCAGTTCCACGTCGTAGTCGTAGCTCATGAACGACGCCTTGAAGTCGAGATCCTCGGTGGCCGAGTAGCGGGCCGTCAAGCCCGCGCCGAGCGCGTTGAACGTCACGTCGCGCCGCGGGCGGTCGAAGATCGGTGGCACGTCGAGTTCGAAAGCGCGATGCTCCATGTCGACGCTGAGCGAGCCCCGGTCGCCACGCACGTACAGGCTGCCGCGCAGGTCAAGCGAATCGAAGAAGTCGTTGTCGCCCCAGTAGGCGACGCCCAGGCGCAGGCCAAGCGGATCGAAATGGTGGTCGATACCGACATCGCCATACCAGGTCCTGGCGGTCTGCCGGCGCGGTAACTCGACGTTGGTTCGGCCGAGCGACGCCGACAGCCAGGTCTTCTCGCCCGTCTCGAAGCTGCCGAATGCGCTGCCGGCGATGCCGTCGGCCGAATCGAACTGCGCGCCGCCGCCGACTATGTAGGCGCGATCGTCGCCGAGGCCCGGCGTGGACAGCAAAAGCATCATGAGCGCCGGAGCTGCTCGGCCCGCCATGCTCCGCAATCGCCCTGCGAGGTCGGCAATGCTCTGCTGTCGATATGTTATCACTGTTCGTCGCTCGCGCCGGGCCTATGCGGGAATGTCTCAATGTGCCTATAACAACACGTAAACGATGATCCCGGCGAGTACCAGCCGGTAAATCGCGAAGGGAAGCAGGCCGATCCGGGTGACAAACCGCATGAAGAACTCGATGCTCAGGTAGGCGACGATCGCCGAAACGAGTACGGCCAGGCCGAGTTCTGCCCACGCCACGGCCGCGTCGCCTAAGATCAGCTCCCCTCCCTTGTAGACGGACGCCAGCAGGATGACCGGGACGGACAGAAGGAACGAGAAGCGTGCGGCGTCCTGTCGAGCGAATCCGAGCAGGCGGCCCGCCGTGATCGTAACGCCCGAGCGCGACGTTCCCGGCACCAGCGCCAGCGCCTGTGCGCAGCCGACGAGGAACGCGTCGGCGATCCGCACGTCCGTGATGTTGCGCCGGCGCGGACCGAAGCGGTCGGCCAGGTACATCAGCACACCGTAGCCGCTCAGCGTGAATACGATGATGGCCGGATCCCGCAGGTTTGTCTCGATCCAGCCCGCAAGTGTCAGCCCCGCGACCGCAGCGGGAATCGTACCGAGCGCCAGGCCGAGCGCGAGCCGCGACTCGGGAGTATTGACGCTGAACGTCGCGAGTTGCCGGCTGCCGCGCAGGAGGGCGCGGATGTCGTGGCGAAAAAACAAGCAGACCGCGAGCAGCGAACCGAAATGGACGGCGACATCGAAGGACAGGCCCTGGTCGGTCCAGCCGAAGAACGTCGGCACGAGCACGAGATGCCCGGAGCTCGAGATCGGCAGGAACTCGGTCAGTCCCTGCACGATGGCGAGCACAATGATCTGCAGCCAGGTCATAGCGTATGCGTCCTGTCGGCGGCGGCAAGGGCCGGCGGCAGTGTCGCGCCGCCGCGTACGAAGCCCAGACACTTGAAGCGCTCGCCCATCTCGCCGGGCAGGGTAAGCATTTTGACCTGCCGCGACAATTCGAAGCGCTCGGCGTCGCCCAGGGATTCCAGCGATGCCAGTTCCTCGGCTAGACCGCCGGCCAGCATGAAGCCGGCCTGCGTGGTATAGCCCACGACGCTTGCGCCCGCGGCGACGCCGGCGGCTGCGGCAGCGCTGAAGTCCACCCATGCCGTGATATCCTGGATGCCCGGTAGTACGAGCGGGTCGTCGTGAGCGTGATGCCGGAAGTGGCAGCGTAGCGTTCCGCCTGCGCGTTCGGGTGCGTAATAGTCGTGCCGGGCGAGGCCGTAGTCGAAGAACAGAACGACGCCCTCGGACAGCGAATCGACCACGTTGGAGACGAATGCCGGCAGCGCGACGCATACCTCCGAGGTGTAACCCTCGGGCAGTCGGCGGCCGAGGCTTGCCTCAATGGCTTCGACGGCTTCGGTGAGCACGACGGGCGCATCGACTTCGGTCCAGCCAAAGTCGTTGCCGTCGGCGATGACGGCCAGCCGCCGAACGGCATCACGGCGAGTGAATCGTTCAACCGGCAGCGCATCGAGGACTTCGTTGGCGAGAATGACGCCGGTCAGCGCCTCGGGCAGCTCGTCGAGCCAGCGAACGCGGTCCGCGAACGCGGGGACCTCTGCCTCGATTGCAAGCCGCTGCCGTTCGGCGAGCTCGGGCGACGCTTCCAGGATCAGGTATTCGCGAGGCGGGCACCCGAGTTCGTCGAGCGCGCGCAGGACGTCGATTGCCATCCGGCCCGTGCCGGCGCCAAGCTCGAGGATCGCGGCGCCGGCGGTGTTTTCGATAACGGCCGCGCACTGGCGCGCGACGACACGCCCGAAAAGCGGCGATAGCTCCGGCGCCGTGACGAAATCCCCGGCCGCGCCGATCTTGGTGCTGCCCGCCGCGTAGTAGCCGAGACCGGGCGCGTACAGCGCATGGTGCATGAACTCGGCGAAACCCAATGCGCCGCCTGCCTCGTCGATCCGGTCGCGGAGGTAGGCGCCGACCCGGGCACTGTGCTGACGGCTGACCGCGTCGACTTCGGGCAGTCCGGATTTCGTGCTCGCTTGCATGGTGGTACTCGGGTCGCTAAGAATGGCGCGCCTGTCCGCTATCGCCGTACACGACGGGCTATGGGCCGGCTGGCGCAGATCGTAACGATTGCGAAGCCCGGTGCCTATGACCGATTGCGCAACCTGAGCGCAGACACGACAGCTCGAGGATCGAAACATGACCCGCACGCTCGAAGGACAGGTCGCGCTCGTGACCGGCTCGGCCCGCCGCATCGGCGCCTGCATTGTGGAAACGCTGCACGAGGCCGGCGCGCGCGTCGCGATTCACTTCCGCGGGTCGGCTGGCGAGGCCGACGCACTCGCGGCACGCCTGAACGCCGAGCGCCGCGATTCCGCGGCGGCCTTCAGGGCCGATCTGCTCGACACCGGGGCCCTGCCCGCGCTCGTGACCGCGGTGCTCGACTGGGGCGGGCGCCTCGACGCATTGGTCAACAACGCGTCAACGTTCTACCCGACACCCATGGGCGAGATCACCGAGGCGCACTGGCAGGACCTCATGGGCACCAATCTCAAGGTGCCCCTGTTCCTGTCACAGGCGGCCGTGCCTGCCCTGCGTAAGTCCCGCGGCGCGATCATCAACCTCGTGGACATCCATGCGCAGCGACCGCTCAGGGATCACCACGTGTACGGACCGGCCAAGGCGGGCCTGGCGATGCTGACCCGCGGGCTCGCGAAAGACCTGGGCCCCGACATCCGCGTCAACGGCGTGTCGCCCGGCGCGATCCTGTGGCCCGAAGACGGTATGAACGGCGAGACCAAGCAGGCGATCCTCGACCAGGTACCGCTCGCGCGCGCCGGCAAGCCGGCCGACATCGCAGGCTGCGTGCTGTACCTCCTGCGCGACGCGGACTACGTGTCGGGGCAGATCATTGCGGTCGACGGCGGCCGCTCGGCCGGCTGGTAGTCTCTAACGCGCGCCCGCGTAAACCCGGGCGGGCGTATTGCCGGTGCCGGTCTCGGGCCGGACGTCGCGCAGCTCGCCGCCGGCCTTGCCGTCAAGCACCAGCGACGCCGGGAAACTGCCGGTGGCGAAGTAGTTCAGTGCCGCGATCACATTCGGGTCCTGGTCCGAACCCTGCGCCACGGTCAGGTCGTCTTCGACAGAGAAATCGGCCGGCAGGCCGTTAAAGTAGTCGCCGAAGCCCTCGCCGTTGACGGTCTGGAACGCGGTCGGCCGCAGCAGCAGTTCGCAGAACTCCAGGCCGATCTGGCCGACGGGCTTGCCGAAGGTGCGATCGCCGATGATGACGACGTCGGCCGACGTCGGTTCCATACTGTTCGTGACGAGTTCGCTGGCCGAGGCCGTGTTCTGCGAGGCGATGATCGCGAGATTGATGAGACTCAGCGACGCGCTTCGGGTCTCGAAGAGTTCCGAGGTGTTGTTGTCCGACCGTTGCGCGTTGAACAGGGTCTCCGAGAACAGCAGCCCGGCCGGAACGATGGCGCCTCCGAGAAGATCGCCGAGCAGCTCTGCCGTGTTGACGAGCCCGCCGCCGTTGTAGCGCAGGTCGAGGATCACGTCCTGCACGCCCGCGCTCACGAAGTCGGTGAATGCCGCGCCGAGCTTCGCATCAGCCGTGCTGACGAAGGTCTCGAGCTCGATGTAGCCGGTGGGCGTGCCGTTGTTGTTTATGATCCGGTACTGAGGAACCGGATCAATCGTGACCGTCGCCGTGTTGACGCTGACCGTGAATTCGCTGTCGTCGAGATTGCGAATGGCGAATTCGACGGGTGGCGCGGCGAGCGCCGCATCGAAGCCCGACGGCCCAAGGTCCGCGATCGACGTACCGTTCAGCGACAGGATGCGCTGGCCGCGTTCGAAGCCCGCATTGTCAGCCGGGCTGCCCGAGAACACGCGGGTGATACGCAGGTCGTCGTCGGCCTCGAAACGGCTGCCGAATCCATAGCCCTCGAACTGGCCTTCGCCGAAAAAGGCCTGGTCGGCTGCGGCGGTGGTCAGGAAGCTGAACCTATCGACGCCATTCGGACTGAACGACGCGAGGAACGACAGCACCTCGTCCGGCGTCGCAAAGCTGCCAAGGTTCACGTCCGCGGGAAGCGACGTATTCCAGAAATACCAGAAGCGCATCGCCTCGAGGACGAACTGCTTCTGGTCGTCGATCGAGCAATCACCGACGTCGCCGCCGTCGGGCGGATCGGCGAGCCCCGGCGCCAGGCCGCTGCCGCCGCCGCCGCCACAGGCCGCCAGCAAAGCGGCGACGAGAACTACCCAGAGCTTGCGCATACGCTACCTCGTTTCGGCCGACGCAGGGTGCCGAATGCCGTGAAAAGTGTGCAGGCACGGCGGGAGTCTATCCAATAAACCGCCGGCATACTGCGGATCAGGTACCGTTTTTGGACCCGTTTCCACCCGGAAAATGCCGCCTACTTTCAGGCCGATGCGGGACGAATGTCGACGTCGACGCGCTCGAGCGGCTCCGCCGTCGGCCCGGCAGCTCGCCAATGGTCGACGATACGCTGCTTCGTCACCGGGTGCACGAGGTCGGGCGCCAGCTCCGCCAACGGCCTGAGCACGAAACTGTACTCGAGTATGTCCTTGCGCGGGATCGAGAATCGCGGATGGTCGATGATCTCGTCGTCGTACAACAGGAGGTCGATGTCGAGCGTCCGCGCGCCGAACTTCTGGCTGCCGCGATTCCGGCCGGCCGTATCGTGAATGCGCTCGATGGCCGCATGGATCGCCTCGGGTGCGTCGTCCGTATCGAGACCGGCCACGAGATTCAGAAAGTCATCGCCCTCGAAGCCGACGGCGGCGCTGCGGAACACGGGCGAGAGCTCGAGCGCGCCGTAGCGCGCCGCGAGTTCGCGGTACGCGAGCGCGAGATTCCGGACAGGATGGATGTTGCTGCCCAGTCCGAGGTAGACCCTTGCCATCGCCCGACTCCCGGCAGCGTGTATCAGGCCGGCCGCTCGCCGCGCTCGATCAGCACGCCGACATCGCCGGCGCCGCGAATCGCGCCGGGCTTGGCGACGCGAACGCGAACCCATGGCACGTCGAACTCGCCGCGGACGAGCTCCGCGATACGCTCGGCCATCGCCTCGACGAGCTGAAACTCGGATTCGCCGACGAACTGCTGCACGCGCTTGGCGACGTCCTTGTAGTTCAGCGTATCGTCCACGCCGTCCGACTCGGCCGCCCTGCGGATGTCCGTCGCCATGTCGAGGTCGATGATCACGGTCTGGCGGATGCGGCGCTCCCAGTCCCAGATGCCGATGACGGTATCGATCTTGAGATCGTGAAGAAAGATGGTGTCCATACGTCGTAATCTCTGGGCCCTGGCGTCAGCGGCGAGCAGGTCGTTCAAGCGATGCCAGCGGCCAGCGGGCTCGGGCGATTATCTCGCGGCACTCTGCCGCGTCCGCGAGCCTGAGCGCTCCGGCAACCGCGATCATGGCACCGTTATCGGTGCAGAATTCGAGCCGCGGATAATACACGTCACCCGGAAAGCATTCGGCCATTTTCTCGCGCAGCAGGCGGTTGGCGCCGACGCCTCCCGCCACGACGGCGCGATCGAGCCCCACCCGCTCGGCGGCCTTCACGGCCTTGCCGACCAGCGTATCAATCGCGGCGCGCTGAAAGCTCGCGGCGATGTCCGCGCGCCTCGCGTCCAGCGTGCCCGCGGCCTCGGCCTTGCGGACTTCGATCATAACGGCGGTTTTTAGGCCCGAGAAGCTGAAGTCGAGCTCGGCTCGGTTCATCATCGGCCGCGGAAACGAAAAGGCCGCGTCGTCGCCGTCCCCGGCGAGCGACGCAAGCGCGGGACCGCCGGGATAGCCGAGGCCCAGCAGTTTCGCGGTCTTGTCGAAGGCTTCGCCGACGGCATCGTCCAGCGTAGTGCCGAGCTGGATGTAGTCGCCAAGCTCACGCACGTGGACGAGCAGCGTATGCCCGCCCGAGACGAGTAGCGCGAGGAACGGAAAAGCCGGCGGATCGGGCTCCAGGAGCGGCGCGACCAGATGGCCCTCCATGTGGTGCACGGCAACGACGGGGCAGTTCCAGGCCGCGCCGAGCCCTGCCGCCATGCCGCCGCCGACCATCAGCGCGCCGACCAGGCCGGGACCGGCCGTGTAGGCAATCGCGTCCGGACGGTCGATCCGAGCCTCTCGAAGTACGCCCCGTATCAGCGGCAACAGCCGTTTCTGGTGGTCGCGAGAGGCGATCTCGGGCACGACGCCGCCGTACAGCGCGTGCAGATCCACCTGGCTGTGCAGCGCGTGCGCCACGAGGCCGTCGCCCGTGTCGTACACGGCGACTCCTGTCTCATCACAGGAAGTCTCGAGGCCCAGGACCTTCATTGCGGCGATGATAGCGCCGTTACGGGGGCGTTGCATCGCCGTCTCCGGCCCGCTAAAATGTCGAGTTCTTTCCCGGCCGCGGCCGGGATTATTGTGTACACGACTTGAATATCAACGTCCTAGAGTGATTATCAACGTCTTAAAGGAAGGCTGAGTCCTACATGCCAAGCGTACGTGTAAAGGAAAACGAATACTTCGACGCCGCGCTGCGCCGCTTCAAGCGCGCCTGCGAAAAGGCCGGCGTCCTGACCGAGCTTCGCCGCCGCGAGTTCTATGAAAAGCCGACTCAGGAGCGCAAGCGCAAGAAAGCCGCTGCCGTAAAGCGGCACATGAAGCGACTGTCGCGCGAAGGAGCCAAGCGCAAGCGGCTCTACTAGTCACGGCCGGGTCACGGCCGGGAGCCGCCGCGCATCGGCGGTGGTGGACCGTGGCCCTCCCCTCCCGCTGCCTGCAGCATGCGCCCCGGCCGGCTACCGTGCCGGCACTCCGCGGCCGGACGCTGCTGCGGATTCCGGCCTCACCATCCTCACCGAAGATCTCATGTCGCTCAAAGACACGCTGACCGCCGATATGAAGTCTGCCCTTAAGGCAGGCGACAAGGACCGACTCAAGGTCGTTCGCCTGCTTCTCGCAGACATCAAGCGCGTCGAGGTCGACAGCCGCAGTGAGCTCGACGAGGCCGCCCTGCTCGCGGTAGTCGAGAAAGCGGTCAAGCAGCGCCGCGACTCGATCGAGCAGTTCCGGAAAGGCGGCCGCGACGACCTGGCGGCGATCGAGAGGGCCGAACTCGACGTCATCTCGAGCTACCTGCCCGAACCGCTGTCCGAGGCTGAAGTCGAGGCGCTCGTCGATTCGGCGATCGCCGAGACGGGCGCAGAGAGCCTTCGCGACATGGGCAAGGTCATGGCGGCGATCAAGTCGAAGGCCGCCGGCAAGGCGGATATGGGCGCCGTGAGCGCGCGCGTCAAGGCCAAACTGGCCTGAATATTGCTTGACTGGCGCACGCCGGTTTTCAAGCTATGCTTTCGTATTCCCCGGTGCGGCGGGCCGGCAGAGCGCCGAGCCCGTATTGAACCCGCCCGCTTAAGCCTGTGCGTTTACTGGAGCTATGGCAGGACTGATTCCCCAGGACTTCATCGATGATCTCGTCGCTCGCGCGGACGTCGTGGAGATCATCGGCCGTCGCGTGCCGCTCAAGAAAGCCGGCCGGGAGTTCAAGGCCTGCTGTCCGTTCCATGACGAGAAGACGCCCTCGTTCACGGTGAGCCCGAGCAAGGGCTTCTATCACTGCTTTGGCTGCGGTGCGCACGGCACGGCGCTCGGCTTTCTCATGGAGTACGACCACATGGACTTCCCGCAGGCCGTCGAGAGCCTTGCGCAGTCCATGGGTGTCGAGGTGCCGCGCAGCGCGGACGACCGGCCGTCACGGCGCTACGACGAACTGTTCGAGCTCCTGAACCAGGTCGAGAAAGGCTGGCAACGCCAACTCAAAGAGCATCCGGGTGCCGTCGACTACCTGAAGGGCCGCGGAATCGACGGCGCGACGGCGCAGCGCTTCGGCATCGGCTACGCCCCTGACGGCTGGAGCGTGCTACTCGACAGGCACGGCACCTCGGAGGAGAAAATCGACCGCCTGCTCGCCGCGGGCCTCGTCATCCGCAAGGACAACGGCGGCCACTACGATCGCTTCCGCGATCGGCTGATGTTCCCGATTCGGGACGCGCGCGGCCGAGCTATTGCATTCGGCGGCCGCACGCTCGGCGACGGCGAGCCCAAATACCTGAATTCACCCGAGACCGTCCTGTTTCACAAGGGCCGCGAGCTTTACGGCCTCTGGGAGGCGCGGCAGGCCCTGCGCAGCATCGACCGGCTCGTGGTCGTCGAGGGCTACATGGACGTCGTGGCGCTGGCGCGAAACGGTATCGACTTCGCCGTGGCGACGCTCGGCACCGCGACGACGCCGGAACACCTGAACCGCCTGTTCCGGCTGACCGACGACATAGCCTTCTGTTTCGACGGCGACCGCGCCGGCAAGAAGGCGGCCTGGCGCGCCATGGAAACGACGCTGCCGCACATTCGCGAGGGCCGCCAGGTGCGCTTTGTGTTTCTGCCCGAGGGGGAAGACCCGGATACCTTCGTCAGCGAAAAAGGCGCCGACGCGTTCATCGCCGAACTCGACCGCGGCCTGATGCTGTCGGACTACATCATCCGCGAGCTGGCGGGCGAGGTGGATCTCTCGACCGTCGACGGCAAGGCGCGGTTCGCCGAGCAGGCCAGGCCGCTGCTTGGCAAGGTCGGCGCGGGAGTGTACCGCGACCTGCTGCTCCAGTCGCTGGCGGAGACGGTGGGCCTGCCGCCCGACCGGCTCGAGGCGAACCTCGGCGCGGCGGCTGCTCGAGCGCCAGGAGCGGGCCGACGGCCGTCGGCATTTGCTCGCTCGCGGGCCAAGAGCGGCCGGCCGTCGGTCGTGCGGCGAGCCATCACGCTGCTGTTGAATCATCCCGGGGCCGGCGCGCGGCTCGACGTCGAAAAGCTCGCGGGGATCCGGCGTCCGGGCATCGATTTGCTCGAGAAACTGATTGAAACCGCACAAGACGAACCCAACATCAGCACGGCAGGGCTGTTGGAGCGCTGGCGGCACGACGAGCAGGGGCGCCACCTTGGCAAGCTGGCGGCCGTCGAGCTGCCCGCGGACGACGATTTCGACCCGGCGGCGGAGCTCGCCGAGTGCCTGGATCAGATCGCCGCGGCCGGACGCCGCGAAAGAATAGACTTTTTGATTGAAAAACAGCGGCTTGAAGCTCTAAGCGACGAGGAGCTGAGCGAGCTCAGGCAACTGAGCTGAAGCGCGGCGAGGCCGCGGAAACTACTGGATTGAGGCAAGGTAAACAAGTACCATTGCCGGTTTGCATTTTTTGAATGGAGGTTGGTCCGTTTTGAGTCAGAAGCGTGCAATGCTGGGTGGAAACAAGCAGGCCCAGCAACTCAAAGAATTGATTGCCCGGGGCAAGGAACAGGGCTACCTGACCTACTCGGAAGTCAACGACCACCTGCCGAATGACATCGTCGATCCCGAGCAGATCGAAGACATCGTCAACATGATCAACGACATGGGCATCACCGTGCACGAGAAGGCACCGGATGCCGAGTCGCTGGTCCTGTCCGACGCTACCGCGACCGACGACGAGGCTGCCGAAGAGGCCGAGGCCGCGCTCGCGAGCGTCGACGCCGAGTTCGGCCGCACGACCGACCCGGTGCGCATGTACATGCGCGAGATGGGCACGGTCGAGCTGCTGACCCGCCAGGGCGAGATCGAAATCGCCAAGCGCATCGAGGACGGTCTCAACCAGGTCAAGCAGCACATGTCGAGCTTCCCGCCGACCGTCGAGGCGCTGCTGCAGGTCGGCAATGCCGTGATCGCGGGCGACACGCGCATGCAGGACTTCATCGTCGGCTTCATCGACCCGAACGAGCCCGACGAGATCAAGCCGCCCGCGCCGAAGAGTGACGACGACGATGAGGTCGTCGACACGGGCCCCGATCCCGAGGAGGTCAAGGCACGCGTCAAGAAAATCCAGCGCCTGTACAACCGCGTGGTCAAGTCCATCGACACGCACGGCGCGAAGGATAAGAAGACGCTCAAGATTCAGGACGACCTTACAGCCCAGATCATGGAGCTCAAGCTCGCGCCGAAACTGTTCGATGCGCTGGTCACCAACCTGCGCGACGTCGTTTCGATCATTCGCACCCAGGAACGCCTCGTCATGCGCATCTGCGTGCGTGACGCCGGCATGCCGCGCAAGGATTTCCTGTCGAGCTTCCCGAAAAGCGAGACCGATCTCGCCTGGGTCGACAAGCACATCCGCGCCAAGCGCAAGCACTCGTCGACGCTCGCCAGGCTGAAAGAAGACATCCTGCGTGCGCAGCGTAAGCTTTTGGCCGTCGAGGAAGCCACGTTGCTGACGATCGCCGAGATCAAGGAGATCAACCGACAGATGTCGATCGGCGAAGCAAAGGCACGGCGCGCGAAGAAAGAAATGGTCGAAGCCAACCTGCGCCTCGTTATCTCGATCGCCAAGAAGTACACGAACCGCGGCCTGCAGTTCCTCGACCTGATCCAGGAAGGCAACATCGGACTCATGAAGGCCGTCGACAAGTTCGAATACCGTCGCGGCTACAAATTCTCGACTTACGCCACGTGGTGGATCCGCCAGGCGATCACGCGTTCGATCGCCGACCAGGCGCGCACGATCCGCATCCCGGTGCACATGATCGAGACGATCAACAAGCTGAACCGCATCTCGCGGCAGATGCTGCAGGAGATGGGCCGCGAGCCGCTGCCCGACGAACTGGCGGAACGCATGGAGATGCCCGAGGACAAGGTTCGCAAGGTGCTTAAGATCGCCAAGGAGCCGATCTCCATGGAGACGCCCATCGGCGACGACGAGGACTCGCACCTCGGCGACTTCATCGAGGACACGACCGTGCATTCGCCCGTCGACTCGGCGACGACGTCGGGTCTCAAGGAGACGACCCACTCGGTGCTCGCCGGTCTCACGCCGCGCGAAGCCAAAGTGCTGCGCATGCGCTTCGGCATCGACATGAACACGGATCACACACTCGAGGAAGTCGGCAAGCAGTTCGACGTTACGCGCGAGCGTATCCGCCAGATCGAGGCCAAGGCCCTGCGCAAACTGCGCCACCCGACGCGCTCGGACCAGCTGCGCAGCTTCCTGATCGAAGATTAGCCCGGTTTAGCGCACCAGGTGCAGCGCCTGGCGACGCAGCGTGTGGAAATCCTGATCCTCGATGAACTTGAAGAACTCGTCCATCGGCAGCGGCCGGCTGTAGTGGTAGCCCTGCACGATATCGCAGCCGTTGGCTTCGAGGAACTCGACCTGCGCCTCCTCCTCGACGCCTTCGGCGATCGACGCCTTGCCGAGCTCACGCGCCATGCGGATGATCGTACGGCAGATGTTGTCGGAGGACTCGTCCTTACCGATGAGATCGACGAACGACTTGTCGATCTTGATGACGTCGAACGGCAGGTTCTGCAGGTAGCTTAAGGAAGAATATCCCGTACCGAAGTCGTCGATCGCGATGCGAATGCCATGATTGCGCAGGCGCTTCAGGATATCGATGGCGATATCGCGGTTCTGTGCGACCGTCGTCTCGGTAACTTCGAGCTGCAGATAGCAGGGATGAATGGCGTGCCGCTGCAGCGACTCGATGACGTCGTTGACGAAACCCGGGTCGCCGAGCTGGCGCGCCGAGACATTGATCGAGACGGGTCCGGGATGCAGCTTCGCGTCGAGGATTCGGCGCAGGTCGGCGCAGGCCTGTTCGACGACCCAGCGGCCAATCCTGACGATCAGGTCCGAGCCCTCGGCCAGCGGCACGAACTCGCGCGGCGACACGAAACCATGCTCCGAATGCTCCCAGCGTAGCAGCGCCTCGGCGCCGCTGATTACACCGTTCTCCAGACTGAACAGCGGCTGGTAGTAAACGTCGAGTTCCTCGGCGTGACAGGCCGCGCGCAGGTCGCGTTCGAGCTCGATCTTGCGCCGGCTCTCGGCGTTCAGGGCCACGTTGTAGAACTCGAAACGGCTGCGGCCGGCTTCCTTGGCGCGATACATCGCCGAGTCGGCGTTCTTGAGCAGCGTTTCGACGCTGTCGCCGTCATCCGGAAACAGCGCGATACCGATGCTCGCACCGACGAAGTGGTTGACGCCGAACACCGAAAACAGCTCGCTCATGCGCGTGAGGATGCGCGAGGCCGTCGCCTTGAGACGCTCGTTGCCCGCAATGCGCGGCAGCACGATCACGAATTCGTCGCCGCCCAGCCGCGCAACGAGGTCGTCGTCGCGCACTTCGCTGCGGACGCGTTCCGCGGCCTGGCTCAGAACGATGTCGCCGACCGAGTGGCCGTAAGCGTCGTTGATTTCCTTGAAGCGATCGAGATCGAGGTACAGGATGCCGCCCGAGTATTTCTCATGGCGCGCCGCATCGATCATGTCGCCCAGCCGTTCATTGAGGAGCTGGCGGTTCGGCAAGCCCGTGAGGTCGTCGAAGCTCGCCTTGCGAAACAGCGCATCTGCGCGTTCCGCACTGGACAGCGCGACGGCGAAGCGGCCCGCGAGCTCCACGCAGCGCTGCGTCGAGAAATCGTTCAGGCTCAGGCGCGTCGACGAGCCCAGCAGGATCATGCCCATGAGATCTTTCTCGAGCACGACCGGGATCACGATGGCGTAGGCGATGCCAAGCTCGCGGAACCGCTCGGCGTAAGGTGCCTCCGACAGCTCGACCTCTTCGATCGACACTTGCCGCGGCTGGTACCAGGTTCGGTTCAGATCCTCGGGCAACTCGATCTCGTCTTCCGAGAGCTTGCCGCCACGGCTTGTAATCATCGTGGCCTGGCGGCTGCTCTTGTTCTCGCGCGCTATTACGGCCGCGGTATTGATGTCGAGAATCCCGGTCAGGTTGCGCACCAGGCAGCGCGCGAGTTCCGACGATTCGGCGCCGGACAGTATCAGCCGGTCGATGTCGGACATGGCCTTGAGGGCGTCAAACTGCTGGCCGAGCCGATCGGCCATGTTGTTGAAGGCTTCGGCGAGTTCCTCGAATTCGTCGCCCGAACGAAGCCTTACGCGCAGGCCGAGATCGCCCGTAGCGAGCTGTTTCGCGGCCGTCATGAGGCGCTGCAGCGGTACGAGACTGCGGTCGATCATGTTGAGACTCAGGACCGCGACGAGCACGAACACGAGCACGATTGCCGGCAGAAGCACGTGGCGATAGTTGACCATCGACTCAACGGCAAGCGCCTTGGGTTGACTGGCTACGATGTCGAGCGCCGGCCCGCGGGCGATGCCGCTCAACGACTGCCGCCAAATCGCCGCGAGCTGTGGCTCGCCCTTTAGCGTCCACTCGACACCCGGGCTCGCGCCCTCCTCCAGTGCCGATTGGGCGAGCAGCGCGTAGTTCGGCCGGCGGCGATCGTCGGCGCAGTAGAGCGAGGCGCCCGAGGCGGCGGCGAATACGCAGAAATCCGATGCGAACGCGGCGCTCTCGCGCGGTCCCAGTATGGACTCGACGTTGAGCGCGAGGCCGAGCGTCTCGAGACGCTGTTCGTCTGCGGCGAGCGTGCGCAGGAGGACGATCTGCGTCTTCGCGCCTTCGCCATCGATGAATAGCTGGGTATTGCCCCCGGCGAGGAAAGCACGGTCGGGCAGTATCGACAACATCGCCTCGGTCGGCCTGCCGTAGGGAATCCGGATCGGTTGATCCGTCGCAGACAGCCAGACCGCATCGACGTTCTCGAGCAGGTAGGCATGCTCATCCAGGCTTACCGGCGCTGAGTCACGGTAGAGTTCGCCGATGTAGCCGGCCTTGCGGACCGCGTCATCGAACCGCATGAGGATCTCGGAGCCGTAGTGCCTGGCGCCGCCGCGTAGCTTCAGCGCCGACTCTGCGTAGCTGGCGCGGCCGTATTCGTAGTGGGACAGTCCGGCCGTAAACAGAACGGGCAGTATTCCGGCGAGCAGGAACAGGACGAGAATGCGTCGGCCGACGCCCCGCGTAATCGTCGTCGACACCTGTCGCATGACCATCAGGCGGCTCCACCGGGACCAGCCGAGGCTGGAAGGATCACCGTCGATGCGAAATCGGGACAGGCACCGCCCGCGGCGCGCGGCTCGAGGCGTGCAGGTGCTGGCCAGTCGTCGGGAGATGCGCCGTCGGCGATGTACGGCACCACGACTGGGCGGCCCATCGGGTCCAAACCGACCGTGACCGGTTTGAGCCGGGCGGCCGCCTCGCCAATCGACTGCGCGGCAATCGTGTAGCGCGCACGTTTGCCGCACATCGCATGCGCGTTGTCGTTGCCCGCGGCACGGGCCCCGATGCCACGATCTTCCTTGCGACGCTCCGGTCCTGTGTACGCCGCAGATCGAGATGCGACGCTCATGAGCGCAAGCAGCGAGTAATCCCGAAGCCGATCCATTAGCCTCTTGCACGCTTCATGTGGTCCCAAGCGAATAGATAGACCAGCAAGCGATGCCTTATTCCCTGATGGCGCGGATATTATCGGGCTTCGGCGGAGACTACGGTGATGCGCGTCACGGGATAGAACCTCATACCGACTGCTCCAAATTGCTGGATTATCAGAGAATTGGGCAGGCTCGGCCGCGGCCCGCGCCAGCCTCATGCCGGCCGGTGCGCCCCCACGCTCGAAGCGCCGATGTTTGCTAGAATCGCGCAGCCTCACGCAGAAGGGCCTGTAGCTCAGTTGGTTAGAGCAGGGGACTCATAATCCCTTGGTCCCAGGTTCGAGTCCTGGCGGGCCCACCACCCCTTACGCTCATTTCAAACATCTCGGCTCACCGCCCGAATACGCACGCCACTAAAGATCAATCCGCG
>JANQLK010000014.1 GCA_028280615.1 Woeseiaceae bacterium | reverse complement strand
GCTCGACCCTGCTCGGTATCGAAGGTTCCAACGTCGACGGAATCGAGGGCTCGACCCTGCTCGGTATCGAAGGTTCCAACGTAGACGGAATCGAGGGCTCGACGCTGCTCGGTATCGAAGGTTCCAACGTAGACGGAATCGAAGGCTCGACCCTACTCGGTATCGAAGGTTCCAACGTTGACGGAATCGAGGGCTCGACGTTGCTCGGCATCGAAGGTTCCAACGTTGACGGAATTGAGGGATCCACCATAGTTGGTATCGAGGGATCCAACGTCGATGGTATTGAGGGGTCAAGTGTATTCGGCATCGAAGGTTCGAGCGTCAGCGGTATCGAGGGATCCAACCTGCTCGGTATCGAAGGTTCGAATTTGGACGGCATCGAGGGCTCAAACTTGAATCGACACGGACGTTCGACACAGACAGGCTCGGTAGTTGATCGCCTGGTAGATCAAGTGCTTCCCAGCTCTGCGTCGGAGTCCGAAGTCTTGGTGATGGCAGCGGTCGACTCGATTGACGGCAAGGCCGGAGGCTTCTCAGCACTTGGGCAGTTTGTTTCCGCTTCGCAGGAAGTACTAAATGCGATCGCCGTGGGCGATTATGTGGTTGTGTCTGGGACGATCGCAGGTCCGGGTTGGGTATACGCCGATGACGTTGCTATTTCGCAGCAGCCATATGTGGCAGGAGCTACCGCAGTCTACGTAAAGGGTTCTGCGTCAGAGGTTTTTGCTTCGAAAGGCCAAGCGAAAATCGGAAATGTGACCGTTGATTACACCGGCACCGCAACCGTTGAGGCACCGATCGCGGGGGATGTCGTCGAGTTTTCCGGAGTGCAACCGAACCCGATGGGAGTCGTTATAACCGTTAAGTAGATTTGCTGTTATGTGACGCTACTCGATCAATACGGCGCAGTTGCCTAAATGGGGAGCATAGTCGACTTTCCATTGGCAAGACGTCTTGGCTAAGCCAGCAGGGGCGATAAAAAAAGTCGGCGTCCCTGCCGACTTAGTTCTCGTATCAACCTAAGGAAAGGAGATGCGAGGGTTGGAGGAGCCGCCCCCGAGCGATTAGGGACGACTCGGGAGTAATGGTAGATTTGTGCTCGTCTGGATGGTGTGATGACGTTCACACTTCATTCCCGCCCTCGGATTATGCAAAGCCGATTGGCTCGTTCGGCCGTGTGGTCAGCCCTCGAGTTGGCTTCGCAGGCTTTCCAGATAGTTCTGTAGTTCTTGCTGTTCGATGCGCTGCTTGATGACCTCGCGAACGCTTTCCAGTGTGGGCGGCTCCGCATCGCGAGAGTCTTCGCGAAGGATCACATGCCACCCGAATTGAGTCTGTACCGGTGCCTTCGTGTACTCACCGTCGCTGAGTTCGGCGACGGCTTCGGAGAACGGCTGAACCATCTGGTTGGGTGAGAACCAGCCCAGGTCGCCGCCGTTCGGTCCGGACGGACCGGTCGAGTTTTCACGCGCAAGTTCCTGAAAATCCGCGCCTTCGTCGAGCTGTGTAATCAGGCTGGCGGCGTTGGACTCCTCCTCGACGAGGATGTGGCGGGCCTTGAACTGCTGGGAAGGAGCAGCTTCGATCTGCTCCGCGTATTCCGCGAGAATCTGCTCCTCGGTCGCCTGATTCGCCTGGATGAAATCAGTTGCCACGACCTGCGCGAGGATGCCGCGTTTCTGCAGCTCGAGCTGGGCGGCGGTCCGGCTGTCCTTCGCCAGTTCGTCGGCACGGGGTTGCGTGGTCAGCAGGTAGATATCCTGCAGCTCTTCCAGCATTGACGCCCGTTCTTCGGGGCCGACTTGCGCTGCCGGACGCTGCATGCGCGACTCGATGTAGAGTTCGAGTACAGTGCTATCGATGTCAACGCCGTTGACGGTCATTACCGTTTCACCCGAAGCGGAGTTCGAGAACGCAATAATGATGGCGGCACCGATGGCGAGGGCTCCGGCGATTCCGAAGCCGACTGAAGTCTTCATGTTGTATTCCTCTAGCGTGGTATAGGGAGAATTGGATTCAGGTAACAGGCGAGGGCGCCGGCAGCCCGTCAGGCGAGGCCGCGCTCCTCGGGTGTTTGTGCGTCGATTTTGAGCGCATGTATGTCGGTGTTCATCAGCTCGCCCAGCGCGGCGAATACGGCTCTGTGGCGGGCGAGGCGATTCAGGTTCGCAAACTTCTCAGACACGATGCGAACGTCGAAGTGCCCTTTGCCGTCCTGTGCGCCCGCATGTCCCGCGTGCAGGTGACTCTGGTCCTTGACAAGCAGCTCGGTCGGCGCGAAAGCATCGCGGAGCATGAATTCTATCTGTTTTGCGCGTTCGTTACTCAAGGCAGCACGACCTTGAAGGGCTTTACGACAGAGCCCTTGTACACGCCGCCGTGCACATAGGGATCGTCTTCAGCCCACTGTTGAGCCGCTTCGAGTGACTCGAACTCTGCAATGATGAGGCTGCCCGTGAACCCGGCTTCGCCGGGATCGTCCGCATCGATGGCAGGATGCGGACCCGCGATCAGTATGCGCCCTTCATCGGCGAGCTGCCGGGCGCGCTTCAGGTGTTCTGGCCGCGCCTTCGCGCGCAGCGGGCCGCTGTTCTCGACATCTTCGCTGATGATCGCGTACCACATCTCTCAGTCTCCTTCGCCGGCGCCGGCTTCTTTCGGATCCTTCATCTTCGACAACAGCCAGAACGTCTGGGCAATCATGAAAACAAACGTGAGCCCCATCAATCCGAATACCTTGAACTTGACCCAGAAATCTTCGGGAAAGCTGTAGGCGACGTAAATGTTCAGCATGCCCATCGCCGCAAAGAAGGCTACCCAGACGAGATTGAGGCCCGACCATTGCGCCGACGTCAGCTGATCGAGCGGGAGATCCGGGGTGAGGCCGAAAAATCGCCGGACCAGCGGCTTATCGCCGACCCAGGTGCTGATGAGAAAGGCCGCTCCGACAACCCAGTAGAACGCCGTGGGCTTCCAGTACAGGAACTCGGGGTTGCGGAAATAGAAAGTCGCGGCCCCGAAAACCAGCAGGAACACCGTCGACCAGAGATACATCTTGTCGGCCTTGCCGGTCTTGACATATTTGATGACCAAGCCGACAGGCATCGCGACCATCAGAATTCCCAGCGCGACATAAATGTCGCCGGTGTACAGGTAGCCGCCGAGAAACAGGATCAGCGGCAGTAGCTCGAACAGGGCTTGCATGGATACGGGTTGCCGATGCTGCGGGAGGGCGATAATAGCGCGATCGTGTCGCGCCGGCACTAGCCCGCATCCAGGCTAGCCGATTTCCCTTGCGTCGGTGCGTTGCTTCCCTAAAATCCGCGCGTGGCCCGGCTTCTCGACATTCATCCGACAAATCCGCAGCAACGGCTGGTTGCCGCGGCCGTGCAGGCCCTGCGCAGCGGCTCGCTCATCGCATACCCCACCGACTCCAGCTACGCCCTTGGTTGCCACATCGGCAACAAGCGGGCGATGGACCGCATCCGCCGCATTCGCCGGACGGACAAGAAGCACAACTTCACGCTCGTTTGCAGCGATCTGTCCGAGATCAGCACCTACGCACGGGTCGATAATTGGGCCTATCGGCTCCTGAAGTCCCTGACGCCGGGCCCCTACACGTTCATTCTCCAGTCCACGCGCGAAGTTCCCAAGCGCCTGCAAAACCCGAAGCGGCGAACCATAGGCATCCGCGTCCCGGACCACGCGCTCGTTCGCGCCATGCTGGATTCGTTAGGCGAGCCGATCATGAGTTCCACCCTGACGCTGCCCGGTGACGACATGCCCATCACCAACTCCGAGGATGCGATGGCGCGTGTCGGCAACGACGTCGATCTGGTCATCGACGCGGGTCCGACGGGCATCGAGCCAACGACCGTGCTGGACCTGTCGCACGGCGACGTCGAGATCCTGCGGCAGGGGCGCGGCGACACGAGTTCGCTCGCCTGAGGGCGACGCCAGACGCGCCCCGACGAGGGGCCCGAATTGCGCTAAAATGCGCCAAATCGCACGGAATCCACGATGAAACCCGACTTGAGAGTGCTGACGCCGGACGACGCGCCGAAGCCGCAGGACGACCAGCAGCAGCCCGCGCAGAGCGAGATGCCATTCGCCGTCGTCGACGGCGAACCCGTGACAACGCTTCCCCAGGACCTCTACATCCCGCCGTATGCGCTGCAGGTGTTTCTGGAGGCGTTCGAAGGCCCGCTCGACCTGCTGCTATACCTGATTCGGCGGCAGAACATCGACATTCTCGACATACCGATCGCCGAGATCACACAACAGTACGTCCAGTACATCGAGGTAATGAAGGAGTTGCAGCTCGAGTTGGCCGGTGAGTATCTCGTAATGGCGGCAATGCTTGCGGAGATCAAGTCTCGGATGCTGCTGCCGCGGCCGGAGGTTCAGGAAGAGGACGAGGCGGATCCGCGCGCCGAGTTGGTACGCCGGCTGCAGGAGTATGAGCGCTACAAGAAGGCGGCGCAGGACATCGCCGACTTGCCGAGGCTGGAGCGCGACGTGCACGTGGCGACCGTCGAGGCGCCGGAGCGCAGGGTCGTGACCAAGCTTCCGGACGTCACGATGAAGGAATTGCTGATCGCTTTTCACGACGTGCTCAAACGGGCCGAGATGTTCTCGAACCTGCACATGCAGCGCGAGCCGCTGTCGGTGCGGCAACGCATGTCGGAGATCCTGACGCGCATCAATAGCAATGCGTTTACCGTCTTCGTGGATCTGTTCGACCCGGAAGAGGGCCGGATGGGCGTGGCCGTCACGTTCATCGCCATACTGGAATTGCTCAAGGAGTCCGTCGTCGAGGTCGTTCAGTCCGACGAATACGCGCCGCTGCACGTTCGCGCCGCGTCCTCCGTGCGGCTCGTCGAGGGCGACAGCGATGAAAACGCGGGCTCGGAAGCCTCCTGAGTCATTTGCACTGCAGACACCATGGACCGAATAGAAATCAAGCACTTCATCGAGGCCGCCATGCTGGCGGCGGGACGGCCCCTGACGGTCGACCAGCTCAAAGCCCTGTTCGATGGCCGCTCGGCACCGGACAACAAGGAGATCCGTGCGGCCGTGGACGCGCTCAACGAGGACTACGGGCAACGCGGCATCGAAGTGGTCGAGGTCGCTTCCGGATATCGGATCCAGGTGCGGCCGTCCATGACGGATCGTCTGCAGAAACTCTGGGAAGAGCGGCCGCCGCGCTACTCGCGAGCACTATTCGAGACCCTGGCGTTGATCGCCTATCGGCAGCCGATCACGCGCGGTGAGATAGAGGAGGTCCGCGGCGTGGCGGTGAGCTCCAACATCGTCCGCTCGCTGATGGAACGGGACTGGGTTCGCGTCGTTGGGCATCGTGACGTGCCCGGTCGTCCGGCCATGTTCGGGACGACCAAATCGTTTCTCGATTACTTCGGCCTCAAGAAGCTCGATGACCTGCCGGAACTCACCGATCTCGCCGATTGGGAGAGCCTGCGGGTGCAGCTCGACCTGCCCGAGGTCGAGGATGGCGGGACGACAGGGGCCGAGGTGCCCTCGGTCGTTGCAGAGCTGCCGAGCATCGATACCGACGCCGCGGCGACCACCGCGGAGGGCGGGCAGGCGGAGGAGGTTGCCGAAGTCGTTGACGACGCGGCTGACGATGCGCGGGCCCCGGAGCAACCCACCGATGACGCGACATCCGGGTCGGGCAGTCGATCGGCCGCAGACGGGGCGGCCCTCGTCGGTGTCTCGGTCGAACGCGTTGGCGACGCACCGGACATGCAGGCGCTCGAAGCGGAAACGATCGAAGAGGAACTGGTCGTGTCGGAATGGCCGGAACCGCAGAATCCGGAAGCCGATGCGGCGCTCGATGAAGACGACCTGGGCGATGGCAAAGACGCGTCGGTCCGCGGCTGAGCGTGGCGGAGACGCGGGCGCTCCGAAAGCAGAGCGGGTTCAGAAGGTGCTTGCGGCGGCCGGCCACGGGTCGCGCCGCGAAGTCGAGCGCTGGATAGCCGCCGGCCGCGTCACGATCAACGGCCAGGTCGCCGAACCCGGGGCGACCGTGGTCGGCGGTGACGAGGTCCTGCTCGATTCGAGGCGCCTGTTTCTACCGGCGCAGAAGCAGGCACACAAACACCTGCTGTATCACAAGCCCGCCGGTGAGGTAACGACGCGCAGCGATCCGGAGGGCAGGCCGCTCGTCTTCGACGTGTTGCCGAAGATTCGTGGCGCCCGATGGATCGCCGTCGGACGACTGGATATCGCCACGACGGGGCTCTTGCTGTTCACGACCGATGGCGAACTCGCCAACGGGCTGATGCACCCGTCAGGCGAGGTCGAGCGGCGCTACTCGGTTCGTGTTCACGGGCAGCCAACTGAAGAGGACCTCGCGGCCTTGCGGCAGGGCGTCGAACTCGAGGACGGAACGGCGTCGTTCGACCGGATCGCACCCGGGGGCGGCGATGCGGCCAATCGCTGGTTCAACGTGACGCTGAAGGAAGGCCGCAATCGCGAGGTACGGCGGCTCTGGGAAGCCCGTGGCTTTGAGGTCTCGCGATTGATTCGAACCGGCTACGGTCCGATCGATCTGCCCCGCAGCCTGCGTCGTGGCCGCTTTGCGGACGCGTCGTCCGACCAGGTCACACAGCTCTACCGTGCGGCCGGTCTGAAGCCGCGGGAAGGAAGAAGAACGCTCAATAAAAACAGTAAGAAACGATAGTTACTTAATGTGTATTATCACTGCGCGTCGATGCTCTGGCCGGTAACTCCGCGACTGTCCGGGCCGAGCAGGTACAAGTAGGCGGGCAGGATTTCCTCCGGCATCTTGAGTTCATCGCGGTTCTCCCCCGGGTAGGCCTCGAGGCGCATACTGGTACGGGTCGGGCCCGGATTCACGCAGTTCACTCGCAGCTTGCCGTCACGGTGCTCGTCGGCGAGCACCTGGCTTAAGCCCTCGGTCGCGAACTTCGAGACCGCGTAGGCGCCCCAAAACGCCTTGCCCACGCGGCCGACGCCGCTGCTCGTGAAGATGATCGACGGGTCGCCGGACTCGCCGAGTAGCGGCAGGCACACCTGGGTCAGCGCAAACGCCGCGGTCACGTTGACATGCATGACGCGCTGCCAGGTCACGGCGTCGTACTGCTCGATAGAGAAGCGGTCGCCGAGCATGCCCGCGTTGTGAACCAGGCCGTCCAGCCGGCCGAACTCGTCCATGAGGCTGTCGGCCAGCGATGTGTAGGCTCCCGAGTCCGCCGTCGCGAGGTCCATCACGGCGATCGACGGCCTGGGTGCCGCGTCCAGCGCCTCGATCTCGTCGTACACGGCCTCGAGCTTGGCCGTATCGCGGCCATGCAGGATCAGTTGCGCACCAAGCGCCGCGCTCCTGACGGCCAGGGCCCGGCCGATGCCGTCGCTCGCGCCGGTTACCAGAACGATTCGATCGCCGAGCAGCTCAGGGCGACTTTCGTAGTTTTTGGGGTCCATCGTCTTCTTCCGCGGGCTCGTCCTCGACGCCCGGCTCGATCATCGTTCGCGGCACGGGCTCGAGCGATTCGAGGCGCTCGAGCGGGCGCTTCTCGTGGACGCCGAGCTCGACGAACTTGCGGGCGCCCGGCAGGACGCTGCGCTCGAGCGAGCCTACCGCCTTGTTGTAGTTTTCTACGCTGCTCGCGAGCTGGCGCCCGACCCGATTCATGTGGCCGACGAAGGTGCCCAGCCGGCCGTGCAACTCCTCGGCAAGCACTCGAATCTCCTTGGCGTTTTCCGCCAGCGCGAGCTGCCGCCAGCCGTACGCCACGGCCTTGAGGAGTGCGACGAAGCTGGTCGGCGTGGCCAGGATGATCTGCTTGGACAAAGCGAACTCGATCAGGTCCGGTTCCTCGCTGAGTGCCGCGCTCAGGAACTGGTCGCCCGGAATGAACAGGATGACGAATTCCGGGCTCTCGTCGAATTGCTCCCAGTACGATTTCGCCGCGAGCGCCCGGATGTGATTGCGGACGTTGCGCGCATGCCGTTTCAGGCCGAGCTGGCGCTGGTCGTCGTCTTTGGCCTCGACGGCTTCGAGATAGGCGTCCAGCGGCGTCTTGACGTCGACGACAAGCTGACGCTGATCGGGCATCCAGACGATCAGGTCGGGCCGGATAGACTGCTCCTCGGCGGCCGTATGGACCTGCTCCTGGAAGTCGCAGTGTTCCACCATGCCGGCCAGCTCCACGAGCCGCCGCAGCGTGATCTCGCCCCAGCGGCCGCGCACTTCCGGCCGCCTGAGGGCATTCACGAGATTCTTGGTTTCCTGATTCAATGCCTGCTGGCTGTCCGCCATGGCTGCCAGCTGTTCGCGAATGCCGCCGTAGGCTTCGCTGCGGGACTTCTCGAGTGCCTCGATCTGCCTGCGCGAGGCGTCGAGCGCCTCGCGGATCGGTTTGACCAGATTCTCGACGGCCTGCTCGCGCTTGCCGAGTTCCTGCCTGGCCTTCTCGTTGTGAACGTTGAGGTGCTGCTCGGCAAGCCGCAGGAAGCTTTCGCTGTTCGCTTTGAGAGACTGGTTGGAGAGTTCGGTGAACGCCTTGGCGAGGCTAGCGTTCGCGGCCTCGAGCATGCGCTCGCGCTCGTCACCGAGCGCTTCCTCCGACTTGATGCGGGTCTCGAGCGTTTCAATCTCGCGCTCGTAATGCCCGTGGCGCCGCCGAGCGATCAGCCGGGCCGCAACGGCGCCCAGCAGTACGCCCAGCGCCAGGGCCGGCAGGCCGAGCTCGAGCAGCAGCGGATCGATCGTGAGCGATGCGAATGGCCTCATCAGGCCCCAAGACTAACCGCTTTGCTGACCAATTGCGCCAGTTCGGCGGTGTCCTCGGCGGCGAGGTCCGCGCCCCAGCCACCCGGTGAATCGTCAGCGGTAATGTAGCCGTACAGTGCCGCTATCGTCGTCATGCCCGCCGCGCGGCCGGCGGCGATGTCGCGTTCGGCATCGCCCACGTACAGGGTTCGCTCAGGCCGCATGCCGCCGATCTCGCAGGCGTGGAGCAGGGGCGCGGGGTCCGGCTTGCGCACGGGCAGGGTGTCGCCGCTCACCGTGCACGCGCTGCGCGCGTGCAGGCCCAGCGCTTCCATGAGCGGCAGCGTCAGGTGTTCGGGCTTGTTGGTGACGACGCCCCAGGGCCGTCCGGCCGCCTCGAGGGCATCCAGAAGCGCGTCCAGGCCGTCGAACAGGGCAGAGTCGACACAAACACGCCGGGCATAGCGGTCGAGGAAATCCAGGTGCAGGTCCGAGTTGACGATGATGTCCCGGTCGGGAAAACCGATACCGAGCAGGCCGATGGCGCCGTTCGACACGTTGGAGCGCCCGACTTCGTAGTCGACGGGTTCCCGTCCATTGTCGGCCTGCAGCTCCCGCAGCACGGCCACCATGTCGGGTGCCGTGTCGATGAGCGTTCCGTCGAGGTCGAACAGCACAGCCTCGCAGTCACCGCGGACCGTCACGTCCTCACTCGTCATCGGGACGCTGGTAGGCCATCATGTAGTTGACATCGAGTCCATCGGCCAGCCAGTACTTGCGGCTGACCGGGTTGTAGTGCAGCCCGATGCTGGCGCGAAAGTCGAGGCTCGCGGCGCGGGCCCACGAGTCGAGCTCGGACGGCTTGATGAGCTTCTCGTACTCGTGCGTGCCCTTGGGCAGCAGGCCGAGTACGTACTCGGCGCCGACGATGGCGAACAGGAAGGCCTTGGGATTGCGGTTGATCGTCGAAAAAAACACGCGGCCACCCGGTTTCACGAGATCAGCGCAGGCCTTCACGACCGCCGACGGGTCGGGCACGTGCTCGAGCATCTCGAGACAGGTGACGACGTCGAAACTCGCCGGCCGGGATTCCGCGAGTTCCTCCGCGGTCGACGTAAGGTAGGTCACGTCGGCACCGGACTCCGCCTGGTGCAGCCGCGCCACGGCCAACGGTGCTTCGGCCATGTCGATTCCGGTCACGTCGGCGCCCGCCGCGGCCATTGCCTCGGTCAGTATGCCGCCGCCGCAGCCGATGTCGACGACCTTCTTGCCCTGCAACTGCACGTGCTGGCGAATCCAGTCCAGCCGGAGCGGATTGATTCGATGCAGGGGCCGAAAATCGCCGTCCGGATCCCACCACCGCGAGGCGAGGGCATTGAACTTCGCAACTTCCGAGTCGTCGACGTTCACGGCGCGTTCTGTACTCATTCGCTTGGTCCTTTGCCGGCTATGCGCTCGCGCCATTCGTCAGCGCGCGTTGCGAGGTCATCGGATGACATGTGGGTTAACTCGCCACTGTCAAGCAGGTGTTTGCCTGCTACCCAGACGTCCGAGACCTGGTCGGCGCGAACGGCGTAGATGAGCTGCGAGACAGGGTCGTACAGTGGCTGGCTATTGAGCCGCCCGAGATCCACGCAGGTGAGATCGGCCCACTTGCCCGGCTCGATGGAGCCGATGTCCGTATCCAGTCCGAGGGCGCGCGCCGAGCCCATGGTCGCGAGTTCGAGCGCATCGCGGGCGTCGAGCACGGCCGCATCGTCGCTTCGTACCTTGGCCAGCAGCGCGGCCGTGTTGGCCTCCGACAGCATGTCGAGCGTGTTGTTGCTCGCCGCGCCGTCCGTGCCCAGACCGACGGTCATACCCGCCTCGCGGAAGGCCGCAAGCGGCGCAATACCGCTCGCGAGTTTGAGGTTCGATCGCGGACAGTGGGCCACGGCCACGTTGCAGTCCGCCAACAGTTCGATTTCAGCTTCGGTGACGTGCACGGCATGCACGGCCAGCAGCGACGCATTGACGAGCCCCAGCGTTTCGAGCCGCTCGAGCGGACGCATGCCGGTCGAGGTGACGGCGGCTTCGACCTCCGCGGCCGTCTCGTGCAAATGTATCTGCACGGGCACGTCGAGTTGGTCGGCAATTACGCGCAGCTCGGTAAACGCTTCGTCGCTCAGCACGCCCGTCGAATGCGGTGCGAAGCAGGTGCTGATCAGCGGGTGGCCGGCGTACGGATCGTGCAGCAGGTCAACCGCCTTGCCGAGGTAGTCGCTGGCATCGCCGGCCCAGGCCGTCGGAAAACCCAGTACGGGCGCGCCGACGTTGGCGCGCATGCCGGCGTCGCTCGCCGTCTCCGCGATGATTTCGGGGAAGAAGTACTGGTCGCTGAAACAGGTGATACCCGCGGTCAGCATTTCGGCAATCGCAAGATTGGTGCCGTCGCGCACCATTTCGGCGCTGGCCCAGCGTTTCTCCGCCGGCCAGATCCGGTCATTGAGCCAGCTTTCGAGCGGCAAATCGTCGGCATAGCCGCGCAGCAGTGTCATAGCCGCATGCGTGTGCGCATTGACGAGGCCCGGAACCAGCACGTGGCCGGGCCTGTCGAAAGTGGCGCTGGCCTGGTATTTCAGGCGCGCCTCGGCCGACCGCAGGAGGTCCACGATGCGGCCGTTGCTGACGGCAACGGCGTGCCCCTCGAGCACCCGTCCGGCGGGTTCGACGGGGACGATCCAGGTGGCTGAAATCAGGCTGTCGCAATGCTCCATGGGAGGCGCAGTATACAGACCCTGTGGTATCATTACGGCCTTGATTCAAGGCTGGATTTCGGTGATTGCGGGTTGGCTTGCAACGCCCTTCAGGCGCGAGGACGGCTTACCGTTCGTCGAGCTCCGATCCGCTCTTTGATTACGATGACAGGACGCTGTTTGAAACACGGCGTCCCGCTAGGATTTTGAGCTTTTATGGCGGAAGTAGCCCAGGAACTGCTGTCGATCAGCCTCGAAGAGGAGATGCAGCAGTCGTATCTCGACTACGCGATGAGCGTCATCGTCGGTCGAGCGCTCCCCGATGTTCGTGACGGTCTGAAACCCGTGCACCGCCGTGTGCTGTACGCGATGCGCGTGCTGGGCAACGACTACAACAAGCCCTACAAGAAATCGGCACGCGTGGTCGGCGATGTCATCGGTAAGTACCATCCGCACGGCGATTCCGCCGTCTATGACACGATCGTACGTCTGGCGCAGCCGTTCTCGATGCGCTACCTGCTCGTCGACGGGCAGGGCAACTTCGGCTCCGTCGACGGCGATGCGCCCGCGGCCATGCGCTACACCGAAGTGCGCATGTCGAAGTTCGCCCACGAGCTCCTGGCCGACATCGACAAGGAAACCGTCGATTTCGTCGAGAACTACGACGGGTCCGAAAGCGAGCCGTCGGTTTTGCCCACGAGGGCCCCGAATCTGCTGGTCAACGGCTCGTCCGGCATCGCCGTTGGCATGGCGACCAACATTCCTCCGCACAATCTGAACGAGGTCGTCGATGCGACGCTCGCGCTGATCGAGGATCCCGCGATCGAGGTTCCCGCGCTGATGGAACACCTCCCGGGGCCGGACTTCCCGACCGGCGGCATTATCAACGGTGCCGCCGGCATCTACTCGGCCTACCGCACGGGCCGCGGCCGCGTCCACATCCGCGCCAAAGTCGATATCGAGGACATGGGCAAGACCGGCCGCGAGCGCATCGTGGTTACCGAGCTGCCCTACCAGGTCAATAAGGCCCGCCTGATCGAGAAGATTGCCGATCTCGTGCGCGAGAAGAAAATCGAGGGCATCGCGCAGGACGGCCTTCGCGACGAGTCCGACAAGGACGGCATGCGCATCGTCATCGAACTCAAGCGCGGCGAATCGGCCGACGTGCTCCTGAACAACCTGTACAAACAGACGCCGCTGCAGAGCGTCTTCGGAATCAACATGGTCGCGCTGCACGACGGCCAGCCGAAGCTCATGAACCTGAAACAGGTTCTCGAAGCCTTCCTCGCGCACCGACGCGAAGTCGTTGCGCGGCGCACGATCTTCGAACTCGGCAAGGCCCGCGACCGCGCTCACGTGCTCGAGGGGCAGGCGGTCGCGCTGGCCAATATCGATACGGTCATCGAGCTCATCAAGAAGTCTCCGTCACCTGCGGAGGCCCGCGAGGCGCTGATGGCGCGCGACTGGGCGCCCGGTTCGGTGACCGGCATGCTCGAGCGCGCGGGAAACACCGACACGCGGCCCGATGGTCTCGACGATGGCTTCGGCCTCGTCGATGGCATGTATCGCCTGTCGCCCGTTCAGGCGAAGGCGATCCTGGATCTGCAGCTGCAGCGATTGACCGGCCTGGAACAAGAGAAAATAATTAATGAATACAAGAGTATACTAGATAAAATTAAAGAGCTTTCGAGTATACTCGCCGATCCCGACAAACTGCTTCAGGTGATTCGTGACGAACTCGGCGAGCTGCGCGAGGCTTACGGGGACGACCGCCGCACCGAGATCGTTCAGGATCATTCGGACCTGAGCGTCGAGGACCTGATTCCGCAGGAGGACGTCGTGGTGACGCTGTCGCACGGTGGCTATGCCAAGGCGCAGCCGATCGATACGTACCAGGCCCAGCGGCGCGGCGGACGCGGACTGTCGGCCACGAAGATGAAGGACGAGGACTTCGTCGATCGCCTGCTCGTGGCCAATACGCACGATACGATCCTGTGCTTTTCGAGCCGTGGAAAAGTCTACTGGCTCAAGGTGTACCAGGTTCCGCAGGCGAGTCGCGGTTCGCGCGGCCGGCCGCTCGTCAACCTGCTGCCGCTGGAACCCGACGAGCGGATCAACGCCATCCTGCCGCTCAGGGACTACGACAGCGACGGCTATATCTTCATGGCCACGTCGGGCGGCACCGTCAAGAAAACCCCGGTTTCGCAGTTCTCGCGGCCCCGTTCGACCGGTCTCATCGCGATCGATCTGCGCGGCGAGGACCGCCTGGTGGACGCGGCCATTACGGACGGCGAGAAGGACATCCTGCTCGTGGCGAGTACGGGCAAGGCGATTCGCTTCAACGAGTCAGACGTTCGCGCGATGGGGCGCGGTGCTGCCGGCGTGCGGGGAATCAGGCTGCCGGCGGAGCACGAAGTCATCGCGTTGTCGATCGTCGGCGACGGCTTGCTGCTGACCGCTACCGAGAACGGCTACGGCAAGCGCACGGCGATCGACGAGTTCCCCGTGCAGGGCCGCGGCGGTCAGGGTGTCATTGCAATTCAAACCAGCGAACGCAACGGCCGCACGGTCGGCGCCCTGCAGGTCGCCGACGAGGACGAGATCATGCTCATCAGCTCGAACGGCACGCTCGTCCGCACCCAGGTCGCCGAGATATCCGTGCAGGGCCGCAACACGCAGGGCGTACGCCTGATCCGTGTCGGCTCCGGGCATCGCCTCGTTGGGCTTGCGCGTATCGAGCTCGTTGACGACGACGAATGACTCAGGGCAACAGGCACGGCGTATGTCTCAGTTCGCACCGGCCTCCGCACCTCGAACGTCGGACATGAAACCGTAACAATTGTCCGCCTATAGTTCGTCGGCCTTCCAACTCTGTTTTCCAAAGGACTCCCAACGACATGTCTCGTGTCTACAATTTCAGTGCAGGTCCGGCTGCGCTCCCCCTAGAAGTGCTTGAAACCATGCGTCGCGACATTCCCGACTGGCAGGGCACCGGCATGTCCGTCATGGAGGTCAGCCATCGCGGTGCCGAGTTCGTCGAGCTGGCCGCTCGCTCGACGCGCAATCTGCGTGAGCTGCTGAGCGTCCCGGACGACTACAGCATCCTGTTCACGCAGGGTGGCGCAACCCTGCAGATGGCAATGGCGCCGCTAAACCTCGCCGGGCGAGGCGACACCGCCGACTACGTGATAACGGGCAGCTGGGGCAAGAAAGCGGCTGGCGAAGCGTCCAAGTTCCTGAACGTCAATGTCGCGGCCGATGCGTCGGGCGACAAATTCACGCTCATCCCGGATGAGGCTTCATGGAACCGCAGCGAGAACGCCGCGTACCTGCACTACACGCCTAACGAGACGATCGCGGGCGTCGAGTTTCACTACGTCCCTGGCGGTGACGTGCCGCTGGTCGCGGACATGTCGAGTACGATCCTGTCGCGGCCGATCGATGTGAGCAAGTTTGGCGTCATCTACGCGGGCGCGCAGAAGAACATTGGCCCGGCCGGCATCACGGTGGTCATCGTGCGCAATGACCTGCTCGAGCGCGCGCCGGGCGATCTGCCGCATCTGATGACCTGGCGCGCTTACGCAGAGTCCGACTCGATGACCAACACACCGCCGACGCTCGCGTGGTACGTGGCCGATCTCGTCTTCGCCTGGCTAAAGGAGCGAGGCGGCGTCGAAGCCATGGCCGAAGTAAACGAGCGCAAGGCGAAGAAGCTCTATGCCGCGATCGACGCGTCCGATTTCTATTCGGCACCGGTGCGCGAAGACTGCCGCTCCTGGATGAACGTGCCGTTCGTACTGGCGGACGATGCCTTGGACAAGCGATTCCTCGAGGAGTCGAAAGCCGCGGGATTCGCCAACCTCAAGGGCCACCGGTCGGTTGGCGGCATGCGCGCGTCCATCTACAACGCCGTTCCCGAAGCGGCGGTGGACGCGTTGATCGAGTTCATGAAAGAGTTTGAGAAAAATGTATAAGATACTGACATTAAACAATATTGCAGTTGAAGGTCTGCGCCGTTTTCCGCGGGACAGCTACGAGGTTGCCTCGGAAATCGCGCATCCGGACGCCGTTGTGCTGCGCTCCTTCAACATGCACGACATGACGATCCCCGACACCGTGGCGGCAATCGGCCGCGCCGGCGCGGGTACCAACAACATCCCGGTCGAGGCCATGAGCCAGCGCGGGGTGCCGGTCTTCAACGCCCCGGGTGCGAATGCCAACGCGGTCAAGGAACTCGCCATTGCGAGCCTGCTGATCGCCGCGCGCAACGTGTGCGACGCGCGTGAGTACGTCAAGGGCCTCGATGCGACGGGTGACGCCCTCAACAAGGCCGTCGAGGCCGGCAAGAAGCAGTTCGTCGGTTTTGAACTGCCGGGACGGACGCTGGGCGTCATCGGTCTGGGTGCCATCGGCGTGCAGGTCGCCAACGCCGCGCTGGAACTCGGCATGAAGGTCGTCGGTTACGACCCGCAAATGACGGTTCGCAACGCCTGGCAGGTGTCGCAGGGCGTCAAAATGGCCGATACGCTGGATCAGCTGTTTCAGGGAAGCGACGCGGTGACCTGCCACGTTCCGCTCATGGATGCGACGAAGGGCCTCGTGAATGCGGATCGCCTCGCCCTCATGAACGACGGCGCGATGCTCTTAAACCTCGCGCGCGGCGGTATCGTCGACAGCAAGGCCGCGCTTGCGGCGCTCGACAGCGGCAAGCTGCACGCCTATGTCACCGACTTCCCGACCGAGGAACTCATTGCCCATCCGAAGGTGATCGGTCTGCCGCACCTGGGCGCGTCGACGGCCGAAGCCGAGCAGAACTGCGCGGTCATGGTCGCCGACAACCTGTGCGACTACCTCGAGCACGGCAACATCCGCTTTTCGGTGAATTTCCCGGAGTGCCGGCTGCCGCGCATGGATGCCCACCGGATCACGATCGCGAACGCGAATGTGCCCAACATGGTCGGTCAGATCTCGACCCGGCTGGCGGACGACGGTCTCAACATCGAGGACCTTCTGAACAAGTCGATCGGCGATCTCGCGTATACGATCGTGGACGTGGACGGAGAAGTTACAGCGGAAACGCTCGACGCCATCCGGGCGATCGAGGGCGTGCTGACGTTGCGAAATCTCGGCAAGCCTGTAACCTGATCGAGGCCTGTCAACGCCAGCTTGGTGCGCGCTGCGGTGCAGGGGCTTGCCGACGGGTCGTGACCGAGAATCTCAACGAATGGCCGACGATAAGAACGACAACACGCCGAGCTTGAGCGAGATTCGCGAGCGCATCGACGATATCGACGAGCGCATCCAGGCGCTGATCAACGAGCGCGCGCGATTCGCCCAGGAAGTCGGGCGCTCGAAAGGCGATGCGACGTCGGCCGTCGACTACTACCGGCCCGAACGCGAAGCCGACGTGCTGCGCCGCGTCGAGGCCCGCAATGACGGGCCGCTTCGCAACGAAGAGATGCTGCGGCTGTTTCGGGAGATCATGTCGGCCTGCCTCGCGCAGCAGGAGCCGTTGAAGGTCGGATTCCTGGGTCCCGAGGGCACGTTCACGCAGACCGCGGTATTCAAGCACTTCGGCCACTCGGTTCGGGCGCTGCCGTTTCATACGATCGACGAGGTGTTCCAGGAGGTCGAGAGCGGTGCCGCGGATTTCGGCGTCGTGCCGATCGAGAACTCGACCGAGGGCTCGGTGAACAACACGCTGGACATGTTCCTGACCTCGCCGCTCAAGATCGGCGGCGAGGTCGAACTCAGGATCGAACAGCACCTGCTTGGCAGTGAGCCGGGGCTGGATAACATCCAGCGCATTTGTGCGCACGAACAGTCGCTGGCCCAGTGCCGCGGCTGGCTCCGCGAGCATCTGCCGGAGGTCGAGCTCATCGGCGTGTCGAGCAACGCGGCGGGAGCGCGCCGGGCGCGGGACGAGCAGGGTACAGCCGCGATCGGACCGGACGTCGCCGCCGCGGTCTACGACCTCGAGCTGCTGGTCAACAATATCGAGGACCGGCCGGACAACGCGACGCGCTTCCTGATCATCGGCCGCGAGCTGCTCGCCGCGAGCGGCGAGGACAAGACCACGATCCTCGTATCTGCGGAGGACACGGCGGCAGGCTCGGGCATCCTGTTCCAGCTGCTCAAGCCGTTCGCCGATCACGGTGTCAGCCTGACCCGGATCGAATCCCGGCCCTCGCGGCGGCGCAATTGGGACTACGTGTTTTTCTGCGACCTCGAAGGGCACGCGTCCGAATCGCCCGTCGCCGAGGCCCTCGAGGAACTGAAGTCCAAGGCCTCGCTATTCAAGATACTCGGCGCCTACCCCAAGGCCGTAAACTAGAGCCGCACGGAATGGATTTCAGGATCGAGCCCGCGGCCATCGGCGACGCGACCTGCCGTGTCCCCGGGGACAAATCGATCAGCCACCGGGCCATCATGCTCGGCAGCATTGCCGAGGGCACCAGCCGCGTCCGCGGTTTCCTGCCCGGCGAGGACTGCCTTGCGACGCTGGCGGCCTTCCGCGCGATGGGCGTACCGATTACGGCGGATGGTGAGACCGGCCTGACGATCGAGGGCGTGGGACTCGACGGGCTGCGCGCAGCACCGGGTCGTCTGGACCTGGGTAACTCCGGCACGGCCATGCGGCTCATGGCGGGCCTCCTGGCCGGACAGCCTTTCGATTCCGAACTCGTCGGCGACGCATCGCTGAGCGGGCGTCCCATGGGACGAATCATCGAGCCGCTGACCCGCATGGGAGCGGTCATCGAGAGCGATTGCGACGGCACGCCGCCGCTGCAGATCCGTGGCGGCCTGCGGCTGGGCGCGATCGATTACGCGCTGCCGATGGCGAGTGCGCAGGTCAAGTCCTGCGTCCTGTTGGCGGGCCTGTACGCGGACGGCGAGACCAGCGTCACCGAGCCCGCGGTGACCCGCGACCATACCGAGCGCATGCTGCGCATACTGGGTGCTTCGGTGCGTTCGCGGGGCGGGCGGGTCTCGGTGCAGGGCAGACCGGCTCTCAAGGGCGCCGACCTGGAAGTGCCGGGCGATCTGTCGTCGGCGGCATTCGTCGTGCTGGCGGCCCTGCTGGCGCCGGATGCGCAGGTGACGATTCGTTCGGTTGGGGTAAACCCGACGCGAACCGGCGTGCTTGACATATTGCAGCGCATGGGAGCGGATATCGAGATTGCGAATCCGCGCGAACTCGGTGCAGAGCCCGTAGCGGATTTGCGGGTGCGCTCGTCCGCGCTCACAGGTATCCGCGTCGATCCTGGCCTCGTGTCGCTCGCGATCGATGAATTCCCGGTGCTGTTCGTCGCCGCGGCGGCGGCCGGCGGCGAGACCGTGTTCGAGGGTCTGGCCGAGCTCAGGGTCAAAGAGAGCGATCGCGTGGCGTCGATGGCGGCGGGGCTCAGCGCGCTCGGCGTCGACGTCGAGGAGACGCCAGACGGCGCAATAGTGCGCGGCGGCACGATCGGCGGCGGCTTAGTGGACAGCCGCGACGACCACCGCATCGCCATGGCGCTGGCGATTGCCGCGACGGTCGCATCGGATGCCGTACGTATCCGCGGCGTCGACAACGTGGCGACCTCGTTCCCCGGCTTCGTCGAGCTCATGTCCGGCCTCGGTGCGAAAGTCTCTTTGGAAACAGACACTTGACCGTTCCCGTACTGACAATCGACGGCCCGAGCGGCAGCGGCAAAGGCACGGCCGCGCGGCGCGTCGCCGGCGAACTCGGTTATCACCTACTGGATAGCGGCGCGCTGTACCGGCTGACCGCGCTCGCGGCAGCGAGGCGGGGCATCGAACTGTCCGACCAGGCTGCCGTGGCCGGGGTCGCGGCCGATCTCGACGTGCGCTTCGCCGGTGACGACGACGGCGAGGGACGGGTGTTCCTGGGCGGCGACGACGTCACGCTCGCGATTCGCTCCGAGGAGGCCGGCGCGGGGGCATCGACCGTGGCTGCTCAGCCCGCCGTCCGGGAGGCGCTCCTGGGCCTCCAGCGGTCCTTTCGCGAGGCACCGGGCCTGGTTGCCGACGGCCGCGATATGGGCACGGTCGTGTTCCCGGACGCGGGGCTCAAGGTGTTCCTTACGGCCAGCGCAGAAGAGCGTGCGAACAGACGCTATAAGCAGTTGAAAGACAAAGGTATTGATGTTAGCCTTGCCGCCCTTTCGCGGGCCATCGAGGACCGCGATCGACGCGATAGCGAGCGCGAGACGGCGCCTCTCAGGCCTGCCGACGACGCAAGAATCCTTGATTCGTCGGCAATGTCGATCGAGACGGTCGTCGAGACCGTGCTCGGTTGGGCACGCGAGGCCTGATTGATCGCCGGTCCCTGAGCGGGCCGAAACGGAGTTTGGTGGAACCGGACAAGGAGTCCGGTTCTTTTTTTGTAATGACCGTTAGCTTAAGGATCTAAGCGACACGGATGGGCGAAGACACGGGGTGTGACAGCCGCGTGGTCTTCTGGTTAATCAACATGTCTGAAAGTTTTGCTGAATTATTTGAAGAGAGTTTTGCGAGCCAACAAATCAAGCCGGGGTCGATCATCAACGGCACGGTTGTCGCAATCAACGACGACGTAGTACTCGTCAGTGCCGGTCTCAAATCCGAGGCCGTCATCCCCATCGAACAGTTCAAGAACGACATGCGCGACGGCGAGATCAACGTCGGCGACACTGTCGAAGTCGCGCTCGATTCCGTCGAAGACGGTTTCGGCGAGACGCGCCTGTCACGCGAGAAAGCCATTCGCGCCCGCACCTGGATCGAGCTCGAGAAAGCATTCGAGAACTCCGAGGTGGTCGAGGGCGTGATCAACGGCCGCGTAAAAGGCGGTTTCACGGTCGAGATCGACAACGTCCGCGCGTTCCTGCCCGGATCGCTCGTGGACGTACGCCCGGTTCGCGACCCCGCGTATCTCGAGGGCAAGAGCCTCGAGTTCAAAGTGATCAAGCTGGATCAGCGGCGCAACAACGTCGTCGTGTCGCGTCGTGCCGTCGTCGAGCAGGAATACTCGGCCGAGCGCGAAGCGCTGCTCAAGGAGCTGCAGGAAGGCAACACGATCAAGGGTATCGTCAAGAACCTCACCGACTACGGCGCGTTCGTCGACCTCGGTGGTATCGACGGCCTGCTGCACATCACCGACATGGCGTGGAAGCGCGTCAAGCATCCGTCGGAGATCGTCAACGTCGGCGACGAAATCGACGTCAAGATCCTGAAATTCGATCGCGAGCGCCAGCGGGTCTCGCTGGGCATGAAGCAGCTGGGTGACGATCCGTGGAAGGATCTCGCGCGCCGCTACCCGCCGCAGACGCGCATCTTCGGCAAGGTGACGAACATCGCCGACTACGGCTGCTTCGTCGAGATCGAAGACGGGGTCGAGGGCCTCGTGCACGTCTCGGAGATGGACTGGACGAACAAGAACGTCAATCCGTCGCGCGTTGTAGCCGTCGGCGACGAGGTGGAAGTCATGGTGCTCGAGATCGACGAGGAGCGTCGCCGCATCTCGCTCGGCATCAAGCAGTGCAAGTCCAACCCCTGGGCGGAGTTCGCTGCGACGTTCAACCGCAATGACAAGGTGACCGGCCAGATCAAATCGATCACGGATTTCGGCATCTTCATCGGCCTCGAAGGTGGAATCGACGGTCTCGTTCACCTGTCGGACATCTCGTGGGAAGTGCCGGGCGAGGAAGCCGTACGCAACTACCAGAAGGGCCAGGAAATCGAGGCGGCCGTGCTCGCGATCGACGCCGAGCGCGAGCGCATCTCGCTCGGTATCAAGCAGCTCGAGAAAGATCCGTTCTCGGCCTGGCTCGCGGAGCATCCGAAGAATTCGATCGTCACGGGCACCGTCACGGAGGTCGACGCGCGCGGTGCGCTGGTCGACCTGGGTGAGGGCGTCGTCGGTTCGCTGCGCGCATCCGAACTGGCCCGCGGCCGGATCGAGGACGCGCGTACCGTGCTCAAGGTCGGCGAAGAGGTGGAGGCCAAGTTCACCAACGTCGATCGCAAGAACCGCTCCGTGGCCCTGTCGATCAAGGCCAAGGAGGTTCACGAGGAAGCCGAAGCCATGAGCAACTACAAGTCTGACGCGGGTTCCGCGCCCGTCGGCACGACGCTCGGCGAGCTTCTGAAGGAAAAAATGTCCGGCGACGGCAAATAATACGTAAAAACAGTAGCCCGGACCGGCCGGTCCGGGCTATATTTGTCTTTACAAACGTGGGGTTACGAGCCGCAGACCAATAAAGCCGCCAAAATGACGAAATCCGAACTGATCGAAGCCATCGCGCGAAAGCAGAAGCACCTCCCATCGAAAGACGTGGAATTGGCGGTTAAACACCTTCTGGATCTGATGAGCGATTCGCTGTCCAAGGGGCAGAGAATCGAGATCCGCGGCTTCGGCAGTTTTTCTCTCCATTTCCGGCCGCCGCGTATCGGCCGCAACCCCAAGACCGGCGAAGCCGTGGCGCTGTCCGGCAAGCACGTTCCGCACTTCAAGCCCGGCAAGGACCTCCGCGAGCGCGTCAACGCGAGCCGGCATTTCCCGATCAAGAGCTGATCCATGCTGAAACGCACCCTGACGGTGCTGGTCGTCATTGCGGTCGTGGCCGCGATGCTGGCATTTACGGCCGCCAACACGGGCGAGATCGAAGTTGACCTCCTGATCGTCAAGGTGCCAACGCCGACTGCGCTCGCCTTCACGGTCGCGTTCGCGGTCGGCTGGCTGTTCGGTCTCGCCTGCATGGGGCTTTGGGCGCTCCGCATGCTCAAGGACCGGCATTCCCTGAAGCGCTCCCTCAAGGTATCCGAATCGGAAGTATCCAGCCTTCGCAACCTGCCGCTGAACGATGCCGACTGAGTCCACCTTCCTGCTCGCGGGCCTGTTCCTGCTGCTGGCGGCCGCCGGCTGGATCATGGGCCGCTTCGGTGAGCGCGACGTCCAGGAAGCTCCGCCTCCGCTCAACGTCGACTACCTCAAGGGCCTCAATTTCCTGCTAAATGAGCAGACCGACCAGGCGCTCGAGCATTTCCTGAAGATGGTGCGAGTCGACGACAAGACGATCGAGACCCACTTCGCGCTTGGCAGCCTGTTCCGTCGCCGCGGCGAGGTCGATCGCGCCATCCGCATCCACCAGAACATCATCGCCCGTCCCGACCTTGCCGCCGAGCAGCGCGACCAGGCGCTGTATTCGCTCGCCCGCGACTACCAGAAGGCCGGGCTCCTCGACCGCGCCGAGAAACTGTTCGCGCGGCTGTCCCAGGGCTCCCGCTACCAGGTGCAGGCGCTCGAGAACCTGTGCACGATCTACGAGCAGGAGAAGGACTGGGAGAAGGCCATCGAGGCGGGGCAGCAGCTCGAGGTGCTGGGCGGTCGGTCGCTGGCACTGCAAATCGCGCACTACTACTGCGAGCTGTCCGAAGCGGCAGCCGCAGGCGGCGACTATGCCGCGGCCCGCGACTACGTTCGCAACGCGCAGGCGGGCAGGCCGAGAACGCTGCGCGGCGCCCTGACGCGTGCGCATATCGCCCAGGAAACCGACGACAACAAGACCGCGCTCAAGCTCTACAACCGGATCATCGACGAGCACACCTATCTGATCGCCGAGGCGCTGCCCGAGATCGTCGCGATCTACGAGCGCGAGGATCGGCTCGGTGAACTCGACAAGGTGCTGCGGACGATGCTGGGCAGGAATCCGGAAATGAGCGCCCTGATAGCGTATACCGCGATCATCAACGAAATAGAAGGCGTTCCGGCCGTCGACGAGAGCGTCGAGCAGTACCTCCTGAATGAGCCGACGCTTGCCGAGTTCGTCGATCTTGACGAGCTCAAGGAAGGGCGAGAACAGGGCATCGCCCGGGTGCGTCGAGCGCTTTCCAAAATTGCCGCGCGCTCGCCTCGCTACCAGTGCCAGGAGTGTGGATTCTCGAGCCAGCGGCTGCTGTGGCAGTGCCCGAGTTGTCGCTCCTGGGAGACCCAGCGGCCGGCGCAGCGGGTCCAGTTCGACACGCTCTTGCAGCACTCGATTACGTCCTGATATCGCGCGCCGTTTCCGTCGCGGCGCGAGGTCCTGCGCAAAATGTGTCTTTTCGCCCGGATTCGCGGCGTTTCAATCCGTTGCCGCTCATCTAGTCTCGATGGCCGCCGCAGTCTCGCGGCGCATCCAAACCAGGAGTGAGTGATGAGAAGGATTTTGAAAGTGATTGTTGCGAGCGTGTGCGTGCTGCCGATGCTGGCGTTCGCCGGCCCCGTGAACGTCAACTCGGCCGACGCGGAGACCCTTGCGAAGGAACTCAACGGCGTGGGCCTGTCGAAGGCGCGCGCGATCGTCGAGTACCGGGAGAAGTACGGCCCGTTCAAGAACGCGGACGAACTGTCGCTGGTCAAGGGTATCGGCGAGCGGATCGTGGACCTGAACCGGGAAGACATCCTGGTGAAGAACGCCGACAAGTAGGCGGTTCAGCGCTGGCAGCACCCCGGCCGCGCCGGCATGCCGGTGCGGCCGATTCGTGCCACGGCCACCAGGGTCGTGCCGGCGGCACTGCCGCAACAACATCGAATTGCGTATGATTCGCGGCTGTCGACTCAGTCGAGGAGTTTCCAGGTGGTGAAGAAAGTCAGCGCGGCCGTTTTCCCGGTCGCCGGCAGGGGAACGAGGTTCCTGCCCGCGACCAAGGCGAGTCCCAAGGAGATGCTGCCGATCGTCGACAAGCCGCTGATCCAGTTCGCTGTCGAAGAAGCCATCGAAGCCGGTGCGAGGAAGCTCGTGTTCGTCACCGGAGCGTCAAAGCGGGCGATCGAGGACCACTTCGATACGGATGCGGAACTCGAAGACGCGCTGATGGCGTCGGGCAAGGACCGGATCCTCGAGACGATCCGCGGCATCGTGCCGGACGGCGTCACCTGTATCTATATCCGCCAGGGCCAGCCGCTCGGCCTGGGTCACGCGGTGCTCTGCGCGCGGCCCGCAGTCGGCAGCGAGCCGTTCTTCGTGCATCTCGCGGATGACCTGATCGCGGGCTCGCCGGGTTGCCTCAAGCAAATGGCCGGAGAATACGAGCGACACGGCGGCAGCGTCGTGGCCGTGGAGACCGTGCCGCCCGAACACACGTCCAGCTACGGCATCGTCGCCGTGGACGGCGACAGCCGGGTAACGGAGATCGTCGAAAAACCCGCGCCGGAAGACGCGCCATCGAACTCGGCCGTCGTGGGTCGATATCTCCTGACGGGCGACATATTCGACAAGCTCGAGACGACGGGCCGCGGCGCCGGCGGAGAGATCCAGCTAACCGATGCGATAGCGGCGCAGCTCGACGATTCTGCCGTCTACGCCTACTCCTTTGACGGTACCCGCTACGACTGCGGCAGCAAACTCGGCTATCTCAAGGCGACCGTCGCCTTCGGTCTCGAACACCCAGAGACCGGCGCGGCGTTTCGACAGCATCTGGGGTCGGTTGTCGAGTAACAATCCCGCCGGCAAAGCCGGGAATTATTGCTCCGAATCCTGCGCGGCCGGCGTCACGGGCGTGAAGCGATACGTACTTCCACCGATGGCCGCATCGACGCTCAATCCCTTCTCGCCGATACTCAACACCGCGACCCGCGGACTGAAGCTCGCGTCGGCCGCCTTGCGTGGCTTACCGGCATGGAAACCGGCCTGCGGCGTGAAGTTGATCCGGTCCTCCTTGAACTCCGCGAGCGCCCGCGCATCGCGGAACAGCAGTATCTGCCCCTGGCGCTGATAGCCAAGCTGAAAGCCCAGACTGAATCGCCGCTGTCGCACGTAGCCCGTGAAGCGATCCTGTTCGACAAGAATGCCCCGGCCGCTCGCCCAGCCGGCCAGTGCGGAGAAACGCTTCAGGCGCGGGAAGATCGCGAACGCGTACGAATTGGCGAGCAGTGCGTCAATAGTGTCGCCGTCGACCTCGCGAAACAGTTCGATCGTCTTCGCGCTCGCGAGCTGCAATTCGTCGGCCGGATCGGGCTGCCAGCCGCTGAAAGACGAAGCCGACAGCATCAGGCCCGCGATCAGGACGAGGCTCCGCATCAGATCTTGCACTCCAGGTGCAGACCGCCCCAGTCGGAGCCGCCCTTGACGCCGCCCGTAACCGTGGAGCCGCCGAAAATGCCGGATCGATGGGTGACCAGGTAGCCGAGAAAGCAGCCGTCGAGAAGCTCCGATTTGAACAGCCGGTCGAGGGCGAATTCCCAGCGGGCTTCGAGGTAGAGAAGGACCTTGGAGAAGTCCCTGCTGTAGTTGACGAGGAACTGCACTTCCTGGCCGGGAATCGATTCGACGTAGGACAGTCCGACACCTGCGCCCCAGCGAAACGCAACCTGGTCGGTATGATTGGCGTACGACTTGAGGACGCCCGACATGCCGAAGTTGTAACTCCAGAAGTCCTCCTGGAACGGTTCCTCATGATGGCGAAACACGCTGCCGAAGGCCTGCAGATCGAACCGCTCGCTCGTTCTCAGTATGCGTCCCAGGGTAAGCCCGAACTGGGTTGGCGTTGTCTCGGGCACCACGCTGCTCTTGTTTAAGGCGCCGCCGAACGGCAGCGGAAATATGTTGTGTTTGAGCTGATACGACCAGTGTACGCGCCAGGTCCAGAGCGACGGTTTCTCACCGCCGTACAGGTCGCGCAGCTCACTGTCGCTCATCCTGGACGGGTCCTTTCCGCCGAATACCCAAGAGGCACCGATGAAGCCGCGCGTGTTGCTGTCCGACTCGACGATGGGACTGTCGGCAATCGTCGTGTCGATCTGTTCGAAGCCGACATTCGCGAACAGAAAGCCGCGCTTGCCGAGCGCGTACGAGGCATTCAATCCGTACACGACGTTGGTGGCACCGCCGGGCAGGTAGGCAGGGCGGTCCGGCATGCTTTCGTCTTCGGAGACGCCGTAGTAGTAGTTGGTCAGGGCGGCGTCCTGCCACAGGACACTGACCCACGGCGTCAGCGTCCAGCGCTCGCCGCGAATCGGCAGCCGATACGTCAGGTCGGACTCTACACCGTCGTGGTGCTCGAGTACGTCGGTGACGTGAGTGAGTTGCAGTTCGCCGATCGGGCTCTTGAGGGTAGCCGTGGCGCCGGCCTCGACCGTGCTTCTGCGCTCGCCGATTCTGCGCAGCTCGGGCACCTCGGTTGGATCGATGATCTGGATGCGTCCGCGCGCGATGGGCGCGAACTCGAATACGTCGCTGCGAATCAGCCGGTAGCCGAAGGTATTGCCCTGCGCGAACGCGCGCCTGCCTTCGTAAAGGAACAGCGGCACCTGGTCCCAGTCCATCTTTTCGCCGAGGTAGTTGTCCGTACCGGCGTACACGCCGAGACCGAGAGCCGGTGTGCCCTCGGGGTAATCGACTATCCCGGTTCGAAAGATCTGCTGGGCTTCCGCAATCGAAACGCCGAGGCCGAACAGCAACGCAACGGCGAAACGGAAGCTGTCTCCGGCCGGACGGCGGTCGTGAGCGCCTCGGCATCCTCGCGACTGCGCTTCCGCCAGGACGTCGTCACTGCCCGGGCCGGTCTGCTCGCTGCCTGCTCTCCCCATCGCCCGCAGTGTAAGTCAAACGGCCGCGAGGGGCGATCAGACGCAAGTCCTGCCACCCGTTGGGTGAAATTGAAGCTTCGAACGGAGCGACACGCCCCGTGTTGCCTGCGCAGGCCTGCGGGCGGCCTGCTTCCGCCGCTTGCTGACGATGTTGTAGACGGTAGGCGCTTGCTGGGTGCAGCGTCGCGGGTTTTCAACGACCGAGCTACTCGAGGTGGCGATTGCCCAGGATGTAGCCGCAACGCGTTGCAATCCCACTTGCCACCAATACGACAATACCGGCACAGCCAAGAACGACGCCGATAGCAACAGCGATTGGCGGAAATCCGTGCGCGTTGGTTGCCTCAATATACGGGCCGCTGATGGTGGTCACAAATGTGCCCCAGTACCAGACTTGCGCTGTGCAGATGAGCCCGATTACCACCAACGCCCAATCGGGCATATTCTTGAAGGGCAGGTGGTCGCGATTGCGCCAGGCTTTGAACCATCGTTTCAGCATGCATTTCTCCAAATGAGGTTGATTTATCGAGCGGCTTATTGCTTTTGGTAAGTCACATTGTCATAAGTAAGAATAGAAGAGGAAACAAGCGATTGGGCTGCAAGGCTCGCTTACTTTCTCGCGACTGGGCCAATACACGGTGGGTTGCATCGCCCCGAGCTCAATTTGTGAGCTCCAGCAGTGGCTAACGTGCTCTCTTGGCGTATGTTTTTCAAATGATCGGACCAGCAAGCGAAGGGACAGTACCCGGGATCGCTCGACGCGTACTGTCACGTCTATACCCGCCACAGCATGAGTTGGCGATATTTGCCATGGCCGTGAGTGTCTGTGTGCTCGCCGTCGTCGATACCGAGTTGCGTGAACTATTGAGCCTTGCGTTCCGGCTTTTCTTCTACGAAGGGCCGAAAGAGGCGTTGGCCACGGATCGCTGGGAAGGCATCAAATTGATTGGTGGCGCAATCGCTATCGCCATCGCATCGGTTGCAAGCTTAGTCGCAAGCTTTGTCTTACCGTTCACGCAGCGTCGCCTTGACACGTTTGTACCGCTCCTGCTCATGGCCCATGTAATTATCATCGCCGGCAGTCACTTCGTGGGGATAGACGCCAACTCCGATCAAATCGGCGATCACGTTCGAGTGTTGATCGGAGTTGCCTACACGTTGTGGGCAATCGGGTATCTGGCTTGCATAAGGTACCAGTGGATTTCGCCGATCGTTTCAAATCATCAAAGTACGCCGCGAGAGGGAATGACCACCGGATTCATCGCCACCCTAGCCATATTGATTTGTACGCTCGGACTCGAGTGGCACTGGTCGACGTGCTACGCGTTTGCGGCGATTAATGCCGTCTTCGTCACTCGCATCATAGTGCGAGGCAAGTAGCGGCCTCATGAAAGCCTGGTTCTTGAAGCTCCCCTTTCGCGGAAAGCTGTATGTACTAGGCGGGTTCTCGCTATTTGTACTGGTTCCGATAGACAAAGATCACACATACCTCTATTCCAGCTTATCCATCAGTCTGATCTTAGGCGTGGGTATGATCATCTTGGTTGACGTCGCATCGTTTCTCAGAAAGTCAGAGCTCGCACCCGGAACTGGACCGCTGAAGCGAACGTTGTTTATCACAATGACCGCGTGCTTCTACGCGTGGATACTGTCGCAGGCAATAACGATCATAATGGATTACACGCATACCAAACCTTTTGAGGTGGCCGCCAATCTGGATGGCTATTGGTACAACCAGAACAGCAGAAACTGGTTTGGCGGTTGCCACTACCGTGCCCGCTTTCAAAATGAAGATGGCACAAATCGTCTCTGCGTCGGCCACATCGAAAATCACAAAGAACTTAGGGAAATGATTTCTGAAGATGTCCTGTTGGTTGGTCGATCAGGTTTCCTGGGAGTTGTTATCGATGACGTCCGTCCCATCAATCAATAAGGCCGGATGCCAGGTTCGAACTAACCACTACCATCGTGTCTCGCGAATTTCACAAGCCAACGCTATCCTCCTAATAACTCGGCCGCTAGTTCTTCGATCTCATCATCGGATAAATCAATATCGCTGCCATGATCGAAAAGCTCCATGGCCACGCTGGAAGCCACTCAAGCGACTGCTGACTACTTCGAAAGATCTGCTGGGCTTCCGCAATCGAAATGCCGAGGCCGAACAGCAACGCAACGGCGTAACGGAAGCTGTCTCGGGCAGAACGGCGGTGGTGAGCGTCTCGACATCCTCGCGAATGCGCTTCTGCCAGGACGTCTTCGCTGTCCGGACCGGTCTGCTCGCTGCCAGCTTTCCCCATCGCCCGCAGTGTAAGTCAAACGGCCGCGAGGGGCGATCAGATGCAAGTCCCGCGACCCCGTTTGGTGAGATCGAAGCTTCGAACGGAGCGACATGCCCCCGCAGTCACGCTACACTGCCGCCGGCAGACGATTGCGATCGAGTGATGAACGAAATTCAACCCGTGACGTGTCAGAGCGCTTTCCGGCGTCAGCGTGCGGGCCCCTAGTGAAGTTCGCGCTAATCGGTGCGGCGCTTATAGTGCTCACGGTCGTTCTCCACGCGATCGTGACGGTCGGTTGGGTACGCGTCCTGATGGGTCGTTACGATCCGTCCGAAGTCGGCAGGCATTGGGGTCAGATGCTCGCGGTGCTCATGGCGACAGGCGTACTGCTGCTCGCGTTGCACACCCTCGAGATCGGCCTGTGGGCCTACGCCTACCTCGAACTCGTGCCGAGCGGGCAACTGGACTCGTTCGAGGAGGCGATGTACTTCTCGTTCGTGACGTTCACGACGGTGGGCTACGGCGATATCACACTGAGCGAAGGATGGCGGCTTCTGAGCGGCATCGAGGCACTGAACGGCATTCTTTTGGTCGGTTGGTCTACCGCACTGCTGTTCGCGATCGTGCAGCGCAGCTTCGCCGGGGCGCGGGGCGGGGCAGGCAAAAAGAAAGGCCAGAGAATTCAGGAAAACTGAAAAGCCCCTAGGCAAAGGGGCTTTTGGAGTTTGGCTCCCCGGGCCGGACTCGAACCAGCGACCAATTGATTAACAGTCAACCGCTCTACCAACTGAGCTACCGGGGAATAGATCCTGCCGCGTCCAGTGGCGCTAGCCGAGCGGCGAGGGCCGGGATTCTCGGTCAGGCCTTCACCGAAGTCAAGGCGCCAATACACCTTTCAAGCGTTCTACGGCGGCCTCGAGCGTGGCCATCGAGCAGGCGTAGGACAGCCTGAGGTAACCCGGCGCGCCGAACGCCGTGCCCGGGACGCAGGCGAGATCGGCGTCGTTAAGCAGCTTCTCGACCAGATCGACGTCGGTTTCGAGACCGAGCGCCTCGAGCGCGCCCCTCACCTTGGGGAACGCGTAGAACGTACCTTCGCCCGGCCGGCATTCGACGCCGGGGAGGCCGTTGAGTGCATTCACAAGAAAATCGTGCCGTTTTCGGTACGCCCGCATCATCTCGCGAACCGGCGTCTGATCGCCGTCCAAAGCAACCTCGGCAGCCGCCTGCGAAATGCTGCACGGATTCGACGTGCTCTGGCTCTGGATGGTCTTCATGGCGGCGATGAGATCCCTGGGCCCCGCCGCGTAGCCGACGCGCCAGCCCGTCATTGCGTAGGCCTTGGAGACGCCGTTGGTGGTCACGGTGCGTTCGTAGAGCCCCGGACAGGCCGCCGCGAAGCTCGTGAAAGGCTCGTCCGCCCAATAGATCGTTTCGTAGATGTCGTCGGCTACCACGACGATCTCGGGATGCTCCTCGAGCACGCGGCCGAGCGCTTCGAGTTCTGCCCGCGTGTAGCTCGCACCCGTCGGGTTGCAGGGACTGTTCAGGAACAGCAGCCGCGAGTTCGGCGTGATCGCTGCGTCGAGTTGCTCCGCCGTGATCTTGAAATCGGTCTCGATTCCGGTTTCGAGTATGACGGCCTCCGCGTCCGCGAGCCGCACCATGTCCGGGTAGGACACCCAGTACGGCGCCGGTATCAGGGCTTCGTCGCCCGGCCCGAGCAGGGCGATACAGAGATTGAACAGCGACTGTTTGGCGCCGGAGGAGACGATGATCTGATCCGGCGAGTAGTCGAGCCCGTTGTCGCGCTCGAACTTGCGGCATATGGCGGCCTTGAGGCTCGCGGTTCCGTCGATGGGCGTGTAGCGGGTGAGGCCGGTGTTGATTGCATCGATTCCGGCTTGACGAATGTGCTCCGGGGTATCGAAATCGGGCTCACCCGCCCCCAGACTGATGATGTCGCGGCCCTCGGCCCTGAGTCTCGTGGCGAGCGCCAGCACGGCACCCGTCGGCGACGGCTTCACCCGCGTCATGCGATTCGAAACTGATACACTCACGGGTTCGCCTCACGAAAACGGACTGCGAATGGTACGTCAAACGACAAGCGCTCCCAACATGACCGACGATCGTGACCGGCTGGCGCTCGTGTCCGGCTATTCGCCGGCCGGCGACCAGGCAGCGGCGATCGATGGACTCGTGGACGGACTGAACGACGGAATCGCGAGGCAGACACTGCTGGGCGTCACGGGGTCGGGCAAGACCTTCACGATGGCGAGCGTCATCGAGCGCACCCAGCGGCCGGCCATCATCCTGGCCCCGAACAAGACCCTCGCCGCTCAGCTCTACGGGGAGATGCGCGAGTTTTTCCCGCGGAATGCCGTCGAGTACTTCGTGTCGTACTACGACTACTACCAGCCCGAGGCGTACGTGCCGAGCTCCGACACGTACATCGAGAAAGACGCGTCGATCAACCAGCACATCGAACAGATGCGGCTGTCGGCGACCAAGGCCCTGATCGAGCGCCCGGACGCGGTCATTGTCGCGACCGTGTCCGCCATCTACGGCCTGGGCGACCCGGAGGCCTATTTCAGCATGGTCCTGCACCTCGTGCGCGGCGATCGAACCGACCAGCGGCAGCTCCTGAGGCGACTCGCGGAACTCCAGTATGTCCGCAATGAGCTGGACTTCGGCCAGGGTGCCTACCGCGTGCGCGGCGACGTCATCGATATCTTTCCTGCGGAATCGGAGCGGGACGCCGTGCGCGTCGAGCTGTTCGATGACGAGATCGAGTCGCTGAGCTACTTCGATCCGTTGACGGGCGAGGTCACACGCCGCGTACCGAGGCTGACCATCTTCCCCAAGACGCACTACGTCACACCGCGGGAGCGGCTGCTCGAAGCCTGCGACAAGATTCGCGTCGAACTCAAAGACCGCCTCGACTACCTGCGCAAGCACGAGAAACTGCTCGAAGCCCAGCGGCTCGAACAGCGCACAATGTTCGACCTGGAGATGATACGGGAGCTCGGCTACTGCTCGGGTATCGAAAACTACTCCCGGTACCTGTCGGGCAGGGCCGAGGGCGAGCCTCCGCCGTGCCTGTTCGACTATGTGCCCGATAACGCGATCCTGATCATCGACGAGAGCCATGTCACGGTGCCCCAGCTCGGCGGCATGTATCGCGGCGATCGCTCGCGCAAGGAGACGCTCGTCGAGCACGGGTTCCGCCTGCCGTCCGCGCTCGATAACCGTCCGCTCCGATTCGAGGAGTTCGAGCGTATGTCGCCGCAGACCGTCTACGTGTCGGCCACGCCGGGTGACTACGAGAAGCAGCATTCCGACAGCACCGTGGAGCAGCTGGTTCGTCCGACCGGGCTCGTCGATCCGGACGTCGAGATACGGCCCGCGGCAACCCAGGTCGACGACGTCCTGTCGGAAATACGGAAACGCGTTGCGGCCGACGAGCGGGTCCTGATCACGACGCTGACGAAGCGCATGGCCGAAGACCTGACCGACTATCTGCAGGAACACGGCGTTCGTGTTCGCTACCTGCATTCCGATATCAATACTGTCGAGCGCACCGAGATTATCCGCGATCTGAGGCTCGGCGAATTCGACGTCCTCGTGGGCATCAACCTGCTGCGCGAGGGCCTCGACATGCCCGAGGTATCGCTCGTCGCCATCCTCGATGCCGACAAGGAGGGCTTCCTGCGCTCCGATCGCTCGCTGATCCAGACGATCGGCCGCGCCGCACGCAACGTTCACGGCACGGCTATCCTCTACGCCGACCACGTCACGGGATCCATGCAGCGGGCGATCGACGAGACGGCAAGGCGTCGCGAACGCCAGGTTGCACACAACACGGAACATGACATCACGCCCGCGAGTATCGTCAAGCAGGTAGCCGACATCATGGAGGCCGCTTACCCGACGCCCAAGCGGACCAGCCGCAAGGCAGCCGACGAAAAGGCCAGGTACGAGGCGATGACGCCGGAGCAGCTCATGCGCCGCGCCGCAAAGCTGGAAAAGCAGATGCTGAGGGCGGCGAGAGACCTCGAGTTCGAACGAGCCGCGGAGCTAAGGGACGAGATCCAGCGGCTGCGGGAAAGCGGCCTGGGCCTCCCGGACGCGAAGGCGGGATGAGGTCCACGAAAACCGGCCGGAAAGGCTTGCGGCCCGTGAGGGGTTTGAGTATCGTTTGCCGCCCCGGACGGGCGGGCCGCATTATTGAGTTGCCCCGGTCGGCACAGTAGGGCGATTAGCTCAGGGGCGCCGCCCTTGTGAGATGAGTCCGATGCGGGCACCGTAGCGGTTGGTAGGTCTTCGCGGCTGCCACCAGCGCGGTAGCGAAGAGACAGCTTGGGGCGATTAGCTCAGGGGTAGAGCGCCACGTTGACATCGTGGAGGTCGGTGGTTCGAGACCACCATCGCCCACCAACTTCGGTAGTAACTCTACGAAGTACGTTGGTGGTTCGACAAAACGCACCGCGTTTTGGACGCGCGAGCGTAGCGAGTGCGCCCCGAAGGGGCGAGGATCGCCTTGAGGCGATCCGAGTCAAACCACCATCGCCCACCAACTTCGCCAGAATCTGCTACGAAATGCGTTGGTGGTCTGAGTCAATCTACCATCGCCCACCGGCTCTGCGAGAGATTTGCCACGAGGCTCGGCTCCGCGCCGTGCCATCCGTGTGCATTCCGGTACCGAGCCTTCTACAAGGCGAAAGCCGTCAATAAGGCAATAGGAACCAAATCCGCTGCTCCGGCCGGCATCGGTTCTGCCAGCTCGGATCGGCCGTGTCGCATTTTGCCAACAATCGCTCGGATTGGTTGCAATATCGGGTATTTACACGGTTGTGTATTGCGTGGTGGAGCTATAGAATCGCGTTCCCGCAGGGCGACCGGCGTTGCCGGGTCGTTCCTGCTGGATTTTCGGATCAACGGAGGATTTCAGGATCGCAGTTAACAAGCGCGTGCGGCGCAACGAAGAGATCGATGCCCGGGAAGTTCGGGTCATCGACTCGGATGGCGAACAGCGCGGCGTCATGCCGCTTCCAGAGGCCATCGAAGTGGCCAGGGACGAAGGGCTGGACCTGGTAGAAGTATCGCCGAACGCCGATCCGCCCGTCTGCCGGATTATGGACTTCGGCAAGTACCTGTTCGAACAGAACAAGAAGTCCCAGGCAGCGAAGCGCAAGCAGAAGCAGGTGCACGTCAAGGAAATCAAGTTTCGGCCGGGAACGGACGAAGGCGATTACCAGATCAAGCTGCGAAAACTCGTGCAGTTTCTCGAATCCGGCGACAAGACCAAGGTCACGCTGCGTTTCCGGGGCCGGGAGATGGCACACAAGGAACTGGGTGCTCAGCTGCTGGCTCGCGTCAGAGAGGACCTGGACGAGTACGCGACCGTTGAACAGATGCCGCAGATGGAAGGACGGCAGATGGTCATGGTCATGGCACCGAGGAAACACTAGACCGGCTCATTGGGAGCCAACATCCCGCCTGCAATGGCCGTCGCATGAGCGCGGTACGGAGCATGGCCTTTAAAGTGGAGACGACAACATGTCGAAAATGAAGACGAACCGGGGCGCGGCAAAGCGTTTCCGCCGGACGGGCAAGGGTGGCTTCAAGCGCGCCCAATCCCACCTCAATCACATCCTGACGAAGAAAAAGTCGAAGCGGAAACGCCAGCTGGGCACGACTCAGCAGGTGGCGGACGCCGACCAGAAGAGCGTGCGCCGCATGCTCCCGTACAGCTAGCAGGAGATTGAGACATGGCACGAATAAAGCGTGGCGTAACCGCGAAGGCACGCCATAAGAAAGTTCTTTCCAAGGCGAAGGGCTACTACGGCGCTCGCAGCAAGCTGTACCGCACCGCCAAGCAGGCCGTCATCAAGGCCGGACAGTACGCCTACCGCGACCGCCGGCAGCGCAAGCGCCAGTTCAGGGCGCTGTGGATTGCGCGCATCAACGCCGCGGCCCGCATGCATGATCTGTCATACAGCCGGCTGATCCACGGCCTGAATCGCGCCGAGA
>JANQLK010000007.1 GCA_028280615.1 Woeseiaceae bacterium | reverse complement strand
TTTGTTTGCTCAAGGGTTTTTCCGAAGGCGCGCAATACTCGCTGTATTGCCAACTGAGGAAAAAGCCTTGAGCAAACAAAAGACAAGCGAGGGCCCGTGCAATCGGTGACGGATGCGGGCTACCCGCGGTCGTAAGGGTCGTAGGGATTGGGTGCCTTCTTGCCCGGGACCTGCTCGTCGTCTGCCAGCGACAGGCCGCCGAGTTCGCCCTGGGTATCCTTCAGCAGGTCCTTGCAGCGCTGCTGGATGACGGCGAGCTTCATCGTCACACTCGTGTGGGACGGCGCATCGTCGTCGAACTCATCGTCGAAATCGTGGGACATCGTCTCGAAAACCGATTCAGCCGCCGCGCGGCTGCTTGACATAAGCCTGCAGACATCAGTCGCGCAGGACCGGGAGCAAGTATAGGTAGCGATGCGGCGGCAAAATGTGATCCAGACCGCACAATTTTTAGAATCTGGCCGCCTGGCCGCATCCGTCAACGCGCCGCGGGCTGTTCCGCATCGTCTCGTTCGTGTGCGGGCGCCTCGGGCAGGGCCTGGCCCGGCGTCTGCGAGAGCACGGCCATGAGCGTTTCGATCCCGTCGAAAAAGCTGCCGAGTCTCAAGTTCTCGTTCGGACTGTGCTGGTTGTTGTCGATGTTTACCGTCGGCACCGTCGCCGCGGGCAGGTCGAGGGCATCGAGGATCGGCGCGATCGGAATCGAGCCGCCCATCGACCGGATCAGGATCGGTTCTTCGCCGTTCAGGTGCCGAAGTCCCGCGCGCGCCATGAGTCCCGGCGGCGCATCGAAATCCGATCGGAACGCCGCGTAGGAAACCTGATGGGTCATCGATACGATGCGGCCGTGCTCGGCGCGCTCGGCCTCGGTGGGCGCACGATCGATCACGTAGAAGCCCTGCGACCGTATATGCGCACGCAGGAGTTCGATAAGCCGCTCGGCGTTTGATTCCTTGACGAGCCGCAGATCCAGTTCGGCCGTCGCGGTCGGTGGAATGATCGTGCGCGCTTCGTCGCCGACCCAGGCCGACGACAGACCGCGGATATTCAGCGACGGATACTGGATTGCCTCCTGCAGCGACCCTGCGACCTTGTCCGGCTCCGCGACGCCCATCGCGGCAAGAATGGCCGCCTCGTCGTCGGGCACGGCTTCGAGCGTTGCCCGCGTTTCGGCATCGATTTCTATGCCGTCGTAGAAACCCTCAATCGTCACCCTGCCGTCGTTATCTTTGAGCGATGCCAGCAGTTCGGCCAGGCGCTGTGCAGGGTTGGGCACGAAGTTGCCGTAATGGCCGCTGTGCTGGGCCACGCGCGGGCCGTACACGGTGAGCGAGATCCGGGCGATGCCGCGGGCGCCGAAGCTGACCGTCGGCCGGTTCGAGGCGTGCGGCGGACCGTCGAAAATCAGCAGCATGTCGGCAGCGAACAGGTCGCGATTGTCGCGTATGGCGGCCGGCAGATTCGGCGAGCCTCGCTCTTCCTCGGTATCGATGAGCACCTTCAGGTTGTACCGGGGCTCGAAGCCGGCCTCGTCGAGCAGCTCCACCGCCAGCATGAACTGAGTCATCGGACCCTTCGAGTCGGCCGCGGAGCGAGCGAACACGCGCCACTCGGGGTCGATGCCGAGCTCGATCTGCGGCCACGGAATCTCGTCCCAGCCGCCGCCGCTGGTACGCGCCTTCAGTACGGGCAGGTACGGATCGGCCTGGTTCCAGAACGAGGGATCGACCGGCTGGCCGTCCGCCTGCAGGTAGATCAGGATGGTCGGCAGCTCGGCGTCGACCCTGCGCGCCGCGAACAGGGCCGGCCTGCCCGCCGTCTCGACCCGCTCCACCTCGAAGCCGCGCTCGCCGAACGCGCCTTCGAGCCAGCTGACGAGCCGCTCGATGTCATCGGCGTGGTTGGCATCGTTGGGCAGAGCCAGAAACTCTCGAAACAGGTCCACGGCCTCGAAACGGTGCTCCTCGACCAGCGCGCGGATCGTCGGTACCGGGACGGGTTCTGCGTGCGCACTGCACGAGAATCCGATCGAGAGCGCCGCGGCGAACGTAACCGCTGCGGACCGAAGAAAGAAATTTATCATTTTATTTCAATATTTTATTCGTATTATTTAAAGCAATTAGTAATACAAAAGCGTGGAGCCCCACGTGAAACCGGCGCCGAAACCCTCCAGCAGGAGGAGCTCGCCGCGCCGGATTCGGCCGTCGCGCACCGCGATGTCGAGCGCCAACGGGATCGAGGCGGCCGACGTGTTGGCGTGCTCGTCGACCGTGACCACGACGCGCTCGGCCGGCATGCCGAGCTTCTTCGCCGCCGCATTGATGATGCGCAGGTTTGCCTGGTGCGGTACGAACCAGTCGAGCTCGTCTGCCGATACACCGTGCCCCAGGAGCGTCTCGCGCGCAATCGAATCGAGCGTTGCGACCGCCTTTCGAAACACCGCGTTGCCGTTCATCTGGATGAATGCCGACTGCGCCTTGAGCTCTGCAAGACCAGACGAGACGCCGGCCGGCACGTGGAGAAGCTCCTCCTGCTCCCCGTCGGCATGAATATGGGCCGCGACGATGCCGGGCCGGTCGTTGGCTTCGAGCAAGACGGCGCCCGCCCCGTCGCCGAACAGCACCGCCGTCGAACGGTCGTTCCAGTCCACGATCCGAGACAGCGTCTCGGCGCCGATCACGAGGACGTTCTCCGCGCCGCCGGTCCGGACGAAGCGGTCCGCAATATCGAGCCCGTAGATGAAGCCCGAGCACGCCGCCTGCACATCGAACGCTCCGCAACCCGAAATCCCGAGCTTGCGCTGCACCTGGCAGGCCACCGACGGGAAGATCTTGTCCGCCGTCGTGGTTGCGACGACGATCAGGTCGATAGCCCGCGGCTCGATTCCCGCGGCTTCTATTGCCCGGCGGGCCGCCGCGACGGCGATCGACGAAGTCGTCTCGCCGTCCGCGGCGATATGCCGGCGGCGAATGCCGGTTCGCTCGCGGATCCACTCGTCCGAGGTATCCATCGAGCGGGCAAGGTCGTCATTGGTGACGACTTTCTCGGGCAGGTAGCTGCCCGTGCCGGCGATGCGCGCATGCTTCACGCGGCCTCGCCTCGCTCTCTCAACAGTCCGGCGACGTCGCGCAGGGTCGGGTAATCGAACAGATCGCTGATATCGAGCTTGCCCGGGTAGCGCTCGTCCACGGCCAGCACGATCTCGGTCAGCGTCAGCGAGCTGACGCCGACCTCGAACAGGTTGTCCTCGGGCATGATGCGCCGCTCTTTCGAGAACTCCCGGCAGATCGTCTCGAGCTCGGCGACCAGCGGGTCGTCGTCGAATTCGACGGCAGAGCCCTCGACCGGCGCGAGCTGGCTCAGCACTTGGTCGAACTCGCCGTCCAGGTAGTCGCGCAACAGATGGGCTCGCTGCACCTTGCCGCTGGTCGTCTTGGGAATCCGCGACACCGGGATCACGTGGTCCACTTCGAGGCCGACCTGCTCGCCGAGCGTGTCGCGAACCTGGCCGGCGAGCGCCTGGAAGGCATCGAGGTCCTGCCTGAACAGGATGAACACGAGCAGTTCCTCGGTGCCGCTCCTCGTGGGCGTCGCCCCGGCGATGGCAACCTTGCCGAGATCCAGTCCGTCGATCCTCGCGGTGATTTCTTCGAGATCGTGCGGGTAGTAGTTCTGGCCGTTGACGATGATGATGTCTTTCTGGCGGCCTGTAATGACGAGCTGACCGTCGACAAAAACCCCGACGTCACCGGTCCTGAGCCAGCCGTCGTCGGTGTAGAGGCCGGCCGTGGCCTCTTCGTCGGCATAGATCGCCGACGTCACGGCTGCGCCGTCGATCAGGATATGGCCGACGTGGCCATCTTCGAGCGGCCCGTCGTCATCGTCGGCGATACGGATTTTGACGTCGCGAATCGCTTTGCCGACTTTCGCGAAGCTCACGGCATCCGGGTCGTTCGCGCCGGCCGGCTTGATCGTGTCGCCGATCCTGAGCGCGTGACGGTCGACGACAATGCGCGAGGGCTCATCGCCGATCGTGCCCAGCGTGACGCACAGCGTGGCCTCGGCGAGGCCGTAGACGGGAAACATCGCGTTGTGGCGAAACCCGTAGGGCGCCAGCGCCTCGAGGAATTCCTCCGACAGGTCCCAGGAGATCGGCTCCGCGCCGTTCAGACACAGCTTGACCGAGGACAGGTCCGTGCCCTCGGGCAGCCCCTTGCGCCGGAACAGCTTCAGGAAGTGCTTGTAACCGAAATTCGGCGAGCAAAGCTGCGTCGACTTGAGCTCGCTGGCCTTGATCATCCACAACAGCGGCCGGCGCACGAACACGCTCGTGTCCATCACGGCGTGATCCATTCCCGCCGTGAACGCGCTCAGGTGGTAGCCGATCAGGCCCATATCATGCGTCAGCGGCATCCAGGACAGGCTGCGATCGTCCTCGGTCCAGCGGATGCCCTCGCTGATGGCGCGCAGGTGATGGCAGAGGTTCGAGTGTGTGAGGACGACGCCCTTGGGATCGCTGGTCGAGCCCGAGGAATACTGGATGAAGGCCGTGTCTTCCGCCGACACCTTCGCGATTTCGCCGGCGTCGGCAGGCTTGATGTCACTGATCAGGGCGGTTCTGTTCTCGAGACGGGCCTTGACGTCGGAGAGCTCGTGCGCCGTCGCGAATTCGAGCAGCTTGTCGAGCAGCTCGGGCTCGGTGAACAGCGTGCCGCGCTCGAGCTGCGAAATGATGCGAAACAGCTTGAAGCGGTGCTCGTCGCTGATGCCAACGGCCACGGGCACGGGCACGATGCCGCCCAGGAGCGCGGCCCAGAACGCGATGACGAACTGCTCATTCGACCTGGAGAAAACCACGAGTTCATCGCCGGGCCGCATGCCGCGCGCCTGCAGCGCACCGAGCAACGCCAGGGCCCGTTGCCACAGATCGGCGTAGGCGAGCGTGGACTCGTCGTCCTCACCGTCAATGAAGCGGATCGCCCGATCCCGGTCGCGCCGGTCGACCAGCAGGTCGATCATCGTGTCGTAGAGCTGCATGGATTCCTCTTTGTTACCGGCGGAGGCTCGGTTCAAGCCGGATATCCTGCTTGCATCGCAGGTTGATTGCCAGCTCCAGGCCCGGGTCCTCGTCGCTGACCCGGCTCATGACGAACCGCGGCAGGAGCATGGCGAGGTGCACTTTCATCTCGAGGAACGAAAAATACTCGCCTAGGCAGCGCCGCGGCCCCAGCGAAAACGGGAGGTACGGCCGGTCTTTCTTCGGCGCGTCGGTGAGCTCGAAACGATCCGGATCGAAACGCTCCGGGTCCGGCCAGTAGCGCTCGGTGCGGTGCAGGATGTAGGGGGCCAGGTAGATGTCGGTTCCGTCGCGGATATCGTAGTCCTCGAGCTCGTCGTCTTCGCGCGCACGGCGCGAGAACAGCCAGACCGGCGGATACAGGCGCAAGGTTTCCTCGAGCACCTGCTGCGTGTAGCGCATGTTCGTCGCGTTCTCCGCGTTCACGGATTCGCGGTCAGGCATACAGGCCTCGATCTCGGCAAGCGTCCTGTCGACGACGTCGGGGTAGTCCGCGAGCAGGTACCATACCCAGTTGAGCGTATTCGCCGACGTCTCGAAACCCGCGACGATCAGCGTCATGAGTTCGTCGAGCAGCTCACGGTCGGTGAACGGCTGCCCTTGCCGGTCCGTGGCGTCCATGTACATCGACAGAAAATCGAATGCCTCGCTCTTCTCTGCCCGGCGCTCCTCGACGATCTCGAGGAGCAGCTCACGCAGAGCGCGAACCTTGAGAACGACGCTCAGGTCGCGCGTCGAATCCTGGCTCAGGAACGAGAACGGATTGTCGCCGCGGACCAGCAGCTTGTTCTCGTAGTCGTCGCCGAAGATGCTCTTGAGGATCAGCTCGAGCGCGAAGTCGCTGGTTTCCTGGGTGATGTTGACGCTATCGCCGGCCTGTGCGGCCGCGCCCCAGGTCGCGGCGCAGCGATCGGCGCACTCCATCATCACACCCATGAGCCGATGCACGTTCTGCACTTTGAACGCCGGCTGGATCATCGTCCGGGAGCGCCGCCAGACATCGCCGTCGCTCACGATCAGACCGTTGCCGAGCAGCATCTTGACGCGCTCGAAACCGGGTCCCTTGACATAGCGGGTGTGGCGCCTGACGAGAATTCGGCGAATCTCGACCGGGTCGTTGATGAAATACGCGAGCCGTCCGCTCGGCTTCTCGAAACTCGCGATGTCGCCATACTCGTCCCGGAGCGCGAGCAGCCGCTCGAGCGTCTCGGGGTCCACGCCGAACGGCATGGGCGTCGACGGCCCTGGCGGACGCCGAAAATCGCTGTCGGTACTGGGCATGGATCCCTGGCTGAGGTCTGACGCCCGCGGATTTTACATTGACCGCCCGAACACCGATAGCGCAAACTCGGCCGCGCACGGCAGGCGGTGCAGGACCGCGTTCATGTGCCGGTCAGGTCGCCCATGCGACACTTTTCGCATGTCTCCCGGAATGTCGAGGTAGTCAACGATTCCATGCGAGCGAAAGCCCTCTTTGCCCCCGTACTGCTTACGGGCCTCATCGGCCTCGCGGAGCCGTCGCCGGCCGAACCCCTGCTGACGCCTCATGCCGCCGAATACAAGGTCCGCATCAGCATCCTGAGCGGTCGGCTGAGCACGCGGCTCGCCGGGACCGACGACGGATACGAAGCCATGTACCTGGTCCAGCCCAAGGGGCTCGCCGCCGTGATCGCCGGCGGCAAGATCGAGGCGACATCGAACTTCGTCGATACGAGCCGCGGCTTCCTGCCGGACCGCCACGTTACCGCGGACTCGATCAGCCGCGACAAGATCCAGGCAGCGCTCGACTTCGACTGGGACCTGGAGACCGCGAGCGGGGTCGTCACGGGTGAACTCAACGGCGAAGACGTCGAGCAGCCGCTGGACAACATCGTCCACGACTTCGTGACACTGCAGTACGAAATCGCGCGCGACCTCAAGAACGACACGATCAAGGACGAATACGTGTTGTTCGAGCCGGACGAACTGAAGCCGCTGTCGATCGAAACCGTAGGCAGTGACAGGATCGAGGTCCCATACGGCGAATTCGAGGTGATCGGAGTGAGACACCAGCGCAAGGGATCATCGCGAACGACAACGTTCTGGTTCGCCCCGGAACTCGACTACCTGCCGGTCGTCATCGAACGGCATCGCAAGGGCAAGACGCTGTTTCGCGCCGTGCTGGACACGTACACCGCGAGCAGCGAATAACGCGCCGTACCGACGGCGAGTGATCAGGCGAAATTGACCGCCAGCCCGAGCACGAGAATCATCGTGACGGTCACGACGCCGCCCAGGAACAGGCAGGCCGTCCAGCGCGCGATTTCGGGTGCATGGCGGACGCCGGCCATCACGGGCGCCGCGGGCAGCGCCAACAGGCAGGCGGCCGGGTAGACGACCAGCGCGACTCGCGGCCACCGCCACGCCCAGCTCTTGAGCGCAGGCTGGGACTCCATGGCGGCCTTTACGGCGCCGAGGTCGCCCAGTCGCTCCGCGGCCCGGCTGTGCGCCTGGGCCTCGCCGAGACCGTCCCCGAGGTAGTCGCTCACGATGTCGTCGTAGTGCGCCTCGAGTTCCTCGACGGCGCGGCGCGCATGCCTGGGCGCGATTCCGGCCCGCAGCAGTTTCGACCTGAACTCAGAAAAGTCAGGCGCCGGCATCGGCCGTCCCCTCGAGCGCCGTGCGCACGCCCGACTCGATGCGCCGCCATTCCCCCGACAGCGTCTCGAACCGCTGCCGGCCTTTGGCCGTGAGCGTGTAGTACACCCGGGTCCGCCCGCGGACGGTCTTGCGCCGCGATTTGAGCGCCCCGCTTCGTTCCAGGCCGTGCAGTACCGGATAGATGACGCCCTCGCCCAGCGCGATGGCCTCACCCGTCGTCGCGCGAATCGCACGCACCAGCTCGTAGCCGTACATCTCGTCACCGTCGAGCAGCTTCAACAGAAGGAGTTCGGGCACGCCGGTCATGAAGGGAGGATTGGTCTTGGCCATCGATAGAGGCTCCGCATCAATCGGCCGAGCATACCTTGAACAAAAAGGTATATCAAGGCTTACCTTTTGCTTCGAGGCATGTATCATACCTAGAAGCAAAAGGTTTAATGGCGGGCCGCTGGAACGACTGGAACGGAGGCAGATATGAGATTTCGATATCCGATCGCCGCACTGGTGGCGTCCGTTGTTGCTCTCGCACTGTTCCTGCTGATGAACTCGCTGATTGCCGGTTCGTCCGGTTTCGTGATGGACTCCAGGGTGCCTGATCAGGGCCGGATGGCGAGCGTGGCGGCCGGTTCGCGCGAGTCGGCCGGCCCGCCGATCCCGGTGAAGGCCCCGCCAACGACGATATGCCCCGCTAACGAACCGCGTCCCGTGACACCGCCGATGAGGGTGAAGGAATGGAGTCCAACGCTCCCCATCCAGTCGCCAAAGGCATGGCCGGCAACGCCCGTGACGACGACGCCATTGGCGTTCCGGCCTGCCGACGGCCTTTTCGCCCCGGTTCGTCAAGTCGAGCCGGTCTACCCGTTAGTCGCTCGTTACAGAGGACTGGAAGGCTTCGTCGAGGTGGAGTTCGACGTCACCGCGGCGGGCAGCGTCGAGAACGCGCGGGTCGTCGAGTCCAGCCACGCGATCTTCGAGGCGGCGGCGCTGCGTGCCGTCGAACGATCGCTGTATCGCCCGCGGATCGTTGACGGCGAGGCGCTTCCTATGCGCGGACTGCGCAAGCGAATCCGTTTCCAGATGGAGCGCGGCTAGACGCAAGACAATCGGACGGCGGCCTTCGCGGCGCCTTTTCTTCCCGCCGGGCCACCGCGGGAGCCGTCGTCCGGTTTTTCAGATCGCCTGGTGTCCTGAGTCGTCAAACACGGTCGAACTTCTGTACGACGGAGAGGCGAAGCTCGTCTTTCTTGAAGATCGAGATCTGCCGCAGCAGCATCCCGCCATCGTCCTCGAGTCGGTAGCGTTCGACGAGCAGATTGCCTTTCTCGCCCAGCGTCTCGACAACGTAGCCGCCCTCCTCCCAGCCCGATGCGCGGACGGCGACCACGGGGCCCACGTTGATCGGGCGGTTTTCGCCGAAGCGATATTCCTCGACGATTGCCCGGTCGAAGCTGATGAAGAGTCCGGAGTCCGTCTGCGTGATCTTGAGGCGTGCGCCCGTTTCGAGGAACACGTGCAGGAGCGAGCCCTTCTTGCTGTTCGAGGCGCGGCGAATGTCCTTGAATCCGCCGCTGCCGACCGATCGCTGCCGGTCCTCGGCGATCTGGCGCACGGTATCCGCACTCTCGTCACGCAGCCGCCACTGTCCCGAGAGATCCACGCCGGCCGGCACCACCGGACTCTTCGATTCGAGCGTCGGCGGCTGTGCGCAGCCGGCGCTCACCGCGAGCAGAAGAATGTTGAGGATGATCAGCGGGCGCGGCATGGCGGGACTCGACGATGGCCAGCCCGGGAAAATACACAATTCTGTATCCGGGGAACACCGTCAACCGATTCCGGCGTCACGCGTTAGGTAAACAGCGTTTCGGCCTTACCGACCGCGACCGGCCGCGCTGCGGTCAGCCGCCAACTCATGGAGAACCTTATGCGATCAAAGACTTATGTTTTCATCCTCGTCGCCGCCGTGCTCGCGCTGCCGGCCACATCGGCCGCCCAGTCGCTCGCCGAGCTCGAGGACCTGAGCCCCGAAGATCGCCGCGCCTACTGGGACAGCATGTCCGAGGACGAGCGCGCGGCGAAGCGCGAACAATGGCGCGCCGAGCGCGAGGCGATGAGTGACGAAGAACGCGCAGCCATGCGCGAACGGCGCCGCGAGGCGCGGGACAGCATGTCCGAGGAAGACCGGCAGGCGCTGCGCGAACGCGCTCGTGCGAACAAGGAACAGCGACGCGACGCGTACGAAGCCATGTCCGACGAGGAAAAGGCTGCGTTCAAGGAACAGCGTCGTGCGCGCAGGGACGAGCGACGGGCGCGCTGGGACGCGATGAGCGACGAGGAAAAGGAAGCGCTGCGCGAGCGGCGCGGGTCAAGAGGGACGCCTGAGCGGGAGCCCGGCGAAGATTCCGGGCAGTAGCGATCGAGCGGATCAGATCTCGGGCAGCGGGATGAAGTCGTCTTCTCCCGGCACGGCGGGGAACTCGCCGTCGCGCCAGCGCTGCTTGGCATGCTCGAGACGCTCCTTCGAACTCGAAACGAAGTTCCACCAGATCGTCCGCTCGCCGGCGAGCGTGTCGCCGCCGCACAGCATGACGCGGCTGGCCTGATCGGCCGCGATTGCACCGCCGGCGTTGTTTTCGAGCACGGCGAACTGACCCGACTGCAAGGGCTCGCCCTCGAGCGTGACGGCGCCTTTGACGACGTAGACGCCCAGCTCCTCGGCCGGCGGCAGCCCGGCCGACGCCCCCGCGTCGAGGTTCAGCTCGACGTAGAGGGTCGTGCTCTCGGTCGAGACGGGTGATTCGAGTCCGTAGGCCTTGCCGATGATCACGCACACGCTGCCGCCATCGATACTCGCCTTGGGGATTCGGTCCTGCGGGTAGTGCTCGAAGCGCGGCTCGATCTGTTCCGACTCCACGGGCAGTGCGACCCAGGTCTGGATGCCGTGCAGATGCTGTCCCGTGGCCAGCACTTCATCGGTCACCTTCTCCGAATGCACGATGCCCTCACCCGCGGTCATCCAGTTCACGGCGCCCGGCCGAATCGGCTGGACGTAGCCCAGGCTGTCGCGATGCAGGATTTCGCCGGCAAACAGGTAGGTAATCGTCGCGAGCCCGATGTGCGGATGCGAACGGACGTTGACGCCGCTGCCCGGCGGAAAATCCGCCGGTCCCATGTGATCGAAGAAGATGAACGGCCCGACCCGCTGGCGGCGCTTGTCCGGCAGTGCACGACGCACGCTGAACTCGCCCAGGCTTCTCCGGCTGGGTTCGATGACCAGACTTACGATGGATTCCGTCGACATGTCTCTCTTCCGAGCTCCCTGGCGAAGGCGTTGTGCGGCGCAACCTCGAGTGTATCAAGCCCGAGCCAGCGACCGAGCGCACGAAGCTCGTCGGCGAGGCGGACCGCGGTCTCGGCTTCGTCGACGCCCGCTTCGGCATAGGCGTGACAGACTCGCAGCGCGCCCGTGGCCCTGTCCGCCTTGAGGTCGACGCGGCCGACCAGCCGGTCGCCGAGCAGGAACGGCAAGACGTAGTACCCGTAGCGGCGCTTCGGCTCCGGCACGTAGATCTCGATCCGGTAGTGAAAGTCGAACAGGCGCTCCGCCCGGGGCCGGTACCAGACCACGGGGTCGAACGGGGACAGTAGCGAACACGCGTCGATCGCGCGCGGCGACCGTGCGCTCGCGTGCAGGTAGCCCGGCGCCTGCCAGCCCTCGACGTCGACCTCGACGAGTTCGCCGGCCTCGACGAGCTCGGCAAGACGCGGCGCCGCTTCGCGCGGCGACATGCGGAAGTAGTCGGCCAGGTCATTCGCCGTCGCCACGCCCAGGGCAACGGCCGAACGCCGAACGAGCTCGCGGGCCGCATCCTCGGCCGCGGGCAGGTTCTCCCGATGCTCATCGGGCACGATGCGCGCGGTCAGGTCGTAGACGCGCTGGAAATTCCTGCGCCGCCGCTGAACGCAAAGCTCGCCGCGCGCGAAGTGGTATTCCAGCGCCCAGCGCGGTATCGAGCGGTGCCAGTCGCCGGGCTTGCGCTTCGGACCCGGCACGGGCGGCAGATCCTGCGCCGTCAGGGCGCCTTCGTCGCGCACTCGGGCCAGCACGTCGTCGAGATAGGCGCGGTGATTTCGCATCCTCACGATCGGGTTGTTGCGATGCGGCCGCCAGCGTGCGCGGCGCTCGGCCAGGAGCGGCCATACCTCGACGGGGACGATCGACGCCTCGTGCGCCCACTGCTCGGTGAAGGTTTGCCGGCCGTAGACGAATCGGTTGAAACGATCACGCTCGTACGGCCCGAGGCGCGACCACAGGATCAGGTAGTGCGCGGGCAACAATACGTTGACGAAATCGAGCTGCAGCAGCGCGATCGTCGTCATGACGCGGCGGAAATGGCGCGCGTCGTTGGCGTTGGCAGGCCGGTCGCGATCGAAGCCCGCGGCTGCCAGCGCGATGCGCCGCGCCTCGGCGGCCGATACCCTTACGCGGTGTTGCATGGTGTTCTGTTGCTCGCGCTCGAGGGATTTGGGTCAATGGCCGGCCACATGCGGCCAGCGTACCAGCTCGGGTCGACGGCATGGACGCTGATTGTCGCCCTGGCGGCGATTTCGAAGCAGCTGTCCGCCCGCTGACGTCGTGGCTCTGTCAGGCGGGTTTCATGCCCTTGGCGATGGCGCCCGCGTTGACGCGGAATCGCCTGTCGGTCTCGAAGCGGTGCCTGCTCGCATGTACCGTATCGACGAGATGCCAGGCAGCCGTGCACTCCGCGTGCGTCAACTGAACATCGAGCCAGCCGCGGCGCGCCGTTTCCATGTAAGTCAGGGTCTCGTTGAGTTCGAGCGTCGCCTCCGCGAGCAGCCCGGGACGTTTCTCGGGCAGGTAGTCGGCGAAGCCCGGCGATGTGACCGATGTCGTCATGAACTCGACGGCGACCGGCCCGGTGCCGCCGCGAGGTACGAGATGACCCGCGAGCGACGTGTGCAGGTCGCCGCTCAGAACCACCGGGTTCCGGCCAAACCTGGCGATGTCGTCCAGGAATGCGGCCCGCGCCGCGGGGTAACCGTTCCACGTATCGAGCAGCATCGGCGGGTTGCTCTTGCTGACCTCGATGTACTCGCGCAGCGCCTCGGGGGACGGGTAAGCCTCGTTGTCCCGGTCCATGCTCGCGTCCAGGTCGAGCAGCGGTTCGAGGTCGGGCGATCGCGTCGGCGATACCATGACCTGCTGGCCGATGAGCTGCCAGGTCGCATCGCTGCCGCGCTCGAGAGCGTCCCTGAACCAGCTTTCCTGCTCCGGGCCGAGCAGGCGCCGCTCGGGATCCCGCATCGCCGCTTCGACGCTTTCGGGCGTGACCTCGGGCCCCGCATCCGGCTGCCGGTCGCGGCCGAAGACGCGCGTGTCGAGCATGATCAGCGCGGCGAGATCGCCGAAGCGGAATTCGCGAAACGTCCGGGTGCGTTCGCGCTCGTGCCGGACCCGCACGGGCATCCATTCGAGCCACGCCTGGATGGCCGCGTCGCGGCGCGCGGCCCAGGCGCCCTGCGCGTCCGTGTGATTCTGCGCGCCGGCCTTCCAGGCGTCGTTGGCGAGCTCGTGGTCGTCCCAGACCGCGATCAGCGGATGCCGGCCGTGCATGGCCCGCGAGTCGGCGTCGGCCTTGTACTGCGCGTGCCGTTTCCGGTAGTCGTCCAGCGTGACCGTGGCGCCCGCGGGCTCCGGCATCCGGCCGAGGCGCTCGGCGAACTCGGTTGCATACTCGCCGAGGCCGTATTCGTAGATGTAGTCGCCGAGGTGGACGACCGCGTCGATGTCGTCCTGTTCCGCGATCGCGCGGTAGACGTGAAAATATCCGTAGGGATAGTTGGAACAGGACACGACCGCAAACCGCGCCCGGGCGATGCTTGCCGTGGCCGGCGTGCGGGTCCGACCGAGCGGCGAGGCAACTCCCTCGCACTCGAAGCCGTAGTAGAGCGTCCTGCCGGCCGGCAGGCCCGTAGCATCGACCTTGACCGTGAAATCGCGGTCGGCCTCGGCACGCGCGCGGCCTTTGGCGACCACGTCACCAAATCTCGGGTCCGTGGCCACGCGCCAGTCCACGTCGGCGCCCTTCTCATCGAGACCGGACACGCGGGTCCAGAGAATGACCCGATCGGCGAGTGGATCGCCGCTCGCGACGCCATGCTCGAAGCGCACCGTTTTCGCAGCGGCCCGCCGCGGCCTGAAACCGAAGGCCGAAGACAGCGCGCCGCCTGCCAGCGTTCGTAGAAAGCTCCTGCGTCGCACCTTCCCTGGTCTCCCTAATTGACTTTAAGAAGTACTTTCAACTAATTGTTTATTGTAGATTTTAGTAATCGAAATCCCGGCCAAGGAGAGCGCGGTGTAAAGCAGCACGATTGCCCAGGCCGTCGGCGTCAGCGCCGGCCCGGTAACATGCATAGCCGCAATCGCGAGCGGGTTGATGGCGACGAGCCGCAGTATCTCGAGCCGCAGCGCGAATTCCCGCCCCTCGTTCAGCATGCCCAGCGTCAACAGCAACACCCAGAGCATGAGACACGGAAGCAACACGGCCAGCGCGCCGCGGGTCGCGAACAGGACGCCAATGCCGAGCGTCGCCAACGCCGCAACAGAGAATTGCGCGAGGACGTATCGGCGTACCGGGCCGGGTACGTCGGGGTCGTACTTGCGAAACGCGGCCAGGTCGGCGCGGGCCCGGGGGCACGCGGCCTCGACGTCGGCGGGCCGCCAGCCCGTGCGCCGGAACCAGATGCCGAGCCTGTCGCGCCAGCGCCGGGCCTTGCGCGCATCGTGCAGCAGGTAGTCGTAGACCTGGAGGTTGGCCCAGAACGGGTTCCAGCTCGCGAGCGGCTTGCGGACTCCGAAGATCACCGGTTCGTCTTCGCGCTCATCCTCGAAGGTGCCGAACATCCGGTCCCAGAGTATGAAAATGCCGCCGTAGTTCTTGTCGATGTAGCGCTCGTTCTGGGCGTGGTGAACGCGATGGTTCGACGGCGTCACGAAAATCCGGTCGAGCGCGCCCATGCGGCCGACGAGCTGGGTATGCACCCAGAACTGGTAAATCAGGTTGATTGCGTTGACCGTGACGAGAACCTCGAGCGGGAAACCCAGCACGAACAGCGGCAGGTAAAAGATCCAGCCGAACAGGAAGCCCGTACTCGTCTGGCGCAGCGCCGTGGAAAGATTGTAGTCCTCGCTCTGGTGGTGAACGGCGTGCGCCGCCCAGAGCACCGACATCTCGTGGCTTGCGCGATGGAACCAGTAGTAGCAAAAGTCCCAGCCGACCGCCGCGGCGATCCAGAGCGCGATGCCCTTAAGGCTCGCATCGAATGCCGACAGCGGCAGATCGAAGATCGCGAAGCGTTCGAGGACGAAGCCCCAGACGATCAGCGGTATGAGCTTGGTGAAGTAGCCGAAGGTCGTGCTCAGTACGCCCGCACTCAATGAATTGATCGCGTCACTGGCGCGATACAGGCCGCTGCCGCGCCAGCGGTCGATCGCCAGCTCGACGAGCAGCGCAAGCAGGAAGAAGGGCACGGCCAGGGCAATCAGGTCCATGCCCGAATCATATCTCAGGTAAGCTCCGCGATGACCTCCCCGGAGCCCCTGTACGCATGATTAACAGCGCCGAAATCGAACTGCTGAAGACAGCCGTCGAACGCCTCGCCGAGGGCGCCGCCGACGCGCCCGAATTCGCGCCCGGCTTCGACGTCAATCGCACCCGCGACGTGCTGGACGAGGTGGCCGCGCGGATGCAGGACAACTACCCCTATTTTCATCCGCTGTACGCGGGTCAAATGTTGAAGCCGCCGCACCCGGTGGCCCGTCTCGCCTACGCGCTGTCCCTGTGGGTGAACCCGAACAATCACGCGCTCGACGGCGGCCGGGCGAGTTCGGCGATGGAAAAGGAATGCATCGTCGACCTCGGTCGCGTGTTCGGCTGGGACGCGCCGCTCGGCCACCTCACGGGCGGCGGCACGATGGCCAACCTCGAGGCGCTGTGGGTCGGCGGCCGGCTGCATGCCGGCAAGACCGTGCTCGCGTCCTCACAGGCGCACTACACGCACGGCCGCATCAGCGAAGTACTCGGCCTGCCGTTTCGGGCCGTCGACGTCGACGAGGCGGGCCGCATGGACATAGCGGCGCTCGAGCGCGAGCTCGACAAGGGTGACGTCGGCACGGTCGTCGCAACGATAGGCAACACGGGGATGGGCGCCGTCGACCCGCTGCCCGGCATTCTCGAACTCGCCGGTCGGCACGGCGCGCGCGTACACGCGGACGCGGCCTACGGCGGCTACTTCGGCCTCGCAAGTGCGCTCAAAGCGTCGACGGCCAAGGCCTATGCGTGCCTGGGCGAGACTGACTCGATCGTCGTCGACCCGCACAAGCACGGCCTGCAGCCCTACGGCTGCGGCTGCGTGCTGTTCAGGGATCCGTCCGTGGGCCGGTTTTACAAGCACGGTTCGCCGTACACCTATTTCAGCTCGGCCGACCTGCACCTGGGCGAGATCAGCCTCGAGTGCTCGCGCCCCGGGGCCTCGGCCGTCGCGCTGTGGGCGACGCACCAACTGCTGCCGCCCGTTTCCGGCGGCGAGTTCGCGGCCGGCCTCGATCGCTGCCTGGATGCGGCGCGCGACTTTCATGCGCGGCTGTCGGCCGGCGGGCATTTCACGCCGCTGTTCGACCCCGAACTCGATATCGTCGTTTACGCGCCGCGGGCGAGCGCGGCGAGCGAGATCAGCCGCCTGTCGCGCGAGGTCTTCGACGCCGCGGCCGACGAGCACCTGCACCTGGCGCTCATGGCGCTGCCAACGGGACTGGTTGCGGGCCGCATGCCGGGGATTCAGCAGGATGCCGAGACCGTGACCTGCCTGAGATCGGTCCTGATGAAGCCCGAGCACGCCGACTGGACAGGGCGCATCGTCGAACTGCTCGACAGAGCGATCAGCCGCTGACGAGCGTCATCAGGCCGCGCGTTGCGGCAAGGCCCAAAAAGAACAGCGCGAAGCCGCCGAGCATGGAACTCGCGAAGTAGGCGAAGGAGTACAGCAGCTCGCCTCTGCCGAGCATCGTGTGCAGCTCGAGGATCAGCGTCGAGAAGGTCGTGAAGCTGCCGCAGAAGCCGACCGCGAACAATAGCCGGTACTGGTCGGGAATCAGGCCCGCCTCGTTGAACCAGTCGGAACTTGCGACGAGCTCCGCGGCGATGCCCAAGAGCAGGCAGCCCGAGAGATTGGCCGCGAGCGTGCCCCAGGGAAACTCGACGCCGCGCTGCAGCCATACCTGCATGCCGTAGCGGGCCATCGCCCCGAATGCGCCGCCGAGCGCGACGAACAGGTAAGACAGCAGCGCCAGCCTCACGACGCAACACCCAGGAGACGCGAGCGCGCCGCCAGGTATTGGCGCTCGAGGTCGAGCACGACGTCGCGTGCGGGCCTCACGGCGTCGATCGTACCGACGCCCTGCCCCGCGCCCCAGATGTCCTTCCAGGCCTTAGCGTCCGACTTGTCGCGCTTGCCGAAGTCCATGTCGCGCCGCTTAAGCTCGTCGAGCGCGTCCGGGTCGAGACCCGCGCGTTCGATGCTGCCCTTGAGGTAGCTGCCGTGAACGCCCGTGAAGACCGGCGTATAGACGATGTCCTTCGCGCTCGAGTCGACGACCATCTGTTTGTAGCCCGGCACGGCGTTGGCCTCGTCGGTTGCGATGAAGCGTGTGCCCATGTAGGCGAGATCGGCGCCCATGGCCTCGGCCGCGAGGACGTCGTCGCCGGAGCTCATCGATCCGGACAGGATGATCGTGCCATCGAACTCGCGGCGAATCTCCTTCACGAGCGCGAACGGACTCAAGGCGCCCGCATGGCCGCCCGCGCCGGCCGTGACGGCGATGATGCCGTCGACGCCCTGCTCCATCGCCTTGACCGCGTGACGCATGCTGATGACGTCGTGAAACACGAGACCGCCGTAGTCGTGCACGGCGTCGACGACGGCCGCGGGCGGCCTGAGGCTCGTGATGACGATCGGCACCTCGTGTTCGACGCAAACCGCGAGGTCGGCTTCGAGCCGGTCGTTGCTCGCGTGCACGATCTGGTTGACGGCAAACGGCGCCACGGGCTCGCCGGGATGCGCCGCGCGGTAGTCCGCGAGCGCGGCCTTGATCGTGCGGATCCAGCGGCCGAGTTCCGGCTGCGGGCGTGCGTTGAGCGCCGGGAACGCGCCGACGATGCCTGCCGTGCACTGTGCGATGACGAGCTCCGGCACCGATACGATGAACATCGGCGCGCCGATCAGCGGCAGTCGTAGTGTGTTCCTCAAGGGCTCGGGCAGGGCCATGCGCAGTCCGGGTCGCGTTCCGAGCGGCGAGCATGCCATCCGCGGGCGCGGATAGCCAAGGCTACTCGAGCATGAACCTCGACACGCAGTCGGCCACGACGGCATCGTCCGATGCGCGGCGCGCCTCGCCGTGCAGGACCACGAGCCGGCCCTTCTCCTTCTCGATCCAACCCTTGAGCCTGAGCGTCTCGCCCACGCGGACCTGGCTGCGATAGCGAATCTCGGAGCGCGCCGTGTGCGCCTTGCGGCCCTGCCGGAACAGGACGTTGGCCGTCACGTCATCGAGCGCCGCGTACAGGATGCCGCCGTGCACGGTGTCCTCCCAGCCCACGTGGTTTTCGTCGGGCGTGAATTCGGCCGTGCAGACGTCGTCGTCGAGGTGAAAGGCGATCCCGAGCCCGATCGGGTTTTCCTCGCCGCAGGCGAAGCACATCGTCGCGGGATCGATGGGCGACGATTCTCGCGGCGGACCGTCTTCGCTCACTCGACGCGCTCGCTGATCGAGAGGTCCACGCTGTCGCCTTCGGACGGACGCACGATTGCCGACCCGAACCAGTCGCCCGCCTGCGCCGCCGGGCTGCCGGACAGCGACACCCGGGCGACGAGTTCGAACTCGTCGAAGTTCGACAGCTCGCGGCCCGGAATCATGGAGTCGGCGTTACCGAGTTCGACGACCATGGGCAGCTCCGACAGGCGCCGCCGGGTCACGGCGATCGGCGGCGACGGCTGGCCCGGATCGCGCGCGATCACGAATACGGTCGCCTCGGCGGGCAGCGCCGCGGCCGCGACATCCCCGACGCTCAAGCTTGCAGCCACGACGCGGCTGCCGCCGCCCGCCGGGCGCTGTTGGACCGGCTGGGCCGATTGTGCCGGCGCCTGTGCAAGCGGCTGACCTCGCCACGCGGCGACGCGCTGTTCGATCATCGGCCGCAGCTCGGCGGGCGGGTTGCTGCCCAGCAAAAGCTCCCAGCGATCGGCCGCAAGCGACGGGTCGCCGCGATTGAACGCGGCGATTCCGCCCCAGAACAGTGCCGGGGGATTGTTCGGCTCGAGAACCAGCGCGTTTTCGAACAGGCCGATCGAGCGCTGCGACATCGCCTGATTGTTGCCGTCGAGCAGCGCCTCGCCGAGACCGACGAGCGCGCCGACGTCGCGGGCCTCGGACAGCTCGACGGCACGTTCGTAGGCCTCGATCGCGCCGGGCGTGTTGCCGAGCGTCATGTACGAGCGGCCGAGCATCTTCCAGCCCTCGAGATCGTCGGGCTCCTGCTCGAGCCGTGCAGCGAGTGACTCGACCATTTCCGCGATGCCGGGAATCGAATCGTTGCCGGCGACGGGACTGCTCGCGCCCGACGGCACGCCGGGCTGACCCGTACCGGTGTAGACACCCGCCGACAGGCCGGCAACGAATACGATGAGCCCGGCGACGAGAACGCCTTGCCGCGGCAGACCGCGGGAAAACGGCCAGATCGCGAACGCAACCGCGACCAGGCTCATCAGGACCAGGATCACCCAGAACAAGACTTACTCCGTTTCGGCGCCGTCGTCGATCGGCAGCGCCATACGCCGGCGAACTATGCGGCCGATCATGAATGCGCCCACGAGCAGCAGCGCAGCCGGCGTGATCCACAGGATCAGGGTCTTGCCGCCGAACCGTGGTCGGTACAGCGCGAAGTCGCCATAGCGGGTCACGAGGAAGTCGTAGATTTCGGCATTGCTCTTGCCCTCTTCGAGCAGCCTGCGAATCTCGCGACGCAGATCGGCGGCCAGGAACGCGTTCGAATCCTTGATCGACTGGTTCTGGCACTTCAGGCAGCGCACTTCCTCGATCAACGCTTCGTAGCGGGCCTGCAGCGCGGGATCATCGAAGGCCTTGTCGGCGTCGATCGGCAGTGCCGCGGTCGCAAAGAACAGCAAGAACAGCGCGGTGCAGCGACGAATCATCGGCCGGCCCTGAATTCGGTCAGGAGCGGCACGAAGTCGCGCTGCCAGATCTCGGGCGTCAGCGGCCCCAGGTGTTTGTGCAGGACAACGCCGTTGGCATCGACGAGGAAGCTCTCCGGCGCGCCGTAGACGCCCCAGTCGATGCCGACGCGACCGTCACCATCGAAGCCCGAGGCGACGTAGGGATCGCCGAACTGCTCGAGCCAGCCCAGCGCAGCCGTCCGTTCGTCACGCCAGTTGATGCCGTAGATCGGCAAGCTGTTCTGGGCCGCGAGATCCATCAGGAACGGATGTTCCTCGCGACATCCGACGCACCAGGTGGCCCAGACGTTGATCAGGGCCGGGCCGCCCGCGTAGCTTTGGTTGTTGACGCGCCGTTCCGGCGCCTTGAGCGACGGCAGGTCGAAGGCCGGCGCACGCTTGTCGATGTAGGTCGACGGCAACTGGCTTGGATCTCGCGTCAGCCCGAATGCGAGCACCACGACAAGCAGGACAAAGCCCGCAAGGACCGCGACAGGCCCGGTTCGCGCTGCCATCAGGTCGCTTCCGCTGCCGACGTCAGCTCGGTTTCGGGCGAGGTCTCACGCACCTTGACCCGATAGCGACGATCCGTGATCGCAATCAGGCCGCCCAGCGCCATGATTATCGCGCCAAGCCAGATAAAGCGCACCAGCGGCCGATACTGGACGCGCACGCTCCACACATTGCTGCCGATCTGGTCGCCCATGGAGATCATCAGATCCCGATCGAGGCCGGGCAAGAGCCCCGCCTCGGTCATCGGACTCTGCTGAATCAGGTACTGGCGCTTCTGCGGCCTGAGCTGCGCGACGAACTCGCTGTTCTTGCGCACGTCAACGACGGCCTCGCGCGCGATGTAGTTCGGTCCCTGCACATCCAGCAGCTCGCGCATCTCGAACGTGTAGGCTCCGGCGTCGACGGACTGTCCCGGTGACAGCGAGCGGTCGGTCTCGATGCTGAACGCCGAAACGATCGTGACACCGAGCGTGAACACGCCGACGCCGAAATGCGCCACGCTCATCCCGAGCATCGCCCGCGTGATGCCAGGTGTGCCCGGCTCGCGACGCCATGACCGGAGTGGTTCGACGAGTGATGCAAACATGATCCAGAACGCGCCGACGGTGCCCACGGCAAGCATCAGGCCAATACGGCCGTAGACAAAGAGCGGCACGGCGATACCGACGACGATTGCGGCAATCGCGGGAATGCGCAGTCGGCCCTTCAGGGTCGACCATTCCTGCGACCGCCAGGCGGTATGCATGCCCAGGCCGATCAGTAGCACCAGCGGCACGGTCGGAATCAGAAACACGATCTCGTAGAACGGCGCGCCGATCGAGTACTTCTCACCCGTGAAGTACTCGAGAAACAGCGGCGCCAGCGTCCCGAAGAAGACGATCGCGCCGGCCACGACAAGCAGCACGTTGTTCAGCAGCAGGAACACCTCGCGCGACAGCGGCCGGAAGCCTGCCTCGGAATCCAGTTCGGGAGCCCGCCAGATGTACAGGGCCAATGCCGCGAGTATCACGACGGCAAGGAAGCCCAGGATGAAATAGCCGCGGGTCGGGTCGGTCGCAAACGCATGCACCGACACGATGATGCCCGAGCGCACGAGGAAGGTGCCGAGCAGGCTCAGCGAAAACGCCGTGATGGCCAGGAGCAGCGTCCAGCTCTTGAACAGGCCGCGCTTCTCGGTGACGGCGAGCGAGTGGATCAGCGCCGTGCCGACGAGCCAGGGCATGAACGAGGCGTTCTCGACCGGGTCCCAGAACCACCAGCCGCCCCAGCCGAGTTCGTAGTAGGCCCACCAGCTGCCGAGCATGATGCCCAGGGTCAGGAACATCCAGCTAACGGTCGTCCAGGGGCGCGTCCAGCGCGCCCAGCGGCTATCGAGGTTGCCGCTGATCATCGCCGCGACGGCGAACGCGAAGGCGACCGAGAAGCCAACGTAGCCGACGTACAGCATCGGCGGGTGAATCGCGAGACCCGGGTCCTGCAGGAGCGGGTTCAGATCGCGGCCGTCAACAGCGGCCGGCGATAGCCTCAGGAACGGATTCGACGTCAGGATCGTGAACAGCAGGAACCCCGTCGACAGCAGGCCCAGCACGCCGAGCACGCGCGACGAGAACAGGTCGGGCAGGCTGCGACTTCCGGCCGCCACGGCGACGGTCCAGGTTGACAGGATCAATACCCAGAGCAGCAGCGAGCCCTCGTGCGCCGCCCAAACGGCCGAGACTTTGTACATTGCTGGCAGCGCGCGCTGCGAGTTCTCGGCCACGTACAACACCGAGAAGTCGTCGTTCAGGAATGCCCATACCAGGCAGGCGAACGCGAACGCGACAAAGAAGAACTGACCGGTCGCGGCCGTGCGGCCGACGGCCATCATTTCGGCGTTGCCCTTGTGCGCGCCGAGCATCGGAATGATGCCCTGGCACAACGCCAGAGACAGCGCGAGGATCAACGCGAAGTGGCCAATCTCGGGTATCACGACACGTCACACTCGAGCTGTTCACCGCTCATCGCCACGCTCTTGCCTTCGACGTGCTGCTGGGCCATCGATTCGGCCACTTCGGGTGCCATGTAGTTCTCGTCGTGCTTCGCAAGGACTTCGTCGGCCAGGAAAGTCCCCGAATTGTCCATGCGGCCATGCGCGACCACGCCCTGCCCCTCACGGAACAGGTCCGGCAGCACGCCCGTGTAGCGCACCGGGATCTCGCAGCGCATGTCGGTCACGAGAAAATTGACCTCCAGCGAACCGTCGGCTCGCTCGATGCTGCCGTCGACGACGAGGCCACCAACGCGAAAGTTCCGGTCCCCCGGATACTCGCCCGCGACGACCTCGGTCACGCTGACAAAGAACATCATGTTGTCCTTGAACGCCTGCAGCCCGAACACGGCCGCGATCGCAATACCGGCGACGGCGAGCCCGACGGCAAGCATGCGTTGTTGCCTGGCTTTCACAGCTTATCCTCCAGCGCGCGTACGCGCACCTCGACGTCCCGACTGACTCTACGGTGCCGCGCCCGCGCCATCCATTCGTTAATTGCGACTATTAGGGCGGCCAGTGCGAAGCAGGTCCATACGTAGGCGCCGTAGTTGCCCATCGCGAGATTATCCATCATCGCCCCCCCTCCGGCGCAAGGACCATGTCACGAACCCAGCGCGTCCGCGACTCACGCAACAGCACCTCGGTGCGCAGCCGCCGAAACAACATCGCACCGAAGATCAGCGTCGAGCCGAATATCATCGCGAGTAGCGGGTACAGCATGCCCGGGTCCATGGCCGGCCCTTCCGCCCGCATGAGCGTCGGTCCCTGGTGCAGCGAGCTCCACCACTCCACCGAGAAGTGAATGATCGGGATGTTGACGGCGCCGACGATCGCGAGCACGGCGCTGGCCTTGTCGGCCTTGGCCATATCGTCAATCGCGCTCCGAAGCGCCATGTAGCCGAAATACAGGAACAGCAGAATAAGCTCCGATGTGAGCCGCGGGTCGCCCCACTCCCACCAGGTGCCCCACATCGGCCGGCCCCAGATCGAGCCCGTTGCAAGCGCGAGGAACGTGAACGAGGCTCCCAGCGGCGCGCAGCTCGCGGCCACGGCATGGGCGAGCTTCATGCGCCAGATGAGGCCGATGCCGCCGGCGGTCGCCATGATCATGTAGGCCATCATCGAGAGATAGGCCGCCGGCACGTGCACGTAGATGATCCGGAACGCGTCGCCCTGCTGATAGTCCTCGGGTGCGACGAACAGGCCGGCGTATACCCCGTAGGCGATCAGCAGGTAGCCCGGAATCGCGAGCCACGGGATGAACGCGTTGGACAACCGATACACGTGCGGCGGTGACGCGAGCTTATGAAACCAGGTCCACATAGGCGGATTTTACTCGTTGCTGATACGGAGCGCGGCGGCGGTCGCATACGGTGCGAGCGACAGGGCCCCGACGGCGTAAGCGGCCAGCGCATACAGGCCGGTCGAGGTGGCGTCGCCGGCCGCCGCCAGAGAAACGGTCCGCGCACCAAAGATTAATACTGGCATGGCCAGCGGCAAAATCAACAGGCTTAAGAGCGCGGTGCCGCGGTGCAGGCCGACGGTCAGGGCGGCACCGATCGAGCCGAGCAGGCTCAGGCTGATCGTGCCGAGCGCGAGCGTCGCCATGAGCACGCCGACGACGTCGCCGGGCATGCGGAACGTGACCGCGATCGCCGGCGCCAGGAGGACCAGCGGCAGACCGCTCGTGAGCCAGTGCGCGACGGTTTTGCCGAGCGCCAGCACGACCAGGGGCTGCGAGCTGAGCAGCAGCTGTTCGAGGCTGCCGTCCTCGAAGTCCGCGAGGAACAGGCTGTTGAGCGACAAGAGCATCGCCAACAGCGCCGCCACCCAGAGCACGCCGGGACCGGCGAACGTGAGCTCCTCGACGCTCGGCCCTACGGCCAGCGGGAACAGCGTGCAGACCATCGCAAAGAAAAACAACGGGTTGAGAATGTCGCCGGGCCGCTTCCAGGCAAGCACCAGATCGCGCCTGGCCGTCGCCGCGAAGCCCGTGAAAAGCCCTGGCACGTCCTCGTCGGCCGCCATCAGCCAAGCCTCACGCGCGCCGTCGGCACATCGATGTCGACGTCCTGGTGGGCCGCCATGACGCACATCCCGCCGCGATCGAGATGCTCGGCGACGAGCGACTCGACGAGCGCGCGCCCTTCGCGGTCCAGGTTGGTGAACGGCTCATCCATGAGCCACAGAGTCGCGCTGGCGAGCAGCATGCGCGCAAGCGCCACGCGGCGCTGCTGACCGGCGGACAGCGCACGCAGCGGCAGCTTCCTGAGTCGCGTTATGGAAAGCCGTTCGAGGGTCGCATCGAGCGCTTGCCCGGCGGTCGGTCTCAGCGCACGCTCGAAGGCCAGGTTCTCCTCGACCGTGAGGTCGGCCTTGAAACCGACCCGGTGTCCCATCCAGACCATTGCCGAAAAGAATGCACTGCGGACCTCGCGAACGGGCCGGCCATTCCAGCTTATGTCGCCGGACTCGGGTTCGAGCAGGCCGACGACGGCCCGCAGCAGGCTGGTCTTGCCGCTGCCGTTGTCGCCCTCGAGCAGCACGAGTTCGCCGCGGCTCACGGCAAAGCTGACGCCGCTGAACAGGCAACGGTCGCCGCGAATAAGCGTCAGTCCGCTTATGGTAAGTTCCGCACTCAATAACAGCCACCGGGCCAACTGCCGCCGCGCAGCATAGCCCATCATCAATATTATTTACAGGTAGTTAGTAATGTTACTTAACGTGACTTATTGGCATTGCCGTACCTGGCGACGGGCCGGGACTGCAACGTATCTGTCATTGAAACGACCCGGCTCGAGTCGTAGACTGAGGAGCGGCCCGCAATTCAGTAAAACAAAAACGATCGCCGGCCGCCAGAGACGTGAAGTCTATTCCCAAATCACGCGAGGCGAGCGGGTCGTTGTGGAGTTAGAAGCTGCGGGTTTAAGAGAACAACCCTTCCCGGCGAATTCCTGCCCGCTGGCCGTCGTCCCCTACTCGTCGTTCAACGATGGCCTCGCGGCCCTCGAAAGGACCTGCGGCTCCCACACCGGCATCGCGCTGATCCAGGGCCCCGCCCTGTCGGGCAAGTCGACGATGCTCGGCAGGTTTCTGCAGACGCTTCCCGACGAACGAGACATCGCCGTGGTCGACGGTGCCGGCAAGGACAAGACACGGCTCCTGCAGGCGCTCCTTGCGTGTTTCGGCTTCGACCACGACTTCGAAACCCTAACCGAGCTCGAGGCCATGACGCGTGTATACGTCATGCAGCAGGCTTCGTCCGACCAGCCGCCCGTGGTCGTCGTCAAGAACGCTCATGCGCTTGGCAAGGGCGCCCTGCGGACCCTGTCGGAATTCGCTGAACTGCGCGTGCGGCAAACCAGCGCGATCAAGCTCGTGCTCGTGAGCAACCGGTCCTTAAAAACCCTGATCGAGAGTCCGCACGGCGAGGGCATCGCGCAGCGCGTGGTAGCCAACTTCCACCTGCACCCGATGACGTCGGGCGAGGCGCTCTACTACCTGCACACCAAGCTCCGCGCGGCCGGCAGCGATACACCCGAGTACATCATCCCGATTTCCGTCTGCAACGCGCTCTGGCAGGCGTCCGGGGGCTGGCCCGGAATTCTCGACCGCATCGCCCTGCTTGCGCTGGCGAAAGCCGACACGCTGCCGGTCAGCTCGTCGGCCGTGGAACGCCCGACGATTCCCGAAGGTACCTGGCACGGCGCGGCGGGCCATCATGAATCCGACAGGCTCGAGCCACCCGTCCTGTACCTGACCCAGAACGGGAAGACGCTCAACCGTTTCGTGTTCGACAAGCCGCGCCTGCTCATCGGCCGGTCGGATCACAACGACCTCGCGATCGACAGCCGCTTCGTGAGCCGCCACCACATGCTGCTCGTCCGGCACGGCGATTCGACCTTCCTCATGGACCTCAACAGCACGAACGGCACGTACGTGAACTCGCGGCGGGTGTCCAACCAGCTGCTCGTCAACGACGACGTCATCACGGTGGGCCACCACCGGATCAAGTTCCACGATCCGCACGCCAAGCGCCGCGCGGGTATCGAGGCCATCGAATTCGCGGATACGGTCATCATGAAGTCGCTCGAAGACATGCATTCGCTGCTCGAGCGGGAGAACACCTCGGTCTTTCCCGTGCAGTCCGAGAACCTGCCGACGCTGGGCGGATAGCCCGCATACTTCACAGATTCGCGGCCGTGCCGCAACTCGCGTTGCGATCAGCCGTAAAAGCGCTCGCGGAAATGCCGCCGGCACATTGACACGTAGCGATCGTTTCCGCCGATCTCGATCTGCGAGCCTTCCTGAACGGCGTTGCCGTGTTCGTCGAGGCGCAGCACCATCGTCGCCTTCGAGCCGCAGTGACATATGGCCTTGAGCTCCTTTAGGTTGTCCGACCACGCCAGCAGGTACTTGCTGCCCTCGAACGGCTCGCCGCGAAAGTCCGTGCGCAGACCGTAGGCGAGCACGGGGACGTTCAGCCCGTCCGTGACCTCGCCGAGCTCGAAGACCTGCTCGCGGGTCAGGAACTGCGCCTCGTCGATCAGCACGCAGTGCAGCGGGGTCTCCTCGAGGACCGCGGCAACGATGTCGTGCAGGTTGTCATCGGTCGAGAACGCGTGCGCCTCGGCCTCGAGACCGATGCGCGAGGTGACGCGGCCGGCGCCGTAGCGATCGTCCAGTTCCGGCGCGAGCACGAGCGTGTTCATGCCGCGCTCCTTGTAGTTGTAGCTGGACTGCAGGAGCGCCGTCGATTTGCCCGCGTTCATCGACGAGTAGTAAAAGTAAAGCTTGGCCATGGCGCTATTTAAGCACCGCGGCCGACGGGATGCATCGGGCTACCGCGGGAACGCGAGCAGACGGCCGCGCGGACGCTGCGACGCGGACGGTTGTCTGGCGTCGCGGCAGGTCGGGCACAGGTTGGTCGGCGGCCTCAGGTCGGAGATGATCTGGGGAACCGGCGTCACTTTGCCGTGACGCAGGCAGCTGCTGCAGATGACGAGGTTGCTGACTCGATTGAGCAGCCGGTAGTCCACGTTTTCGCTCGATGACGATGCCATGTCAGGTCCCCGGAGGCAGGAACCTGTTGTGGCACGCTTTCGAGCGGGGTCCAAGCGACGCGGCGTGCAGGCCACGAAAGTGTTAACCAGTCGACAGTTCGACTGTGACCGGGTTTGCAGATCGCGCCCGAGGGTACAAGGACACTAGCGTATCCGCGCCACCCGCACAGTCCGTTTCTTGCTCGGAATATACAGCTGGAAGCCGAAGGCGTCTTTCTTCATGAGCACATCAAACTGGCAGTCGCCGAGAGAAATGCGCCGGTAGTTGGACTGCTTCCACACCTGGTCGTTGTCGAGGAAGAAGTAGATCTGCCCCGACTGGCTGTGTTTGTCGCAGCGAACGACGCGGGCCGAATACTCGGGGTTTTCTTTCTTGGACGGTTCCACCCGCTCGATGCCGACGTCGTCGGTCAGGGGCGGCGGCTCGTCCTGCGCTTCGGCGGCAACGGCCGCCGCGGCGGCGGCGCCCGTCGCGAGCTCGATATCGGCCGACTCTTCTGCGAGCGTGAGCCCGGCAGGCGCCTGGGGCGCCGGCTCGGTGCTTACGGTTTCGGTGGCAGCTGCCGGCGGCTCGGGCGCAACCGCCGGCTCCCCGAGCGATCCGGCCCTGATGATCGCCACGGCGTCGAAGCAGGTAAGCCGTGCGCTCTCGTCCTGGATCGACGCACACTTGCGCACCGCATCCTCGAAGTCCTCGTCGGCGACAGCACTCAATGACGTCATTGCTGCGGCAATTGTGGCAATGAACTGAGCTCTCTTGGTAATCATCGCTTCCTCTCGCGTGAGGTGTCCATCCGGCGACCGTGCATGCGCAATCCAGCGTGTCTGCAGTGCTTGGACAGGCTGCACGAACTGAGTTCCAGATTGGTCCACCATCTTTCGGATATCTTGTAGACGGAGCATTCTAGCGATTACGGTGCAAACTGCCACCTGGCGCCGATCCTGCCGCCTGTCGGTGCCCGCACTCAGTCACGGGCGCACGGCCGTAGCGGTCTAGCAACGTAGAGGAGGTCTAACAATATGAACGAATCCACGGTGACACCGGCATTGTCCAAATCCGAATGGGATGCCAAGAAGGCGAAATTCGAGTACTTCGGTTCGATACTCGGTCTCCTGGCAGCGTGCGTTACGCTGTCGATTACCGTTGGTGGGATTGCCCTCGGCGACAACTCGATGCCGAGCAAGCAAAACGCCGAAGTCGTGCATCACGTGCTGCATTTTCCCTTTCTCGAGAACCTCGTCAGCGAAGCCCAACAGGCCAGCCCCGGCTTAATGGGCGAGATGCCGTTCGACATGGATGCTTTGAGGAGTGAAATCCCCACTGCCGTCGAGCGCGATATCCCGACCTCTCTGCTTGCCGGCATCGGTCTGGCAATCGGCATACTGGTCTGGAGCGTGGTTGTGATCTTCAGGCGACCGAGGGAGATGGATGCGGACAGGCACAAATGATGTAAAGCTACGAACATCGCCGCGATAGGATCGAAGCACGCTTGCGCGTGCTCGCATCGCTGTTCAGCATCGTACATCTACGGCGATCTATCGAACTAACAACCCAGAAAGGAGGCTCACGTAGCGGCTTTTTGTCGACTTCCTTTACACGTTGCGTACAAACGGAGCAGAGATTATAGGTGAATGAAAACGTATCTCTTTGTTTTTTTGCGATTCTCGGGATTCCGGCACGGCAATTGCGTACCGCAATTGCGTAATTGCTTACTACACCAATAGCTGTTCATTCTGGAGGCCGCTGATGAATAGAACAAAGAGTACATATCTCGCCTTTCTCGCTGTGCTGATGTCACCGATGGCGGCGAATGCAGCTCTGATTACTTTTGATAGCCTACCTGGCCCCAATGGCGCCACGTTCACCGGTACGACAGAAGAGGGGTTCTTAGTGACCGCAGGTCCCAACTGGCGGCAGGGATTCTTAGTGGGAGATGCAAGGCCATCTATTTTCAGTTTTAATGGAGAAGGCGCATTCATCGGAATCGAAGCTGTATCTGGTGGGCTATTTACCTTCGATTCGATCGGATTCAGTACCGGTTCCAATACCGATGGTTCTTATGACTATGCAATCACGGGCTTCCTCGGTGGCGCTAGCATATTCTCGCAGTCAGGTACATTTGCCGGTGCTTTCGGATTTTGGGATAACGTTATCAGCGCTTCAAGCGCGGCGTTCGATTCGGTGGGTATACAAATTTCTAACTTCAATATTTCGAGCGTCAATATCGACAATATCGGCGTTACAGTTACAAGCGTACCAGAGCCCGCCGCCCTCGCACTCTTCGGTATCGGTCTTGCAGCACTTGGATTGACGCGGCGCAGAAAGACAGCCTGAGCCTTTCATAGAAGATCGAAAGCCCCGCCCAGTGGCGGGGTTTTTTTGTATGTGGCCGCACTGTCCGCTCCTCTAATCGGGCGTTGATTTCAAGCCATTGTTGTCACGTTGGACGTGGGCATGTTGGACGTGGACAGGCACAAATCGCCAAGCAATGTTCCGAAACGAAGGTTCCCTGCCGAACCGCGTCGGCATTGCAAATCGATGCAAGCCTACTCTGCGCGGTCTTGCCCGATCGTTCGTCTAGCTTTTCAAAGTCGACCCGAACGTGAGTTATGGTTGTCTTCTCTTCATCCAGCCATTGACGAAACGCGGCCTGTTGGTTGCTGCTGATTGTATTCAAGACGAGATCGAGATGGCGCGATTGCACCTGCTCTTCCACATCGTAAAGAGATTGCAACACGCTATACCCGTCGCCTCTGCTGCACGCGCGCTTCTTGACTTCAAGCTGAACTTCGGAGTTCATTGCAGGCTTCACAGCCAGGATCTGATCCAGGAACGCTGATGACTGATCCTGATCAAATCCGAGATTCTTGCTGACTTCCTCAACAATGTCGTCTCTATAACCAGCGCTCACGTTTGTCTCAAGACGAAGCAGGAGCATGTTGAACGCGACAGCGTCCGGCAGCTCCATCGTGCGAACGAATTTCTGTTTCGCCGGCAAGTCCTCTATCGATTGCGCTTGTGCGACCGAGAAAACGGCGAATGCAGCTACAACACCAGCGATGGCTTTCTTCATCTTCCCAACTCTTGTGCAAACAATTGCTATCGCTATTATTGAGTGTAGTCGACCATATAGGACTGACAAAGTACTTGGAAGCATAAGTCCTGAACGTCAAAGAAATCGATTACCGGTACAGTCAGCTTGAATCGAATCCAATGACCGCTTTCCTGCCAGCGGCTGCCACCGAATCGATATGATCGTCTCGGGCCACTGCCGACACCAAAGGGGACGAGCGGTCGGCAGGAGATACGTTTCTATCGGGGGATTGGCGATGAATCCGGAAAAGACGGGTCGGTTCGTTTGGCACGACTTGTTCACCAGCGACGCCAACGTCTCAAGATCTTTTTACGGCGGTGTTGCCGGCTGGAATTTCGCAACCGAGCATGCGCAAGAGTTCGCGTGGGGAGGTGGCGAAAACGACTTCATTCTGGCGCTTGCAGACGACGAAGCAGGAGCGGGGTTCGTCCAATACGATCGAGGGCAATCCTTCGGTTGGGTTCCATATGTCGAGGTGGAAGATGTCGATACGGCCTCTGTTCGGGCTCAAGAGCTCGGCGGTACGGTGGAGAAAGCACCGTTCGAGGTTCCTGGAGTTGGGCGCAACTGCCTACTGCGCGACCCCAAGGGAGCGCTCATCGGAATCTGCCTGTCGCGCCACAGCTATCCGGCACCCACAAAGCAGTTCGGACCGGAACGCTATGTCACGACGTCGGAGGGACTTCCCGTGGACTTCTACCGCGGGTTGTTCGGTTGGAGCATCCTGCCTTCGGACGGCTCCGGCGTCGAGAATCAACGGGTGACGTGGTCGGGGAATGAAATCGCAGTGCACTCCACGACCGAGATCCACCTCGATGGCCGCGCGATTTGGGTGCCGTCTATCCGGGTGAAACGACTATCCGAAGCTCTGCATAAGGTTGGCACCCTCGGCGGTTCAATCGCAGAACCGAATCGGAGCGGTCCCAGCGGAGACGGCTGCGCATTGGTTTCGGACCCGAATAGTACGATCTCATTTCTCATAGCCTGCCAGTAGGAACAGAACACTCGGCGAACCAGGAACCTATGACGCCGTCGGACGGGCACGTCTTCCGCATGTCCTTTCGGACAGGGTGACAAAGGGACTGTCTATAAGTCGAGGTGTAGCTGTAATGGCGTGCTTCCACCCTCGCCGTCCACAGATGCAAAAGCGGCCGCCCATACGCATTAACTCGCCATCGGCAACGCGTCAGCCTTCACCCATCAACACGACCTTTCCCGTCCGTCCGCCCCGCTCAAGCAGGGTGTGGGCGCGGGCAGCATCGCGAAGCGGAATGCGCGCCGCCACGACGGGTTCGACACGCCCGTCGGCGGCCATGGCAAGGAGTTCGCTCAGGGTATCGCGGTACCAGTCGAGGTGTTCAGCCGGATAGCTCAACATGCTCGGCGACATCGGCGTACGCTTGCCGTCGGGCCAAAGCGCCAGGACGCCGACGACCAAGAGACTCGCCGGAACGACCCCGATCCCCGACCGCGCGGTGCCGGCCATTCCGAGCATCAACAGACGTCCGTCGCGGCGCAGACACCGGTAGGATCGCCAGAGCTGCTGCGCGCCTCCGACCAGGTCGACGACGACATCCGCGCCGCCGCCGGTCATCTCGCGCAGGCCAGCGACGAAGTCCTTACGACGATAGTCGATCGGCGTCGCACCGTTGGCCGCGATGAAGGCAAGTCTGTCCCCCGTTCCGGCGCCGATCATTTCAAGCCCCGCGAGCTTGCCAAGTTGCAAGAGCGCGGACCCCACGCCGCCGCTGGCACCTTGAACCAGCACACGCTCCCCGCTCATCGCCCGCGCGGTCTTGTTCAAAGCCAAAGACGCGGTCAGATAATTCGCGACAAGCGAAACGGCGACTGCCGGGTCGAGATCTGACGGCACCGGTACGAGATGTTCCGCCTGACGGCAGACATGCTCGGCATAGCCACCGGCCTCACCGAACGTCCATCCGGCGACCCTCTGGCCCAGTGCCAGGGTTTCCACCCCGTCTCCAACGGCGTCGACGATGCCTACAATGTCCTCGCCTGGCGTGTAGGGCACCTTTGTGAAGCCGGGAAACCAATAGCGGCGCAGCATAATGTCGTAACCCGACACGCCGGCCGCTTCGACCTTTACGCGGACCTCGCCTGACCTGGGAGCCGGGAGGTCATTCTCAACCCACTGCATAAGCTCCGGCGCGCCACGTTTCGGGACAACGATTCGATGGTAGGTGTTTGGCTGCATTTGCTTGCGCCTTAGGCGGACTGGAGGCGTTCCAAAGCGCGATCCTTCCAGGATCGACGCGACGGTATACTTCTTTCGGAATAGGCTACGGAATCATGGATCGCTAGACCATGATCGTCCGTTGCAAGATCATGATCGAACGTTGCCAGGATAGGCTCTTGCCTCAACCGACTGTTTCAGCCGGCCTCGTGTCTGGTTTTCTCGACTTCGCCTCGAGCCGAGGCGGGGATCGGGCAGCCATTGCCGAGCGGGCCGGCATTGATGAGCGGACCCTCGACAATCCCGACAGACGGCTTGACCTGGAATGCTACGTCGCACTATTGCGCGTTGCGAAGATCATGACAGACGAACCCGCACTCGCGCTGCATTTCAGCGAAGAAGTCGGCATGTCGAAAGTCTCGATCGTTGGCCTGATAATGGAAGCCGCCGCGACGATGGGTGAGGCGTTCGTGCAAATGCAGCGCTATGGCCGTCTGGCGGCCGATTTCGAGGATATCGCCCAAGGTCCCCGGTTCGAGCTTGTCAATCGGAGCGGGAAACTCTTCATGGTCGATCGCGGGCGGTATCCCGATGCCGTTCCGGAGATGACAGAGATCGCCTTCGGTAGCCTTGTCTGCGGGCCGCGGCGGTTCCTGTCACAGCCCCATGTCCTTGCGGTTCACTTGACCTATCCGGCGCCCGCTTACGCCGCCGAGTACAGGCGGGTCTTCCAGTGCCCGGTCCATTTCGATGCCGAATGGAACGCCATGGAGCTTCATCCTCGGACACCGGAATGGGAGGTCGCCCGGGCGCCGCGTTATGTTTTCGGGGTGTTGGCCAAACATGCCGAGGGATTGCTGCATGAAATGGACGCCGCTAAAGGACTGCGGGGGCGTGTGGAGGCCCTGCTGCTTCCAACTCTTCACGAGGGCGGCTCGGGCGCCGACGCGATAGCGGCGCAACTGGGTTGCAGTCGCCAAACCCTCTTTCGGCGGCTGAAGAACGAGGGCGTGACCTTCACCGATGTTCTCGACGGTTTGCGTCAAGAAGTTGCCAAGGCATATCTCGACGGCCGGGCCGCTTCCGTCAACGAGGCGGCCTATTTAGTGGGGTTCTCCGACGCTGCGTCTTTCTCCCGGGCATTCAAGCGCTGGACGGGACAGTCGCCGAACGACTATCGAAAACGGACCAATGGCGGCTCAGGCAGATCATGCATATCGACGTCATCGCCAAGGGCCCGCCGACAAAAGTGCTAGGGCATCGGAGATATTCACCCAACCAATTCTTACCGATTTGTGCCCCTCCATGACTGGTGCCCAGGGCGGGACTCGAACCCGCACGTCCTTTCGGACAGCGGGTTTTAAGATTGTTGCGTCCTAATTTCCGCCTTAGCGTCAATTAGTTGCACATCAATTTTTTAGTGTGCAACGGTTTGTGTAATGTGGCGGAGCATTTGAGCATCACATAGCAGCTTCATATGCCCGCCAGCGAGCGATTCCTGATCGTATGTGACACATTACCCATCGGGTTTCTCGCTCTCAGCAATCTCTGAGAGCTTTCTATGGGCGATTCTACTACTTGCTGTTGTCCCAACACATGAATGGGACGAATTCTTTAGTTGCGATTTTCGCTTGCTAATTTGGTTCTTCTGGAACTCGTTTTTATTTATCAGTTGTCACAGAAAGGCCACGCTAAAACAGTCCTGCCGTCGGAGCGTTCCTCTCGCGATCCGCTGTTTTTCTGCTCGTCGCGAGTGCGGGTCAAGTTTCTCTGGCAGCAGAAACTTCCGAGTTTCTTGATCAAGACCAGGTGAATTTCATTAACCGCTTCAAAAACCGACCTGGTTTTAGTCTTCTTCCTCATCTTGATGAGGGCCATACATGCAACGGACATTTTTCTGGTTTGCTCTGCCTCCTTACGACGCATTTGTTCTCTACGGTTCAGCGCATTCAGGTGGTAGAGCGTCAGACGCGGACGGTCATAGCCCTTTAGCGATTTCAGAGCAGCTTTTCTGTCTCTTGGGTCGAGCCACGCCAGCAGCCTTTCCAGTTCGTCTTTTTTCATTTTTGGGTACCTCCGATGTATTTATCGGTTTTCTGAAATTCACTGGAAATATGAGCAAATTGCTCAAGAGTGGCGACTCCGATATTTCCTGAGTGCGTAGAAACATAAGCAAAGTAGCAAAAGTACATATTTCGCAATAACCGACTGAAATCCTTGGCGAAAATCACCCTCAGAATTCGGTTGATGCCCTAAAATATAAGGAAATACAATAAGTTATAGTCTGTATTTGTGTTTTGGAGGGCTTATGAAACAGGCCAAAGTTCTCAGCAAGTCGGACATTTATCGAGTTATCGCCGTAATTGATGCGGGAAATCACTCAGCTCGAAACAAGATCGCTTTCTACTGCACTCATCTGGCAGGAATGCGCGCAAAAGAGGTCGCCGCGCTGACTGTTGGCGATGTATACGCCAGCGATGGCACTGTTCGAGATCAATTGGTGCTCAACTCGCTTCAGACGAAAGGCGCCAAAGCCCGTACGGTGATGCTGAATCGCAAATTGCGCAAGCTACTCCGCGATTACTACAACTATTTGCCCAGGCGGGATGCTGGGTTCCCGTTGATCTACTCGCAGAAGTCCTACAAGCACTTCTCGCCCAACTCGCTGCGCCAATTGTTCTCGAGAGTTTATGGCGCTGCTGGGGTTCGCGGTGCGACCAGTCACAGCGGTAGACGAGGGTTCATTACGAAACTCGCCAGTAAAGGCATAAGCGCCCGTGTTCTGATGGAATTGGCTGGCCACAAGCATCTGAGCACAACGCAGCGTTACATTGATGTGAATGATCAGTTACTAAAGGAGGCCGTTGAGCTGGCGTGACACGCTGGCGCCATGCAAAGCAGTGTCACTTGTGATAGCTCAAACCTGACCGTAATGTCATTCTAAAATTTGATCGGCATTAGAGGCCGCTCTACACTCGATTTCTGCCTGTTTCGGTGTGAAACACGGTGCGGTGGCAAATGACCCAAAGCGGAGATGTGGGGGAAAGTTCGGTGGATTCGTCGGGGAATTTTGAAACGGAGGTTCGGCTCGGAGAACGGTTCGAGTTTGGCAAGAATTGGCAAAGTTTCTTGTCTACGCTTACAGACGAGCGGATTGAGATTGCTAAGGACTCTCTGATTGAAATGCTCCAGATTGAGTCCCTGAGCGATAAGTGCTTTTTGGACATTGGTTCGGGCAGTGGACTTTTTTCATTGGCGGCTCGCAATCTCGGAGCTCGAGTCGTCTCATTTGACTATGACCCTCAGTCGGTCGCGTGCACGAGAGAACTGCGTACAAGGTATTTCCCCGACGATCCAAAGTGGATCATTCACAGCGGTTCCGTATTGGACCAACAGTTTCTTGAATCACTGGGTAAGTTTGACGTCGTATATTCGTGGGGCGTATTGCACCACACAGGTGACATGTGGACAGCGCTTAAGAATTCCGCTGCACTAGTTGGTGATGGCGGCCTTCTATATATAGCCCTGTACAACGACCAGGGTTTCAAATCGAAGACTTGGAGAAGAGTTAAGGGGGCATATTGCTCTGGAACTCTAGGGCGGCTGACTGTTCTGTCAGTATTTGTCCCGTATTTCTTCTCGCGAGCATTAATCTCATCCGTAATTCTCAGAAGAAATACATTCGCCGTTTATCGAAAATCTAGGGGCATGTCTATCACCCATGACTGGATCGATTGGCTTGGTGGCTTGCCATACGAAGTTGCGAGAATTGAGGACGTGCTTCAATTTGCTAGAGCAAATGGGTTTGAGCTAAGCAATATACGGACCACCAATAAGCTCAGCTGCAACCAATTTGTCCTTCGGAAAATCTAGGACGATCCAAGGTCCTGTACTTGCCAATCGCCAGACTGGCTTCGCTCTTCTTTGATTCGTTCACTAATTCTCTGTCCGCTTCTGGCCGAATAGCGGCTGCAAGTCCTGATCGATTCTGGTCGTTGGAGCGTCTGCTGTAGGGAGAAACAGACAATTCATCACGATCAATAGTCGTGCTACCTTACCAAGTCCTTGCGCTTATCCCAGACTTCTAGGTGACTGTAATGCTTTTCGAGCATACCGATGCTCGTGCCGCATTGCTTTGCGATGGTATGCAATGCCGCTCTGCTGTTGATGATTGCCTGCGTGATGTAGAAATGGCGCAGCGAGTAGAGCGTACGCCTCTCGTCATTGCGAGACATAAGCAAGTCCGCATCAGTCAGCAGTTGCTCAAACTTCCTACCTAACTGTTTTGTGCGGGATCCATCGGGTAAGGCAAATACATACGCGTCCTTCTTGATAGCCTCTTCAAGAGTCCCGCACCCAAGGTACTTGGAACGTCTGACCAGTCTGTTGAGATAGTCCCGACAATCGTTACGAGGGATTGACTCGCGACCCTTGCGTTGACCATTCGATGATCGGCTGGTCTTGCCGTGGTACACGTTGATTATCAAGTACTCGTTCTGTTCCTCAATCCTCTCATCTCCGTAGAGTTCCTCACTGGCTTCAATATCCTTGCGAAACTCGAGGTGCTTCCACTTGAGATTTGCGGTCTCGGTTCCTGGTCTAAGGCCACTGTTCGCCAGAATCAAGACATAGTCCTGAAGCAAATGACGAATATCTGAGGCCTTCCCATTTTGACCACCTTTTACCCAGTCGCGCATAAAGGTATAGAGCTTCTTGTACTCGTCCTTAGTGAAGCTTGGCCGTCGGACCGTCGATTGCCCTACTCCCTTTGCGACTGTCAGGCTGGGGACTTGGGACAGTGAGACGTACCCATGATTGACCGCTTCCGAAAAGATTCGTCTGAGGGCTGCTGAGTGCGTGTTGAGCGTGCTTCTGGCGGGCTCTCTACCGATCTGCTCTGTTCGATACTGTGAAAACTCGCGCAATAGAGCTTGATCAATATTGGCGACATTGTAATTGCCGAAAAATGGCACCAAATAGTTATCTATGACCTGAATATAGCACTGACTTCCCCGTTCGCGAGTCGATTCGGTCCTGCAAATTAGCCTTTACTGCCTCTGCAACACTCTTGAATTTCCGACTTACCACGGGGAAACCCATGTCTGCCTTGATCTCAGCCTGCGCCTGTAGATTGATTGCCACGGCGGATGCCTCATCCAGATTGGACGACTTAGTGCTGGTCCGAACCCATTTGCGACCGATCCGAAATCGAGCCTGCCAGAAAGGCGATTTCGGACGCTTCGTGAGCACGATGCTTCCGTTCTGAATGGGTAATGATTCGCTGGACAGTTTTGGCACACCTCACTCCTTGAGAGACATTTTCCAAGCGTAGAAACTGCGCGCCGTGCGATACATCGCACGTTAGCGCCTTAACTCAGAGTGTGTAACGGGTGTGCAACGGGAAATACGGCAAAAATCCAAGGCTATGACTTGCTCATAACCTCTTGTTTCTAAAGTGGTGCCCAGGGCGGGACTCGAACCCGCACGTCCTTTCGGACAGCGGATTTTAAGTCCGCTGCGTCTACCAATTCCGCCACCCGGGCTTAGCCGTCGCGCAGCGGAATTCTAGCACCTCGGCGCGTCCGTTCGGCGGACGCGGCCAGCGCTTGACAATGCGGGCGGCCGCGACGACGCTGCTGCAATCGTCGTATGACACGGGAGAGGCCAATGCCGACGCTCGGCGAACTCATGGGCACGTTACCGCAGAAAGGCACGGTCGAGTGGATCGGCGTGCGTCCGGGTCGCCGCGAGGATCCCGGCGCCCTCGACAGCGTCGAAGCGACGGCCGGCGAGGGCCTCGCGGGCGATCACTACGCCAAGTCCGGCGGCGACCGGCAGGTCACGCTGATCCAGGGCGAGCACCTGGACGCGGTCGGATCGATGCTCGGCGAGGGGCCCATCGATCCGGCGCGGGTGCGGCGAAATATCGTCGTTCGCGGCATCAACCTGCTCGCGCTCAAGGACAAGCACTTCAGGGTCGGCGACGCGACGCTCCGGTTTACCGGTCTCTGCGTGCCCTGCTCGCTCATGGAAGAGACCCTCGGCGCGGGGGGCTACAACGCCATGCGCGGTCACGGCGGTATCACGGCCGCGGTCGTCGACAGCGGCACGATCTCGACGGGCGCCAGCGTGCAGATGCTCGACGGCGACGTCGAGTGACGCGCCGCGACCGGGCATAGGACGTGAGCGGGCTCAGACACCCAACGGCGATCGTCTCGGCCGATGCCGACGTGCACGACTCGGTCGAGCTGGGCCCGGGCGTCGTCATCGAGGGCGACGTCACGATCGGCGCGGGCTCGGTGATCAAGGCCTACTCGATGGTCCAGCGCTGGACACGCCTGGGCGAGCGCAACCAGGTCGGGCCGCACGCCGTACTCGGCGGCGCGCCGCAGCATACGGCATACGAAGGCTACGAGACATGGCTCAACGTAGGCGACGACAACGACTTTCGCGAGTTCGTGACCGTCAGCCGCGCCTACGAGCGCGGCGGCGAAACCCGGATCGGGTCCAACTGCCTGTTCATGGGCTTGAGCCATGTGGCCCACGACTGCGTCCTCGGCGACGACATCTCGATGGCAAACTACTCGGTGCTCGCAGGGCACATCGAGGTCGGCAGCGGCTGCGTATTCTCGGGCTACGCCGGCGGCCACCAGTTCATTCGCATCGGCAAACTCTGCATGCTCGGGCCGCATACCGTGCTCCGGAAGGACGTTGTACCCTTCACGCTGGTCGCCGAACACCCGGCGCGTCACTATCGCATCAACTCGGTCGGCCTCAGGCGTAACGGTGTGACGGGTGAACGCTTCAGCGCGGTCGAACGGGCCTTTCGCCTGCTCCGCAGCGGCGATCGCGATCTAACCGACCTGCCGGATACCGAAGAGATCCGCTATTTGAAGGAATGGCTCGCGGCCGACAGCAGATTCGGCATCTTACCGTTTGCGAAACCTGCCCCAAGGACCCGACCATGAGCGAGCCCAAAGTGGATTACTCCGACGTCGAGTCGCGCCGCAGCGCGGCGACCAGGCGCCGGATGTCGCCGGGCCGCAAGCTGACCTACGCGATCGGCATGCCCATCGTCAGGCTCATCGTGTTCCTGTTGCAGTCGAGCTACCGGCGCCAGCCGCAGATCGGCGCGGACGTCGCCGACCGTATCATTGCCGACAAGGGCCAAGCCTACGTGCCCTGCTACTGGCACCAGCACCACATTCTCTGCTCCTGGCTCATGCGCAGCTGGATCAGGCGCGGCTTCCACGCCTGCTACATCGTCTCGGCCTCGGTCGATGGCGAAGTGCCCGCGCGCATTGCCGGCAAGTGGGGCGCCGACGTCATCCGCGGCTCGGCGGCCAACACGGGCGCGCTCGTGTTGCGCGACGCGCAGAAGAAGATGAGCGAAGGCGGATCGATCGTCACGACCTCGGACGGCCCGCTCGGTCCGAAGTTCGAATTCAAGGCCGGCACGGTCCTCATGGCGCGCATCGGCAAGGCGCCGATGATCCCGATCGCCTGCGCGGCCGATCGCGCCTGGACGCTCAACACCTGGGACAGCTTCACGATTCCGAAGCCTTTCGCGCGCACGATCACGGCCGTCGGCGAGCCGATCGAGGTGCCGCGCGGCGCCTCGCAGGAAGAACTCGAGGAGATCCGACTTGCGATGCAGAACGCTATCGAGACGCTGCGCCGCGAGTGCGAGGCGGCGCTCAGGCGCTAGCGAGGCCTACTTATTCGCCGCGAGGTCGCCGATCACGGTCGCGGTCTCGAGCGCTTCCATGCCGATCCGGCCCGTCACGAGCGGTTCGCCGCCGCCCTTGACGGACTTCAGGAAGGCGTCCGCCTGGTCGAGCATGGCGTCGGTGTCGCCGAAGCTCTGCGCGTCGATCCTGACGTCCTCGGGCGTCTCGACGGGCCCCTCGCCCTTCTTGACGTAGCTCGTGACCGACTTGCTTTGCAGGTCCGCCGACACGTAGGAATCCGACTGGAACACGCGCAGCGCGCGCTCGGTCTTCATGCTGATGCGGCTGCTGGTCACGTTGGCGACGCAGCCGTTCTTGAAGCGGATCCGCGCGTTCGCGACGTCGATGCTGTTCGAAAACACCTGCCGGCCGACCGCATCGACGCTGTCCATTTCCGAACGAACGAAGCTGTGAATCAGGTCGATGTCGTGAATCATGAGATCGAGCACGACGCTGACGTCGAGCGCCCGCGGCTTGTACGGCGCGATGCGCTGCGACTCGATGAACTGCGGCTCGGCGACGAGATCGGCCATCGCGAGGACGGCGGGGTTGAAGCGTTCGAGGTGGCCGATCTGAAAAACCAGGCCGCGCTGTTCACCGAGTTCGACGAGCTCGCGCGCCTCATCCATCGTCGTCGCTATCGGTTTCTCGAGCAGGACATGGATATCGTTCTCGAGCATGGCCTTAGTGACCTCGTAGTGCGTCGAGGTCGGCGAGGAGATACACACGGCGCCGACGCGACCGATCAGCTCCCGGTAGTCGGCCACTGCTTCGGTCCCCAGGGCGTCGGCGACGCTCAAGGCGCGTTCGGTACTGGCATCGACCACGCCCACGAGATTCGAATCGGGCAGCGCGGCGAATTTCTGCGCGTGGCGTTCGCCCTGGACACCCACACCGATGACGGCGGTTTTTGTTGTCATTTATCTACCTCACGCTTTCACTGATTCGAACGGCTTCGTCGCGAGTCGCGGCCAGCTCGACGAAACGGGCCTCCTGATCGTCGAGTCTGAAGTAACACGGCGCGTCGAACCAGCTGCCGAGATTGACCGAGCGGAATCGCGCGTCGCCGTCGCCCGTCTCCCAGTCGTCGCGAATGTGCACGTGGCCGGAGATGATGATATCGAAGGGCGCCTCGGCATACGCCTTTTCGGCGTGCGTGCGAATCTTGGCGACGGCCTCATCCGATTCGATCGTCTTCGTGTTCGACGTGTAGTGCCGGCTGCCGGCGCTCGCGCGCTCGCCGATCTTCGCGACCAGCGACCCCGGCAGCTTGCGGCACAGGAAGTGAATCGGCGGCGTGCGCAAGAACCAGCGCAGGAAAAGATAGCCCGTGTCGTCGGGGTCCATCTGGTCGCCGTGCTCGAGACGAACGCGTCGCGAGCCGAGCGTGACCAGCGTCGGCCCGCTGAACACGCGCACGCCGAGTTCCGCCTCCCAGAAATGCCGCAGGTACAGGTCGTGATTGCCTTCGAAATAGGCGACCTCGATGCCCTCGCCGATCAGCCGCCGAATTTCGTCGATGACCGTCCGGTAGCGCTCGATGAAATACCCGTGATCGGCCACCCACAGGTCGAAGATGTCACCGAGCAGGTAGACGTGCGTGATGCCGTCGGCCGCGCTCAGGCCCGAGAGGAACTCGGTGAACAGGCGGCCGCGGTCCCCGTCCGGCGAAGCGATGTGCACGTCAGAGGCGAATACGGCGGTCGGCATGGTGTCCTGGTGGGCGTCGGGCCCGGCCATTATAGGTCCGGTGAATCGCAGTGACGATGGCAAGCCAACGCCCGATACGGAGTTCCTGCTATCGGGCTTTGTCTCGAGAACTGGAGGCCAGGGTCGGAATCGAACCGGCGTACACGGCTTTGCAGGCCGCTGCATAACCACTCTGCCACCTGGCCGTCTGGTGCGTTTCGCGCCGTGGCTGGGCCGTCGAGCCCCCACGCCGGCGAGCGGACGTTGGAGTATACCGGCATGCCCGGCCGGGTCAATTTGCCTCGGCAGCCCGCCGCCGGGTGTAGACTGACTCCGTGAAGCCCCTGCCCGCACTGCTGTCGATCCTGCTCCTGGCCGGCTGCACGGAGCCCCCGCCGCCGCCCGCCTTCGGCGATGCCGTGCCGCTCGTCTCGCCGGGCGGTGCGCGGAGCGTGGGCCCGCGCCTGAGCGCGACCAACGACCGGACGATCCTGAGCTGGATGGAGGGGGCCAGCCCGGGCGGCACGCTGTACTTTGCCGAGCTGCGTGACCGGGGCTGGTCCGAGCCGCGCGAGGTCGTGACCGACGACAAGATGTTCGTCAACTGGGCCGACCTGCCCTCGGTCGTGTCGCTCGGCAACGATCGCTGGTTCGCGCACTGGCTGAGTTACAGCGCGGACGGCGCCTACAGCTACGACGTGCGCGCCGTGCTCGGTGACGGCCGCGAGCCCGCCTGGAGCACGCCGATCACGCCTCACGACGACGGCACGCCCACCGAGCACGGCTTCGTCTCGATGCTCGAACTCGACGACGGCGTCGGTCTCATCTGGCTGGACGGCCGCAACACGCTGGCGCCGAGCGCCGCCGGTCCCGACGACCATTCCGGACACGGCAGCACCGCGGGCGGCATGACGCTGCGCGCGGCGACGATCGATCGCGAAGGCATCGTCGGCGCCGAACAGGAGATCGACGATCTGGTTTGCGACTGCTGCCAGACCGACATCGCGGTCGGCGCGGGCGGGCCACTCGCCGTGTATCGCGATCGAACCCGCGACGAGACGCGGGACATTTACCTGAGCCGCCACCTCGACGGGCGCTGGCAGCCCGGCGAACGGTTCTCCTTCGACGACTGGACAATCTCGGCCTGCCCGGTCAACGGCCCGGCCATCGCCGCGGACGGCGATCTCGTCGTCATCGCGTGGTTTACGGCCGCCAACGACCGGCCCAGGGTCAACGCCCGGGTCTCGAACGACGGCGGCGTGAGCTTCGGCGAGCGAATAACGATCGCGCAAAACCGGGTACTCGGCCACGTCGATGCCGTGGCGCTTCACGATGGCGCCGTCGCCCTGAGCTGGCTCGAGTCCGGCCGCCGGCAGTTCGACGACGTACGTGTGAGAAGCCTCACAGCGAACGGCGAACTCGGTTCCGTGCAGACCGTCGGCAGGACGGCGCTCTCGCGAGTCGTGCCGCAGATCGCGCGTGTGGGCGATGACGTACTGCTGGCCTGGAGCGACGAATTGAACGGCGAGCAACGCACGTCGAGCGTACGCGTGCCGATCCTGCCGGGGCGCCGCGACTGAAGCCGGGGATGCAGCCGGGCATCAAAGTGTTTACCCTCGGTGGCAATCTTTCGGAGGTACCGATGAAACGACCCGCCACGATCCTGCTCCTCACGCTCGCCAGCGCATCCGCTTCCGCGGGCTGGGTCCTGAACAATGACGCGTCGCGCGTGAATTTCGTCTCGACCAAGGCCAACGTGGCGGCCGAGGTTCACACGTTCGGCGAGCTCGAAGGCCGCGTGGACGATGACGGCAGCGCCGTCGTCAGCATCGACCTGAACAGCGTCGACACGTCGATCGAAATCCGCGACCAGCGTATGCGCGAGATGCTGTTCGAGACCGAGGAGTACCCCGCCGCGACGATTGTCGCGCACGTAGAACCGGTCAGCATAAAGGACCTCGAGCCGGGCGAGCGTACCCAGCTCGTCAGCGAAGGCCAGCTGCAGATACATGGCACGAGCCTGAGCGTCACGCTGGACCTGAACGTCGCGCGGCTCGGCAAGGACACGCTGCTCGTCAGCAGCGCGAAGCCCTTGATCGTGAACGCGGGCCAGTCCGGACTCGCCGCCGGCGTCGAGAAGCTCCGCGAAGTCGCCGGCCTGCCCAGCATTTCGCCGGCCGTACCCGTCACGTTCGAGCTCACGTTCGAACGCGACTAGCACGCGCGGGTCGCCGTTCCTGAATCCGCCACGCGCGGACCGCGCCGCGACGCCCCGTCGTAGTAGTATCGGTTCCGTCGCCCGACACCGGGGCGGAGAACACGACTGGAGCAGCGTTGCGGGAATTCACGGTCGGCAAATGGCTTGTCAAGCCTGACCGAAACACGGTCGTACGCGGCAGCGTCGAGCGCCGCCTCGAACCCAGGGTGATGGACCTGCTCGTCTACTTCGCGGCCAACCCGGGCAGGGTGCTCGGTCGCGACCAGATCATCAGCAACGTCTGGCCACATTCCTACGTCACGGACAGCGCCCTGCAGACGGCGGTCTCCGCGCTGCGCAAGGCGCTCGACGACGACCCGCGTCATCCGCACATTCTCGAAACCATTCCGAAGCGGGGATACCGCCTGGTCGCGGCCTCCTCGGCCGCCACGCCCGTCGTAGCCGTGCTGCCACTCTCGAACCTGACCGGCGACGACGACAACAACTACGTTGCCGACGGCATGACCGACTCGTTGATCGCCTCGTTGAGCACCTGCGCCGGGTTGCGGGTCATCTCCCGGCAGTCGGTCATGGTGTTCCGGGGCAGCACGTTGTCGCTGCCGGACATCGCGACCCGGCTCGGGGCCGACACCATCGTCGAAGGGTCTGTCGTCGACGCGGCCGACCCTATCGCCGTTACGGTGCAGCTGATCGATGCCACCACTGACACGCACGTCTGGGCCGATTCCCGTCGATTCGCGCAGGCGCGATTGTTCCGCGAAGCCGAGTCGGTCGCCGGCGAGATCGCGAGACGGGTCAGTGACGGCGGACGTATCGCCGCGCCGGGCGCGGCGGCCGTCGACATCGACGCGGAAGCGGTCCGCCGCTATCTCATGGGCCGCTTTCACTGGTACAAGCTGAGTCCCGAGCATTTTCAGCAGGCGCTGGAGCATTTCCAGACCGCGATCGATATCGCGCCGCGTTTCTGCGCCGCACACGCGGGCGTCGCCGACGTCTGGGGCGCGTTGGGATACTGGGGCGTGATGTCGGCTACCGAAGTCCGCAGCCGGGTATCCGAGGCCGTTACGGCGGCGCTCGAGATCGATCCGGACGATGCCGATGCTAACATGCTGGCGGGCGCCTATCAGTTTTATATCGAGCGCGACTGGCGTGAGGCGCGGGACCGGTTCGAGGCGGCCATCGATGCCAACCCGAACCTCGCGCACGCCCGGCTCCTCACCGCGCTGTTTCTCGCGGCTATGCACGACGACGGCGCGCGCGGCCAGGTCGATGAGGCCTGCCGCCTCGACCCGCTCAATCCGGCCGTGCGCTACGGCAGCGCGCTCTGCCACTGCGGCACCGGTCGCTGGGAGCGAGCCGAGTCGGACCTCGCACAGGTACTCGAACTGGACCCGTCGTTCCCGCCGGCGCTGGAGCTCAGTGCCGACCTGGCCTGGGTATGCGGCCGGCCCGACGCGCTGGAACTCGAGCGGACCGTGTGGCAACACGACGCCCCGGTTTCAGAGGCGCTTGCCGGCACGGACGGCGGCGACGTCGCCAGCCGCCTCGGCGAGGCGAGCCGTCTGCTCGAGAAACGCGCGCTCGAGCAGTATGTATCGCCGCGGCTGATCGCGCGGCTCTACAGCCTGGCGGGGAACACGGGCGCCGCGATCCGGATACTCGACGCCGCCGTCGACCGGGACGACTTCATGCAAGTCGACCTCCTGTGCCTTCTGCCCTGCTTCGCGGAGCTCCGCGACAACAAAGACTTCGAAGCCTTGCGGGCGCGGATCGGCCTGCCGGCCGCCTAGTGTCCTGAGTCTGAATCCGGTGTCCCGCCAGCGAATCCGGAGGTTTCCCCGAGGACTGCCAACGCGTCGCGATTCACGATGGCTCTCCCACAGGGAATCAAAGGGGAACCGCCGTGAAACGCACGCACAGTCGAAGCACTCTCACGCTGCTGGCCGTGGTCATCCTGGCCGGCGTCACTATCGCGCCGACCAACGCCGACGCCAGGAACCGGCACTACCCATTCGGTACCTGGTACGTGGCGCTGGATGCCGGTCCGTTCGGGCTTCCGCCCGGGCTGAGCTTGCCGGGCATCATGTCGATACATCTCGATCGCACGGCCGTGCTCGTCGACGGCGGTGACTTCGGCGGACTTCCGTTCGCGACGCGCGATTCCGCGCAGCTCGGCAGCTGGCGATTCACCCGCAACGGGATTCGGGTCGTGATGCTGTTCCTGCAGGCCGACGCGGCGACCGGCGACGTCCTGGGCTGGCAGCGCGTGCACCTGTCACTCAGGCACCGGGGCCGCGACACGCTGGTCGGCGACGTGAACGTCTTCGAGCTCAAATGCGAGGGCCCCGCACCGTTCCCGATCTTCAACTGCGCGGACCCGATCGAGAATGCCGATCGCTTCGAGCCCGCGTCGCCGCCCGACGTGCCGGTCACGCTGCGCAGGCTATCCGCACGGTGACAGGGTCTGTAGCAGCGCCGTGAACGACTGCCAGGGAGGGCAGTCTTCGACATCCCTCATCTGCTGAGGTTTGTCCGCTCTGTAGGCAGGTTCCGCCGGGCCAGAATCTCGTAGCGTTTCCGGTGCATGAAGAGCTCGGTGTCGTCGCAGCCGAGTTCGTCGACCAGCGCGTCGACTTCGCGGCGCCCGGCCTCCTCCTGGGCGTGCACGATGGCCTCGATCGATGCCTCCGATTCATTGGGTTCGCTCTCGGTCCGGGCCGCGACGGCCCGTCGCCGCGAGTAGCGATAGTTGGCGTCGAACTTGTCGGCGTCCACGGGCTTCAGCGGCCCGCAGCGATCAACGGCGCGCGACGCCTTCACGTGATTGGCGAAGATGTACTCGGGCTCCATTCGATGCCTGGTGCTGCTGGCTACGAACAGCTCGAGAGCAAAATAGGCGACGACGATGACGATGAATGGAATAGCGCTTGCCTTCATTCGGTGCTCCGCTTGGGTTTACTCGCAGTGCGGACGTCAACGCGACGCGACACCCGAACTCTATCATCGCTCATTGCAGGCGGGCCCTCGCCCGGGCACGGCGCCCAGCCGCGAGCGCGTACGGTCTCGGTTCAACCGTCGACCGATTTTACAGTTTCCAATCTGGACTGTGTCCAGCCCCGGGCCAAGTGCTTGAATCTCGGCGAACAACTCATATCGGCATGATATTTGCAAACAGTTTTTATCGAATGATCGGCCACGCGCTTTGGAGTCAATCTAGACAGGGGCGTAACCATGCGAATCGTACCTATCGTTTCATCGTTGCTGTTGGGCTGCCTGCTAACGCAGGCGCCGGCGCTCGCCGCTCCGATTCCGATCGAATTCGTCCCGGCTGACCAGTCTGTCCTGCTCGGTCGACAGGTCACCGTGGACGTCGTCATCGGCCCGAGCGCTAGTAACATCGCCACCTACGACATGAAAGTTAGCTGGGACTCGTCACTGCTGTCGCTATCAGCCGTTGCTTTCGGCACCTCGCTGGGCGGCGCAGGTAACGCGGTGGTGGACGTTTTCTTTGGTACGGGGTTTGCCGACGTGACGGAGTTTTCGTTCCTCGGATCTCTCGATGGCTTTCAGGACGGTACGCCGTTCAGGGCGTTCACGCTGTCATTCGAGACGCTGGGAATAGGCACGAGCGCTCTGACGCTCATGGGCAATATTCTTGGCCAGCCGGCGCCTTTCAGCTTCCTGGGCAGCGAGACGGGCCCTGCACTCGAGGCTGCTCCAGGGGCCGGCAGCATCACGATCACACAAGTCGTGGCGGAGCCGTCCACGCTGTTGTTACTGATCCTCGGATTCGCGGGTCTCGGAGCGATGAGAAAGCCCGCACGCCCTTGAGGCGAAGCCGGTCCCGAATTCGCCGGGGCCACTGCACGAAGACGTTAAAAAGAATCAATAGGATGTTCGGGTTGGAGCCACGCGTCGTAGTTCACAAGTTCACCAAACGTTGGGGGTCAGCACCTCTGCCGCCCTAGCTCGTCCGTGAGACCGTAAGTCGCGCGCCTCTGGCCCGGGGTCACCGGGAGAGGCAGATGCGTTTTTCCATTCGGGGCTTCGTTGCCGCCGTACTCACCCTGGCGATTTGGTCGCCGCTCCATGCAGCCGGCCAGGTTTGCGACGTCGATATGGACGGTGACGTCGACCGGATAGACATCGGGCTGATCTTCGCCGCCCGCAATCAGCCGGCGACGGGACCCGACGATCCCCGCGACGCGGACGGCGACGGTTTCATCACCGTGCTGGACGGTCGTGCCTGCTTGCAGATGTGCACGCTGCCCGGCTGTGCCGAGCCGCCGCAGAACACACCGCCCGTGGCCGATGCGGGCAGTGACCAGACCGTCGACGTCGGCCAGACCGTAACCCTGAACGGATCCGGCTCCAGCGATGCCGACGGCGACTCGCTGACCTTCAGCTGGGAATTCATCGTGGCGCCGGGCGGCAGCGCGGCGGCGCTCTCGGACCCGACCGCGGTGATGCCCACGTTCGTGGCCGACGTTCCCGGCGATTTCGTGATCGCGCTGGTCGTCAACGACGGCACGGTCGACAGTCCCCCTGACGACGTCGTGATCGTCACGGCGCCGGGCAACACGCCGCCCGTGGCCGACGCGGGTCCCGACCAGGCCGTTGCGCTCGGTGCCACCGTCCAGCTGGACGGCACGGGCTCGAGCGATGCCGATGGCGACACGCTGACGTTCTTCTGGACCATTGCCAGCCTGCCGGCCGGCAGCGGTGCCATCCTGTCCGATCCCACGGACCCGATGCCGACGTTCGTCGCGGACCTCGCGGGTACCTATGTCGTCGAACTGGTCGTTGACGACGGCCAGGCCGGCAGCCTGCCCGACTTCGTCACGATCACGACGGACAACACCCAGCCGGTTGCCGACGCCGGCAGCGATCAGACCGTGGCGGTCAACAGCACGGTCATGCTCGACGGCTCCGGCTCCAGCGACGCGGACGGCGACCCCCTGACGTTCTCCTGGTCGCTGACGCCGCCGGCAGGCAGTGCGGCCGTTTTGTCCGATACCAGCGCGGTCAACCCGACCTTCGTAGCCGACGTTGCGGGCACCTACCTGGCCCAGCTCATCGTCAATGACGGCAGCGTCGACAGCCTGCCCGATACGGCAACGATCAGCACGTCGAACACGCAGCCGGTCGCCGACGCCGGCGTCGATCAGACCGTCGAGGTGGACGACACCGTGCAGCTCGACGGCTCCGGTTCATTCGACGTCGACGGCGACACGCTGACGTTCAACTGGTCGTTCTCCGTCAATCCGAGCACGGCGACCCTGAGCGATCCGGGTTCGATCAATCCGACGTTCGTCCCGGACGTCGAGGGCCTGTACGTCGTCCAGCTCATCGTCAACGACGGCAACGTCGACTCCGATCCGGACACGGCCACGATCACGGTCAACGTGCAGCCGAACACCGATCCCGTGGCCAATGATGACCTCGCGAGCCTCAACGAAGACGACTTCGCCGACATCGACGTGCTCGCCAACGACACCGATGCCGACGACGATACGCTGACGATCTCGAACTTCGGCAGCGCGAATGACGGTACGGTGCAGCAGGTCGGCAATCTGCTGCGCTACACGCCGGATCCGGATTTCAACGGCAGCGACAGCTTCACCTACACGATCGACGACGGAAACGGCGGTGAGGACTCAGCGACCGTGTCGATCACGGTGATTCCGGTCAACGATCCGCCCGTGGCCAATGACGACACGGCATCGACCCAGGAAGACACGCCGGTCATCGTCGACGTGTTGTCGAACGACAGCGACATCGACGGCGACACGCTGACGGTCCTGAGCGTCACGCAGCCGACCAACGGCGCGGTCGCGAACAATGGCGCCGATGTGACCTACACGCCGAATGCGAACTTCGCCGGCGTCGATACGTTCACGTATACGAACGACGACGGAAACGGCGGTCAGGATTCTGCAACGGTCACGATCGACGTCGGCGGCAGCAACGACGCGCCGGTCCTGGACCCGATCGGAGACCGGACCGTTGACGAGGGCGCCACGCTGACCTTTACGGCAACCGCGAGCGATGACGATGCCGGCGACACGCTGACCTTCAGCCTCGACTCCGGGGCGCCGGCGACGGCAGGCATCGACCCGGTCACGGGCTTTTTCAGCTGGACGCCGGACGAGGCCGACGGCCCCGGGACCTTCGACATCACGGTCCGCGTGACCGACGACGGCACGCCGCCGCTCAACGATGCCGAAACCATCACCGTGACCGTGAACGAGGTCAATAGTGCGCCCGAGCTCGACCCGATCGGCAACCAGACCGTCGACGAGGGCCAGACGCTGACCTTCACGGCCACGGCCACGGATAGCGACGAGCCCGCGAATACGCTGACCTTCTCGCTCGACCCGGGCGCACCCGCGGGTGCGAGCATCGATCCGGTCACGGGTGCGTTCAGCTGGACGACCGATCTGGACGACGGCGGCAACGACTTTACGGTCACGGTGCGGGTCACCGATGACGGCACGCCCGAGCTCGACGATTTCGAAACCATCACGATTACGGTCAACTCCGTCAACCAGCCGCCCGAGCTCGATCCGATCGGCGACCGGACCGTCGACGAAGGCAGTGAGCTTTCGTTCACGGCGACCGCGACGGACCCGGATGCCGGCGATACGCTGACGTTCTCGCTCGACGCCGGCGCACCCGTAACGGCCAGCATCGACCCGACGACCGGCGTATTCGGCTGGACGCCCGACGAGGCCGACGGACCCGATACGGTCACGGTCACCGTGCGCGTGACCGACGACGGCACGCCCACGCTCGACGATTTCGAGACGATCACGATCACGGTCAATGAAGTCAACGAAGCGCCCGTACTCGACCCGATCGGCGACCGGAGCGTTGACGAGGGGAGCGAGCTCAGCTTCACGGCAACCGCGTCGGATGTCGACGAGCCCGCCAACACGCTGACGTTCTCGCTCGACGCGGGTGCACCCTTAACGGCCAGCATCGACCCGACGACCGGCGTATTCAGCTGGACGCCGGACGAGGCCGACGGCCCCGACACGATCACGGTCACCGTGCGCGTCACCGACGACGGCGCGCCCGCGCTCGACGACTTCGAAACGATCACGATCACGATCGACGAGATCAACGAAGCGCCCGTGCTCGACCCGATCGGCGACCGGAGCGTCGATGAAGAAACCGAACTCGCCTTCACGGCGACGGCGTCCGACCCGGATCTGCCCGCCAACGCGCTGACCTTCTCGCTCGATGCCGGTGCGCCGCCGGGCGCGGCCATTGACCCGAGCAGCGGTGCGTTCACCTGGACGCCCACCGCCGACGACGGCCCCGGAACCTTCGACGTGACGATTCGCGTGACCGACGACGGCACGCCCGTGCTCGACGATTTCGAGACGATTACGATCACGGTCAATGATGTCAACAGCGCGCCGACCGCGGATGCCGGACCGAACCAGAGCGTGCTCGATATCGACACTGTGCAGCTCGACGGCTCCTCCTCGAGCGACCCCGACAATGACACGCTGACCTATCTGTGGCAGCTGCAGACGGGACCGTCCGGCGGCGCGGTCAACTTCTCCGACAACTCCATTGTCAACCCGACCGCAACCTTCAACGTGCCCGGCGATTACACGATCAGCCTGACGGTCGACGATGGTGTTGAGAGCGATACGGACACGGTCGTGATCACGGTGGCAGCGGCTCCGAGCTTGAGTATCGGCAGCAACTCGGTTACCGAGGGCGACGCCGGCACGACGACGCTCGACTTCACGGTGACCCTGTCCGCGGCCATCGACCGTGTCGTCACGGTCGACTTTGCGACGCTCGACAACACGGCCACCGTGGCAGACAACGATTACGATGCCGCGACCGGCACCGTGACGTTCCCGGCGAATGACACGACGCCTCAGGTCGTGTCCGTCACCGTCAACGGCGACACGGACATCGAGCCGAACGAATTGTTCTTCGTCAATCTCAGCGCGCCGACCAATGCGGTCATCGGCGCAGCGCAGGCGACCGGGACGATCATCAATGACGATGTAGCCGGCACGATTACGCTCAATCCAGCGACGATCAACCTGCTGACACAGGAATCGGCGCCGCTCAGCGTCATCATCAGCAACCCCGCACCGGCCGGCGGGCAGGTCGTGGACCTCGCCGTCGATACCGGGCTCGTCAGCGTTCCGGCTACCGTGACGATCCTCGAAGGCCTGACCTCGGCAAGCGTAAGCGTCGATGCGGGCGACACCGAGGGTGTCGACACGATCACGGCGAGCGCCGCAGGCTTTACGTCGGATACGACGACGGTCAACGTCGGGTTACGCACGATGTCGCTATCGCTGACGTCGCAGCTCGTCGGCGCGGGCCGGACCGTGGACGGCACGGTTACGCTGTCGCAGGCGGCCGGAGCCGGCGGCGTCACGGTGACCCTCGACGTCGACGACGCGGGCGTCGCAAGCCTCAATCCGGGCACGGTCGTGATTCCGGCCGGACAGACCATGGGCAGCTTCCAGGTCACGGGCGTTGCCGAAGGATCGGCGACGATCTCGGCCACGGCGCCCGGCTTCCAGACCGCGACGATCGGCGTGCAGGTTACCGCGAGCCTGATCACGCTGCCGTCGGACGTCAACGTGCCGCTCGGCCAGACGGCGTCCGTCCCGGTCTCGATCCAGCCGAACCCGGCGCCGGCCGGCGGTGTCGACGTGACGCTGGTTTCCGACAACACCGGCAACGTGGTCGTACAAACGCCGACCGTGACGATCCCCGAGGGAGCGTTCTCGGCGAACGCCACCGTGCTGGGCGCGGGCGTCGGTCCGGCGAATGTCACGGCGTCCAGCCCGAATTTCTCGAGCGACTCGACCGTCGTCAACACGACGGCCGAGTTCAACATCGTCGAAACCGACGTCAACTTCAACGAGTCGTTCCCGTCGATCTCGCTGACCGTCGTGCTGACCAGCGAGGGGAATCCGGTCGCCGCGCCCGAGCCGATCACGGTACTGCTCGCGGCCGACGATCCGGGCTGCGTCAGCGTCGTCCCATCGCAGGTCATCGAGACGGGCTTTGCGAACGTCACGACGCCGCTGCTCGAGTACGGCGGAGTAACGCCATTGCCGTGCACGACGACGATCACGGCCAGCGATACGAGCATCACGCCCGACACGGTGACCGTAACGGTCAATCCGTCGCCCGGCATAGCGTTGTTCAGCCTGCCCTTTACGGTCGGAGCGGGCCTGCAGGATGCCGGCTTCCTCGCGCGGCTCGGCGAAGACCAGCATGGCGGCATCACGGTTCGCATCGCAAGCGACGACCCGACCCGGTTGCTCGTTGCGCCCGACGCGTCGACGCCGGGCACGCCCTTTATCGACGTGCCGCTCCTGAACGGCCAGACGGACGTGAGCTACACGATCCAGGGCGTCGAGGGCGCAGCCGGCGTGGCCAACCTCACGGCCAGCGCGCCCGGATTCGCGTCCGAAACCGGGTCCGTCACCGTAGCGCAGCCGGCCGTCCGCATCGAGTCGCTCGCCGCATCGATCGATACCTTCGACCCCGCGGACGCGTTTTTCATGCGCGTCGGCCTGCCGAACGGCAGCAACACGACCCTCTCGAACTTGCAGGAGGCGCGGGTCGGTGGTGGCGGCCTGACCGTTACGGTCACGAGCAGCAACGGCAGCGTCGGCGAGCTCGAAACGACGGCCGCAACCGCGACGAGCGTGACGGTCGCCATCGCTGAGGGTGCGCAGTTCTCGCAGACCTCCGTTGCCGCCGGCGGCGTCGCCTTCGTACCTCGCGGCGAGGGCGCAACGATCGTATCGGCATCGATTCCGGGCTTTGTCCAGACCGACGCCGCGGTTCAGAACGTCAACGTGACGGGACCGGGCATTACGCTGTTCAGCCTGCCGTTCACGGTGGGTGCGGGTCTTCAGGACGCTGGCTTCACGGCACGTCTCGACGCAAGCCAGCACGGCGGCGTGATATTACGACTCGAGAGCAGCGACCCATCCGTTCTGCTGCTTGCGCCCGATGCGAGCACGGTCGGTACGGGTTTCGTCGAGTACTCGCTGAATAACGGTCAGACCGATGCGAGCTACACGATCCAGGGCGTCGAGGGCGCCTTGGGCACGGCGACGATTACGGCTACCGCCGCGGGCTTCACGTCGCAGACGGGCGACGTCACGGTCGTGCAGCCGGCACTGCGACTCGAAGGTGTCCTCACGTCCATCGACACACTCGATCCCGACGATTCGTTCTTCGCCCGGATCGGCACACCGAACGCGGGCAACACCACTCTGCAGCAGCTTCAGGAGGCTCGGGTCGGCGGTGGCGGCCTGACCGTCACGCTGACCAACAGCAACGCGGCGGCCGGCGAACTCGTCACGCAGGCCGGTGCCGGCCAGTCCAGAACCGTCACGATTCCCGAGGGCCAGCAATTCTCCCCGACCACGCTCGCGGCGGGCGGCGTTGCCTTCAGCCCGGGCGGCGTCGGGCAGACGACGGTCGCGGGCTCGATTCCCGGATTCGTTCAAACCGACGCAGCCTCCCAGGACGTCAATGTCACGGCGCCGGGCATCACGCTGTTCAGTCTGCCGTTCACGGTCGGCGCGGGTCTGCAGGATGCCAACTTTATCGCGCGACTGAACGCGAGCCAGCACGGCGGCGTCACGATGCGCGTCGAGAGTTCCGATCCGTCGACGCTCCTCATCGCGCCCGACGCGTCGAGTCCCGGCGCCGGGTTCATCGACGTGTTCCTTCCGAACGGGTCCACCGATGTGAGCTATACGATTCAGGGTGTCGAGGGCACGACGGGCACGGCGACGATCACGGCGTCGGCTACGGGATTCATCTCCGGCAACGGCGAAGTGAACGTCGTGCAACCGGCGCTGCGCATCGAGGGTCTGCTGAGCGCAATCGATACGCTCGATCCCGACGATCCGTTCTTCATACGAGTCGGCACGCCGAACGCAACCAACACCACCCTTCAGCAGCTGCAGGAGGTGCGCGTGGGCTCCGGACCGCTGACCGTAACCGTCAACAACGCGGTCGGCACGGTCGGCGAACTGATCACCAACGCGGGACCCGGCCAGAACGTCACGGTGCAGATTGCCGAAGGCGCACAGTTCTCGCCGAATTCGGTTGCCGGCGGCGGCGTGGCCTTCAGCCCGATTACGACGGGCGACACGACGGTCACCGCATCCGCGACAGGTTTCATAACGACGGATGCCGCGGTTCAGCCAGTCACCGTAAACTCGCCCGTCATCACGCTGTTCAGCCTGCCGCTCACGGTCGGTGCCGGCCTGCAGGACTCGGGCTTCATAGCGCGTCTCGGCGCCAGCCAGCACGGTGGCGTCACGCTGCGGCTGGAAAGCAGCAACACGGCGGCCGTGCTTCTGTCGCCCGATGCAACGACCGCCGGCGCGGGCTTCATCGAAACCTTCATCCCCAACGGGCAAACCGATGTGATTTACACGATCCAGGGCGTTCAGGGTGATGAGAGCACCGTCACGATCACGGCCTCCGCCCCCGGCTTCCTCGACGAGATCGGCGCCGTGACGGTCGTGCAGGCCGCATTCCGTCTCGAGGGTCTCGCCACAAACCAGACCGGTCTGACCCCGGATGATTTCTTCGTCCGCGTCGGCATCCCGAATGCCAACAACACGGACGTGCAGACATTTCAGGAGGCGCGTGTCGGCGGCGGCGGCTACACGGCCACGATCAGCAACCTCGATACGCGGGTCGGCGCGATATTCACGCCGACGGAGTCCGGATCGTCGATCACCGTCGGCATACCGGAAGGCGCGCAGTTCTCGCCGACGACCTTCGCGGCGGGAGGCGCACGCTTCTCGGGTCTCACGAACGGTGTGACCACGGTATCGGCGCTCGTACCGGGCCTGATCGATACGACGGCGGCGACCGTGGGAGTCACCGTCAGCGGCGGCTTCACGATCCCGATCGGAGAAGTCGCGCTGACCTCACTGCCGGGTACGTTCGCAACTTCGAGCAGTGACTTCAGCGGCTCGTTCGTCGCCGCGAACGGCATCGATCTCAACAACAACTCGAGCTGGTGTACGGCGAACAACGATCCGGCGCCATCGCTGACGATCGACTTTGCGAGCGACGTAGTCGTGACGAGCATCCAGATGATCAACAACCAGTTCGATCCCGGATTCAGCTTCCTGACCGGGGTCTACCGGTTGCTCGACAGCGGAGGAACCGAGATCTACAACTCCGGCACTGTGTCGATGACGAACGGCGGCATCAACCTGCCGGTCAGTCCGGCCGTGATGGGTGCACGGACGCTCGTGTTCGAGGGAGTCACCTGGAACAGCATCGAGCCCTGCCTGAGCGAGCTCTCGGCAATCGGTATTAGTCCGTAGCGGAAGCCAGGGCGCCGGCCAATGAGTCGCTGCATCGCTGCTGAGTGCAGCGATGCAGCGCGTAAGCACATTCCCGAGATTGGCGTCCTAGCCCTGTTTCCTCGCCAGCAGAACCGACGCAAGGTCACAAGCCGGATCTTCAGGGACGAAGCGGACGATCGTCATGCCGAGATCATCCAGCACCCGGGTGTATTCGGCGATGGACAGACTGGAATGGTAGACCGGATCACCGCAAACATGGCCAACGGTCTCACCCGCCGTCGGCCCAACTGTCAACATCATGACGCCGCCGGCTGCAAGATGGTTTGCGAGGCCGGCGAGCGCGCCGCGCTGCTCGTTCGGCGTCAGGTGAAAGAAGCTGTGCCAGCCGATAACGCCGTGGAATTGCCGGTTGAGATCCAGATCGCGAATATCGGAGACGATCCAGCGATGATCCGGAAAACGACTGGCCACGATATCGATCATCGTTTCCGAGAAATCGATGCCGGTGACGTCGAAGCCCTGCTCGACAAGATACCTGGCAATCGGTTCACCTGCGCCGCAACCCGCATCCAGGACCGCTCCCCCTGGAGGCAGCATGTTCGCGAACCGATCGAGCCAATCCTTTTCGACGAGAACCCTCGCACGCTCGCGATCGAACTGTTCGCCGTGCCGGTTGTAGACATCTCTGGTTCGAGCTGCGAGTCGTTTTGGGTGTTGATCCACGGTCGTCAACTTACAGGATCGGGTGCCGGTGGTAACACTGTAACTTGTCCGACTACCCGAAGTGCGGTTTCGCCGCATGCAAGCTCACAATTGGCCTCGTTTGTCATTGAGAAGGAACCGCCGGTAAGGCGCGGTGAAGCGCATTTTGGCCCCACTTCAAGTAAGTGACAGAGTTACGACCGGCACGCTCTCCGCGCTTGCGGCAAGGTGCGACATCTGACCGGTACTACTTGCGAAAAGCACTACTTGTACGTACTTTTTTGGATGGATCAAGAGAGAGGAGCAAGACGGTGGCAACGAAAAAGAAGACGAGGCGTAGGAAGGCGGCGAAGAATAAGACCGCAAAGAAAAAAGTGGTGCGGAAGAAGGCAGTCAAGAGAAAGAAGACACGAAAAAAAGTCACAAAGAAGAAGGCAAAAAAGAAAGTGGCTAAGAAAAGAAAGGTCAAGAGGAAGCCGAAGAAGAAGGCAGCTAAGAAGAAGAGGGTCAAGAAGAAGCCGAAAAAGAAGGCAGCTAAGAAGAAGAGGGTCAAGAAGAAGCCGAAGAAGAAGGCGGCCAAGAAGAAAGCCAAAAAGAAGGCAACTAGAAGGAAGAACGGATCCGGCGGTAGGCCATAGAGGAGCGGTTGCAGGAGAATAGATATGAGGACTGACGCCTATAGATCATTGGTTGCGCTTCGACATGTAGGCGAATCAATTGACGAGATGAATGTTTTTCTCGCGCAGGCAATGGAGTCAAATCTGCGTCTCCAGAAGACCGACGCATGGCATCGGTTCGGTGTTTACGCCGGATTCTGCCTTGCTGCCATTCTTGGCGCGATCACGATCGAGGGTGATCTATTCTGGCCAGCGATTGTGCTAGCTGCATACCTCGGAGTCTCCGCGATTGCGGCATATGTGCAGAAGGTGCAAATTGATAAGCAACGTGACGATTTACTTGTTGAGCACGAGTCCTTTCGAGATTACCTCCTGAAGGCGAAGCGTGACCGCCTCGACAACGGCGTCAGCCTGGCGATTCAGAATCGCGCTATGGCGGCAGAACTCGCGAAGGACGATTCGATTGGCGAAGGCGAGAGGTCGTTTCTAAACAGAAACGTTGAGTATTGGGGGAGGCGCATTGGCGATATGCGCGGACGTATGGGCAATCAGGACGATGAGCTGTGGAATGAGAATGCCAGTCATTTCGAAGAACTCATTGGGTTAATCGACGCGGAGCTTCATCAGCGGCCCGTAAACGATGCTGCAGGTAGCGAAGCAGGCGAAGGCTGAGGGGCGGTCGTAGGCGATCAGTGTGGTACTTTGAGGGGCGTGGATGATCCGGACCCGCACAAACGAAATCTCGTCGTCACATCGTTAGCCTTCATCATATTCTACTTCGCTGACGGCCAGGTTACAGACACAGTTCAGCTCAGTATTGTCAGCGTGACTTTCGGCAATCCAGCGGCGCTGGCTATTGCCGCTTGGGTGCTTCTGTTCTGGTTCGCACTGAGGTATTGGCAAGCTCAGGAGCTATCGTGGCGTCGCGAATTCCGAAAGGAGTTAATCAGGGTCAACACCGGGAAGTCTTTGAGGCGCTTCGCTGAGGCTTACACAGGGCTGCAACACTATGTCCTTGATGGGATCACTGGTATGTCCCTGTCGCGTCGCGAACTGGGATATGTGCTGTCCTATAAGAAGATCACTGAAGCGCGGACTGACGAGAGCGGGAAGATCACAGGCGTCATCGCTCTCTCGGATCACTCAGTTGAAATCACGGGGTTGTACGGAACTTACTGGCTACTTATTTTCTGCATACGCACGGCCTGGTATGGCACAGTCTTTACTTCTCTGGTGTTTCCATATTTGGCATTTGTCGCGGCGGTCGTATGCGGCTTGCTGGTGGTATTTGCTGAGCCAGCTGCGGCAACCAGCGCCCCCGACGGTATCGGCTGGTCACGCTGATGCCAAAGCAACCCCAGCCCACGCCACAGCCGCCCCAGCATCGCTCAACGCCTCGCACCACCAAGAACCGCATCGGCGGCAACAGGATCGACCAGCACGGCTTCGATGTAGAGGCGGGAGAGCATGGCGGTAGTTCGATCGTCGTCGACGACGATTTGCCATGCGTGAATCTGAGCAAACTGGGGAGAATCGCCGAGCCTGCATTGCGTCTACAATGGCCGCATGTTTCAGAAGATTGGCAATTTCCTGCGCGCACTCCAGGGATATAGCTGGTTCGCCCTCAGCGTGGTGCCGGCCATCGCAGCTTACGCTGCGGGAGTCTACGAGGGGCGACTTTGGTCAGAGCGAATACTAATCACCGTGGCGACCCTCGCATCCGGGATGATCTTGGTTCACTACGCCCTCGTCACTTACGACTTCATAGTTGAAAGGCTTGGGGCCCGAAAGGAAATCAATCAGATAATCGAGCACCTCCGCAATCTGGCCGACGTTGGTCACGACACCATCTCTGTCGAGTCGATCGCTGAAATGTGGGCCGGCGATGACGTAGGAAAGGGCTGGGTATATAACCCGAAGCTTCGGAAGATCAAAAAGGCGATGGAGGACCGGCGGATCAACTACGTAGGACGGAGCGCCGGCAACGAGCCCAATAAGAAGTCAGCGGCCGTAATCAAAGACGTCATTGCCTACTTTGAGTCGATCAAGGGCGGCTAGGTGGTGCCACGAAAAAGGGGCACCAGAATGTGTCAATGATTGCCATCTTCCCGGCACACCGTCAGAACCTGTCGAGTAGCCCGCTCCTGTCCACTCGCGCATACGCCCTGCCCGGTCGAACTCAGCACGCCAGAAGGCTTCCAGACTGTCCAGAATCGAATATCGTACCAATACCGTACAAACGAAAAAGGCCGCTTTAAGAAAGCGGCCTAAGTCATTGAAAATACTTGGAGCGGGAAACCGGGCTCGAACCGGCGACCTCAACCTTGGCAAGGTTGCGCTCTACCAACTGAGCTATTCCCGCCTGGGGCTCGGCATTGTAGCTCTTGCCCCACGGCTGTCAAGCTTGGGCCAGCCACAGAAATATGAACGGAGCGGCGATCCACAAGAGGCCCTTGACGAGAAAAAACAGGAACGCGGCAGCACCCAGCCGACGCAATACGGGTCGTGTTTGGTTGGGATTCGCGACACTCATGATGATCTCCTGGGGGATTGACAGTGTTCCAATGACGCCAGTCGCGAGGTCGAAGTCGCGTTCGGCTCAGGCGCCCTGCACGGCCGAATCGGCCCTCAGGCGACGCGTCGGGCTTGGCAGCAAGGCCGGGACCTTCGCCTTGTACTGCGTGTACTCGGGATGCGCGGCCTCGAGGTCCCGTTCTTCGAGCTTGATGCCTACAAAAATGTATGCGGTAGACAGCGCCGCGAAAACGAGGTGCGTGACTGTCATCGTCGGCGTGAACCACACGATGCCGAGCCAGCCCGTGTTGATCGGATGGCGGATCAGGCGATACAGCGCGGGCGTCCGGAACTCGAGCGGCGGCGTCACTCGGTCCATGAACGCGTCGTAGGACTGGCGCAGGCCGAACAGCTCGAAGTGATTGAGCAGGAAAGTCGCGTACAGCAGAAGGCCCCAGCTCGCGAAGTACAGTCCGGTGAGCGTCCAGACACCGCCCCGGCTAGTGACGTTCCAGATGACACCGCCGAGCGGTGCCCAGAAGCACATGAGCAGCGCGAGGCAGATCGTTGACATCAGGACGTAGGTGCTGCGCTCGGCCTGCGGCGGAACAAACCGGGTTAGCCAGCGCTTGAACGTCGGGCGGGCCATGCCGCTGTGCTGCAGGGCGAACAGCGAAAGGAGGCCCAGGTCGATGGCCAGCGAAGCCCAGGGCTTAAGGATCGGGGCCGAATCGATGGATTTCGGTACGCCGATATTGCCGATAAAGCCGATCGAGTACAGGAAGGTTGCGAAAAACAGCGCGTAGCTCACTACGCCGTACAGGAAGATCAGTGAACGTTTCATGGCAACACCCCTTTTCGACCGGTTTCGGGCACCACGCCGAGTGGCCTGACACGCAGTCTGGGCGTACACTCCGTCGACGTCCTGACCAGTCCGGGACGAAACCCCGACCATTTCCTGACCACCATCAAAAACAGGGCGTTAGCGTGCTTCTGACCGAAAACACGGGAGCATATTCGCGGTGATTTTCAAGTTCGGACGATACGAACTCGACGATTCCGCGCGCGAATTGCGGGCCGACGGACAGATCGTCGAGACCGAGCCCAAGGCATTCGACCTACTGGTCTACCTGCTGCGGCACCGTGACCGCGCCGTGTCCAAGGACGAGATCCTCGAATCGCTCTGGCCGGATCAGATCGTGAGCGAGACGGCGCTGTCCCGCGCCATCATGAAGGCGCGCCGGGCCGTCGGCGACGATCCCAGTGCCCAGGCCGTGATCCGGACACTGCATGGCCATGGCTATCGCTTCGTGGCAAAACTCGATTGCGGCGACTTCGGTCCGCCCTCGGCAGGCACAGCCCCGACCGCGGCGCCGGCGCACAGACGACGCCGGCCCATGTGGATCGCCGCGGCAGCCATCATCGTCGTCGGGATTGGCGCTCTGCTATTCGTCGGACGCGAGACGCCTGTCCGGCTCGAGCCGGGCACGCTCGCCGTCCTGCCAGTGCACAACGCGAATGAGGCAGAGGAAGCCGACTGGGTGCGCCTCGGCCTGATGAGCCTGATGCGGCGAATGCTCGACGAGGGCGGAATCTCGGTAGCATCGGACGGCCGCGTACTCGCCGCCGTCGACGGCGTAGCGCTCGCGCGGCCGCCGGGGCCGGAACTCGTCGAGCAGATCCGTACGCGGACCGGCGCGAATTCCGTTCTGTACACGACGCTCGAGCTCAAGGGCGGCCTCAACCGCCTGACGGCCGTAGTCACGCACGCAGACGGCACGCGTTCGCGCCGAATCATCGTCGGCCAGTCTCCGGCGGGCATCGCCGCCGACCTGGCCAACGTTATCGTCGGCATCGTCAGCGACCCGGACGCGAACTCTAGCGAACGGTTTTCGGTCGTATCCACGGACCCGTTCGTCAACGAACTGTACGCCCGCGCGCTCGATCTCGAACTTCGCGGCGAGATTGCCGAGGCGCGTGACATGTTCCGGCTGGCCGTCGCCGAGGAACCCGAGCTGTTCTGGCCGCGCTACGAGATCGCGCTGTGCACGCGTGACCTCGGCGAACACGATGAAGCCGAGCGCATGTTCGAGGCATTGCTCGAGGAGGCGCGCCGGGGCGGGGACGCTCGCGCGGTCGTGGCGACACTCAACTCCCACGGCCGGCAAAAGCTCGACCTGCTCGCCTTCGACGAGGCCGAGGCGATGTTTCAGGAGGGGCTTGCCGCGATCGGTGAGCGCGCGCTTCCACGCGAGAAAACCGTGCTGCTTGCCAACCTGGCGCTCGTCGACTCCTGGCAGGGCAATGACATCGGCGCGGCCGAACACTACGAGGCCATAATGGCCACCTACACCGACTCCGGCATGGAACCGTCGGCGCTGTTCCTGAACAACTATGCCGGACTACTGAATCGCCTCGGCAAGTCGGAACAGGCGAGGGTCATGTCGGAGCAGGCCGTCGCCGGATTCCGCGTGCTTGGCCAGCGCCGCTACGAGGCCCCCGCGCTCAACAGGCTCGCCAATATCAACCGCCAGCTCGGCAACTACGAGACTGCGCTCCACCTGCACACGCAATCCGCCGCCATCTACTCGGAGCTCGGAAACGTGCAAGGCGAACTCTCGGTCAGGTCCGGAATCACGGCCGTGTACCGTGACACGGGCGACCTGACCCGCGCGCGGCGCAATGCCGAGGACCTGCTCGAAGGGGCGCTCGCTTTGTCCGACGACCCTTGGCCCGTAGCCGACGGCTACCTGCAGCTTGCTCACGTCGAGGCCGCGGATGCCCGCTACTCGCGAGCGATCGCGCTGTTCGGGAAATCCGCTGCGGCGTTCGAAGCGATCGACGACGCGCGCGGCGTCCGCGAATCGCAGATCGGGATCGCCAGGGCATCGATCGCCCTCGGCGATTCCGCGACCGCCCATGCGCTCTCCGCGGCGATGCGCGACGCGGCAGGCGACGACAAGTCCGCCACCGCGCACGGGCACTGGATCAGCGGCCGTGCACATCTCGCCGACTCGAACCTTCGGGCGGCCCGTGAGGCGTTCATGCAGGCACTCGACTATGCAAGGCTCAACGGCGATACGCTGGTGCTGAGCTTTGCCGGCGCCGGCCTCGCGGAGTCCAGCCTCGTCTCGGAAGAGCTCGAAGACGCACGCCGGTACCTCGAGGAGATACGGCCGCATGCCGGCGCCGAGCACGACTTCAAGCGACTCGATGCCAGGCTCACACTGGCCGAAGGCGACGCCGAGCGCGCCGCCGAGATGCTGACGGCGCTGCGCACCTCCGCGGGTGAAAGCTGGAAAGACGATGACGAGGCGCTGCTCGCGGAGCTGCGGCAGCACGCCCAGTCACGACACTAGCCCGCATCCGTCACCGATTCGCGGGATGATCGCACAGGATTTTGTTCGCACAGGGTTTTTTCCGAAGGCGCGTAATACTTACTGTATTGCCAACTGAGGAAAAAACCCTGTGCGGACAAAAGACAAGCGAGGGCCCGTGCAATCGGTGACGGATGCGGGCTAGCTACTCGACGGATTCACGCATCGACGGCCACGCCGCCTTGAGATAGGCGAACATCGAGTAAATCGTCAGGATCGCAGCCAGGATCAGCAGCAGGTAGCCGACCCGGTAGATGTCGATGCCGAACAGCGGCTCCTGGTACACCATGAAGGCGATGCCGAACATCTGGAACGTCGTCTTGAGCTTGCCCGAAAACTGCACGCGAACCGTGGCCCGCGCGCCGATCGACGCCATCCACTCGCGCAGCGCCGATACAGTGATTTCGCGACCGATGATGATCATCGCGATGACGTCCTCGAACAGGCTGGACTGCGCCTGCACGAGCATGACGAGCACGATGACGACCATGAGCTTGTCGGCGACCGGGTCCAGGAACTCGCCGAATCGCGACATCTGGTTGAAACGCCGGGCGATCCAGCCGTCGATCAGGTCGGTCACGGCCGCGATGCCGAACAGGACCGCGGCGACGGGCCGCGCGTGCTCGTAGGGCGCGTAGAACATCACGACGACGACGGGAATCGCGGCGATACGGAACAGCGTCAGGATGGTCGCGAGATTGAGTTTCAAGACAGGCGGTTCCGTTCAGGTGCCGTCGGCGTGCAGGTCATTGTATATCGTTTCCGCGAGCGTACGGCCTATCCCGCGGACCTTGACGAGATCGTCGACACCGGCCGCGACCACGCCCTGCAGCCCGCCGAACTGCCGCAGGAGCTCGCGGCGTTTCTTCGGACCCAGACCGGGAATCGCCTCCAGCGGCGACGTACGCCGCGCCTTGCCGCGGCGCTGGCGGTGGCCCGTGATCGCGAAGCGATGCGCCTCGTCGCGAATCTGTTGGATGAGCAGCAAGGCAGGCGAGTCGGGCCGCAATTCGAGCGGCAGCTCGTTGCCCGGCACGAACAGGCGCTCCGCGCCGGCGCGACGCGCCCTGCCCTTCGCCACGGCCACGACGTTGACCCAGCTCATCTCGAGCTCGTCGAGCACGGTCATGACCTGCGACAGCTGGCCCTTGCCGCCGTCGATGAACAGCACGTCGGGCATCGGCACTTCGCCCTTGCGCACGCGTTCGTAGCGCCGCCTTACGGCCTCGGCCATCGCCGCGTAGTCGTCACCGGCCGAATCGGGTGTCAGGTTGAAGCGCCGGTAATCGCTCTTGAGCGGCCCGGCCGCGTTGAACACGACGCAGGAAGCGACGGTCGCCTCGCCCGAGGTGTGACTGACGTCGAAGCACTCGAGACGCTCGGGCGGCTCTTCCAGGTCCAGCGCGTCCCCGAGCGCCTTGAACTGGCGCCGCACGGTCGCGTTCGACGCTACCTTCAGATTCAGGCCCTGCTGCGCATTCGTGTTGGCGAGTTCGAGCCAGCGCTGGCGGTCGCCGCGAACGCGATTGCGAATCTCGACTCGATGGCCGCCTCGGGCGCTCAACGCTTCCTCGAGGACGGCGCGATCCTCGATCTCGTCTTCGAGAATGATCTCGCGCGGCGCATCCTTGCCCAGGTAGTACTGGCCGACGAATGCGTTCAGGATCCTGTGCCGCTCGACCTCGCCGAGCGACTTCGGAAAATGGTCGCGGCTGCCGATCACGGCGCCGTTGCGGATGAACAGCAGGGTCACGCAGTGGACGGCGCCGTTCGACGCGAAGCCCAAGATGTCGAGATCGTTGCCGGCCGACCGGGACACGAGCTGCCTGGCTTCGACGCGCTTCAACTTGGCGATCTGATCGCGATAACGCGCGGCCTGTTCGTAGTCCTGCGCCGCGGAGGCCTCCTCCATACGCTCCACGAAGCGCTCGACGACGACCTGGTTCTTGCCGTCGAGAAACTCGAGCGCGGCCTGAAAATCGCGTTCGTACTCGGCTTCGCTGATCAGATCGACGCACGGCGCGGTGCAGCGCTTGATCTGATACTGCAGGCAGGGCCGCGACCGGTTTCGGAAGAAGCTGTCCCGGCACGGCCGGATCATGAACAGTTTCTGCAACTCGTTTAGCGTCTGGCGAACTGCCGAGGCGCTGGGATAGGGCCCGAAATAGCGTCCCTTGCCCTTGCGCGCGCCGCGATGGAACCGGAGCCGCGGGAACGCGTGGTCGGTGGATGCGTAGATGTACGGGTAGCTCTTGTCGTCGCGCAGCACGATGTTGAATCGCGGCCGGTGCTGCTTGATCAGGTTGTACTCGAGCAGCAGCGCCTCGGCCTCGGTATTCGTGACCGTCACCTCGACACGATCGACAACCGACATCATCGCGGCCGTCTTGGTGTCCTGCTGCGAACGCTGGAAATAGCTCGACACGCGCTTCTTCAGGTCCGCCGCCTTACCGACGTAGACGATCTTGTGCTTCGCATCGAGCATGCGATACACGCCCGGCCGATGGGTCAGATTGCCGAGAAACGTTTTCGCGTCGAATGTCGTCGTGTCGTTCACGTTGGGCTGCCGAGCAGGGTCTTCGCCTTGGCGAACACCGCGTCGAACATCTCGGCCGTGAGCCGGCCGGTGTTCGTGTTGTACCGGCTGCAATGATAGGAGTCGAGCAGCGTGAAGTCATCGAGCGCGTGCGCCGCGGCGTGCGCGAAGCTGTGGCTCGCCTGACGGGCGCCGACGGCCTTGATGACGGCCCGATGCGCGATGCCGCCGAGCGCGAGCACGACCGAACCCTTGGCCAGCGTGCCGAGCTCGGCCGCGAGATAGGGATTGCAGGTGTTGATCTCGGCGCCGACGGGCTTGTTGTCGGGCGGCAGGCACTTGACGGCGTTCGTGATCCGGCAATCGACCAGCTCGAGGCCATCGTCGGCGCTCACGGATACGCTCCGCGATGCAAAGCCGTGCCGGTGCAGCGTCTCGTAGAGCAGGATACCCGCGTGATCGCCCGTGAACGGCCGGCCCGTCGCGTTGGCGCCGTGCATCCCGGGCGCGAGTCCGACGACGAGCAGCCGCGCATCGGCGTCCCCGAACGGCGGAACGGGACGGCAGTAATAGTCCGGGTGCTTTTCGCTGACGGCATCGAGGAACGCGGCCAGCCGTTCGCAGGCGCGACAGTCGCGATCGAAGACGGCCTCCGACAATGCCGCGCTCGCCTTACGCGGCCTCGATGTGACGGATGATGGCCTCACCGAAACCCCTCGTGCCGACCAGCGTCGCGCCCGGCATGAGTTCCGCGAGCTCCTGCTCAACGTCCTGTTTGCCGTGCGGACGTTCCTTGCGCTTCGGCGCCTTGATGGCGCGACGCAGGCGTGCAAGGTCGAAGGTCAGTTCGCCGCCCGCGATCGTCTTCGCGACGCCGTTGATGACGAGCTCCGCCGCCTCGGTCCAGCCGATGTAGCGCAGCATCATCTCGGCCGAGAGAATCAGCGAGCCCGGGTTGACGCGGTCCTTGCCCGCAAATCCCGGCGCCGTGCCGTGGGTCGCCTCGAAAACGCCGACGCCGTCGCCGATGTTCGCGCCCGGCGCGATGCCGATGCCGCCGACCTGCGCCGCGAGCGCATCGGAGATGTAGTCGCCGTTCAGATTCAGCGTCGCGATGACGTCGTAATCTTCCGGGCGCATCAGGATCTGCTGCAGGAAGTTGTCGGCAATCACGTCCTTGATGACGATCTCGCGGCCCGTCACGGGGTTCTTGAAGCTGAGCCACGGGCCACCGTCCTTTTCGACGGCGCCGAACTCCGTCTTCGCGACGTCATAGCCCCAGTTGCGGAAGGCACCCTCCGTGAACTTCATGATGTTGCCCTTGTGCACGAGCGTCACGGAACCCTGGTCGCGGTCGATACAGTACTGGATGGCCTTACGCACGAGCCGCTCCGATCCCTCACGCGAAACGGGTTTGATGCCGATGCCGGAACTCGCGGGGAAACGGATTTTGTTGACGCCGAGTTCGGACTGCAGGAAATGAATCAGCTTCTGCACCTCGGGCGAGCCCGTCGGGTACTCGATGCCCGCGTAGATGTCCTCGGTGTTCTCGCGGAACACGGTCATGTCGACGAGCTCCGAGTCGTGCACGGGCGTCTGCACGCCCGGGAAATAGCGAATCGGCCGCACGCAGGCGTACAGGTCCATGGTCTGGCGAATTGCGACGTTGAGCGAGCGAATCCCGCCGCCCGTCGGCGTCGCGAGCGGGCCCTTGATCGATACGACGAACTTCTGAAATGCGTGCAGCGTCTCGTCGGGCAGGAAGCTGTCTTTACCGTACACTTCGGTGGCTTTCTCGCCCGCGTAGACCTGCATCCACTCGATAGAGCGGCTGTCGCCATAGGCCTTGGTCACGGCCGCGTTGACGACGTCGAGCATGACCGGCGTCACGTCGATGCCGATGCCGTCGCCCTCGATGTAGGGGATGATGGGCCGGTCGGGCACGTTTAGCGAGTGATCCGTATTGGTCGTGATCGCTTCGCCGCGATCGGGCACGTTGATGTGGTCGTAGCGCATGGAGATTCCGGTGATGTGCGCGGCCGGCGCCGCGAAAGCCGAGCATTGTACCTACCTGCTGTCTGCTGCGCTCGATTCGCATGATTTCAGCGCGCCGCTCGCGTAGCCTCTTCCGCGTGCCGCTCATCCTGCTCAACAAGCCGTTTCGCGTGCTCTCGCAGTTCACGGACCCCGAGAAGCAGACGCTCGCCGACTACGTCGACGCGCCAGGCGTCTACCCGGCCGGCCGTCTCGACTATGACAGCGAAGGGCTGCTGCTGCTGACCGACGACGGCCGGCTGCAGGCGCGAATCAGCCAGCCGCGCTCCGGGGTCGCCAAGGTCTACCGGGTCCAGGTCGAGGGCCGGCCGGATGCGGCTCGGCTCGCACGACTCGAGCGCGGCGTGCACCTCAAGGACGGCACGGCCAGGGCCATCGGCGCGCGAGAAATCGACGAGCCCGAGGGACTCTGGCCTCGCAACCCGCCGATCCGGGTGCGTAAGTCCGTGCCTGACACCTGGCTCGAAATCGGCGTGCGGGAAGGCCGCAATCGCATGATTCGGCGCATGACCGCGGCGGTTGGGCTGCCGACCCTGCGCCTGATACGCTGGCAGATCGGCCCGTGGACGCTGGATGGCCTTCATTCGGGTGAAACACGTGTCGTCGATACTCGTGACGCGTGGCGGGCGATCGACCGCTGACGCGGGTCTGTTATAGTCGGTACGCACTCTCCGGTTCCGCCCTCTTCCGCTCGCGTCTGCTAAAGAGGCCTGTCGCCAGGACAGCCCAAGCGTCCGAACGATCCAAGCGAACCGTCCGTATAGCTTTCGCGCCCGGTATCCGACATTCGGAGCCTGCGCCCGTACGCAACAATCGAGGAGCCAACGATGGCAGTAACGTTGAACGTGAACGGCAAGGTCCACTCCGTGGACGTGCCCGACGACAAACCCCTGTTGTGGGTACTACGTGAGGACGTCGGCCTTACGGGTACCAAGTTCGGCTGCGGCATCGCTCAGTGCGGCGCCTGCACCGTGCACCTGAACGGCAACCCGATTCGCTCCTGCATCACGCCTGTTTCCGTCGTCGGCGACGGCGAGGTAACCACGGTCGAGGGCGTCGAGAGCAAGGCCGCGATGGCGGTACGACAGGCCTGGCGCGATCTCGACGTCGTGCAGTGCGGCTACTGCCAGTCCGGCCAGATGATGAGCGCCACCGCGCTGCTCGAGTCGACGCCCAGGCCGACCGACGCCGAAATCAACACGGCGATGCAGGGCAACCTCTGCCGCTGTGCCACCTACCACCGTATTCGCGCCGCGATCCATCGCGCCGCCGACGAACTGGAGGCTTGAGATGCTTGGAAAAATCGAACGTCGATTCCTGCCGCGCCCCGAACTGTCGCGCCGCGGCTTTCTGAAAGTCGTCGGCCTGTCGGGCACGGGTTTCCTTATCGGCTGTAGCGACAGGTCCGACACGCCGGAGGCGCCGACCACGGCTGCGACCAGTCCCGCTGAACCGGTCACGAGCGAGACCTTCAACGCCTTCGTCAAAATCCAGTCGGACAACAGCGTCACGACCGTCGTCAAGCATCTCGACAAGGGCCAGGGCATCACGACGGGACTCGCCACGATCGTGGCCGAGGAACTCGGCGCGGCATGGCCGCAGATGCGCACCGAATTTGCGCCGGCCGACGCCGCGGTCTACAACAATCTCGCCTTCGGCCCGTTCCAGGGCACGGGCGGCTCGTCGTCTGTCGCCAACTCCTGGATGCAGCTGCGGACGGCGGCGGCCGGCGCGCGAGCCATGCTCGTCGACGCCGCGGCGGCCCGCTGGCAGGTCGCGACCGGGGAAATCGAGGTTGCGGACGGTGTCGTCAGTCACCCGGCGACCGGCCAGCAGGCGAGCTTCGGCGATCTGGCAGCCGCCGCGGCCGACAGGACGCCGCCCGAGAATCCAGCGCTCAAAGATCCCGCCGAATTCACGCTGATCGGCGCCGACGTTCCGCGCATCGACTCCGCGGCGAAGACCGACGGCAGCGCGCAATACACGCTCGACGTCACGCGGCCCGGCATGCTCACGGCCGTCGTCGCGCATCCGCCGAAGTTCGGCGCGAGCGTCGCGTCGTTCGATGCGAGCGCGGCGCTCGACGTGCCCGGCGTCAGCGATGTCGTCGAGATACCGCGCGGCGTCGCCGTCGTCGCCGACAGCTTCTGGTCCGCGAAGAAGGGCCGGGACGCGCTCGAAGTCGTCTGGGACGATAGCGGCGCCGAGCTTCGCGGCACCGTGCAACTGTTCGAGGACTATGCCGCCGCGATAGCGAGCGGTGGTCTCGACGCGCGCCGCGATGGCGACGTCGACGCGGTCTTCGACGCCGCCGAGCGGGTCATTCGCCGCGAGTACCGCTTCCCGTTCCTCGCCCACGCCACGATGGAGCCCATGGACTGCGTCGTCGAGCTCGGTGACGGCGGCTGCGAGATCTGGACCGGCGCGCAGCTGCAGACCGGCGACCAGTACGTCGTTGCAAATATACTCGGCATCGACCCGGGCGCCGTGAAGATCAACACGGTCTGGGCCGGCGGCAGTTTCGGCCGCCGCGCCGTGCCGGACAGCGACTATGTCGCCGAGGCCGCGATGATCGCGCAGGCAATCGGCGGCCGCGCCCCGGTCAAGCTCATCTGGACGCGCGAGGACGACATGCGCGGCGGCCGCTACCGGCCGATGAGTTTCCACGTGATGGAAGGCGCCGTCGACGGCGACGGCAACATCGCCGCGTGGCGTCACCGCATCGCGATCCAGTCGTTTCTCAAGGGCACGGCGTTCGAGGGCCTGATCCAGGACGGCGTCGACGGCACGGCCGTCGAGGGCTCGCGCGGGCTGCCCTACGCAATACCTCATATGCACGTGAGCTATCACGAGGTCGCCAACGGCGTGCCGACGCTGTGGTGGCGCTCGGTCGGTCACACCCACAACGGCTACGTCACGGAGGCCTTCTTCGACGAGCTGGCCGCCGAGGCGGGCGCCGACGCCTACGAGCTTCGCCGTCAGCTGCTCGAGTCGCACCCGAGGCACCGCGCCGTACTCGACCTGGCCGCCGATAAGGCCGGCTGGGGCGAGGACCTGGGCCCCGGGCGCGGCCGTGGCATCGCGCTGCAAGAGTCGTTCAACACCTTCGTCGCCGAGGTCGTGGACGTTACGGTCGCGGACGACGGTTCGTTCTCGGTCGACAGGGTCGTGTGCGCCGTGGACTGCGGCATCGCGATCAACCCCGACGTCATCAAGGCGCAGATGGAGGGCGGCATCGGCTACGGCCTGTCCGCGGCGCTCCGCGAGCAGATCACGCTCGGCGAGGGCGAGGTCATTGAGGGCAACTTCGACCTGTACCGGTCCTTGAGGATTCATGAGATGCCCGACGTCGAGGTGCATATCGTGCAGTCGGGCGAGGCGCCCACGGGCGTCGGCGAACCGGGCGTCCCGCCGCTCGCGCCGGCGCTTGCGAATGCGCTCGCCGCCGCGACGGGCAAACGGGTGTACGAACTACCGATCGGCAACCAGCTTAAGAGCTGACCCGGCCGTCGCCTCAGCCCCTGAGTCCCGCGATGCGCATGGCGACTTCCATCGCCTGCTCGTAGTTCAGGCGCGGGTCGACGGTCGACTTGTAGGACCGCGCGAGATCGCCGTCGGTCAGGCCCCGCGCGCCGCCCGTGCACTCGGTGACGTTTTCGCCCGTGAGTTCCAGGTGCACGCCGCCCAGGTAGCTGCCCATCTCCTGGTGCACGGCGAACGCGGACTCGAGTTCCGAGACGATGTTGTCGAAGCGGCGCGTTTTGACGCCGCTCGCCGTACTCTCGGTATTGCCGTGCATCGGGTCGCAGACCCAGAGCACCGGCGAACCGGTTTCGCGCACGGCCGTGATCAGATCGGGCAGGTGTTCCTCGATCAGTTTCGCGCCAAAGCGATGAATGAGCGTGAGGCGGCCCGGCTCGTTATTCGGGTTCAGCGTGCGGATCAGATCCTGCAGCCACTCGCGCGACATGCCAGGGCCGATCTTGATGCCCATCGGATTGGAGATTCCGCGGAAGTACTCGACGTGCGCGCCGTCCATCATCGCCGTGCGCATGCCGATCCACGGGAAGTGGGTCGTCAGGTTGTACCAGCGGCCGCGGCGATCGAGGTAGCGCGTCTGAGCCTGCTCGTACAGGAGGTGCAGGCCTTCGTGCGCGGCATACATCTCGGAGCGCTGCGCGAGGTGCACCTCCCGGCCGAGCACGACCTCCAGAAAGTCGAGCGACTCGGAGATCGAGTGCACGATCGAACGGTACTCGTCGGCCATCGGCGAGTGGCCGACCCAGCCGAGGTCCCAGTATTCCGGGTGATGCAGGTCGGCGAAACCGCCGTCGATCAGTGAGCGGACGAAGTTCAGCGTCAGCGCGGCGCGCTCGTAGCCGCGCAGTATGAGGTCCGGCTCCGGTACGCGGTCCGCGTCGCTGAAGCCGCTCCGATTGACCAGGTCGCCGCGGAAGCTCGGCAGGGTCTTGCCGTCGCGGGTCTCGGTATCGGCGGAGCGCGGCTTGGCGTACTGGCCGGCCATGCGTCCGATCCGAACGACGGGCTTTTTTAGACCGTAGAGCATGACGAGGCTCATCTGCAGCAGGATCTTGAGTTTTGCAACGATGTTCTCGGAGGTGCATTCGTCAAACGTCTCGGCGCAGTCGCCGCCCTGCAAGACGAAGGCCTCGCCGCGCTGCGCTTTCGCGATGTGATCCTTGAGCGCGTCGACCTCCCACGAGGTCACGATCGGCGGTAGGCGGCTCAGGCTTGCGACGGCGCGATCGAGTTCGGCCTGGTCCGGGTAGCTCGGCTGCTGGGCGGCGGGAAGGCTGGTCCAGCTGGCCGGGTGCCAGTCGGTGGTGGGGATTTTTCGGGTCACGGTAGTCTCGGTTTCGGCGGCGGCGAATGGCAAAAAAAGAGCGCCTGTAGCGCCCATTGCGGCAATACTGCCACGACTCAATCCAGGGCGGCAAAAGTTTCTCGTGTAATCAGATAGTTGCGAGGGCTTTGTGAGCCACTCTGCCACCGCCTACCAGAATCGTGGTAAGTGCTTTTTTTTGTGCGGTTTTTTGGCACAATGCCCGCCACTTCAATTCCGCCCTGCCCGGCGGTTTTTTCGTTTGGCAGGCCGCATGCAGGATACCCAATGCGCGACATCCTCGTACTCGGCGCCGGCAAGATCGGCGTGCTCATCTCCGGGCTTCTGGGCAACAGCGGTGACTACCGCGTACAGCTGGCCGACGCCCGGCAAGGTGCGGCGGCCGAAGTCGCTGCCGGCCACGGGCTCGACACGATCGTGCCGTTCGACCTCGACGCGAGCGACAGGACCGCGCTCAAGGCGCATGTCGAGAAGCACAAGCCAACGGCCGTCGTCTCCGGCCTGCCCTACTTCTGCAACCTTGCCGTCGCCGAGGTGGCGCGCGAGTGCGGCCTGCATTACTTCGACCTCACGGAGGACGTCGCGGTAACCGAGGCCGTGCGCCAGATCGCCGAGGGCACGGACAAGGTGTTCGCGCCGCAGTGCGGTCTCGCGCCCGGTTTCATCAGCATCGCCGCGAACGAGCTGATCTCTCACTTCGACAGGCTCAAGGCGGTCAAGCTTCGCGTCGGCGCGCTGCCACAGCACCCGAACAACGTGCTCAAGTACTCGCTGACCTGGTCGACGGACGGCATCATCAACGAGTACGGCAACCTGTGCAACGCGATCGTGGACGGCGCCGAGGTGGACGTCCTGCCGCTCGAGGGCCTCGAGCAGATCGAGATCGACGGCACGAAGTACGAGGCGTTCAATACCTCGGGCGGCCTGGGCTCGCTGGCCGAGACCTACGAGGGCCAGGTCTCGACGATGAACTACAAGACGATTCGCTACCCGGGCCACTGCCACCAGATGCGGCTGCTCATGAACGGGCTGAAGCTCAATCACGATCGCGACACATTGAAGCGCATCCTCGAGAATGCCGTGCCGCAGACGCTGCAGGACGTCGTCATCATCTACGCGGCCGTGACCGGCTGGCAGGACGGCGAGCTGCGCGAAGAAAACTACGTCAACAAGGTGTATCCGCAGGTGGTCGGCGGGCGCCTGTGGTCGGCGATCCAGATTACGACCGCTGCGGGCATCTGCAGCGTCATCGACCTCGTATTCAACGACCCGGAGAAGTACTCGGGCTTCGTACGCCAGGAGCAGTTCAGCCTGGCCGACGTCCTGACCAATCGCTTCGGCGAATACTACGCGCACGGCGGCTCGAGCCTCGAATCGGCGATGCTCGTCGCGCGCGGCGAGACGGGGCATCAGCGCGTCAAAGCGGGAGACAAGCAATGAACGACATTCTCAAGGAGCTCGGCGTCGAGGCCGAGAACCCCGGCACCTGGCTCGGCAGCGAGAGCTCGTCGGATCCGTCCGGCGAACTGATCGAGTCCGTCAACCCGACGACGGGCGAGATCATCGCCACCGTGCGATCGACGACGCCGGCCGAGTACGAGCGCGTGATCGAAACGGCGCGCGAGTCGTTCAAGACCTGGCGCATGACGCCGGCGCCCGTGCGCGGCGAGGCCGTTCGCCTGGTCGGCCATGCCCTGCGCGAGAAACTCGAACCGCTCGGCAAGCTCGTGTCGCTCGAGATGGGCAAGATCAAGGCCGAGGGCATCGGCGAGGTCCAGGAGATGATCGACATCGCCGATTTCGCGGTCGGCCAGTCGCGCATGCTGTACGGCAAGACGATGCACTCGGAACGCCCGCGGCACCGCATGTACGAGCAGTGGCACCCGCTGGGTATCGTCGGCACGATCTCGGCGTTCAATTTCCCGGTGGCCGTGTACTCGTGGAATGCGTTCATCGCGGCCGTCTGCGGCAACGTCAACGTCTGGAAGCCGTCGCCGAAGACGCCGCTGTGCGGCGTCGCCGTGCAGAGGATCGTCAATGCGGCTCTCGAGGACGCCGGCCACCCGCCCGTGTTCTTTCTGATCAATGACGGAACGAATCAGCTCGCGCAGACCTTCGTCGACGATACGCGCATCGACCTCGTGTCGTTCACGGGCTCGACGGCCGTCGGCCGCCACGTCGGCGAATGCGTTGCCAAACGCATGGGCAAGTTCCTGCTCGAGCTCGGCGGTAACAACGCGATCATCGTCGACAAATACGCGAATCTCGAGCTCGCGGTTCCGGCTATCGTGTTCGGCGCCGTCGGCACCGCCGGCCAGCGCTGCACGTCGACGCGCCGCGTGCTCGTCGAGCGTTCGCGTCTGAGCGAGCTCAAGGACAAGCTCGTCGATGCCTACAGGCAGGTCCGCATCGGCGACCCGCTCGACGACGACACGCTCATGGGCCCGCTGATCGACGAAACGGCCATCGAGCGCATCGGCAAGGCGCTGGATACGATTCGCGAGTCGGGCGGCGAAGTCCACTGCGGCGGCGAACCGCTCGACGGCCCGGGCAACTTCATTACGCCCGCAATCGCAACGGCGTCCAACGACGCCGCGATCGTGCAGACCGAAACCTTCGGCCCGATCGTCTACCTGGTCCCGTTCGACTCGCTCGACGAAGCCATCGAACTGCAGAACGGCGTCAAGCAGGGCCTGTCGTCGGCGATCTTCACGGACAACCTGCAGAATGCCGAGTACTTCCTGTCGGCCGCGGGCTCCGACTGCGGCATCGCCAACGTCAACATCGGCACCTCGGGCGCCGAGATCGGCGGCGCATTCGGCGGCGAGAAGGAAACCGGCGGCGGCCGCGAGGCCGGTTCGGACTCGTGGAAGGCGTACATGCGAAGGCAGACGAATACGATCAACTGGGGCAGCGACTTACCCCTGGCGCAGGGAATCACTTTCGATCTGTAGATTCGAGCGACGACTTACCCCTCGCGCAGGCAATCACTTTCGATTTGTAGATTCGCGCGACGACCCTTGGCCAGCGCGGCAGGTCTCGTTCGATCCTCGCTTGCAGGAAAGAACCAGCCACGCCCGGTGGTCAGAAGCGGCCGAGAAAGCCCAGCGAGTAAACGTCGAGATCCGCAGTGCTGCCCTCCGGCGCGTCGATATCCACCGTGCCATAGCTGCCGAAGAATTCGAGTTGCCGCGTAACGAACCAGCTGCCGAACAGGCTATACCGTGTGCCGGTTTCAAATACCGCGTCCACCTCCGTTTCGATCTCAAGACCGAAAGCGACGTTGCGTGACGGGAACAGAGACCCACGCAACGCGGTTGCCGTATCGGAGTTCGCGCGATCACGTTCGATCAGAGCGGCGTCGACGCCGTACTGCCAGGTCGATCCAAGGCTGCCTATGTGCGTGAAGCTGATCGCGAAGTCCGTCGCAGAGTCGTCGTCGACGCGGGCATTGCTCTGCAATTCGACCTCGGAGTCGATGACCGCGATTTCGATAGCAGTACGCTCACCGAGATACAGGCCGCCGCCTGCAAGGAGTTGACGGCTGTCAACCGATATCCTGAAGAGGCTGTCGCTGACGTCGCCATCGCCTATCGTCACGCCGCCGAACACGAACCAGCCTGACTCAGCCCACACGTAGCGGCCTCCAAGCGCGTAGTCGTTGCCGTCAACGCTCGGCGTCGCCGGCCCCGGTGAAGCAACGAAGATCGGATCTTCTGGCAGGCCCGGTGAGATTGGGCCGGGAAAAGGTGTAAGCTGCGGTGGCGGATCAATACGGGCGTTCGCGCTGACGTCGATCCGCCGGTAGGCAAAGTCGATCGACGATGCGCGGCTTAGAAAAACGGCTCGGCTCAGGGGCCCGTCATCGTCAGATGCGCCGCCGAAATACCACGCGGCCGTCAATGCCGTTGTGTCCGTATCTGTGTCCGAGAAGACGGTGCTTTCCTGTCCACTGAAACTGAACAGCGGACTGGCCCAGGACAGTCGATCGGCATCGAAAGAAGCGCTGACCTCGAAACCAAAGTCGTCGGCCCGGGTGCTCGCGCTGAGTAACAGGCTTACAACGATGAGCAGGGTAGAGCTGCAGTCTTTCGAATATCTACGGTGTCTCAACATCGTACTCCAACGAGAATTGCTTGCTAGGTTAGCCGAGCGGATACGCGAGGGGAATCCCTGCACGGACACGTTACGATCATGTTTCCAGCGGTGCGTTGCGCAAACCTGATCGATAGGACATCGAAGTCGTGTTTTGCGCGCGTCACGGCCACTACGACCGCCGCCCTATCGAACGAGCTTTCCGTCCCGAACCCACACCTCACCGTCGACGGCCACAGTCATATCGGTGAAAAAGTTCCAGCGGCTGTAACCCCCCGAAACGTTGCCGCCAAGCTCGGTATTGTCGCCAAGCGAAAGGCGCACGACGCCGGCGCCATAGCCGTAGTACGGTATCCAGGGACGCTCGTCCGGCACGGCGAGCAGCGGATTGAATCCCAGCCCCAGTTCGCGGAACGCCCTGCCCGCATCGCCCGCGGCGTCCATCTCCTCGAGCACGGACTCCTGCCCCGTGTCGGCCGTGACGTCGACGACCTGGCCCTTCTCGAATGTCAGCTTCAGACCCGTTACGGGTTTGCCGGCCCACTGCGACGGCGGGAACGCAATCCTGCCGTTGACCGTCTCTTCGAGCGGCGCGACCCGAACGACGCCGGCGGGCAGCTCGATTTCTCGATCGATCAGCACGAGTCCGGCATCGGTTCTCTCGGCGGAGGCGTTTCCGTCCTGGCGGTTGACCGGCCGGTCCCCGATGCGAAAGCTGATATCCGTGCCCGCGGTGTCCGTGACGCGAATCTCGGCGCCGCGCATGGCGGCTTCGAATCGGCGCTGCGCTCGAGCCAGTCCCTCGTAGTCGGTCTCGAGAATCGCCCGCTGGTAGCTCGCCTCGATGACGTGCGTGGCGGGCAGCGGCTGCCCCGGCAGCGCGACGCTGCCGCCGCCCTGAAGCCAGTGAAAGTGGATCGTTCGACCCTGTCCTTCCCTCATAAGGTCCTGAAGCGCAGCGTAGGCGGGATGTGTCGGATTGGCGCCGGGCAGCATGATCGACGCATCGACGTCGCGGAGCATGTCCCTGAGCTCGGCCCTTGCGTCCTTACCGGCACGGTTCAGAATACCCGCGTCCCAGGCATCGGGCACGGGTACCTGCAACACGTCGAGCACGCCGAGATCGATCGCTCCGGCTTTCATCACTGCGTATCGAAGGTGCCGGATCAGCTCGTCGAACAGGCCCGGCTGCGCAACCGCGAGGAACCGCTCGCCGGGCTGCAGGTCGAGGCGCTCGACGATCTCGGCGGCGAGCGCCTCGGATTCGAGCGTGAACTGCGGCGGGTCGGACTGCGACGACGCCGCGGCGGATGCAACCAGCAACACACTTGCAATCAGATTACGCATGTCTCTCACGTCCCCTCGTCTGTCGATTCGAAGCGGTTCTCCGCCCGGTTCTTGCGCACGCGCCCGGCCTCGAACACCTGGCCGCTCATGACGATGTAGACGCCGGGCTTACCCGTCTGCACCGTCGCAACCGCCATGCCGACGTTGAATACGGCGTCGGTCGTACGGAACCGCGCCGGCGTCAGTGCGCCGGTCAGGACGATCGTCTTGCCGTCGATGCCGGTCAGCGCTTCGGCCGTCTCGGCCATCGTGTCGGTGCCGTGAGTGACGACGAAGTGGCGGTCGTCGCTCGCTTCGATGTGCCTGCGGATGGCCGCGCGGTCGTCGGCCGAGATCTCGAGGCTGTCTTTGGCCATGAGACCCGTGACGTCGTAGTCGAAATCGACGAGGCCGTCGGTCAGAATCGTCTTGATTTGTGGATCACCGACCTCAAATGTACTCAATGAGTCGAAGTAGATCTTGTCGATCGTGCCGCCGGTCGTAATGAAGTGGATGCGCATAGCCAGGCCATGGTAATCCCTCACCCTGCTATTATGAAGCGATGACAGCGCCGAGCCGAACAGCCTCGTTTCTTGGCGCGCTGCGGCGCGTTTCCGCGGTAACGCTAGCAATAATGCTGCTGGGCGCCGTGCCGCTCGCGGCGAACGCCGAGGGGGACGTCGTCGTCCTGACGATCGACGGCGCCATCGGCGTCGCGACGTCCGACTACCTGGCGAGCGGCCTCGAGCATGCCGAAGAGACTGGCGCGGAGCTCGTCGTTATCAACATGGACACGCCGGGTGGGCTCGTCTCGTCGATGCGCGACATGGCGCAGAACATCCTGAATTCACCCGTTCCGGTCGCAACCTACGTCACGCCGGCCGGCGCACGCGCGGACAGCGCGGGCACCTACCTGCTGCTCGCGAGCCACGTCGCCGCGATGACGCCGACGACGCACATCGGCGCCGCAACGCCCGTTTCGCTGACCGGCGAGGACACGACCCCTCCGCCGAACCCGTTCGCGCCCGAAGCCGGAGACGAGCCTGCGGAGGACGGCGAGACAGTCGACGCGCCGGCGCCGGGGTCCGCGATGGACCGCAAGGTTCTCAACGACGCGGTCGCCTACATCCGCGGCCTTGCCGAGCGCTACGGCCGCAACGCCGACTGGGCCGAGAAGGCGGTTACCGAGGCCGCGACGCTGACCGCACGCGAAGCACTCGAACTCAACGTCATCGACTTCATCGCGGAAGACCGGGCCGACCTGCTCGCGCAGCTCGACGGCCACGAGGTACGGGTGCAGTCGGAAACGGTGGCGCTGGCCACGGCGGGCGCCACGATCGACGAGTTCGAGCCCGACTGGCGCATCAAGCTCCTGGCCGTGATCGCGAATCCCGAAATCGTGCTGCTGCTCGGCATGGTCGGTCTGTACGGGCTCATGTACGAGGGCTGGAACCCGGGCGCCATCGTGCCCGGCGTAGTCGGCGTCATCTGCCTCCTGCTTGCGGCCTACGCCCTGCAGGTCATCCCGGTAAACTACGCGGGGCTCGCGCTGATTATCGTCGGGATCGGGCTCATGGTGGCCGAAGCCTTTGCGCCCAGTTTCGGCGCGCTCGGGCTGGGCGGCATCGCCGCATTCGTGTTCGGCTCCATCATCATGTTCGACAGCGGCGTGCCGGGATTCGGCGTATCGATCACGTTCGTCGTCGGCCTCGGGCTCGTCATGGCGCTGTTCATCATCTGGCTGGTCAGCTTTACGCTGAAACTGCATAGACGCGGCGCCGTATCGGGCACGGGCTCGATCGTCGGCGGCGTAGGCACGGCCGTCGAAGACTTCGACGGCGAAGGCAAGGTGTGGCTCGAAGGCGAAAGCTGGCGGGCCATGAGCAGCGAGCCCGTTCGCAAGGACCAGGCGGTCGTTGTAGTCGCGATGGACGGGCTCGTGCTGAGCGTCGAACCGGTCAGCGACGCCGATATCGGCCAGATGCAGCCCCAGAGCTAGACTGCGGCCCCCTTCAGATTGAACTCACCTAACGAGGTATAGCCATGCCGACTTCATTTGTCACTGTTGGGATCGTGATCGCGCTGATCGTCATCATACTGTACAACACGATCAAGATCCTCAAGGAATACGAACGCGGCGTCGTGTTCTTTCTCGGCCGCTTCCAGACGGTCAAGGGCCCGGGCCTGATCATCCTGATTCCCGGACTGCAAACGATGACCAAGGTCGATCTTCGCGTCCAGGTCATGGACGTGCCGACCCAGGACGTCATCTCGCGCGACAACGTTTCGGTCAAGGTCAACGCCGTGATCTACTTCCGCATCGTCGATCCGGAAAAAGCCGTCGTGCGCGTGGCCAATCCGTTCGAGGCGACCAGCCAGCTGTCGCAGACGACGCTGCGCTCGGTCCTCGGCCAGCACGACCTCGACGACATGCTCTCGGAGCGCGACAAGCTCAACGAGGACATCCAGAACCTGCTCGACCAGCGCACCGACAACTGGGGCATCAAGGTCGCAAACGTCGAGATCAAGCACGTCGACCTCGATGAAAGCATGATCCGTGCCATCGCGCAGCAGGCCGAGGCGGAGCGTTCCCGGCGCGCCAAGGTCATCAACGCCGAGGGCGAAAAGCAGGCCGCACAGATGCTCGCCGAGGCCGCCCATATCCTCGCCTCGGAGCAGCAGGGCCTGCAGCTTCGCTACCTGCAGACGCTCAAGGACATTTCGACCGAGCGCACCAACACGATCGTGTTCCCGATGCCGATGGAGTTCGTCGAGCCGATGATGAGCGCGCTCAAGGGAATGGGCAACAAGTCCGAATCGCCGTCCTGACGCGGGCCCTAAAGGGGACTGGCGCGCCGCGCCGTGACGGGCGGAATCGTTACGCGCATCTCCGCGCCGCCGAGCGGCGCCCGGCAAATCTCTAGCGTGCCGCCGTAGGACCGCGCGATGTCGGCAACGATGGCGAGTCCGATGCCGTGCCCGGGCGTGGATTCGTCCAGCCGCGTGCCGCGTTGCAGCAGACTCTGGACGGCGTCCTCGGGAATCCCGGGCCCGTCGTCACTGACGACGAGTGCGAGCCCGCTCGATGGGCCGCGCTCACGCGACACGGGCTCGATCTCGAGCTCGACCGTCGAGCGGCACCACTTGCAGGCATTGTCGAGCAGGTTCCCGGCCAGTTCGAGAAAGTCGCCCGCGTCCGCGCGGAAACGGATGCCCTTCCCGATCGCCGTGCGAATCTCGGGCGACTTGTCTCGATAGACCTTGTTGAGGCCCGCGACGAGCCGTTCGATTTCTTCCTCGACGGCGACGGGCTTCAACACCAGGTTGTCGGTCGCCGCGGGCTTCCTGAGCTGGTAGCGCACGATTTCGTCCATACGGTCGATCTGCTCGTCCGCGCGGCGGTTGAATCTATCGCCGGCGTCGCTCTCGGAAATCAATGCGCGCAGCGCCGCGAGCGGCGTCTTGAGGCTGTGGGCCAGGTTGTCGAGCGTGTAGCGATATCGATCCGAACGCGCGCGTTCGGTCTCGATCAACAGGTTCATGTTGCGCGCGACGCCTTCGAGCTCGGTCGGGAAGCGGCCCGACAGCTCGGCGCGGTGGCCTTCCTCGATCTCGCCGATCTCGGTCTCGATCTGCCTGAGGGGCTTGAGCAGGCCGCGCATCAGGATCGATATCGCGAGCAGCATAATCAGCGCGACGGCGCCGAACCAGCCGAACAGCTGGCGGCGAAACCGCGAGATCTGGGCGTTGAAGGAATCGAGGCTCTCGGTGACCTTGAAGGTGTAGGGCCTGAGCGATCCGTCGGGAAACTCCCACTGCACGGCGAGGCTCAGCGACAAGAGCGGCGTGCCGTCGGCCAGCGACTCGCGCTTGAACACGCGCACGCCGAGCTCGGGCACCGCAGCGAACGGCAGGGCCAGGCCCAGGGCCGACTGCGACTGCCAGAGCGGCATGCCGCCCTCGCCGCGCAATTCGGCGTACAGGCCGCTGCCCAGGCTGTTGAAGCGCGCTTCGAAGAGATCGATCGGCAGGCTCAGAGCGCCGTCCGCATTGGGTTCGGCGGCGGCCAGGAGTTGCATGACGTAGCCGTCGAGGATGTCCTCTCGCGCCTGCTCGCCGGCCGAGACGAACGCCGTGTCGAGCACGACGATCGTCGCGCCGAAGAAAAACAGCATCAGAACGCTGACGGAGACGAGCAGTCGTGCGCTTAGCGAGGACATCAATCGCGCCGACAGGCCCTGCTATTCCGTTTGATTGCGTTCAAGGGCAAAGCGGTAGCCGCGGCCTCTCAGCGTCTCGATCGGCTTGATCGTGTTGTCGGGGTCGAGCTTCTTGCGCAGGCGGCCGATGAAGACCTCGATCACGTTGCTGTCGCGCTCGAAGTCCTGGTCGTACAGGCGCTCGGTAAGCTCGGTCTTCGAGATCACCTCGCCCGCGCGCACCATGAGGTACTCGATGATCTTGTACTCGAAGCTCGTGAGTTCGACGGCGCTGTCGGACACCTTGACGTCCTGGCGCTGCATGTCGAGTTCGACGGGTCCGGCGCGCAGCACAGACGACGCCCAGCCGCCGGCGCGCCTCAGGAGTGCGTTGACGCGGGCGCTGACCTCCTCGTACTGGAACGGCTTGACGACATAGTCGTCGGCGCCGCCGCTCAGGCCGTCCACCTTGTCCTGCCAGCGGTCGCGGGCCGTGAGGATCAGCACGGGGTAGGTCTTACCGGCCTCGCGCAGTTGCTTGATGATGTCGAGACCCGACATCTCGGGTAGCCCTAAGTCGATGATCGCGAGATCGACCGGATACTCCAGCGCGAAATACAGTCCCTCGCGGCCGTCCGCGGCCTGTTCGACGCCGAAGCCTTCCCCGGCGAGACGGCTCGCCAGCGACTCGCGTAAGGTCGCATCGTCCTCGATCAGCAGTATGCGCACTACGTTCTCCGACTCCGGGAAAAGCCGTCAGCAGGCAGGCACGCGGTGCGTGCGAACCTTGCCGTCCTTCGTCAGGACCTTGATGTGGTGGGTGTCGCCGCGGGTTTCGGCGCTGATGACGCGCTCGACGTTGCCGCGGCGGCGCACCGAGTCGACCGCCTGCGACAGCGACATGCAGCGGCGCTGGGCAGCCGAATACGGCGCGAATTCCGTGGCGATGGCCGGTGCCGGCGGCGCGACGCGCGCCTCGACCGCGGCGCTGGCCAGGAGGGCCGCGGCCAGGGCGGCGGTCAGCAGTCTGGTTGCAATGCGCACTACGCTATTCCCGACAGATTTCAGTTGCTTATCGCAGAATTGCTTATCGCACAATTCGGTACGCAGTGTGGTACGACACCGGCGCAATTGCAACGAAGCACGTCACCGCCCTGTCCGCCTGCCCGGTCAGCTCGCCGGCCGGACGTCGATCCGAACCCGGATCTCGCGGCCCGGATCGTACGGCATGCGCGTCGAGTATTTCTGGCCGTTGTAGCGATACACGACCCGATAGCCGTCGATGCGCTCTTCCTCGCGCTCGCGCATCGTGGTCGTGCAACGCTCGACCGGGCGCGAATACTGCAGGTCGCTCCGCGGGTGGCGGCGTTTCGCGGCGTCGTTGCCGATCGCGGCGCCGACCAGGGTGCCGGCGACGGTCGCCGCGTCGTTGCCGCGGCCGCTGCCGAACTGGTGGCCGACCACGCCACCGATGACCGCGCCGATGAGCGTGCCGGCACCGACGCCCGGCCGGTGGCGCTCTACCGTGTAGTACTCGATGTCCTCGTAACACTCGCGCACGGGGGTCGTGACCGTGACGTAGCGCACGATCGGCTCGGCACTCAAGACCTGGGCGTAATCGTACTGGGCGTCCCGGCGTTCGCCTGCGTACGCGCTGGTCGTGAGCGACGCGCGCTGGTAGTGGCGATGCTTGTGGTCCGCAAGCGCCGTCCCGGAGGCGCCGAGCATGGCGATCGCGGCCAGGCTTGCGATTGCAGGGTATTTGCGTTTCATGGTCCTTGATCCTCTACACGTTGTCGGCCGGCCTTGTGCCAGCCTCGTGCACAAGACTAGAACCCGTGCAATGAACCCTTGCTGAACACGCTCAGGACGATTCGAGCCGCTTTTTCGCGGCCTGCCAGGCGGACTCCAACGCATCGAGCGGCATTTGCCCGAGCTCCCCGCCCTGCTCGCCGATTTGCGCCTCCATCGAGCGGAAACGGCGCTCGAACTTGCCGTTGGCAGCCCTGAGCGCCGCCTCGGCATCCACGCCGTGGTGGCGGGCAAGATTGACGACCGAAAACAGCAGGTCACCGACCTCTTCCTCGATGCGTGCCCGGTCGCCGCTGTCCGCCGCTTCGGCAAGTTCGTCGAGCTCCTCCTGGATCTTGGCGCGCACCCCGGCCTGATCGCTCCAGTCGAAGCCGGTCTGTGCGGCGCGCTTGCCGAGCTTCTGGGCCCTTTTTAGCGCAGGCAGGGCCAGGGCAATTCCCGCGAGGGCGCTGCCATCGTCGCCGCCCTCGCGTTCCTCGGCCTTGATGCGCTCCCAGCTGCCCGGGGCCGGTCCGGATGCGCGCTCCGCCGCCGAGCCGAACACGTGCGGGTGCCGGCGCGTCATCTTGTCCGCAATCGTGCCCGCGACGTCGTCGAAACCGAACAGGCCCTCGTCGGCAGCGATCTGCGCATGGAACACGACCTGCAGGAGCAGGTCGCCGAGCTCATCGCGAAGACCTTCGGGGTCATCGCGCTCGATGGCGTCCGCAACCTCGTAGGCCTCCTCGATTGTGTACGGCGCGATCGTCGAGAAGTCCTGCCCGAGATCCCATTCGCAGCCGGTTTGCGGATGCCGGAGCGCCGCCATTACTTCAAGCAATCTATCAATATTATTCATTAGAGTTATGTTTTTATTATCTTTTCTCTTAGTACTACGAGCATATGCGCCGTCGCACCCCAGATCCGATGGCCGTCATAGCGGAACTCGACTATCGGCACCTTGCGGCCGTTGAAGTCGCGCTCTGCGGCGATGGCGTTCCGCCGGTCCAGCAGGAACGTGAGCGGCACCTCGAACGCGAGCTCGACTTCCGACGCGTCGAGAGTCAGCGCCTGTCCTGCCGCGATGAGGCCCACGATCGGCGTCACGGCATAGCCGGTCACGGTCGGCATGGGCGGCAGGTAGCCGAGAATATCGACCGCCGACGGCGCAATGCCGACCTCCTCGTGCGTTTCCCGCAGGGCCGTGGCCGTGATGTCGGCATCGCCCTCCTCCATTCGTCCACCCGGGAACGCTACCTGTCCCGCGTGATGCTTGAGTTCCGCCGAGCGCTTGGTCAGCAAAACGCTGAGGCCCGGCGCGCCCTCGTCGATCACGGGAATCAAGACGCCCGCGGGTTTCAGCGATGCGGTCAGCGACTCCCGCATATCGGCCGGCCAGGCCTCGCTGCCCGGTGGCAGCACGACGTCCGTCGGGTCATCGGGCAGCCGCGTGCGAGCGAGCCGCTCGCCGAGCGCCGCCGCTGTCAGGAGATCGGTGGATACCATTCCATCAGTGCTTGATGCCGCCCTCGGTCAGGCCGGCCGGATCGAGCAGCCTGTCCAGCTCCTCGTCGGTCAGGTCCGTGAGCTCCCTGGCCACCTCCTTGACGGGCCGGCCCTCCTTGTAGGCCTTTTTGGCGACCTCCGCGCCCTTCTCGTAGCCGATCACGGGGTTCAGTGCCGTCACGAGGATCGGGTTGCGATCGAGCGCGCGGTTGATGTTGGCCTCGTTCACGGTGAAGCCGGCGATCGCGCTGTCCGCGAGACAGCGCGACGCATTGGCAAGAATTTCAATACTCTGCAGCAGGTTGTGCGCAACCACGGGCAGCATGACGTTGAGCTGGAAGTTGCCCGACTGGCCGGCCATCGCGATCGTGGCATCGTTGCCGATGACCTGCGCCGCGACCATGGCCACGGCCTCCGGGATCACGGGGTTCACCTTGCCGGGCATGATGCTCGAACCGGGCTGCAGCGCCGGCAGCTCGATCTCGCCGATGCCGGCCAGCGGGCCCGAGTTCATCCAGCGCAGGTCGTTGGCGATCTTGGTCAGACTCACGGCCAGCACCCGGAGCTGGCCCGATGCCTCGACCGCCGCGTCCTGAGTGCTCAGGGCCTCGAACTTCGAGGCGGCCGAATGGAAATCGACGCCGGTCTGCTCGCTGAGCAGGACGGCGACCTTGTCGCCGAACTTGGCGTGCGCATTGATGCCGGAGCCCACGGCCGTGCCGCCCTGTGCCAGGGCCGTCAGCCGCTTCATCGTGTCGTCGAGCCGCTCGCTCGCATGCTCTATCTGGGAACGCCAGCCGCCCAGTTCCTGACCGAGGGTTACGGGCATCGCGTCCATCAGGTGGGTGCGGCCCGTCTTGACCACGGAGCCGACCTCCTCGGCCTTGGTCTTGAGCGCATCGGCGAGATGCGAGAGCGCCGGTAAGAGCTCGTTTCGAATTGCGAGCGTGGCGCTCACATGCACGCAGGTCGGGATCACGTCGTTGCTGCTCTGGCTCATGTTGACGTGATCGTTCGGGTGCACGTCGCTGCCGGCCGCTTCGGTCGCCATGCGGGCGATGACCTCGTTGGCGTTCATGTTGGAGCTCGTGCCCGAGCCCGTCTGGAATACGTCGATCGGGAAGTGTTCGTCGACCTCTCCGGCGGCGACTCGCAGCGCCGACTGTTGAATCGCCACGGCGATCGGGTTGGACAAGAGGCCAAGCTCGGCGTTGGCCCCGGCGGCGGCCCATTTGACCAGCCCGAGCGCCGCGATGAACTGCCGCGGCATCGGCAGGCCGCTGATCGGAAAGTTGTCGACCGCGCGCTGCGTCTGCGCGCCCCAGAGCGCGTGTTCGGGCACCCTGAGCTCGCCCATGCTGTCGCGTTCGGTCCGGTATTTCGTGTCGCTCATCGCCTCTTGGTTCCTCGTCGTGCGGGCGGGTCAATCGTGTATGATTCGCGCTTTGCGCCCCCAAGTCCACCCCGGTTTCCCTGCCATGAAAGTCTCTCCGTTAACCGCCCTGTCCCCGGCCGACGGCCGCTATGCGGGCAAGGTCGGCGCGCTTCGCGAATACTTGAGCGAGTACGGCCTGATCCGGTTCCGCGTCCTGGTCGAGGTCCGCTGGCTGCAGTGTCTCGCCGATGCCCCGGAGGTAACCGAGCTCGCGCCGCTGTCGAGCGTCATGAAAGACATCCTGAACCGGCTCGCCGACGATTTTTCGATCGACGACGCCGAGCGCGTCAAGGCCATCGAGGCGACCACCAACCATGACGTCAAGGCCGTCGAGTACTTCATTCGAGAGAAGCTCGGCGACGGCGAGGAGCAGCGGAAACTGCACGACTTCCTGCACTTCGCGTGCACGTCCGAGGACATCAACAACCTGGCCTATGCGCTCATGCTCAGGGCCGCACGCCGCGAGGTGCTGATTCCGCGCATGCGCTCGTTGGAAAACCGGCTTTCGTCGCTGGCGCGGCAATACGCGGACGTACCGATGATGTCGCGCACGCACGGCCAGACCGCGAGCCCGACGACCACGGGCAAGGAGTTCGCCAACGTCGTTGCGCGCCTCGCGAGTGCGCGCGGGCAGTTCGCGGATGTCACGATCCTCGGCAAGTTCAACGGCGCCGTGGGCAACTTCAACGCGCACGCCGTGGCCTATCCGGACGCCGACTGGCGGGGAATCAGCGCGGGGTTCGTCGAGTCGCTGGGCCTCGAGGTAAACCGCTACACGACCCAGATCGAGCCGCACGACTGGACAGCCGCCTACGCGCACGCGCTGATCCGTTACAACACCGTCCTGCTCGACCTCTGTCGAGACGTCTGGGGCTATATTTCGCTCGGCTACTTCAGGCAAAAGGTGGCCGAGGACGAGGTCGGCTCATCGACGATGCCGCACAAGGTCAATCCAATCGATTTCGAAAACGCCGAGGGCAATCTCGGTCTTTCGACGGCCCTGCTCGGGCACTTCGCCGAGAAACTGCCCGTGTCGCGCTGGCAGCGGGACCTGAGCGACTCGACCGTGCAGCGCAACTTCGGCGTGGCGATCGGCTATGCGCTGATTGCCATCGAGTCGGCTGCGAAGGGCATCGGCAAGCTCGAGATCGACCGTCCAAGAATCGCCGCCGACCTCGATGAGGCCTGGGAGGTACTCGGCGAGGCCGTGCAGACCGTCATGCGGCGCCACGGGATTCCGGAACCCTACGAAAAGCTCAAGGCGCTGACCCGCGGCCAGGCCGTCACGCGCGAACTGCTGATCGAGTTCGTCGACGGTCTCGACATTCCGGCCGAGGAACGCGAGCGGCTCAAGGCCCTGACGCCGTCGAATTACCTCGGCTACGCCGAGAAGCTCGTAAGTGATATTTGAGGTCGGTGGATACCATATTCGGTGTCAAATACGACTGTGCCCGTCCGCGCGTGCCCGGTCCGCAGAACCAGCAACCACGCGGCGTGCGAACCATTCGCATTAAGGTCCACGCGGACGAAAACGTGACGCTGTTCGCACGGCGACCGGCCGTTCGCCGGTTAAGATGAACGTCGGCTCGGTGCTTCGCGGCACCGGGATGGAGCGATCGCACGGGAACGGCAGACATCTGGATGGAACAGGCGAACGACAACAGCAAACGCTGGGTGATATCCACTCGCGAAGAGATGCGCCAGGCCGCCGTAACGATGGCGAAGCTCGCCAAACGCCGGATATCTATTTTCACGCACGACCTCGAGCCGGGGATCTACGACGATCCGGAATTCCTCGAGGTCGTGAAGCGACTCGTGCTGTCACAAACCTATTCCAGAATTCGCGTACTGATTGCCGACCCGACCCGGGCGATCAAAAACGGCAACAACTTCGTCCACCTGGGGCGCCGTCTCAACACCTACATCGAATTTCGCCACGTGCGCGAGGACCTGAGAACCCACGCCGAGGCCTTCTGCATCGCCGATGACGTGGGGCTCGTGTACCGCTTGCAGGCGGATCGCTGGGAAGGCATCGCCGACACCCATGAGCCGTCGATCGCGAAGATGTACGGCAACATGTTCGACGAGATCTGGACCGCGAGCGAAGTCGAGATGGAGTTTCGACAGCTCGGGATCTAGTTTGAGATAGGTTCTAGTCGAGGGGAAACATGCTGCCGACCGATCTGACCGTCGCCGCGGTCGTCTATTACGAGGGCCGTTACCTGATCGTCGAGGAACGGGCAATGAGTCGCGTGGTGTTCAGCCAGCCCGGCGGCCACATTGAAGCCCGTGAGTCGCCCGAGGACGCCGTCGTCCGCGAGGTCCTCGAGGAAACCGGCTGCAAGGTCATCGTCGACGACATGATCGGCGTTTACCTGTGGATTCATCCCCAGACGCGACAGCAATTCCTGCGCATCGTTTACGCGGCCGACTTCGTCGAGCAGGACGACGACCGCAGTCTCGACGAAGCCATCGTCGCGCGCCACTGGATGAGCGGCGCCGACATCGAAGCCGTTCGCACGCGGCATCGCTCGCCGGCGGTCTGGCGTTGCATCAAGGACTTCGAAGCCGGACGGCGCGAGTCTCATGCGCTGATCTCCAGCATGGTGCCGCTCGAACACAACGTCGAACGCGTGCTGGCAAGGGCGGATCTTCTGTAGGGACCGCCTCCCCTGAAAGGCCGAGTGCTGGCCCGCATCCGTCACCGATTCACGGGATGATCGGGCAGGATTTTGTTCGCTCAAGGGTTTTTCCGAAGGCGCGTAATACTTACTGTATTGCCAACTGAG
>JANQLK010000002.1 GCA_028280615.1 Woeseiaceae bacterium | reverse complement strand
AGTTGGCAATACAGCGAGTATTGCGCGCCTTCGGAAAAACCCTTGAGCAAACAAAATCCTGCCCGATCATCCCGCGAATCGGTGACGGATGCGGGCTAGTGTCCTGAGGCGTTAGCACCGATCGCATCGAGGTGCATCAGGCGCATGAGCCGCATTCGCCAGATCCAGATGCCGAGGATCAGGAACGCGGCAATGGGCAATGCGCCGCGGGGATTCAGCAGCACGACGAAATCGTAGACGCCGTGCAGGCCGGAGGCGGCGGCCGTGCCGACAAGCGCGGGCCGCAGTATCGACCGGCCGGCAATGTGCGCGAGTCCTATCCAGTGCCCCCAGACCGAGGCGAACAGGATGTGCACGATCGGGCTCGCAAAACCGCGCAGCAGCGCCTCGACGGGGCTCAGGAACTCGAGGTAGTAGATGTTCTCGGCGGCCGCGTAGCCCAGCGCGAGGAACGACGCGTAGGTGATGCCGTCGATCGGTTCGTCGAATTCGCGGAACCGGCGCACGAACAGGAGGAACGGCAGGAGCTTTGCGATTTCCTCGATGGGCCCGATCGCGAGCACCGAATAGGCGAAGAGTGCGGCCGGTCTGCCGTTTGCAAGCGCAAGCGCGTCGAAACGCAGCCCGACGAGATCGAGGGACAGGTACATGCCGCGCGACAGCCAGGACGCCGCGACGCCCAGCGCCAGGCACAGCAGCAGATTACCCGGCGGCTCCGGCAGGTGCCGATCCTTGTAGTAGTGGTAGCCGCTCCAGAACAGGACGGCAATGACCACAGGAATGAGCAGCAGGCACTCGAGCATCCTCCCAGTGTCGGCGAGAAGCCCCCGGCTGTCGCCCGCGGACGTCACATATTCGCCGCCGGGCATTCCCGTGCGATTGCGCTTCGCTGGCGCATGAGCGAGCACCTGCAAAGCCTTGCCCGATCACCATCGGTCCCGCCATAATCTGCCCGACTCAGTAGGGTTGCCGGTGTTCGTGGAAGCACGCCACCCCGTCAGCCGGCCGCATGCATCGGAAGACGCGCCGTTTCCATGAGCAACCTGACCCTCTATCTCATCTCGGTCATGATCTGGGGTTCGACCTGGTTCGCCATCGAATTCCAGCTCGGCGAGGTCGACCCGGCCGTGTCGATCGCCTACCGCTACCTGCTGGCCGCGGTGCTCCTGTTCGGCTGGGTGCGGTTGAAGGGGCTGCCGCTCGCGTTCGGCTGGCGGGCACACGTCTGGTTCGCCCTGCTCGGCGCGTGCCTGTTCAGTGTCAACTACATGTTCGCGTACTACGCGCAGGTGCACATCACCTCGGCGCTCTCGGCCGTCGCGTTCTCGAGCCTCCTGTGGATGAACATCCTGCTGTCGCGCGTGATCTATGGCGTGCGCGCGGATGCGAGCGTGCTGCTCGGGGCCGTGCTGGGCATTGCCGGCATTGTGATCCTGTTTGCGCCGCGCATCGAGGTAGCGTCGTTCGATGACGGCGTCATGATCGGCTCCGTGCTCGCCATGTCGGGCGCGTTCGTCGCGAGCTGTGGCAACATGGTTTCGTTGAAAACCCAGAGCCTGAAGCTGCCGGTCCTGCAATCGAACGCCTGGGGGATGAGCTACGGTGCCGTGTTGACCGCGCTGTTCGCGTTCCTGACCGGCCAGACGTTCAACTTCGAGATGTCGGCAGGCTACGTGATCTCGCTCGTCTACCTGAGCGTTTTCGGCTCGGTCGTCGCCTTCTGGGCCTACCTGACGCTGCTCGGCCGCATCGGGGCCAACAAGGCCGGCTACGCAGTGGTAATGTTCCCGGTCGTCGCCATGGTCCTGTCCATCGCATTCGAAGGTCTGCGCCTCGACCTGCCGATTGTCCTCGGCATGGTGCTGGTCGCGGCCGGAAACGTATTCGTACTCAAGGGAACGCAACGTCGTGGAAAAGTTTGAACTCGAAAGAACCGCATCCGGCGACCGTCTGACGGTCGACAAGCCAGGCCCGGACCTGCTTCGCTACCCGCTGTACAACAAGGGCACGGGCTTTAGCCACGAGGAGCGTCGCGCGCTCGGCATCGAGGCGCTGTTGCCCGCCGAGTACAACGACATCGAGCGCCAGGCGCAGCGCATCTTCCAATCGATCTTCCACAACGAAGATCCGGTCGCTCGGCACATCGGTCTCGCGACGCTGCAGAACCGCAACGAGGTGCTGTTCTACAAGGTTCTCCAGGACCACCTGGATGCGGTCATGCCGATCGTCTACACGCCGACCGTGGGCAAAGCCTCACAGTACTATTCGCGTGTGTTCCGGCGTAATCGTGGCCTGTTCATCACGCCGAACCACGCCGGCCGAATCGAAGAGGTGCTGCGGCGCTCGGCCCCGTTCGACGGCGTCGAACTCATGGTGGTGACCGACAATGAGTCGATCCTCGGCATCGGCGACCAGGGCGCCGGCGGCATGGCGATCAGTGTCGGCAAATTGGCGCTGTACTGCGCCGGAGCCGGCATTCACCCGGCGCGAACGCTGCCGATCAGCCTCGACGTCGGCACCGATAACGAGGATTTGCTCGAGGACCCGCTGTATCTCGGTTACCGCCAAAAGCGCCTGCGCGGCGAGGCCTATCTCGCGATCGTCGACGAGTTCGTGTCTGCCGTGAAAGCGGTCTTTCCGCGCGCGATGATTCAGTGGGAGGATTTTCGCAAGGACAATGCGCTCAAGATACTCGAGCGCTACCGCCATGAGCTGCCGTCGTTCAACGACGACATCCAGGGCACGGGCGCCGTGGCGACGGCCTGCGTCGAGGCGGCCTGCCGCATCGGCGAGCGGCTCGAGGACCAGCGCATCCTGATCTACGGCGCCGGTGCGGCCGGTCTCGGCATCGCCCGCCAGCTCGCCGAGCGCATGACGGCCCGCGGCCTCGCGGGCGACGAGATCAAGCGCCGTTTGCTCGTGCTCGATAGCCGCGGCATCCTGAGCGACGATCGTAGCGGGCTCGACGAATACAAGCGCGAGCTCGCCTGGCCCGCCGCGATGGCGGCCGAACTCGGGCTCGCCGACGAGGAACGAGCGGACCTCGAGAAGATCGTCGAGGCCTATCGCGCGACGATCCTCGTCGGGACCTCCGGCCAGGCCGGCGCGTTCGACCAGGGCGTCCTGGAGGCGGTCCGCCGAAACAGCGAGCAGCCTGTCGTCTTGCCGATGTCCAACCCGACCTCGATCAGCGAGGCGATCCCGGCCGAGGTCATCGAACACACCGGGGGCAGGGCGCTGATCGCGACGGGCAGCCCATTCGATCCGGTCGCGCACGCGGGCGGCACGCAGCGCATCGGCCAGGCGAATAACGTATTCGTGTTTCCGGGCATCGGTCTCGGCACGATCGTCGCGGGCGCCCGCGAGATTACCGACGCGATGATCAGCGCGTCTGCGCGCGCGCTCGCCGGGAGCCTGAGCCAGGCGGATCTCGACGACCGTTGTCTCGTGCCGCGGATCTCCAGGCTCTGGGAAGTCTCCGGCGACGTGGCGCTGGCCGTCGCCGAACAGGCGATCGACGACGGCGTCGCCACGGAAACGGACCGCTCGCGGCTGCCGGGGCTGATCGCCGACAAGCGCTGGCTGCCCGTGTATCCGGAGATCGTCAGCACGGCGAAGGAGGCCGATTAGGGCCTGCCGGAACCTCGGGTGCCGTCCGCGGTCCGAGAATTCACGAGAACTCAAGGGAATACGATGAAAGCACTCTACACACCCGCGGCGCTTGTTCTCGCCGCATTCACGGTCGTGGCCTGCCAGCCCTCAGGCCGGGAAGGAAGCCCCTCGGGCACGGTCGCGATCCCGGACTCGATGACGCTCATCGAGACGGTCGAGCGAACCTCTGACGACGACATCATCATTCCCTACCAGAAGTACGAGCTCGACAACGGCCTGACCGTCATCCTGCACGAGGACGATTCCGACCCGCTCGCACACGTCGACGTTACCTACCACGTCGGCTCGGGCCGCGAGGAGGTCGGCAAGTCGGGCTTCGCGCATTTCTTCGAGCACATGATGTTCCAGGGCTCGGAAAACGTCGGCGACGAGGAGCATTTCCGGATCGTGTCCGAGTCGGGCGGCACGCTGAACGGCACGACGAGCACGGATCGGACCAACTACTTCCAGACCGTGCCGTCGAACCAGCTCGAGAAGATGCTGTGGCTCGAGGCCGATCGCATGGGCTTCCTGCTCGACGCGGTGACCCAGGAGAAATTCGAGGTCCAGCGCGCGACGGTCAAGAACGAGCGCGGCCAGCGCATGGACAACCAGCCCTACGGCCAGCTCATCGAGCGCGTCAACGAGGCGCTGTATCCGGAGGGGCATCCGTATTCCTGGCAAACGATCGGCTACGTCGAAGACCTCGACCGCGTCGACGTCAACGACCTGAAGAAGTTCTTCCTGCGCTGGTACGGGCCGAACAATGCCGTGCTGACCGTCGGCGGCCGGTTCGACGAGGCCAAGACGCTCAGGATGATCGACAAGTATTTCGGTTCGATCCCGCGCGGCCCCGAAGTCGAGCGGCCCGAGAAGCCCGTCGTCACGCTCGATGAGAGCCGCTATCTGTCGATGGAGGACAACGTCGCGCTGCCGCTAATCTACCAGGCCCGGCCAACGGTCTACCTCTACCACCCCGACGAAGCGCCGCTCGACGTGCTGATGTTCATCCTGGGCCAGGGCGAGACCTCGCTGCTGTACAAGAACATGGTGAAGCCGGGCTATGCCGTGCAGGCGAGTGCAAACCACGGCTGCGCGGAGCTGTCCTGCACGTTCTCGGTGTTTGCGCTGCCCAACCCGGCGTCCGGCAAATCGCTCGCCGATCTCGAACGGATCATCGAGGATTCCCTCGATGAATTCGAACGGCGCGGCGTGCTCGAGGACGACCTGACCCGGACCAAGATGACAATCGTCTCGGGCAAGATATACGGACTCGAGAGCGTCGCAGGCAAGGTGTCGCAGCTCGCGGCCTACGAGTACCTGACCGGCAACCCGAACTACACGGCCGACGATATAGAGCGCTACGAAAACGTGACGGCCGAGGACGTCATGCGAGTCTACAAGACCTACATCGAGGACAAGCCGGCCGTCGTCATGAGCGTCGTGCCGCGCGGGCAGGCGGGCATGGCGGCGCGCGAGGACACGTTCGAACGTCCGACGCGGACCTTGCCGGATTATGAAACCGTGGCCGCCGAGGACCTCGAATTCCGCCGCGCGACGGACGACTTCGACCGCAGTATCGAGCCGCCCGCGGGCGACAATCCGACGATCGTGCTGCCGGAGACCTGGCGCGCGGAACTCGACAACGGCATCCCGGTGCTGGGGGCCGTGAACGCCGAAACGCCGACCACGGCCGTGCGCGTGCGGATCGTCGCGGGCCAGCGCCACGAGCCGCTGGACAAGCTCGGACTTGCATCGCTCACGGCCGCGATGCTCAACGAGTCCACCGAGACGTCGAGCAACGAGGAGCTCAGCAATGAACTGCAAAAGCTCGGTGCGAGTGTGAGCTTCCGTGCCGGCAACATGGAGTCGGTGCTGACGGTTCGCAGCCTGAGCCAGACCCTCGACCAGGCGCTCGCGATCGCGGCCGAACGTCTGCTGACGCCCGGCTTCGACGAGGCCGACTTCGAGCGCGTCAAGGCGCAGACGATAGAAGGGATCCGGCACAGCAAGACCCAGCCCGGACCGACGGCCGACGCCGTCTACCAGATTCTGCTGTTCGGCAAGGACAACAGTTTCTCCTACTTGAACGCCGGCACCGAGGAGACCGTGGCCCGGCTGACGCTCGAGGACGTCAAGGCCTTCTACGAGCAGCACTATTCGCCGAAGATCGCGAGCATCGTCGCCGTCAGCGACCTGCCCGAGGACGTATTGGTCGAAGAGCTCGGCGTGTTCGCCGACTGGGAGGGCCCGGACGTCGAGGCGCCGCCGCTCGCCGCGTTCCCGGACGTCGGCCCGACGCGGATCTATCTCGTCGACAAGCCGGGCGCTGCGCAGTCGGAAATCCGGATCGGTAAGCGGGCGTTGACCTACGACGCGACCGGTCAGTATTTTCGCGCCCGGCTCGCGAACTTCGCGCTGGGCGGCGCGTTCAACAGCCGCATCAACCTGAATCTGCGCGAAGACAAGGGTTACACCTATGGCGCGCGTTCGTCCTTCAGCGGCAACGACGAATACGGCACGTTCACCGCGTCGGCCGGCGTTCGCAGCGACGTCACGGCGGACAGCATCGTGCAGTTCGAGGACGAGATTCGACGCTACGCGAAAGACGGTATCAGCGAGTCCGAGCTGACGTTCACGCGCCGCGCCCTCGGACAGCGTGACGCTCGCGACTACGAAACGCCTGCGCAGAAGGTCGGCTTCATCGCCCAGATCCTCGACTACGACCTAGACAAGACCTTCGTAACCGAGCAGGCGGAGATACTCGCGAGCATCGGTGAGGACGAGCTCGACGCCGTAGCGAGCCGGCACCTCAAAATGGATGACATGATCATCGTCGTCGTCGGCGACAAGGCCACGGTCAAACCACAGCTCGAGTCGCTGGGCTACGAGATCGTCGAGGTCGACGACAGCGGGACGCCGCTGTCCGCCGCAGCCGGGTGATGTCTGCCGGGGCCGCGGCAAGGCCCGGCCCGTGAATGCAAGGCCCGCGGCACTGCCGGAGGGCGCGCTGCTGGAACGCTACCTGCCCGGCCCGGACGCGGCTTCTCACGCGAACTACGTCGATTGCTTCCGCGCGGACATCGAGGGGCGTGTCGCGCTCGGGTCATACGTTGCGGTCTTCTATCGAACGCGGCTGTTTCGTCTGGAGCGCACGGTTCTTGGGCGGCTCTGGAAGCGCCCTTCGACCGACACCGAAGCGATCGCCGTCGCCTCGGGCGATGCACGTGCTTTCGCGGCATGGACCGTCGAGGCGCGAACGGCGGACCAGCTCCTGATGCGCGCGGTCGACGGCCGTACGCGGTCCTGGTTCATGGTTCGGCCGGCATCCGGCCGCACGGTGCTGTTCTTCGGTTCCGCCGTGTTGCCTGCGCCCGGCGACGGCTCCGCGAGCGCGCTGTCGAGTGTTCTGTACCGGGTCTTGCTACCGGTGCATCGCGTTTACTCCGTATTGCTGCTCGGCGCCGCGCAGCGCAAACTTGCGCGCGACAGGAGAGATCACCGGGCGCAATGAGCGAACAGGATTGCCAGGCCGACCTAGTGCGGGCCTTGAGTACGGGAGCAGGTTTCCCGCAAGCCGTCGATGAGGTCGAGGTGATCGAGACCCACATCTCCTGGGTGTTCCTGGCCGGCGACTACGCCTACAAGATGAAAAAGGCGATCCGGCTCAATTTCCTCGACTTCACGGGGCTCGACCGGCGGCGCCGAATGTGTGACATCGAGCTGACCCTGAATCGACGCTGGGCGCCCGAGCTCTATCTCAACGTATTGCCGGTTGCCGGCGACTGTGAGCGTCCCGTCGTCGGCGGCGACGGCGAAGCCATCGAGTACCTGCTCCGGATGCGTCGATTCCCGCAGTCGGCGCGCCTCGACCGTCAGCTCGAGACCGGCCGGCTGGGAACGGACGACATGCACGAGCTGGCCGTTTCCGTGGCGGCGCTGCACGAGCAGGCAACGCCCGTCGCGTTCGTGAGTGTCGACGACACCCATCGGCGCGTGATCAAGCCGATCAATGACAACTACCCGCACGTCGAGCGGGTCGCGGACGCCGATGACCTTGCGAAGATCCGGGACTGGACGGCGAAAGAAGTCGACAAAAGGAACGAGATGCTCATGGCCCGGCATCGCGAGGGCTTCATGCGCGAGTGTCACGGTGACCTGCACCTTGCCAATCTCGTGCGGCTCGATGAGCGAATCGCGGCTTTCGACTGCATCGAGTTCGAGCCGGAGCTTCGCGAGATCGACGTCGTCAGCGACCTGAGTTTCCTGGTCATGGATCTCGCCGCGCGCGGCCGCCCCGACCTCGGCTACGTGTTTCTGAACCGCTATCTCGAACTCACGGGCGATTACGACGGCATGTGCCTCCTGGATCTCTACGTCGTGTATCACTGCATGATCCGGGCGAAGGTCGCGGCCATTCGCCATGCCGAGCGCGACGACGACGTCGGCCGCGCCGAGGACGTCGCCGAAGTGCGCCGGTATTCGGAGCTCGCTCTTCGCTGGATCGATCGGCCCGCGCCGATGCTCGTCGCGATGCACGGCTACTCGGGATCGGGAAAGAGCTGGTTGTCGTCGAGGCTCCTGCACGCGCTGCCGGCGGTGCGTTTGCGGACCGATACCGAGCGCAAGCGGCTGCTCGGCCTCGCCGAGACGGGCGCGACCGGCAGCGACGTCGACCAGGGCGCCTATACGGCCGGCGCGCGCCTCGCCGTGTATGAGCGTCTGCTGGAAACGGCGCGACGCCTGCTGGACTGCGGACGCAACGTCATCGTCGACGCGTCACTCCTGCGCCGCGCCTTTCGGGACCGCGTTCGCGAGCTCGCCGACGGCGCCGGCGTCCCGTTCGTCATCGTGAGTACGACCGCGTCCGACGATGAACTGGACCGCCGGCTCGAGCGGCGAGAACGGAAGGGTCGCGACCCCTCCGAGGCCGACCGCAGCGTCCTCGCGGCACAGCAGGCGAGCGCCGACCCGCTAGACGCACGAGAGCAGGCGCGGACCGTCGTCGTAGCAACCGACACCGACGTCGACGTACGACTGTTGGTCGCGCGCCTGCGGGACCTCGCTTAAAGCCCGTCTTAGCCGTCCGTCTCGATATCGACCTTGCGCGACGCCGCCTCGCCGTCCTTGGCCTTCTGCGCCTTGACCGTCAGCATGCCGTCCGAGAAGTCGGCGGACACCTTGTCGACGTTGATCTCGGAGGGGAGGTCGATACGCCGGAACACGTCCTCGCTGCGGAACTCCGACCAGCGAATGGTCGGCGTGTCCTTCTTGTCCGCTTCGGATTTTTCGACCCGGGTCGACGCCTTCACGATCAGACGCGTGGGCATCGCCGTGACCTCGACGTCCTTGGACTTGAAGCCGGGCAGGGCGACCGTCGCATGGAATTCCTTGTCCGACTCCTTGAGTTCCGCGGCGGGCCAGCAAATCTCGCGCTCGGCCTGCAGCCAGTCTTCGAGGGCCGTGTCGGTACCGCCCGCGTGGCGCTCGAAGATTTCGCGCGCACGCTCGCGTACTCGATCCATTACCTGCTCGAACTCGGCAAGCACGGGCACTTTGCTCTTGCGACTTTCGGTTACTTTCTCGATCGTGGGTGTTGACATGTCATGCTCCTTATCCGTTGTCAGTAGCAACGAATCGCCGGCGCGAGCGCGGCAGCATAACGGCCTGGTTTGTTCCCGTTGTTCTCGTTGAGCGCCGTCGCCTTTCGGATGCGGTTCGCGTCCATCGGCGGACGCGCTGGCGACGCGTGGGGTGAGTCAACAATAGTCAGTTGCGTGGGCGATCGGAATACGTAGTCTCCGCGAGCGGGGAACTCAGTCGCCCGGCGGCGTGTTGCCGCCCGGCTACGTGTTCCCCGCGGCCTTGTGGATCGCCTTGCGGATTCGAGGGTAGGTACCGCAGCGGCACAGGTTGCCCTGCATGGCCCGGTCGATGTCGGCATCGCTCGGGTTGGCTGTCTGCTCGAGCAAGGCCACGGCGCTCATAATCTGGCCGGCCTGGCAGTAGCCGCACTGCGGCACGTTGACGTCCTTCCAGGCCGTTTGCACGGCATGCAGCTTGCCGGGACTGCCGATGCCTTCGATCGTCGTGATCGTGCGGCCTTCGACGGCTCGGAGGCTCAGCGTGCACGCCCGGGCAGGACGGCCGTCCACGTGCACGGTGCAGGCGCCGCAAAAACCGCCCCCGCAGCCGTACTTGGTGCCCGTCATCCCGAGATGGTCGCGCAGCGCCCACAAAAGCGGCATCTCGTCGTCGAGGTCGAGCGACCGGGCCTGTCCGTTCAACGTAAATCGAGTCATACAGGTTTCCTCAGGCAAAGCGGATGTGGCGGTCCAGCGGGATTTCGCGAATACGTTTTCCGCTCGCGGCGAATACGGCGTTTGCGAGCGCCGCGTAGGCGGGTGGCGTGGGCGGCTCGCCGAGACCGCTGGGCCGTTCGTCGGAGTCGGCAAACACGACCCTGACAGCCGGCGCCTGGTCGAAGCGCATGATCGGGTAATCGTTGAAATTGCCCTGGCTCACGGCGCCGTGCTCGGTCGAAATGACTTCGCCCATTGCCGACGACAGGCCATAGATCAGTCCGCCCTCGACCTGCTGGCGTGCGATGTCCGGGTTGATGACCCGGCCACAGTGCACGGCGCAGTCCGCGCGCTCGATGTGAATGCGATCGTTGACGTGCCGCACCGTGACGACCATCGCGACGTGGGTGCCGAAGATGAAACCGGAAGAGAACCCGCGGCCGTAGCCGTCGGGCAGCGGTTCATCCCAGCCGGACAGCTCGCGTACCATGTTCGCGACCTCGATGTGACGCCCGGTGTTGTCGACATGGCCGTGGTTCGTCAGCGAGTCGGCGAGCGGAATGTCGCGCGGTTCGCCGATCAGTTCGATGTGCAGATCGATCGGGTCGCGGCCCGTCCTGTGTGCGACCTCGTCGATGAATGAGGTTACCGCGAACGTCTTGAGCGGATGCGGCGGCGAGCGCATCGGGCCGCGGTTGACGTCGCCATCGATGCCCGCGATCGAGTAACGGGCGGCATCGAAGCGGTAGGGTGAGTCGTTCATGCCGTACTCGAGCGTCCGGATCGCGCCGGGATCGGTCGGGTGAGTCTGAATCGCCCGGTGATCCCAGCGGCGCACCCGGCCGGCATCATCGACGCTGGCCGTGATTCGCGACAGGCAGGCCGTGCGATACTGGCCGTGGCGCGTATCGTCCTCTCGCGTCCACATGACCTTGACCGGTTTTTTGAGGCGCTCGGCGACGAGCACGGTCTCGGTCAGGCAGTCCGGTATCGCGCGGCGACCGAACGAGCCGCCCATGATCCGGTTCTCCACGATGATCCGGTCCTGGCTCAGTCCCGTGAGTTCGGCGATATGGTCCCGTGCGCTGCCCGGGAACTGGGTCGACAGAATGATCTCGAGCCTGTCGCCGCTGCGATGCGCGACCATGGCCATCGGCTCCATGATCGCCTGGTTCTGGTGCGGTGTCCGGTAGGCGGCCGTCAGCTCGGTGAGCCCCGCAACGTCGACCGTCGCAAAACTGTCGCTCTCCTGGACCGTGTTGGGTTGGGTGGTCTCGAGACCCCTGGCCATCGCGTCCCAGAAATCCCTGTCGTCGGCGTAGCCGGACTCCGCAGGCTGCCATGCGACGTCGAGAGCACGGCGGCCGCGCATGACCGACCACGTGTCGCGGCCGACGACGACGACGGCGGGCTTCGCGGCCGGCATACGGGCCTTCGAGTCGAGCGCGAATACGTCGAGCACGCCGTCCATCGCGAGGACCTCGGCGCGATTGCGAATCTCGGCCGCGCCGCCGCAGCTTGGGCAACGCTCGAGCCCGGCGAACACCATGCCCGGCATGCCGGCGTCCATCGCGTAGGGAGCCGTGCCCGATACGATATCGCCGAGATCGGCTCGCGCGCGTCCCCTGCCGACGTACTGGTAGTCGCCGACCGGACGAGATACGGGTGAATCGGGTATGGGCAGGGTGCGCGCTCGCGCCACGAGGTCGCCGTAGCGAATGCTCTGGCCTTTTACCAGCACAGCGTCCGGGACGGTCGACGCGTCGTCGAGCGTCGCATTCGCCTCGGCAGCCGCGGCGGTCATGAGCAGGGTCCTGGCGGTCGCCCCTATCGCGGTCAGCGCCGGCCACGCTGTCGCCATCGACTGGCTGCCGCCGGAGCCGCCGCCGTTGAAGCGGTCGCGGTAGGACTCGTCTTTTTGTGCCTGCGTCCCCTCGGGATGCACGATCTCGAGCTTGTCGAGATCGGTATGCAGCGCGTCCGCGAGAATCTGGGCGGACGCGGTTGGCGTGCCCTGGCCCATCTCGGTGTACGGACTCACGAACACGACCCGACCGTCCGGGTGGATGGACAGGATGCCGTCCGCCGTTGCCAGAGCGTCGTCGTCTGAATCCACGCGCGCCACGGTCAGCCCGGGCGGAATGACCGCCAGCGTCAGGCCGCCGGCCGATAATCTCAGGAACTCGCGTCGCTGCATGTCGAATACCGGGTTTCAAGGACCTTGCCGATCGTAGGCGAGTTGGGCCATAGTGTCCGTCGAAGTCGGCGAAACGGTGGATTGCCGCGACCAAGCGGTTGATGGCCATAGGGGGCTTTCGTGTTGTCCGGCACCGTTGCGCGGCGAACACGGGCGTCAGTTTCCCGACACCGTTCTGACCGTGTGAACAGTTGTACTGCCGGCGCGCCGCGTAGTACCCGAAACAGGCCGAGGTAACGTCATGAGCAGCTGGATCGCAGCGATGGGCATCCTGCTCGTATTGCTGGCGGGTCCCGTCGCGGGGAATGCCGAATCGACGGTCATACGCCTGTCGGAACCCGTGGCGAAGGAGCCCGACGCCGAAATCTTCGGCGCGCTCATGGATGAATCCCTGCCTCTCAAACGAATGCGGGACCTCGTGGCGGCACCGGCCGCCTGGCTGGGCAGGCCGGTCCGAATCGAGGCGCGCGTTTCGCAGGTCTGCCAGAAGAAAGGCTGCTTCCTGATCGCCAAAGACGGCGACACGACGCTTCGCGTGTCGTTCATCGACTATGGATTTTTCGTACCCACGGACATCAGTGGCCGGACCGTGACGCTCGAAGGGGAACTCGTCGCGGTCGATCGTTCGGCGGCCGAGGCCGAGCATCTCTCGAGTGACCTTGGCGCGCCGGTTGCCCGCGGTCCCGCCTATGAAATCGTCGCCTCGTCGGTCCGGATTCCGAGGCCCTGACCGGCGGCGGCCCACCGTTGCATCGCTAAGGAGAAACGTCATGCGACCGCGCCTGCTGACCCTGTTCATGGTCTTGGGTACCGCGCTCCTGCCGATCGCCTCGAGCGCCCAGCACGAGGGCCCGGCCATGAACTTCGTTCGAATCGACGACCGGCTGGCCACGGGCGGCCACCTGACCGACGGCGGACTCGAAACGCTCAGGTCCGACGGCGTCAAGGTGGTCATCGACCTGCGCGACGAGCCGCCTGACGGCCAGCGCGAACGGCTTGCGGCGCAGGGCATCCAGTGGATCAACGTGCCGGTCGCGTGGTCATCGCCCAAGCAATCGGATTTCGAGCTGTTTCGCGCGGCCATGCGCGAGCACGGCGGTGACAACGTGCTCGTGCAGTGCCAGGCAAACTATCGCGCCTCCGCCATGACCTACCTGTACCGCGTACTCGAGGACGGCGTGCCCGAGGCCGTGGCGCGCAGGGCGATGAATGAGGTCTGGGAGCCCAGCGGAACCTGGAAGGCGTTCATCGACGGGCTGCTCGAGTCGTCCGCGACGCGGTGATCGATCTCTATACATGGACCACGCCAAACGGCTACAAGGCGTCGATTGCGCTCGAGGAGCTCGAGTTCGAGTACCGTGCGCACGCGGTCGACATCCGGACCGGCGCACAGAAGACGGCCGAACACCTCGCGATTAACCCGAACGGCAAGATCCCGGCGATAGTCGATCGGGACAACGGCGACTTCGCCGTGTTCGAGTCCGGCGCGATTCTCGTCTACCTCGCCGAGCTCGCGGGCCGGCTGCTGCCGGCGGATCGCGCGGGTCGTTCGCGCGTGCTGCAGTGGCTCATGTTCCAGGTGGGCGGCCTGGGCCCCATGCAGGGGCAGGCGCACGTCTTCTATCGCTATTTCGACGACAAGCTGCCCGCGGTCATCTCCCGCTATCAGAACGAAACGCGCCGCCTGTACGAGGTGCTCGACGGCCGGCTTGCAGAGGCCGAGTACCTGGCCGGAGACTATTCGATCGCGGATATCGCGACCTACCCCTGGGTTCGCCGTCACGGCTGGGCCGGAGTCGGCCTCGACGGCCTCGACAACCTGGCGCGGTGGTTCGACGCCGTATCGGCGCGGCCCGCCGTCCGGCGCGGGCTCGAGGTGCCGAAAGGCGTGCAGGACTCGGTCGACACCAACCCCGAGACCGCGGCCGCCGAGAACGCGGCGATCGTGCAGCGTTAGCGCCCTATCCCGGCAGCTCGCCCACTGCGCGGTGCGCCTCGTTGATCGCCGTGTTCGTGTCGGCCGAGGCGCCGGCGTCCGAGTTGGCAATCGATATTCGCCCGAGCGGCTGCCGGCCGATGATCCAGGGCTTTTCCGCGTCGCTCGCATACTCGGGTTCCCAGAGTAGCGCGGGGCTGTATGAATAGCCGTGCGCCCAGCGATTGACCGTGATCCCCGCGATGTCCCGTTCGGCGTCGAAGCCCGCGCCCGCCAATGCCTGGTCGAGCTGGTCGCGCACGTGGTGCTCGAACGTCGAGAACGGCGTCTCGAGCAGGCGGCGCCGTCCTTCCCGCCACTGCTCCGGGCCCTGAATGTCGTCGAAGTAGGGTACGTAGCACATGTGCAATGCCATCGGCTGGTCGGGTGACGCACCGAATTTGTAGTCGCCGATCGACACCGGGTAGTCGAGTTCGACCTGCTTGAAGAAATCGTTGGTGAAAAACACATATCGCATGGAGAGTTCGGCGAACCAGCGCCAATGCGGAACCATGACCTTCGTGTAGGTGATCGGCACCTTGACGTTGTAGGCGAGACCCTCGCGCTGCGCGGCCGGCAATTCGGGGCACAGGTACGGAATCGCGCTGTTGTAGCAGGCCATGATGCAGTGCCGGGCGCGGACCGTGTGCGGCCTGCCGTCGTGGACGTAGGTGACGTCGACCGACTGCTCGTCGGCCGTGTGGGCCGCGTTGACGACCGTGCTGTTCAGGCGAATTCGAACCGGGCCGCCGTGACCGTCGAGCGCCGCGTAGTTGACGCGCGCCGTAACGCTGTCTTCCATTGTCTCACCGGGCAGCGCCTCCGGAATCAGCGCCCTGACGAGCAGTCGCGCGACCGACGCGTTGCCGTCCGGAAAGTGGAAAATGTACGGCTCGTCGCCGCGCCCGCCTTCGCGTTCGACGGTATGTTGAAGCCCCGGCAGGCCTCCGCCGTCGGTGTATTCGAGTATGTAGATGGCCGGCACCTCGTCCATACCGACGCACCAATAGCTCATGCCCCAGCGCTGATACATTTCGAGCACCTGGCGGTCGACCTTGACGTAGTCCTCGAGGTAGCTGCGATAGCTGATCCGGGAGAGCAGCGCGATCTTCTCGTCCCGGGATTCGCCCGGAAGGTAGTCGGTCGGCTCCTCGAAGGCGCGCACGAGATCGGCCTTCGCCTTGTCGGTCATCGGTGTGTCTGCGGCGAAGTCCTTCCAGGGGCGGGCGCCATAGCCACGGACGAGCGTGCGCTTGCCGTAGGTGGCGCTGTCGTAGGCAATCGCGTACTCGAGACCCAGGTCGTCGTACAGGTCCTGATCGTAGTAGTCGTAGAAGCGCTGAACGTCGATCGAGATGGCTTCGAGCAGCTCGCGCGCGACGCCCGAGTATGACGACGGCGTGTCGATCGCCTCGGTGCCGCCGTAGGCAATGCGCGTCTCGTCCCCGACCCTGAACTCGTTACGCTTCGCGTGACCGCCGAAATCGTCGTGATTGTCGAGCACGAGCACGCGCGCGCCCGGATGCAGGCGGCGGTAGAACCATGCGGCGGACAGTCCGCTGATGCCGGCTCCGACGATCACGAGGTCGACCTCGTCCTCTGGCTCTGCAACAGGCCACGTCGAGCCCGCGACGCGCGCATGCATCGTCTCCCAGGCACCGCTGTGGCTGCCGCGCAGCCCGGTCTTCGCGGGCGGGTAATAGTCCGGGCCGAGCGCAAACCGTCCGGCGTCGCGCCCGAAAGCCTCGGCCCATGGAGAAACCAGCGAAGCACCGATGGCCACTCTCGTGCCGTTCAGAAAGTCTCTGCGAGTGATGTCTTTCTTCATGCGCGGGTACGATCTGGTTTGAGACAGGTTCCAGCATCTTAGCGCATGCGCTCAATCTTGCCCGATGCCTGGGGTAGACTAGAAGCGGTCTCAACAATAATCATGGTCGCGTTGCGGTCCGAGTGGCTGCGAGGCAAGGCGCGAGGAGCGCGGTTTGGTCATTCCAAATGAGCGACGAGCAACGCCGCATCGCAGCCACTCGGGCCGCAACCCTTCGGGACGGTGGCCATTTTTCCGCAATCCTGCGTTGCAGCTCGCTTATGTGGTGTAACCACACGGCGCTCGCTGCGCCTGGACTTGCGAAAAAATGGCTGCCGGCGCGATCATGATTATTGTTGAGACCGCTTCTAATGCCGGAAGACTTCGGGTCGCGCCGGCAAGACGCGAAAGGACGGCGAGAGCATTGATATCCACTGAGACCTGGTTGCTATACCTCGGAGCCGTGCTGCTCTTCATGAGCACGCCGGGGCCGAGCCACCTGTTGATGCTGTCGACGAGCCTTGCAAACGGCTTCGAACGCTCGCTCGCAACCGCGGCCGGCGACCTGACTGCAAATGCGCTGCAAATCGCCGCGGCTGGCGCCGGCCTCGCAGCGCTCGTGACGGCATCGCGCTATGGCTTTGCGGTCATCAAGTGGGCCGGCGTTGCCTACCTGGTGTGGTTGGGTATACGTCAGCTACTCGACAGCCTGCGCCGCGATGGCGCAGCTTCGGCCGCGCCCGGCGCCTCGCTTCGGCGTCTTTGGCTGCGTGGATTCGTGACATCCGCGGCGAACCCCAAAGCCGTCGTCTTCTTCGCGGCCCTGTTCCCGCAGTTCATCGATCCGGAAAGCCCGCTGACACCGCAGATCGTCGTCCTCGGGGCCACCTACATCGTCGTAGATGGCGTGTTCCTCGCGAGTTACGCAAAGGCCGCGGCATGGCTTGGGCAGCGGTGGACCCAATCGCGTTCGGTCTGGATCGACCGCGCGGCCGGTCTCGGCCTGATTTGCGCCGCCCTCATGCTGGGTGCGCGCGAGAGTACCGAGCGCTGATGCCGCGGTCGTGTGCGCGATCGAGCGGCGATCAGCGACGAAGGAGATAGCCACGTTGGACGTACAAGGTGATCGAGCAGTCGCGCATTTCGACGTGCTCCGTACACAGTTCGACGGCCTCATCGACGCACTGCCAGGGATACTGTGGGCACTCGCCATCGTCGTGCTGGGCTGGATCCTGGCGCGATTGGTTCGCCGCGCAACCCGCGGCTTTGCCGACGGCCTGAACAGACTACTTGCGCGCGTATTCCCGAGCGGCCGATTCTCGGGGATACGGGTAACGCCGCGACTGTCCGCCGTCGTCGGCGCGATCGCATTCTGGAGCGTCCTGCTGCTCGCGCTGACCGTGGCCGCACAGTCGGCGGGACTCAATGTCGTGGCGTCCTGGCTTGACCGTGCGGCCGTTCATTTGCCGAAGGTACTCGTCGCGTCCGCAATTCTGCTCGCGGGCTATCTCCTGAGCCTGTACGCGCGCGAACAGGCCGCGCGGCTCACGGGCGGCCGGCGAGGCTCGGCCGCGCGCTGGACACAAGCGGGCGTCATGGCCGTGGCCATCGTCATGGCGCTCGATCAGGTCGGCGTCGACGTCGCCGTCCTCGTCGGCGTGACCGTCGTCGCCGTGGGCGCGGTCGCCGCAACGCTCGGTGCCAGCGTCGCGCTAGGTGCTCGGCGGTACACGAGCAACCTCATGGGCATGCGCAGCGTCCGTGACCAGGTCGTGCCAGGCCAGCGTATCCGGATCGACGATATCAGCGGAGAGGTGCTCGAGGTCACGCGGAGCGGCGTCACACTCGAGACCGACGAAGGCAGGGCACTCGTGCCGGGCCATCTGCTCGGTGACCGGGTGACGCACGTCCTGTCGGCGGCCGAGGCCGCGGAGCGCGACGATGATTGAATCACGCTCGCTGACCGCCGGTTTCATTCGCCGCCGGCCGCAGGCTGCCGCGAGCGCGATCGCGGCATTGGCACGCGACGAGGCCTCTGCCTGCGTCGGCTCGTTGCCGGCCGAGGAGGCCGTGGCGGTGATGTCGGCAATGAACCCACGTATCGCCGCGATGATCGCCGTGACGCTACCTTCCGCGCAGGCGCTGGACGTGCTCGATCGCATACCGTACGTGGCCGCGGCGGCGATACTCAGGCAGCTTCGACAGGATGAGCGCGCGCCGCTCCTCGGGGGCCTCTCGGGCCGCCGGCGCCGGGATTTCGAGGCGTCGCTCAGGTTTGCGCCGGACACGGTAGGGGCGCACATGACGACGACCGTCGATTCGATGGCGGCTACGGATAACGTCGGCGACGCACGGCGGCTCAAACAGGCGCGTCACGACGAGCGGCCGGAGCCCGTTTTCGTGGTTGACGCCGAGGCCGTACTTGTCGGTGTCGTTCCGCCACTGGCACTGCTGCAGAACGACGAAGGGGTAGATCTCGCGACGCTCGCCGATAAGGACTGGCTCGCGGTGTCGCCGCACCTGAAGCTCGACTTCGTCGCGGCGCTCGATGCCTGGCGAGACGTTAACGTGCTGCCCGTGGTCTCCCGGCGTCGCGAGTTGCTCGGAGCGATCAGCCGGCGCAGAGCGCAGGCCGGGCAGGACGCGCCGCCGCCCGATGACAGCCAGCCTTCGCTTGTCGTCGACCTGATCGAAGCCGTCGGTCAGGTTGCACGCGACCTGTTTGATTCGCTGGACGAATCGGCACGAGCCGGAAACGCAGGAGGCGCGCACCATGGCCGCTGATCCCCGGACGGTTCTCGATACCCTGAACCTGCAGTTCATCACTCGCTATCCGCTGGACGCCGCCCGCGAACTCGAAGCGGCGGACGTAGACGAGGCGGCCAGTGAACTCGTGCGGATGCCGGCCGACAGTCTCGCGCCCGTGTTCGAGCAAATCGTCCCCGAGCGGGCAGCCCGGATTGCGATGGCGCTGCCGACGCCGCTCGCGGCGGGCATACTCGAGCGCCTGAGACCGGCACGCGCGGCGCGTGTCCTGGGTCAGCTGGATCCGGATGAGCGCGGGCCGATGTTCGAGGCACTGCCGGACACGCTTTGCGCGGAACTCGACGAAATCATGTCGTATCCGTTGGGTACGGCCGGTCGGCTCATGGATACACGGGTGCCGACCTACCTGCGGCAGGCTACCGCCGGCCAGGTGCTCGATCAGCTGCGCAGCGCCCGCATGAAGACGGCTCGCAGCCTGTTCCTCGTCGACGAGAATCACGTCCTGGTCGGCAAAGTGACGCTGCAGGCGCTCGCGCTGGCCTCGCCGGACACCCGTCTCGAAGTGCTCGAGGAGCCACTGTCGGTCGCGCTCAGGCCGGTCGACCCCGTTGATGAAGTGTCCACGGCGTTCGAGACTCACAGAGTCCTCGATATCCCGATCATCGACCTTGAAGGCGTGTTCCTGGGCGCCGTGACCCACGACAGCCTCGCCAAGACCGTCCAACAGCAGTTCTCGCTGGACATCCAGGCGATGGTCGGCGCGAGCCGCGACGAACGCGCGCTGTCGAGCCCGTTCTTCACCGTCAAAAAGCGCATGCCGTGGCTGCAGATCAATCTGTTGACCGCGTTCCTGGCCGCCGCGGTCGTGGGTCTGTTCGAGTCGACGATCGCGCAGGTGACCGCGTTGGCCGTGCTCCTGCCCGTCGTCGCCGGTCAATCCGGCAACGCGGGTGCGCAGGCGCAGGCCGTGACGATGCGCGGGCTTGCATTGCGCGAGATCACGGTGCGGCAATGGTTCAGGGTTATGCGCAAGGAGGTCTTCGCGGGCTTCATGAACGGCGTCGGTATCGCGCTGACCTGTGGCCTCGGCGTCTACCTCTGGAGCAGCTCGCTGCCGCTGGTTGCCGTAATCGCCTCGTCGATGATCCTCGCAATGGTCGCGGCCGGTTTCGCCGGTGCGCTTATCCCGATCGCGCTGACGCGACTCGGCCAGGACCCTGCGACGTCGTCGTCGATCCTGCTGACGACCGTTACCGACATCGCCGGCTTCTTCTCGTTCCTGGGTATAGCGACGCTGTTCATGCGCTTTCTGTAGACGATCGCGGGCTCAGCGATCCGTTCGATGCCGGGTCCAGAGCCATTCGCGCATCGGCTGCCACTCGCCGTCGGCGTCCCTGCCGAAGACTTCGGCGCGGTAAGACTCCCCGGATGCGTCGAAGGTTTCGACGTGACGAATCTCCGACGTCGAGCCGTCGGGTGCCTGGAGGGTCTGCTCTATGACGACCCTGCCGTCGGCATCGACAAAGGCCACGCCGTCGGCGATCGCGCCGTTCCAGCCGACTTGCATTGCGCGGGCCTCGCGGCTCGCCGGATTGTAGAACATGTACAGCGTCCAGTAGCGGACCTCGCGCTCGCCGCCGCGTTCCGCGAAGATGCCCACGAGCTCGCCGACCATGTGCCGCCGGTGCGGGCCCCATTCGTAGCGAAGCGCGAAGCTGTCGGGCTGATTCTCGTCCGCCCTGTCGGGATTGGGCGTTCGCCATTCGCCGCCGTCGATGAGCTTGCCGACCAGCGGCTCGAGTGGCGAAAGATCCTGGGCTTGCGCCAGCTGGCCCAAGAATCCGACGAGCGTGACGAACAGGGCTGAGCGTTTCATGGGCGGTCCTTCGTAGCGGCGGCGGCAGCCCTGAACATAGACCTCTGTCGGCGCAAGGTCGAGCGCCGCCCTGTCAGCATGGCGCGCCGGGAAGTGTGCCTGCTGCAGCCCGGCGGTGTGTACGCTTTGAGATTGCACCTCGACTTGCGCGAAGATGGTGGCGATGAGCAAGGCACCACCGATTCTGAAAGGCGACCCGGCCGTTGCCCGGGCCGCGGATGCGCTCGCCGCCGGCGGTTTGGTCGGTATGCCAACCGAAACCGTCTACGGGCTTGCCGCGGACGCGGCCAGTTCCGATGCCGTTGCGCGCGTGTTCGCAGCCAAGGGACGACCGTCTTTCAATCCGCTGATCGCCCACGTGGCGTCGATGGCCATGGCGGCGGAGGAGGGCGTCCTCGACGAGCGCGCGATCAAGCTGGGTACCGCCTTTTGGCCGGGGCCGCTGACGCTGGTCGTCCCCGTCAATCCGAACGGCAGCAGCTCCGAACTCGCCAGGGCCGGTCTCGACACGATCGGCCTACGCGTGCCGGCGCATCCGGTTGCCCAGGCTCTCTTGCAAGCCCACGGCGGCCCGCTGGCCGCGCCATCGGCCAACCCCTCGGGACGCCTGAGCCCGACCCGCGCCGAGGACGTCGCGCAGGCATTCGGCGACGAGCTCTGCCTGGTCATCGACGGCGGCCCATCCGAGGCCGGCATTGAGTCGACGATCGTTGCGGCCTTGCCGGACCAGCCACTCAGTATCCTGAGGCCGGGAGCAATCAGCAGGGAAAAGCTCGAGGCAATCGCGGGCCCCATGAGCAAGCATTACGGCGGTGAGATCAACGCGCCCGGACAGCTCTCGTCGCACTATGCGCCGAACGCGGCGATGCGCCTGAATGCGCGCGAAGCGCATGGCGACGAAGTGCTGCTCGGCTTCGGTCCGGATGCACCGGCCGGCGCCAGGAATCTCTCGCGTACGGGCGATACGATCGAGGCGGCTGCAAACCTGTATCGTATGTTGAGGGAGGCCGACGCAGGTGTGGCCGCCACGATCGCCGTCATGCCGATCCCGAGCACCGGGCTCGGTGAGGCGATCAACGACCGGCTGGCAAGAGCGGCCGCCCCGCGGAACGGAGAATAGCCCGAAAGCTTCGCCGTCGCCGTACAGCAATCGGCCGAGTGGACTTGCCACGAGGCAACAGCGCGAGGGCCCATTTTAGGAAGAGAACGGCCAGCATCTTGACCGCCGTCGTTGCCATCGAGCACGTCTATATCCTCGTGCTCGAGATGTTCCTCTGGACAAAACCGGCCGGCTTGCGTGCCTTCGGGCTTACGCCGGAGTTTGCCGAGCAGACCGCCGTACTCGCGGCGAACCAGGGCCTCTACAACGGCTTCCTGGCCGCCGGGCTGGTCTGGGGGCTGCTGCTCAAGGAGCAGGGCGTCCCGGTTCGCGTGTTTTTCCTCGCCTGCGTTGTCGTGGCGGGCGTTTTCGGGGCGATCACGGCCAAGCCCTCGATATTCTTCGTGCAGGCCGTGCCGGCGCTCCTGGCGCTCGGAGCAACGCTGCTGGCGAGGCGCTCTGGCTAGCGACCGGCTTGGTCCGCGCCAGCCGACTGCGGCACAACGTCTGCAAAAACAAAGCCGTCTCGACAGACGACGTCGCCTACCTTGACGGGAATGGGCTGCGAGAACATCGGGCCTGCCGTGACGAAGGTATGAAACTCGCCGTTCTCGCCACAAGGGTCGACCTCGTCTCCGAGCTGCTCGAGCATGTCGATGTCGAATGAACGTCCCGCTACGGTCTCCGAGCACTGCTTCGGGTCGACGCAGGTGACGATCGCTTTCAAGCCGCCCGCGATCATATCCCTCGCGAGCGCACCCGTATCCAGGCGCCAGAGCGGGAACATCGGCTCGATATCGAGTTCACCCATCGTCGATTCGCGGTAGGCCCGGATATCCTCGAGGAACAGGTCGCCGAAGGCAACTGCGTCAAAGGATGGCCGTAGTTCGCTCAGGGTGTCGGCCATCGCCTCTTCATAGGCGCCATTGGGACACGGCCAGGGTAACTCAACCGCGTGCAGCGGTAATCCTGCGGCCTCTGCCTGTGACTCCACGAGCTGTCGCCGCACCGCATGCATGGCGACGCGGCCGGCTGACTGGTTGAAGCTCGTCAGGAGACCAACGACTTCGACACCGGGGTCCCGCTGCAGCGTGCGCAGCGTCCACGCCGAGTCCTTGCCGCTGCTCCATGAGAGGAGTACACGCTTCTGCATTCGGGGTTTCCCGAGTTGGTAATGGATATCGACGAGTGAGCATAGCGTTTTCCGCCGGCGCCGGGGCTTGCAATTGTGGCCGGACGGGCGCCGATAGCGCTTCGTGGTTGGGTACCGTAGACTCCGGCGCAGAATTTAGAACAAGAGGGAATACCCCATGCGCCGGATTGTTGCTGCTGCCGGCCTTTTGGCCGCTGCATTCCTGCCCTCGAATCCCGCTCTTGCCGAGGCCGTCGAAGAATCGCTGATCGATGGCCTCGAATACCGCCTCATCGGCCCGTGGCGGGGCGGTCGAGTCACGACGGTCCACGGCGTGCCGGGCGATGATCAGCTCTACTACATGGGCGCAACCGGCGGCGGCGTCTGGAAGACGGTCAACGCCGGCCAGACCTGGGAGAACATCTCCGACGAGCAGATTCCCGTCGGCACGATCGGCGCCATCGGCGTCGCGCCGTCCGACCCCAACGTCATCTACGTGGGCACCGGCGAGGCGCCGATTCGCGGCGTGACGACCTCCCAGGGCGAGGGAATCTGGAAGTCGACCGATGCGGGCGAGACCTTCACGTTCGTCGGCCTGCCCGAGGCAGGCCAGATCGCGAAGATTCAGATTCACCCGACCGATCCGGATTTGGCCTACGTCGCCGTGCAGGGCCAGATCTGGGCGCCGAACCCGGAACGCGGCGTATACCGTACGAAAGACGGCGGCGAGACCTGGGAGCTCGTGCTCGAGGTGAACGCCGACACGGGCGCCACGGACCTCACGATGGACCCCACGAACCCGCGCATCCTCTACGCCGGCATGTGGCACCACGGCCGCAAGCCCTGGTTCATCAAGTCCGGCGGCGAGGGCGGCGGCATCTACAAGAGCGTCGACGCGGGCGACAGTTGGGAGCGGCTCGAAGGCGGTCTGCCAGAACTGATTGGCAAGACCGGTATCGCCGTCTCCGCCGCCGATCCGGCCCGGGTCTACGCGATCGTCGAGGCCGGCCCGGGCGAGGGCGGCGTGTGGCGCAGCGACGATCGTGGTGAGAGCTGGACGCTCGTGAACGGCCATCGCGCGCTGTGGTCGCGGGCCTGGTATTACATTCACATCGCGGTCGACCAGACCGACGCCGACACGGTCTGGGCCATGAACACGGCGCTTTACAAATCGGTCAACGGCGGCGACGACTGGGACAAGGTCGACGCGCCGCACGGCGATCATCACGACATGTGGCTCAACCCGGCGAACGGCGACAACCTGATAAACGCGAACGACGGCGGCGCCAACATCACGTTCGACGGCGGCGAGACCTGGAGCTCGATAAACAATCAGCCGACCGCGCAGTTCTATCGCATCATTACCGACAACCAGGACCCGTATCGGCTGTACGGCGGGCAGCAGGACAACTCGACCGTGTCGATTGCGAGCTACGCGTGGGACGGCGGCATCGGTGTCGAGGACTTCTATGCCGTCGGCGGCGGCGAGAGCGCGCACATCGCGTTCGATCCCGACGACCCGACGCTCGTCTACGCCACGACGATCAACGGCACGCTGACCGAGTACAACCACGACAACGGGAAGACGCGCTACATCATCCCGTATCCCGAGATGGTGTTCGGCATGGACTCGAAGGACCTCAAGTACCGCGCCAACTGGAACCCGCCCGTCATCACGAGCCCGCACGACCGCGACACGATCTACTACGGTACGCAGTTCCTTCTGAAAAGCACCGACCGAGGGCTCAGCTGGGCCGAGGTGAGCCCGGACCTCACGCGCAACAATCCCGAGCATATGGGGCGGAACGGCGGACCGTTGACGCCCGAGAACGTCGGCGCGGAGTTCTACCACACGATTTTCGCGATCGAGGAAAGCCCGAACGAGGAAGGCACGATCTGGGTAGGCGCCGACGACGGGCTATTGCACCTGACGCGCGACGGTGGCGATAACTGGACGGACATCTCGCCGCCGCACCGAGGCGAGGCCATGATCAACGCGATCGATCTGTCCCCGCATGCGGAAGGTACGGCGTATCTTGCCGTGACGGGCTACAAGCTCAACGACTTCAATCCCTACGTTTACAAGACGACGAACCACGGCCGCAGCTGGAGGCGCATCGACAAGGGACTGCCCAACGGTGCGTTCGTGCGCGTCGTGCGCGAGGACTCGGTCGTACGAGGCATGCTCTACGCGGGTACCGAGAAGGGCATGTTCGTTTCCTTCGACGACGGCCGCGAGTGGCAATCGTTCGGCCTGAACCTGCCGGCCGTGCCGATCACCGATCTCAGGGCTCGCGAGGACGGCCTCGCGGTGGCCACGCAGGGCAGGGCGTTCTGGGTCCTCGACGAGCTGTGGGCCGTGCGCCAGGCAAGCAACGAACTCGCCGATGAAGCGCTGCACCTGTACACGCCGCCGACCTGGACGATGGGCAAGCCGGGTAGCCGGCCCGGCGACTTCGAGGGCGCCAATCCGTCGCCCGACGTGCCGCTCTACTACGTCATCCGCGACGAGGTTGACGAGGACGCCGAGCTCACGATCGAGATCCTCGATGCAGGCGGCGACGTCATCCGTACGATGTCGAGCGCCGAGGGCGACCAGGAACGCTGCGAGAAGGGCAACGAGGACCCGCGTCGCCCGATCGAACACGAATACGCTCCCGTCGAGCAGGGCTTCAACAAGTGGGGCTGGAATCTCAAGTCCGAGGATGTGCGCTGCATCGACGGGCTGTTGCTGCACGCGGGCTACGACGGCCCGAGCGTGGCGCCGGGCCGATACACGGCGCGCCTTACGCTGGGCGATGCCACGAGTGAGGCCTCGTTCACGGTAAGGAAAGACCCGCGCTCGTTCGCGGCGGACACCGAGATCGCCGACTGGGTGCAGACGCTCGCCGACGTCAAGGCGCTGCTGTCCGTATCCCTGCAATCCCTGGACGATGCGCGCCAGGCCCGCGCACAGATCAGCTACCTCATGTCCGAGCACGACGATGTGGCGCTGAAGGCGCTCGGGGAGCAGGCCATCGACGGTATCGGCGCATGGGAGGCGAAGGTCACCCAGCTCAAGCACGAGACCTACGAAGACGAGGACGCCTGGGCGACGATGTTCGACGGCCAGCTCAGATTCCTGATGGATACAATCGACGACTCCGGCGCCCCGGTCACCGAAGGAATGCGCATACGGCAGGCCGATCTCGAGCGGCAGTGGCACGAACTCGAGTCTGAACTGCGAGGCATCACCGAGCGCTACATCGAGCCGATCAACCGCTGGGCTTACGAGCGGCAGGAGCCGCATGTCGTGCGGCCGGTTCGATCCGGGAGCTAGAAGCTGTCTCGTTTGAGATAGGTTCTGGTTGCCTGAGTCGTTGGTTCGCATGAAATGCCCGACGGAGTATTCGACACAGCGCCTGCGACTGCGTCGCCCGGCAATGTCGGACGCGCCCGAAGTATTCTCGGCGTATGCAAGTGACCGGTCGATCGGCCAATACCTCGCATGGCCGATACACGAGAGCGTCGATGACTCGCGAGACTTCGTTACGTTCAGCGACGCGGCGTGGCGCACGGCGCCGGGCGGTCCATATCTCGTCTTTCACAAGGAAGACGGCGCGCTGATCGGCAGCACGGGCCTCGCATTCGAATCCGACGATTGCGCCTCCACGGGCTACGTGATCGCCCGAACGTACTGGGGAAGAGGCTTCGCTACCGAGGCGCTGCGAGCGATTACCGAGCTGTCCGCGGCCGTGCGGCTCGAGCGGCTTTACGCGCTCTGTCACCCGGCCAATGCGGCCTCGATCAAAGTACTCCAAAAATGCGACTTCGAGCGGGAGGCCAACCCGGGTGCCGCATGCGTGTTTCCGAACTCGGGAATCGCCGCGCCACAGGCGGTCGAAAGCTACGTCTGGCGGGGCCAGCCGACCGAATGATCCGGTTCAGCCGTTGGAGTGCTGCGAACGGCACCGTTGATAGCGATTGCGCGAGCTGACGGTTTCGGCCGCTACGATCGAAGCAGGAACTCCTGCATGCCGTTGCTCAACAGCCGCGCTCGATCGATTACGAAGCGGTCCATGCTGCTGGACAGGTCATCGGGCGAGTGGCGCGGGGCAGGAATGAGATCGCCTGCGGCGTTGCGATTGACGAGAGCGCCATCCGTGGCGGGCACGAAGCGTCCGGGCTGCTCCCTCATTTCTCTGTCGGAATAGGCCGTGATGCAGTGGGCGAGTGCGCCCGGCGCCGTGCGTGCACCGATCGCCTTCATGAGTGCGGCGAGCGCCTTGGGCGACAGGTAGTCGGGCAGGTCCCAGCACAGGACCAGGTCGATCGGATCGGCCGTTTGCCGATTTGGCAACAGCGATTCGGCGACGCTCGCGAGCTCGTCACCGGGCTCCGCGGAGTTCAGACGTTCCACGCCGCCGAAGTGTGCAAGGTCGACGATCTCGACGCGACAGCGCGACCGGCCAAGCAGAGCCAGGGTCGCCGTCGACGCGGCGCCGAGATCGAGCACGACATGCCGCTTGTCTTGATCCAGGCCGGCGATGAGGTCGTTGAACAGCGGTGCCTGGAATGGCGCCTCTTCCGCCCGCGACACACCCGCGCCGGCCGGGCGCAGGGATTGCAACACGATTGCTTACGCGGACTTGGCCTGTCGATTGGATGCCGTGCTGGCATTCGCCGCGGGCTGCTGCGGTGCGGGCTTTGCGTCGGCGGACTTCTTCGACGCGTCCGCCTGCTTTTTGTTGTCGGGCATCGACGTACCCAGCGCCTTCTCGACTTCCTTCGGATCCATCTCGATCGATCCCTTGAAGTGCGCGCCTTCCACGATGCTGACCCGGGGCGCGATGATGTTGCCCTGAACCTTGGCATTTGCATGAATACTCACGCACTCGGTGGCATGCAGATCGCCCTTGGTCTCGCCGTCGACGGCAATCGACTTGGCGTAAACGCCCGCTTTCACTTTGCCGCCCTTGCCGATCGTGAGCGCGCTGTTCTCGAGCCTGACCGTACCGCTTACGTCGCCTTCGATGCGCAGATCCTCATTGCCGCGCAGGTCGCCGTTGATCTGAATGGAACCGCCGATAACGGCCACGTCGCGGCCGGCGGCGGCCGGCCTGGAGCGCTGCGAGCCGGTGCCGCTGCTTGCTTCGCCCCGGAATTCGGTATTTGGGTCGACGGTGTCGTCTTTCTTGTCCCTCTCAAACATCTCGCTCTCCATCAGTGCCATGGACGGAAAGCATAGTCACGTGATGTAGACACAAACAAGTGTCTCCAGATTGCGACGGTAGCCCTACCTGCGCGGAAGAACCCTGGCGGCACCGGGGTCGAGATATGCTACAAGACGGCCAGACGGTACGGGTTTTTGCTTTGCGTCCGGGTTCCTGTAGCTGTTTCTGAACTCATGGGCCTTCTCGCACTCGGGGAGGTCGTAAAAGAGGGGCGCTCGCCTGGCCGCACTTTCGCCGTAGTCCGCGTAGAAGCGTTCGCAGGTTTCCCGATCTTCGAGCAGCTCTGTCTCCACACATTCTTCGATGTGCCTTGCCCGTTCCTGGGCCAGCTTCACCTCACGGGCTGCCTCGCAGGCCGCGTCGAGTTCGGCCTGCTTCGCTTGCCGCTCGTCCTCCGATTTGTCGGCGCGGGCGGACGAAGCTAACAGGATCAACGTTAAGGCGGAAACGACCACGTACTTCACTTTGCTCCTCCGAGAGTGCGTCAGGTTGTCAGTTCACTAGCCGTCTCGGGCGAGACGAGAGCGGCAAGGCCACATTATACCTGCCGGTCGATATCTCGGCGGTTGCGCCCGGTTTTCCCCGCGTAAAAAGCTCGAGCGCTGATCCGGTGCAGAGTATTGAACCGACGCGCATGAGCGTGTCTAAGGATGCCAGTGATGAACATCCGACCCGCGACAGCCAGTGACCGAGCAGAGTGGCTACGAATGCGCCGGCAGCTATGGCCCGAATCGCCGGGCGATCACGCGCACGAGCTCAACCGGTATTTCGAAGTCGCGGGCAATGAGATCGCGACCTTCGTTGCGGAGTGCGAACCGGGACGGGTCTGCGGTTTCGTTGAAGCCAGTACACGAGCGTACGCGGAGGGTTGTACTTCGTCGCCGGTTGGCTACGTCGAAGGCTGGTGGGTGGACCCCGGATATCGCGGGAAGGGCGTGGGCGCAAGTCTCATGGCGGCCGCCGAAGCGTGGGCACGTTCTCTGGGCATGACAGAAATGGCGAGCGATACCGAACTCGAAAACGGCCCGAGCATCGACGCCCACCGCGCCCTGGGCTATCGAGAGGTCGAGCGCATCGTTTGCTTTCGGAAGCCGCTCCAGTGAGGCGCGACGGCATAAACCCGGCCAGTCGCAGTTGCCAGCTCATCGTCCTGGCGTTTTGCGACTCGCGGCGCCTGAGAGAGGGTAGTCGTTGCGCAGCGTAGGCAATAGTACGCGGAGCATCCCTGCCTTCGCCTGGTGCCTCGTTCTTGGCGGATTCTGCTTCCTCGGGCGAGCTGCAGTCGCATTAGCCGTCGGGCCACCGCCGCCGACCGGAACAGCGATTCTCGGCTGGATCGATGCGTCCCGGCTGCTCATGATGCTGGGCAATGAAGCCCTGGTGATCGGCGCGGGACTCCTGATCGCCGGCTTCTACGGTGTCCAACAGGTTTTTGCTGGCGCCGCGCCTATGAAGGCCACAGCCGGAAGCGCTTTTCTCGTGGCCGGGAGCATCGTTTGCCTCGTGCTTGGAATCGTCCAGGGACGATTCGTGTACCCGATACACGGCATTTCGTTGACGCGTCCCGAAGACGCTGAGCTGTTGGCGTCCCTGTACTTCGGCGGCTATCACCTCGTATCGCTTGTCATGGCTGGCGCTGCCCTGTGCTGGTCGCTCGCCATGCTCAACAGTGCGGGGTGGACAGCCATCGCCTACCTTGGGTTTATCGTTGCCGCGGGCTCCGTTATCAGCTCGTATCCGGATCTGATTGGCCCGATCCTCGTATTCGTTCTCGAGGCAGCGCTTGCGTCCTGGCTGGTTGCGGTCGGATGGCGGCTGCGCAAGCCTGACGCGGCAGTCGGCATTGCCGGCGCCGAGTGAACCCTCGTTTAGACCCGACTAGCCGAACGGTGAGCCGTGCGCGGCAGCGATAGCAGATAGCCGTCGTTCAACCTCACCGTTTACTTCGTCGCATACAGACGGCTCTCGCGCCCGCTCACGCGGCGCCGGTAAGGTGCCAGCGCACTGAGCAGCAACCAGTCCGGAAACGACGTCACGAGCTGACGCGGGCCCGCCAGCCGTATCTTGCCGCTTCGAATCTCCTCGCGAAGATCGCGGAAGCCGCGCCAGGCCTCGACGAAGCGTCGCATGTCGGACCGTACAAGCAGATGCGTTTCGTAGCCCGGGTCCTTCAGGCACATGTCAACCTTGCCGTCGTTGTTGACGAGCCAGAAGCGACGAAACTCGGTCGGAGTCCCCGAGAACTCGAACTCGACGACCGTCCGGCCCTCAGGCATCGCCTCGGTATTCATCCTGAGCGACATACTCCAGGCCAGGAATGCCGGGTCCAGGTCGTCCATATCCATGTCGCGCGACCAGTGCTGTCCCCAGATTGCCATCTGGTCGATCAGCTCTGCGAGTTCCATGGCCGCTTCGGTCGGCTCGTAGCGGTAGCGATTCCCGCGTTGCATCTTGCGCCGCACGAGGAGACCGGCGTGTTCGAGCTCGGACAGGCGCGTCGAGAGCAGGCTCGGAGAGATCTTCGGCACGCCGTCGTGGATCTCGTTGAAGTTCCTCGCGCCGTCGATGACCCGGCTGATGACGAGTATGGTCCATCGCCGGCATAGCAGCTCGGCGGCGAGGGCGAGCGGGCAGTACTGGCCGTAGGACGGTGTTTTTCCGGTCTTGCTTGCCATGGCGCGGTCGATCGTAACCACTACAAAAACAAGAGTAGTCCAAGGACTGCGTCGGCGATAGGGTGATTCACGCGGGCAAAGCATGGGAGGACAACAATGAATGCCAACAGGATAGCGGCAGTTCTGGCCGCCATTGCCCTGGGCCTGTCGAGCGCCGTTTCGTCAGCCGGCAATGCGGCGCTTGCAACGGAGTGGAATCGGGCCGTGCTCGAGATAGCCGAGGCCGAAGACGGCTTCCTGACGCTCAAGGGGCTTCGAACGGTCACGATGATGCACATCGCGATGCATGACGCACTGAACTCGATCGACCCGAGCTACGAGCACTATGCGTATCAGGCAGCCGCACCGGGCGCGAGCCCGCTTGTCGCGGCCTCCGAGGCTGCGTTCACCGTAGCGGCGGAGCAGTATCCCGATGCGCTGGACAGGCTGATGATGCTGCGCGACCGATGGCGGGGAAGTACAGGCGCAGGCGAGTCTCGTCAGGCGGGACGGCAACTCGGTGAGGCCGCGGCGCGTGCGATCCTCGAGAAGCGGGAGGGAGATGGTTGGGACAGGGACGCCGAGTACCGCTGGCACCCGATGGCGCCGGGCGTGTACGCCGAGTTCCAGGAGCACAGCGGCACGCCCCGGGGTTTCGTCTTCGGAGCGGGCTGGGCGAAGGCGAGAGGCTTCGCACTGGAACGCCCGGGCCAGTTTCGGGCGCCTCCGCCGCCCGATATATCCACCGACGCCTACACGCGGGCCTTCGACGAGGTCAGGGAGATCGGCCGTTTCCAGAGCATGAGCAGGACGCCGGACCAGACGCACATCGCGCTGTGGTGGAAGGACTTTGCCGAAAGCTCACACAATCGACTCGCCCGTGATCTCATCGACAGGGAAGATCTCTCGTTGCAGGATGCCGTGCGGCTGCTGGCCTTACTCAACATGGCCATATTCGACGGCTACGTCAGCAGTTTCGACAACAAGTTTCACTACAATCACTGGCGACCCTACACGGCCATCCGCTGGGCCGAAAACGATGGCAATCCCGATACGCAGGCTGAGGAAACCTGGACCAACACGCATCGTCATACCTACGCCTTTCCGTCCTATCCGTCGGCCCACGGCACGGCATGCGCCGCCGCTATGACCGCGTTCGAGGATGTATTCGGAAAGGACTACGCGTTCGCGATGCGGATACCCATGGTCGATGTAGCAGGACCGTTCTCGGGCAAGATCGAAATGCATCCGCCGACGCGCGATTTCGAGAGTTTCTCGGAGGCGGCCATGCAGTGCGGGCTATCCAGGATCTATCTCGGTATACACTTCAGGTACGACTCCGTCGAAGGCGTGCGTCTCGGCGAGTCCGTCGGCAACAACGTCGTAGAGCACCAGCTGAGACCCGTGAATCCGTGATTCCGTGACCCGGCGGCCTCTCACCGAAACCCGGCTGCTACACTCCTGTCCAATACCCGGGGAGTAGGCAGTCTGCCTTGGAGGAGGGGACGTGAAAATAATGAAAGCTCTGCTCGCGATCGTGATCGCGCTGGTCCTGGCCGTCGTTGTCGTCGGTCAGTTTTTGCCATCGGAACAGCATGTCGAGCGCAGCACCGTCATCGACGCTGACCAGGCCACCGTCTTTGCGATGATCAACGATTTTCGCGAGTTCAACCGGTGGTCCCCGTGGGCCGCCAAGGACCCGGCGACCGAGTACGAGTTCAGCGGCCCGGACACGGGCGTCGGATCGAAAATGGCCTGGCGCAGTGAGGATCCGAACGTCGGCAGCGGCGCGCAGGAAATCATCGAGAGCCGGCCGACCACGATGGTCAGGACCAAGCTCACGTTCGACGGCTTCGATTCACCGTCGTACGCGACATTCGCGCTCGAGGAGGCAGACGGCGGCACGCGCGTGACCTGGGGTTTCGACGCCAATCTCGACAACCTCGTCGGCCGCTACATGGGGCTCATGATGGACAGCTGGGTGGGCACCGATTACGAAAACGGCCTCGCGCGCCTCAAGGAAATCGCCGAAAGCGGGGGCTAGCGGTTACGGCTATTCCGGATAGGACACCAGGGGAAGGATCGACAATACTCCCGGCAGTCGGCAAGCACGGAAACGTCACGAACGCACACACTGGTAGCCCGCAAATCGGTGACGTATGCGGGCCAAACCGGTGGGCGGAAGCCGTCACCGTGTCAAATCGTCCCCCCAAATCCAGGCCAGTGCCACTGGCCCCGATTCCAGCCAACCGGAACAAATGATGGCGCAGATATCGATTCGCACTTTGGGCGAGCTGACGATTGAGCACGATGGCCGAGCTATAGAGCTTCCCGCGTCCAAGCGGACTCGCGCGCTACTGGCCTATCTTGCGCTTACGGCGCGACCCCACCGCCGCGATCGTCTGTGCGAAGTGTTTTGGGCGGTTCCGGACGATCCTCGCGGCGCACTGCGCTGGTCGCTGAGCAAGATGCGGCCGCTCGTCAACGACGACACGACGCAGAGACTGGTCGCCGATCGCGAACGGGTCACGCTTCGAACGTCGGATCTGGACATCGATCTACGATCGATCGCGAGCGAGCTCGACTCCCCCGACTCGAGTCTGAGTCGCTTGCACGAACTCGCGGAGCAACTTGGAGAACCCCTCCTGGACGGGATCGATTTGCCGAATCAAGCGCTGTTTCAGGAGTGGCTGATCGCGGAGCGAGAGGACGCCACGCGGCTGCGCGGCGCCGTGTTGCGTCGATTGGCGCGCCATCCGGAGATTCCGCCGGACCGTTCGCTGAACTGGGCGAGAGCCTGGGTCGACTGCGATCCGTTCAACGCGGAAGCGGCTACGCTGTTGCTTACACGGCTGGAGCAAACCGGCGCTCGGAGTGAGCTGACGCGGCTAACGCAGGAGCTTGCCAAACGATTTCGTAACGCAGGAATCGCCTGGTCGTCCGCCGCGCGCGCCACGACCGGCGAACCGGGGTCGGAACAGGCGGAGCCGCCTCCGGAGCCGGTTCGGCAGATCCTTGCGCGGCAAAAGATCCAGTTCTGCACGTCGAACGACGGTGTGCGAATCGCCTATGCGTCGGTGGGTGAGGGATCGCCTATCGTCAAGGCGGCAAACTGGCTGAGCCACCTGGAACTCGATTGGGACGCGCCGATCTGGAGCCCGCTCTTTCGTGAACTTGCAAAAGATCATCGCTTCATTCGCTACGACGAGCGCGGCAATGGCTTATCTGACTGGGACGTGGACACCATCGCCTTCGATGCGTTCGTTGCGGACCTCGAAACTGTCGTCGCCGCGGCGGCGCTCGATCGATTCGCTTTGCTTGGGATATCGCAGGGCGCCGCGGTTTCGATCGAGTACGCAATCCGATACCCGGAGAAGGTTTCCCACCTGATTCTGTTTGGCGCCTATGCGTCGGGGTGGCGAATCGGGGCAAGCGATGAAATCCTCAAAGAGCGTGAGGCCGTCATGACACTGACGCAGACCGGGTGGGGGCAGGACAATCCAGCATACCGGCAGATCTTCTCATCGACGTTCATGCCAGGTGCAACGGCTGAGGAGCTGAGCTGGTTCAACGAATTCCAACGGCGCACCACTTCGCCGGAAAACGCCGTTCGCTTTCTGTCGGCGTTCGGCGACATCGACGTCAGAGATCGGCTACGGCAACTCGAGGTTCCGACGCTCGTGATTCACTCTCTGGGGGACCGCCGCATTCCCGTGGAGACTGGCCGTGACATCGCCGCGAGCATCGCCGATGCCGAGTTTCTCGGGCTCGAAAGCGATGGTCACCTGCTCCTGGGTCGCGAGCCGGCCTCTCAGCTATTCGTCGATGCCGTGCGCGAGTTCATCGCGAGAGAATAACTCCGCAAAGCGAAAAACCACGTTCGCGACAACGCTCGTTCCAACGTCCACGAATCAGGATCGGTCGCTGGCGCAGCAATGGAGCGACGCGAGCGATGACCCCGGAACTCAGTATCCGACCGGCCCTGCCGGAGGATTGCCCGGCGATAGCGCGCCTGATTTCGCTATCGGCGCGTGAACTCGGGGCGAACGACCATCCGCCTGACGCCGTTGAGGCCGCGCTCCGAAGCGGCGCCTGGGGCCTGGACAGGCAGCTCATTGCAGACAGGACCTACTATCTGGTGCTGGTGGGCAAGGACCTGGCCGCCTGCGGCGGCTGGAGTTTCAGGCGTACTCTCTACGGAGCCGACGACGGGCAGGCCCGAAGCGCCGAACGGCTCGATCCGGCCAGGGACTCCGCGAGAATTCGAGCGTTTTTCGTGAATCCGCGGTATGCGCGCAGGGGTCTTGCTTCGCTGCTACTGGCTTGCTGCGAAAAGGCCGCCGGTCTGGGCGGTTTCCGCTCGCTCGAGCTGGCAGCGACCGTTGGCGGCGAGCATCTCTACCGGGCAAACGGCTACACGGGATCCGAGCACATCGAATATGCGGTCGGCGATGGACTGACACTCAAGGGAGTGTTGATGGCCAAGCGAATCTGCCGTCGACAGGGACAGAATACCACGGGGACAAGGTCAGAATTCCACGGTTGACACCACGCTCGGCCCAACGGCAACTCTCTAGGGTTTCCCCGGTTTTCGCAGAAACCGAGGAGACAAGCCATGCGTGACTATCGAAAACACCTGCCCCAGCTCGAGGGCGGGCTCTTCCTGACCGATGCCGGCCTCGAGACCGATCTGATTTTCAATCACGGCATCGAGATTCGCGAGTTCGCGGCTCATACGCTGCTGCACGACTCTGCAGGACGTTGTGCCCTTGCCCGCTACTTCCGGGGTTTTCTGTCACTGGCCGATCGGCATGACGTCGGTTTCATTCTCGACAGCCCAACGTGGAGAGCGCACGCCTACTGGTCGGAGGCGCTTGGCAGCACGGCGGACGAACTTGCCGCAATCAATCGCGAAGCCATCGATTTCATTGCGGATCTGCGAGATGAGTTTGCGGGCAACCGTCGACCGATCGTCCTGAACGGCGTAATCGGACCTTGCGGCGACGCCTACGCCCCGGAGACACGGGTTTCGGCCGAGGCGGCCGAACGCCACCACGGTCGACAGATTGCGTGGCTGGCAAGGACGGACGTCGACATGATCACTGCATTGACGTTCACACAAAGCTCGGAAGCAATCGGACTCGTGCGCGCGGCGAGAAGCGAGGGCTTGCCCGTTGTCGTGTCCTTTACCGTGGAGACCGACGGCAGGTTGCCAACCGGTCAGCCGATAGGCGAGGCCGTCGACGAAGTCGATGCGGAGACCGACTCCGGCGCCGCGTACTTCATGATCAACTGCGCGCATCCCGATCATTTTCGGCACGCACTGCGGCGCGGCGAATGGACCCGGCGCATTCGAGGCATTCGCTGCAATTCCTCGCGCTGCAGTCACGCCGAACTCGATGCGGCCGATACGCTGGATGCCGGGGATCCGGCCGAGCTCGCGCAGCTTTATCGGGAGTTGGCCGACCGTATGCCATGGGTCAACGTTTTCGGCGGTTGCTGCGGATCTGACCTGCGGCACATATCGGCAATCGCCGACTGCGTCGTCGCCGACAGGATCGAAGCACTCCAGGTGGCGTCATGAATTCAAGCGCCGAATCGCTTCGTGGAGCCCGCCTGCTCGGGCGGCGTCATGCGGGCGGCTGGTCATCACGTATGGCGTTCATCCTGGCTGCCGCGGGTTCCGCTGTCGGGCTCGGCAACGTCTGGAAGTTTCCGTACATCGCGGGCGAGTACGGGGGCGGCGCTTTCGTACTCGTCTATCTCGCCTGCATCGGACTCATCGGATTGCCCATACTGGCAGCGGAAATCATGATCGGCCGGCGGGGCGGCGGCAGTCCCATTCACAGTTTCGAATCGCTGGCCGCTCGCGAGGGTCACTCCAAAAACTGGCGAGTCATCGGCTGGATTGGTATCGGCTGTGCCTTCCTGATCCTCTCGTTTTACAGCGTCGTGGCGGGCTGGTCGCTCTCGTACCTCTGGTTCGTCGTGGACGGACAGATTGCGGCGGCAGGCAGCGAGTCTCACGATGTCGCTCTGGCAATGGGCGACCTGTTCGCGAACCTGCTGGCCAGCCCTGCCGCACTGCTTGCCGGGCACACGCTGATCATGGGCATCACGATGCTGATCGTCGCTGGAGGGATTCGCAGCGGCCTGGAACGTGCTGTCTGCTGGATGGTACCTGGCCTCTTCCTGCTGCTGATTGCGCTCGTCGTTTATGCCGCCGCAACGACCGGACGGTTCACGAGCGCCATCACCTTCCTGTTCAAGCCCGATTTCTCGGCCTTGAGCTGGGAGGCCGTGCTCGTGGCGCTTGGCCATGCGTTCTTTACGCTGAGTGTCGGCATGACCGCAATGATGGCCTACGGTTCGTATCTCAAGCGGCACGTCTCCATCGGCAAAGCATCCTTCGCGATCGCCGGACTGGACACCCTGGTCGCACTCCTCGCCGGCCTTGCGATATTCCCGATCGTATTCGCGCAGGGACTGGAGCCCGGCGCCGGCCCGGGTCTGATCTTCGTGACGCTGCCCATCGCCTTCACCGAGGTGCCGGGCGGCAGCCTCGTCGCCATGTTGTTCTTCCTGTTCCTGGCGATCGCCGCCCTGTCTTCGACGATTTCGATTCTCGAGCCGGTCGTCGAGTATCTCGAGCAGCGCCGGGCATGGACGCGGCCAAAGGCCACGACAGTCATGGGCACGTCGATCTGGATGCTGGGCATTAGCTCGGTGCTCGCCTTCAACGTTGCCGCCGACGTGACGGTCTTCGGCATGAACCTCTTCGATTTTCTCGATTTCGTCACTTCGAACCTGTTGCTTCCGCTCGGTGGCCTGTTGATCGCGATCTATGCCGGGCATGTGCTGTCACGCGAAGCGCTCGCAGACGAACTGGGTCTGGGCGAGTCGCGGCTGCTGGAGATCTGGCGATTCCTGCTGCGTTACCTTACGCCGGTCGGGGTCGGCGCGGTACTGATCTACAACCTGATCTAAGGAGACGGCCGACTAGCGCCGGGTAAGCAGTTTGGCCGACTCGCTCCACTCGCTTAGCAGCTCATCGATGGCCTGCAACTGCTGTTCCTGCGACAGGTTCGCGGCCTGCTCGGCCTGCTCGAACGTACCCTCGATGATCGGCATGCCGTCGACGTCGGTCAGCAGGCGCAACGTGGTGCCGCTTTGCATGCGATCGTGCCAGGCTTGCCGTACGAGCGCCCAGTAGTCTCCCGTGCGCTCCCAGTACGCCATCGCGGGTGAAAAGTCGTAGCCGTCGATGTTTCGGTAATCGTTGAAGCCGAACTCGCGGACCAGGATTGCCTCGGTCTTCCGGCCGTCGCGCACGGTCTTGGTGTTGTCCTGTTCATGCGTCCAGCCATGCGGTGTCACGGTGTGCCGGTTCTCCGCGTTGATGGCGTTGTAGTCGTCTCGCCGGGTGTATTCGCGTCGCGGCAGCGGTCGCCAGGTTCTGTCGCTGGTCCACGTCGAGACGCCGTAGCGGTGATTCCATTTGCCGGTGCCACAGTAGCGTGGGGCATCCGAGACCTCGAACACGCACTGCGTCCAGGCGCCGGCCGTTTTCTCGGGAGCCAGGGCGCGAATCGCCCACTCCTGGTCAGCCACGAACTCGAAGCGCTCCTTCGCCTCAAAGTACCAGTCCTGGCGCCAGTGCTTGATCACGTGGCCGCCCGGGCTGACGAGCAGGTGCTGCAGTACGATCCGGTCCGGCGAATCCTCAACGACAATGACGGTTTCGTACCCGCCCGTCGTCTTGTCATCGTGCTTTTCGTAGCCCGCCTTCAACGGCACGGTCTCGGTGAAGTTGAAGTCGACGCGGTAGTCCCCCTGCATGGCGAGAATGGCGCGCCGGTCCCGCTCGACGTCCGACTCCGCCCGCGCGATGGCCTCGAAACCCGGGTTCTGGACGACATCGTAGTTCGTTGCCGTATCGATTGTTTCGAGCGGCGTTCCGGCGCAGGCCGTAAGCGCGAACGCCGCCAGCGACGTGGGGATACTTGCATGGTTCATGGTCAACTCCTGGTTACAATTCAAAAGGTCCAGTCGAACGCGATACTCATCTCGCGGCCGGGCCGCTGAAAGCGTTCGGGAAATGGTGTGTCCGCGGGTACGCCCTGGACGTCGAGATAGGCGGTGTAGGCCTCGTCTGTCAGGTTGTAAACGCCCGCGCGCAGCCTCGTATTGGCCGTGGGCCGCCACCAGGCGAGGGTGTCGAATACGACGTAGCCTGCCGGGCTCAGCAATTCGCCGTCCGTCTCGTCCAGGTCATCCTGCTGCTCGGCGCCGCGCGTAATGAAGCTCGCGCCCCAGCGATCGGAGCCGTGGTCGAATGCGACGCCGAGCACGCCGTTGAGCGGCGCCACCGAGTTGATCGCTTGTCCGGTCAGGCGGTCTTCGCCCTCGGCGTAGGCGATGGCCGTATCGATTCGCCAGCCGTCGGCGAGGAACGAAGGTGTGAACGAGGCGCTGAACTCGGCGCCGCGAATCTCGACCTTGTCGACATTGACGGACTGGAACAGCAGGAGCTGGTTGATCCGGTCGATTCCGACGACCTGCAAGGACTGGATGAAGTCATCGTAGCGCGTGGTAAAGGCAGCAATGTCCCAGCGCGCGTTCGGGCCCGCATAGCGGAAGCCGACTTCGTAGCCCCGGCTGGACTCCGACACGAGGTCCGGATTCGGAAGCGCCGTGTAACCGAACTGGACGTTGCGGAACCCCACGTTGACGTCGTTGACGGGCGGCGCCCGGAATCCCTCGGCGTATTGCGCATAGAGCTGGGTCTGGCCGGTCAGCTGCCAGAGCACACCGAGCTTCGGCGAAAACTGGTCGTCGTCGAAGCTGACGGCGTCGATCCCGGGATTGGCGCGCGTGAAGATGTCGTCGGGGTCGGGCGTAAGCTGATAGCGATCCCAACGCAGTCCCGGCAGCAGTGAAATCGGTCCGAGGCTGATATGGTCTTCGATGTAGATGCCGCTGCGGCGCGTCGTCGACTTCGGAAAGTCGCGAAGGGGATAAAGGTCGGGCCCCACCCGGTTCGACGTTTCGCTCGTCAACAGGTCGGTCTCGGTTCCCGAGCGCAGCTGCTCTGTATCGGCCTGCTCGAACTCGAGTCCGTAGGCGAGTTGATGCTGGATTCTGCCCGTCGTGAAGTCGCTCGCGGCATTGATCTCGATGCCGTACATGTTCTGGTCGAATTCGAAGCGCCGATTGCGTTCGACGGCGCCCGGCGAACCTGCAATCGTCGTTTCGCGCGCCTCGAACGTGTCCTGGGTCGTATTGCTGCTCTGGTAGTAGGCGCGCCAGCGGAGGTAGCTCGTCCCGAACTTGCCCGCCAGCCACTCCTGGCCGACGCTCGCGCGCGCACGTTCGCGGCGATCATCCGCACGAACGACGCTGGTGTCGACGACGTAGGGAAAGCCGAAAGCCTGGCTGAAATCCTGCACGCCCTCGAGCGAGTCCACCTCCGTTACGCTGTCGGCGCCGAAGTGTTCGAACGTCAGGCCCAGCCCGCCGGCCAGCGCGTCGCCGAAGTCGACTCGGGCCAGCACATTGCGGCTTTGTTCGTCGTGAGGATCGGCGATGCCCACGTTGCGTTCCTCGCCCTCGCGCAGCGTGGCCTGCAGCATGCCCGCAGTGCCACCGGCTTTCGCGGCGTAGGTGCCGCTCAGGACCGCGCCCGTGTTGACGCTGTTGTATCCCGCCGTCAGGTCGAAGTGACTGTTGCGCTCGCCCAGCACATCGCGGGGCCGCTGCGTGATGAAGCTGACGACACCGCCGATCGCGTCCGAGCCGAAGGTTGCCGACGCCGGACCGCGCAGAATCTCGACCTGCCTGAGATTGTTGACGTCGACGAAGTCGCGGCTGGCATTCGAGAAGCTGCCAATCGAGAAGGCATCGGCCACGGGAACGCCGTCCACTTCGAGTTTGACGCGGTTGCCGCCGATTCCCCGAATGCTGATGCCGGAAAAACCGAACCGGCTGCCCTGGTCGACAACGTCGACGCCCGGTTCATAGCGGACGAGTTCGTCAATGTTCTGTGCGAGCTGAGCCCGAATCTGCTCGTTGTCGATCAGCGAGACTCGGCTGGCAAGATTGTTCGTCGCCACCGGCAGTTTGGCGGCCTCGACCGTGATTTCCTCGATGGGCGCTTCGGCGGAATCGGCGAGGGCAGTAGCCGACCCCGCGCACGCGAGCAGCGCCAGGGTTGAACGCAACATGGCGGTTCTCCTGTGTCGTTGCTGGCGCGCTGGCGAAATGCTGGCTGGCTGGCGTTATTTGGTCAGAATGAGCTTGTCGTTTCGGGTGATCCTCAAACGGTAGATCTCGCCCTGGAATTCCAATGTGATTTCTTTTCGCGAACCGAATAGCTCGGTCACCGATAGCGGTCTTCCGACGTGGGGGAGACCGGGGCGCGAGTCCTTCTGTTCTTGTGGCATATGCGAATGATAATGATTCGCATTCGTGAGTGCAAGCTGACCAAGAGACTGTTCTTTCGCGTTACGCGTGTCGACAGTTAAGTGTCACCGAGTACACGCCGTATTCGGTTTTCCACAATCCAGGGAATACCGGCTCTCAGCTACCCTGAGCCACGGCGGCGGGTACCCGGCGCCCGGTCGTCCTGACGGAAAAGCAGTAGTGTCCGGGTACCTCCTTCGACCCTTGCGGAGACACACCTTCGCAGGAGCACCGGGCCGTTCGTCAACGTCCAACCCGGTGCTAGAGCTGCAATGGAACTATTGCGATCGATCTGCTGGCAGGCACGGAACCCTTGCCAACGGAGTGTAGTTCTCACTGGTCGATTCGTCGAAATTGGGGGAGGGGAGGCGATGAATGACGCGATGCACCCGAGCATGGCTGCCCTGGCCAGGCTCGATCTTCGGAATCTCGATGCTTGCCGGGACATCCTGTCGGATGACTTCGTCTGGCACTACTTCAACGAGAGCCTTCCGGTCGTAGATGGCGACTATCGTGGCGTCGACCGGCTGAAGACGAGCAACGTCGCGAAAGGCGCTTGACGATGGATATCTCGATATTCTTCGCGAGACTCTGGGGCTCGTTCTATCTGATCTTCGGTTCACTTTTCCTCGTGAGCGGATTCCTCGGAAGGGTCATCGAGATGACCGACGATCGCGCCTTCGTGGTCTCGACCGGTTACATAACACTGCTAATGGGCTTGGTGACCGTGATTCTGCACAGCCTTTGGGTGCCCGACTGGCGAGCGGTCATTACCGTTATCGGATGGACGACCCTGATCAAGGGTATCGTGAAGATCGGCTTTCCCGAGCGCATTCGGCGACAGGCGCAACCGTTCCGGAAGTTCCAACCCGCCAGCGCAGTCGCTCTCCTGGTGCTGGGAGGGTGGTTGCTCTGGATGAGTATCTGAGGCGCCACAGCGTGGAATCGGTACCCGCGAAACAGTCACGTCGAACTCAGGTTTCCCTCAATGGTAAGGGATCCGGCTGCACCTCCGGTGGGTGGACTGGCCGGGACGCAGTCGGTCGCGAGGCAACGCCGCCGTCGATGCGGACTGCGAAGACGCTGCCGATACTGGCGTTCGCCACCGCATGCGCGATGCATGAGCCGGCGATGTACGGTTTCTCCTCGGAAGAGCTGCCGGTCGCAAAGGGCGGCATACGCATCGAGTACGACAACGACCTGTTAGTCAATTCGGACGACAAGTTCACGAACGGCACCTCCGTCCAATGGCACAGCGATGCAGCCGATAGCTGGACGGGCATCGGCCTGCCGGGTTGGAGGACCGTGGGCCAGCATCTGCCGGGCCTTAAGTCGCCGGGATTGTATAAGCGCGCCGCCTTGGCCATCGGCCAGAACATGCAAACCCCGAACGATCTGTCCGCGACCGAACTCATCGTCGACGACGTGCCCTACGCCGGGTCGCTCGGCATCGAATTCAACTGGATCGCCTTCGACGACGATGTCTTTCGCGGCTATGGCGTGGTCGCCGGTGTCGTCGGGCCTTCGTCCGGCGCGGAGTCCGTGCAAACGGCGGTCCACGACCTGATCGGCGCAGAGGAGCCGATGGGATGGGACAACCAGATTCCGGACGAGCCGGCAATCAACGCATACGGCATGTTCAAGAAGAAGGTCCTGCGTGCGGAAGCAAAGGGCCATTTCTCTGCGGACGTTGCGCTGGACGCAGACTTCGGGTTGGGTACCGCCATCACGTTCGCCGAGGCTGCCGTCGAGTTTCGGGCAGGCTGGAACGTGCCGTTCGGCTTCACGTTCGTCCCCGATCCGATCGGCCGAAGCATTGCGTACGACGCCACGATTCCTCACCGGCAGGGTCCGCACACCTCGATCTACGCATCGCTTGTGCATCGGCGCATTTACATGCAGCGCTTCGTGTTCCTGGACGGCAGTCTTTGGCGGGATACGCACAGCGTCGATTACGATCGCTGGCAGCGCCAGACGATCGTCGGCCTTCATTTCACGCAACGTCGATGGGGCGTGCATCTGTCGTTCTGGGACTCCTCATCGAACGTGTCGACACCGTTGGCCGGATCGGGCAACGATTTTGGAACGATTGCATTCGAATGGCGATTTTGACGAGAGACACAACGTCGCCGGTTGCGACGCTGCAGGCGAGAGGCCTGACGAAGGTGTACCGGACCGGAGAGGTAGAGGTCACGGCGCTTCGGGACGTCGATCTGGGCCTGTACGCAGGCGAGATGGTGGTGTTGCTGGGTGCCTCGGGGAGCGGCAAATCCACGCTCCTCAATATCCTGGGTGGACTCGATACACCCACCCGGGGTCAGGTGTTCTTTCAGGACGAGGATATTACGGCGACGGACGAGGCGAAGTTGACCGCATACCGCCGGGACTACGTCGGCTTTGTTTTTCAGTTCTACAACCTGATTGCGAGTTTGACCGCGCGGGAGAACGTTGCGCTCGTCACCGAGATCGCGAAGGATCCGCTGGATCCTGTCGATGCGCTCAGTATCGTCGGACTCAGAGAGCGTATCGATCACTTCCCCGCACAGCTGTCCGGCGGTGAGCAGCAGCGCGTGGCGATTGCCCGCGCGATCGCCAAACAGCCGGCCATCCTGCTGTGTGACGAGCCAACCGGAGCGCTGGACAGCAAGACGGGCGTCATTGTGCTCGAGGCCATTGAAACCGTGAACCGTGAACTCGGTACGACGACGGCGATTATCACCCACAACTCGGTTACGGCGGGTATGGCGGATCGGGTCGTCTATCTTGCCGACGGCCGGATTACCCGCATCGACCAGAACACGGATCGCGTGCCGGCTCGGGAGCTCAAATGGTAGGCGGGATCGTCAAGACCCTCGACAGGAAGCTGCTCCGCGACCTGTGGCGTCTGAAGGGACAGGTGCTGTCGATCGGCTTCGTAATCGCCTCGGGCGTCGCTTTGCTCGTCATGTCCCTGTCTACGTTTGAAGCCTTGCACATCACGTCGAACGCATACTACGACCAGTACCGCTACGGACATGTATTCGCCACGCTCAAACGGGCACCGCTACACCTCGACAGCCGTATTCGCGCCTTAGAGGGTGTCCAGAGCACCCAGCTTCGGATCAGCATGCAGGCCGTGCTCGATGTCGACGGCTTCGCCGAGCCGCTGATGGGCCGCCTCGTGTCGGTGCCGGAGGGCCGTCAACCGGATCTCAATCAACTGGTCCTGCGGCGCGGACGATTGGTCGAACCCGGCCGACCCAACGAGGTCGTGATCAACGAGGCGTTCGCCGCTGCGCACGGACTCAAGCTCGGGGATACGATTCAGGCCATCATCAACAGCAACAAACGACGGCTGAGCATCGTCGGTACCGCTCAATCGCCTGAGTTCATCTACGTCATCAGTCCGTTTGCGATCATGCCCGACAAGAAGCGCTACGGGATATTGTGGATGGGCCGCAAAGCGCTGGAAGCGGCCTACGACTACGAGGGCGCGTTCAATGAGCTTTCGTTGACGGTCCTGCGCGGTACGGACACGCGTCGGACGGTGCATGCCCTGGACGAGTTACTGGCGCCGTTCGGCGGCGTCGGAGCCGTTGATCGGACAGATCACCTCTCCAACTGGTTCATTCAGAACGAACTGCGGCAAAACCAGGCGTCGGCGCGAATACTGCCGACGATCTTCCTGCTCGTCGCCGCGTTCCTGACCAACACCGTGCTGAGCCGTCTGATCATTACGGAAAGGACCGAGATCGGCCTGATGAAGGCCTTTGGATACAGCAACCGGGAAGTGGGTTGGCACTACGCGAAGTTCGTCATTGCCATCGCCGCAATCGGTATTGTCTTCGGGTGGCTGTTGGGCGCGGTGCTGGGTCAGCTCAGCACGGGCGGTTATGCCCGCAACCTGAATCTGCCGTTCCTCATCTACAGGCCGAGTCCATTGTCCTTCGCGATCGGGGCCCTCGTCAGTCTAGCCGTCGCGTTGCTCGCCACGGCGCGCGCGGTTAGAAGCGCCGCCAGACTGCCACCGATCGTGGCCATGAGTCCGCCCAAGCCGCCGTTGTTCCGCAGCAACTCGGGTCTCTTCAAGCGACTCATGTCTGCGCTGGACGAACCGACTCGGATTATCGTCCGACAGATCGTCCGCTGGCCTTTCCGTGCATTCGTGGTTGCGGCCGGTTTCGCCGGTGCCATGGCGATGATGGTGCTGTCTCTGTACTTCACCGACGCGGTGAATGAGATTGCTCGCTCGCACTTCAACGAGCTGCAACGCGAGGATATCGCGTTGGGCTTCAACGACCCGCAGTCGTCGGTCATTCTGCACGAAATCGAGCGGCTGCCCGGGATAATCCGCGCCGAACCGCTGCGCGTTGTCGCCGCGGACCTGGTGTCGGGACACCTGAAGCACCGCGGCACACTCCAGGGGATCTCACAGGACTCGCAGCTGACGCGTATCTATGACGTCAAGCGAGGGCCAGTCCCGGTGCCGAAAGACGGTGTCGTGCTGACCTCACATCTTGCTCAAAAACTCGACGTCGGCGTTGGCGACGTTTTCGAAGTTCGAGTGCTGGAGGGACGTCGTCCGACGGTCGACGTGGCGGTCGCCGCAGTCTACGAGTCGCACATCGGTATGTTCGCGTACATCGACATCGGCACCTTGAATCGCCTGCTGAAGGATCGCCCGGTTACCCAGTATGTGCGAGCCGCAATCGACGAGTCGCGGGAGGATGAGCTGTTAACGATGCTCAAGAACACGCCGTCGGTATCGACCGTGGGGCTCAAGGCCGTCGCGATCTCGAATTTTCATGAGACCATCGCGGCAACGCTGTTCATTTTTGTCGGGTTTTTCAGCGTCTTCTCGTTCGCTCTGGGATTCGGCGTCACCTACAACGCGCAGCGTATCGCCCTCTCGGAGAGAGGGCGGGAGCTCGCGACGCTTCGCGTACTCGGTTTCTCGCGACGGGACGCCCTCTATATTCTGCTCGGCGAGACGCTGGCGCTCGTGTGCCTGGCGATCCCCCTGGGTTGCCTGCTCGGCTGGGTACTGACGGGCATCTTCGTGAATTCGGCGGGCTTTCAGACTGAGCTCATGCGACTGCCGTTGGTGATACGCCCGGCGACGTACGGCGTGGCCATCGTCGTGCTGCTTGCTGCAACCGCCGTATCCGCCGTCGCGCTCAAACGCTGGATTGACAGATTGGATCTGATTTCGGTTCTCAAAACGCGGGAGTGAGGTATGAATGCGACTCGTAAACGGCTGCTTATTTGGGGATCGGCCACCGCGCTGGTCGCCTTTGCATTGATGGGCGCGTTCTGGCCAAGGGCGACCGTCGTGGATCTCGAGGCAATCGAAGCCGGGCCGATGATGCTCACGGTGGGAGACGAGGGCGAAACGCGCGTAGTGGACGTGTTTCTCGTGTCCGCACCGGTTGATGGCCGGCTTCGAAGAATCGAGGCCGAAGCCGGTGACTGGGTCGTGGCGGGGGAGACCCTGATTGCCGAGGTCGAACCGACGGAGTCTCAGCTGCTCGACCCGCGGACCGAGGCCGAGGCGCGTGCGCAGTTGAGCGCGGCGGAATCGGCAGCGTCTCTCGCCGAGGCGGAGCTGCAAAAGGCCGAGGCAGAGCTCAGATTTGCGGAATCAGAGCTCGCGCGATCGCGCGAGCTCGCCTCCAAAGGCACGATCTCGGAGCGGGACCTTGAAGCGTCAGAGCGTGAGTTCGATACCGGCCGTGCGGCCCTGGGCGTCGCCCGGGCGAATATGCAGGTGCGCCGGTACGAGCTCGCGCGCGCGCAGGCGCAGCTGATGTCGCCGTCCGAGATGGCAGAGCAACGTCAATCCTGCGAGTGCCTCGAGCTCAACTCACCTGTCGACGGGCGGGTGCTGCGCGTGCTTCGTGAATCCGAGGGCTTTGTCAGGGCCGGCGAGAATCTCGTCGAGATCGGCAATCCCGAACGGCTGGAGATTGTCGTCGATCTGCTGTCGATCGACGCCGTGAAGATCAAGCCCGGCTACGCGGCGATTGTCGAGAACTGGGGCGGGGAAAACGAACTGCGGGCTCAGGTCAGGCGCGTGGAGCCGCTGGGTTTCACGAAGATATCGGCCCTCGGTATCGAAGAGCAGCGCGTCAACGTCATCCTCGACATCGTCAGTCCGGCGGAAGAATGGGCGGCGCTAGGTCACGGATACCAGGTCGATGTGCGCGTTGTGCTGTGGGAGGGTGATAGCGTGTTGAAAGCGCCGCTGACGGCGCTGTTTCGACAGGGAGCAGACTGGGCCGTGTTCGTTGATCAGGACGGCAAAGCCAGGCTGCGTATCGTCGAAGTGGGTAACATGACCTCGAGCAGCGCGGAAGTTCTGTCCGGGCTGGAGGCAGGCGAACGAATAGTCGTATATCCCGGCGAGGGGATTGCCGACGGTGTCAAAATCGCCTCTCGCTGACGGCATTCGCCATAGCAGGCCAGGCCGTCGCACACGTATCCGGATCACGGCCCCGATCGACGCGCGCATTGTAAGCCGCTCGCTTCCGCCCGTTGAGGTAGGAACCACAACGGAGCACGCATCCCAAGCTATACTGTGACCGGGACTCAAAGGAGGAGACTCCGATGTCTTTTGTCAGTTCCTGCAAGGGGTCGCTGGCCCTGATCTCGTTGCTCGGCTTCATCGCGGCCTGTTCGGATTCAGTCGACCAGCCTGTCAAAGAGATGGCGATGGATTCGCTGGTGAGCGCCGAGTGGCTTAACGAACATCTCAATGATCCGGATCTCGTCGTCCTCGACTGTACCGTGCTTGTCGAGATGGGCGGAGAGGACGGTTTCAGCATCTCGAGCGGCCGGGCGAGCTACGAGGGCGGCCACATTCCTACCGCGGGATTTGCCGATCTCACGGGGAATCTGTCAGATGGTGAAAGTCCGTATCGGTTCGCCGTGCCATCACCGGAGGCGTTCGCGAACGCCATGAATGCGCTCGGGGTCAACGACAATTCCAGAGTTGTGCTGTACGACAGCAGCGGCTCGGCATGGGCTTCCAGAGTCTGGTGGATGCTCCGCTGGATTGGATTTGACCGAGCCGCACTGCTCGACGGTGGACTCGCTGCGTGGACCGGCGCGGGCTATTCGTTGTCAACAGAGGCACAGAGCAACCCGCCCGCCGGAACCCTGACGGTCGCGTTGCGGCCGGAATTGATTGTCGGCAAGGATGAGGTTCTGGCTGCAATAGGTGACGATTCCGTCAATATCATAGATGCACTGCCCGAACCGGTGTACCGCGGCGACGTGACCATGTACGCAAGACCGGGCCATATCGCCGGCGCATCGAACGTGCCGATGAGGTCGCTGCTGGACGATACGGGTCGCTTCCGACCCAGCGACGAGCTCGACGAACTGTTGGTGGGAGACCGCGATACTCGATCAATTACGTATTGCGGTGGCGGCATCTCCGCATCGGCCAATGCCTTTGTAATGACGCGACAAGGCTATACAGACGTCGCCGTCTACACGGCCTCGCTACAGGAATGGTCCAGCGACGAATCGTTGCCGATGGAGGTGCCGCTCCGTCATGACAACGATCGATAATCCGGCTGTCGCGGCCGCGTTCGACGCATACCCCGCGGAAATCCGGCGACAGCTCCTGCGACTTCGCCGGCTGATCCTTGATGTTGCCGACGCGCACGAGGCAATTGGCAGCGTGGAAGAGACGCTGAAGTGGGGCGAGCCGAGCTATCTCGTAAAGGGCGGCAGTACCGTTAGGCTCGGCACACCGAAGTCCCGGCCGGAGCGCTATGCGCTGTACTTCAACTGCAACACCAAACTCGTCGACACGTTTCGAGAGATCTACGCGAATACGTTTGCCTATGAGGGCAACAGAGCGATCGTCTTCACGCTTGGCGACCCGGTCGATACCGATGCATTGCGGCACTGCATCGAACTCGCGCTCCGATATCACCGTATCAAAGCGCGACCCTTGTTGGGTGCCTAGCCCGAATATCTCACCGATTGCGCGGGCTAGCGCTCGCGATCACTATGGCGGCGGCATTACGCCCAGGTAGATCAACGTAAATCCCAACGTGTTCGCCAGGCCGTGCGACAGGATCAACGGCCAGATGTTGCGCTTGAGGAGAACGTAGAAGGCGCCCGATACCAGTGCGATGAGACCGGTCGCAAGGGCACCCGCGAAGCCTTGATAGTAGAAGTGCTGATGTCCAAACAGAACGGCTTGCAACAGAACTGCAAGCACGACAGCGAAGGGCAATCGCGAAAAGAGCCGCTCGAACCGGGAGATGAGGAATCCCCGGAAGAGGAGCTCCTCGGCGAATCCGCCGACAATCCACGCAATCGCCAGCCATTGCAGATAAGCCAGCAGATTCCCCGGGAGGTGCGCAAACCTGTTCGCGTATCTCTCGTCAACGCCGGGCGGCGGCATTGACGCACCGCTTGTGACGGCAGACACAAAGGCTTCGACGGCGAAGCCTGCACCCATAGTCACGACGAATATGAGCAAGGTCCAGAGCAACGCACGCGCGATGCTGTCGGGACGTTTGAGACCAATGCCGCTCCAGCGCTCTTCGCCCCGCTTCAAGCAAAGCGCCACGACGGCAAGGCCGGCAAGCAATGAAACGGGGCCCGCAGCGGTCCACAAGGAATCGATGCACAAGACCACGGTCTTGGCCAGATACAGAGTACCCAGGACAAGCAGCAGATCCCGCGCCGCCGCGACGACACTGGCGGACTCAGCCGGGCGCGATGTCACTTCGTCTGCCCGATCGCCTGGCTTTCGCCGTTTTGCGCCACTTCTTCCATTCGGGCGAGGAGAGGCCGTCTCAGCAGGTCTCGTTCGGCGCTGAGAATCGCTTCAGTCAAATCGCAGCCAATCTCCTTGAACAGGCCGTCGAGAGCAGCGGAGGCGCGATCGACGATCCTCGCGAGCTGCAACGCCTCTTTGCGGCCGGCTGAAGTGAGCGATACCAGGGATGATCGCCGGTCGTTTTCGTTGCTGATCTTCTCGACCAAGCCCTTTGCCACGAGTCCCGCGACGCGCTGCGCCGCCATCTGATGCGTATGACCGAATGCCTTCGCCAGATCCGTCACCGTCGTTGCCCCGACGTCTCTCAGGTGAAGAACCGTGGAGACTGATGAGCTCGGCGATTGCAGACCGTGTGCCTGGAGCATCTCCGTGCCCTGCGCGATGACCAGATCCGCGAGCCGGCGCGCATTGTGGGCCAGAAACGCCTTGTGCATGTCGAGTTGTGAGGTAGACAGCATCCTGAAACCGAGTATTTGCGCAAGTACTTGCGTATTTAGCCGCAGTACCCATGGAAAGTCAAACGTCGGCGCCGCAGTGCCGCGCGCACTGCATTCCGGCAATCGCCTAGAATCGTCGGCTGATGGAGATGGCGCCGAAGACCTGCTCGTCACGCTGCCCGACGAATTCGTTTGAGCGCCAGTTGAGCGTGTAGGCGATTCGCAATTTCGACCAGGCCACCGAGAAGCCCGCGTTGAGGTCGTACACCATGGTCTCCCGATCGACGGACGGACCGTCTTCGAACGTGTTCCCGTCGAGAAAGATGTTGCGCGCGACGGCACGCGCCTCGAATCCCACGAACGCGGACCAGCCGATGCGATCGGATTCGGGGTAGAAGAAGCCGCTACCCGGTATTGCCGGCCGAACGCGAAGCGGCGGCGATTGCCACTCGTAGTCGTCCGGCACGAATTGCCAGGTCGCGCCTGCCGCGGCGTGGGTGTATACGTTGCCGAGACTGATGCCAACGTGCGGCATCAGCCGGGCGTTGATCGGTCCCATATCGGTCTTGAGCGCGGACGGCCACCGCCGTTCCCAGGCAAGAATCAGTCCCGGCTCGTTGTCGAGCTGATTGTCCCAGCCAAGGGGATCGTCGCCTGAGACAATATCGTGGACGGCTGTCTGGATTTCCTCTCCGAACGCCCAGGGGCCGACGATGCCGAGCGTGAACTCCACGGCGTCAATGCGATTTCCCGTTGCTTTGGTGTAGCCGGCGGATCCATAGAGAAATGCCGCGTATGGCCGATCCCGCGGATCCGGCGTTTCCGCTTCGATGTCGCTTGGCGTGTACAAGTTGTGGCCGAGCGAGTAGAAAGTCGCGCCCGGTGAGTTCTCGCCGCCCTTCGAAAACAGACTCATCAGGCTGTCGGCGATCCAGGACGGATCGTCGCCCAGGTTCAGCCACGTCGCGCGTACACCGCTCGTGTAGTGCCGGTCGCTGCTACTGCCGAATGCATCGTTCTCGACCGCGAGCGTGAAGAATCGGTTGTCACCGTCCGCCTCGAACGGGCGCTCGGGCAAAGTGTCGACGAACGTCTCGTCATCGGCGAGCGCCGATCCGCCTGAGAGCGTCGCGACCAGCAGGATCGGGCAAGCTATGCGGGCGAGCCATTCCAGTTGGATGTTCATTGCGCCTCCTTCGCACCGGCGGCCGAGAGCGTCTCTTCCGCCACCTGCCAGCCACCGCCGAGCGCCCGGTAGACGTTCACGGCGCCGACGAGTTCGGCGCGCTCAGCGGCTGCGATTCGGGACTCGAGCGACAGCAGCTGGCGCTGGGCGTCGAGCACGGGAAACAGATCGTCCAGCTCCGCCTCGAAGCGCAGGCGCGTCAGTTCGAGCGCGCGCTCGCGATCGGCACGCGCCGCCTCCAGCGTCTGGCGCTCCTTGGCGGCGTAGACGTAGCTCGCGAACGCCGCTTCGGCATCGCCCAGGGCATCGAGAACCGCACCGTCGTACTGGGCGAACGCGGCGTCGTAGCGCGCTTCCGCCGCGGCGATACTGGCTTTGCGGCGGCCGCCGTCGAAGATCGGCCAGCTGAGCAGGCCGGCGATACTCCAGGCCTCGCTCGGACTGGTAAACAGCGCGTCGACTTCGTTTGCCAGGGATCCGGCGCCGCCCGTCAAGCGAAAACTCGGGAAGAGGGTGGCGGTTTCGATGCCAATGTCGGCGGTGGCCGCAGCCAGGCGGCGTTCGGCGGAGCGAACGTCCGGTCGGCGGCGCAGCAGATCGCTGGCCAGCCCGGTCGGAATACGCGGTGCGACGAACTCGGCTTCGGACGGCGCCATGAGCTCGGGCAGCGCTTTTGCGGGCTGGCGACCCAGGAGCACGGCGAGGCGGGCGGCCGCACTGCGCTCGGCAGCCGTGAAATCGGCCTGAGCCGCGACCAGCTCGGTGACGTCGGCGCGAGCGCGCACGACATCCAGATCCCGCGCGAGGCCTTCTCCTGCGAGCAGCTCCGTGAGTTCCAGCGTTTCACGCGCGACCTGGGCATTGCGCTCCGCGACCGCGCGCTGCTGCTGCGCGGTGCGCATGTCGGTGTAGCTGAGCGCGACTTCGGAGAGCACGACGAGCAACACACTGCGGCGGTCCTCGACGGTGGCCTGCAGCCTTGCGTCGGCGGCTTCCACGCCACGTCGCAGGCGACCAAACAGGTCGATTTCCCAGGCGGCAGAAAGCCCGACGTCGAAAATCGACTGTTGAAACGGCGCGCCGGGTGGCAGGTTGCCCACTTCGCTCTGGAGGCTACGCGTCGGGCCGGCGTCGAGGTCGACGGAAGGACGTGTGCCGGCCAGCGCAACCCGACGCAGCGCGCGGGCCTCTCGAACGCGGGCGGTCGCGGCGCGGACATCCGTGTTCGCGGCGATTGCCTGATCGACGAGCGCTTCCAGCATGGGGTCGGAAAAGGACCGCCACCAGCGCTCGTCGACCGCGCCTTCCGTATCGAGACCGACGGCGTCGACGACCTCCGAGAAGCTCGCATCCTGACCGGTAGCGGGGCGCTCGTAATCCGGACCCAGTACGCACCCGCTTACGGCGGTTGCGCTCAGGGCAACGAGAAAAGCCCGAATACGCTTCATGCCGGTACCTCCCGACCGGTCATCTCCGAGTTGCAAGCAGCCTCGGGCTGTGTGTCATTCGGTACGATGCCGAAGAACAGGCAATAGAGTGCGGGTGCGACGCCAAGCGTAAGCACGGTACCGATCGCGAGCCCGAAGGCCATGATCGAGGCCATGCCGTAGAACAGCACGTCGCCGCCGACGATAAGCGGCAGCAGGCCGACGATCGTCGTGATGGTGGTCATCAGGATCGGGCGCAGGCGGCGCACACTCGCGCTCACGACCGCATCGAAGTCGCCCCGATCACGGGCGTTGCGCTCGATATCGATGCGGTCGATCAGCACGATCGCGTTGTTGACGATGATGCCGGCGAGTGCGAGCAATCCCAGAATGACGAGGAAACCGAACTCGGCTCGCATTAGCCGGAGGCCGATACCAACGCCGATCACGACCAGCGGAATCGTCAGCACGACGATCGCGGCTCGGCGATAGTCGTTGAACTGTGCCACCAGCAGCAGGATGGACAGGCCGAGACACAGCGGAAAGCTTGCGAACAGGGCGGCGCGTCCGATCTGCGAGTCGACGACGATGCCGTCGAACTCGACCGAGTGACCGGGGGCCATCTGTGCGTTCAACGCGTCGATATCGGCTTGAAGCATCGGCGCCATGTCTTCCGGCGAAATCGAGAGGTTGCGCGCCTCCACCGTGACCGTGCGGACCAGGTCCTCGCGATGGATGAAGCCGAAGCCGCGTTCCTGGCGAATGGTCGCGATCTGGCCGAGCGGCACCGACTCCGCGGAGCCTTGCTGGAAAATGGCGATCGACTCCAGGCGACCGAGTTCGGCGCGCTCCGAATCGACGGCACGTGAGACGATGGCAAATACCTCGTCATCGTCGCGGAATTCGGACACCGGTCGACCGCGCACGTAGTTCGACAACGAGCCGGCGACGTCGGCAGACGTCACGCCGGCGCGCCGGGCGCGCTGGTCATCCACGTCGATGGCGAGCCGGGTCACGGGGTTGTACCAGTTCGACCAGACGTCGATCGTGTCCGGGATGCCGTTGAGTAGAGCCTCGATCTTCCCGGATTGTTCAAACAGGTACTCGGCATCCGGGCCCTTGACCTGGATCTGGATGACATTCGGATCGGAAGGACCCAGGAACATGGCCGACACGCGCGCCTCGACGTCGGGCAACACGGCACGAAAGTCATTGCGCAATCTGGGAATCGCCTTGCTCACGGCGTCGCGGTCGCTGGCGTTGACAACGATGAAGCCCACGTGCGGCGCCGGGTCGAGCGGGGCGAGCGAGAGTACGAACCGCGGACCGCCAAAGCCCACGTACGCGACGAAGTCACCGAGTTCCGGATAGCGCTGCTCGTTGCGGATGATCGCCATCACCTCCTGCATGCGTGCTTCCGTCGTCCGTGTGGTCACGCCCGACGGCAGGTTGACGTAGATCAGCACCTGCGCGCGATCGCTGTCCGGGAAGAACTTCGCCGGCGTCGAGTTCACGAGCCAGCCACCGACCGGGAGCAGGGCGAACATCGCGACTACAAACGTCCAGGGCCGTTTCAGCGCATGCCGGAGCAGACCTTCGTAACGCTCCTCGATAACACCGAAAAAGCCCGGGGAGCGTGCCGACACGACTGCATCGCCTTCTTTCGGCGGCTTCAGGAACAGATGGCAGAGCGTCGGTGTGACGGTCATCGCCAGCACCCAGGACGCCAGCAGCGTGATCAGAATGACGAGCGAAATGTTGCGCGTGTACTCGCCGGACGCGTGCTCCGCGAGCATCAGTGGCAGGAACACGAGGATGGTCGTGAGCGACGACGATAGCAGCGGCAGGGCCAGCTCGGCACCGGTGTCTTTCAACGCCCGGTCCCGATCGCCGTGCTCTGCAAGCAAGCGCTTGAAGTGCTCGGCAATGACGACGCCATTGTCGACCAGCAGGCCGAGAGCGATGACCAGCGTGGCGAGGCTCATGCGCTCGAGGTTCATCTCGAATATACCCATGACGGCAAGTGTGATCAGCATGACCGCCGGCACAATCGAGCCGACGATCAGCCCGGTGCGAACGCCAAGGAAGAGCATCACCACGCCCAGCACGATGGCCAGGGTCTGCAGCACGTTCGAAGACACGCCGTACACGGCGTTTTCCACCTGGTCCGCCTGCCAGGTGATGATGTTCAGATCGAGACCGACCGGCAGGCTGGCTGCGAGCTCGTCGATGACGCCGCGGGCTGCCTCGGAGTAGTTGAGCACGCTTTCGCCGGGCTGCATGACGATGGACACCACGACTGCCGGTGCGCCGTTGAAATAAGCACGGCGCGGCGCCGGGTCGGCATAGCCGCGGCTTACGGTAGCGATGTCGGACAGCTGAACCAGCGAGCCGTCCGCCGGTACCCGAATCAACAGGTCTTCGACGTCGGCGACGGTTTCGAACTCGCCCGAGGCCACGAGCGCAAAAGCTCGATCGCCGGTGTCGATCTGACCGCCGGGTACGATGGTGTTCCGCGCGCGAAGCGCTGCGACGATTTGGTCCGGTGCGATACCGAGCTCGGCCAGCCGCGCGTTCTCTGCTTCAATGAAGACGCGCTCATCGACCGCACCCACCAATTCGACCTTGCGCGTACCGGGTATGGTGTTCAGCGTCTCTCTCGAATGCTGAGCGAAGTCGTACAACTCGGCAAGGCCGTAGTCCGCACCGGTCAGCGCGAGCGTGATGACGGCCACGTCGCCGAAGTTGTCGTTGACGCGCGGCGGCGAGGTACCGTCGGGCAGCTGACCGGCCGCGGCCGAGACGGCTTCCTCGAGTTTGTCCCAGACCTGATCGAGTTCAGTCAGCCGATCGTAGGCCTTGGCGTAGATGATCGACTGGCCGTCGGATGAGATCGAACGGATCTCCTCGATTCCGTTGACGGTCAGCACGGCCTCCTCGAGCGGCTTGGTGATCAGCACCTCGACGCGCTCAGCCGGGAGACCCGGGTAGGCCGTCGTCACGATCGCCTCGCGAATCGTTATCGTCGGGTCCTCTCGGGCTGGCAGGGTGAAGTAGCTTGCGATGCCGTAGATCATCAGGGCAACGACGGCGAGCAACACGACGGGGCGGTATCGAAATGCAGCTTGTGTGAGATTCATTGCAGACGTTTCGAAACTGATGAATGGATGTATGGAAGGAGCGCCGGCGCTACTGGTTGTAGCGCGCAAGGCCGTCGCCGGCGGTCCGTACCGGCTCGCCATCGGTCAGCAGATCGGCGCCTTTGACCACGATGCGGGCCCCTGCATGCAGACCGTCGATGACCTCCACACCGTCGTCGCGGAGTGCCCCAAGCGTGACCCGGCGGGCGCTAACGCGCGTGTTCGCGCCGGTTGCATCGATGGTGAACACGGTCCCCGCGTTGTCGCCGTTCGGAACAAAGGCGGTTAGCGGGATCAGAAGGCGCGGCTCCGAGTCGTCGTTGATGAAGCGGGCCTCGACAGACTCGCCGGGACGAAGGGCGTTGTCCGGGTTTGGCGTGGCAATGGTGACGGGAAACAGTCCCGCGGCATTGGCCTCGGCGCCGATTTCAACGATTCGCCCGACTACCGCAACGTCACGTGACGGAACCCGCACGCGGGCACGCTGCTCGCGAGCGAGTTCACCTCGCACGCGGCCTGAAACCGTGACAACCGCCTCAATCGCCGCTCGATCACCAATAATCCGCAACACGGATCGTCCCGCAGCAACCACTTCGGACGGCTCGGCGAGACGCGCGACGACTTCGCCGCTAAATGGCGCGACCAGGCGCGTATCCGCCAGGCGTTCTTCGGCACGTCCGACTTCAGCGCGCAGGGCATCGACCTGCGCCCGTGCGCTGTCCATTCGAGCTTTGGCCTGGTCGATGGCGGATTGGGATACAGCGCCGGTGCCAGCGAGGCCCGCTCGACGTTCGTAGTCCAACCCGGCATCGGCAAGGGTCGCCTCAGCGTCGCTCAGATTTGCGCGGCGCGCGGTGAGATCGAGTTGCGGCTGACGATCGTCAAGCTGGCCCAGTAGGTCGCCCCGCTGGAAGTGATCGCCAAGATCGACGGAAAGGGAGTCGATCGTGCCGGCGATCTCGAATGCCAGATCGGAGCGCTCGGCCGCGCGGAGTTCCCCGGAGAACCGGCTGCCGCCCGCCGCCACGGGATTGGCAGTCCCAACCATGACCGTTCGTGGCGCTGGCGTTTCAGGTCCAGCCCCATCCGAGCACGCCGCAATCAATAGGAGCGCGACGAGCACGGGGGCTGCCGACCTTGTCGATGGCTGGTTGGTCTGGCAACGCATTTTCAACTCCGGGACGCAGATTGTCGAAGACTGATGGCATGCGACAGAGCCGCCGCTCCGTCCTAATGAATCTTCAGTCAGTATATGACTGATCAGTCAGTTTGGCAAGTAGCAACGATGTCTTGTGCGCCGGGGAAACCTGTATCGCCTCGCGAGCCGTAACGCTAAGGATAATGAGAAGGGATGGAGAAAAACTCCATAAACTCCGATCTTTATTGCTTTTATTGGATACTGAGAATCCCTCGAATCGATCCGAAGGAACATACCTGTCCGGCGCCTCGGCTGGACAAACGGGTCTGAGAGTGTACAATGACGAACCAGTCATATAGTGACTAGCTATTCAGTTCTGCTCAGATGCACACGTTTTGCACGCTGGTTGGGAGTTGGAACATGACGATGCGACGTCTACGATCTGTCCGTTCGAAACACGCTCCGATGAGGGGCGCGCTCCCTGAGAGGGCGGTGTAGTCATGGCCGCGCCTGGCATCCCGCAAGGCTTGTCGCGCTCTCAGCGACGTCGTCGCGAAGACATTATCGAAGCCGCGCTGACGATTTTTGACCGCGATGGCTTCGAGGGCGCGCGCATCGACGATGTGGCGGCCGAGGCTGAGATTGCCAAAGGCACGGTCTATCTGTATTTCAAGAACAAGCAGGCGCTGCTCGAAGGGGTTATCCATGCGATAGTACGCCCGGCGATTGACGCCGTTGAACGGGCAGCGGATACCAAAGAGGGAACGGCTGTCGATCGCCTTACCCGGCAGATCTCGGTAATGGGCGAACGACTCGGCAAGGGTCCCATGAAGACGATTCTTCGCCTGATGATCGCCGAGGGTCCGCGCCACGATCAGCTGCGCTACTTCTACTACAAGGAAATCGTCGAGCCGGGCATGCGCGCGATCGCTCGGTGTCTGGCCGACGGCGAAGCCAGCGGCGAGTTTCGGCCGGGCAGTGCCGACATCGCACCGCAGGTGTTTGCGGGGCCGCCGCTGATGGCGGTGGTCTGGCGCATACTGTTCGACGATCTGGCCCCGCTCGACATTGATCGACTGATGAAAGACCACGTCGCGACCGTGCTCGACGGCCTGCGATTGCCCGCGGAGGTCTGAACGAAGGGAGTCCCTTTGGCTGCGTGTCGCTGGAAACGGCCGCTCAGGACTCCTCGCCATCCGCGAATACCGGCGAGGTATCACCGTAGATCCTTACCGAAGTCACTTTCCCGTCGGCATTCTTGTCGGTGAACGCCACGGCCCGAACCGTGACGGACTTGCCGTCATGCCGTAAATAGTGGTTCAGCGCTTCCAGCACATAGCTCCGGTCCGTGCCGTAGATGTTGAGCAGGTCGTGCTCGAGCCCGGCGAAGCTCTGCCAATACCCGCCCAACATGCCGACAACCACGTCCTTCCCCTCGACGGGATTCGCGTTGCCGAACTGAACCGACACGTCGTCGGCAAGGTACTGGCTGTACGCCTCGATATCGCGCGCATCCAGCGCGGCGAGATACCGGAGATAGTCGTTGTAGGCGCTCTGGCTCAACTGATTCGTACGCAAGTTCTCGGTAATCATGATCGTCTCCTCGTTCTTCGGTGCGAGTGTGGGACTCGCAGTGTGAGGTCCAATCTAGCCTCAACCTGTGATAACTGCCAATTGTTATATTTTGCTAGTATCATAAGTAGTGATTATGACTAACCCAGATCTCAACCTGCTGGTCGTGTTTGACGCGGTGATGGCGGAACGCAATCTGCGAAAAGCCGCGGAACGCCTGCATCGGTCACAGCCGGCCGTGAGCCAGTCCGTTGCGCGGCTGCGGGATGTCTTCGGCGATGTGCTATTCGAAAAGACACCGACCGGTGTCCGACCCACGCCGCGTGCCGAGGCCCTGTGGGCGGAAATGCGCGGATCGGTACGAACGCTGTCTCAGCTGATGACCGGGGAGGGCTTCGACCCCGAGACCGTGACGGGCGAGATCATTCTCGGTCTTGCCGACGATATACACGCGCTGTGTTTCGCCGAGATCGTCTCGGCGATCCGCGAGGCAGCACCGAATGCGGCGGTGCGCGTCGTCGAAGTCGACCATCAGACGGTATGGGCATCGGTGAGGTCCGGCGAGGTCGATCTGGCCGTGTCGGTTGCCGGACCTGCGCCACGTGGCGTGGGCGACCGCGTGCTGCTGGAGCAGGATTTCGTGCTCGTCGTACGCTCGGATATGACGCCGCCGACCACACTATCAAAGTATCTCAAGGCGACGCATGTCGCTGTTGGGTTCCGAGATCGCGAGGAGGGCTATATCGACGAGCGGCTCACCGCGATGGGCAAGCGGCGCGAAATCCTGGCATGGACGCCGCGTTTCGCATCGATTCGAGACCTGGTTATACGGCTGGGTGCCGTGGCCACCATGCCCGAACCAATTGCCCGGACCTTCGAGGCCGCCGGCGGCATCACGCTGGCCAAAGTCCCCTTTGACGTTCAACCTGTCCCGATCCGCATGGGTTGGCATGAGCGTCGTCGCAACGATGCCCTGAACGAGTGGCTTCGTAGTATCGTCGCGTGTGCCGTTTCGCGAGTACCCCTTGCACAACGATGAACGACAACACCTACCAGGAAATCTACCCGTCGCCGCCGCTGATCAACAGCGCTGATGCCGCGCGTCCACTGGCAACCGATTTGCTCACGCTCGAGTACTTCGAGGCCGAACCGGACACGATGCCGACTCAGGTGTTCAGGCAGCATCATGTGCTGTTGAACCTGAAGGACGAGCCGCACCGGGTGCAAAACTGGCGCGATGGCGAGCACCGTGACTTCACCTACCGCAAGCACGAGATCGTCGTGACTCCGGCCGGTGTCGAGAGCGGCTGGCGCTGGTACAAACGATCGAAGTGCATTGTCGTGACGCTGGATCCAACGAAGCTGGAACGATTCGCGCAATCCGAGGTCGGCGTCCTGCTTGCCGATTCGCAGCTCAAGGATCTTCCCCAGTTTGAAGATGAAGACATTTGCCAGGCGGGTGTGATGCTGTGCGACGCGCTTGCCTCGCAAGAGCGCGGTTCGGAACTGATCTTCGAAAGCCTTGCCCGAGTGTTTCTGGTCAAGCTCATCCAGAAATACGGGCTCAGGGAAGACGACTACAATTTCTCGAGGCGCTTCACGGCCGAGCACTACAAGCGCGTCCTCGATTTCGTGTCAGACAACTACGGCAGCTCGATTGCCGTAGAGGACATGGCAAGCAAGGCGGGCCTGAGCGCCTCGCACTTCTCTCACCTCTTCAAGAGAACTATCGGTACGAGTCCCATGCGGTTCGTGCTGGCGTATCGCGTCGAACAGGCCAAGAAACGCCTGGCATTACGCGATGAGCCCATGATCGACATTGCGATGGCCTGCGGGTTTTCGGACCAGGCCCATTTCTCCCGCCAGTTCAAGCAGATCGAGGGCATCTCGCCCTCCACGTATCGAGCCCGGGTAGACGCCTAGCCCGGCTCCTCGCCGCCGTCGGATCGTTCAAAGAATCCGCAAGCCTGTGCAAGAGCAGCTCGCTCTCGCTGGTTATCGTGTGCATCAGGTTTCAACACGAACCCAGGGAGATCGACATGAAGAACCTTCTGGCTACGTCAGCTTTGGCTGCGGCACTCATTTCAACCAACACGGAGGCTGCCATGAAAGAGCCTGTTTCGTTCGAACACGCGGGCCAAACCCTGGCCGGCGACCTTTACCTACCCGATGACTACCAGACCGGCGACCGTCTGCCGGGTGTGATCGTCACCGGTGCCTGGACCACGGTCAAGGAACAGATGGCCGGTACCTACGCCGCCGAGCTCGCCGACCGCGGCTATGCCGCATTGGCCTTCGACTTTCGCGGCTGGGGCGCATCGCCCGACACGATCCAATTTCTGGAAAACCCGCAGCGGAAGACCGACGATATACGCGCCGCAGCGGCCTATCTGGCAACACGCCCGGAAGTCGACGGCGATCGCGTCGCGGGCCTCGGGGTCTGTGCCTCGGCCGGCTACATGAGCGATGCCGCGCTCGATAACCCGAACATCAAGAGCGTGGCGCTGGTTGCCCCCTGGTTGCACGACGCCGAGATCGTCAACGCCGTCTACGGCGGCGCGGAAGGCGTTGCCGCGCTGATCGAGGCGAGCCGTGAAGCCGAGCAAGCGGCATCGCCGGTCATTCTGGAGGCGGCGAGCCTGACCAACGAAGACGCCGTGATGTACCAGGCACCGTACTACACGGACCCCGATACAGGCCTCATTCCAGAGTATGATAACAAGTTCAATGCCGCATCCTGGGAAGGCTGGCTGACGTACGACGCCATCGCGGCCGCGGACAATTCCGACCAACCGACGCTGCTGGTGCATTCCGATGCCGCGGCGATCCCGCAGGGCGCCAAAGCCTACGCCGAACGGATGGGCGACAACGCCACGACCCTGTGGCTGGACGACGTCACCCAGTTCGACTTCTACCACCAGCCGGATGCCGTCGAAGCATCCTCGAACGCGGTCGCGGAGCACTTCGAGCGGACGCTGAAGTAGAGGAGGGCATCGTGAAAACCATTATTCGAGGACTACTGATCATGACTGCGACCGTATCTGCGCCGATGGCAGCCAACGCTCAAGCGGCGGACGAGGCGGCCATCGAAACCATTGTCGAAAGCGTCGCCGTGCTGGCCGATCGTGGCAATTTCGAGGCCCTGGAGACGCTCTACGCCGATGAGATACGTGTGGACTATTCGTCGCTCACCGGCGCTGCGGCGGAGCTCAAGAGCCCGCAGGCATTGATGAACGATTGGGCCGCGATGCTGCCAGGGTTTGACCGCACCAGGCACAGGCTCTCGAAGATCGAGGTGTCCATTGACGGAGTTTCTGCCATCGCCATAGCCGACGTCGCGGCAGAGCACTACGTCGCCGATCTCCACTGGCTGGCCGTCGGCGACTACCGCTACGAATTCGAGAGGACTGACGGTGAGTGGCTGATCACTGCCATGACGTTCAACCTGCAACGCGAGGAAGGCACTCGCGACGTGTTCGGTCCCGCCGGCCGCAACGCGGCGGCCGAGCCGCCGGCCTATATCATTCGGCAGCAGACCCGGCAGGTGGTTTGCACCTTTCTCGAGTCACTCGAAGACAAGGACATGGATGCCCTCGCATCGGTCTGGGCCCGCGACGCGGTGCAGGACATGCCGTACTCGCCCGAAGGACACCCGAGGCGGGTAGTGGGCAAAGATGCCCTCATCGAGCTCTATGCGGGCTGGCCAGACGTCAGTGGCAATGCGGACTTCACCAGCGAGCTCGTGTTCCACCCGATGCGGGACCCGCAGACGGTGTTTGTCGAGTACAAAGGCACCGTCGAGGTCATTCCGACCGGACGAATCTACCGCCAGGTCTATGGGGGATTGTTCCATGTCGTCGACGGCAAGATTCACCTGTTCCGCGAGTACTACGACCCGGCGCCGTTTGCGTGGGCCTTCGGTCTGAACGACTCGTAGCCACAGGCGGTGGCTGCCCATAGATGGAAAGGCCCGAGCCGATACTTACGCCGAACAGTCTGGAAGCCGTCGTCGCCGTGCTCGACGGCCTGCGAGTACCATCGAAAGTCTGAATGTTGGAGGTCTACGCGATCGGTCAGCTCTTGCCCAGGCGCGTTGGAGCGCGCCAGATGCAAGTCAGTCGTTGTCCTGCGCAGACTGAGGGCGAAGATAGGCGAAGGCGTGCTGAACATAGTCGGCCTTGCCGAGCTCAACGCCCTGATTGCGCAGGATCGCGTAGGCACTCATCACGTGAAAGTAGAACTGCGGTATTGCCCAGTCGCGCACATACTGTTCGCCGGTCATATCGAAGACCCTCGTATCGGGCAACTCGAGCGCTATGGATCGCTCGGCACCGGCGTCAATCGCGTCCGAATCCAGCGAGTCGAGGAACGACAGCGTCTCTCGAATGCGAGTCGTCGCGTCTGCGATTGTCCCCGGTTGTTCGCCGCCTTTTCGTCCTTCTTCCAGGAGGTCATGCCAGATTTGCGGGAATGACCCACCTTGCAACCAGGTGACGGCTTCGTAAGCCTGCAGGCAGGCAAAGCGCACCTGGGTTGACAGAGGAAACATGTCCGGTGCGAGCCGTGCCGCGAGTAGTGAGTCTCCATCGGGGCGTGGCTCACCCGCCTTGGCAAGCCATGCGGACAGGGCTTGAAGCATCTGTGAGTAGGTAGGTACGAGAAGACTGGTCAGAGTCATGGGCGATCCAAGACAGTTTATGAAGGGGTGATTGGCTACTAACGTCTCACGCGATCAAAAGCAAGGCTTGGGGACGGAAAGCTCAAGCGCCCGTCTAGTCGCGCCCTACGACGGCGTAAGGGAGACAGAGCGGCGCGCCGTTCTCGGGGTCGTCGAGGATGTGTGCGCGCACGCCGAAGACCTCGGCCAGCAGCGCCGTTGTCAGCACGTCACGCGGCGCGCCGTCGGCGACGATACGCCCGCGGTCGAGCGCGACCAGGCGTTCGGAGTAGCGCGCCGCCTGGTTGAGATCGTGCAGCACCAACATGATCGTCAGCCCGCGCTCGCGGTTTAGCCGGCTAATCAGGTCGAGCACCTCCAGCTGATGCCCGATGTCGAGGAAGGTCGTCGGCTCGTCGAGCAGCAGTGTCTGGGTGTCCTGTGCGAGTGCCAGCGCGATCCAGGCTCTCTGGCGCTCGCCGCCGGAGAGGCCGTCGAGCGGGCGCGCGGCGTAAGCGGTCATGTCGGTAAGCTCCAGCGCCGTCCGGATCGCCTCGTGGTCCTGCACCCGCAGCATCCGCAACGGCCCCGCGTGCGGGTAGCGCCCCTGCTCGACCAGTTCCCCAACCGTCAGCCCGCCCGGGGCCGTCGGTCCCTGCGGTAACACGGCCAACCGCCGCGCCACCGCGGCGGACGGCAGGCTGGCGATCGCCGCCCCGTCGAGGAAGACCGCGCCGGCGGCCGGCCGCAAGAGGCGGGCGAGCGTTTTCAGGAGGGTCGACTTGCCCGAGCCGTTCGGACCAACCACGGCCGTGACGGTGCCGGGGGCGATGTCGAGTTCCAGCCCGTCGAGGACGGCTCGCTCGCCGTAGCCAACCCGCAACCCGGCCGCCCGCAGCGCGGCGGGCGTGGTTCCGTCCCGACCTTCGCCTCCGGTCGCGCTCATCGCTCCTCCCGCAGCATCAGGTAGAGGAAGAAGGGAGCGCCGAGCAGCGCCGTCAGCGCGCCGACCGGCAGCCCAGCCCGCCGCGTCGCATCCCCGAACGGGAATTCCAGCGTCAGCGTCTGCGCAACGACGTCGGCCGCGAGAAGGATCGCCGCGGCGACGACCGCGCTGAGCGGGAAGGCACGCCGCGCGTCGTCGCCGACGAGCCGCCGCGCCAGGTGCGGGCCGATCAGGCCGATGAAGCCGATCGCCCCGACGACCGACACCGCTCCGGCGGTCAGCAGGGCGGCGACGAAGAGCAGTGCGGCGCGGACGCGTTCGGGACGCTGCCCCAGCCCGGCCGCGGTCGCGTCGCCCAGCCCGAGCGCATTCGCCGCCCCGGCGCACAGCAGGCCGAGCGGCAGCGCGACGAGCGCCGAGGGCCAGAGGATCGCCCAGTGGACCCAGACCCGCCCGTTGACCGAGCCGATGATCCACCGGAGGACCGAGCCGAGCCGCTGCGCGTCGAGAACGAGGAGCAGCAAGGTGATCGCCGAGCAGATCGCCCCGACCAGGATGCCGCTCAGGGCCAGGCGGGTCGGGTCGCTTCCCCCGTGCCAGGAGAGGGCGTAGACGACGGCGATCGCCCCCAACCCCCCAACCAGCGCGAGCAGCGGCAGGACCCACCCACCCGCCAGCCCCGCCGGGGCGAAGGATAGCCAGGCGACGACCGCCAGCACGCCGCCGGCCGAGACGCCGGTGAGGCTCGGCGAGGCGAGCGGGTTTCGCGTGATCGTCTGGAGCAGCGCCCCGGCCAGCCCGAGCATCGCCCCGGCCAGCAGCGCGATCAGTGTGCGCGGCAGGCGCAGCTCCCAGACGATTTGGCGGTGGACCGGGTCGGCGGCGCGGTCGAGCAGCGCGGCGGCGACGTCGCCCGGCGCGATCCGCACCGTGCCGAGGCCGATGTGCAGCGTTGCCAGCACGACGACCAGCGCGGCGACCCCGGCCACAAACGCCGGGAAGCGCCGCGCCCCCGACGAGCGCGGCAACGGAGCGACCGCCGCTGTCGCCTGGTTCGCCACCTGGCTCGAGCGCGTCACCGCCCCAGGCTAAGCCGGCGGCGCAGCAGGATCAGCAGCGCGGGCCCGCCGAGCGCGGTCGTCCAGATGCCGACCGGCAGCTCGATCGGCGCGAAGGCCAGCCGCGCCAGGAGATCGGCGCCGACCAGCAGCGTCGCCCCGAGCAGGCCCGCCGCCGGCAGCACCAGGCGCGCGTCGCCGCTCCCGAGCAGCCGCCGCGCCAGATGCGGGGCGAGGAGCGCGACGAAGCCGACCGGCCCGCAGACCGCGACAACGGCCGCGGTCAGCGTCGCCGCCAGGGCGAGAATCAGGACGCGCGTCTTTACGGTCGGCAGCCCCAGCCCCTCGGCGACCTCGTCCCCGAGCTGCAGCAGGTTCAGCGGGCGCGCGCAGAGGGCGGTAAGAGGCAGGCCGATCAGGAGCCAGGGAGCGGCCAGGCGCAGGTGGCGCCAGTCCCGCCCGGCGAGGGAGCCGAGCAGGTACTGGTATAGCGCCGCCACGTCCTGGCTTTCGCCGAGGCTGATCACGCAGAGGAGAAGCGCGTTGAGCAGGGCGGTCAGCGCCGCGCCGAGGAGGATCAGCCGCACGGGATTCTTCGAGCGCCGCGTCGCCGCGAGGACGGCCAGCCCGGCACCCAGCCCGCCCAAGAGTGCGGCCGGGGGGAGGAGCGCGAAGGGGAGCGGCGCGCGGAAGACCACGACGATCGCGACGACCAGCGCCGCCCCCGCCGCAACGCCGAGAAGTTCCGGCCCGGCGAGCGGATTCTTGAGGGCGTCCTGAAGGAGCACACCCGACGTCGCCAACGCCGCTCCCGCCAGCGCGGCGAGGAGGAGTCGCGGCAGCCGCAGCTCCCAGACGACGAGCTGCGCGATCCGCCGCCCGTCCCCCTCGAAGAGTATTGCCCAGAGTTCGGCCGGCGCATTGAGGCGCGGCGTGCCGAGGAGGAGCGCCGCCAGCCCCAGCCCGGCGAGGGCCAGCGCGAGCGCGGCGAGGAGAAGCGCGAGGCGGCGCGGGGCGCGCGCCGCCTCGCCGGCCGGCGGCGTGATCGTCGCGCTCACGGCAGCGGCCGCGGAAAGACCTGCGGGTAGAGGAGGGGCATCGCCTCGTCGAGGACGATGCCGAGCGAGCGTGTGCCGTAGCCGCCCCAGGGCCAAACCTCGACCTCGTGGACCCGGCCGGCCTTGACCGCCTTGAGCTCCTGCCAGAAGGGACTGGCCTCGAGCTCGCGCCGCTTGTCCGGCGCCAGGAACCGGCTGCCGCCCGCGCGCGCCCGCGCGCCCTTGAATTTGAATGTCTGGATGAAGATCACGTCGGGGTCCACTTCGAGTAGCCGCTCCGCGGTAATCGGAGCGGACGGGCCCGTCGCCCCCGCGGGCACGGGCCAGGGGCACTGCGCGACCTCGGACAGGAGGTGGCAGCTCGGCGACGCGCTGGTGTAGACGACGCTCCCGTAGGCGAACACGCCCATGATCGCGACGGAGCGGTCGCGCGGCGCTCGGGCCTTATAGGCCGTACGGCGGTTCTCGAGGCGCTGCACCGCCTCGTCCGCCCGCGCTTCGCGGCCCACGAGCCGCCCGATCGTACGCAAATGCTCCTGCTGCTGGCTGTAGGTGCCGGTGTCGTCGAGTGTGAAGAGCGGGGCGATCGGGCGCAGGGTTGCCCGTTTCGGCTCATCGACGGGCGTGCCGATAACCAGGTCCGGCCGGGCCTGGGCGATCTCCTCGTAGTTCGGTTCGTTGCCGGCCAGGCTGATCGATGCAATCGCGGCCGCCCGGTCACCGTAGAACTGCGGCAGCTCCGCGAGCGGCAGCAGAGGGAAAAACGCCGCGACCGGGAGGATGTTGAGTTCGACAAGGATGTCGATACAGCCGGGCGACAGGCACAGGATCCGCTCAGGGGGCCGTTCCAGGGTGATGCTGGCGCCGCTCGCGTCCGCAATCGTCAGCGGGAAGGTGACGGGGGCGGCGTCGAACGAGGTCGTGGCCGCGGCGTCGGGTGATGCGGCCGCGTTCGGCGCGTCGACCGGCTGGGACGCCGGTCCGCAAGCCGCCAACAATAGCGCGGCCAGCAGCATGGAGGCGCGCAGTGCGTTGCGATTCATCGGGGTGTCTGGTTCCTTTCGCTCGGGTAGCCTTTGCGGTCCCGGCGAAATGCCTCAGGGTGCGGGACGCGCTTGTTTTTCGATCGTGCCGGCGACGACAGTGTACATGGGCCGTGCCGCGACGACATTACGCACACCGTGCTCGAGCCGCGACGACGCACGCGCCGTCATCGCCGAGATTGCCAATGCACTCAGACACCATTCCCTGCCATGTATTGGCGTCCCGGCAATATGTTATAACATACCGCGATGACCGAACCCGCCCTGACTCTCGACCGTCTGCTAAACGACACGTCGCTTAAGAACACGCTCAAGCAATGGCTCAGCGAACCCGCTGACGCTGATGACGTTCTTCAACAGGTCGCCGAGAAAGTCATCCGGGAACGAATTCCGGTTCACTCCAAAGCGTATCTTTCCGCGGTCTTGAGAAACTCGGCCATTGACCTGAGCCGTGCGAACGGGCGCCGCGAACACAATGCGCGGGGCCTGGCTTCTCAGTTTGAGAATCCGGTCGCGCCGGCGCCTGACAAATCCCTGCAGGCGGCTCAGGCCATCAGTGCCATCCAGGCCGTACTCGACCACCAGCCGCCGCTCAGCCGAAAAATATTCAAGCTGTATCACGTCCTGGGCCTCACCCAACCGGAAATTGCCCAGAGCCTCGATATCCATTTATCCACCGTTGAAAAGCGACTCGCAAAGCTCCGCAAGGGCTGCCTGAAGGAACTCGAAGCGCACCTCGACTAGGGCCCATTGATGCTATGCGTTACGGGTTGCAGCATGCCCGTTCGTACTAGTATTGAGAGAAAGCTGGTTCTAGAGTCCGTCACATGCCTAGCGACAATTCGCTCAAAGATGATCTCCAGGCCGAAGCGTTCGAGTTGCTTGCGGCCTGCAGACAGCTCGCGAACAAAGACGCGGAGATCGCGCTGGAGGCCTTTCGGGATCGATCGCCGCGACATGCGGAGGTGCTCGAGCACGCACGGCTGCTGCAGGAGATTGCGCCATCGCTGAGGGATGAGAAGGAATCGCTATGGGATTCCCTTTGGCTCTGGCTCGATCTGCGCTGGGCGAGGTGGTTGGAACCGCATATGAACTGGCGGCTGGCGGCCGCTCTGCCGGTTGCCCTGCTATGTGCGGCTGCGATTCTGCTCATGCAGCCAACGCAGATCGATGATGCGGCGGTGTCTGACGCAGAGCCGGGATTCGATGATGAACAGGCACCCATCGAGTACACGACAAGATGGCAAGAGACCCGGGAGTTCACTCTCAGCGACGGCTCCACCGCGTGGCTGGACTGGCGAACATCGATCAATGAAGTGTTCGACGACTCCGTAAGACACGTCACCGTTCGTCATGGCAAAGCGGCCTTCGATGTCGTTTCAAACCCGGATCTGCCGTTCTTCGTGCAAGCCGGGGAGGTAAGCACTGAAGTTACCGGTACGCAGTTCGTCGTCCACTTCTTGACGCCGTCACAGGTTGAAGTGTCGGTTATGGAGGGCAACGTAAGAGTATCGACTGGCGAAGGCACCGCAGTCTTTCTGGAGGCGGCGCAGGCCGTCGCAGCCCGGGGATCTGCGCTCGGCAAAGTCGAAACGAGAGCCAGTGAAGACATGGGCCGTTGGCGAGAGGGCTTGCTGGTATACCGTGAAAGAGCGCTGACCCACGCACTTTACGAACTCGCCGGCTATACCCGTTATTCGCTCGATTTGAGCCGGATTCGCGGTTCCGAACGTCGGATTTCCGGGGTGTTCTTCAAGGATCAGGCTGAGGATGCTCTGCTTACGGTGCTGGAAAGCCAGGACCTGACATTCACACAAGACTCGAATCGCCTCGTGGTTGAGCCCAAGGCGCCTTTCTAGAGCCAATCTCCAAATCCCTGAATTTCTGTTACGGGTTGCCCGTCCTCATTTCGTACTAATAGGTGGAGGTCCGGGAAAGGGCCGTGGTCAACCTATACCAAAAGGGGATATCTGTGCATTCGTTTCAGAACCTGCCTGCCGCATCACGCTGGCTGGCAAATGCAGCAGCTCTTACCGTTCTCGTGTTGCTGTCAACAGAAAGCTGGGCGCAGACGAACGACGAGCAGTTCGATTTCAGTATCCCGGAACAGTCGCTCACGGATGCGCTTGTGGAGTTTAGCGTTGTCACTGGCCGGCAGGTGGTAGGCGATGCCGAATTGCTGGAGGATAAACTCAGTTCCGACTTGAATGGCCGCTTCGCTGCGGACGAGGCATTGACCGAGATGCTGCAGGGCACCGGACTCAGTATTCGCATTGTCAACGGTCGAAACTATGCGCTGGCGGCCGCAAAAGCGGCGCGCCCACCGCAGAGTATTGCAAGCCCCCGCGGCGACGAAATCACCGTCCTCGGCGAGAAGATCCCGCGTACCTTCGACGAGACGACCTCGAGCGTTGCGCTGCTTACCGCGCAGCAGATCGAGGACGCGAACGTGCGCTCCGTCGCCGACGCGCTTCAGCAGATACCGAATGTGAGCATCGGCGATCTGGGTGGGCCGGTTGTCCGCGGCATTGACTTCCACGGCGTCAATGCCGATTTTATCCGTCCAACCGGGTCGGTGATTGTTGATGGCGTCCAACTGCCGATTGCGACGATTTTCTCGCTCGCGACCGGCAACGGCGGATCGATGTGGGACATCGGGCGCATGGAGGTGTTCCGCGGACCTCAATCCACGTCGGTCGGCCCCAATGCGCTGGCCGGCATCGTGTTGCTGCGCACGATCGATCCCACCTTTGAATGGTCGGGCGGCGCCCAATTGACCTATGGCGAACGCGGCCTGCGGCAATATTCCGGAGCGATCGGTGGACCGATCGCCGAGGACACGCTCGCCTTCCGTCTCTCGGTCGACTCGATCGAATCGGACGGCACGGTGACGAACACGTTTTACGACGACGACGAGTGGGCGCGTACAGAGCGGCAGACCTACCGCGGCAAGCTGCTCTTCACTCCGCAGGATCTGCCCGGTTTTTCGGCGCTGCTGTCCGTCACGCATATGCGCCAGGACGACGGCGCGGACACCGTGGAGGGTCCCGATTTCTTCGCGCGTGAGAACGCGTTCGAGATACTCGAGGAGGATATTGCAGACGTAACTTTCGGCTCGCTAGAGCTGGGTTACGAAATTAGCGACGAGTGGACACTTACGTCGATTACCACGCTGCTCGAAGAGGATCGTGATTTGCTCGAAGACGTCAGCTTTTTCGTTCCATTTGGCTCCGCCGGTCTCGACCTTGATACGCAGTACAGCACTCGAAGCCAGGAGCTACGACTCAACTATTCCGGTGCATCGTTCAAGGCGACGTTCGGTGCTTTCTATTGGCGCCTTCGCCGCGAGTCCTTCTTCTTCCTGCAAGGTGCGCCGTTCATTCTGCCTGGCCGTCAATTCTACGAGGTTGACAATTATGCGGTGTTTGGCGAAGGCGACTACGAGTTTGCGCCTGGGTGGACACTGATCGCAGGCGCACGCGTTGATCGCGACGATTTCGAGGTGGCGACGAGCGGTTTCACCGCCCCGGCGCCATTCTCGGCAAACAGCAGCCGAACCGTGTTTCTACCGAAACTCGGCGTCGTGCACGAGTTGAACGATCGCATCAACATCGGCTTTACAATGCAGCGCGGTTATCGCGCCGGCGGATTGGGCAGCGCCAATCTGGTCCGCCCGAATGAGTTCGGACCGGAGTACACCTGGACCTACGAGCTCAGCTTGCGTGCGCGCTCGGACAATGACCGCTTACGCGCGACTACGAACATCTTTTACACAGATTGGACGGATCAACAGGTCAACTTCGGTGTATTCCCCGAACAGGACACAGTGAATGCAGGTGAGTCGACGCTCTACGGCGCCGAAGCCTCGATCGACTTTTCGCCCGTTCCCTCAGTGGATCTGTCCGCAGGGGTGGGCTACGTGCACACCGAATTCGACGAATTCGTCTCGGACGGGACTGACTTCGCCGGTAACCGCTTTCCGTATGCGCCGGGCTTCACGGCGAATGCGGGTGCAACGTACCGCGGAGCGTTGGGCTGGTTCGCGAGCAGCAACATCGTATACAGGTCGTCGGCCTTTACGGACCTGGCAAATACTCCCGAGCGTGAGCTGGAGTCGTATACGCTCGTCAATGCACGGGTCGGATATGAGGCGGAGAGGTGGTCGGTACACGCTTATCTGAGGAATGCCTTCGACGAAGACTACGTACTCGACAAGCAGCGGTTCGATAGGTGGGTGCTGGGCGATCCGCGCGAGGCGGGTGTGTCGTTCAATCTCCGGCTCTGACGCCCGTTCGGATGGGCTAAGACTCGGGGGGCGATCGCCGCATGCCTGTCAATTGTCGAAGGCAGGCAGTTTTTCCTCGCGCAAGTGCTCGAGGAAATAGCCCCACATTCTGGCTACTGCATACGGGTTGCGGGACATCGTGTGAAAAGCGTTCGGAACCAGAACCAGATCATAGTCCTTGTTCTCTTCGATCAACGCATCAATTAGATGAAGCGAGTTGACGAGCGGCACGTCGTCGTCAAGCGTGCCATGAATCAACATGAGTTTGCCCTTGAGCCGATGTGCAAGCTCTGCGTTGCTTTGGGTCCGATAAGCCTCCGGATCGTCGCCTGGCAGACCGATATACTCATGTAGCTCCGCGGCGTTAATCATCCGGCTATCCTGATTTCCCGACATGCTGACCGCGACGTGAACGCTGTCAGGAAATTCGAATATCGCGCGGCTTGCACAATTCCCTCCCTGAGAAGTGCCGACCATGCCGACCCGATCGATATCCATGTACGGTCTGGACTCCGCCGCCGCTCTCATTAGAAGCAGATTGTCGTGGACCTGTCCGCATTGATGACCGTCATCGTGCGACACGTATGCGAATGATCGAGTCCTCCCTCCGCCGCCGATTCCGTCCGCAACCATCACGACAAAACCGAGTTCAGCGAGTGCTTGTCCTTGCATGCCGAACCACTGATCAATCCCCAGAGGGCCCGTAACCCATCCCGCGGTGCCATGAACGTAATGCAGAACGGGATAAGACCGGCTCGGATCGAAGTCCGCTGGTTTAAATATGGTGCCCCAGACCGGGGTACGGTTGTCGCGGCCCGTTCCAGACACACGCTCAGGTGCAACGAAGCCCTCGAGATAACCGGGCTTCGGAAATCGATGAACGATGTTTCCTTCGTAATCGATCAAATAGTGAGACAAAGGACTCGTGAGTGTCCTTTCGGTGAGGAGTATGTAATCCAGATTTGGCGACGCCAGGGCGCCATGGTCCGCATCATTGTCCGTCAACTGCTCCTGTTTGGAGCCGTCGAGCTTCGATCGGAAGAGCTGTTTTTGATACGGATCCCTTTCGCCGTCCAACACGCCAGCGAGAAAGTAGACCCAGTCCTCTCGTACGCCCACAAACTCCCAGACATAGATCGCTCCGCTCGTGACCGGATTCAGGAATTCGCCGTCACGCGCGTTGTATCGATACATATGAGCGTACTCGTCACGATTGGACCAGATCAGTAACTCATCGCCGATCAGGCGGGGGTACATATACCAGGGGCGTCCAAGGGACATGAAGTACCCGGTTTCATCATAGATCTTCGACGCCTTGCCGGTCGCCGCATCGATGCGCCAACTGGTCAGCACCCGGTCGCGTACATCCGTAAGCGTCAACACGACGTACTCGCCGTCTTCCGACCAGGCCGCGAGACCGCGCCGCAAGGGATCGCCGGCGCGCTCGAATTTCTGCGGGAGGTCAACTCGCACCTGCTTTCCCGTCGCGGCGGTAAAGATCTGGAATTGAGCTGACGGAAGAGCCTCGTCGCCCGACCACGGCGTGACCGTTTCGTGAAGCCTGATATCAGGCCAGCCGCCCCTGTTTTTGGTTGTTTCGATGTACGGGACGCGCCGCACGCCTCGCGTGTCGGCTGCGAACGTCAAGAATCTCTCACTATCCGGAGACCATAAAATAGAGGGGGCGGGCGTGATGCCGGCTATCTTGATCGGCAGCTGCCCGGACCAGCCGATAATATGCCCCTGGCCATAGGCGTAGTCTGGCCTACCGTCTTCGGTCAACGCCCTGACATCGCCGCTTTGAAGGTCGGTCAGAAGCAAGTTGGGCCCGTCATCCGTGACCTTCCATCGGTCGTTCGGCGATGTCAGACGCTCGGGCCCCGGACCGCCGGCCATGCCGACTCCCGCAGGCCAGCGCTCGAGCGGCGGCGGCAGGGTGTCCTTGCCAGCCTTGGATTGACTTTTATCGGTCACATCGAAAGAAAGGGTCTCGGCGTCCTGTTCGTACCCCGAGGCCTCGAAGGCGATTCTACGATCATCCAGCCAAGCAGCGCGGCGAATCTTCGATCCGATGTACGGTGCATCGCTGTGTGCATAAATGCCGCGCGCGCGTTCCAGGCGTTCTTCAATAGTGTCTTCGGGCGTCTCCGCCGTTTGGGCACACGCCGAGTGTGTTGTAGTGAGAAGCGCGATTGCGAGCACGGTAAGGAACTTCACATCAAGTCTCCTGTTGTTAATCGGCCGGAATGCGATCGGAGGAAGCGTAATCGTTACGAACGCCTATGATTTACGACGGGCGCTTGACACACAAATCATGGACGATGATGCGTGCGGATGCAGGTTCGCACAGGGCGAGATAATTGTCAGTGCGTTTTTTCCGTTCGGTGGGGATGCGTCCGAAGCGCTTGATTTCTTGACAAGGCGCTCGAGCTTCGGCGGCACCCCCAGAAGCGCCTGTTTGAGCGGAACCGTGCTACTAGTACTCTTTTCGTTTGACTTTCGATTTACATCGCATTGCTACGTTGTTCAGCGTCATAGTTCAGGGAGCTGACAATGGAGTTTCGAGCCGTAGCAATGGTACTGATCTTCGGTGCGGTGGCCGCGCCGCCCGCGGTGGCGAACGACGAGCTTGAGCAAAGGATCGAGGCCTTCGTCGCGGCCAACAAGCTGCCGGGGATCGTGACGCTTGTCCAGCAGGGCGAGGATACACTGCATTTCTCAGCGGTCGGCCAGGTCAACACACGCTCCGGACCCGGCATGCAAGAGGATGCGGTCTTCCGGATATACTCAAAATGACTCGATGTCGTCGGGACGATTGATGCTCGATAACGAGCAAACTCCGCTAACCGAATTTCCGCAATCACAGGTTGTCCTACTTCCTACACGTGACGCATCGCTTGCGCGACAATAGGCGGCGAAATGCGTCCCTCGGACACCGGAGGTGAGCGATGACTGCTACATCAATACAGACAATACTTGCTCCGTCGAACCTCGGACTTCGGCCGCTACGCGAGCGCCACGTCCCGGGAACCTGGCGCGCTCCGGCGGCACTCGTAGATGCCGGCCTCGGGCGGGTCGTCGACGTTGCATCGGCGGTTTCCTTGCCGGTTCCAAGGTATTCCGACGAACCCGCGGCAGGCACGCGACTCCGCAACGGCGTGGAAATGCGGCGCTTCAACTTGTCGCTCGCGGAGCAGGTTGCGGAAGTCTGGAGTGAGGAGCGGTTTTCTCTCGTGATCGGGGGCGACTGCTCCATTCTACTCGGGTGCCTGGCAGGTATCCGACGTACGGAACCGGTAAAGTTGTTGCACATCGACGGACACAGCGATTTCCGGCATCCGGGCAACTACGATCCGGACCAGTCGCTCGGCGCTGTTGCCGGCATGGATCTCGCCCTGGCGACGGGCCGAGGCGAACGGACGATGACGGAATGGCCGGGCGTTTCCGCGCCCCTGGTCAAGGACGGCGATGTGGTTCAACTCGGTGAGCGAGAGTCTCAGAATCCGGATTGGGCGTGGCCGGACGTGTTGGATACCGGGATTACGGTCATCGATGTGTTCGAAGCCCGAAAACTCGGTCCGGCAACCGTTCTGGAACGCATTGACGACGTGCTCGAACCTCGGCACGATCCAGCGCTATGGATTCACCTGGACGTCGATGTCCTCGATCAGTCGTTCATGCCCGCTGTCGATACGCCGGGCAGCCCGGGATTGGACCCGGCATACATCGAGACCGTGCTGCGTGGTGTGATGTCGCGCTATCGATGCTGCGGGATGACAGTGACGATATTCGATCCCGACCTGGATCCCGATGGAGACTACGCAAAGCTGGTTGTCAAACTGTTGGAGAACGCGTTTGAATCCTGGCGTCAATCCAAATGAGTAAGGCTATGGGGCGCTGCGCTTGCGGTGACGTTCGCCATTCACTCAGCGACGGGCCGATATTCTCGTATCTGTGCCAGTGTCGTCAGTGCCAGCTCGCTCGATAAGGACCTGGGGCAAAGCTTCATTTGGAGGATAGCTTCGATCCAACAGCCGAACGGGACCACAGTCAGAAATCCTAACCCAAATCGGTCGGCCGGCAGGTTTGCAATGTAGACCGGACGGTCAAAGACGTTACCGCGGAAACTCCACGCATAATGTCAGCTCCCAAGGAGAGCTGCTAATCGCGTCGCTACCGCGAAAACTGCCTTGGCTGGCCAGGGGTTGCCTTCCAGGAATCACCGCAAAGGACACTTTGCTACACATCTCGTCTTGCTGCACAGTGAAGCACTTGGGCGGCGCGAAGGATAACTCAGTTCTCGATGCAGGATTCAGCGCAATACAGAGTAATGGACCGCAAGAGATTTGCTGTCGCTATGGTGGTATTGGTGAGTATTTGCGCCGTAGGCGTTTGGGTTGGCCTGAATCGTTTCGCGGAGTATGCGGAACAACTGAAGAATCTCGCTGTGACCGATCCAGCTGAGGCCGCTGCCGCCGCCGCGCAACTAGCGCGAACTCTCGCGATTCTCAATGGGCTGGTGTTGGGCTCGCTCACGATAGTGATCATCTGGCAAGGATGGAGCGGCTGGCGAGCGGAATCCATGCCCCCGCCGGGATCCTGGATTCTCGAGGGTCAGCGCACGTGGACCGGGGAGCCGGCTGTAAGGATCGCAAAGTTCAGGATCGTGGTAGGTGCGCTGCTTGGTGTACTAACGGCGGCCAGCTCATCGATCCTGTGGAGCCTCGGCGAAAGGGTTGTGGATGCGGCAGCGAAAGGTGCCTGAGTGCAGGGTCACGAGATGAACGAGCTGGCACGCGGCGATGCATGCGACCCGTAAGGGTCGCTAGTTAAGCTGTGAATGCGTTCAAGACGAACGTCTGTTTCGATCTTTTTGTTTACTTAGCATTGTTACTAGATTTCGACAAAAGCCGAACCAAAAGAACAATTCGCCATCCTGGTCGATTTCGGAATAGTAACGATGAGAATTGTAGTTTTGTCCCCAAACAACGATGACAAAAAACGACGCTAACCAACAGGAAATTGCGTAACGCTGAAACGGCGTTGCATAACAACTGGCGCAAAAATTGGCGACGAAATCGAATGTGAATATTTGAAGGGATAGCCCGCATATAAGGCTAAGTACTCCATAAACGACACGCTTGGGGCCACTGATGTAGTAGAACGTAACTGCCCCCGGACCACTCGCATGGATGTGGTAGAAGGGAAGCGACGAATTTCTATCGCTTACAGACAGCCAGAACGTGTTGTAAAGCGACATAGGCCACAACGCTACCAACCAGAATATCAGTAGCGATGACAAACCTATGAAGAACCAGATCAAATAGTCCAATGAGCAATCTCAATGGCGAAAACCTGTCACTCACTTTAAGCCAGACGTAGGTTAATTGCAGGATGCGGCTCACAGAAACTGACCAGTTCAGGGCCACCAGTCTGAACGTCCCCGCTGAGGTCATTCTTCAGGCTACTTGGGACAGGTTCCAGCTTGGCTATAGTCAACTGCTTGCTTTGGCGACAGGTCGACCGTGTGGCTTACGACAACCACATCCCCATCGACCGTCATTTCCGCTTTCGCTTCAGGGTCTTGTCGAGCCGCCGTAGTGAGCCGGTCCAGAACCGACGGTAGCCCTCGAGCCACTCGTGCAATTCCTCGAGCGGCTCCGCGCTTAGCGTACAGACGCGTCGCTGGCCTTCGCGCCGACGTGCGATTAGCCCGGCATTCTCGAGCACGTCGAGATGACGGGAAATGGCGGACTGGGTCAGATCGAACTCGTCGACGACCTCACCGACCGACAGCTCATTGTCGGCCAGCAGCCCGACGATCGCCCTCCGCGTTGGGTCGGAGAGAGCAGAGAACGTGGCGTTCAACATATATCACCTATTGCACATATATCGATAAATCTATAGCCTTCTGTATGTGTCCGCAAGTCCTGCGTAGAGCGGCGACAGTGACCCGGGAGATGACTCATGATGAATGAACACGGCGATTTCGTCTGGTACGAACTGATGACGAGCGACGCGGAATCGGCTCAGACCTTCTACGGCGGTTTGCTCGGATGGTCGTTTGAGGACTCGGGCCATCCAGACAGGGACTATCGCCTGTTCTCGGCCGACGGCGTCGAGGTAGGGGGCCTTCTGCAACTGACCGAGGAAATGCGACAGGGTGGAGCGGCGCCAATGTGGGCGGGCTACCTGGAAGTCGACGACCTGGACAAGGCAATGCGCACCATCGACAAAGCGGGTGGCCGCGTATTGATGGGGCCTATGGACGTCCCAAACGTCGGGCGCCTCGCCTACGTCACCGACTCGCAGGGCGCCCCGTTCTACGTGATGCACACCGAGTTCGGGCAGCCCAGCCAGAGTTTTGCCCAGACTGAGCCGCGCGTTGGGCACTGTGCCTGGAACGAGCTTTCGGCGACGGACCCGGAAGCCGCGTTGGCGTTCTACGCGAACGCCTTTGGCTGGATCGTGGCGGAGCGCATGGACATGGGCCCGATCGGCGAGTACCAAATGCTCAAGAACGGTGAGAGCAGGGAGTTCATGTTCGGCGCCGTCATGAAGAAGCCGGACGAGGTACCGATGTCGATGTGGAGTTTCTATTTTCGGGTGCCCAGTATCGACACGGCGGTTCGATACCTGAACGACAACAACGCCACTATCATCAACGGTCCGATGGAGATTCCGGGTGGCGAGTTCTCCCTGAACGCGGTTGACCCGCAGGGTGCCTTCTTCGCTCTGGTTGGACAGAAGTGACCGGGAGGTTCCGCGCGGCTCCGATAGTGAGCGCCCGGACGAAGCGACGATGAGACGGCTCGTCACGAGGCACAAACCCTATGAAGTATGAATCGATAACAGCGTTCAACTCGGCACAGACGGCGGCCGATCGACGCATTTGCCAGCGGCTTATGGATGAGATTGATCGCGCCTTGCCGGAAGCCGAACGCAGGATCTGGCACGCACACCCGGTCTGGTTCCTGGACGGAAACCCGATCGTCGGATACAGCAAACTCAAAGGCTGTATCCGATTGATGTTCTGGAGCGGCGCGGATTTTGGTGAAGCGGACCTCGATCCGGGCACCGGAAAATTCAAGGATGCCTCGATTCGCTACACGGACGCGGATCAGATCGACGTGAAGTCCTTGAGTCGCTGGCTTGAAAAAGCACGCGAGATACAGTGGGACTACAAGAACATCTACAAAAGAAAAGGGAAGCTCGTCAGGTTACGCGCAGAATAACGACGTATTGAGTCGTCGTCGGCGTAGCGCGGTCGAAATGAGCTCGCAACGAGTTGGATCGACGATCGCGCGACAACCGTCCGCTCAAAACCAGAGATCTCCCACGGTCCTGCCGTCGCGGGGCAGATCATCAAACGTCTCGAGGCCGTCAAAGTGATCGATTGGCAGCGCGGAAATCGGCACAGGGTCCGACAAGCGCAGGTTGACGCCGGTCCGGTATCGACCATCGTCACCTGGCTTTGTCGCGATGTAGTGACTGAGGCACCCGCAGGACGGACAAAAATGGAAGTCAATCGCGCCGCCATCGGCTCGTCGGTACCTGCGTGTCTCGCCAGACGTCGAAATGTCGTGGTGAACGTATCCGTAGGCCCAAAGCGCGCCGTAGCGTCTACAAATCGTGCAATTGCATGCTTTTGCTGAATCTGGACGCGTGTCTAGTTCCCAACAAACCCGACCGCAATGACACGAGCCTTTCATACTCATCTCCATGTCGCCGCGGTCCGCAGGGAAGGCGTTCCGCTGAATCCGCAGCTAACCGGCACCGGCGAACTCCGATTCCGTTGCAGTCTATCACCCGATGCGTGTTTGGCTCGCCGCATCTCGACCTACATGTACCTGGCCTTCGATTTCCAAGGCCTTCAGGCGCTGAAAGCCGAAGACGTCATCTGGGGATACCTGCGCCGAGCGCGGATTTGAGCCCTGCGACGCGTGAACGAGACACCGGAAAGCTCTGCGATTCGCCTGCAAGCTGCACGGCGTGGTGTCCGGCGGATCTTGCGATGGACGTGACCGACGTGAGCCGCACGACCGTTTGCCGACTGATCTGAAAAAAAACCGCCGGATCGAGCGTGGCCGCAACCTCTTTCAGGGACGCATCCACCATTCTGTCTTCTCCCGAGGTCAACAGCAGTCGGCTGGCTTTGTGCCAGCTGGTCACGGCGATGACCGCGTCCACGGTCACGATCTCAATGGCCTTCCGTCTCGGCACGAGGAAGCGCTCCCTGTAGCACGGCTTCGTCTCGGCGCCTCGAAGACAGCTCCAGGCTTCCGGCGGAATGTGCAGGTCGCGGAAACGCTCGGCCCTGGCGAGCGCCTCACCGAGCGAACGAAGCGACACGGGTTTGAGAAGATAGTCGATACTGTTGGAGCGAAAAGCCTGAAGCGCATAGTTCGAAAACGCCGTACAGAAGATAATCGGCGCAGCAATGCCGATGCGCTCCAGGAGCTCGAAGGCAGTTCCGTCTTCAAGCTCGACATCCATGAACACGAGGTCAGGCGCGCTGTGACGGTCGAACCAGGATGTCGCGCTTTCGATACTGGGCAACGGTCCGCAGATTTCGATATCCGGGCGTAACTCGGACATCATTCGCTCGAGGCGCCGCGCGGTTCGAGGTTCGTCTTCAATGATTAGCGCGCGCATTAGCTTCAGGCCTTCGACAAAGGAAGGCGGACAGAGAAAAAGCGCTCATTGCTCCAATAGCGTAGCTGGCGCCCGGTGACATAGGCGACACGTTCGGAGAGGTCCGCCAGTCCCGTGCCGCATGCTGCAGGCGATACCTTGGGCATGCGCGTGTTTTCGACGAGCAGCGAATCGCCCTCCCTGCGTATCGAGATCTCGAGCGGGGCCGCCGACGTGACCCGGTTGTGTTTCAGTGCGTTCTCGATGAGCGACTGGACGGCGAGGGGAACGGTCTCGAAGCTGTCCGAATTCGCCCCGGAATGGATACGCAGTTTCAGGGCTCCGGGATGTCTGGCCTCCATGATGAAGAACAGCGCGCGCGCGGCTGTCAGCTCCTCCGCCAAAGGCACCCTCGAGGAGTACTGGTGGTCGATTATGTAGCGATATACAACCGCCGCTTGTTCCACAAACTCAACCGCGAGCGCCTGATCTTCCTCAATGATATCGGTCAGCGTGCTGAGCGCGTTAAACAGGAAATGCGGACTCATTCGCGATTCAAGACTCGCATAACGTTCGCGCAAGGCGGCCTGCTCGGCCTGTTCCGCGCGCCGCTGGAACAAGATCCGTTCGCTTACGCCGGAAATGATCAGTGGCACCAGCAGCGCAAGTACGGCGATGTCGAACAGAAAGTCGCGCGACGCGCCAAACGGGAAGATGACCGAGTAGTAGAATACCGTGAATATGACGGCTGCCGCGGCTCCGGCAGTCGCCGTCAGGAGAAAGCCGACGACGCCTGACGCGCGGGAACGCCGGTGAAGCGCCACCATTCCAAAGCCGAGCACGGTTGAAAACAGGTACTCAACGATGAGCGTGGGGTGCAATACATCGCCCCACTCAATCAGCCCCTGCAAGAGAAATCGAATCTTGTAGTAGAGCGGAAGCAGTGCAGCGATCGACAGCGCGGTAATTGCGTCCTCTTTGCGTATGAGGCGATTCATGGCCGCTGCATGTCCCGGTTGTCAAAGCTCAATCCCAAGGCTCGATCCAATATCCGCCCTCGACGCGAAGCGTCTCGTGGATAAGCGGACGAACCTCAGCGACGATACCATCCTCGAAGTACGCATGCGCATCTTTGAACACACGGAGGCTCAACAACTCGGGCGGGGCAACGGGCGTCACCTGGCCGGCCAGGCCCTCGTTGGCCTGCACGCCGCTTGCTTCGGAAGCAATCGCCACGCCGTGGGTGTCCATGGCGGGTTTAAGGCTGCGCTGGAGTTCATCGAAGCGTGCACGATGCCCGGCAGTTGCTTCGCGGAACCAGTATGCCGTCAGGAGTGTGTTTGAGTCAGCGTCCATCGGCGAGCGAGGCGCAAGCGGTCCTGATGTGAACACGACATTGTGATCCTCGATGATGCCGACGAGGTCCGGAAAAGCCGCCTGAAACTCCGGATCGGAGAAGAAAGCCACAAAACTCTCCTGATCGGGCGCCGTTCCGAACGTTACGGCGTCGGCAGGAAATCCGTCACCGCTCGCGTGGGAGACTGAATAGACGTCCAGCGTCATGCCATAGCGCGCCATGATTGGCACGACCGTTTCGATATATTCGGAAAAGACTTTCGTTGTGTCGAAGTCTCCGCCATCGATGAAGTGGTTGAATCCAATGTAGTGGATGGACGGAACGGTTTCGTCGGCACCGGTTGGGCTGACCAGCCCCAATGCGAAAAGCAGTAGTCCAAGTCGTTTAGTCATGATCAATTCCTTGTCTGAGGCCGCCTTTCCGACGGCCGGAGGCAACGTATCATGGCCCTGGCGCTTGGGCTCCTGTCATCTGACTGACCGGTTCGTAGCGCTGACCGAGCGGCGCGTCACCCGCTCCGTCAACGGTTGTGGACGATAATCTCGCATGGCCTGGGATGATTTCCGGCACAAAGACGGCGGGACAGGCCGAACCTGAACGGTGTAACCGGGCCCCATCCGGATTCGTCGCCGGGCATCCGTTCGAGTGCCGGCGCCATCACGATCTAGCTTGAGATCGGTTCTAGTCCGTGGTCATGTATCCGCTCAATTCCAGAAACTCCAATGGGTCGTTCAATTCCAGAATCTCACGAATCGCGCGGCCTTTGTCATTGCTCTTGTCGTAGTACGAGTCGACTATCGCGAAACCGATCGCGTATCCGAGATTTTCGGGGCGATCGTGGACATCATTGTTGTATAACCAGGTGCCGCGCTCCTCCTTGAGCATGTCTCGCTGGAAGAGCGGCCATACGACCGACGCATTATTGTCGTAGTACGAGTAAATGTGCTTCATGTAGCGATTGGCGCGCTCGCCCGTCATGAGATACGCGAGAAAATCTGCGCCGCCTTCCTGCAAGGTCTCGGCTAACAACGTCTCACAGTTTGACGCGCATTGCTGGTGATAGTGAACCAGCTCATGCGCAATGATCTGTGTTAACACGTCAGTGGGGTCAGAGATATCGAAGCCGGTCTGCTCGGGGTCGAAATCGCCCCAATCGGCGGCCCAGTTGTCTAACGCGATAATCAGCCCGTCCGGGCTGGCCGTGGCGCCGCCGTGAAAGTGACCGATAATGAAATAGACCGGCGGTGTGGTGTCGACGTCGTGCAGATCATCGAAGAACTCGTAGACTCGGGCGAAATTCGCTACATCATGCTTGAGTTGCTCATAGAAGCTCGCCACGGCTCTGTATTGATTGGGGTACTTCCGCGCGATCTCCCACAACCGTTGAGCGCTTTCTATTCGCCGCGTTTTCACATAGTAGTCGAGGCCCGGAGACGCGCGGTCGATGTACTCAGCCTGAATGACCTCAATGGGCGATTCACTTTCCATGGCGGCGTCGATCGCACGGTAGAACCGATCGACGTCTTCGGTAATGAGTTGCGCGCTTTGCGAGTGAGACGAATCTTGCGCATATGTGAGGCCGGACGTGCATCCAAACACCAGCGAAACGAGTAGGGCGCAGCTCGGGTAGTTCATACGGAGATTCTTAATGACCGAGCCCCGGAATTCTGCAGCCGGCGCCGTAGGTCTCGGACTGGCGTTGGGCTCGATATCATGTAGGCCACGATCTCCGTTGAGTTCTCGCGTCGTACAGCTTCGATGCTTGTCACGTCCCAATGGTTTAAGGGGACTGCGAAGCACATCTACGGACTGGAAGAGGTTGTTCGTCCGTACGAAAGGTCGTATGCGGCACGCCGATTCGGCAGGGCCATGACGCCGTTGGTTTCGCTCACGGGACTCCGGGCCGGGCGCTCAGTCTTCGCTGAAGGCAACCTTCTTGACCGCGTCCGGGAGCGGATCTTCGTTATCGGTGCTGTCGCCGGAGAGGTCGAGTACGATAACGTCAAATCCTCTCGCGATAAGACTGCCGATGTCTTGAGTGTCGTTGACCAGGATCGCTCTCCGCTCGGCGCCGGCACGAGTGCCAGATGCCGGGTCGATCGGTCCGGAAACGAAGCTCTCCGGCAGTCTGACGTCGCCATGCATTGTCAGAACGGTCTCATACGGATGATCGACATTGTCGACGACGTATTCGTTGAAATCAGCCAGCGAGTCGCCCACGATTGGCTGTCCGTTGACGTCCAGAACGCCTTCGCCGCCGACAGAGACGCTTGCCGCGTCGCCGGTAACGCTACCGGCCGTTGCCTCGACCGCAAAATCGCCGCCGCTGAGCGCGATTTCCACGGTCTGCGCCTCCACCTCGCCCGTTGCCGCGGTCACGGAGCCGGTAAAGTCACCCGATGCGTAGAGGTCGGCATGTTCGTCAGCCGTGATCGTCGCATCGACGTTCCCGGCGCTGATCGTAACCCCAACGCCGCTGATGGCCCCGGAAACGTCGCCTCCGGCTTCGACACGCACGTCGCCCTTTGCCGCGCTCACGGAACCGGAAAAGTCACCCAATGCGTGGACGTCGGCACGTTCGTCAGCCGTGATCGTCGCATCGACGTTCTCGGCGCCGATCGTAATCTCAACGGCACTGATGTCGCCGGAGACGTCGCCTCCGGCCTCGATAAGCAATCCGCCGAGAGAGACAATCGGTCCGGAAACGTGCCCCTCGACAAGACTGCGGACACCGCCACCGGCGTACAGCGTTTCGTCGGTAAACGTTTGACTTCCCGTCAACACCGCATCATAGGTATCGTCGAGACGGACCGTCGCGGCCGAGAAATCGTCGCCTGTTACGTTCATGGACCCGAGTTCGAGTGCCTCTGTGCCGGCGTTTCGAAGCGTGATGTCGCCATTCGACGTCGCTGCGCCGGTTCCGTCGCCGGCGAGGAGGGCAAGGCTCTGCGCGCCCGCCGACGATCCGAAGATATCGTCAGTGAAGATGATGTCTCCCGCCTGCGTCGCGGAACGCGTCGTATCGAACGTCGTCAGGGTTTGCGTCAGCGTGACCGGGCCGTTGAAGGTCAAATCGTCTGCATGATACGTCGTGCCGTTGAGCGCGATCGCAGAGCCGGCGATTGACGTCGAGCCAAGCCGCACCGTCTCTCCCAGAGACCCGATCGAAACGTCGCCGGACGCGCTCATAGACAGGGTTTGTCCGCCGGCGCTCGCGCCGTCGATCGCCGCGGCGACGATTGATGCTCCGTCGCCCAAGGCTCTCAAGGATGTATCTCCCGCCAGAACGATCGCGTCGCTGAAAACGATGTCGTGCTCGGTTGCGGTCACGATGCCACTTACCAAGGATTCCTCGCCATTGACCGTCAGGCCGTCCGCAGTAAGGTCGGCGACGGTCGCACCGGAGACGCCGTCCAGGTTGAGCTCGGCGCGTCCGGCGCCGTGAATCGTCACATCGGAAACGGAAAAGCCTGCCAGGAGGGCCGAGGCGCCAGCCGACGATCGAACTTCGATTCCGTAGCGCTCATCCGCATCAGCAGCGGCGCTGTACAGTGTGAAGTCGCTGAGACCGACATCGTCGGCGCTCACGTATACGCCGTATCCATCGAGCGCCGAAGCATCGATAATCGTGCCCGCTTCGCTCTGACCGGACAGCGTGAGGCTCTTGTCGATGTTCAATGCGCTGTCGAGCGTATACGTCCCGTCGCCAATCATGATCCGGCTGGCGGCGGCTGCGTTCGCAATGACGCCGGCGATGTCCGACTTCTCGACGAAAAACGCCGGCGCCGTTCCACCGTATTCGGTGTAATCCACGAAGCCGGGGTTCCCGTCGCCATCGAGGGCGTAGACGTAGGAGCCGACCGTGTTATTGGCGAACAGGTTTGTCACGAAATCGGCGTCAACCTGGTTGCGAGCGTCATTGCCCCAGACCTGAAGCACGTAGTCGTCGACAGCGGAGAAATCATTGCCGGTCACCGTAGTCGGCACATGAGCCGACGCGTTGAGCCAGCCGACGTTGTCGACTTCGCCGCGCACCCGCAGGAAGTGATTGCCGGAGAAGATGTTGTCCGTGATCGAGAAATTCACGCTGTCGCCATCGCCGGCACCGTTGGTGATGGTAAGACCGCCATGCACTCTGTTGCCGTCAATGGAGAAGTTGTTGAGGATATTGCTGCTTTCGCTGTTGACCGGATCGCCGAAATAGAGCGCCGAAGAACTCACGCCGTCGTAGTCGAAACCTCCCGCGGCCGCGACGATGGAATGCGTCATCGTGAAATTGTCGGCGATCATCTCGAACGCCTTGTTGATGGTCGTCCTGCCTGAACCGACGCGAGTCCTGGCCTCGAAGCCGAGACCGGAAACCGTCACGTCGTTTCCAGTGACGAAGAAATTCGTTCCCCACGGCGACTGGTCGCCGGAAACGATGGTCGCCTCTACGTTCTCCCAGGAGGTGATCGCCGCGCCGGCATCGCTTACGCCCTGCAGTGTGACGAACGACTTGTCGACTACGAGGCCGATGGTCGAGACGCCGTTATACCTCGTCAGCTCGTTGTAGGTGCCCGGATGAACGTTGACGAGGTTCGACGCCGACGCGCTTCCGTCCTCGATGACGTCGATTGCGTCCTGAACGCTGCCGCCCGATCTGACGTTTACCGTCGTCGCCTCGCCGGTCAGCGTCTGCGTGGAGGCGAGTTTGATATCGGCGTTCAGATTGACCGTAAGACTGTCGTCATCGTTCTGATCGACGAAGCTCAGCGTATGGTTATTGTCTTGCGCAGTAGAGTCGATCTCCGCGTCGACGGTGATCGTCTCATTGGCCTCGAGATTCACGCTGGTCGTATTGAGCTGCGTGACCACGGTGTCGGCGTTGACGGTCGACGTTCCGTCGCCCCCGCTCGCGACCACGGTGAGCGTGTCGGGATCGATCGACCAGGTGCCGGTCGTACCGGCCGTCGCCAGCGTACTGACGGAAATGCTCTCGGCGATTCTCACGCTGCCGCCCGACGTCTCGACAAAACCGCCATCGCCGCCGCTTTCGCCGCCCCGCGCGGAGAATTGGCCGTCATAGCGCCCGAGATCGTCAGCGTAGGCCAGGATCTGCCCGCCATCGCCGTGGCCCAGCGCGTCGGCGCGTAAGGCCGAGACTGTGCCCGTCTCAATCACATCGCCGGCGATGTCGATAGATCCGCCGCCGCCCGAACCCGAGACGTCAAGCGCGCCGTCGATACGGACATCGCTGCCGGCGAGAATGATCGTGCCGCCGACACGTTCGACCGAGGCCGCGCTCGTAAAGCCTGAAACATTGACGACGGAATCGACAACCGCGCCAGCCGCGGAAGCGGTCAGCGCAATAACCCCGCCTTCGGCCTCGATGTGTCCAAGCTGTTCTGTCAGCGCATTGCTGGCGCCGAGCCCGATTTCGACGAGCCGATCGCCCGCGAGGTCGAGCGTGAAAGTCTCGCCTGCTGCAAGAGTGACCTTGCCGAGCCTGGCGCGGATGATGCCGTTGTTTCTGACGGCGGGTGCGACGAAGGCGGCGAGCCCCGCGTCGCGAATGGTAATGTCCCCCGCGTTCGATACGATCCCGTTGGTGGCCGCGCCGACCTCGAGCCGCATATCGCCGGCCATGAAACGGTCGGCGTCGATCCGACCCGTCGAAGCGACGAGTCCGCCGACATCCACGACCGCGTTAGCGCCGAACATGACACCGTTAGGGTTGAGTACCCAGACGTGGCCGTTAGCCGTTAGCCGTCCGTCAATCTGAGTCGGGTCCGTTGACTGATTGATCCGGTTGACTGCGATCGAGTCCGCGCCGGGCTGAGCGAAGATCACCGTGGCGTCTTCGCCGATGTCGAAACTGCGCCAGTCGATCAGGGCGCGGTCCGTCGTCTGCCGGACGTCCAGTCGTGCGCCGTTTTGAGTAATGTATGCGTCGCCGCGAACAACCTCGCCACCTTCAGGCAACGTATGGGGCTCCGTGGCAAACGCAACGGTACCGCCGAGCACCAGCAAAGAGGCGCCCAGGGACGCGGAGCCGAGAGCAATTGAGGAAGGAAGGAGATATCGCATACCCATAGTTGCACCTGCGTTTGTAGGGCCTTTAGAAAGAGGCGCTGACATAGAAGAATGCGCGGACGCTTTCGGAGATCTCGAAGTTCAGATCCTGCCGCACGGGTTTGACCGCGTAGAGATCGACATGCACGCGATCAAGCAGGCCGGCCCTGACCCCAAGGCCGGCGGACACGATGGTTTCACGCTCTCTTTCACCGGGCAGCACGTCCATCTGCTCGACGGTACCGGCGTCATAAAACCCGTAGTACTGCACGCTCTGGAGAAATGGCAGACCGGGGGCCGCATTCCACTGCAATTCCGCGCTGCCAGCGAGCCCATTGTCCCCGGTGATTGCCGCAGGGTCGAAGCCCCGGCCGTAAACCGGTCCGCCGAATCCGATCTCCTCGGACGCCAACAGCGCCTCGCCAAAGCTGGTCTGCCCGGCCACCCTGACCTGGAGCGCCAGGTTCGAGACCAGCGGCTGCAGGCGCGTGGCCTCGATGTTGAAGCGCCGATAGTCGCTGCCGGCGCCGGTGCGGGAGAGGCCGTCGTCTCCGTTTTCCGAGGCGTTCAGGACGGTCAAGCCCTGGGTAAAGGTGACTTCCACCGTGTTGCGCCCGCCCCAACGATCGAGCATGTTGACGAATACACCCAGGTTCACATTGCGGATGCTGTCGTCGAAGATCGGCGAAAGAAACGCGTTTTCCGACTCTATGTCACCGGCGAAGAACCCCAGCGAGGCGATCACGTTGAGGTCGCGCGAGCGGATCAGCGGATAGGATGTGGCGAGGCGAGCGGTTTGAGCGCGCCCCTCCGTATCGAGGTTCTCCAGGGCCAGTCCCGGGCGGGTGCGTGAGTAGCTGAAGGACGCAAAGAGCGATAGCCCGCTCGCCGACAGCGGCTGTTCAAAGCTGACGGCGCCGTAAGCAAGCCGCGGATCTCTCTCGGGGGAGGCCACGCCCGTCAGCCCGAGACGCCCACCCGTGCCCAGAACGTCGTTCAAGTACCCGCCTGCGATGACCTCTTCGCGCCCAAAAAACTGGTTACTGTAGTTATCGACGGCGACAAATTGGCCATCGGTACGATTGCGCTCGACGACGAGCGTGAGGTCCGCCGCTTCAGGCGTTGTTTCGGAAGGCCTCAGCACGCTGCGCACGACGAGGCCCGCCATATCGCCGGCGAGAAGCAACTGACGTTCGAGTGCCTCGGCCGTCAAGGGCCGCGTTTCTTTGATGCGTTCCGCCTGCTTCCTCAGATGGCGCGCCGCGCCGCCGGCGTCGCCCTCGATCGTGATCTTGTCAATGAATCCCTCAATAATTCTTATGCGTAGCACGTCGTCGTCAATCTGCTGCGCGGGAACGACAGCCCTCGCCAGAATATAGCCCTGATCTCGATAGGCCGCCGTCACCCGATCCGCCAGGGCGTAAACCGCTCCGAGAGACACTTCCCGTCCCGTGTAGTCGTCCGCAATTTCCTGAAGACGAATCTCGGGCAGGCTTGCGCGCCCCTCGAAGACGACGCGCTGAATAAGAAAGCGGATCTGATCAATTTCATCCGAAACGTCCTTATCGGACGGCGCCGGAATGACGAGCGGCGTGTCGAGAGACGGCAGATCCTGGCGGGGACGCAGACGTTCGTCGACCCGGATCGGATTGGTGCTTTGCTGTGCAAATGCCGAAAGACCGATCAACATCGTGCAACAGCCCAGGGCCCATAGCGACGCCGCGTGAATTGCCGTCCTGCGCGATCTGCGTTCTCGTGTCATGTGCTCTCCGATCCGTGATGTCTTGAGGCGCCAATCCAGCCCGAACTGCGTCTTTTGCCGGCGGCATTATGCATATCGGCTGCAATGCGTAGCGTGATTAGTTCCACAAAACACGTTCGTTATGCAGCCGCTCAATTTCAATCGGGATGAGGACGTTTATCTGCAGTCCGGTTATGGGCTCGAGCGCGGATGTGCGTCGAGTCCTGCGGCGACTCTGGTACGCTGCGACGCTACTAGCTGAGCTGTGTGGTGCAAAAGGGAGCAGGTTGCCAATGTTGATCAGTATGGAGTCCGAGTTCCCCGGGGCGCGCGGTTATCTGAACACCGCGTCGATGGGATTGCCTCCCGGCGTCGCTGCGGACGAACTGCGAGCCGCTATCGACTCCTGGCAGAGCGGTACGGCGACTTCTCCGGGCTATGACGTCTTCATCGACGAGGCCAGAGCGTCGTTCGCGAAGCTCGTGAACGTGCCCCCTGACCTGGTGGCAGTTGGTAGCCAGGTGTCGGCACTGGTTGGCATGGTGGCAGCCGGATTGCCACCGCATTCTAAGGTCGTTTGTCCCGAGGAGGAGTTCACGTCCGTGATCTTCCCGTTTCTCGCGCGCGATGACCTCAATGTTGACCTGGTCCCTCTCAAAGACCTGGAGGCCAGCATTCGGCCCGACACCGACCTGGTTGCATTCAGCCTGGTCCAGTCAGCGGATGGGCGGGTGACAGACGGAAAAGCGATCGCAAGGCTTGCCGAAAGTGCAGGGGCGATGACTCTGGTCGATGCTACCCAGGCTGCAGGATGGCTCCCGTTCGATGCCGGCGACTACGATGTAACGGTAACCGGCACGTACAAGTGGCTCGTTAGTCCGCGCGGAACCGCATTCATGACGGTGCGACCGGAATCGATCGATCTGCCAGCTCTGCTTTACCCGGGTTGGTATGCCGGCGAGTCGCCGTGGGAATCCGTCTACGGCCCGCCCCTTCGGCTTGCGCGAGATGCCAGACGCTTTGACCTGTCTCCGGGATGGCTGGCATGGGTCGGTACCGCTGCGGCACTCAGGTTTATCGGGAGCCTGGGCGTAGAGGAGATACATGGACACAACGTCGCTTTGGCGAACGAGTTCCGCGGCAGGCTTGGAGTCTCTGCCAGCGATTCCGCGATCGTGTCACTCGATGTGCCATCTACAGCGAACGAGAATCTGCTTGGGGAGCTCAGCACCTCGGTGAGGGCAGGGCGTCTCCGCGTGGCGTTTCACCTCTACAATCAGCTGGAGGACGTTGATCTTCTTGCAAGGGCGCTCGGGCTTTCCTCGTGATTCTCAAGCAATAGGGTTTCTGAATGACTCGAAATTGTCTGCTCGTCATTGACATGCAGAACGACTTTCTGGAGCGATTGGATGACCGTACTCGCACGGCATTGATCGCCAACACCAATGAACTGATCGATTTCTTCCGGGAGTCGGGCTACCCCGTCATTTGGGTTCAACAGCTGCTTGGCGCCGACCTGAGTGACGCTCCCTTACTCATGAGGGACCGTCGGAAATACGTTGTGATTGAGGGCACGTCGGGAGCCAACATCCACCCTGATCTGGTTCGCCACGGCGGCGACACTGTTGTAAGCAAGAAGCGGTATAGCGCCTTTTTCGAAACCGACCTGGAACAAATCCTTACCGATCTGGCGCCGGAACAGCTCACGCTAGCTGGTGTAAATACCCATGCTTGCGTTCGTACTACCGCCATTGATGCTTATCAACGCGACATGAGAATCTTGTTCGCGTCGGATTGTCTCGCCTCGCATGATCCTGAACACGGGCGAATCTCCATGGCGTATATGGACGGAAACATTGGCGTTGCCGTGAGCAACGATCAGCTTCGAGACAGGATGGCTTGAAGCTGGAGAAAGCAACGTATCGTATCGATCCCGAAAGAAAACTCTATTCGGACGTCTCGTACTCCAACGCGCCGGCAATCCACGTCATTGACACTTGGAGATCATCGTCGGCTACGACCAAATCCGCCCGTTTTCCGATTTCGATTGCGCCGGTTCGATTGCCCAACCCCAAAAAGGCGGCGGGATTCGTGCTCGCCATTTTCACCGCAAGTGGCAAGTCAATACCTGTGAACTTCATGAAGTTACGGACAGCTGCGATCATATCGAGAGCCGTCCCGGCCAACGTGCCGTTCTGATCTCGACACACGCCGTCCGCAACATCGACAACGCTGTCGAGTAACCTGAATTGCTTCAAAACCGAACCCACGGGAGGCATCGCATCGCTGACCAACATGAGTTTGTCAGGACCTTTGCATCGATAGGCGATTCGAAGTGACACCGGGTTCACGTGATGTCCATCGGCTATGACACCGCACCAGCTGCCAGGGTCGTCCAGCGCAGCGCCGACAACGCCGGGCTCTCGCACGCCGAGTTGGGACATAGCATTAAAGAGATGCGTGAATCCGGAGAGCCCTTGCTTCAGAGCCGCGGCTGTCTGGGCGTAACTCGCGTTGCTGTGCCCGGCGCACACGATGAATCCCTTCTTCGAGAGTTCCCGAATTGTGCCGGCGTCTACCGCCTCCGGTGCTATTGTCAGTACTGTCTTGCCGCTTCGAATGGGCAGAAGCGTATTGACCGTGTCGGCAGTGAGTCGCTTCAGCTTGCGGCTGTCGTGTACGCCGCGTCGCTCGGGATTCAGGAAAGGGCCTTCGATGTGCACGCCAAGCACCCCGGGTACGCCTTCCTCAATTGCGTCATCGACTGCGCGCATTGCTTGCTCGACAACATCCAGCTCATCGCTGATCAAGGTTGGCAGAAACCCCGCTGTCCCGAACTGGCGGTGAGCCTCGGCGATACGTCTGATTCCGCTGACGTTTGCGCTGTCATTAAAGAGCACGCCGCCGCCGCCGTTGACCTGGGTGTCGATAAACCCGGGCAGCAGCATCTGACCGCCAAGATCGTACACGTCGACGTCATCATCCGTACGCAACTCTCCCTCTGAAGAAATGTCGTCAATCAGTCCATTCTTGACAGTCACGCCCAGACCGTAGTTGAGCCTGCCGTCCTTCAGCACTTTGCAATTTGTGAACGCCAGCGTGCTCATGGACACTTACACCGTAGCCGTTACTTTCCGCAGGTTCGGCGGGCTGTCAGGATCCAGTCCGAGACGCAGCGCGAGGTCGTTTATCATGCGATACAAACTCAAAACGCGGGCCATCGGCTCAATAGCAGGATGGCCCGCCGGAGTAGGCAGGTTGATTGCCTGATCATGGTTTGCGCCTGCCGTTATCATGGGCACGCCGCGCGAACCGAGCTCCGACATCAGGGCATCCACGCCCGGTCTTGTCCTATCGTTCTGGGCGAATACCAGCACCGGGGTGGCTGGTCCCGCTATCGCAACCGGGCCGTGCAGGAACTCGGCAGAGCTGAAGGCTTCAGCGTGCAGACCGCAAACCTCTTTGAACTTGAGCGCCGCTTCCTGAGCGACTCCGAGACCAATGCCGCGTCCGAGAACGAACAGACTCTTGCAGTCAGAGAGCAGGTCATGAGCGTTGGTCCAGTCGCAGCGCCATGCTTTTCGCAGTAGATTCGGTGCTTCGCGAAGAGCGGAAGTCAATTCCGCGTCCTTTTGCCAGGCGGCAACGAGATGCGCCGATGCACAGAGCGACGCGACGAAAGACTTGGTAGCCGCGACGCTCAACTCATCGCCGGCCCGCAGCGGTAAAACCTCGTGGGCCAATTGTGCAAGCGGTGATTCCTCGACATTGACGATTGCGATCAAGAAAGCACCGCCCTTTTTCGCCGCGGCCGCGACGGAGAGCAGGTCCGGGCTGGCACCGGATTGCGAGACGGCGATACAGACACTGTCCGAAAAGCGCATGTCTCGCTTGTAGACGGAGTGAATCGAAGGCGCCGCCGATGTCGTAAATCGGCCAGAGCGGCTTTCAATAAGATACTTGGCGTACGTGGCAGCGTGATCCGAGCTGCCTCTGGCACAAGTGACAATCGTTCGCGGGTCCAGCCGACGGAGTTTCTCGCCGACGCGTTCTACATGTGGCGCGTTTCGGTCGAGTTGCGCCTCGACCACGTCCGCAGTCTCCGCGGCCTCTGCAAACATCATCGTCAACGTCAATCCACTCCCGGCGCGCCTGCTCGCTTAGTCGGTCGTCAGCTCTGCGACGAAATCGTACGTATCCCCGCGGTAGTACGACTGCGAAAACTCGATAGCGGTACCGTCTTCATTGAAACCAACGCGCTCTACGAGCAATCCCGCGTCGCCGGCCGCTGCCCCCAGCAACTCGGCCTGCTCACCGTTGAGCAGCAAGGCGCTGAGCCGCTGCAGCGCACGAACGGGCCGATTGTTTGTTTCGTGAAGTGCCGCGTACAGGGAGTCCTCCACCGAATCGAGCTCGGGTAGGCAACTCGCAAGTACCGTGGCGTGCTCTATGGACATTGGCGCCTCGTCGGCGAGTCGGATACGGCTGAATCGGTAGACTTTCGTGCCCGGGCTTGCACGGAGCGTGAGCGCCTCTTCGGGGCTTACCTTGCCGGCTGAGCGACTGATCCAGCGACTGCTGGGTGACATCCCACGGGCCTGCATTTCCTCCGAGAAGGACGTGAGTTGCGCGAAGTTCTTCTCGACGCGGGTGCGCACGAACGTACCTGAACCATGGTGCGTATCGAGCACGCCTTCGTTGACCAGACCTTCAATGGCCTTGCGGATAGTTATGCGCGACACCCCGAATTCCGCAGCCAGGTCTCGCTCCGGAGGAAGTGCATCGTCTGGACGGAGCGTACGATCGGCAACGGCTTCGCGGAGCACGGCCTGTATCTGTCGATACAGCGGTTGTTGCCGATCTGGGTCGATTTTCGGAATCCGGTCTGCCAAGCGTTCCACCTAAAGAATCCTCGTTGCTGCCGAAATGGGGTGCAGAGTATAACCAATATATAACCAATATAGCTATAGCTGGTTCCAAATAATTTGGGGTGAGCAGAAAATACGTTGAAGTTTCAGAGGGTTTGAACTTATGCGGCCGATCAACGCGGTTGGCACTGGCAATTGGGCTCGATTGGTACTATATTTGTGTCTAGTGGTCCGAACCAGTCGCTGACTGTAGCGGGCATGCTCACAGGGGGGGCTTAAGCAATGAATCTGAACAGACCAACCGCACTGGGTACGGCCGTGGCGATAGCGCTGTTTGCCGGAAACGATCCTGCGATGGCGCAGCAATCTCAACCTCAAGCCGACATTGGCACGGCACAGCCGATCGAAGAGATCGTCGTCACCGGCATCCGGCGCAGCCTTTCGAATGCCCTGTACACAAAAAGGAACTCAAGCACCGTTGTCGATGCGGTTTCGGCCGAAGGCATCGGTAAATTCCCTGACAAGAACATTGCGGAGTCGCTCTCGCGACTGCCCGGCGTCACGATTTCTCGAGATTTCGGCGAAGGGCAGGGCGTGACGATCCGAGGGCTGGCGCCAGGCTTCAACATCACGCTCGTGAACGGGCAGGCAATTGGCACGGCGCAGTGGTTCGTGCTGTCTGAAGCACAGCGAAACTTCAATTTCGAGATGCTGTCGTCGGAAATGGTCGCCGGCATCGAGGTGCACAAGTCTGCTCGCGCCGACATAGACGAGGGCGCCTTGGGTGGCACCGTCAACCTGCGCACCCGACGTCCACTGGATCTGGCCGCCGGCACGCTCGAGGCGTCCGTCGATGCGCAGTACAGTGATCTTTCCGAGGAGTGGGATCCGTCCGGCTCGGTACTATACAGCTGGAAGAACGACGCGAACAGCTTTGGTGTATTGGTCGGCTTGTCGCACCAGAATCGCACTGTCCGGCGTGAAACCACCGAAACGTTTGGCTTCTTCGGGCCGGCCGACACGCGCCTGGAGCCGAACTTCAACGCACCGACAGGCGCTAGCGAAGCGGGAATTCTGCCTTGGGGCGTCGGATCCGCGCTATTCCAGCAGGATCGCGAACGCAACGGCGTCGACCTGAACCTGCAATGGGCCCCAAGTGACGCTTTTGTCGGTGGCCTGCATTACTTCTTCTCGGAATTGAAGGCCGACAACCAGAATCAGAACTTTATCGCCATTCCCTTTCGCGGCTTGTTCGCCTCAGATCCTGTTTCATCGGGTAGCGTCGACAACGGCGTGGTGACCGATCTTGCCGTTGATGGCGGTGACCCGGCCGTGTGGGCGAACCACGTGGCCTTCGACAGCATCTATCGCGATGGCTCGTCCATGGAGACTCAGCTTGTCGATCTCGAGGGCACCTACTATGGAGAGAACTGGTCGTTGCACGGGCAGATCGGTACTACGACCGGCGACGGCGTGAATCGGGATGAGTTTTTCGAGTTCTTCGCGTTTTCCCAGGACCCCAGAGTCAATTTCGACTTTACGAATCCTGGCGGAACCTCGCCGAGTATCAGCTATGAGCGTAGCCCCTGGATTCTGAACCCCACAGACGAGATGCTGCTTACCGGTGTCTTCGACCAGCGAAACACGCTCGAAGACACGGAAGACTACATTCAGGCGGACCTCGCGTTCGACGTCGAGCTTGGGTTCGTCAATGAACTGAAGTTTGGGGCGAAGTATCGCGACCGGGAATTCACGCAAAATCGCGTGGCCGATCGCCTTGCAAACACCGTGGTTGGTGACGTCGCACAGAGCCTCGGAACGGCCGGTCAGTATGCATCTGGCACCTTGACGGTCGATCACGATGAGACCAGTCTCCAGAGCACGACGACTTTCGACGTCGATCGCCTCGCGATGAGGAACGCGTTTCTTGCCGCGCCTGACTGCTCGGCGGCAGCGCCGGGTGCCGTGTGCGTCAATCGAGACCTGTTCGACGCCGCCGCGTCGTTCAATATCCAAGAGGAAATCGCGGCGTTGTACGCAATGGCCAGTTTTCAAAGCGAATCGGTGCGCGGCAACGTTGGCGTTCGATACGTCGAGACCGATACGACGTCAAACGCATTCGACCTGGCTGCTCCGGAGCTAACTCCAACGAGCAGCTCAGGTGACTACGGAGTCTGGCTCCCGAGTGTCAACCTCGTATGGGACCTGTCGGAGGACTTGCTGCTTAGATTTGCGGCCGGTAAGGCGATCTCTCGACCTGCGCCGTTCCAGCTGACGTCCGCGGTGAACCTGACGCCGGAAACGAGCTCCGGGACGTCCGGCAACCCGGACCTGGACCCGCTAATGGCAAATCAATACGACCTGGCCTTCGAATGGTACTTCGACAGCGAATCGCTGCTCGGCGCAACTTTTTTCCTTAAGGATATCAAGGACTTCGTCTTTGATTCCGTTTCGGCGGAGACGATCGAAGGCGTGTTTATCGCTCGATTGTCCCGGCCGCAAAACGGACCCTCGGCAGAGCTTCGAGGTGTCGAACTGATTGCGCAACACCGTTTCGCCAATAACTTCGGGTTCGTCGCAAACTACACGTATACCGATATCGATGCATCGCCGGTACCGGAGGCCGCGCTGGTGGATGGCGAGGCGACTATCATCGAGCGCACGGTGCAATTTCCGTTCACGTCCGAGCATTCCTTCAACCTGACCGGCTACTACGAAACGGAACGGCTCGGTGCGAGATTGAGTTACAGCTACAGGGACGAGTTTTTCAAGGCGACGAATGAGACGGGGCAGCTTTGGGGAGATGAGCAACAGACACTGGATGCGCAGTTCGCCTACAACGTGACGGACAGCATCGCCTTGCGACTGGAGGCGCTGAACATTGCCGGCCAAACCATTGACGACTTCTATCGATCAGTCGATGGCCAGGACCTGACCGCGTCGCAGTTCTATAATGGCAGGCGTTTCTACGTAGGCGTCAACTACAGCTTCGAGTAGCAAGGGCGCTCGATTCCGGACATCCTTGTCGCGCGATGAACGGTCGCTCAATTAGACGACCTGCCAGAGCTACCGACGGCCGTTCCGCGAGCGGCGGTCGGCAGAATCCAGTGTCGGCCTGACAATGCCGGCTCCTCGGCAAGTCCTCATTGAACGGAGCGGGGAGCTTCGACGACGTCATGCAACGCGAACAAGCACACCAGGTTTACAGGCGCACGTCATGGTATTGCATGCTTTCGGGCATGGGAATGTATCCGAGAAGCACAAAGGCGCCAAAAGGCGCGTCCCGGACCTACGTAGAACGACTGCACGCGGCCAGCAACCGCAGGGCGCGGAGATTTCACCGACACGGCGACTATCTGTCGTTACTGCATGATTCGCACGCCGGGAAACCCGCGGCGGTACCGTTGTGAAAGGGCCTCCCAAACGCATCGTCATCGTGGGCGGCGGCAGCGCCGGCTGGATGGCAGCCAGCCTGCTGCACCATGCCTGGGATCGGCACGGCACGAAAATAACGCTGCTGGAGTCGAGCGACATCGGAATCATCGGCGTCGGTGAAGGCTCGACGCCGTTCCTGCGGCAGTTTTTCGAGCAGCTCGAGATCCCGGAATCCGAATGGATGCCATACTGCAGCGCAACGTACAAGTGCGGAATCCGCTTTCCCGAGTGGACGCACGAAAAGGGGCACAGAAGCTATTTCCACCCGTTCTTTTCGCAGCTGGACCTGACGACGGCTGGAGCTTTTTTTCACAACTGCGGTTTGCGTCGGCGCCGTCACTCCGCTGTCACGCACCCGGACAACTTCTTCGTGTCTGCCGCACTAGCGCGTACCCACCGCGGGCCGAAACCGGCACAGGCGCTGCCGTTTGTTCCTGACTACGCCTATCATTTCGATGCGGGCCGGCTCGGTGAGTTCCTGAAAAACCGCGCGATCGCCCTGGGCGTGGAACACCTAATAGGTACGGTGGACGGAGTCAGTCAAAACGATCAAGGTGACATCGTCAGCCTGGAAACCGAACAGCAAGGTAAGATTGTCGCGGATTTCTTCCTGGACTGTTCGGGCTTTGCGGGATTGCTTATCAACAAGTGCCTGGGCGAGAAATTCCATTCGTATCGCGACAATCTCTTCAATGACAGCGCGATCGCATTGGCAACGCCGATCGACACGAGGGGGCCCATACCGTCGCAGACGGTCTCGACAGCACTCAAGTTTGGCTGGGTATGGAAGATCCCGCTAACCTCCCGCTACGGCAACGGGTACGTGTACTCCTCCGACTTTGTGTCGGCTGAAGCGGCCGAACGTGAGCTGCGTGAGCACCTGGGCGGAGCGGCGGAGGGCGTCGAAGCGCGCCACCTGAAGATGCGGGTTGGCCGGGTCGACAACCACTGGAGCAAGAACTGCCTGGCGGTCGGATTATCGCAGGGTTTCATAGAGCCATTGGAAGCCACCGCGCTTATGCTTATTCAGTTTACGGTTCAATACTTCATTCAGCTGATGGAGGAGGGCGACTTCACCGATCGTTACCGCACGGAGTGTAACCACAAGATCAATGTTGCCTTTGAGGGCGTGCGCGACTACGTGGTGGCTCACTATCAGCTCAGTAAGCGCGACGATTCCGACTATTGGATAGAGAACCGGAACCACACACATCGGTCGGCAAATCTGTCCGCGATACTCGATGCCTGGGACCACGGCGAGGATTTCGAAGCCACGTTAACCCGCCACGCAAAAACGCTCGTCTATTTGCGGCCGAACTGGTACTGCATACTGGCCGGCATGGGCCGATTCTCGCGGCGTACCCGGAAAACGACCACCCCGCAGGCGGCATCGGCGGATAAGACTCGAGCGTATTGCGAAGAGATTGCCCGAGGTTTCCCCAGCCATCGGCGACAGCTTCAACAGACCTACGGCGAGGCAGGGGGCGACTGGTGTTTCGAACCGTAACAGCGTTGGCGACAATTCTGGTTGCGGCCTGTGGCGGGTACGACGGTATCGATTCCGCGGCCGCGCCGCCGGCATTGATTCCTGCCCCTTCCTACATCGAGGTAAATCCCGGAGCGTACGCCCTGAGGCCGGGGACGACCGTCGCAATTCCGCCGGACACGGAGCTCCGGGACGGCATTGCCTGGATTGCCGGCCTTATCGAAGACGCTTCGGGTGTGTCTCTGCAGACAAGCTCGAGCCGGGCCGCCGGCATACGGCTGGCACTGGTCGATGCTGACGAGTTGCGAAAGACCTTCGCAGCGCGGGGCATCAGGGCAACGGAGGGCGCGTACTTCCTGAAGGCTGACACCGACGGTGTACAGATTCGTGCGGCCACGGAAGCGGGGCTATTCTACGGCTTTACTACACTGTGGCAGCTAATTGCACTGGATGCGGGCGGCGGGGTTGCTGTGCCTGCGCTGGAAATTCTGGACGCCCCCGAGTTCGGCTGGCGCGGTGTCATGCTCGACTCGGCTCGCCATATGCAGTCCCCGGCATTTATCAAGCGTTACATTGACTGGATGTCCTTGCACAAGTTAAACGTGTTTCACTGGCATTTGACCGACGATCAGGCATGGCGGCTCGAAGTTCGGAGATACCCTCGCCTGACAGAGGTTGGAGCGTGGCGGGTCCCGGCAGGCGATGCTCCTGCAAACGACATCGACGCCGCGACGGGCGCGCCACGCCTTTACGGCGGATTCTACTCACAAGAGGACGTGAGGGAGATCGTTGCGCACGCTGAGTCCCGATTTGTCGACGTCGTTCCCGAGATCAACGTGCCCGGCCATGCATCAGCTGCCATCGCAGCCTACCCGGAGCTCGGTATTCCGGGACATAAGATCGATCGGGTTCCGGCTCGTTGGGGGATCTACGACAACGTCCTGAACCTCGAGGAAAGTACTTTCGAATTCCTGGAGAACGTGCTGGTCGAGGTGACCGACTTGTTTCCGGGCCAGTACATTCACGTTGGCGGAGACGAGGTCGTAACGCGACAGTGGGAAGGCTCGGACCGAATCGCGCGGCGAATGCGGGAACTGGACATCGCGGATGTCTCCGCCGTGCAGAATTACTACGTAGAGCGTCTCCAGGCCCACCTGGCGGAGTTGGGCCGCACGGTTATCGGCTGGGACGAAATCCTGGAGAGCGACTTGCCGCCACAAACGGCCGTCATGTCGTGGCGCGGAGTCGAAGGAGCGATTTCGGCAGCGACGAAAGGGCATCGAACCGTGCTATCGCCGGCCCCGATCTTCTACCTCGATCACCTTCAGACAGATGCTGCTGACGCGCCGCCGGGCCGAGGCCATGTGGTTACGGTGCGCGATGTCTATGAATTCGATTTCCTGACCGACTCGCTTGGAGACGACAGGGAGTTCGTGCTGGGCTTGCAGGCCAACTTGTGGACCGAGCACGTCCGAACGGAGGAACGCGCGGAGTATATGACCTATCCGCGGGTCGCCGCGGTTGCCGAACTCGCCTGGTCGGAGGAGCGGAACAGGACCTGGGAGTCATTCTCCGTGCGACTCGAACCCCATCTGGAGCGGCTGCGATCGCTTGGCATCAATGTGGCTGATCCTTTCCCTGGCCCGGATCAGAGCCGCAAGGACGGTCGAGTTGAGGATCGCGAACTGGATATCTGCAGTGAATCCGTTGTCCTGGCGTTGGAAGACGACGCGCCGCTGGCCGGTGAGCGCGAGTCGTTCCTGGTCGACATTATCAACCCGTGCTGGATTCTGCGTGACGCCGACTTGGGTTCCGCCCGGTCGATTTCGGCATCTGTCGGTCAACTGCCGTTTAACTTCGAGATCGGCGATTTGCTCGATGACGTTGTTGTCGAACCGCCCGAATCGACAGAAGGAGAGCTGCTGGTGCGTCTGGGCAACTGCGAGGGTCCGGTCGTTGCGACGCTGGCGCTGAAACCGGCAGCTGAGCGTTACGCCACAACCGAGTTGCCCGCTGCGCCGCTGGTAGTTCCCGATGGCACGGCGGGCAAGGGCGATCTCTGTTTCAGCTTCACTCGAGGCGGCGTAGAACCTATCTGGGCCATTGACTGGATTCAGCTGCATACAGAAACAGCGGGTAATCGCCGATGAAAGACGGGCTGGTGGTTGCCGCACCCATGGGCGGGTGGTGCGCACCGCTGGATGACAGTCCCGACGCCGTCTTTCGCGAACGTACCCTGGGTGATGGCGTATCGATCGACCCTACGGACAGCGACGTTCTGGCGCCCTTCGACGGCGTGGTGCTGAGCCTGCCTGAAACCCGGCACGCCGTGAGCCTGCGCGCGGACAACGGCGCCGAAGTTCTGATTCATATCGGTATCGACACGGTGAACCTGGCCGGCGACGGGTTTTCGGCGCACGTGAAGACCGGCGACCGCGTCGAGACGGGTCAACGGCTATTGAGCTTCGATATGGACAGCGTGTTGAAGGGTGCGGCGAGCCTGCGTACGCCCGTGGTGTTGTTACGTAGTTCCGCGCACGTCATCAAGCCATTGGATTGCGCCGGGCCCATACGCACCGGTGATCCGATATTCGAGATCGCGACAGTGGCGGAGTTCGAACCGGAGACGGACCGTCGACGGGCATTGCATCAAGGATTGTCCACTACGGTTGTCGTGGGCCTCGCACACGGTATTCATGCCCGCCCGGCAGCCAGGCTCATCGAATCGATAAAACCGTTTGACGCCGAGCTTGAATGCCTGACCGGCAAGAACAAATCGGCGAACGCGCGCAGTGCAGTCGGACTCATGGCGTTAGGTGTCGCTTATTCGGACCGGCTTACCGTATCCGCGACCGGGCCTGATGCCGAGCTGGCAATGACCGCCTTTGTAGCAGCGCTCGAACCAATGGAAGACCGGCCTGGTGAGGTTAACGAAGAGGAGTTGCCCGACGCCGGTCAGGATCTACCACCGGCTCCAGGCGCGATCGTTCATGGCCAATCGGCGAGTAGCGGTCTGGGTCTGGGTTCGACTCAGTTGATACGCTCGTGGCGGACTGAAGAGAGCAAGGCATCGGGAACGGCAGATGATGAGCAAGCTCTTTTCGCTAAGGCTATCGCGGAAGTTCGGGAGTATCTGGAGAAGCTTGCGGCATCGCGGAGCGGCGCTGCCCGGGAGATCGCACTGGCTCACCGTGCGCTCCTCGACGATCCGACAATCACGGAGGATACGGCTTCCCACATTCGACAGGGCAAGTCGGCGACGAATGCCTGGCAGCTGATTATTGGCCAGCTTTCGACGTCTCTTCGGCAGGTTGACGACAGGCGAATCCGGGAGCGTGTCGATGACCTTCAAGACGTCGGTCAGCGCGTAGAGCGCGTCCTCGCCGGACTGGATCCGGGGGAATCGCTCGCCGTATCGGAGGACACGATTGTTGTCGCCCAAACCCTGTTGCCGTCCCAGTTACTCGAGCTCGATAGTACGCACGTTGCCGGAATCTGCACGGCGGCAGGGGGGACGACGTCGCACGTCGCCATACTTGCCGCATCCATGGGAATTCCGATGGTGGTCGCCGCCGGCAGTTCGGTACTTGCGCTCGATGACGGCACGCGGATCGGCGTTGACGCCGACCGCGGTGAGCTCCATATCCTGGCCGATGACGAAGCGGCTGGCCGTTTTCGTGACCGGGTGCGCAACGACGAGATTCGGCGGCGCCGTGAAGCGGCCACGGCGAAGGAACCCTGCGTGACGGGAGACGGCGTCCGAATTCACGTCAACGCGAACATTGCCTCGGCCAGGGACGCTCAACTCGCCGTGCAGGGTGGGGCGGATGGGTGCGGGCTCCTGCGCACGGAGTTCGTTTTCATGGATCGCTCGGAACCGCCGGGCCTTCAGGAACAACGCCAGGTTTACCAGGAAATCTCGGATTCGCTTGGCGACCGGACGCTGGTAGTGCGAACCCTGGACGCCGGCGGCGACAAGCCTATCCCCTACGTCAATCAGGATGTCGAGGAGAATCCCGCGCTCGGCGTGCGCGGCATACGACTGAGCTTGCGAAACAGGGCTGTGCTCGACACGCAGCTTGACGCGCTGTTGCAAGTGCGTCATTCCAGTCCTCTGAAACTGATGATCCCAATGGTGACCTCGATGTACGAGGTGGAAGCCGTGCGCGAGACTATCGATGGCATTCGTCAAAGAGCGAATCGCGAGAGCGAGTTCCAGCTCGGCGTCATGATCGAAACGCCCGCGGCTGCGATCATCGCGGATAAGCTCGCTGAGATCGTCGACTTCTTCTCGATCGGCACCAACGATTTGACGCAGTACACCCTCGCGATGGACAGGGGAGAGCCTTTACTGGCCGAGCGTCTCGATACGCTTCATCCGTCGGTGCTGAAGCTAATCGGGAACACGGTCGATGCGGCTTGCGAAGCGGGCAAGCCCGTCGCGGTGTGCGGCGGCGCGGCCGGCGACGTCCTGGCAGCACCCGTTCTCATTGGTCTCGGCGTTCGCGAGCTTTCGATGGTCCCGAGCCTGATCGCCCGACAGAAAGCGCGGCTTCGGTCGTTGACCGTTGCGGACTGCGTCGAGCTGGCGAATCAGTCATTGCGGTTGAGTTCGGCGTGTGATGTGAGAGAGCTGGCGCGCGAGTTTGTAGGCGCCCGGTCGGGAGACTAATATGAGCAGACTATTCCCCGCGATTCAGAAACTCGGCAAAGCGTTGATGCTTCCGATCGCCGTGCTTCCGGTTGCCGGATTGCTGCTGCGCTTGGGTCAACCCGACCTTCTGGATCTGCCCTTTGTGGCGGCGGCTGGCGATGCCATATTCGCGAATCTGGGGCTGTTGTTCGCAATCGGCGTGGCGGTCGGTTTCGCGAAGAGCAACAACGGCACGGCCGGGCTTGCCGCCGTGGTCGCTTACCTTGTTACAACGGAGGGTGCGAAGGTACTGATCGAAGTACCGCCCGAGGTCCTCGTCGATTCGGTCGACCGGACGGCGGACCTGATCGCGGCCGAATACAGGAATGCCGCAATTGCCAAACTGAGCGTTCCGGCTGGTCTCCTTAGCGGCATCCTGGCGGGCAACCTGTATAACCGCTACGCGGAAATCCGATTGCCGGATTATCTGGCGTTTTTTGCCGGTCGGCGTTTCGTGCCGATCGTCAGCGGATTCGCGGCGCTGGCGTTCGCCGCTACTTTCGGACTCGGCTGGCCGGTCCTCGAAAACGGCATGAATACGATGAGCGGAGCCGTGGTTGGAGCCGGTGAGGCCGGGTTGTTCGCCTATGGCCTGCTGAATCGCATTCTAATCGTTACGGGACTGCACCATATTCTAAACAACCTTGCCTGGTTCCTGGTTGGGGATTTCGAGGGTGTTACCGGGGACTTGAGGCGTTACTTTGCGGGAGACCCATCCGCGGGCACATTCATGAGCGGATTCTTCCCGGTAATGATGTTTGGCCTGCCGGCGGCATGTCTCGCCATGTATCGTTCGGTTGACGCGCGACGTCGAAAGACCGTAGGCGGGCTGCTTCTGTCCATGGCGTTGACGTCGTTCCTTACAGGAATTACGGAGCCCATCGAGTTCGCATTCATGTTCGTCGCTCCACTACTTTATGCGCTTCACGCGATACTCACAGGCCTTGCGATGGTGACGATGGACCTGCTGGGCGTTCGGCTCGGTTTCGGGTTCTCGGCAGGGCTTTTCGACTATGTATTGAATTTCAATCGGTCGACTCGCCCATTAATGCTGCTGCCGATTGGATTTGCCTATTTTGTCGTCTACTACACGGTATTTCGCTTCTGCATCGTTCGATTCAACCTCAAGACGCCCGGGCGAGAGGCTGAGGACGAGCGACCGGTGACAGCTTTGGAGCCCAACTCAAGCGAGGCGGAGCGGTATCTGATTGCATTGGGGGGCAAGGAAAACCTGCTGGCAATCGATGCCTGCATGACGCGTCTCAGGCTCAGGATCGCCCGGGCCGAGGATGTCGACAAGGATGCGCTGCGATCGATTAGCGGAGCTGAATCGATACAACCAACTCGAGATGCCTTGCAAGTGGTCGTCGGCCTGCGGGCCGACGAAATCGCTACGGACCTTCGTCGCCTGTCGGAAGTGGCTTCTGAACCAGGTAGCGGATCGAGTGCGCAGGCATCGAGTTCTGATGCCAGCGTCTCGCTCACAAGCGGCGATCTGGTCAGGTTGCTTGATGCGATGGGCGGCAGGCGCAACATCGAATGGGTCGAGGCGGCCGGCACGCGTCTGCGAATTCAGTTGAAGGATGGAACACTGGCGCACGAACCGTCGATTATGGCAGTCGGACTGCGGGGAATAGCTCGACCAACCGACAGGCTGCTTCACGTACTGGCGCACGGAAGCACTGAAGACGTCGCACGAAGACTGCAATCGGCGATATGAATCCGGCTTGATAGCTCTTCAAAGTAGGACCACCCGGTTCTGTGGCCGCTAAACGACCTCGCTGCGCATTGGTCTAAGCGGAGTCTCGAATTTTCTCTCGATAGCGCGTTGGCGAAACACCGAAGCGTTCTGTCCTGAACGACGGTTACAGACGGGTACCATTCCTCGAGTTCTCGAATGCCTTCCGAGGACGCCCGCGGATCCGGTGACGTCGAGTAGCTCGACACCGGGGAACAGAGGGATTACGACGTGTTTGGCAGGTTCAGACATACAATTATCATAACGGCCAAGAGCCAGCGTCGCTAGTATCGCGCTCGAATCGACGGTGCGACTTTTTCCTGTGACCGTCGAGTTGCCAGAGCGTTACGTGAGTAGCGTACGGAAAGCAGATGGAGTATTTGATGGATCGTTCGAGGGAACACCGTGAGCAGTGGCCGACGGAGCGGGGACTGCCTCGCATCAGTCCACTGGCCGATTCTGTTACCTGTACGCAGGTAGAGACCAGAGCGAGCGACAACGTTCCTTTGGTAACGCGGGTCTACGGCGCGAACAGGCCGGTGAGAATAACGATATTGATGTTACCTGGCATCGGAGTGCCACAACGCGCATTTCGCCATCTCGCAAGCTGGCTGTCGGTGCGCGGTGCCCGCTGTGTCACCGTTGACTATCGCGGCATCGGGGAGTCCACGACACGCCAGGGCATCGAAACAGCCACGCTCTCGACGTGGGCGCGCGAGGATGCGGTCGCCGCACTACGACTCGCCGAGGAAACCGGTCCCGAGCCCGTAGCGCTCATCGGCCACAGCTTCGGCGGTCAGGCGGTCGGTCTCGCGACTGCATTGCATCGTGTCCGTGCCGCCGTTTTCGTCGCCTCTCAATTCGGTCAGGCGCGCTATTGGGACGGCGCGGCTCGCTGGCGGCTCGCGCTCTATTGGCACGCGTTTCTACCGCTCATGGCGAAAACGTTCCGCGTGCTGCCGCAATGGACAGGTCCAGCCGGGCCGTTGCCGCGTGGCGTCGCGACCGAGTGGGCGCGTTGGGGCCGTAGTAAAGAGTGGTACGTTTCGCACGAGCCGGAGTCGTCAGACCTATTGGCGGGGTTCAGCGCACCGATCCTGGCCTATGCGATCGCCGACGATCCGATCGCTCCGCCTCGTGCGGTGTCTGCCTTTCTCGATAGATTCTCCACGACGGTTCCGATTCGCCGAGACGTGGACGCTCATGAGCTCGGCCTGACGCGCCTCGGCCACGTCGGCTTGTTGCGACCTTCGAAAGCTACGGAGATCGTCTGGGGCGAAATGCTCGACTTCTTGCTTCGCCAGACGGGTTCTGACGCCTGCAACCTGGTGCCGGTACATCCCGGGATCGACTGACCCGGGGATCGACGATGAAAACGTACGACGACTATGTTCTGCCGATCGTGCTCGATCGCCTTTGCGGCATCGAGGGTATCGCCGAACAGCGGCGGAGAATTGTCCCGCAGGCACGCGGGTTGGTACTTGAGGTCGGCATGGGCACCGGATTGAACCTGCCGATCTACGACCACAGAGCCGTCGACAGGGTGATCGGTCTCGATCCTTCCACGAGGAGTTTCAAAAAGGCCGCGCGACGAGCGGCGCCGCTGCGCTTCCCCGTCGAATACGTAGGTCTTAGGGGCGAAGAGATTCCGCTTCCCGACGCTAGTGTCGACACGGTGTTGCTGACTTACACCCTGTGCAGCATCGCCGAACCCGGCCGCGCGCTCGCGGAAATGCGTCGCGTGCTGAAGCCTGACGGCCGGCTGCTCTTTTGTGAACATGGCAGAGCACCAGCAGAGCGCTTGTACCGGGTGCAACGTTGGGTCACGCCCATGTGGAGACGAGTCGTCGGGGGCTGCCACCTCGACCGGGATATCCCGAAGCTGCTGCGTCAAGGCGGTTTTCGCATTCAGGAAATGGCCAGCGACTACGTGCTTCGTCCCTGGCTGCTCAGAATCGCGTCCTTTCAATATCTCGGTATAGCGCAGGCCAGTTCGACATGAGAAGGCGTACGCTGAATACGCTCCTTGCGATGCCGCTCGCGGCCATGCTCGTTACCTACTTCTGGTTCATCTTTGCCCCGGCCGCAACAAAGCCCGGCTATACCCTCGAGCGCGTGACGCTCGAAGTCGACGGCCGCAATCGACAGTACGAGCTGTACACGCCGCAAACGGCCGACCGACGGGCGCCGCTGTTGATGGCATTCCACGGTTCCATGGGCAATGCGGCGACGATTCGGCAGCGGACCGGGTATCGATTCGAGGCAATCGCCGAGCGGGAAGGATTCCTCGTTGCCTACCCGGTCGGAGTCGGCGGGTACTGGAACGGCTGCCGCAAGGCGGCGGCCCACATCGCGAATGTGGAAAACATCGACGATGTCGCGTTCGTGCGAGCATTGATCGATGGACTGGCGGAAACCGGGAGAGTCGACAAAGCGCGGGTTTACGCGAGCGGCTACTCCAACGGCGGACACATGGCGTACCGCCTTGCCATGGAGGCACCGGATCTGGTCGCAGCCATTGCGCCGCTGGCGGCGAATATGCCGACGGAGGATAACCTCGACTGTAGTCCCGCCGGCGTTCCGGTGAGAGCCGTTATCGTCAATGGGACGGAGGATCCCCTGAATCCGTTCGAGGGTGGCGAGATGTCGTTGTTCGGATTCGGAACCTTAGGCAACGTTCGCTCTTCCGCAGACAGCGCCGAGTACTTCCGGGCTCTCCATGGCACAAGCAGCGCCAGGTCGACGATGGTCCTGGGACTCGATCGGGTGCATGCCCGGATCGAGGAACTGAGGCAGCACGGTCGTGTCGTTGTCTCGTTGGTTACGATCGAACACGGCGGGCATACGATTCCGCAAACGCATTACCGGTTCCCGCGTCTTCTGGGCCCTACATTCGAGAATGATCAGGTCATCGACTACGTATGGGAGTTCCTTAGTTCGTTCGAACATTCCGACACTGTAGAACCCAAACAATGAGAATTGCGCGTTGCAACGATTAGCCGCGCTGAGGACTGGAAAGCGAAGCGCGAAGTGACGGTATCGGAATCCGGGAGGATCCCGACCCAACGCTACCGCGATCGGCGGGTTGAAACCGCCGGCAACGGGGCCTTATTCTGGATCAGGTTATGAATCCGCCCGAAGTCACGAATCTGCTCGAAGGATCGTCCGCCGACCGGGAGATTTTCTTTGAACTCCTGCAAACCGGCCCGGCCAAGCTGGAACGAATCGTCTCCAACGGGCATGCCTCCGAGCCCGGTTTCTGGTACGAGCAGCCGCAACCCGAGTGGGTTTTGCTCCTGAAAGGCGAAGCCACGCTCGAATTCGAGGACGGCACCGGGCTGGCTCTCAAGCCCGGCGACAGTTTGGTCATCCAAGCGCATTGCAGACACCGGGTCGCCTCGGTCTCGCAGGATGCCATCTGGCTGGCGCTTCACTACCAGAAGCCCTGAGGGTGACAGCGTGGGTTGTCGACAAGCGGGCAGTCACGGCTTCAGCGTCACGAGCAGCACAATTCCGCTCACGAGGACCAGTCCAATAGGCAAATACCATCGTCCGCCCGTCACAGGATCGTCGGTGGTGTTCGTCGCTCGGCGCAGCTTTCCCGTCAAAGCGCCGTGTACGCCCGAAAGGGCCAGCACCAGGAGTATCTTGAGTCCGAGCCATGACTGCGGAAACCAGCCGCCTCGTACCGCGAGAAAGAGCCCGAAACCCCATGCCAGGATCATCGCGGGCGTAGTGACGGCTCGGTCGTAGGCTCTCAGCGGCTTCATGAAAGTGCGGACAGGATGTCTCAGAGATAGCGCAACCGCTGTCATTCCCGCGATCCAGACAACCAAAGACACGATGTGTGCCGCTTTGGCTAGCAGGTAGGTCACGGGAATCCGGCTTCGGTCTGTTGTCGACGAAGCCAACGCTCATTGACGAATCCGCCCATGGGGATGAACGCTCCAACAATCAGGCGAGAAACGCCGTTTGCACTGATCAACTCCTCCGCCCAGGAGCGAATCACGAACCAGAGAAACACCATGAAGGCGAGGCCGTGAATCGGCCCCGCGATCGAGACGGCCAGAGGCACGCCAAAGAAATGCTTCAGCGGCATCGCGACACAGAAAAGCACTAGCAGTGTCACGGCCTCCGCTATCGCTGCGCGTCGAAGACTCGTCATAACGAGGTGTTCACTGCAAATTGCGTTGTCAAAAGAACTTCGCGACGTCGAATCGCTCAGGGTACAAGCAGTACCAACTCGCCACATAGAGCGCTGAGAAAACTACAATTGAAATCACGACCAGGAGACGGCGTCCTCTGGTATTCATACTCTTAGGTGCCTCTTCGACTTCGGTTTCTCCGTCACACTCGTACCGCTCGAACTAGTTCACGAGAGGCGTGTACTTGCCCATATCCTTCGCAGCTTCGGCACACATCGGCATCAACATGTCTCCCGCCGGCCCGAGCCACTCCTGCATCTTGCTCATGATCTCGGGGCCCGCTTTTTCCGGTGTGCCGGCGTTAAAGGGCGGGGCGGGATCGTACTCCAGGGCGAGTTGTGAGAGCTTTGCAACGTCCTCACCCAGGAGCTCCGCGAGCAGCACGAGCCCGAAGTCGATACCGGCTGTTACGCCGCCGCCGGATATCCGATTGCGATCCCGGACGACTCGGGCGGCGACGGGCGTCGCGCCGAAAACCGACAACGCCTCGCGGGCCATCCAGTGTGAGGTCGCCTCGTAACCTTGCAGCAGCCCGGCAGCACCCAACACAATCGACCCGCCGCAAACGCTTGTCACATATCTCGCTCGCGATCCGCGATCGGCCAGGAACTCGAGAACTTCCGCGTCCATCATGACGCTGAATTCGCCACCGGGCACGAACAGGACGTCCAGATCTCTCGGGCACTCTTCGAACGTCGAGCTTGCCTTCGTGATCAAACCGCTGTCCGTCTCCACCAGATCCGTGTTCTTCCAAACCACGTGGACGTTGCAGGAAGGGGAGAGGACTGCCTGAGGGCCGACCAGGTCGAGGAGCGTCACGCCCGGGTACAGCAGCATCGCCACCTCGGGTTTCTTGCCCTTGTGCATCGGTGGCAGCTTGATCTTCGACTCCTGGAGCTTCCCCTGGCTCGTGCTTGCGCTTGCTGACTGGCCAACCATCGCGACGCCGGCCAATGCGGCCGCCGTGCCGACAAATCGTCTCCGGCCCATGTCTGTCTGAGTCTCGTTGTTCATCTCGTCTCACTCTGTCCGAGCGTCAAAAAATGCGCGCCGTTGCGCACCCGCTGGAGGAGATGATGCTGGACATCCGTGTTGGCGTAAATGACAATGTTCCGACAAATACGGCCATTCGATCGAGGGAGTGATGAGTCGATTCAGACCCGAAGAATCGCACCGCGGCAGTCGCCGTGTCGTTTTCCTGTCGTTTCCGCAGGTTTTGCTGCTGGACCTGATTGGCCCATGGGAGGTGTTTTCGCTCGCCAATCGGCTCGTTGGCGACGATTCGTCACCGTACGAGCTGATCCTCGTGAGCGCCGATACGTCTCCGACCATTCCGTCGGGCGGGGGAATATCCATGATCGGTCATCGGTCGGCAAAGCATCTTCGCGGGGCCATCGATACGCTGATCGTGCCGGCAACTGAACTTGTGTGGATGGCAGACCCGCCACGGGAGTACTCGGCGGTCATCCGACGTCTGGCACGGCGATCCCAACGCGTTGTTTCGATATGTGGCGGCGCATTCTTTCTGGCAGCGGCGGGCTTGTTGGACGGCAAGAAAGCGACGACGCACTGGAGCGGCGCTCGCGACCTGGCTGATCGATTCCCTCAGATTGACGTACAGGCCGACTCGATCTTCGTAAAGGACGGCGATGTCTACACGTCTGCCGGCGTCACCGCGGGAATCGACCTCGCGCTATCGCTCGTGGAAGAAGACCTCGGTCAGACCATCGCATTGGAGTGCGCGCGGCACCTCGTCGTATTCATGCGCCGTCCTGGCGGTCAGTCCCAGTTCAGCACCACGCTCGAGTCGCAGAGCGCCGAACGAAATACGGTCAACGAGCTCGTGGCGTGGGCATCCGATAACCTCTCCGGCGACTTGTCCGTTCAGGCAATGGCGGAGCGGGTCAACATGAGCCTGCGCAACTTCTCACGCGTCTTTCGAGAAGAAGTCGGCCAGACACCCGCGGCGTTCGTCCAGCAGCTTCGTATCGATGCGGTGCGTCGTCGCCTCGAGGAGTCGGATGAATCGCTGGATGAGATATCGACAGGCTGCGGCTTTGGCAGCACGGATTCGATGAGACGCTCGTTCCAGCGCGTCGTAAAGGTCACCCCCAGTGATTATCGTCGACGCTTTTGTAAGCGGTGATGGTAATGACGATTGCATGAGCCTGTCAGCGGAATTATCGATGAAGCTCGATCACCGTCGCCGGGCCCAGGGTCGGCTGCCAACGACCCTGTCGTCGCTACGTCGCCAGTAAGGATAAGTCCGGATTGCTCGTCGCCGATGTAAATGGTCTGATGCTAGCAACGGCAGCTCCAACCAGGTGGTCATACCTCAAGTCGCGCCGAAAGAGCTGGATGGGATTCGGACGGGAGATCGACCATGCCTCTTCATCTGAAACCACTTGACATGGCTGCCGAGTTGGAAGGCTATGAATCCGTCTTGATCGTGTCATGTCCGATCTGCCCACCTGTAAGCCTGGCGACGGACACAGGCTCCCCGCTGATCGAGTTTTTCAAGAACGGCATCAAGACCGGTGCGTATGAAGACCACCTACGCGATATGCGTGAGGCTCTCGAGCAGCGTGGTGTAAGGACAGGCGTGTTCACCAGCTATCTGCCGTGTACTGCGATGTGTCTCTGGACCGCTGGACAGCGAAAGCGATTACTGAAGCGTGCAAACGGCTATCAGGCTGCGGTTGTCATGGGTTGCGAATCAGCAAGGTATACCGTCGAGGAAACCCTCAAAGAAACAGACTGCGCAGTGCTGTTGGCCATGCAACTGGTGGGTATCACCAATGCGAAGCTGAAGTTCAAATTGCCACTGACCGTCGAACTGGGCGATTTATCGCGAATCGACGCGAACGAACAACGGGAAGAGGGCCCAGCGCCAGCGGCGAGTAGGTAACGAACAACAAGGCGGCGGAAGCCGCTCGTTATCCTGCCTCGGATGCTGACGTCGAAATGCGAGGCAGATGGACCGTCATGGACGCCCGTTAACCAGTAACGAGTCCAGCGAGCATGTATTTCGTCATCCTGATCGTTGCTATTGTGCTGCTCATTACTGCGCGTACCCATACGCCACGCTTTCGCATCAACGACGGCCAGATCGTCAGATCGTCGGTTGCCGAGGCACGACGAATGCTTCTTGGTGGTGCCAGGCACTACGTCCTGATCCGAGGTCGCGACCGCAGATCACCGTTGCTCGTTTTCGTTCATGGGGGGCCGGGCTACTCGGCCATGCCGTTCAACCGGCTATTGAATTCCGACCTGGAAAACGACTTCGTGTTTGTGAATTGGGATCAGCGCGGCACTGGGTACAGTTTTTCAGCCGCTCGGGATCGTGCGACGCTGACTCTCGATCAGATCGTCGATGATTTGGATGATCTAATCGACTCCCTTCGTACCGAGTTCGGTCAGGACGGTGTTCTTCTCGTCGGCCATTCGTGGGGCTCCGTCGTAGGCCTGGAATACGTATCCCGGCACCCCGAGAAAGTCGCTGTATACGTAGGGATCAGCCAGGTCACCGACGGATCAGAGAGCGAGAAGCTGAGCTACCAATGGGCGACCAGTCAGGCCCGCGATCAGAAGCGCTCCGACCTGATCTCGAAGCTGGAGAAAATCGGGCCGCCTCCGTACAGCTCGCTTAAGGACATGTGGGCGCAGCGCCGGGTGCTGACCAGTCTCGGAGGCGTGTGGCGGCACAACCCGCACTCCGGCCTGTATTACTTCCTACGCTACCTCAGCATTCCGGAATTCGCATGGCCTGGATTCATCAATCTCGCGCGAGGCGGCAAGGTTTCCATGAAAGCCCTGAACGAGACCCTGTTCAATTACGACGCATTCAGCACTCGTCCGGTACTGAAAGTCCCAATCTATCTCATGGAGGGCGTTCATGATCAGATCCAATCTACGCGCCTTGCCGAAGCATACGTTGACACAATCCATGCGCCGCATAAGGAGCTAGTCTGGTTTGAGCAGTCGGCGCATATGCCGCACTGGGAGGAGCCTGCCCGGTTTAAGCAGGAAGTTCGCCGAATAGCGATTGACGCCGGTCTCGTCTCCTCGAGTTAGCGCTCCAAACCGAAAGGTGATTTCGGCACTTGTCAGCGGGATTGCGACACGCGACCAGGCGGGGAGGCCAGACACATGGTGGAATTTGTAACCCGATACAAGCGCTATGCGCAGATCACTGCGGCGCTTGCTCGACATGACTTTGGCTATCTCTCCGACAGGATGGGTTTCGGCAAACTCTTTGCAGCTGAGGACGCTCTGCCTCCTGATGAGGAGGGCAAAGTGGGTGACGGGATTTCTCAGCCGAGCAGACCCTTGAGCGGTCCCGAGCGTCTGCGCATGGTCTGCGAAGAACTGGGACCCACTTTCGTCAAGATGGGGCAGATCTTGAGTACTCGCCCGGATCTGTTGCCAAAGCCCTACATCACGGAGTTACGAAAGCTCCAGGACCACGCCTCCAAGATCCCCTTTGAAGAAGTGAAGAGGGTGGTCGAGGAGGAGATGGGAAAAGAAATCAATGAGATCTTTCCCACATTTGAGCAGAAGCCGCTTGCCGCGGCTTCGATTGCCCAAGTGCATCGCTGCACGTTGCCCGATGGAACGCAGGCCGTTGCCAAGGTTTTGCGCCCCGGGATCGAAGAGCAAATCCGCATGGATCTCTCAATCCTCTACGGAATGGCTCGTCTCGCCAACCGCAGCAGATTTGCCGAGACCATTGACAAGGTGAAGGTCGTCCAGGAATTCGAGCGGGTCATTCTGCGCGAGCTGGATTTCGTCTCGGAAGGTCACCTCACAGAGGAATTTGCTCGCAATTTTGAAGATGACTCGAAGGTACATATAGCTCGCATCTATTGGGAGTATTCTGCCCAACGCCTGCTCACCATGGAGTTCCTCGACGGCGTCAACATCAGCCAGCTCGACGCGCATCACAAGCAAGAAGTTGACACCCGCGAGTTAGCAAAAAGGGTGGTGATGGTCACCTTGAAACAGATCTTTCGCGACGGACTCTTTCACGCCGACCCTCACCCCGGCAATCTGATGCTCTTGCCAGAAGGTGTACTCGGTATCCTCGACTTCGGAATGATCGGGCGCTTCGATCGCCAAACCCTGGCCATGCTTCGCGCCATCGCGTTTGACGTCATCCGCCGAGACCACGTCAGCATGGCCGCGCACCTCCTCGACTACGACATCGTAGGACACGATGTCGATATGCGAAAGCTGCGCGAAGACCTCCGGGCGCTCTTGCGGGATGTCGCCTCCATGCCAGTGGCACAGGCCAGCGAAGTCCTGCAAAGCTTTGTGGTTGAGCACAAGCTCCATATCCCCGCCGATCTTTTCTTACTCGACAAGACCTTTGGCACTCTCGACGGCACCATCCGGGTCCTCGATCCAAACATTGACTTGCGGGCCGTCGCCGAAGACTTTGGTACCGAGGTGGGGATGAGAGTCCTTGATATTGAGACGATGGTCAAACAACTCGGAATGCGCATCCTTCAGGATGCCGACGCCATCGTGGAAATGCCGGTTCTGTTGCGGCGAATCATGCGCCGAGTCGATGAAGGTCATTTCGCCACCCGAACACGCATCCAGATCGACAATGAAACCTATGCGCGCCTCAACAAACTCGGCCTCAACATGCTCACGGGTGCGACGGGTATCACCTCGCTGATCTTTGCCTGGATTACGCGCAACGCTACCGGGATCCTGCTTCCCTTCGGTATCAACTTGCCCTCGCTCCTCCTGGTTGCTGGAGGGCTACTCCTCTTCATCACGGCATGGTCTCTCTGGAAAGGGAAGAGACTGTAGTGAACATCCTCAATGAGCTAAGATCAGCGGCCAGCGCGGCGTTCGGTTTCCCGGCGAGGTCCTGGGCTTTCGCGTCAGGCGATTAACAACCGCCTGCATCAATTTGACCAGTGAGGTTTTCGAGTCTGGGGCCGCAGGCCGATTGTAGTCCGATTACTACAGCATCAATGGATGATCAGTTCAATCTTCGACGCCGGCATCCGTTGGCGAGACACTACTTGCTGGTCAACGCCTTTCAGAGCTTGCTTGCCCGTTCATTTCTCAAGTGCGAGCTCGATGTCAGCTATGGCTATACATATGGCCAACGCGTCGACATTTTCCCCGCTTCAGAAAGTGCATCACCGGTCTTTGTGTTCATTCACGGCGGATACTTTCGAGCCCTCGATAAACGACACTACCGTTACATCAGTCGACTCACCAAACGAGCCGGGTACACCTGCGTCCTTGTCAACTACGATCTTGCGCCGCGAGTTCGTGTCAGCGAGATTGTCGAGCAAACGCTGAGAGCATTCGCCTGGGTACGAGGAAACATCAATCAATTCAACGGGGACCCGGATGACCTCATTCTGTGCGGACATTCCGTTGGCGCGTTCCTTGTCGCGAAGATCCTGGAGCACGACTGGCCGGCAGAGGACGGTAAGGCGATCACGCGAGCGGCCCTTCTGAGCGGGCTCTATGACCTCGGGCCGATGAAGGCGTCGTACTTGAATGAGGATTTGCAGCTCACGGATACGGATGTGTCGGCGCTAAGTCCCATCAAATGCTCGCTTCTACAAACGCCGGAGATATTGATCGCCGTCGGTGAGACAGAAACCGCGGAATTCCTGCGGCAGTCGCGAAGCTACGCAGAAAAACTCGAGCATGACGGTGTAGCGCACGAACTGATTGTTTTGCCACGGGCGAACCACTATTCGATGTCACGAACTCTCGCGACGAGCGGCAACGTGGTCGCCGATTGGGTATTTCAGTAATGAAGGCGCGTAATTCCGGATCATCGTTTCAACTATATTTCACTTCCGCGTCCGGCCCGGTGCAGCGCAACCGAAACACAAAAGAGAGTGATGGCCACCGCCGACAAGATGATTGTTCCTGGAAACCATCCGGCCACACTGTATACCCAGAGAAAGTCTCCGACCGTTACCGCAGTGCAAAAAACCACGGCCGGCAGAAACCACGTCGGGTTGCTGACTGCAGCCCAAATGAGTGGCACCGACAGTGCTACCAAATGCCACGACAAAAAAAGCCACAGAACGGGCAGTGCCTCAGCGAAGAAACCGGATATTCCCGCCGATACGAGCGTGGCATTCAGATCTTCGAGTCCAGCGTAGTGCAGGTATGCGGTTCCCAACAACAGCAGGCCGCAAATACCTGACAGGGCTCGAGCGGGCGTTGTCACTCGTTTACTTCTTGCCGAAGTACTGGTCATTTGAGTTTCAGTCCGAAGAGAAACCTGAGAAGATTGTTCGCCTGGATCACCCTATACAAAAGGATCGCCGCAGGAATGGCGGTCAGCGTGATTCCCAGGAACTGCAGCAATAGAGGAAGGTCCGATTGAACGATGTAGTAACCGAATACGATGATCAGGGTCTGATGCAGCACGTAAACCGGAAGGATACCGATGTTGGCCGGAATCAGCAGCGTATGGTTAAAGTTCATCTTTCTCGCGAAAAGCGCCAGGAAAAACATGATCCAGCTGTAGGCGACGAGCATCGTAATCACTGATATGAAGCAGTGCAAGGCGGTGAAGCCAGGGTTGAGGTAGGCCTCGACGGCCTCGTTGCTGATCGCGCCCATCCAGACAAATGTTGCTGAACAAATTACGCCAACACTCAGGAATGCCCCCATTCGTTCCCTGATGATGCCCAGAAACTCACGGTCCGCCATGAACATGAAGCCATACAAGAACGGCCAGAGATAGACGAAGAAATCCGCCCAGTCGGTGTAAGCTGGAAACACGGGTTTGAGCACCAGCCTGCAGACGATCATGGGGATGACAGGTGCGAATGCGCCCACACGGGTCGCCATCAACCGCTTGATCTTCGAGAAATCGATTCTGCCGGCCCTGATGACACTGAATGCTGGTAGGCAAAACAGCGTCATGACGAACAGGAATGGCAGATACCACAGGTGCGTGCCGAGATGTCCGAACCAGAGCAGGCCACTGACACCCATGTCCGCACCCAGCTGTTCGGACGGATAGACGCGAAGGAATTCCAGAAAACCGCCTGCGAACTCACCGGCAGTGAGCCATTCGTAGTATCGCTGCGGAGGAATGACCACCACAACTCCAGCGGCGAACGGGACCATCAACCGTAACACACGATCAAGCACGAACCGTCCTTCCCGCGCGCGCATGGCAAGCCAGGTACCTGCGCCCGAAACCAGGAAGATCAGGAACATTCGCCATCCATGGGTAAACATGGTGAGCAAATCGAATACGATGCTCTGATCGTCACTCTTCAAGAGCCACGGAAAGTGGTCGAACGGTCGCCAGGAGTGAAAGACGAACAACAGTCCAAAGGCGGACACTCGCAGCCAGTCGAGGTAGTACAGCCTGGCATGTTTCGGTTCTGTGGACATTCTGCCACGGCTCATCGCACGAAAACGGAGACGAGTCTGCTTCGTCTGACTAAGCGAATCGTCCAATCCTGAGGGACTGGACCAATTATCCGTGCGGGCGGAAGGGCCCGGCCGATCAGGGTTTCAGCTGTTTTCGGTACTGCGAGGGCGTGAGGCCTGTGTGTTTCTTGAAAACCTCGTTGAACGAGGACTTGGAGTTGAATCCACAGTCACAGGCAATGGTCAGAAGGTTTGCTCTCTGGCATTCGGGTTCAGCCAGCTTCTGCTTCACCATGGCTACCCGGTGCTCGTTGATGAAGTCATAGAAGCTCTTGCCCAGGTTTTCGTTGATGACCTGTGACAGGTGGTTTGTAGAAATCCCCAGCTGACCGGCCAGGTCGTTGAGCGAGATCCTGCCGTCCAGATAGGGCTTCTCGTCTTCCATGTGGTGCAGGAGTTGGTTCAGCAGGGTGCGCGATTTTTCCGCTGTGAGGCTGGACTTACGATAGTGCGCTGGCGCCTTGCTATCTGGCCCCCCAGTGTCACGGCCCCGATCAGGTTCAACAGGCGAAAAAATGACCTGTTGCCTGATGCCGTAAAAACCAACGAAGAAGACCGCGGCTGTGACCATCAGATAAATCAGGTGGTCGCCCCACTCGATGGGCAGCCAGTCGTTGAAATTTCCCGCAATGTTGACCACTACCACTGTCAGCCAGATCACAATCAGTGACAACATCACTTTTCTCAACCAACGGAGGTCTATATCACCAATGTACGAAAATTCACTCCTTATCCTCCGGGTATGTCTTCGGAGAATAACCAGGCAAGCAAGCAGGTAAATCGGCCCCAGAAAAACGCGCAACAGCCCCATCACCCTGTAGATGGGGGCCTCCGGGTCTTCGATCATCAGCCGGTCAGCCTCGACCGAAGACCCGGAAAAAACAAACAACTGGATGAAAACAACGGTGGTAAAAAACAGATAGGGCAGGGCATGCAGCGCCATGGCGGGCCTGAATGCCCGCTGCGTGCTGGTTATCCCGAGCACGTAGACATAGGAAATGGGGCCCAGCAATAACGCAAAACAGGTCGAGAAACCAAGAAAAACAGGGTACTTAGCCGCCACGCCATTGACTTCCAGGTAGTAGGCCAAGAGCGCCAGGCCGATCAGCACAAACCAGGCCGTCAGCACGTAGTCGGCAAATGACTTGCCTTTCTTGTTCAGAATCAAGAAAGGGAGAAAGAAGGCCTGCGCTGCGCCGACAATGTACAAGACTGCCATGGCCGTAGATTAAACCAGAGAATCGTCACCACGGGTTCGATACAGCGCTAGTGTCAATGTCGCATGTTGGCTACACGTTACTTTCGACGCTATCGAATAACAATGGCAAGTCCTTATCCTATCTTGCCTCTTCGGCGGAGCAGGACACCAAGAAGTATGCAAGAGTTAAGCGCCAACAAGTACCGAGAAGTCAACGGCCAACGCCTCGGCAGGAGGTAAGCCCCGCCAACGAAGCAACGGAGGGCGGGACGAGATTAGGACCCAGTAGGGACTTCGCAACATCTTCTGGAGACAACGTTATGGAAGTTCGACTCGCGGCGTTCGATCGACTTCTGAGTCTTAACCGAACAAGTAGTCGGGCCCGACCTATTTGTCAAGCGGAGTTGACCCATTCTCGCTCTTGCGCGCCGGCCTGCCCACATCCCGCAGTCGCGAACTCTGTGCTTGGCGGCGCGTTCATGGTCGTATATGTTTCCTACATATCGAAGTATTTGCATGTAAGAGGTCCACGAGTGGCTGATGTCACGAGAGTCTCATGTAATAGCTGTGGACATACGCTTGATCCGACTTGGGCAAGATTGACGCCTAGGCCCCCGTGCCCCGAGTGTGGGGAGCGTGGTGTCGCCATAAGTATGGCGATTGCGTCCGAAATCAGTTTCGCAAGCTCATTGCGTGTAGCGATGGTCCCAGCGCAAGCGGAGCGCAGCTGGCTGCAGCGTTGGAGGTCACTCGAGCAAGAGATGCACTCAATATCTGGTCCCATTTCGCCGCCGATGAGCGGAACTGCTATCAACACGGCAAACCAACGACTGCAGTCGTTTTTCATTCAGGCGTATCACCTCAAGGATTCTCTGATCGCCGATTCCCCGAATGGGATTGATAGGGAGACGGTTGAGAATGCTATTTCTACGGATTCGCGACTTGCGCTGCTCGCCGATCTCGCAAACTTGGATAAGCACCGCGAGCTAAGCCGAGCGCCACGGAGCCGTGACAGGCCGTCCCTGGGTCAGGTCAAAGGAGTAAAGGAGGGGGCAGGCGATGAATGGATTCTCGCGGTGGAGATACTGCACATGGGTCGCTCTCTTGATGGGCTGACAATTGCGTCTGATGCTATGGCAGCTTGGGAGCAGATGTTGAAGAGTTGGGGGGTCCTGTAACCGACTTTCGCACATCCTTGACCGGGGCGAGGACCTATGAGTTGAGAGGTGAGCAGGAAATATCATGATTGCCCTACGCAGTGGCTTCCCACTGGCAGGCGTACGCACTCATTGAGCCTCGGAACTGAATGCCAGTAGAGCGCAAGTACTCCTCGCTGTGTGGTTGTTCCTGACGTGACTTCACGAAATGTGCTGGGTGGCAGGCACGACGGACTCCGAATCCACTGCGAATCTCGGGTTGTTATCAACGCTGGCGTGAAGTCTAGGTACTTTCTCAGTCTATTCGTATGTTTCGACTGGCAGCACGAGATCAGGGGCAAGGGCGCGCACAGATGTCGCTATCTCAGCCGTTCCGATTCCCGCGAAGAATGGACTCCCGGGGCGCTCACAATCTTGTGCGAGTTCATGAGTAACGACGCCAATCACTGATCCGTGTTCTCCAACTATGGGTCCGCCGCTATTCCCTGGTCTTGCAATCGCAGAGTAGGTGAATATCTTGTCGCCAGACATCATCGTCATCTCTGGATTTGTAATCTCGCCACGATGCAGGATCAAGCTTGACTCCTTTGAAAGGGGAATTCGTGGATAGCCGATCGTGAACACGGGTTCGCCCACCCTCGGGTCTCGAAAGGACAAACCCGGAGTGACTGGCAATTCCTCCAATGTCTTTACCAGGCCAATGTCAATTGACTCGTGCGCAAGCGTGTCTGTCACCGTGAAATGCTGATCGCGCAAGTATTGCTGCTCGGATACGGCCATGTCCCTGATAACATGAGCGCAAGTCAAGAGCCAGTTCGGTGCGACAATTAGAGCTGTGCCAGCTCGGCCTTCTCCTTTTAGGGTTCCGATAATCTGGCAGGTGGCTGCCGAATACACTCTGTAAATATACTCAGGGCCAAGCGCTGGGGCCAGCCAGAGCTTCCCCATTCTCTCGAGATTTGTGAGCTCTCTTTGATAGTAATAGTGTCGCCCGATGAGGACGTCGCTTCCAATTCCCATGTCTGTCAAGATGTCCGCCGAACACATATCCCGAAGCAGAGTGCGAATCTGCCAAAGATATTGGTCAGGATCATTCAGGGCCTTCATAGCCTTTAGATACTTGAGAAAATCACGACCCGATAGCGGTCTAATTGCTTCTCCATCGTCGATACCAATGACCTTGCACATTTGTCGATAAGAAACGGGCGAGAAGAACTCGACTGCCAGAGAAGCGAGCTCAAGTTTGGTTTCTATTGGAATCGGTGCGAGCACCGAATATCGATGTCTCTTTGTGTCCGTCAACTCGTAACAACCTTTGCGTTCCGGCTGACTAGCAGAACGCATTTCTGCAAAATACCAACAACTCCGCGTCCGAATGCAAGAGGGGAACCTCCGATATAGATATGGTCTCCGAAATGATCGTAGGCAGCGCAAATAATATCGGGTGCAGTTTTGATATTATCCGACGACACGCTTCGAAGGCCATCCATCTAGCAGTTAGATAGACTTGAGATCACAAAATGGAAACAGAAAAAAGGACCGTCCATCCAGATCAATTGCTACTGGATCCCAATAACTACCGATTCCACGACATTCCCGGATACAAGAGAGTCGCACAACGCAGCAGATACTCGGAAAGCGGAGTTCAGGACCGAGCATTGACTCTGCTGGAAGGTACGAGTGCATTTGAGCTAGGCGCCCTAAAAGAGTCAATTCGATCGAATGGCTTCATTCCAGTTGAACAGATAGTGGTTGAGGAGTTCTCGACTCCCGACGACAGCAAGCCCCTATTCTTGGTCATTGAAGGCAATAGAAGAGCTGCGGCTGTGAAGATTCTCCTCGCGGATCAAAAATCCGGGGCGGAGGATATTGATCAAGAGATCATGAAAACTCTTACCGAGCTCTCGGTAATCGAGGTTATTGGATCTGACGGGGAGCGAAAGAGATATAAGAGCACTCTAATGGCAATTCGTCACGTGGCAGGCATTAGGGAATGGGGACCGTACCAGCAAGCTAAGCTTGTAGTCGAGCTTTACGATGAAGAGGAAGAAGCATTCGGCGCAGTAGCCCAGAGAATAGGCATATCTGCTACAGAAGTGGGTCGCCGATATCGAGCCTCAAAAGCACTTCAGCAGATGGAAGAAGATGACGAGTTCTCCGAATACGCGACGCCTCGTCTCTACTCTTTCTTTCACGAAGCGATGTCACAACCAAAGGTGCGAGAGTGGTTGGACTTTCGCGATGATCACTACGAAGCCAACGACGACGCGAATCGTCGAATATTCTACGAATTACTAAGCCCACGAGTCATCGACGGAGCGACCTTGCCTCCCAAATTGCAGAATGCAAACCGGCAAGTGCGTCAGTTAAAGGACATCGTTGATAAAGACACGCCGTTGAAGCTACTGGCCGATCCCGAGAGGCCTTTCGAGGAGGCGGTAGAGGCTGCGGAGAATGAGGCGGAAATAGATGAAACAGGATTGCTTGAGCAGTCGCTCGTTTCGTCGTTGAACTCTCTGCGACGGCCGAGTGTGGACGCATGGTTTTCGCCAAGTGACAAAGCAAAGAGAGTCTTCGACGAAATATCGTCCCTCATCGCTAATGTACGCAAGTTCATGAAGTAGTGCTATCGTCCTCCGACATTGTTAGGCACCTTGAGACTGAACTGGGGATTGACGGCAGATCTATACATTTGAAATCGGCGATCGAGCAGGTATTGGTCGAAAGTAGCGAATCTCCGCTAGTTGCAGCCGAGCGTGCAGAGAAACTGTTTGCGGCGACTAGGCAGTTGATCGACGAGCGGGATCAAGAGCTAACTTCATCTGGGGGAATCCCAATACTCAGGCTTCAGGGAGCCTCCAGTGATTTGGTCTCTGGTTCATGCTTTGTGCTAAACACTGATGAGCCGATGGTTGCGTCAGCAAAGGCGACTAGAATCTTTGCGGCGGATATACAAGAACAAATGCGCGATCTTAGCTTTAGTGAGTTCGAATTATTTGGGCGGAGGGTTCTTCAACAGCTTGGAGCCGATAATGCCAAGGTGACCGCAAGTTCGAATGACCAAGGAATAGACTTCTATGGTGAGATCTCAGTTGCTCAGTTCGGTGGACTGCCGGAGGGCTTCTTTCACCTAAGCCACAATGTTCGCTTTACGATTGTCGGCCAGGCGAAACACTACCCCAAAAACAAGATCGGGCCGAACCTTGTTAGGGAGTTGATCGGAGCTATGTCGCTTTCTCGTACACGCACTTTTTCGAATGAAAAAGTGGACTTATTCGACGGCGTCTCAGTGTCACCCTTCGGTCCGCTACTTGCAGTATTCTTCTCCACAGGAGAATTTACTTCGGGTGCCAAGGAGCTGGCCAGAAAGGCTGGATTGATTGTATTTTCAGGTTCTCAACTTGCGACCTATCTTGCGGATAACGGCGTAGGAGTAGCTGGCGAGTCCGACGGTGGTCACTTCGACCAAGCAGTATTCAGAAAATGGCTGTTCGAGCCAAATCCGCCCACAGCGTAATGGTTTCCACATTTGGAGCAGATATCTAGCTAAACGACCAGAGTTCCATCGCTTGACTCAACTTTCGTGTAATTGTTGGACAGGGATCAGGCATCTCCGGAGCCTAACAGCAAGCCTATAGTCATCCGATGGGCCACCTAAACGGCATACCCAAACGAGAATTCAGCTCCCGCAGTGAGCTTCGCGACTGGCTGGCGGAAAACCACGCCACGGGGACGTCGTTCTGGCTCGTCAGCTTCAAGAAGCACATTGCGGACCGCTACGTGCCGTACGGCGAGATCGTAGAAGAGCTGCTTTGCTTCGGCTGGATCGACAGCCGGACCCGGCGCCTCGATGACGATCGCACGATGCTGCTGGTCGGCCCGCGAAAGTACGGCAGCACCTGGTCCGCTTCGAACAAGGAACGCGTGTCGAGGCTTGCGCAACACCGACTGATGACGCCCGCAGGCCAGGTGAAAGTCGATGAAGCCAAACGTGATGGATCCTGGAGCTACCTCGACGACATCGACAAGCTGGTGATTCCGGACGATCTTGGCGGTGCGCTGGAGCGCAACAAAGCAGCGAAGCAAAACTTCGACGCGTTCAGCGATTCTGCGAAGAAGGTCATACTGCTGTGGATCAAGAACGCGAAACGAGAGGCAACGCGCGCAAAGCGAGTGAGCGAGACCGCACGACTGGCTGCCAAGGGCGTCAAAGCGGCGCATCCGGAGGCCCGGGGCCAATAGACCCGATGCCGGTTGCGTGCCGAATATGCGCATGATGTATTCAAGTTCTTACATATGAAAATCGCGGTTTTCACTTTGTTTACACGGTTTTGCGGGCGCCTGTACTCGAGCGATTTGTGCTCTTGTCCGAGAAAAATGCCCTTTTCCGCGCACCCTTCAGTAAAAATCCCGCTCAATCAGTGCCTTGTACTCCATACACACTGTAGGATTGCGGCTGACCGAGGCCATTGTATTTCCGCGAGAGTGGTGTATGAAAACAGTCATGCTTTTGGGCGCAGGTGTAACTAGGGCAAATCGCCCACGAGCATCTATCTCCCGGCGCGCTCCTCTAGATCGCGATTTTTTCGAAATAGCGGCCGCTATTCATCCGCAGAAGACTGCTGCGGTGGTTCGTTGCCTAAAGTCACTTGTGGGTGACTACGCTGATAGCCTGTGTTCTTCATTAGAAACAGCGACAACATACTTGTACATGAAGGCTATCGACTCTCCAAACGGTAGCACTTACCACAAGGGATTCTTGAACCTTCTGTATCTTCTCAACAGCGTCCTCGCCAAGACCACAAACCCAGTATCAATTGGTCCTCGGTCTTTGGTCTACCGGTTCATACTAAGCGAACTAAGAAAGGTAGAGAATCCCGAGGATCTCAATATCATCACGTTCAATTATGATCTGGTCCTCGAAAGAGCCCTAGAACAAATTGCAGAGCATGGTCGAGAGGATGTATTTCGATTTCCTGGATGCTATCGCCTCAAAGGAATTACAAGGATTCCTCCTGTTGAGGGAATGCCCCAATTCGTCTCAGAGGATTACAAGCATGAAGGCGTTGGTGTTTTGAAGCTTCATGGGTCGATGAACTGGCAATCAGTTCACACTTCTGCCCGGCCGAGTCCGAGTGCCCTACTAAATGAGAAACGCGTCCTTCACGTACTCGACTCAACGCTGATACCCGACAATTTGTCCTGGAGGCGGAATCAAAAAATGGTTCACATGAAGCCAATTATCGTGCCGCCCGTCAGTGGAAAAAGAGGAATGATGCAACGCGATGTCCTGTCGCTTTGGGCAAAAGCTGCGGCACTACTACGAGATGCGGATCGTGTCGTAGTGGCAGGATACTCATGCCCACCGCTCGATCTAGAGGCGAGGATATTGATCAGCGAAAATATGCGTGCAAATGATTCAAAAAGGGTCTATGTAATCGATCCGAACCCGGAAGCCTCCGTCAAATTCCTCGAGCTTTGCGGGGTTGATCACCTCACGCTTTATACGTATATCAACGAGTGGCTGCGCGATGCTCGGCCCGCAGCGGGATGATGTTCGAGTAGTCTTTGATAAGCTTTCGAATCTGAGTTCGCCAATGCTTGCCAGACAAGTCCAATGAGTACGATATCATTCGGCCTTACGGGTCTTCCATCCAGACCGTACATGATTTCTTTTGAAAATCGAAAGTCGACCCAAGCATCGTCAAGAACTTTGCCATCTCTATCAAGGCGAAACAGGCGGAGCACGGGAGTAGGGGGCTTGCGGCGGCCAGCTTTGTAGTGACGCGCTGTTCCAACAGAAACACCACACCACTCGGCGATTAACTCCGCAGGATATCCATAGAATGGGCTCGCCGGTGATGTTGGAAGTTTTCTACACCCCACGAATGCAACTCAGTCAGCAACTTCGTTCGTGGAATATCCATACCGACGGCCTTCCCAACTCGATTTCGCCTTGATCGACCAGCAGGATGCCGCAGTCCGGGCAGTGTCGATCGTTGGGGTCTGGCGGTAGCACAGGCGGTCCTCCTTGCGAGGACCCAGCAGTACTAAATGCGCATAATGTATATTATGTTAAATATTGTACTCGGCTCTCAACTAACACCGCCCAACCAAGAGGATCCTTGTCCTTGCGAGTATGAGTGCTTTTCCCTACGCCACCGAGGCCGGCAATCTGTTTAGGTGCCTTGGAGAAAAACTCGTTAGTAGTCTGATTTATTTAACTAATTATCCATGGAAAGACCATCCCGCCTGATACGGCCCAGGATAAAATCCATGAACGCGCGAACCCTCAGCGGTAACTGCTCGCGCGACGGATAACACAACACCAGGCTCTGCCTCACCGCGACGCACGTAACCGCCGGCGTAGTACCCGTCCATGAAACCCAAACGGCCCAGGCGCGCTACCGTCGTGAGAAGGTCCGTTTCGAGGCGCTGGACGTGGCGGCCAACAAAGCGCGCGAAGCCGCCGGGCTGGAACGAAGCCGCGTAGCGGTTACACAAGCCTACATCGCCGTGTATCAAGCCCTGGGGGCCGGCTGGTCAGTACGAACAGACGATCTACTTGCGAGCCGTTGAGGCACTCTACTCCAGTACCTGAGAAAGGAATCTGTCAGGTACGCGATCGAGAATGAGTTGCCAAGCTCGCCTTGTTACAATATAACGTTCATCTGGTCGCGGGAGAATCGAAGAGCAAAGCTGTGTGGAGCACCGACTCGCACATTGGACGGCGGAAAATCACCTTCAAATGGTTGATTCTGCTGTCTTTGCTTTGGTCGCAACTGGCGCTAGCCGAGCATTGGCTGAGTTGCGAAGCTGATCGTCACGAGCGTTGCTCGGTCTGTTGCTCGTTGGAGCGCGATGTCCTCGCTCCTGATTCTCTCCGTCTCAGCATCGCACCCGCGCCCTCCCCGTCACCCGATGCGGTCCGTTTCGCGTCTGCTCCGTCCGAGACCTCCGCGAGTTTCAATCCGCGCGCCTCTCCCTAGTTCCCTGCGCAGCCGAAGTCTGGTCGCATGCGCGCCGCTCCGCTGAGCGTGGCGCGCTCAGGGAAAACTATTTTGGGGAGCTATTCGATGTTGCAGTTCACTCAGAGGCTGAGCCATTCCGGCTTGGCTACCGCATTTGTCCTATCGCTGATTGGTTCAACCGACTCTCAACCAGGAGATGATTGCCATGCCATGTAATCGTCTGCTGTCTATCCTGGCAACGTCCGTCGCGATCGTGCCGCTTTTATACACCGCGTCGTTTGCGCAGGACACGGAGCAAGATGTAGAAGAGGTCGTTGTATTCGGTAGCCGCATTGTTGCTGATGATGGTGTCACTTCGGGCATCCCGATCCGTGAATTTCCGCAATCGGTGCAGGTAATTGACGATGAACTGATTGCCGCCCAGCAGGCACGCAGCCTCGACGAAGTGCTTGTCAATACGCCTTCGGCAACGACCGGAAGCGGTGCCTTCGCGATATTCCCATCCTTCCAGTACCGGTTGCGTGGCTTTGCAGCGGAAGTCTTTCGTGACGGTCAGCGTCAGCGCTTTGCCGTCGATGCCGGGATCGGCGCGCTGGCCAACATCGATCAGGTCCAGGTCTTGAAGGGCGGGTCGGCGGCCAACCTCGGTCCCGGTGCAAGCGCAGGCTCACTCGGCGGTATCGTCAACCTCGTGACCAAGGCACCCGAGCCCGAGTTCGCCGCGAACGCTACGTTGACAGGGGCGTTTGGCGCCGAACAAAGCTACGGTGGCTCCATCGATGTAACCGGTCCCACCGGACTTGCGGACGGGCTCAACTTTCGTCTGGTGGGCGACTTCGAACGGCTCGATACGTTCATCGATACCTTCGAGGTCGCTCGGCAAAGCGTGCATGCCTCGCTCTCCTACGCACCGGGCGGACGGTTTCGAGCACGCTTTACCGGCGAGTTTTTCGACCGTGATCAGCAGAACGAGCTTCCGCTTCCAATCAATGCGATTGCCGATGGAACCATCGAGGTTGAGACCTTTCTTGGCGAGCCAGCACTGCCGGATGCCGAGACGCAATCGCTTATCCTTACTGGCCGCGCGGAATACGATCTCGCCGAGAACTGGACCTCGGCGGCGCAGCTCCGCTTTACGACATTCGATACCTCTGGAACCAGCGCACAGTTTCGCGGTCTCGATCCTGTCGATCCGACGTTCGCGCAACGGAGAGTAAGACAATTCGACGAGGACGATGAAGAGTTTTCGGCCTTGTTTACAATAGATGGCCTATTCTCCACCGGGCCGCTCACCCACGCGCTTCGCGCCGGGTTCGAATACAGCCGCTCCCTTGGGTTTTTCGATGACGCCATCGGCGATCTTGCGCCGATCAACATATTCGAACCCAGCTACGGCGCCGTACCTGGCCCCTTGAACCCGAGTTTTACCGGCTTCTTTCAAGAATTTGATATTGTCGGAATCTACATACAGGATCAGATCGGATTGAGTGAGCGTCTCAAGCTTCTGCTCGGCGGTCGCTACGACGATGTAACCGAGTTCAGCGAGTTCGATTTCGGCCTACTCGCCGACACACAGCTGAACGCGTTCAGCCCCCGGGCAGGCGTAACCTACGAAGCGACCGACTGGCTTACGCTCTTTGCCGGCTACACCGAAGGCTTCGAGCCCCAGTTCATCGACGCTAACGCTGACGGAGAAGCATTCGATCCCCTGACGAGCCGCCAGTTCGAAGGTGGCATCAAGATTGCGCTTGGGTCTGCGCTCACCGCCACCGCGAGCGTATTCGACATCGTGCGGGAAAACGGCGTCGTGACCGATTTCAACGATCCAGACGGCGCGCGTATCGCCGTGGGCGAGCAGGAGAGCAGCGGCCTGGAATTCGAGCTCGGGTGGCGACCGACACCCGAGTGGCGGCTCGTGCTCGGATACGCCTATATCGACGCGGAAGTGACCGAGGACGCGCCGGAACTGCTCGGTAATGCGTTGCCCAATATTGCCGACCACTCGGCCTCGTTGTTCTCCGAGTACACCGTTCCCTCCGGGCCCCTTGCCGGACTGTCTCTTAATGCGCAAGGACGCTATGTCGGTGAACGAGCTGGCGATCTCGAGAATACCTTCGTGCTCCCGGATTACTTCACCATCGATCTCGGAGCGGCTTACTCCTGGGACGAGCTGGTGCTGCGGGTGTCGGTCGAGAACGTTACGGATGAGCGCTTCTTTACGTTTGCGCGTCAGGGCGGTGTGTTCGCCGGTGCCCCGACGCTGGCGCGCGTGAGCCTCTCGACGCGGTTTTGATCATAGACCGGGACCGCGTACACCGTAATAAAGGCGCGCGTGCGCGGCTCCGGTCTCTGACGTATCGTCCGATGTTTAGCCGGTCAAACTCCGCGCTAAGCGGCCGACAGAATCGAACGCAGGCCATCGTTCAGCGCCGCGACCTCCTCCGGCGTGGTGTGGATTCCCGCGGTCACGCGTATGCCGTAAGGCCAATCCCATCCAATGGGATAGCCGACGATGACGTTGAAGCGGTCCTGTAACTCCAACTTGATGTCCGTCAAATCGCGCCCCCGGACAACAAAAGAGCCCAGCGCCGACGAGCGTTCTTTGTCGAAATTGGTCGTGAACTCTACGAGACGACTGGCCGAGAGCGGCCGTGCCCACATATCGCGCAAATACCGAAGGCGCGCCGCTACCAGATCTTTGCCCAGGGCCCGGTGCAGCTCCAGCGCGGGCGGCAATGCGATGTGAGACAGCGGGCGCGTGCCCATTTTTTCGAACTTCCGTGCCCCACCCGGATCGCCGAACATGGGATGTACGGGGAACAGCGGATAAATCTGCTCGATAAGGTCCGGCTTCACGTAAAGAAATCCCGAACCCAGTGGCCCGCCCGTCCACTTGTGAAAACTTGATGCGTAGATATCGCAGCCCAGGTCAGAAACAGTGAAGTCCAGATTACCCGGGGCATGCGCGCCGTCTACCATCGTGATCACGCCTTTGGAACGCGCCATGGCGCAGACTTCCTTGACGGGCGGCACGTATCCCGTATCAGCGTAGACATGGCAGAGCAAGAGAACCTTCGTCTTTGCAGTTATTTGTTGCTCGCAAAGATCGATGAAGGTCTGCGCGTCCGGTCCGGGGGTTGGGAAGTCGAACATCCTGAAGGCAACGCCTTCGCGCTGGCTTCGCTGTTGAAACGCGGCGATCATCTCGAGGTAATCTTGATTCGTCGTCAATATTTCGTCTCCGGGGCTCAGGCGTACGCCGAATTGAGCGGCCATGAGCCCGGTTGTCGTATTCGGGGTCAGCGCCAGACCCTCCTGCTCGCATCCGAGCCACTCAGCGACTTGCGTGCGAACACTCTCGAGCGCTTTGCGATGTTCCACAAGCTGAAGCGGAGGCCCCTTCTTGCCGCCGTTTATGTCTTTGTACATGGCGCAGATTTTCTCGATAACGGCCGCTGAACAAGGGTGCGTTGAGCCGTTATTGAAATTCGCGTAGCTTCGATCAACGGGAAACGCATCCTGGACCGGGCGCCAGAAGTCCTCATCGCCAACCAGCTCGTCAACGCTACGCCCTGCTCTGCTTATGGTTGTGTCGGTAGCGCCTGCGATGCTACCTGCTGCCGCCAATCCGACAAATGCGCCTATGCTGAAATCGCGACGTGAAATCGGCATTAGAATTCCTCCATGTACCGCACGAGTCCGTGCCAGGCCTTTCGGCCCGTTACGGCGTCAACCGTATCGTAGTGCAGGAGGCCAATGGAAGCCTCAGCGACAGGATGCCAGCGTAGATACGCCGTCTCGCTGTCAGCAGCTTACGCGATCCTCGAGAACCGCGTGACACGCTTGGCAACGCCAAGCTGTACGCACCCCAAACCACTGTGCCGGCCAGTCCGATCGCCTAAGGGGCTACAGCCGGCGCTCTCCGATGCTGCGTCGCCTCTTCAAACGCGTATGCCAGACTCAGCAGCGTGCGCTCGTCGTACATTCTACCCAGCATGTTCATGCCGACTGGATAAACGCCGCCTGCCCATCCTGCCTGCACGGTCAGATGGGGAAGACCAGTCAGAGCGCTCTCCTCGGTCGTTCCGGACACGAATCCGTATCGGCTGCGCCCGGCGTCCAGCGGCTCGGGCCGCTGCGTCGCTGCCGGGTAAACGATGGCATCAAGGTCGTGCGCTTCTAACAGCTCAAGGAACTTCTCGCGTAGTTCGCGACGGGCTTGCATCGTCGCCTCTGATTCTGCGAGAGACGGACTATCTCTTGAAAGAGCCTTCTCGAAATGCCTGAGCACTCTCTCCGGCAGGGAGCCGCTTTCTACGAGTTTCTGAACGGTCGGTGCCAGGACATGGTCGGAGGAGGACTCGGCAAAGTAACTATCGAGAACCTTATCGTGATCGGCTGGGGCATTGTCCAGCGCCGCGCCGACCAGGTCGTCGTAGCCGTCGATTTCGACGTCGATCAACGTCGCACCGAGCGCGGCCATGTCGGCGAGGGCCTTGTCGATAGTCGCTCCGACCTCCGGGTTAAGGCTCAAGGGCAGGAAACGCTGGCGGAATACACCGATGCGAACCGTCTCGAAGCTGCTCGACCCTAGCGCGGCAGTATACGGCTGATGAGGACGGCGCTCGCCGACGACTTCGGTGGCTGCGTCCTCCGGGTCCGGTCCCGCGAGCACGTCGAGCAGAAGCGCGAGGTCTTCGACGGACCGCGTCATCGGTGCGACGACATCGGTAATCTCGCTCAACGGCGCGATGCCACTTCGCCCGACAAGCCCGTATGAGGGGCGCAGCGTAGTCAGCCCCGCCCAGGACGCGGGGTTAGTGAGGGAGTTCAGCGTATCCGTCCCGAGGGCGGCCATCGCGAGATTGGCGGCGACTGCAACAGCGCTGCCGCCGCTCGACCCGGCTGCCGATTTCGACGGATCGTAGGCGTTGAGCGTCCGGCCGCCTAAGGTGCTGATCGAGTAATCCGAAAGCGCCATTTCGTCCAGATTGGTCTTGCCGAGAATTATGGCGCCTGCCGCCCGAAGACGGGCCGCGACGAACGCGTCCGTAGCCGGGGTCCAGTTAGCCAGGGCGCGCGAACCGCTGCTGGTCGGCATGTCTGTCGTATTGATGTTGTCTTTCAACGCAATGGGCACGCCGTGCAAGACGCCGAGCGGCTCATTTCCCTCGGCTTTCTTGTCGAGCGCTCTAGCGATTCGAAACACATCCGGATTCAACGCCACATAGGCGTTGTAGCCAGGCCCGTTGCTATCGTACGCCGCAATACGCAGCAAATAGTCGCGTACGACATCCTCCGCGCGTCCGCCGTCTATCAAGCATTCGTGTAAACCGCGAATACGCTGTTCGACAATTCGGCAAGATCGCACCGGCGCGGTCGTGTCGACGCGCCAGTTGGCAATACCCGCGACCTCCCGCGGCGTCAGCCCCCGAAGGTCGGGTGCTGCAGCCAGGCGTTGCGCCGTGACCCTAACCTTGTGGATTTGGCGCCCGGCGTCGGGGAAGCCTTCACTCAGCGGCACGTCCTCGAAGTAAGCCGTCTGCCCAGCATTGTCGAGGAAAACCGGAAACCCGCTGCCGGGTTCAAATGACTCTGTTTTGCCTTTTACGACGAAGTGCAGGAGGGTTTTCGTCTCTCCCGGCCTCAGATTCAGACGGTGGAGGAAGCCAATCGACTGCGGGGCAGCCGGATCCGGGAATCTGGCATCGAAGGGCTTCGTGTCGATGGCACTGAAACCGACCAGCGAGCCACCATTCCCATTGGAAAAAACGTGTGCCGACGGGCCGTACCCGGACGGGCCCTCGGCCGGGTCGGGCGTGTCGAGAAGGTTTTGCATGAAGACGACGTAGTTGTCGCCTATTTCGAGTTTCCGGTCACCGTCAGACGTCGCCGCAATTGCAGGATACCCACCATCGGCGTAGGCGCCGATGGCTCCTCCATAGACAACCTCGAGTGTTATCGCGCTGCCCAACGTGTTGGTGAAACTGTCGACATACCGCAGATAGTCTTCGTCATCTGGCGCGTAGAGTGCGCGCGAGGCGACAACGCCACCAAGATACAGCGGGGTTAGCGAATCGAAACGGCGGTCGCCGTCGGGAACGAGGCCAAACCCTTCGAGATAACGCCCGTGCGCAAGCATCGCATCGGACGTGTCCGGAATCCTGAGCTTGAGGTAGCCGAAGCCGTCGAATGGATACGAGGCACCCCCGGAGGCGATGGCACCGCTGTCTCGATCGCCGTTCTCGCCACGCTGTACGTCCCATGCCTCGCCGTTCGACGCACGAGGATCTGTTGCCCCTGCACCAAAGGAGCTTGTGGTGATCACAAGCAAGATCAGAAGGACGAATACCCTGATAGAGATGAATCGAGTGTAGCTAGCGCTCGCGACTATCCAACGTCCTCGTACGGCGCTCGTGACGTGGTCGTTCAATGTCATTGTCCTCCAGCGTGTGCCAGGTCGTGTTAGCGGGGATTGGGGCTAATATCCCACTCAACGTTTCGTGCTCCAAGAGCCACGTGATGTCGTTGTTGGTGGACAGCCGCCCTATCGGTCGAGGACCGCTGCGAATCGGCGACTCGCGGCGCCAGCGTAGCCCAACAGGGCCAGGACGGATGCGCCGACCATGACCGAAAACACGCCGGTCGCCCCCGCCGTCTGCAGCGCACCCACGATCTGAGCCGTGATCGCGCTGATGATCAATTGAATGAATGAGAACAATCCGGAAGCTGATCCGGACAGGCGGCCGGCCGCGGCGAGCATCCCCGCCTGCGCGCCTGGCAACGCGGTTCCCGACGCAACAGCCAACAGCGCCGCCGGCAAGAACAGCGCGATCGGCGCCACCGACACGCCGGCGGTCCAGACGAGACCCAGCGCGCAGGCGGCCAGACCGGCCACGGCGCTGGCGACGGTCAACCGTTCGTGCGTGAATCGCTCGTCGAACTTCGCGGCCAAGAGGGACCCCGCGAAGTACCCGAACGGCACCATGGCAAAGTACAGCCCGTACACCGTCGCCGGATAGCCCAGGATTTCCGACATGACGTACGGCGCACCCGCAACGAAGCCGAAGAATGCAGCCTGCGCCATCGTCCCGTAGGCCATGAACTTCAGATAACCGACATTGCCGAGCAATGCGAGATAGCTTTGCCCGACGGAACCGTCGCTTCGCCCGACGTCCGCGGGCCGCGTTTCCGGCAGTCGAACCGCGACTACGGCAAAGAGCGCGGCTGCTACCGCCGCCACCACCACAAACACCGCGCGCCACCCCACGCCGTCGATCAGGTAGCCGCCCAGAATGGGGCCGATCATCGGTGCGACCGTCATGGCGGCCGTAACGTAGGCCAGTACCTTCGCCGACCGCGCATCGCCGTAGACGTCGCGGACGATGACTCGGGCCAGCACGAAGCCCGTGCTGGCGCCGGCGGCCTGGATCGCGCGCCCGGCGATCACGAGCTCGATTGTAGGCCCCAGCGCGCACAGCACACTGCCCGCGAACCCCAGGCCGATGCCGGTCAAGAGCACCGGTCGTCGGCCGAATCGATCCGCCAACGATCCGTACGCGAGCGAGGCGACCGCCATGGTAATGATCGACACCGACAGGGTCAGCTGCGCGATGGTGCCGCTCACTCCGAAATCGCTTTGAATCGCCGGGATGGCCGGTACGAAGGACGACATCGCCAGCGGGCCCAGCGACGTCACTATGACCAGGGTCAACAGGAAAACGGGAGACTTCGCGAGCTCCACACACGCCGGGTGCTGACCGTCCGCGCAGGGCAGGTCCGCGACGTGCGTCCCCGCCCCGCACGGGGCCGCACCGGCAACGACCAGGCGATCGGGTTTTGCTCCGCCCTCGTCGTTCGCGCCCTGGCTCATCCACTCGTCTCCGTTATCATGGTCGGCTCCATGCCGACACGTTATGCAACAACCGTCTCGTGACAATTCCGGCTGCGATATCGTTCATTGCGAACCACTCTCCAAGGTCATGTTTCCCAGCAGCGGTATTCAGCTAGAGGTATCATCATCCATTCAGCCGGCAACGAAATCGACTGTTTAGTGCTGGTCGCCGATCCAGCACGACAGACACGTTGCAGGCGCCTGTGCTTCGCCGAGTGTTTTGGCGATAGCAACATCAATGGTGGCGTCCAGCATGATGATAACAATGGCCGCGGGCACAAGGAGCACAGGCTGGTGAGCGCGCCACGGCCTCAGCGCGTCGGATCAGTGGGAACGACCCGGCGAGCCGTCATGGCATTCCTCGGCGCTGGAGCGTTCACAGCTTTGATGCCGCACAAGGCGAGTGCCGAGCAGGCTCAGCAGGGCTCGGCCACAGCGAAGGTCGACGATGAGGCTTACTGGTCGAGCGTGCGCAATGCGTTCGAAGTCGACGCTGAGCGTATGAACTTCGTCAACGTTGTGCGCGGCGTCACTCCGAAGCGCATACGTCTGGCCGTTGCCACCGAGTCGGAGTACTTGAATGCATTCCGTCGCGCGCCCGACTCTCATCCAACCAGGGACGATGTTCGCGCTCGGGTCGCCGCTTTTGTCGGCGCGCCGCGGGAATCGGTCGCGCTGGTTCGAAACACTACGGAAGGCGTGGCCACCGTTCTCGCCAATTGGCCGCTTTCCGCCGGCGATGAGATCCTGACTACCTCGACCGAGCACGGGCCGTTCTATGACCTTCTTGCCGCGCGCGCGGCCCGCGACGGTGTGGTTCCGCGCCAGTTTCATTTGCCAGCACCGACCACAGACACGGCAGAGATCGTCGCTGCGCTAGATAGGGCGATAACACCGCGCACGAAACTGGTCATGATTGGAAGCGTCGTCCTGACCGGCCAGATCATGCCGGTGCGCGACATCGCGGACGTCGTCCATCGCCGCGGTGCACTGCTGCTGGTCGACGGCGTACTGGGCCTCGGTCACATTCCTCAGAACGTTGTCGACATGGACTGCGACTTCTACGCGGCTGGGTTTCACAAATGGGGGTGCGGACCGAGAGCTACGGCCGTGTTCTACGTGAAACCCGGCCACGCTGAACGACTCGCACCGCTGTTTGGAGCGGTGGGCGATGACGGACGCACGTTGACTCCGCTGTGGGCCTCGGATCAAATGACGAAATTCGAGTCCTTTGGCGCACATCCCGATGCGCATTTCACGGTGCTCGGCAGCGCAATCGATTTTCTCTCCGAAATAGGCATCGATCGCGTGCAGGCGCGGCTGCGCTACCTCACGAAGCGTTGGCTGGACAGGGCGAATCGGCTTCCTCGCTTCCAGGCGGCAGTCGCCAATGATCCGGCGCACTCGGCAGGCCTCGTCGCTTGGGAATTCAACGGGATTGATCGCGAGAAGGTCACGACCGTGTTTCGCAGACAAAGGATGCTCGTTGGTCGAACAGAACCTTACGCAGGCGTGCTCAACATTCCCGAAGGCGATCGCCGAGCGCTGCGCATTACGAGCGCAGCGTTGTTCACTTCGCTCGAAGCTGTGGATGCCTTTGCCGACGCGCTAGAGGAAGTCGATTCCTTATCTCCGTAACAGCTAAGCGAGAGTCATCTGCGGCGAAAGAAAAGAAGGTCTCGTCGCTGTCAGCAAAACAAAGTTGACGAAATCCGCAGCCGTGAGCGGCGTCCTGGTCACGTACAGCTTGCAGGCCGCGACCTTAGCTGTACGCGTGAGCTCAACTGCTTTCGCGTGCCGCCTCCGCCGCGGATTGTCGGGTATCATGAAACGCCGAATCGATTCGAAGAGCGCTATTGTGTCGCAAGACAAAACCTGTCTGGCTGCTCTGACGCTTTTGGCCCTGTTCGGGACGTCGGGCTGCGGTGACAGCACCCAGCACATGGAACGATACGTGCGAGATATCGGCAATCCGGCCTCGTCCTTCGCGAGAGAGATTGACCGTTTCCACATTCAACTGCTCCTGCGGGGCACTCGGCACGAAACGTCCGAGAGTCGAGACTCGGTGTTCTTCGATTCCGTGGCGTTCCTGCGCGCGCCGTATACGCTGCACGTCAGCACCGCCTTCTACGGCACCACCGAAGATACTGCCAGGATTCACAGCGTCACGATGCGGGTCAACGACGAGGCGCCGGTCGTTTTGCACGGGCGCGACAGCGCGCCGCTTCAACTCGAATTCGTACCCTGGCTGGAGCATGCCGTGTCAGCCAACCTCGAGTTGCCGCTGGACGAGCGGCTGCCGTTCGTCGATGGACAACTCGTCACCGTCGACGTCGAGTTCGAGCCACCGGAATCGAACGATACGTACTCGATCACAACGGTGTTTCGGGCGGAAGCCAGAACGAGCAAAATCTCGAAGCTTGAACAGATCCTGAATGGCGCGTAGCGGCGGCAGGTAGATCGACGTCTCCGTGTTTCGGCGAATACTCCTCGGAAGCTCAGGCCGCACGTGGACGGCCCGGCCCGCGCTGCCCTGAATGTCGCCAAATTGCGACTATGGACAGCGGTGCTCGCGACTGCGTAGCATTCTGCGCTTCACGAGAAGCTGTCGGCGATTGCGCCGTCAATTGTTGCTTCAGCGTCCGTTCCGGACACAACACTACCCGAGGTGTCACATGAAATTTTCGTCTTTACTCATGGTTTTGACGGTCCTGGTCATGGGTACAGCCCAGGCTCAAACGGCAACGACGCCGTCGCTACCTTACAACTTCGCGGAGCTTCGATTCGTCGATGTCGACGTCGCCGGCGGTGACGGGATCAAACTCGGCGGCTCCTACCTGGTGCAGAACAACTGGCTGATCGTCGGTTCGTTCAGCTCGGTCAGTTTCGACAACGACATCGACTCGCGGACGATCGAGATCGGTGGCGGCTACGTCTGGCCCTGGCAGAAGGACTGGGACCTCGTCGCGACCGCTCGCTACGTCGATATCGGCGGCGATCTCGACGAGTCGGGCGTCATCCTCGAAGGCGGGCTGCGCGGTTTCCTCGCGCCCCAGTTCGAAATTCGCGGGTCCGTCAATCACATCACGGCCGGCGACAACGACACGTTCCTCGAGTTGGGCGGTGACTATTACTTCACGCGGCAGTTCGCGGCCGGCCTGACGCTCGAGTTCGCGGGCGATGTCGATGTCTTCACGATCGGAGCGCGGTACTTCTTCCGCTGAGGCACGCCCTCTTCCGACTCGCTCGAATGCGGCGCCGCTTCGAAAGACCGGCGCCGTTTTCATTTGTCTCGTGAATCTGGCCGCTCGGACCTCGAACGCGGGCTGACGGATTCACCGTGTGCCCCTATACTGCCGCTTTGCCGGCATCAAGGGCTGGCGTGTACACCCCAGGAGCCCCCGCTTGGCCGGAGCAAGCCTGCTCACCCTGCTCGACGACATCGCGTCGCTGCTCGACGACGTGTCCGTCCTCACCAAGGTCGCGGCCAAGAAGACCGCGGGCGTCCTCGGCGACGACCTCGCGCTGAATGCCGAGCAGGTCACGGGCGTCCGGGCCGAGCGCGAACTGCCGGTCGTCTGGGCCGTGTTCAAGGGCTCGGTCGTGAACAAGCTGATCCTCGTGCCCTCGGCGCTGGCCATTAGCGCGATCCTGCCCTGGCTGATCACGCCGCTACTGATGATCGGCGGTGCGTTCCTCTGCTACGAGGGCTTCGAAAAGGTCGCTCACCGGCTGCTGCACCCGAAATCCGAGGATGACGCCGAACACGCCGCACGAATTCGTGCCGTGGCGGACGAAAACGTCGACATGGTGGCGTTCGAAAAGCGCCGGATCAAGGGTGCGATTCGCACCGACGCCGTGCTGTCGGCCGAGATCATCGTCATCGCACTCGGCACGGTACAGGATGCGACGCTCGGCGTACGGATCGGCGTCGTCACGGCGATTGCCGCGCTCATGACGATCGGTGTCTACGGACTCGTCGCGGGCATTGTCCGACTCGACGATGCAGGCCTGCATCTGCTGCGCGAAAAAGCGGAAACGGCCTGGGGCAATTTCAAGCGCTGGACCGGACGCATGATCCTCAAGCTGGCCCCCAAGCTCATGAAGTCGCTCGCCGTCGTCGGCACGGCAGCCATGTTCCTGGTCGGCGGCGGCATTCTCGTACACGGAATTCCCTCGGTTGAAGCCGTGATCCACATGCTGATCCGGCTGCTGTTCAGCGACAACGGGATCGGCGGTCTCCTGGGCGGACTGCTCACGATGCTGCTGAACGGACTATTCGGTCTCGCGGCCGGCGGATTGCTCGTCGGTCTGGGCGAGTTGCTCGCCAGACTGCGGCGCACGGCGGCGCCGGCAGACCAGTGATAATTTACTCTAAGTAATATTTATAATTATTTGATTAATATAGACTATGAGCACTGAATCCCGCGAAATCCTCAAGCGCGTGTTCGGCTACTCGTCGTTCCGCGGCGACCAGGAAGCGATCGTCGATGCGGCCGTCGAAGGGCGGGATTCGCTCGTCGTCATGCCGACCGGCGGCGGCAAGTCGCTGTGCTACCAGATTCCTTCGCTGTTGCGCGACGGCACCGGCCTCGTCGTCTCTCCGCTGATCGCACTCATGCAGGACCAGGTTGCGGCACTCAAGGAACTGGGCATCGCGGCGGAGTTCCTGAACTCATCCCAGGACCCGGACGAACAGCGCGCCATCATCGGTCGCCTGCAACGCCGCGAGCTCGATCTCCTCTACATGGCACCGGAGCGCCTCGTGGGTCAGGGCACGCGTGCCCTCCTCCGCGATTCGCCGATCGCGCTGATCGCGATCGACGAAGCGCACTGCGTGTCACAGTGGGGTCATGACTTCCGTCGCGATTATCTCGAGCTCAACGAACTCGGCCGCCTGTTTCCCGGCGTGCCGCGCATGGCGCTGACCGCGACGGCCACCGAAAGGACGCGCGAGGAAATCGTCGAGCGGCTGGAGCTCCGCGATCCGGGCACCTATGTCGCGCCCTTCGATCGCGCCAACATCCGTTACACCGTGCAGGCGAAGACCGATGCCAGGCGGCAGCTCCTGGGCTTTCTCAAGTCCCATCGCGGTCATGCCGGGATCGTCTACTGCCTGTCGCGCAAGAAGACCGAAAGCACGGCCGAATGGCTGAACAACGAGGGCTTCAACGCGCTGCCTTACCACGCCGGGTTGGACACCGGGGTGAGGAGCGAGAACCAGCGGCGTTTCCTCGCGGAAGACGGGCTGATCGTGGTCGCGACGATTGCATTCGGCATGGGTATCGACAAGCCCGATGTTCGCTTCGTGGCGCACCTCGATCTGCCGAAAAGCATGGAGTCCTACTACCAGGAGACGGGCCGCGCCGGCCGCGACGGGGAGCCGGCCGATGCCTGGATGGTGTACGGGCTGCAGGACGTCGTGCGCCTGCGGCAAATGCTCGACGAATCGGACGCCGACGACGCCTACAAGCGCCATGAGCGGCAAAAGCTCGATGCCCTGCTGGGCTGGTGCGAGGTCACAGGCTGCCGCCGCGCGCCGCTGCTCGCGTACTTCGGCGATCGCCTGGCCGAGGACTGCGGCAACTGCGACGGTTGCCTCGTGCCCGCCGAGACCTGGGACGGCACCGAGGCCGCGCAAAAGCTCCTGTCGGCGGTCTATCGCACCGGGCAGCGTTTCGGAGCCGCGCATGTCGTCGACGTCCTGCTCGGCAAGACGACGGACAAGGTCGTTCAGCACGGGCATGCCGAGCTCAGCGTGTTCGGCATCGGCCAGGACCTGGACGCGAAGACCTGGCGCTCCGTCGTGCGGCAGCTCATCGTCGGCAACTTCATCCGCGCCGATGCCGAGCGCTATGGCGCAATCGTCCTGACTGAGGACAGCCGCGCCCTGCTGCGCGGCGAGCGTTCGGTCCGGTTCCGAAAAGAGCCCAAGGCGCCCGGACGCTCATCGCGCCGCGTGACCGTGGTGTCGACGTCGATCCGCGCCGAGGATCAGGATCTCTGGGAGGCGTTGCGCGAATGCCGGCAGCGCCTCGCGGCGGAGCACGCGGTGCCGCCGTACGTGATCTTCCACGACAAGACGCTCGCGGAGATGATCGCCGTAAAGCCCCGCAACGCCGCCGAACTGCTCGAGATCAGCGGCATCGGCCAGGCAAAGCTCGAGCGCTACGGCGACGAGTTCCTCGCCGTGTTGCACGGCAGCGAGGCGGCGGAATCTGCGAATCGCTAGCCCGCATCCGTCACCGATTCGCAGCCGCCCGCTTCGTCGCCCGGAGGGTGCGGTTCGTCGTGTCGGCTATCGGGATTGCAACCAAATTGCGCTAGCATGCATCCAACGGGAAGATGGCCTGCTGGAGCATACCGATGTTGCTGAGCCCGACATTGAGAAAGATCGCCACCGCCGCACTGCTGCTGCCCGCCGCCGTGGTGGCCAATTCATCCTACGCCGACTGCGCGTCCGACAAGTCCTATTCCACGCTGCTCGAGGGAGAACACTGGCAGCTCGTTCGCGAGGCGGAATACAAGAACGGGCGCAGCGAGCGCGTCGCCGTGCCCGATGAAAGTAAGCGGGTCTCGGACGGCCGCCTGTCGCGCCGCGACTTCTACGGCCGTCAGGCGCCCATCGCGATTATCGAGCTCTAGCCCGCATCCACGTCGCGCCAATCGAAATCAACCGCGGGTTTCAGCCCGCGTGATGGTGCTCGTGGTCATCGCCATCCTCGCCGGCGTGGTGATGATCGTGCTCGTTCGAGTGATCCGCATCGGCATGATGGTGCTCGTGTTCGTCGGCATGTCCGTCATCGCCATGGTGATGCGCGTGTTCGTTGGCGTGGCCGTCTTCACCGTGATGATGTTCATGTTCGCTCGCGTGCCCGTCCGCGCCGTGATGATGCTCGTGGTCATTCGCGTGCTCGTCAGCCATCGCTTGGCGGTCGGCGGCCGCCAGGCCGGCAATGCCCAGCCCCGCGGCCGCTGCGGAGGCGATGAGCACTTTCCGATAGTTGCGTAAGTCTTTCATTCCCCTGTCCCTTGAGTGTCGTCCGATACTTACACCGAAGATGTCACCGGCAGTAGACATCGTCAAGCAGTTTGCCCGGAAAATTCCCGCCAGACAGGTCGGTTTATCGGTTGGATCGCCGATGATCTGGAAGCGGGCGGTTTCGGCGACCAGGCTCCCTTCGCGGCCGGGTCAGCTCGCGACCGGCATGTCGATATGTCCGGCGATGGACTGATACTCGATCAGGAAATTGCCAATTCGGATGACGTCGTCGGGCGCGAGCAGGTGCCGGTCTATCCTCTGCTCGCCGACGTAGGTGCCGTTACGGCTGCCCAGGTCACGAACTTCGTGGCCGAGCTCAGTCAGGCTCACGAGGGCGTGGCTGCGGCTCACAACGGCACTCCTCAGGCGCACGTCGCTGTGCGCGGCGCGGCCGATCAGGATCGAGCCGTTCTCGATCATACGGTCGCTGACCCAGTTGCCGTCGAACCGAACGACGAGCCGATGGCGTACAACGTTGAGGCCCATGAGCTCTTCGCTGAGCGTCGCGTCCATGGCGAGCCGGGCCGACGCGCTCTCCGCAGCGAGATTCAGCTCTTCGGCAGCTGTGTCGACATCGCGGTGGCCGATCCGTCGCGACCGGTCGAGGTCGGCGCGCACGATGCAGCGGCAGCACAGGGCCGCGACGTCGTCCGGCACACCCCGCGTAATCTCGTGTACGCGAGCGATTGCGCCGACATCGAAACGGTCATCCGTGTCGCTCTCGCCCGCCGCCCGATTCCGATCCCGGACGAACGCCGCGGTTTCGTCAGCCGAGAACCTCGGCAATTCGACGAGTCCCCGTCGGGCGCGGTGATAGAGGAACGACGAACTGTTGGCACTCAGGCGCTCTTCGAGTAGCTCGGGGCTGTCGCTCAGGACAATCATGAGGCCGCACTTCTCCGCGGCTGCGCGTTCGATCAATCGCGCGATGAGTTCGAGCAGCCAGTCCGGCTGCCGAGCCGCGTGTTCGACGACGATGACGGTCCGTCGGCCGTGCGCGCGCTGGTTTTCGAAAAACAGTTTCAGGAGCCCGTAAAGATCCGCCACGCTGAGACCGGCCGGCTCGAAGCCCAGCCCCCTGGCCAGCGCTCTCAGCCCTTTCTTGACGTTCGGCCGAATCCTGCTGATCGTTGCCGATGCGACGTCGTCGTCGAGCGACGAGACGAATCGCCTCAGCACGTGGCTGAGTTCGAGGTGCCCGTGGCCGGCCAGGGCCACGAGCGGCCGGCACTCGTCTAGCGCTTTACCGAGGGCAACCAGCGCCACGTCATGACGCTGTGCGACCGCGGGAAACGCGGCCTCGAACGCGCCGGTACTGGCGCATACGCGTTCAGCCTGGTTACTCATCGACTATTGCCTCTCGTGGCCCGTTGCACATCCGTGGCAGGCTCTTGTCCCCTCCTGAGTGTAGGTCGCGGGCGCGATTATGTGAAGTGCTTTCGCGTCTTTGTCACGCAAGCTACTGAACAAGAGCCGGTTTTATTCGGCCGCTACATTCTCCGTCTGCTGTCGCGCCGCCCGACGTGCCGACGCGGACAGCTGTCCGCAAGCGTCCGCAGCGGACACATCGGACACTTTCATTCGTGCCCTGATCTCATAAAAAACAATGACTTAAACGTACGGACAGAGTTGGCACGCTTCCTGCTACAGACAGTACGAAGCCCATACGAGCAGGACATCCATGAACTGTGTTACCGATTCGATCTGCGGCGCCGGCGCACTCCTCGACTGGATACAGTCGACCGTCTCGGCCATCGATTACCTGGGGACGCTGGCCTTCGGCAGCGACTGGCGGGCGCTCGGACCCGAGATTGCCTACCACGCCGAGGTGATCGGCAGCTTGCTCGGCGACTGGTTCGACCGGCCCTCCAGCGGCTGCCAGCTGTATGCGAGCCTGGGAGAGGTCAATGCCTGAGCGAGCGACGGTCGACAGGCTCGACGTCGCGCGCGAGCCGGACGGCATCCGTGATACGGCCGCCCAGGACACGGTCATCGAGACGAGCCGGGGCAAAAAGCTTCGGCCTTACCTGATCGGCGCCGCGGCCGTCATTGCAATCGCGATTGCGACGGTCCCGGCCATGACCCGGTGGATGGGCACCGATCGCAGTGCGATACGGGCCCAGCTTCGATTCGCGACGGTCGCACACCAGACCTTCGTACGCGACGTCGCCGCCCAGGGTGTGGTCGTCGCGGCGATAAGTCCAACGGTTTACGCCGCGACGGCGGGCACCGTGACGCTGCACGTCAATGCGGGCGACTCGGTAAAGGCCGGCGACCGGATCGCAACCATCGACAGCCCCGAACTCGCCAACGAACTGGATCGCGAGCGCGCGACGCTCGACAGCCTCGAGAGCAACCTCCAGCGGCAGACGATCGATAACAAAATGCGGCTGCTCGAAGGCCGGCAGAACGTCGACCTCGCGCGCGTCGAGTTGACGGCCGCGGAGCGCGAATTGCGTCGCGCCGAGCAGTCCTGGGAACACCAGGTCATTAGCCTGCAGGACTACGAGAAGGCCCGCGACGACGTCGAGCGCAGCCGGATCGAATTGACGCATGCCGAGCAGGAAACCGCGCTGAACGAAGAAATGCTCAATTTCGAGCTTCAGCGGCTCAGGCTGGAACGCGATCGCCAGCGCCTCGCGGTCAGCAATCTCGAGCGGCGATTCGAGGAGCTGAATCTGCTTGCGCCGGTGGACGGGATCGTCGGCACGCTCGCCGTCGAACGCCGGCAGGTCGTCGCCGCCAACGCGCCGATCGCGACGGTCGTGGACCTGAGCGCCCTCGAAATCGAGCTGTCGATATCGGACAGCTATGCCGACGACCTGGTCGTCGGCGCCGACGTCAGCATCAAGTTCGGCGGCACCGAGCACGCCGGAACCCTCGTGTCCGTGTCTCCCGAGGTCGAGAACTCGACCGTCAGCGGGCGGGTGCGTTTCAACGGCGAACAGCCGGCCGGCCTGCGCCAGAATCAGCGCGTGTCGGCGCGAATCATTCTCGAGGCCAAGCCGGACACGCTGGTCGTGGACTCGGGACCGTTCTATGACTCCGGCGCCGGTCGGCTGATCTACCGGGTCGACGGTGACGTGGCCGAACGCGTGTCTATCGTCACGGGATCGCGCAGCGTCTCGCAGGTCGAGATTCTGCAGGGCCTCGAGGCCGGAGACGAGGTCATCATCTCGGAAATCGATCGCTTCAGGGGCGCGGAACGCGTCCTGCTGCGCGACTAATACAAGACAAACACCATGACAGGCAGGGCATAAACATGTTGGAAATGAATGACATCAGTCGAGTCTATCGCACCGATCTCGTGGAAACGCACGCACTTCGCGGCTTGAGTCTCAGCGTCGATGCGGGGGAATTCGTCGCGGTCACCGGCCCCTCCGGCTCGGGCAAGACCACGTTCCTGAACATCGCCGGCCTGTTGGAGACCGCGACCAGCGGAACCTACCGCCTGGACGGCCAGGACGTCAGCAAGCTCAGCGACAATACTCGCTCGACGATACGCAACGAGAAGATCGGATTCATCTTCCAGAGCTTCAACCTGATTCCCGACCTGAACATCTTCGACAATGTCGACGTGCCGCTGCGTTACCGCGGCTTCGACGCCGCCGAACGCCGTGAGCGCATTGAAGCAGCACTGCAACAGGTCGGGCTCGCCGCGCGCATGAAGCACCTGCCCTCGCAGCTGTCCGGCGGCCAGCAGCAGCGCGCCGCCATAGCACGCGCGCTGGCCGGGACGCCGGCCTTCCTGCTTGCCGACGAGCCCACGGGCAATCTCGACTCGCTCATGGCGCGCCAGGTGATGGATCTTCTCGAAGAGATCAACAAGAACGGCACGACTATCGTCATGGTGACTCACGATCCGGAGCTCGCCCGCCGCGCACATCGCAACGTGCAGCTGCTCGACGGCCACATCGCGACGTCGAACCCGTTCTCGGCGCCCGCGGACGTCGAGGAACCGGCCATGCAGCCCGTAGCCTGAGGGACAGACGATGTTCATCTACAACCTGAGGCTCGCGCGGCTGAGCCTCATGAAACAGCCGCTGCTCACCGCGCTCATGGTCGCCGCGATCGGCGTCGGTGTCGGCGCGTGCATGACCATACTGACGTTCGTCTACGCGCTCACGAGCGACCCTATCCCCGAGAAAAGCGACCAGCTGTTCGCGGTACGCCTCGATAGCTGGAGCCCCGACGAGCCGTACGACGATCACAAACCCGAGGAAGCGCCCTGGCAGCTGACTCATCCCGATGCAATGGCACTGCTCGAATCCCCTGTGCCAACTCGCCACGCCGCCATGCGCAAGGCGGTCTTTACCGTGGTGCCCGAGAATGAGGACGTCGCCCCGTTCCTGACTATCTCGCGTATGACCGGCGTGGATTTTTTCGACATGTTCAACGTGCCGTTCCTGTACGGCTCGGGCTGGGACCAGCGCGCCGATGACAATGCTGAAAACGTCGTCGTTCTGTCGAAAGAGACCAACGACACACTGTTCGGCGGCGAGAACAGCGTCGGGCGCGAGGTCCGCTTCGGGACCGAGAACTTCGTCGTGACGGGTGTCATCGATAGCTGGCAGCCGATCGTGCTGTTCTACGACGTCAACAACGGCCCGACCAACGACGTCGAGGACGTGTTCATGCCGTTCTCGATCACGGACCGGCGCGAGGTGGACGGCTCCGGCAACACCAACTGCTGGAAAGACGAGCCGATCAACAGTTACTTCGACCTGCTGCAGAGCGAGTGTATTTACGTGCAGTTCTGGGCCGAGCTCGAAGACGATGCGCAGCGGGCGGAATACCAGGCCTGGCTGGACAGCTACACCGACGAGCAGAAGGCGCTGGGCCGCTTCGAGCGACCGACCAACAACCGGCTCAGCACGGTCACGGAATGGCTCAAGATCCAGGAGGTCGCGTCCAACGAAATCTGGACGGTCATGAGCATCGGCGTACTGTTTCTCGCCGCCTGCATGTTCAACACGATCGGCCTGATCCTCGCGCGCTTCATTGCGAAGGCCCCGGTCATTGGCCTTCGAAGAGCGCTCGGCGCAAGCAAGGCCGCCATCTTCCGCCAGCACCTGGTCGAGGTCGGCCTGGTCGGCGTCGCGGGCGGCATACTCGGGCTGGGCCTCTCGGTCCTGGGCCTTGCCGGCGTTCGTTCGTTGCTGGACGAAGCCGAGCGGACGGCGCGGCTCAACCTGGAACTCGTCGCGATCGCGATCGTGCTCGCCGTCGTGTCCGCGATCCTCGCGGGCCTGTACCCGACGTGGCGTGTCTGCCAGCTGGCACCGGCCGGCTACCTCAAAACTCAATAGGAACGACATCATGGAATTCCGCCCAATCCTCTCCGCCATGTGGCGCAACAAGACCGGCTCCGTTCTGATCGCGCTGCAGATCGCGCTGACGCTCGCGATCGTCGTAAACAGCATGTTCATGGCGCAAAACCGGCTCGCGCACATCAACCGTCCGTCCGGGATGGATATCGACAACATCGTGACGGCGCAAAGCATGGGATTCGGCAATGACTTCGACCCGGACAGAACGATTACGCGCGACCTCGAGGTCCTGAGGGCGCTGCCGGGCGTGGTCGCCGTTGCCAGCGCGAGCGCCCTGCCCCTGTCAAACTCCGGCAGCGCCACGGGCTATCGCGCAAGTCTCGACGAAGACGCGCCGCGGGAGACCGCGAACTACTATCGCTTCGGCGAAGACGCGGAGAAGGCGCTCGGCGTCAACATCATTGAAGGTCGCGCCTTTCGTGAAACTGAAATACTCCCGGCCAGCGACCCCGAGTACAGAAGCATGCCGCCTGTCGTCATCGTTACGCGCGCCTATGCCGAGCGGGTGTTTCCCGACGAACCCGCGCTCGGCAAGCTGATCTACGACGGGCTCGGCGACTCGGCCGAGATCGTCGGCATCGTCGAACACATGCTCGGCGCCTGGGTCAGCTGGGACGACCTCGAAAACGTGATGTGGATGCCGAGACGCAACCAGGGGCCGTGGACGCGCTACATCATACGGACCGAACCCGGTATGCGCGACGAACTCGTGCCGATCGTCGAGGAGGCACTGACCGAGGCGGACCGGACCACGCGACTCGTGCGCAACGTCAAGCCGCTCGAAGACTATGTTGCGCTTAGCTACCAGGGCGACCGCACGATGGCGGTCGTGTTGATCACGGCGATCAGCCTGTTGCTGCTCATTACCGGCTTAGGGATAGTCGGCCTCGCGAGCTTCACGGTGCGGCAGCGGACCAAGCAGATCGGCACGCGCCGGGCCGTCGGCGCGCGAAAGCGCGATATCATTCGCTACTTCCTGCTCGAAAACTGGCTCATGACGACCATTGGCATCATTCTCGGCACGGCGCTCACGATCGGACTCAACTATGCGCTGGCATCGGCGTTCGAGATCGAACGCCTGAACTATGTCTATCTCGTCATCGGCATCGCGACACTGTGGGTGCTGGGCTTCATCGCGGTTGCCGATCCGGCGCGGCGGGCGTCGAAGGTATCGCCGGCCATCGCGACGCGGACGGTATGAATTCGAGGGCAGCGTTCAACGTCAACATGCGCGGGACAGCTTCTGCATGAACCCCGTGATTCTCGTGATCGACGACAACGACGGCGTCCGCACGGCGCTGTCGATGCTGTTCTCGGTCCACGACCTGCCCTGCGAGACGGCGGCCACCGTGGACGAGGGGCTGGCCGCTCTGGATGCGCATCCGGTCGGGCTCGTCGTGCAGGACATGAACTTCAGCGACGACACGACCTCGGGCAAGGAAGGCGTTGCCCTGTTTCACACGATTCGCGAACGCTATCCCGACCTGCCCGTCATCCTGCTAACTGCCTGGACGCATCTCGAGACCGCCGTGGAACTCGTGCGTGCCGGCGCGGCCGACTACCTCGCCAAGCCGTGGGATGACGACAAGCTCATCGCGACGGCCCGCAATCTGCTCGAGCTGAGCGATGCCACGCAGCACGGCCGCCGCGCGCTGCTGTCCCGGCGCGCGGACCGTGCGCGTCTCGAAGCCGACTACGAACTCTGTGGCACCGTGTTCGACAGCACCGCGATGCAGGAGCTGATCGCGATCGCGGCGCGAATTGCTCCGTCCGACATCCCGGTGCTGATTACAGGCCCGAACGGCGCCGGCAAGGAGAGGTTTGCCGACATCGTGCACGCGAACTCGAGCGTGTCGGACGGCCCGTTCGTCAAGATCAACGTCGGCGCCTTGCCGGCAGAGCTCATGGAAGCCGAGCTGTTCGGCGCCGAGGCCGGTGCCTACACGGGGGCGGCAAAAGCGCGCGAGGGCCGCTTCGAGGCGGCCGACGGCGGTACGCTGTTTCTCGACGAGATCGGCAATCTCAGCATGGAGGGCCAGGCCAAGCTGCTTCGCGTCATCCAGACGGGCGAGTACCAGCGCCTCGGTAGCAGCAAGACGCGGCGCGCGAACGTGCGCATTGTCAGCGCGACCAATGCGGATCTTCGCGCCGAGGTGAGGGCCGGCCGGTTCCGCGAGGACCTGTATTACCGTCTCAACGTGATCGAGCTCGCCGTGCCGCCGCTCAACGACCGGCCCGACGACATCCTGCCGCTCGCGTATCACTTCATCGACGACGGCGTGACGCTCGAGGGTGACGCCGAGACCGCACTGGTCAACTACTCCTGGCCCGGCAACGTCCGCGAGCTCGAGAACCGCATCCGCCGCGCCTCGCTGCTCGCGCGCGACAAGACGATTACGGTCGCCGACCTGGACCTGCCGGATGGAACGCCGACGGGCCGCCACAACGGCATAGAGGAGCCCGATGCCGATGCGATACGCGCCGCCCTGGGCCGCGCGCACGGCGTCATAGCCCGAGCGGCACGCGATCTCGGCATGAGTCGCCAGGCGCTGTATCGGCGAATGGAGAAGTTCGGTATCGAGAAGTAGTTGCCCGTGTACCCGGTCATGCTGCGTGGCGGTAAACTGGGCCCTCCGCCCGAGCTCTGCACTCATCGCGAATGAATCTTCGCTTCTCCATCGCCGGCCGCATTGCGCTGTTCGTGACGCTGCTGCTCGCGCTGGCGACGGCTGCCGGCGCGTGGGCATCGCAGGCGCTTTCGCCCTGGTGGCTCGGCTGGGTCATTGCCCTGCTCGTTGCCCTGCCCCTCTGCTGGATTGGCGTACAGCGCATCCTGACCCCGGCGGTCGGTGTGATTCGAGCGCTCACGGACGGCGCGGACAGCCTGCGCGACAACGACTTCAGCATCAGCGTGGCGCATGACCGGAGCGACGAGCTCGGAGAACTCGTTACGGCGCACAACAAGCTCGGCGGCGCGCTCCGCGACGAGCGACAGTCCCTGTTCCAGCGCGAGCTGCTGCTCGATACCGTCATCCAGACGACCGACATGGCGCTGGTCCTGATCAATGCCAACGGCCAGGTCGTGTATTCGAATGCCGCGGCCCGGCAGCTCTTCAATCGGGGCCGCCCCGTCAACGGCCATCGCTTCGAGTCCCTGCTCGAGAGCGCTCCATCGGCCATCCGCGAGGCGGTCGCCACCGACCGCGACGGACTGTTCACGATAGAGGGCGACGAGCCGCAGACCTACCACCTGTCGCAAAACGCATTCACGCTCAACGCGCAGCCGCATCGCCTCCTGCTGTTCAAGCAGCTGACCCAGGAGCTCGGCCGCCAGGAGGTGGCGACCTGGAAGAACGTCATCCGGGTCATCAGTCACGAACTCAACAACTCGCTTGCGCCGATTTCCTCGCTCGCGCACTCGGGCCAGACGCTGGTCAGCAAACGCGGTGACGATGAGCGCCTGGCGACGATCTTCTCGACGATCGAAGATCGCTCGAGTCACCTCAAGAACTTCATCGAAAGCTACGCACGCTTCGCGCGACTGCCGGCGCCGCGGCCCGAGAAGATCGACTGGCCGGCGTTCATCGACAGCCTGCGAAACGCGGTCGAGTTCCGCCTCGCGGAGCCGCTTCCCGCTCTCGACTGCCGGGTCGACGCGACCCAGTTCGAACAGGTGCTCATTAACCTGCTCAAGAACGCGCACGAATCCGGTTCGCCGCCCGAAGCAATCGTCGTAGCGGCGGAGATCCGGGACGGCAGGACACTGTTCACGGTCTCGGACCGGGGCGGCGGGATCAGCGAAGAGGTCATGCGCAACGCGCTGTTGCCGTTCTACTCGACCAAGGCAACCGGCACGGGCCTCGGCCTGCCGCTGTGCCGCGAGATCGTCGAGGCGCACGGCGGCCGCCTGTCGCTCGTCAACTATCCCGACGAGGGCCTCGAGGTGCGCATCGCGCTACCGAATCCGGGCGCCGGAGCGGGGTGATACGGATTCGCGGCCGTTCCTGACACAGATGTGGGGGACTGGGCAAACTCGACGATTGCGCGGCGTAGCAGTGCGCTGAGGGTTGTTCAGGCGCGTGCAGAGCAAGGAAGGGACAGGCGAGAGACCGCAGTTTACGTCTGTAAATGAGGATCTCGAGCCTGTTCCTGACGCGGCTATGTGCCGCCTGAACAGGCCTCAGCGCACTGCTAGGGGTCGTCGGGGTCCGGGGCGACTGAATAATCGAGCACTCCCGTCGCAATCAGGTCGGTCGAAGCCTTGGCGACCGACAGCTCGGTCTCGACTTCGCGCAGCTTGGCCTCGGATCGCACGCTTTGCGTCGCCCGGTCGGAAAGTTCCGCGCGCAGTTCGCGTGTCTTTTGCACGGACTCCTTGAGGTCCTTTTTCATTTTGTCGACGCTGTCCTGCTGGTGAGCGATCGTGGCATCGCGCTTGGCGATGCTCTCGTTGAACTCTTTCACCGACGACTCGGCGGCATCCAGCTTCTCGCGCATCGACTCGACTTCGGTCTGCGCGACCCTGAGCTCAGCTTCGAGCGACAGGATGCGCTGATCGCGCGGGTCGCGCTCACCGTTGCCTTGCGGCGAGCCGAAACGCGAAGCGACCGAGGCCAGTAGTACTCCGAGCAGGAAGGAGCCTACGCCGGTCAGGACGAGGTCTTTTGTCAACTCGATGTCCATTCGGCTAGTTTCTGACGTGCCGGGCAGGCGTAAAAGGACCGAGTTCTCAATCCCGCAATCGAACGGCGCCGGCGGAACGCCGGGCCAGCTCGTCGCGGCGTCGGACTGGCCTGACTAATTATTATATAGAACAATAACTTACTGCGAAGCCTTCCGCGCCGCCTGCCGGTCCTCGATGGCCCGACGGGCGACGTCCGGGAAGTCCGTGAACAGACCGTCGACGCCGAGATTGTCGATGACGAAGGCGAGCAGCGCATCGAAGCTCTCGAATCCCGGCGGCAGGCTGTCCAGGCGGAAAGTGTACGGATGCACGTCGAGCCCCAGCGCCTGGGCGCGCTCGGTCAGGCCGGAGCTCGCCGGTTTGCCGGCTTGCAGAGTGTAGAGCTGCTCGAACCACGGGCCGAGGCCATCCGCGACCGCGGCTACCGCGGCCAGGCCGTCATCGCTTTGCAGCCTGTCGTAGTCGGTGGCGGACTCGCCCCAGCTGTTGTCACCCACGAGCTGGATCAACTTGAGGCGGGTACCGAGATCCCTTCTGAGCCGCACGATCTCGTCGGCATCGAAGCACTGCAGGAACACGGGATCGTCTTTGTCACGGTAACCGTAGCGCTCGAGCACCTCGAGCATGATCGGCGCAATGTCTACCCCCTCGTCCCTGTGCCAGGCGGGACGCTTGATCTCGGGGTAGATACCGGCAACTCGCCCGGCGCTCGCGTTGAGTCCCTGCACGAGTTCGATCTCTTCGTCCAGCGTATGAATCCGGAAGCTGCCGGTCCTGCCCGGAAAACGGCGCGGGTAGACCGTGCTTCCGTCGGCCTCCATGCGCTCGTAGACGCGCAAGGCCTTGAGCTCGGCGAGTGCGAAATCGCGGACGTAGTAGCGGCCGTCGGAACGCGAACGGCGAGGAAAACGGTCGGCCACGTCGCTGACACGATCGACGTGCACATCGTGCAACACGACGAGTTCGTCATCGCCGGTCGCGACCACGTCCTGTTCGAGATAGTCGGCGCCCATCGCGTACGCGAGCGCCTTTGCCGGAAGCGTATGCTCAGGCAGGTAGCCCGATGCCCCGCGGTGAGCGATGACGATCGGACGTTTTCGATTATTCACTTTAGGAATATTTTACAAATACATGAAAAATGTAAATAACTACTGCTCAAATCCCGGAAAATCGACGACCTCCCAGCGAGCCGTGTCCTCATGCCGGGCCTGGCGCTTCAGCGCGTCAACCATCTCGCGGGCGTTCCACTCGATGTGCTCCTTGCAGCGCTCGACCAGCACCTGGGGAGTCTCGGCCACGCGTCCGTAGGGGCGGATCACAATCATCGGCTTCTGGTTGGCGTCCGCGACCTGCATCATGAATTCGACGAGGTCGGTTTGCGCCTCGTACAACGCCGGCACGACAAAGACGGCTTCGGCTTCCTTGATCTGCTGGATGAGCACGTCCTTGATTTCCTCCATGCCGCCTGACGGGCGCTCCTCGGGCTTGCTGACGTTCTGGTAATAGAAGCGATCGACGCACTCGAGAAACTCGAAAATTCGGAGGTAATCGTCCGACTCGCTGAATGCGTGCGTTACGAAGACCCTTATCGGATTGTCTTCAGACACGGTTGCCGCCCCCTTATTGCTGACTCCCCGTAGCGATTCTATCAATTTCATAACACAATACCGCCAATGCGCCTGCTGCTTTACAACATAAGGTACGCCGTCGGCGGCGGAGCCAGCATGCACATGCCGCTGCCGGGCGCCGGCTACGTCCTCGGAAACGCGAACGTGCTCCCCGAGCTGACCCGGTTCATCAAGTCGGTCGATCCGGACATCGTCGGACTGATCGAGGTCGACACGGGATCGATACGCAGCCGGATGGTCAACCAGGCCGAGGCGATCGCCGCCGACCTCGGGATGAACACCTCCTACGAAACGAAATACGGCTCCTCGTCGATCAACCAGTTATTGCCGATCGTTCGCAAACAGGGTAACGCGTTCATGGCGGCGCCGCGGGTCCACGGCGAAAAGTTCCACTATTTCGATACGGGTATCAAGCGCCTGATCATCGAGTTCGAGATGCAGGAATACTCGGTTTTCCTCGTGCACCTGTCGCTGAAGTACCGGCACCGGCATTTGCAGCTGCGGCGTCTCTACGACCTGATCGAGGCGACCGAGAAACCGGTCATCGTGGCGGGTGACTTCAACACGTTCTGGGGCGAAAACGAGATTTACCTGTTCATGAAGGCGGCCGGACTCCAGTCGGCGAACGCCGAGGGGCTGCCGACCTACCCCAGCCGGGCCCCGCGCAAGGAACTCGACTGGGTCCTCTACCAGAACGGAATCAACGTCACGGGCTTTCAGATCCCGGACGTTCGGCACTCGGATCACCTGCCGCTGATCTGCGATTTTGAAGTGTACTGACGACGAGACAAGCTTCCATGAGTGAATCACACTGGTCCCTGGAAACGGACGACGGCGGTGTCGCCTGGCTGGCCATCGACAAGGCCGACAGCGGCGCAAACGTGCTCTCTGCCGCGGTCCTCACCGAGCTCAACGATCACCTCGAGACGCTCGAGGCCCAGGCCCCGCGCGGCGTCGTCGTGTATTCGACGAAGCCAAGCGGCTTCATCATGGGCGCCGACATCAACGAGTTTTCCGGTATCGAGAGCCCCGAACAGGGCTACGAGCTGATCCGCTCGGGGCAGAAGGTGCTGGATCGTCTCGAGGCGCTGCCCGGCCCGACCGTGGCGGTCCTGAACGGTTTCGCTCTGGGCGGAGGGCTTGAACTCGCGCTCGCCTGCAACTACCGGATTGCCTTCGACACCGATCGGCGGATCATCGGACTCCCCGAAGTGCAGCTCGGCATTCATCCGGGTTTCGGCGGAACCGTTCGGGCGATCCGGCGTGCCGGCGTTCGACCGGCCATGCAGCTCATGCTGACCGGAGCGCCCGTCGACCCGGGCAAGGCGCGGCGAATCGGTCTCATCGACGGCACCTGCAACGCAGACGACTGGCGACAGAAGGCCGTCGACATGCTCGAGCGCAAGCCGAAGGAAGCGGAAGCGCCGTTCGTGGAGCGGCTCCTGGGCAGTGCGCTCGCGCGTCCGTTCATACGCTCGGTACTCGAGAAGCAGGTTCGTGGCAAGGCACGCCGGGAGCACTACCCCGCCCCGTACGCAATCATCGATCTGTGGGCGAAGCACGGTGGCAGGGGCGATACGGCCTACCGCGCCGAGGCGCGGTCCATCGCGGAACTGATGTGCACGCCGACCTCACGCAACCTCGTGCGCGTGTTTTTTCTGCAGAACCGGCTCAAGGCGCAGGGCAGCTCGGACGTGCCCGAGGTCCGGCACGTGCACGTGGTCGGTGCCGGCGTCATGGGCGGTGACATCGCAGCCTGGTGTGCCCTGCGCGGCATGCAGGTGACGCTCGAAGACCGCGAGCTCAAGTACATCGAGCCGGCCCTCGAGCGTGCCGGCAAGCTGTATGCCAAACGCGTCCGCGACGACGGCAAGCGAGCCGAGACGACAGCGCGGCTGCGCGCCGACGTCGCCGGCGATGGCGCTGCCGAGGCCGATCTCGTCATCGAAGCCATATTCGAAGACCTGGAAGCCAAGCAGACACTCTACAGGCGCCTGCTCGAACGAATGAAGCCCGGCGCGATACTCGCGACCAACACGTCCAGCATACCGCTCGAGGAACTTCGCTCGGTTGTCCGTGAGCCCGAGCGCTTCATCGGCCTGCATTTTTTCAATCCCGTCGCCCAGCTGCCGCTGGTCGAAGTCATACGCTGTGCCGACACCGAGCGCGAGGCGCTGGATATCGGCGTGGGCTTCGTCAAGGCCATCGGCAAGCTGCCGCTCGAATGCGGCAGCGCGCCGGGGTTCGTCGTCAACCGGGTGCTCGCGCCTTACATGGCCGAGGCCATGGCGCTCGTGGACGAAGGCGTTTCGCTCGCGGCCATCGACAAGGCCGCCGAGACATTCGGCATGCCGGTCGGCCCGGTCGAACTCATCGACAGCGTAGGCATCGACGTGGCGCTGCACGTCTCGAAAATCCTCGGCGCTGCGATGAACCGGCCGATCCCGAAGCGCCTCGTGGAGATGGTCGATGCCGGCAAGCTGGGCCGCAAGGCCGGCGAGGGCTTCTACCGCTGGGAGGACGGCAAGGCCCAGAAGCCCGCGGCCGAGGGTGCCGTGCCGTCGGACATCGAGGACCGCCTGATCCTGCCGATGGTCAACGAGGCCGTCGCCGTGTACGCGGACGGCGTCGTGGACGATATCGACCTGCTGGATGCCGGTGTCATCTTCGGCACAGGTTTCGCCCCGTTTCGCGGCGGCCCGATCAAGTACGCCAGGGACCGCGGTATCGACGAGACGATCGCGCGGCTCGAGGCGCTGGCCGATGCCTACGACGATCGCTTCAAGCCGTATCCGGGCTGGTCTCGAATAGAGCCGAACCAGGAGTCCGCGCGGTAGAAACCGAATGCGCTGCCGCACGGAGTCCTTCCCTACAAAGTGTGCGTCGAGTCACGCTGCTTGCGGCTGGGTATATCGGAAGTCGTTGTTTTGAAGTTAAAATGCGGCCACTAATAAAGAACTCGATGAGCGACGCAGGAAAGATATGACCGAAGAGCAGACAAGTGTTGACCTGCTCGGGCGGTTTTCGCCTTTGGATGGACTGAAACCGGACAATCTCGCCGCACTGGCCCGCAAGGTGCAGGTGCGCGAGCTCTCGCCCGGACAGGTGCTGTTCAACGAAGGCGATACGGAGAAACGGACCTTCTACGTCGTTTCGGGCGTTCTCGAGCTTCTCGACCAGGGTAACGCCGTTGGCACCGTCGAGGGCGGCACGGACCATGCCAGGAATCCGGTCGCCCCGGTCTATCCGCGTCGCGTGACCGCGAAGGCCCGCGACCGCGTCAAGTTCATGTCGATCGACTCAGATCTCCTCGACGTCATGCTGACCTGGGACCAGACCGGGCAATACGAGGTATCGGAGCTCCACGGCGCCGAAGAAGAAGGCGGCAACGAAGACTGGATGACGATGCTGTTGCAGACCAAGGCGTTCCACAAGATTCCGCCGGCCAACATCCAGGCGATCTTCATGCGCATGCAGCAGATCAATTACAAGGCCGGCGACGTCATCATCAAGCAGGGCGCGGAAGGCGACTATTTTTACGTCCTGACCCGGGGCTCGGCGCTGGTCACGCGCGAAACGCCGCTCAGCAAGAACGGCATCAAGCTTGCCGAACTGCACGTTGGCGACACGTTCGGCGAGGAAGCGCTGATTTCGGACGCGAAGCGCAACGCAACGGTGACGATGGAGAACGACGGCTCGGTCATGCGGCTCGGCAAAGACGACTTCACGAAGCTCTTGAACGAGCCGATGCTCGAATGGGTGGACCGCAGCCAGGCGGAGAGCATCATCGCTCAGGGCGGCCAGTGGCTGGACGTGCGCCTGCCCAGCGAGTTCGAGAACCACCATCTCGACGGCGCCGCCAACATTCCACTGTATTTCATCCGGCTCAAGTTGAGTACGCTCGACGAGCATACACAGTACGTCGTTTGCTGCGATACGGGGCGGCGCAGCTCCGCCGGGGCCTACATACTAAGCGAGCGCGGATTCAGCGCCTACGTGTTGCGCGGCGGCATAGAAAGCGACGCATCCTGATCTGCCCACGACTCGTGGGACTGCTCCTCACATCGTGTGCGTCGGCTTGTCCCCGCCCAGCGCGCCTGCCAGGTAGTTTTCGATCTTTTTCTGCGTATTGCCCTGGTCCTGGTCACTGAACTGGACGCCGATGCCCGCCTGGCGCTTGCCCTGCGCGCCCTTCGGTGTCATCCAGATGACCTTGCCGGCCACGGGGATCTTTTCCGCCTCGCCCATGAGATTCAGCAGCATGAACACCTCGTCGCCGAGGCCGTAGGAGCTGTCGGTCGGAATGAACAAACCGCCGTTGACCACATACGGCATGTACGCGAGGTACAACGCGCTCTTGTCCTTGATCGTCAGTGTCAGAAGTCCCGGTTTGCTCATTTTCGCTACCCTGGTGCAGTGAGGCGCCGGCTCAGGATGCCCAGAACCCGGCCCGTGTCTCGACGTCGCGCAGACCGGTTGCCCAGTCGATCAGCAGGGATTCCAGCGCCAGCTGCACATTGAACGAGCCGCGCGTCTGGCCCCGAAGGCGATTTATGTCATCTAGATAGCAAAACAGCATTCGACTGTCCATGCGCTCGAGCACAGATTCGTCGATCGCCGCGCCGCGAAGCGCATCGCGGTTCCCCGCCTTGGCCCTGGCGAGCGCCTGGACCTGCCGGGCGAGCCATTCGAGGACGAATGCCGGGTCCTGTTTGGCCCAGCTCGCGGCGACGGCAACCGGCGACGACTCCGCAAGCCCCACTTTCGAAAGGTCCGCGGCCATGGCATGGGCGGTATCGAGCTGCTCGGCGGCCCGCACGGCCGCCAGCGGCGCGCCGCCTGCCGCGCGCAGCGCTTCCGACCAGTCGTCGCCGGGCCTGAAGCGGTCGAGCCAGCTCAAGCCGAGGTCGAATGCCGGCGCGCGGACTGTGATGCGCTGGCAGCGGCTAAGGATCGTCGCCGGTGTCCGGCCGGTCCGGTCGGCGACGAGCACGAGGAGCGCGTCACCGGGTGGTTCTTCAAGCGTCTTCAAAAGGCTGTTGGCCGCACTGTGGGTCATGAGCTGTGCGGGTTCGATGATCGCCGCCTTGCCAAGTCCCGAGTAGCTGGTCAGGTTGAGTTCGTCGACCAGGCCCCGGACCTGGTCGATACCGATCGAGTGCTTGTCCTCCGGGGGCGTGAGCCAGTGGAGGTCGGCATGCTCCGGGCGATCGAACGGCCAGGTTGGCGTGTCGCCGGGCGCAAGACTCAGCTTGAGGCGGACCATCCATACGGCCGCGGCCCGCTTGCCCACGCCGGGCGGCCCGGCCAGCAGAACGGCGTGCGGCAAGCGGCCGGCCCGCGCTTGCCCGTGCCATTGGGACGCCAGATCGGATAGCCAGTTAAGTACCATATTTCAATATCTTACAGGCATTAGTTAATGTCCGATCGACAACAATCGCGCGGCGATCTCATCGATCCTCGTGCCGACCTCTTCGATCGTTCCCGACGCATCAACGATGTGAAAGCGGTCCGGACTGGCATCGGCGAGCGCCAGGTAGGTCTCGCGTACCCGCGAATAGAATGCGGCCTGCTCGCCGTCCAGCCGGTCCGGCTCGCCGCGCGAACTCGTGCGCGCCATGCCCGTCTGTACAGGCGCGTCGAGCAGCAGCGTCGCGTCGGGCTCCAGTTCATCGAGCACCCACGCCGCGAGGGCCTCGATACGGTCAGCGGGGATACCGCGCCCTCCTCCCTGGTAGGCGCGGCTGGCGTCGACGAAGCGATCGCTGACCACCCACTTCCCGGCCTTGAGCGCGGGCCGAATCACGTTTTCGACCAGCACGGAGCGTGCCGCGAACATGAGCAGGAGCTCGGCCGTTGCCGGTATCGGCTCTTCGGCGTGACCCAGGACGACCTCGCGGATGCGCTCGGCCGTCGGCGTCCCGCCCGGTTCACGGGTTTCGACGACCGTTTTGCCGCCGCTCTCCAGGCGGTCGATCAGGCGCCGCATGTTGGTCGACTTGCCGACGCCCTCGATGCCTTCCACCGTGATGAACTTGCCCGTTGTCATGCTTCGTGTCACCGCCCGTTATTCCGCAATCGCTCGAGGTATTCGCGCACCGCGGCGTCATGCTCATCTTTCGTGGTCGAGAACTTGTGACTGCCGTCGCCCAGGCCCGTCGCGACGAAATAAAGCTCGGTACCGTCGGCGGGATTCAACGCGGCGCGGATAGCCGCGCGGCCCGGCATCGCAATCGGCGTCGGCGGCAAGCCATGGCGCCTGTAGGTGTTGTACGGCGTATCGGTTCGCAGGTCGCGGCGGGTCAGATTGCCGTTGAAGTCCGGACCGATGCCGTAGATGACCGTCGGGTCGGTCTGCAGGCGCATGCGCCGGGCCAGCCGCCGTGCAAAGACGCCGGCAATGCGCTCGCGCTCGTCCGCCCTCGCCGTTTCCTTTTCGATGATCGACGCGAGCACGAGCGCTTCATAGGGCGTATCGACGGGCGTGTCGGGCGCACGTTCCGGCCATTCCTCGGCGAGGGTCGACTGCATCAGGGCGTAGGCCTGCTTCAGCACGCTGCGATCCGTGGTATTCGCCGGAAAACGATAGGTCTCGGGCAGAAACAGGCCTTCCGGCCAGTCGGTCTCGGCACCGACTTCATCGAGTAGCCGTGGCCAGTCTTCGCTGCTCATCGTAGCCACGACGTTGTCGTCGGCATGCAGTGCGGCCAGCAGTTCCCAGTGTGCCCAGCCCTCGATGATCGTGAACGAATACAGCCGGACATCGCCGCTCGTGAACTGGTCGAGCAGCGCGCGCGGCGTCGCGCCGGGTTCGATCTGGTACTCGCCGGCATGAACGCTGCCGGCCACGCCGGTCACACGCGCGAGGAGCTTCAATGCCAGCGCGCTCGAGATGACGCCCTCGGCTTCGAGCCGGTTCGCGATCGGTCCGAACGCCGCGCCCGGCTCGATCGTGAACGCGAGGCCGCCCTCGGGCACGTCGACGGGCGCATCGAGTGCGCGCTGCATGAGTAACACGCCGGTCAGAATCGCGAGCACGATCGCGACAATCCCGCCGATGGCGATTTTGACCGTCGCCGTCATGGCATGCACTCGGGTACGCCGTTTATCGCCAGCAAGCGCTGTACCCGGCGCGTCGCCTGCCCGACGGCCAGGTCACGGTCATCGACCCGCGCTACCGGCACGGCTCCAAGCTGGCTGTTGGTCAGGAATACCTCGTCGGCGGTGCCGAGGTCGTCGGCAGACACGCGTGTCTCCCGGCACTCGACGCCGTCTGCCGCGAGCAGTTCCAGCACGTGCCGACGCATGATTCCGGCGACGCCCGCGCGATCGAGCCGCGGCGTCAGGTACTGCTTTTCGCGGACGAGAAACACGTTGCTCATGGTACCGCAGATCAGTTTTTCCTCGGTGTCGAGCATCAGCCCTTCCCAGGGTTCCGTCGCAGCCCACTCCCGCCTCGCAAGCACCTGCTCGAGTCTGTTCAGCGATTTGATGCCGGCCAGCTTCGGCTGGATCGCGAGCCGGGTGTCGCAAAGCCGAACCTGCACGCCCGAAGCATAGGCGCGCGCGTCGAACCGGCCCGGAACGAACAGGCCGACGTTGAGCGTGACCTGCAAAGCCGGGGTCCGCCGATAGCCGCGCGTCCCGGCGCCGGCCGTCAGCAGCAGCTTTGCCGTCAGCGTCTTGGAATCGAGTCGGCTCGCCGCCAGCGCGGACGACAGCGCCGATTCGAGCTCCGATGCCGCGGGTGCCGGCAGGCCCAGGCGCTCACAGGACGACTGCAGGCGCTCGACGTGCAGCCGCCACAGGCGCGGCCGGCCGTCGCGGATTGCGACGGTTTCGAACAGGCCGTCGCCGTACTGGAGGCCGCGGTCCCCGATCGGTGCCGAGTCCACGCGCTGTCCCTGCCGGTACCACTCACTCATGACGACAGCGCCCGCAGCAGTCCTTCCGCCTTGGCGCGGGTCTCGGCGAGTTCGAGCCGGGGCTGCGAGTCGGCCACGATGCCCGAGCCTGCCGAGAAGCGCAGCGAGACACCGTCATGCACCATCGTCCGTATGAGTATGTTGAGGTCGAGGCTTCCGTCCCGATTCAGGTAGCCGAATGAGCCCGTGTATGCGCCTCGCGGCGCGCCTTCGAGCTCCGCAATGATCTGCATGCAGCGAACCTTGGGGCAGCCCGTGATCGTACCGCCCGGAAACACGGCGGCAATCGCCTGCCCCGGCGTGACGTCGGCACGGAGTCGGCCGCTCACGTTCGAAACGATGTGATGCACGTGGGCGTAGCTCTCGAGAGTCATCATCTCGTCGACGACTACGCTGCCGGGCTCGCATATCCTGCCCAGGTCGTTGCGTTCGAGATCGATCAGCATAACGTGCTCGGCGCGTTCTTTCGGATCGCGAAAGAGCTCGCCCGACAGCGCGGAGTCCCGGTCCGCATCGTCGGATCGGGGCCGGGTGCCGGCGATCGGCCGCGTCGACGCGACGCCCGCGCGCACCGCGAGCAGGCGCTCCGGCGAGGACGAGATAACGGTTCTGTCCTGCCAGGCGACGCAGCCGGCGAACGGCGCCGGGTTCGCGGCAGCCAGCAACGCGTAAACCGCTGCCGGCTCGGGCGGCGAGTCGAATGCCACGGTCCAGGCGCGTGACAGGTTGGCCTGGTAGATGTCGCCCGCGGCAATGTAGTCGCGCGCCGCCGCGACCGCATCCAGGAAATCGGTGGCGGGCGCTTCGTCGATGCGCTGCGGCGCGCTCAGCTCTGCTGGCTCGCCGGCCATCGAACGGCTGTCGTGTAGGTCGGCCCGAAGGGTCGCGACCTCATCGCTCTCAGGCTGCTCGGCCACGAGCCAGCACCGGCCCGTAGCCGTCTCGCGGATTACGGCGCTCCTGCAACGCGTCGCGAACGCCGCGGGAAGTACGGTATCCGCCCCAAGCTCGATGCCGGGCTCGATCTCCGCAGCCAGCTCGTAGCCGAGGTAGACAAACCAGCCACCCTCGAACGGCAGCGGCAGGTGCGCCGCCGGCACTCGCTCGCGCCGCCAGGCGGCATCCAGTGCGTCGAGAAAGCCCGAACCCTCGCCGCCTTCGAGCTGACCGACGCGGTTAAGAACGATTTGCTCCGGGCCGGCCGCGAACAGGATATCGAAGCCCCCGAGCAGACGGTTCTCCGCCGTGCTTTCGAGCAGGAACGGGTAGCGATCGCGGTGCAGACGATGCAGCAACCGAAGGTCTACGGGATGCGCCAGGCGTTCGGCCGTCGAGCCGCCGACGGCCGACGGGGACTCGCTACAGGGATCGGCCATGTTCCGCCTCAGCACGGCGGCAGGCTCAGGCTAGCGCTCGGAAGACCAGGCTGCCGTTCGTGCCGCCGAAGCCGAACGAGTTCGAAACCGTGATGCGAATGCGCGCGTCACGCGCCTCGTTGGCGGTGTAGTCCAGGTCGCAAGCCGGGTCCTGGTTGTCGAGGTTGATCGTTGGAGGAACCGCCTGGTGCTCGATGGCGAGGATCGAGAAGATGGCCTCGGCAACGCCGGCGGCGCCGAGCATGTGGCCCGTCGTCGACTTGGTCGAACTGACGATGAGCTTGTCGGCGGCGTCGCCGAACGCCCGGCGAATGCCCACGCTTTCGCCGATGTCGCCGGCCGGCGTCGAGGTGCCGTGCGCGTTCAGATAGTCGACGTCGGCCGGATCGATGCCGGCATCCTCGAGCGCGGCCGCCATGCATTTGCGCGCGCCCTCGCCGTCCTCGGGCGGCAACGTGATGTGGTAGGCGTCGCCGCTCATTCCGAATCCAACCAGCTCGGCGTAGATTCTCGCACCGCGCGCCTTCGCGTGTTCGAGTTCTTCGAGTACCACGCAGCCCGCGCCGTTGCTGAGCACGAAACCGTCGCGATCGACGTCGAACGGCCGGCTGGCCGCCTTCGGATCGTCGTTGCGCGTCGTCATCGCACGAGCGGCGCAGAAACCGGCCATCGCGAGCGGCGTGGTCGCGTACTCGGAACCGCCTGCCAGCATGACCTCGGCGTCGCCGTGCGCGATGCTGCGGCCCGCGATGCCGATGCTGTGCGTGGACGTGGCGCAGGCGGTCACGACCGAGATGTTCGGGCCCGTCAGGTGCTCGAGAATGCTGACCTGCCCCGAGGTCATGTTGATGATGCTGCCCGGAATGAAGAACGGCGAGACGCGGCGCGGACCGCCCTTCAGCAGCTTGTGATGATTGTCTTCGATGAATTGAAGACCGCCGATTCCCGACCCCATCGCGACGCCGACGCGCTCGCCGTTTTGCTCGGTGATCTCGAGGCCGGAATCCTTTAGCGCCTCGACGCTCGCGGCAATACCGTAGTGGATGAACGGATCGTTCTTGCGCTGGTCCTTGCTCGCGAGATAGTCATCGACGTTGAAGTCCATGACCGTGCCCGCGATACGGGTAGCGTAATCGCTGGCATCGAAGTCGTCGAACGGACCGATTTGCGACACGCCGTCGCAGACGTTTTGCCACGCGGTATCGAGGCTACAGCCAACGGGCGAGACGATACCCATTCCCGTGATGACAACGCGTCTGTCGCTCAAGAGCTTACCCGGTCGGGAGGCGAAACTGCCGTCAGTAACTAAGCGGCGCGGCTTACGAAGCCAGCCGCGCCGTCATTCGTCAGTCGTCGCTCGAACGCGATTTGACGAAGTCGATTGCCTGCTGGACGGTCGTGATTTTCTCGGCCTCTTCGTCGGGAATTTCGGTCTCGAACTCCTCTTCGAGGGCCATGACGAGTTCCACCGTGTCGAGCGAGTCGGCGCCCAGATCATCGACAAAGGAAGCATCGTTCGTTACTTCGTCTTCTTTGACGCCAAGCTGCTCGGCAACGATGCTTTTCACTTGTTCTTCGATACTGCTCATTGGGTTGTCTCTCCTGGAAGACTGCGAAATACGGTAAGTCCTTGTTTTTCCAAGGTGCTTCCTCCCGTGGACGCGTATTGTATGTGAATCGTTCGCGGCAATCCACACGCGTCCGCCGCGAATCTCAAGCACTATCAGTGCATTAGCATGCCGCCGTTAACGTGCAGGGTTTCGCCCGTCACGTAGCCACCGGCATCGGACGCCAGGAAAACGACGGCCGACGCGATGTCGCCACCCTCGCCGAGCCGTCCAAGCGGGATCTGGTCGAGCATCGCCTGTTTCTGTGCGTCCGGCAGCACGCGCGTCATGTCGGTGTCAATGAAGCCCGGCGCGACGACGTTCACGGTGATGTTACGAGAGCCGATCTCTTTCGCGAGCGACTTGCTGAATCCGATCAGACCTGCCTTGGCGGCCGCGTAGTTGGCCTGGCCGGCATTGCCCGTGACACCGATGACCGAGGCGATGTTGATGATCCTGCCTCGCTTCGCTTTCATCATGCCACGCAGACAAGCCTTGGCGACCCGATAGGAGCCGGTCAGGTTGGTCGAGATGACGTCGTCCCACTCCTCGGGTTTCATCCGCATTAGCAGGTTGTCGCGCGTTATGCCGGCATTGTTGACGAGAATGACAGGCGCCCCATCGCTTGCCTGGATATCGGCGATTGCGGACTGCACCGATGCATCGTCCGCGATGTTCAGCACGACGCCGCGCCCGGCGCCGCCGAGCGTCTCCCCGATCGCATCGGCGCCTGCCTGGCTGGTCGCCGTGCCGATCACCTTCGCGCCCGCCGCGGCAAGCGCCGCGGCAATCGCTGCGCCGATGCCTCGCGATGCGCCTGTTACGAGTGCCACGTCGCCCGCGAGGGCGTCGGCTGTAAAGATCGTGCTCATTCGTTGGTCGTCTCCGTCAGGGAATGGGTCGCGCCGCCTGATTCCGGCTCAGCCCGCGAGCGCCTTCTTGAGGCTGGCATCGTCGTGAATGTAGCCCGAGCTTACGCTTCGGTCGATTCGACGCAAAAGCCCTGCGAGCACCTTGCCCGGGCCACACTCGATGATTCTGCTTGCACCGCCGTCGAGCAGCGCCCGGATTGCGTCCACCCACAGCACGGGACTGTAGACCTGCAAGGCAAGCCGCTTGCGAATGTCGTCGGCGTCGCCGTATGGCCGCGCGTCCACCGCGCCGATCACGGTAATGCCGGGCGTCCTGAACTGGATTTCGGCGAGCGTTTCGGCCAACGCCTCGCCGGCCGGAGTCATCAGCGACGAGTGCGATGGCACGCTGACCGGCAGCGCGATTGCGCGCATCGCGCCTCGCTCCGTCGCCAGTTCGACCGCGGCGTTCACGGCGGCCGTGTGGCCGGCGATGACCACCTGGCCCGGTGAATTGAAGTTGACGGCTTCGACCACGCCACTGTTCTGCGACTGCCTGCAAATCTCGAGCACGATCTCGTCATCGAGCCCCAGGACAGCCGCCATCGCCCCCTCACCCGCGGGCACGGCCTCCCGCATCAGCTCCGAGCGGCGCTTGACGACCCGCATGGCGTCGGCAAATTCCACGGCTCCGGCGCACACGAGTGCCGTGTACTCGCCGAGGCTGTGGCCCGCGGCCTGCTCCGGCGCGCCGCCGCCGCTCGCGATCCACACCCGATAGGCCGCGACACCGGCAGTGAGCATGGCCGGCTGAGTAACGGTCGTCTCGCCGAGCTTGTCGGCCGGCCCCGACTGCACGAGTTCCCAGAGGTCGTAACCCAGCACGTCGCTGGCCTCCGCGTAGGTCGCCCGGACGACGTCGAACTCGGCGGCGAGGTCTGCCTGCATACCCTGCGACTGGGAGCCCTGTCCCGGAAAAACCATTGCGAGTGCCATTGCCGTCCCCCGGGACCGTCGGTTGTTCGAAGTTCTTATTGCGGCGGCATTATATCGGCGCGCGCCGCCGGTTCCCAATCAATAGCGCTGCTGCAAGCCCGCCGACGGTTCCATACAGATGGGCTTCAGTGACCACCGGTCCGCCCGCCGCAGTTTCCGAACCCGGCAGCGGACCCGCGACGGCCTCGTAGGCCACTTTCACAACGACGATCGCGAGGAGCAGCGCGTCTTCGGGAGCGCGCTGCCGGAGCCCCTTGAGCGCGCCCGCCGCGAGCATGCCGTGCAGCAGCCCCGACAGGCCGACATACCAGTCGAGCCCGGGCGTCAGCAGCCAGAAGCCGAGATCCATCGTTACCACGCAGACGGCGATCACGAACAGCCACTGGAATACCGAGAACGCCCGGCCGACCAGCAACCAGCACAGCAGGATGCCTGCGGCATTGAGAAAAACGTGCGGCCAGCCCAAGTGTGCGAAGTGTCCCGTCAAGAGTCGATATACCTCGCCCGCTTCGAGCGCCGAGCGGTCGAAGCGCAGCGCCACCCTCAGGCGCTCTCCGCCCAAGGCCACGACAAGCGCGGCGCCGACCAGGAAAGCCGGTATGAGCCGGGCTCCAAAGGCGTGACGTAACCCCATGTTTGGTATACTCGCGTTTACACCTTCTGAGAGTCAATTTGTGCCCTGCGCCCGGGCCCTTGACCGCTTTTGCAATCCATACTCGTGGAGCCCACAAAGTGAAAATGACTACCGGACTTGTCCGTTCGGCCCGCGGAATGCGCGGCTTCACCCTGATCGAGATCATGGTCGTCGTCATCATCATCGGCCTGCTCGCGGCGATTGTCGCGCCCAATGTCATAGGCCGGATCGACGACGCGCAGATCACCAAGGCGCGGGCTGACATCGGCGCCATCGAAGATGCGATGAAGTTCTATCGGCTCGACAATTTCTCGTACCCGACCACCGAGCAGGGTATCGACGCGCTCGTAACCCAGCCTAACGATCCGAGTATCCGCAACTGGAAGCCGGGCGGCTATCTCGACGGCATGCCGACAGATCCCTGGGGTAATCCTTACCTGTACCTCAACCCGGGTAACAACGGTGAAATCGACATCTACACGCTCGGCCGTGACGGCCGCCCCGGCGGAGAAGGCATCGACGCCGACATCGGCAACTGGGACGAACAGTAAGCCGGACGGCGCCTCCGTCATGCGACACGGACACCGAGGCTTCACGCTGATCGAACTGCTGGTCGCGGTCGTGATCGTCGCCATCGTCCTTAGCGTGACCGTGCTCTCGATCGGCCTCGTCGGCGACGATCGCGACGTGCAGACCGAGGCTCGCAGGCTCATGAGCCTGCTCGAACTGAGCCAGGACGAGGCCATGATGCAGGGCCGCGAGTTCGGTATCGAATTTTTGCGTCAGGGGTATCGCTTCGTCGAGTACGACCCGGCGGCCAATCAGTGGACCGAGCAGATCGAGGACGAGACCTTTCGCTACCGACCACTGCCGGACGGACTGGAGATCGAACTGTTCCTGGAGGATCGGCCGGTCGCGCTTGCCATCGAGCCGGCCGTGCTCGAGAACGCCGACGACGACGATGAAGACGAAGAACGGCAGTTCGGCCGCGACGAATACGCGCCGCACCTGCTCATCTACTCGAGCGGCGACGTGACCGCCTTCGAACTCAGGCTGGTGCGCCACTCGGACCAGGCCGTTATTGCGATGAGTGGCGACCTGCTCGGCAATATCGAGTTCATCGATGACCCGGCCTTACGCAACTAGGGTCGTCGCGTCGCGCGGCTTCACGCTGATCGAGGTGCTCGTCGCCCTCCTGATCGTGGCCATCGCGCTGACCAGCATGAGCGTCACGATGGGCGGCATGCTGAACAACGCGACCACGCTGCGCGAGCGCACCTACGCAAGCTGGATCGCGCAGAACAAGATCGTCGAATACCGCTTGTCCAACGAGATACCGGAAGTCGGAACGTCGTCCGGCGAAGTCGACTATGCCAACGCCGTCTGGGAATGGGAGGCCGAGGTCCTCGAGACCGGGGTCGAGAATCTCTTGCGCGTCGACGTTGCGGTCGGCCTTGCCGGGTCCGACGCGGTCGTTCGCGTTGTCACGGGTTTCGTCGGCGAGCCGATTGCACCCGGCCAAAGCAATCGCGCCTGGTCAACGGGCGGAGCACGCGGCAGCGACGATGCCGACGGCGAGGGATCCAGGCGATGACCTTGCAACGCGGCTTCACGCTGATCGAGGTGCTCGTCGCGATGGCGATCTTCGGCGTCATGACCGTGCTTGCCTACCAGGCGCTCGGGCAGTCGCTGACCAATGCGGACCTCCTGAACAGCCGCACGGATCGTACCCGCGCCATCCAGCAGACGATACGCCTGATCGGCCAGGACCTGCGGCAGGTGGCACCCCGCCCGGTGCGCGACAGCTTCGGTGAGGGCTGGCGGCCCGCAATACTCACGAGTCTCGGCAACGACTTTGCCATCGAACTGACGCGCGCCGGCTGGCCGAACCCGGCCGGCCTGCCGCGCGCAACCCAGCAGCGCGTGGCCTACCGGATACAGGATGACCAGCTCTTGCGCCTGCACTGGCTGACGCTCGATCCGAGCGTCAGCAGCGACCCGGTTTCGACCGTGCTGCTCGAGGAAATCGACAGCATCGTGTTCAACTACGTCGACGCGAGCGGCGAGATTTCTGAGCAGTGGCCGCCCGGCAACGACGGCACGGCACCCGTCATCCTGACCTACCGTCCGCGGGCCGTCGAGGTCGTGCTCACGCTGCCGGTCGAGGGCGAGATCCGACGCTGGTTCGAGGTAGCGCCATGAAGCCGCGGCGGCGCGAAGCCGGGGTGGCGCTGATCACGGCGCTGCTGATCGTGGCGCTGCTCGGCTCCCTGGCGGCAACGCTGACCTGGGACAACGGCCTCGACGTGCGTCGAACCATGACGATGCTGTACCACGACGAAGGGGCACAGGCCGCCTACGGTGCAGAGAGCTGGGTCCTTAGCCTGCTGCGCGATGACCTCGCCGACAGCGATACCGATCACCTGGGAGAGTTCTGGGCGCAAGAGTTACCGGTACTGCCCATCGAGAGCGATACGATTCAGGGCGTGCTGTTCGGCGAAATCACCGATCTGCAGGGGCGTTTCAACGTCAACAATCTCGTCGATGCCAACGGCGCCATCAACGAGTCCGCCGTCGAGCAGTTCCAACGCCTGCTGAACGTGCTCGAGCTCGATCCGCGGCTTGCTGGCATTGCCGCCGACTGGATCGATGCCGACCAGGAGCCGAACTTTCCGGACGGTGCAGAGGACTCGATCTACACGGGTAACGTGCCGCCCTACCGCGCGCCCAATCACCCGATATCGACGGTGTACGACCTGGCCGGTATTGACGGCATGGACAAGGTCACGCTGGACACGCTCGTGCCGCACATCGCCGCGCTGCCCGGCGGAACCGATATCAATGTCAACACGGCGACGCCGGCCGTGCTGCAATCGCTGGACGAGAACATGAGTCCGGGTACGGTCTCGGGGCTCATCGAGGAGCGCGCCGAACAGGGTTTCGCCGACGTCGAGCAAAGCTTCAGTACGGTCGTCTCGGCCGACGTGCTGGACGACATCGGAGAGACGAGCAACTATTTCCAGCTTCGTGTCGTCGTTCAGATTGCGACGGTGCGGGTAACGTTCTTCAGCATCCTGCAGCGAGCTGACAGCGGCGATGTAGTGCCGATCCTGCGAAGTTTCGGTACCCTTTGACCGTGGCTGAATATCTCGTCATAAGGCTCGGCGAGCGCCCCGACGATTCGGTCGGCTGGATGGCCGTGGACTCGAACGGCACGCGCATCGGAGATCCCGGCTACGGCGCCCTCGACCAGGCAGCCGAGCAGGTCGGCGATCGCAACGTCATCGCGCTCGTGCCGGCTGTCGAGGTGCTGACGCTGGCCGCGGACGTGCCGGCCAAGGGCGCACGCCTGCTGGCGGCATTGCCCTTCGCACTCGAGGATCAGCTCGCCGAGGACATCGATTCACTGCATTTTGCGCCCGGGTCGCGCAACGAAGACGGCACGCTGGCCGTGGCCGTCGTCGCGCACGAGCGCATGAACGACTGGTTGGACAGGCTTCGCGAGGCCGGCATCGAACCCAACCGGCTCATTCCGGAGAATCACGGCCTCGCCATGACGCCGAACACGCTGTCGATCCTGATCGCCGAGCATGGCGTTATGTTCAACGACGGCGTAAACATGCAGTTCATGCTCGGCGGACTGGGTCCGGCGGACGCGGTGCAGGCCTTCGTCCCGGCAGAGGCCGAAGACGAGGACGAGGAAACGGGCGGCAGGCATCTGCTCGTCTGCTGCGAAGCGGAGGCTCGCGAACGACACGAGGCGCAGCTGTCACTGCTGCGAGCGGAGCTGTCGAGTGTCGACGTCAAGATGCTCCCGGATGGCGTGCTGCCGCGACTGGCGGTCACCGTCGCAAGCGGCGCGGGCGTCGATCTGCTGCAGGGCGACTACGGCGCCAGGACCCAGGTGGTCGGCCTGCTCAAGCCGTGGCGCTACGCCGCGATGTTCCTGCTCGCGCTGGGACTCGTCGGGCTGATTGCCAAGGGCGCGGATTACTACCGCCTGAGCAACGAGCAGGCGGCCTTACGCGAACAGTTTGCGGCCGAATACCAGCGTATCCGGCCCGGCGACGCGCGGCCGATTGCCGATCCGGCGGCCGTAGTGACGTCGCTCGAGCGGGCCCTCGGCGGGACAGCCAGCGGCCCGCAGGTTTTCCTGCCGTCGATGCGAACGCTGGCCGACGCGCTCAGGCAAAACGAAGCGGCTGACGTGGAAGCCGTATCGTACCGCGCGGGCGTCGCGACCGTTCGCCTGAGCGCACCGGACATTCCGACGCTCGACCGAATCGTGCAGTCGATCGATGCGTCCGGACGCTTTCGCGCCTCGTTGCAGTCCGCAACCAACGTCGGCGACCGCGTGCAGAGCCGCATTACAATTCGCGAGGCCGGGGCATGAAGGACTGGTTCGCAGGCCTCGAAGAACGTGAGCAGTACATCGTCGGTGCGGGCGCCATTGTCGCGGCCATCATCCTGCTCTGGGGCGGTATCTGGCTGCCGATCGACAGGTTGCACAGCGATGCGCAAAGCGGTGTGGATCGCTGGCAGCGCGCGCTCGTGGATCTGCGTCTTGTCGGCGCGCGCATCGCCGAAGGTCCCGAGCAGCCGCAACAGAGCGCCGCGAGGACCACGGATTCGCCCGTGGTGATCGTCGACACGACCCTGCGCGAGCTCGATCTGAACGCCTTCGTCACGCGCCGCCAGCCGACGCCTAACGGGATCCGCGTGGAGTTCGAGGCGGTCCCGTTCGACCAGCTCGCCGTGTGGCTCGGTGAGATGAGCTCCAACTACCTGATGGAAGTCCAGGCGGGCAACCTGTCGCTCGCCACGACGGGCGGACCCGGGCGAATCAACGCGTCTCTGACCCTGGAGCGGGCGCCCTGATGCCCACCCTGCGCCGGCTCATCCTGGCCGGACTCGTCACCTTCATTGCGGGTCTGATCGTCCTGTTCCCTGCCCGCGTGGTCATCGGGATGGTCGACGTGCCCGGAATCGCGCTCGCCGGCATCGAGGGTTCCGTCTGGCGCGGTTCCGCCCGCGATGTTGCCGTGGGCGATGTCTACATTCGCGATCTGAGCTGGAAGCTCAGCCCGTTGCGCCTGCTGACCGGCACACTCAAGCTCGATATCGAGGCGAAACCGCCGGATGGCTACGTCGAGGGCGGCGTAGCGATCAGCACGGGCGGTCGTCTCGAAACCCGGGATCTCAGGTTTTCGATTCCGCTGCCGCTCGTCGCCGACGTCGCGAACGTGCCCGGCCTGAACGGCATCGCGACAGGAAGTTTCGAGAGAATCGTGCTCGAAGACGGCGTTCCCGTGGTCGCCGACGGATCTGTCGAAGTCGCCAATCTGTTGCTCCCGCTCGTGTCGCGGACGTCGATCGGCGGCTACCGCGCCGAAGTCTTCACGCGCGAGGACGGGCTGGCTGGAAGCGTCGAGGATACCGACGGCGTCATCGACATCGCCGGCAGCGTGGAAGTGCGTGCCGATCGCACCTACACGTTCCTGGGCCAGGTCGCGCCGAAACCGGAGACGCCGTCCAAAATCCAACAGCAAATGCAGTTTCTGGGTACACCGAACGATCGAGGCCAGTATGAACTCCGGCTCGAGGGACAGCTGTAGCAGCGTGCTGCCAGGGAATCGGTCAGAGCAGGCCCTGGTCAGACCGTCACCTCTTCGAAGCGGCCCAGCAGCGGAAAATACAGGGCACAGCGAAGCGGTGCGTCGGAGTATGCGCCATAGACCGCGGCATAGCGCGCCAGCTGCGGCGTATAGCGTTCGACCTCGGTCGCGATGAAACCCTCGAGATCGCCGCCCAGGTGCGTGCCGGTCTTGTAGTCGATAATCCAGTGCGTTCCGTCATCGTCGATCCGCACCCGGTCGAGCACGACGTTTTCGATGCGCCCGTCGACGCTGCCCGTCAACGCGAGTTCGTTCTCACCGGGACCGTCGACGATCCAGCGGCCCTTGTCGTCTTCGAGCATGCGCGTCAATGCCTCGATGACCTGGTGACCAATCGCTTCGGCCTCGCCCGCTGTCGAACCGTCCTCCCTCGCCCAGCGAATCGACGTGGGCAGCGTGGCGGCAACCGCCGCCGCTTCGAGCCGGAAGCGGCCGCTGGCTGCACGCTCGAGCCAGCGATGCACGATCGTGCCGACGGTGCGCGCGTCTGCGCCTACCCAGTCGAACTCGATTCGTGTGTCCGCGCCGCCCGCCGGCACATCGTCGGACAGCCCCGGGAGATCGGGCGCATCGGGCGCTGACCACGGGCGGTCGAAACACCGAAGCTCGGGCTCGACCAGTACCAGGGGCTCATCGATAGCTGCTTCGTCGCCCGACTGTTCGAAGCCGTCGGCAAAGTCGGCTTCAACGGCCGGCCAGAGCAGCCTGAGCAGGCTTCTTGCATGCGGTGTTCCCATCGATGCGCCGTCGCGCGTGCGGGCGACGTGGCCGACGAGGTGTAGCGACTGCATCGCGCGAGTGCAGGCGACATACAATAGCCTCGCCTGCTCGTGATCGTCCTTCCGCGCTTCGACACGCCCGATGTACCGGTGCAGCGGATCGGCCTCGAGCGTATCGCGTCGTCCGACCGGGCTCAGGATCTTGTCTTCGCCGCCGTGCACGTCCGGCAGGTCGAACCAGGTCATCAGCGCCTTCTGACTCGATGCGGGGTGCCGCCCGAGTCCGTACAGCACCACGTGCTCGAACTGCAGTCCCTTCGCCTTGTGCATCGTCAGGACCTTGACGCGCGCGGCCGTCGTCGTCGACACCCTCTCAGCGTCCAGCAGCTCCGGAAGGCGCGCGACATCGGCGATCGATCCGGCCTCTTCGAGCCGCGCGATCGTGTCGAAGAACTGCTGGACGTTGTTGACGGCGTCGCGATCGGCCAGCAGCGCGGGTCCGCCGAGCCGGAACCAGGCGCGCTCGACGCGCTCATACAGCCGCGTCGACAGGTCGGCAGCCACGAGTTCTTCGAGAGCAGGCACAGCGCGCGCAATGGCGTCCCGGGCGCGCGCCGACAAACCCGCGAGCACGTCGGCGTCGCGGATCAGATCCCATACGGCCTCGCGCGGCCGCCCATGGACCAGCGCGTGCAGGTCCGTCCAGTCGAGACCGATCCAGGGAGCGCGCAACAGGCCGAGCCATGCAACGCGGTCCGAGCGATGCGTGGCGGCCCTGACGAGTGCCAGGCACTCGATGACCTCGGGTAGATCGGTCAGCCGGTCGATGTCGACGGCCTCGTAGAGTATGCCCGCGTCCCGCAGCCCGGAAAGCAAGGCGGGCAGCTGGGTCCTGCTGCGCACCAGCACGGCAATCCGGCTATCGCGGGCTTCGTCCCCCGCGAGAATGTCCCGGATGACACCGACGCCGCATGCCGCCTCAGCGGCGACGTCGCTGTCGAGCACGGGGTGAACGCTGATCTGTCCCTGGCCGGCGAGTCCCTTGACCGAGGTTGCAGTCGAATAGCTCACGGCGCCGCTCATCGGGTCGTCCTCCGGCGCGAGCACCCCTGGAAACACGGCGTTGAACCAGTCGACAAGGCGCTCGCCGGATCGGAAGTTCCTGCGCAGAACGAGCGGCTCAAGGCGCACCGACCCGATACCCGACTCGCGAGCGAGCAGGAACTGGGCGACTTCGGCATTGCGAAAACGGTAGATCGATTGCATCGGATCGCCGACGCAGAACAGCGTGCGGCCGTCGTCCGCCTGCCAGCCTCCGGTCAGGGCCTCGAGCATCCGGTACTGTGCCTTCGACGTGTCCTGCATCTCGTCGACGAGAATGTGACGCACCTGGTAGTCCAGCAGCAGGGCCACGTCGCCGGGGTTCTCAGCCGAGCCGAGGGCTTCGCCCGCACTGATCGCGATCTCGATGTGATCCGTGATGCCGCGGCTCGAACAGAGTCGCCGGAACTCGAACACGGCGACGGGCAGCAGCCGGAACAACGCAAGCAAAACGGACCACTGCTCGTCGCTGTAGCGTCGCGGCGGCAGCTCGCGAGTTTCGTGCAGCAGGCGCGTGAATTCCGGATGCCTCGACAGTTCGTCCAGCAAATCGAGCATGCGCGTTTTCTCGGCGTACTTGCCGGCCGGGAAACCCTCGTTCTTCGTCAGGCGCTTGCGAGGACTGCCATCCATGGTCAGCAGGAATTCGGCCAGCGCCCGCCAACGATCGAGCGCATCGGCATCGGCGGACGGTATTGCCGCATCGCGCCCGAGCGCAACAGCCGCGGCATCCGTCTTGCCCTCTCCGACGAGCTTGTCGATGGCGTAGTTCGCGAGGTCTTTGAGCTCCGTCGCAAGCCGTTCCGGGCAGCTGGCCGCCAGGGGTTTCAGCTGCGCTTCGATGATCGTTTCGAGGTTGTGCTCGAAGCTCGCGCGCAGCACCGTCGCCTGCGTATCGCTGATCGTGCCGTCACGAACGAACGGCAGCCACTGATCGCGCGTCTTCAGCATGCGCGCGAGGTAGCCCGTGTAGATCGCCGTGTTCGTATCGATATGCGTGAGCACTTCGCGGGTCGCGGCCGCGACGTCGTCCCGCTCCGCGATCCAGTCGAGCGTCGCGGCGGCCGCGTCATCGTACAGCCGTCCGAGTTCGTTCTCGTCGGCAACACGCGCCGCGCCGCCGGTTGCCGCCGCCGTCAGCGGCTGCATGCGTGCCACGCTGCCGTTCAGCGCATCGAGCGTCTGGATGCGCAGCCGGCGCGGGTTCCGAATCAGCCGCCAGCCGCGCTCGCGGCCTCGCTCGAGTACCCGGCCCGCCGCGGCCGCCGTGATCTTCAGATGCGGCTGGGAAGGCTCGTCTCCACGTCTCGCGGCGCGCAGCGCCTCGATGACGCGTACGCGCATCTCCGCGGTTGCCTTGCGCGTGAACGTGATGGCGATCACCTCCTCGGGTTCGTCAACGGTCGCGAGCAGCGTCAGGTATCGCTGGATCAGGAGCTCCGTCTTGCCGGATCCCGCCGGCGCCTGCACGATGAACGAGCGAATGACATCGAGCGCGTCGGCACGTGCGCGCTGATCGTCTTCGATGAGCCCGCGCTCAGACATCGCGAACCCGCTCCGCGAAGCGGCTTAGCAGGCTCAACGGCCGTGCAGCGAGAATCGTTTGCCGGACATTCAGCCGCACGTCGCCGTTCGCAAACTGAACGGCCGCGCCGAGGACGCCCTGTTGCCACGCCCTCAGCGTCTTCTCCCAGTCGTTGCCGTAGCCCAGGCCGGGACCCGCGCCGTCGACCTCGACACGAGCGCTGTCCACGCGGAACAGCCCGAGTCCGCTGACGGGTGCCTCGACCGCCAACGCGTAGACGGGCAGCTGCACATCGTTCGGCTCGCCGGCAGTCGCAAACTTCTGCGTCCGGCTGGTCTTGTAGTCCAGTATGACCAGCGCGTCGCCGGGCAGTCGGTCCACGCGGTCCGCGCGAAGCGACAGGGTCAACGGGCCTATCCGCGCGTCGAGCCTTTGCTCCACCGCGTCAATGGAAAACGTGTCGCGGGCCGAGTCGAGCTCGATGACCCGGCCGAGAAGCGAAACGGCGCGCTGTTCCTCCAGTCTGAGCAGCTGCCTGAGCGTGTCCCCGGCGAACCTGAACACCGGCGCGAAAGCGGAGCCTGCCGCCTCGCGTGTGCGTTCCACCCTTTCGTCCGCATCCCAGGCGGCGATCTCGTCGCGCGTCGGACGACTTGCGTACAGCGCCCGCAATGCGTCATGCAGAAGATTGCCCCGCACGTCCGCGCCGATGCCCGTGCGGAACGGGCGCAGCAGCCGGATGTCGAGGCGACCGGCGGCGAACGCCGCCAGCGGGTCGCGGGTCTGCAGGTCCAGCGTCCGCGCGCCGCCTGCCACCGTCTCGCCAGGTTGCAGCCGCGGCACAGGATCCTCGCGCTCGACCAGGGCGCAGCGTCCGAGCAGGGAAACTGCGTGCCAGCCCGGGTCATCGTCGCCGTCCTCCGGCGTTCGCTCGCCCAGCAGCGCGCTCTGCATTTGTTCGGCATCGCCGATCATGGCCGGGTAGCTCGTGACGCTCTGCCCGGAATCGCCCAGCAGCCTGTCGAGCAGCCTCGCGGCCTGCCGGACAGTGTCGTCCGGCGTCGCATCGGGCATGTCGTAGCGTCGCTGCAGCTGCCTCGACAGCAACGGCGACGGGCGCCCGGACGGCGGCCAGTCCGCGGACGTCATGCCCGCTATCCACAGCGCGTCGTAGCTCTGTCCCGCCGCCTCGAGCGGACCCAGTACGTCTACCCGCCCGTTTACCGTCTCAGGCTGGAACATCGTGTCAGCGGCGAGGACAGACAGCCGGCTCACGGCCTCGCCCAGCGTCATGTCGCTCTGCACGAGCTCGAGGCGGGCAAACTCGCCCAGGAGCTCTCGAAATCGATTCTCGAGTTGGTAGTCTGCGCTGTCCAGCCGCTCCTTGCCGGGCCATCCGAGCATCTCGAGGATCTCGCTGAACAACTCCGCCCACGCCCGCGGCCGCTGCCGTGCTGGCAAACCCTCGAGCCTGGCTTCCAGCGCCGCGAAGGCCTCTACCCAGCCGCACCCGCCGATACGCTCGGCCTCGGGTTGCAGGGCCTCGAGCAGCAGCGACCGGGACCAGCGCCGGTCCGGCCAGTCGCGGAGCTTCTGTTCGAGCCTGCATCGGCCGGACAGCTCGCCGATGCCGAGCAGCGGCGATCGCAGCAGGAGCCCCAGCTCCCGGCCATCGAGCGGCTGGCCCAACCAGCGCAGGGCGAGCATCGCAATGCCGATCGCCGGATACTCGGTCAGGCGCCGGCCATAGGAAACGTTCACGGCCTCGCGCTGCCGCGCCGGCCCGTACTGCCAGCCGGGCGTCATGCCTTCGCGCAGCAGGCGCCCCGCGCGTTCGCGCTCCTGCTCGAGCGAAATTACGACTACGGCGATGCGGCTGTCGGGGCGCTCCGTGAGTCGTCTGCGCGCCCACGCCCCGGCCGCGCGCAGTTCGGCATCGACGTTCGGGTAGCGCCTGAGACTGACATTGGCGGGCTGTCCCGGCGGGCGTTCATGAACGACGCAGCCGGCCGCCGCAAACTGATCGAGCAGTTCGGCAAGCCGCGGATTGACTCGATCGAAACCCGCCAGAGTGACGGTCCGAGGCGGCCTGGCGGCGTCGTCCAGGAGCCAGCGAGGCAACGTCGCGCGAAACAGCGCGTCATCGATCCAGTGCTCACTCGCGAGTCTGTCGCCGTAGCGCAACGCCGCACGCGCGAAGATCCGCTGATCCTGCCCCCGGGCTTCGACTACGCATTCGTCGAGTGGAACGCACCAGTCGTGCAGCCGATTCCAGGTTTCCAGGCACTGTTTCGCGAGGCTGCCGATGTTGAGCATTGGTTCGTCGATGTCCGCACGGAGCGTCTGCTCCCAGAGGACGCGGCTGTTTCCCGGGGACAGCCGCGCGGGACGATCGGCGCGCGGCTTGAGCCGATCGGCAAGCATCGTATACCAGTCCGCGGCGGGAACGATGACCGGACGCCGCCAGCCCGCATCGCCGGCCGCAAGGCGCTGCCGGACATACTCCTCCTCGAGCGTCCGCGAGAGGCGCCGGTTTGCCGTGATTACGTGGCTGTCGTCGCCGACAAGTGCTTCACTGAGCCACTCGTACATGTCTCAGCGGTGCTGGTCGAGAAAGGCCTCGATCCGGTCGAAAACGGCATGCAGAGTCTCCGTGTCCGGCAGCGTCGTTATCCGGAAATGATCGCTGTAGGGCGTGTTGAAGCTGCTCCCCGGAGCCACGAGCACGTGCATGCTCTCGAGCAGTTCGAGCGCGAACCTGCGGTCGCTGAGACTGCCGGCGAAGCGCTCGTCGAGCCGGACGAACGCATACATCGCACCCATCGGCGCCGTCAGGTGCAGGTACCGGCTTGCCTGAACGCGCTCGATGATCGTCTGCCGCTGCTGGTATAGCCGTCCGCCGGGTGACACGAGGTCGACGATGCTTTGCATGCCGCCGAGTGCCGTCTGTACCGCCCACTGCCCGGGCACGTTGCTGCACAGCCTGAGCGCTGCCAGCAGCTCCATGCCATGGATATAGTCGGACGCCTGGTCGAGGTCGCCGCCGAACACGCACCAACCGACCCGGTAGCCGCAGGCGCGATAGATCTTCGAGAGGCCGGAATACGTGAGGCATACACCGTTTTCAACCAGTGGCGCCAGCGGTACGAACTCGGCATCGTCGTACACCATCTGGTCGTATATCTCGTCCGACATGATGACGAGGTTGTGGCGTGTCGCAACATCGACGATCGCAGCGAGTGTGTCCCGGCTGTAGACGGCGCCGCTCGGGTTGTTCGGATTGATCACGACGATCGCGCGCGTCTTCTCGCCGATGAGCGCTTCGATGTCGGACGGGTCCGGAATGAAACCGTTCTCCGGGGCGCAGTCATAGTAGCGAGCCACTCCGCCATTGAGCACGACGGCTGCCGACCAGAGCGGGTAGTCGGGGCTGGGGACCAGCACTTCGTCGCCTGGATTCAGCAGCGCGCGCAGTGACAGATCGATGAGTTCGCTCACGCCGTTGCCAATGAACACTTCTTCCGCGCTGACGCCGGAAATGCCGCGGTCCTGCTGCTGCATGACCACGGCCTCGCGCGCAGGAAAGATCCCCTTCTGATGGCAATAGGGCTCCGCCGACGCGAGGTTTTCGATCATCGCTAGGCGCATCGTTTCCGGCGTACGAAAGCCGAACAACCCGGGATTGCCTATATTGAGGGAGATGATCTCGTAGCCGCGCTTCTCGAGCTCCAGCGCGTGGTTGGCAAGCTGGCCGCGAATCTCGTATTTGACGTCCGCCAGCGTCGAGCTTCCGGGGACGTGCGGCCGGGACTCGGTGCGGACAGGCCTGTTTGCGCTCAAGGTCGTCTCGCCTGTTCGTGATCGATTAGCGGAGAATACCCCAAGCCTGCGCGCAAAACTCCGCACCGCGTCGCGCAAAACGAAAAACCCGGCCAACTGTTACCAGCTGGCCGGGCGGGTCCGCACGGAGATTGCGGATTGCGTGACCGGAACGTCCTTGGTTTGCCATGGGCATCCCGGTCTAGCTCGGTATCCCGTCCGCCCGGCTTCGCGGGCTGGCGGGTTGTCGGGGCCGTCGGCGCGACGTTTGCATCGCGTCGTCGACCTCTCAATTATCGTCACGGGCGCTGATTGCGCCCGGTCTGCGAAGCCCCGCACGGCTACGTCAACACCGGCCGGGCCTTCGGTTGTCCGGGAGACTCTACCCCTGGGCGGAGTCACACATCCCGGTTTCATCGGAGGATCGGGGTCGGCGCCAGAGAATCGCTGCGCGACGGTCCCGTCGTGCTATTTGCGTGATTTTCCTCCGATGACCTTAGTCTCGGACAGTCACTCAAAAAGTGCAATCCGTCGGGCCCGCTCGAGGACGATGTCGCACAAGTTGCCTGTCTGTTTTTCGCGACAATTTTCTGTAAGCAAACCTTAGGAAGTTATTATAAGCCATTGTTATAAATAAACTAAATAGTGTCGACAATTCCCGCATTCGGGCACCGACAGAGGCGCCAGGAGTGATTAAGAAATAACCAGTCAAACTGTCCCCAATCGGATTAAGTTGATGCGAATTCCGCAGACTCGGGTCTGATCGGAGGCCCGCGTCAGCCAGAATCGACCGGTCGGTCAGGATCCTGAATCCACTCGCTGAAGCTGCCGATATACACGGCGGGCCGAGCGTAGCCGGCGAATTCCGCGGCCAGCGCCAGGTGGCAGGCCGTGACCCCGGAACCGCACATCGCGGTCCATGGCCGCGAGGCATCCTCACCCAGCACGGCAGCAAGGCGCTGCCGAATGTTCGCTGCATCGAGGAAGTGGCCCGCCTCATCGACGAGGTCGGTGAACGGCAAGTTTCGCGCACCCGGAATACGGCCGGCCTTGCGGTCGATCGGCTCGTGCTCACCGCGGTATCGGGCGGCTTCGCGCGCATCGACGAGCCGCAGCCGACCAGGCTCCGAAAGCCCTGCCAGGACCTCATCGGTCGTGACGGTCGGACGCGCGGGGCCCGTCGCCTTGAAGTTCCCGGGTCCAACGCCAGACTCGCCGCTCTCGAACGGATAGCCATCGGCGACCCACCCCGCATATCCCCCGTCGAGAAGCGCCACGGCTTCATGCCCGAGCCACTGGAGCGACCACCAGGCGCGGGCCGCGATGCCTCCGTGCGAAGCATCGTACACCACGACACGGCCGCCCGGCTCGACGCCGGCCCGGGCAAAGACGCGCTCCAGAGATTCGGCGTCGGGCAGTGGATGCCTGCCCGTTGCCGGACCCTTCGCCGCAGACAGGTCACGGTCGAGATCGACGTAGCTCGCGGAAGGTATATGCGACTCGAGCCAGTCCCGCCGGCCGGCAGGCGGATCCGCGAGATTGAACCGGCAGTCGATGACGGTCACGTCATCCGCGCTGAGCAGAGTCGCGAGGTCCGCCGCCGAAATGATTGGACCGAAGTCCGGCATGCGCACTATTCCCTACCGGCCTGCAAGGTCTTGTACACCCGAGAGCGCTTCGACACAATACGCATCCCGGTCGCGGAATCACTCCGTGCAGGGTTATTCAACCGGAGATCAGCAGGTGGAAAAAATACTGGTCGGCCTCAAGCGTGCCGTCGACTACAACGTTCGTGTACGCGTCAGGAAGGACGGCAGCGGCGTCGAGACCGACGGCGTGAAGATGAGTATCAATCCCTTCGATGAAATCGCTCTCGAGGAAGCCCTGCGCATGCGCGAGCGCGGCGACGCCAGCGAAGTCGTCGTCGTATCCATCGGGCCGGATGAGGCGCAGCAGCAGCTCAGGACCGGCCTGGCAATGGGCGCGGATCGGGCAATTCTCGTTCAGGCCGGCGAAACAATGGCATCGCTTGACCGGGCCCGGGTTTTCCACGCGCTCATCGAGCGCGAGAACGCGGAGCTGGTTCTGCTAGGCAAGCAGGCGATCGACGATGACAACAACCAGGTGGGGCAGATGCTCGCGGCGATATGGAACCGCCCGCAGGCAACATTCGCGTCCAAGGTCGGGATCGACGGCAACCGCGCGACGATCACCCGCGAAGTGGACGCCGGGCTGGAGACGATCGAAATCGAGCTGCCCGCGGTCGTGACGGTCGACCTGCGCCTCAACGAACCGCGCTATGTCAAGCTGCCCGACATCATGAAAGCTAAGAAAAAGCCGCTGGATTCCATCGCCCTCGATGCGCTGGGCATCGACGCAAGCCCGGCCTTGGTCGAACAGCGCTTCGATCCCCCGGAAGCCCGCCAGAAAGGCATCATGGTCGACGACGTCGGCAGCCTGGTCGGTGCGCTCAAAGACAAGGGGCTCGTGTAATGTCGAAGGTACTCATTGTCGCCGAGCACAACGGCCAAACCCTGAATCCCAGCACTGCAAAGTGCGTGGCCTGCGCGGCCGAGATCGACGGCGCCGAGATCGACGTGATCGTATTCGCAGCCGCCGGGGAACCGGTGGCCGGCGGCGCGGCCGAGCTCAGCTCGGTCGGCCGCGTCCTGACGGCTATCGATCCCGCCAACGAGCATCCGCTCGCAGCGGTCATTGCGCCGCAGCTCGTGGCCGCGGCCGAGGGCTACGACTACGTGTTCGGGCCGTCGACGACTTTCGGCAAGGACCTCATGCCGCGCGTCGCGGCCCTGCTGGGCGTGAACCAGATCAGCGACATCATGAGCGTCGAGGGTAGTCACACGTTCAAACGGCCGATCTACGCGGGCAATGCAATTCTGACGGTCGAGGCGCCCGCGGGGCATACCGTGGTCGCGACGGTTCGAGTCGCATCGTACCGCGCGGTGCCCGGTGACGGTTCGGCCGCCATCGAGAGCTTCGAAAGCCGCGCCGACCTGCCGACCCACACGCGGTTCGTCGGCGTGGAATCCGGCAGTTCCGACCGGCCGGATTTGCAGACGGCCGCCAAGGTCGTCTCGGGCGGGCGCGCCCTCGGCAGCGCCGAGAACTTCGACATCATCTACGCGCTCGCCGACAAGCTTACGGCCGGCGTCGGCGCGTCCCGCGCCGCGGTGGACGCGGGTTACGTGCCAAACGAGATGCAGGTCGGCCAGACCGGGAAGATCATCGCGCCGGATCTGTATATCGCCGTCGGCATCTCCGGGGCAATTCAGCATCTCACCGGCATCAAGGATGCCGGCACCATCGTCGCGATCAACAAGGACGAGGATGCGCCGATCTTCGAGGTCGCCGACATCGGTCTCGTTGCGGACCTGTTCGACGCCGTACCGGCGTTGACCGACGCTCTGGACTAGACGCGGTCAGAGCGCGGCCAGCACCGACTCCGCCTTACTGACCTCGAATTCGCCCGGACCTTCGACCGCGACGTGCGTGGCAACACCGTCGTCGACGACAATAGCGAAGCGCTGCCCGCGCATGCCCATGCCGAAGCCCGAAGCGTCCATTTCAAGGCCGAGCGCCGTGGCATATTCGCCGTTGCCGTCGGCCAGCATGAGCACTTTGTCGCCGACGCCTCGATCCTTGCCCCACGCGTCCATGACGAACACGTCGTTGACCGCCATGCAGGCAATGGTGTCGACACCCTTCTCGGTCAGCGCATCGGCATGGTCGACGAATCCGGGTAAATGATTCATCGAGCAGGTCGGCGTGAACGCGCCCGGTACCGAAACAAGGACGACCTTCTTGCCGGCAAACAGTTCTTCCGTGGACATTGCGCCCGGTCCTGATTCGGTCATGACACCAAAGGTGCCGCTTGGCATCGGCTGCCCGGATTCGATCGACATCACTTCTCTCCTGGTGTGGATGGTTGGCTTGAATCGCTGAAACTCGTGCGCGGAACGCGCGCAACGTTGAATTCTATATAATATTTCGACCTTCAGGGAGGAAACATGGACTTTGCCTTAACCGAAGACCAGGAAATGATCCAGGCTGCCGCGCAGGAGTTCGCTCAGAACGAAATCGTGCCCGTTGCGGCGCAATTCGATGAGAGTGGCGAATTTCCCACGGATACGATTCGAGCCGCCGGGGAGCTCGGCTTCATGGGCGTGGAAGTACCCGAGGCCTACGGCGGTTCGGGCCTCGATACGATTTGCTATGTGCTCGTGATGATGGAGATTTCGGCAGCGGACGCCGCGCACGGAACCATCGTGTCGGTCAACAACTCGCTGTACGGCGTTCCGCTGCTGGAGTTCGGCAGCGAGGCGCAGAAACTCGAGTTCCTGAAACCCGTCGCGACCGGCGAAGTCAATGGCGCCTACGCGCTGACCGAGCCGCAGTCCGGATCCGACGCCCGTAACATGCGCTCGCGAGCCAGGCGGTCCGCCGATGGCGGCCACTACGTCATCAACGCCAAGAAATCGTGGATCACGTCGGGTCCCGTCGCTCGCTACGTGATCCTGTTTGCACAGACCGAAGACGCCGACGGCAACGATCTCGGCATCTCGGCCTTCGTCGTCGATGCCGAAGCTCAAGGGTTCCATCGGGGCAAGCATGAGCCCAAGCTCGGAATCAGGGCTTCCGCCACCTGCGAAATCGAGCTCACCGACTACGTCTGCCCTGCCGGCAATCGTATCGGCGACGAAGGCGAAGGCTTCAAGATCGCGATGACGGTCCTGGACTCCGGCCGCATCGGTATCGCCGCCCAGGCGCTCGGCATCGCCCAGGCCGCGTACACGGCCGCGCTCGACTATTCCCGTGAGCGAAAGGCGTTCGGCGATTTAATCGGCAATTTCCAGACAATTCAGAACAAGCTGGCCGACATGAAGACCCGCATCGAAGCGTCGAGGCTGCTGGTTTTGCAGGCGGCGTGGAGCAAGGAGCGCAGCAAGCGAACCGGCAGCAGAAACACCCTCAACGCGAGTATCGCGAAACTGTATGCGTCAGAGACCTGCATGTGGGTCGCGCATCAGGCCGTGCAGATTCACGGCGGCATGGGCTACAGCAAAGAGTTGCCGGTCGAGCGCTACTTCCGCGACGCCAAGATCACCGAGATCTACGAAGGGACCTCGGAGATCCAGCGCATGGTAATCGGACGCCTGGAAACTGACCTGCGCTAGCCCGACTCGGGCCATTGATGTTTTGCGCCGGCCAGTGCCCGTCGAATCAGGTCAGTACTCGTTGTCCGCGACGTGTATGACGATGCCGTCCAGTCCGTCGTGCATTTCGATCTGGCAGGTAAGCCGGCTGTTGTCCTTGCGCTCAAAGGCCGCGTCCAGCATCGAGTCTTCCATATCATCCATCTCGGGAATCTTGTCCAGCCAGGCCTCATCGACATAGCTGTGGCAGGTTGCGCAGGCGCAGGCGCCACCACACTCGGCAACGATACCCTCGATATTGTTGTTGATCGCTCCTTCCATGATCGAATAGCCGTTCTCGAGCTCGACGTCGTGCTTCGTGCCGTCGGGAGTGATATAGGTGACTTTGGGCATAGCCTGAGTGTCCTCGGATTCAAATGGCGCATAAGTTTAGGGGCGTTGACCAGCGATGGTCAACGCCCCCATTTGCCTGGCTTTGAAGCGCCGCGTAGCGTTCAGATCCGCTGTCTTTTCGCCAGCCGCGCCTGCACCTCTTCACGCTTCTTGCGTGCGGCCTGCTCCGCCAGCCGAATCTGTCGATTGCGTTCGACGTCGGCCTGGATTACACGAATCCATTGATTCGAAATGCTGCGGGACTTGCTGACTCTCGCCGCGGCCTCGAAGCTCTGGATCGCGTCGCTGTATTCACGCAGGTTGTACAGGCACATACCGAGAGATATCTGTGCATTGTCCGGGTTTTTCAGGCCGCCCTTGCGCAGCCCGGCACGAACGGCCTTCGCGCATTCGGCGTACTCGCCGAGGTTGAGGTAGGTGTTGCCCAGCCGCACGTCGAGCTCGCCGTCATCGGAAAGGCGGGCTGCTTCCTGCAGCGCCGGTATTGCCTTGCGATCTTCCTGGCTGAGCATCCAGGCCTGGGACAGCAGCCGGTAGTTGCGGGCGCTCTCTTCGACCGTGCCGCTCTCCATTTCCTCGGTCAGTATCTTGGCGGCCTTGTAGGGAACCTCGCGCTGCAGGTAGAGCTGCGCCATCGTGACGAACTCGTTCTCTTTCTCGAGCATGCCCTGGGTATAAGCAGCGTCATAAGCGGCGATCAGGTTGTTATCCTCACCGAGTTCGGTATACGCGCCGGCCAGCGAGAACCAGTAATTCTTGTTGGGCCAGTTCTCGAGCAGTATCTTCTGGATATCGCGGACCTTGGCGTAGTTCTCTTTCTGGAAGTAGGCGAAATTCAGCAGCACCCACCAGTCTTCCTTGATCTCCTTCTCCTTTTCACGAGCGACGTCCATGCCGCGCTCGATCTGGGGGATCATGGCGTCGTAGTCCTGAAGCTGGTAATACACCTGCGCCATAAGGATGAACGCCTCTGGCTGCGGATTCGTCTCCATCCTGAACCAGTTCTGCATGAGCTGCAGCGTCCGGTCGTAGTTCTCCTCCATCATGTTGAGCTGCGCCAGTGTGTAAGTCGTGGACTTCAACAACTGCGCCTCGAGGCTCGGGATGGCGATCATCTTCTCGTAGGTGGCGAGCGCCCTCTGCACATTGCCCATGTTGTAGTGCACGAAGCCGATGTAGTTCAGGACGTTACCCTGCTCGTACTCGGTCAGCTTGTCGGGATTGTAGAGGCGCTCGAGGATACGCAGCGCGGCCTGGTAGTCCTCGGCCTCGACGAGCTCCTGAGCCTTGGTGATCTGGTCGTAGACTTCCTTGCTGACCGCTTCCGCCTGCTTGGTCTTGGTGTTATCGGCTTCCGCTTCGTCATTGGCACGCTGCGCATGAACGTTGCCGCTCACGAGCAGAGCACAGACGATCGCGAAACAAATCCTCAGTGACAGTCGTTGTCTGGTCATATCAAATCGTCTCGTTTTGAGTGGTCCCGCCAGGTTCCGTTACCCGATTGAACTGGGTCAGATCATTCCTCGAGTTGAAAACGAATGCGCGTCTTTACGTTCGGTACGTCGACGGGCTGTCCATCGACTACCCGTGGTTTGTACTTGAATTTGAGTACGGCGCGAATAGCGGCGCGGTCGAACAGGCTGCTGGTCGAGAACTCGACGACCGGATCCCGGACGGTACCGGCTGTGGTCACCGTGAACACCAGGTCCACGTAGCCTTCCAGCCCACGCTGAAGTGCCCGCGCCGGGTACACGGGTGCGACGCGTACGATCGGCAGATAGTCGCCCTCGGCGATGTTCATGGCGCCGGGACCGCCAATATTGCCATCGGGACTCACGGTGGGCGCCGCCACATTGATCGTCGGGGCGTTCGGATCTACCGAGTCCATTTCCTGCGGCGGCACTTCGGGCGGTATCTCCGGCGGCGGCGGCGGCTTGTCCGGCGTAAAGTCGTCCGTCTGGAGGTTCTCGTTGCGCTTGACACGCACGAACTCTAGCTGCGCGCGCTCGCGCGGCTTGCTGAGTGCCTGCTTACCGGTCGCAATCAGCAGCTGCATGATGAACAGCAGGCTAAGCGTCACGACGACGCCTACGACTATTGAGAATGCATAACGACCCATCATCGTGTGGCTCTCCTCGGCGGCAGAAGCCGCGTCCTCAGTGCCGCGCCCGGTCTTATCGTTGAGACAGACCGCGTTCGGCGTGGTTCCCGCTCATTCGTCATCCGTGGAGATGGCGACGTTGGCTATGCCGGCGTCCTTGGCCGCTTCCATGACGATGACCAGCTTGTCATTCGTCGATTCCTGGTCGGCCTGGATAACCAGCGATCCCTTCGGATTCTCGACGTGCAGGCGCTTGATCACGCCGGGCACCGCGGATGGTTCCACGGGCCGCTTGTCGATCCAGATTTCGTCCGACGGGCTGATGGCGACGAGAATAGATGCATCGCCCTGCTCGTCCGCCGTCGACGCCAACGGCCGGCTCACCTCGATGCCGGCTTCCTTGATGAAGGTTGCCGTCACGATGAAGAAGATCAACATGATGAATACGACGTCCAGCATGGGCGTCAGGTTGATCTCGTTTTCTTCTTCTTCACCGCCCAATCGGTTCCTTTGACCGCGCATATCGATTCTCCCTATTGCTGGCTTTCAGCGATAGAAATGTTGTAGACGCCGACGTCCCTCGCGGCATCCATGACGGTAACGAGCATCTTGTTCGTCGATGCCCTGTGCGCCTGAATGACCACCGAACCCTCGGGATTTTCCGCGTGCATACGCTGGATGTTGGACTGCAGCGCGCGCGGGTCGATCATGCGCCGATCGATGTAGATCTCGTCGTTCGCCCGGATCGCGATGAGGATGTTCGAATCTTCCGGGGTCGATTCGGTCACCGGCGCATCCGGACGGTTGACGTCGATGCCGGCCTCCTTGATGAAGGAGGCCGTCACGATGAAGAAGATCAGCATGATGAAGACCACGTCCAGCATCGGGGTGAGGTTGATCTCGTTCTCTTCCTCTTCGCCACCGAAATTGAAATCATGTTTGCGCATTCGATGTCCCCGCTAGTGATCCATGGTCATCGAGTCCTCGAGGAACTCGACCTCGCGTGCCGCCCGTCGGGACAGCAGCGTTACCAGAAGTACGCCTGACAGCGCGCCGACCATTCCGGCCATCGTCGGGACCGTGGCCTGGGACACGCCGGCCGCCATGGCGCGGACGTTGCCCGAGCCCGATACGGCGAGCACCTGGAAGACGGCGATCATGCCCGTCACGGTGCCAAGCAGCCCCAGCAGCGGGCACAGCGCCACGAGCGTCTGGATCATCGCGATACCGCGATTCACCGAGATGCTGAACTGGGAAATCATCATCTCACGGATCTGCAAGGCCTCCCAGGACCGCCGTTCGGAGCGGCCTTCCCATGCGTTCTGAATGTCCCGAGCCCTGGTCTTCAAGGTGGAGCGGAAGTACAGGATCCGCTCCACGATGAGAACCCACATGACGAAGATCGTCGCCGCGATCGCCTTCAGCACGGGGCCACCGAGCCCCATGAAATCGCGGATTGCTTCATAAGCATCAATTAGCCAGAACATGGCTGATCCTCCGCGGCGCTAGTGGCTCTTCTCCGAGTGCTGAGCGACGAGACCGGCGCTCTGCGACTGCAGGATGTTGATGATCTTCTTGCTCTGGCCGCTGACGACCGTGTGCAGAAGCACCATCGGGATAGCCACGACCAGGCCGAGTACCGTCGTCATCAGGGCCTGCGAGATACCGCCTGCCATGAGCTTCGGATCGCCCGCGCCGTAGAGCGTGATGACCTGGAAGGTCTGGATCATACCCGTGACCGTACCGAGCAGTCCCATCAGCGGAGCGACGACCGAAATCACCTTGATGAACAGCAGGCCCTTGGTGAGGCCCGGCATCTCCTTGAGCGCCGCCTCGCTGAGCTTGAGCTCGATCGTCTCGGTATCGGCGTTGGCGTTGCTCTCGTAGGCCGCGAGCACGCGGCCCAGCGGATTGTCGGTCGTTGCAGAGTCGCGCTTGAGCTGAGCGGCGACCTTGCGGCTGTCGTTCGAAAGGCCGATCCAGCGCCAGATAGCCATGAGCAGCCCGAGTATACCGAGAGCGATGATGCAGTAGCCGACGATACCGCCGTCTTCGATGCGATCCCCGATCGTCTTCGACTGCACGAGCAGGCTCAGGATGCCGCCGCGGGTGACGTCGAGGCCGAATGCGACGACGCCGGAATCGGCATTCATCAGGTCGGACGTCGTGCCGGCCAGACGAGATTCCGGCTGCCGCGCGAGCGCCGCAACGTTGCCTTCGTTGGTGACCCGAAGGTAGCCGTCGTCGGACACGAGATTGAATACGCCGACACGAACGACTTCCTTCTCGACCTGTTCGCCGTTGGCCTGCGTCACGAGGTACGGAAAGCTAACGACCTTGCCGGATTCAACGATCTCGCGCTGCAGTTCGTACCAGAGAGTTTCGATGTCTTCGATCTGAGCGAGCTCGGAGGCGCCGGCCATCTTGCTGCCGAGTTCGACGAGGAACGCCTCGCGCTCCGGGAACTGCAGGTTGGTCAGCGACTGGTTGAACATGCCCTGTGCTTCGCCGGCGACCTTCTGCAACTCGCCGAACAGCTCTTTGAGCGCGCCCAGGCGTTCCTCGAGGTTGGCGCGGGCCGTGATGATTTCCTGCTGGTTGTCGGAGAACGCCTGCTCGAGACGCGCGCTTTCACGCTCGAGCCGTGAGCGCTCGGCGCGTGCCTGGTTCAGGAGCTGCTCCTGCTGGTTGCGCTGCTGCGCGAACTCCGCCTCGCGCTGCCGAGCTTCCTGGCTGTCGCGCGCCTGACCCTGCTGGATCAGGTCGAGCAGTTCACCCATGCTGCGGGAGTCCTGAGCCTGCGTTGCGCTGGCGCCCAGCGCCAGGATTCCGGCCGTAACGATAGTCGTAATACGTTTCATTTATCCGGCCTCCGCGGGTGTCGGTGCGCTCACCGGAATGACGATGACCTCCGGCGCGATCAGCTGTTTGGCCATTCTCAGGCCCTTGCGAATTTCGTTGCGAGCGGAGCCGTCGAGTATCCAGTCACGGGCCTCGTTGTCCCAGCGACCCGTGATCTTGGCGTCTTCCGACTGGAAGTACAGACCCACGCGACCGACGCGGAGCATGCTGTAGCTGCGGGTCTGGCCGTCGTCCAGGGTGAGCGACTGCTCGTAGGTGTCGACGGAGCTGCCGTAGTCGTTTTCGATCTGGTAGGCCTCCATCACCTTGCGGAATTTCTCGGAGACGCTCACGTCGGAACGCTCGAGAATGTCCTTGAGGTCATTGACACGCCTGGTGCGTTCTTCCATCAGGAACGGCACGTCCAATGCGATCGACTGCTCGAGGCCGTCGATCATTCGTGTCATCAGCGGAAAGATCTGGCGGTTGATCATGTCAACCTGATCGACCGATATCGCGATGTCGGCCAGCGTTGCCTGCTGCCCCGCGACCTGAGCCTCCATGAGGCGGTTGTACACCCGGAGACCGTCGATCTCCTTATTAATACCCCGATACTGGTCTTCCAGCGAACGCGTACCTTCCACTATCTGGTTGATACGCTCCTGCGACTGCTGGGCCAGGGTAAGACGACGTTGTCCCGCTTCCAGGACCTGATCGACGGATTGGGCGAAAACGCTGCCGGATGCCGCGATGACCGATGTCGCCAAAGCCGCAATGGCCACGCGCCGACTGCTCGTTATGCACCGTTTCATGAACGCTCCTTCATGGGTCGAGTTATTTCTACTTGTTTATACGGAGAGATATGCAACGTATCCGTTGAATACATGGCAAATTATTATTGTCAGGACGCAATGGCCTTGCTCCTGAAAGCGCCGGCGACTCTCTCCAAGCTCGCCGCGGCGATTACCTTGTATGGACCTTTCTCTTCTCTCGCTAAAGTGGCTAACCGAACTCTTTGTTTCGGTTTCCCCGCCTGTTATTCCTTGATTCTGTTGAGGTCCCTAAGTTCCTTTCGGGAAGAATAACATATGAACCTACGATCACCACCCCGGAACGACATAAGTTCGCTGCATATATCACGCCCCGCGTTTCGGCCTCCTGCCGCAGACTATTTAGTAACACAAGTAACTGATATCTAATAAAGTTGACAAGCATCGAGGCGTACAACATGATGCCGCCATGACGTACCTGAGCGCCACTATCGCAGCCACGGCGACGACGAAGCTTGTCGAGCTCGACCTCGGTCTCCTCCTTATCGGGAGACAATGCGGGTAGCGCGTAGCACGAGGGACAGACACGCAAACCCCGCATCCGCAACGGATCGCGGGGTTTTTTTTGATTTTTCGCCGTAACGATTGAAACGAGAGGACAGCACATGAAGCTCTACACGGATGCCGACGTTGATTCGACCTGCCTGGACGGCAAGCGTATTGCAGTACTCGGCTACGGAAGCCAGGGACGCGCCCACGCGCTCAATCTCAGGGATTCGGGTTTCGATGTCGTCGTCGGGCTTCGATCGAGCGGCAAAAGCTTTGCCAAGGCCGAGGCGGCCGGCCTGAACGTGATGGAACCGAACGAAGCGGTCAAAGGTGCGACGATCGTCGCGTTCTTGACCCCGGATATGGTCCAGAAGACGCTGTACGAGTCGATCCTCGACGATATCGACGAGGGTGCGACCCTGCTGTTTGCGCACGGCTTCGCCGTGCATTTCAAACAGATATCGGCTCGGGCGGATCTCAATGTCGTACTCATCGCGCCGAAAGGCCCGGGCGGCCTCGTTCGGCGGCAATACGAGGAAGGCCACGGCGTCCCCTGCCTCGTCGCCGTCGAACGCGACGAAACCGGCGACGCACTGACACTGGCTCTGGCCTATGCCGCCGGCATTGGCGGTGCCCGGGCGGGCGTTATCGAGACGACATTTGCCGAGGAAACCGAGACGGACCTGTTCGGTGAACAGGCCGTGCTCTGCGGCGGCGCAACCGAGCTCATCGTCGCGGGCTTCGAAACGCTGGTCGAGGCCGGCTACCAGCCGGAAGTCGCCTACTACGAGGTCATGCACGAACTCAAATTGATCGTCGACCTGTTGCACGAAGGCGGCTTGCGGAAGATGCATGAGTTCATCAGCGATACGGCCGCCTGGGGCGACATGGTCAGCGGGCCGCGGGTCGTCGACGAGGCGTCTCGCGAGGCCATGCAGAGCGTCCTCAAGGACATTCAGGATGGGACCTTCGCCCGCAACTGGATCGCCGAGAACGAACAGGGCATGCCCGAATTCCGTCGCCGCATGCAGGCCGACCTGGACCACCCGATCGAGACAGTAGGCAAGGAGCTGAGGAGCCGGATGGACTGGCTGACGGAATAGCGAGCGCCTTCATCGCGGCAAGCGGAGACACAGCATGACGAGCGACAACGACAACCGGATACGTATTTTCGATACCACCCTGCGCGATGGCGAGCAGGCTCCCGGATGCAGCATGACGCTGCGCGAGAAGCTCCGGGTCGCCAAGTCGCTGGCCGAGCTCAACGTCGACATCATCGAGGCAGGCTTTCCCGCCGCCTCTCCGGGCGACTTCGACGCCGTGAAGGCAATCGCCGACGAGAATCTCGGTCCGACGATCTGCGGACTCGCCCGCTGCAACCCGGATGACATCGAGAAGGTGCATGCGGCTGTCAAGGGCGCGGATCGGCACAGGATTCACGTGTTCGTGGCGACGAGCGCGATTCATCGCGAGTATAAGCTCAAGATGGCGAAGGAAGAGATCATCAAAAGCGCCGTCGGCGCGATCCGCATGGCCCGGGAGCTCGTGTCGGACGTCGAGTTCTCACCCGAGGACGCCTCGCGCACGGAGCTCGGTTATCTCGCCGAAGTCGTGTCGGCGGCCATCGAAGCCGGCGCGACGACGATCAACATACCGGACACCGTGGGCTATACCGTCCCGGCCGAGTTCGACAAGCTGTTCCGCTACCTCAAGGATCACGTCGAGAATATCGATGACGTGGTGCTGTCGGTGCATTGCCACAACGATCTCGGTATGGCCGTAGCCAACAGCCTGGCCGCGGTGTCCGCCGGCGCGAGGCAGATCGAGTGCACGATCAACGGCATCGGTGAGCGTGCCGGCAACTGCAGCCTCGAGGAAGTCGTCATGGCCGTGAAGACCCGCGAGGAGTTCTTCGAGCTGACGACGGGTATCGACAGCCGGCGCCTCTACCCTGCCTCGCGCCTCGTGTCGAGCATCACCGGCATGCACGTTCCGCGCAATAAGGCCATCGTCGGCGAAAACGCGTTCGCGCACGAGGCCGGTATCCACCAGCACGGCATGCTGCAGCACGCGTCGACCTACGAAATCATGCAGCCGGCCGACGTCGGCCTGAGCCGGTCGAACCTCGTCCTCGGCAAGCACAGCGGACGGCACGCGTTTCGCGACCGGGTCCGCGAGCTCGGCTTCGATCTCGACGAATTCGAGACCAACCGCGCGTTCAAGGAGTTCAAGAAGCTCGCCGATCTCAAGAAGGACGTCTTCGATGGCGACATCGAGGCAATCATCATGAACGTCGACGGCACGTCGGCCGGCCCATGGCATATGAAATCCCTGACCGTGAACACGGCCACGGGCCAGGCCGCCGAGACCGAGATCGTCCTGGTCGGTGAAGACGGCAAGGAAGCCCGCCGGAAGGCAACCGGCGACGGCCCGATTGCCGCCGCGTTCCAGGCCATCGAAGACATCACGGGTGTCGCGTTGACGCTCAAGAATTTCGAGCTGCACAGCGCCTCGATAGGCGAGGACGCCCAGGGCGAAGTCACGGTCAGCGTCGAACACGACGGGGAGAGCTATCGCGGCCGAGGTACGAGCGTGGATATCGTCGAGGCCGGCAGCCAGGCCTGCCTCGAAGTCAGCAACCGCGTGCTCCGACGCCGGGCACGGGGTCCGGCGCCGGCCAAATCTGCGGTCGATCGGGCAACGATCTGATGGCGACCCTGTTCGAGAAGGTCTGGAACCAGCACGTCGTGGTCCCGGAGACCGAAGCGACACCGGCCGTCCTGTACATCGATCTGCACCTGATCCACGAGGTCACTACGCCGCAGGCGTTCCAGGTCCTGCGGGACGCGGGCTTAAGCGTCCGCCGGCCGGATCTGACGCTGGCGACGATGGATCACTCGACACCGACGACGCCCGTAACGACGTTTCGCGACCTCGAGGTCGTCGGCGAAAACGCCGTCAGGCAGATCCGCCAGATGGAGGCCAACTGCGCCGATTTCGGCATCGAACTGCTGGGCTTCGGCAGCGGCAAGCGCGGCATTGTCCATGTCATCGGCCCGGAACTCGGCGCAACGCAGCCCGGCAAAACGATCGTCTGCGGCGACAGCCATACCAGTACCCACGGCGCGTTCGGCGCCCTCGCCTTCGGCATCGGCACGACCGAGGTGGGCCACGTGCTCGCCACACAATGCGTGCTGCAGCGCAAACCCAGGACGCTCGCAATCGAGATCGAGGGGCGCACCGCCGCCGGGGTCGGCGCCAAGGACCTGATCCTCGCAATCATCGGGCAGATTGGCGTCGACGGCGGCACCGGGCACGTGATCGAGTATCGCGGTGCCACGATCGAGGCGCTCGACATGGAGCAGCGCATGACGATCTGCAACATGTCGATCGAGGCCGGCGCGAGGGCCGGGATGATCGCCCCCGACGACACGACCGTCGAGTACCTTTCGGGGCGGCCGCGCGCGCCGGCGGGTGAGGCGTTCGACCAAGCCGTGGAACGCTGGCGCGGCCTGGCCAGTGATCCGGATGCGGAATTTGACCGAAGCGTCAGCATTGACGCGAGCCGGCTGGAGCCGATGGTAACCTTCGGCACCAACCCTGGCATGGTGCTCGGCATTTCCGAACCGGTTCCCGACGGCGGCAGCGACGAGAGTTTCAGGAAGGCCGTGGACTACATGCAGATCGAAACCGGCAAGCCGATGACCGAGCAGGACGTCGACGTCGTGTTCATCGGCAGTTGCACGAACGGCCGCCTGTCCGACTTCGAGCAGGCCGCAGCCGTACTCGCGGGCCGCAGGGTCGCCGACGGCGTGCGCATGCTTGTCGTGCCGGGCTCCGAGGAGGTCAAGCGCGCCGCCGAGGACAAGGGCCTCGACCGGGTATTCGTCGAGGCCGGTGCCGAATGGCGCGAGGCGGGCTGCTCGATGTGCCTCGGCATGAACGGCGACATCGCCCTGCCCGGCCAGCTGTCGGTCAGCACGAGCAACCGCAATTTCGAAGGCCGGCAGGGCGTCGGCGCGCGCACCGTGCTCGCAAGCCCGGCGACCGCCGCGGCCTCGGCCGTTCGCGGCAAGCTGGCGGACCCCCGCCACTACCTGTCCTGACCGCGACTCCATCGGCGAACAACACAGCGAGCGACTATGCAGGCGATCAAAAGCATCCGGTCACGCACCGTCGTCATCCCGACCCGGGACATCGACACCGACCAGATCATTCCGGCGCGGTTCCTGACGGCGACGACGCGCGAAGGCTTCGGCGAAAAGCTGTTCTACGATCTTCGCTTCGATAGCGACGGCAAGCTCAAGGCTGATTTCCCGCTCAACACGGAGGAGGCACGCGGCGCCGGCATCCTCGTGGCCGGCCGCAACTTCGGCTGTGGTTCCTCACGCGAGCACGCGCCGTGGGCGCTGGCCGACTACGGCGTAGCCGCCGTCGTCTCGACCGAAATCGCGGACATCTTTCGCAGCAATGCGCTCAAGAACCGGCTCGTGCCCGTGGTCGTGGACGAAGCGACCCACGAATGGCTGCTCGCGAATCCGGGCGCCGAGATCGAGATCGATCTCGAGACCACGACCCTCGCGCTCCCCGACGGCCGGCGAATCGAATTCCCGATTGACGCCTTCGCCCGGCACTGTCTGCTGGAAGGCATCGACCAGCTGGGTTTCCTGCGCCGACAGGAGGCCGCCATCGCCAGGTTCGAAGCGGAGCGGCCATGGAAGCCCTGATCACGATTCTGCCCGGGGACGGCGTGGGTCCCGAAGTGTCGTCGGCGGGCCAGGCCGTCCTCGAAGCGGTCGCGGCTGAAGCCGGGCACGGCTTCTCGTTCAGTCACCAGCTCGCCGGCGGCGCGGCCATTGACGCGACCGGCAATCCGCTGCCTCAAGATACGGTCGCAAGCTGCCTCGAGAGCGATGCCGTCCTGCTCGGCGCGGTCGGCGGCCCGAAGTGGTCGGATCCAAATGCCGCCGTGCGGCCGGAGCAGGGCCTGCTCGCGCTGCGTTCGGAGCTCGGCGTCTACGCCAACCTGCGACCCGTGGTCGTGCTGCCCGAGCTCGCCGACGCGTCCCCGATCAAGGTCGAGTACCTCGACGGTGTCGATCTCGTCGTCGTGCGAGAGCTGACCGGCGGCATCTACTTCGGTGACAAGCAGCGCGATGCCGAATCGGCCAGTGACCTGTGCACGTATACGGTCGCCGAGATCGAGCGCGTGATTCGCGTCGCGGCGAGGCTCGCGACGGACCGCCGCGGCAAGCTGTGTTCGGTAGACAAGGCCAACGTGCTCGAAACGTCGCGGCTGTGGCGCGACACGACGAATCGGGTAATCGCGCGGGAGTTCGGCGACCTCGAGCTCGAAACGCTGCTCGTCGACGCGGCGGCTATGCACCTGTTGAGCCGTCCCGCCGACTTCGACGTCATCGTGACCGAGAACATGTTCGGCGACATCCTGACCGACGAAGCGTCGATGCTGGCCGGCTCACTCGGGCTCCTGCCCTCGGCCTCGCTGGGCGACTCCGCACGCGGCCTGTATGAGCCGATTCACGGCTCCGCCCCGGACATCGCGGGCAAGGGCATTGCCAACCCGGCCGCCACGATCGCGAGCGTCGCCATGCTATTGCGGCTGAGCCTCGGGCTCGACGAGGAAGCGAATGCGGTCGAGTCGGCCTTGCACTCGGTCATTCGCGATGGCGCCCGCACGGCCGACATTGCCGGACCATCGGATACGGCGATCGGCACGGACGATTTCACCGATCTCGTCGTCAGGCGCCTGAGCCGGACTGCCTGATCATCCCGCGAATCGGCCGCGGATGCGGGCCGGGGCTGCGCGCGCATCCTCCCGAAACGTGCGGATCATCGCCGCGAGCGTGTCCGTCTCGATCAGGAAGCCGTCGTGTCCGTTGGGCGACTCGAGGACCGCGTAGCGGGCGTTGCCCAGGTGCTCGGCCAGGAACACCTGCTCTTCGGGCGGGTACAGCGTGTCGCTGCTCACCGAAACCACTAGCGCGGGCAGCTCGAGGCTGCCCAGGACAGCCTCGATATCGCCTCTTCCGCGTGCCAGGTCGTGCGTGTGCATGGCCCTGGTCAGCGTGAAGTAGGTGTTCGCATCGAAGCGATCGTTGAACTTTTCGCCCTGGTAACGCAGGTAGGACTCGACCTCGAAGCGGCCATCGTCGCGCCGCTTGCGCGCGAAGCGAGACTCGAACGACGTCCAGCTGCGGTACGCGCAGACCGCGATCATGCGAGCCGCCGCGAGTCCCTTCTCCGGACGCCGGTCTTCGCCGTAGTAGCCGCCCTTCCAGTTCGGATCGGCTTCTATCGCAGCGCGCTGCGACTCGCTTAAGCCGATGCACCACGGCGAGTGCCGACTGCCGACGCCGATCGGCACGATGCAATCGACACGGCCGGGATAAAGACAGGCCCACTCGAGCGCCTGCATGCCGCCCAGCGACGGACCCGTAACCAGCGACAGCCGGGTCACGCCGAGACTGTCGAGCAGGCGCGCCTGGAGGCGAACCATGTCGCGCACCGTGATGGCGGGAAAGTCGGCCTGGTAGCGGCGTTCGCCGCCCGGTACCTCGCTGGCCGGCCCGGTCGTGCCGTAACAGCTCCCGAGTATGTTTGCGCAGACGATATAGTCATCGGCCGGATCGAAGGCGGCGCCCTCGCCGATCAGCCCGGGCCACCAACGGTCAGCGTCGGCCGAGCCCGTCAGGGCGTGGCACACGAGGACCGCAGACGGGTCCTGCTCCGACAGCGTGCCCCAGGTTCGATACGCCACGCGCACCTGCTCGAGATACGCGCCGCTCTCGAGCTCGAAGGGTTCCGCCAGATCGAAATAGCGCGTCTCCGCCGAGACATGTTTCTCAAGACGCGCCGGAAGCGAGCGACTCACGGTCTCAGGCAGCGCACACCGGCGTCGCGGGCCGGACGACCTGCGAATCATCACCGGCTCTGTCGAGCGCCCCGAGGATGTCGCTCGCCAGGTCCTCGGGATCCTCGAGCCCGATCGACAGGCGAACGAGCGAATTCGAGATGCCCGCCTCGGCCAGCGCGTCGGGAGCTACCGGGGCGTGAGTCATGGTCGCCGGATGACACACGAGACTCTCGACACCGCCCAGCGATTCGGCAAGCGAAAACAGCTCGAGACTCTGCGCGAAGCGCTTCACGGCGCTCTCTCCGCCTGCAATTTCGAAACTCACCATGCCGCCGAACCCGTTTTGCTGCCTGGCCGCGATGGCGTGGCCCGTATGGCTGTCGAGGCCCGGATAGTTGACCTTTCGAACACCGGGATGCTCGCTCAGGAGCTCGGCAACCAGCCGCGCCGTTGCCTCGTGCTGACGAATGCGCACGTTGAGCGTGCGCAGCCCTCGCAGCGTGAGAAAGCTGTCGAACGGCGCACCGGTCGCGCCGATACAGTTCGCCCACCACGTAAGCTCTTCGGCGACAAAAGCATCGGCGGCGATCAGCGCGCCGCCCACGACGTCGCTGTGGCCGTTGATGTACTTGGTCGTGGAATGAATGACGACATCCGCGCCGAGCGAGATCGGCTGCTGCGATGCCGGAGACAGGAACGTGTTGTCGACGGCGTACAGGGCACCGCAGGCGCGGGCCCGCTCGGCAACCGCCGCGATGTCGACGATTCTCAACAGCGGGTTGGAGGGCGTTTCCGAGAGGATCATCTTCGGCCCGCGGGCGCAGGCGGCCGCCAGCGCCGCGTCATCGGTCTGATCAACAAACTCCAGGTCGAAATGCCCCTTGCCGGCAAGCGCCTCGTACAGGCGGTAGGTGCCGCCGTAGCAGTCGTGCGGCGCGATGAGCAGGTCGCCGGGGTTCAAGCGCTGCACGAGAACGTTGAGCGCCGCCATGCCCGATGCCGTTACGACAGCGCCCTCGCCGCCTTCGAGATCGCTTAGCGCGTCGCCGAGCGAGTCGCGGGTCGGATTGCCGGATCGCGTGTAATCGTACGGACGCTTGTCACCGAGTCCCCTGAAAGCGAAGTTGGATGACAGGTACAGCGGCGGCACGACGGCGCCGTGCTGGGTGTCGGACTCGATTGAGGCGCGAACGGCGCGGGTGCCGGTGTGCGTCTGATTCGGTCGGGTCATGGCAGGGCCTCCGAGGGTCCAATGTGAGTGCAAGTTCTCAAGCTCATCGGACACCCTGCGAGCCCGCAAGGGAGTGTGCCGTGCCCTTCAGCGCCCAGGCGCGTGTTGCAGCGACACTCATCTTTCGAAGACTCGCGGTCTTCGCAGGAGTTGGCACCTTGTCAGAGTGGTTAGCTCTGCTGGTTGCCCCGGCTTCACTGGGCCTTTCCCTCAGCCGGTCTCGATGAGTTTCCCGGGAGTCTATGGACCTCGAAGCCATGCGTCAACGGTTGCGATCGATACTAAGCCGCGCGTCACAGACTTGGCCGATTGCGGCCGCACGCAACAGGGGCTTGCAGCGCGGCCCGACTTGTATTAGCGTACTAACGCGTTAATACACTAGTACAGCCCAATGAAGCCCAACCGCCAGGATTCCGAGCGCCGCCAGGCCCGCGCCGAGAACGCGCTGTTCGAAGCCGTCATCACGCTTCGCTCGGCCGAGGAGTGCAGGAATTTCTTCAAGGACCTCTGCACGCCGGCGGAGCTTCAGGCGCTCGTCGATCGCTGGCAGGTAGTGCAACTGCTTGAAGAAGGTCTGCCCTATCGGAAGATCCACGATGAGACCGGCGTCAGCGTCACGACGATCGGGCGCGTGGCGCGCTTCCTGAGCGACGGATTCGGTGGCTACGAAACCGCAATACGTCGTACCGGCCGCTCCGAAGACACGCATTCCCACTGAAGGAACACCTATGGATCCCAAGGAGCAGCGCATCAAGATTGCGGTGCAGAAGACCGGCCGCCTGACCGACCATTCGCTCGATCTGCTCGAGCGCTGTGGTCTGAAGGTTCGCAAGAGCAAGGACCAGCTATTCTGCTACGGCGAGAACATGCCGATAGACCTGCTGCTGGTTCGCGACGACGACATACCCGGCCTCGTCGCCGACGACGTGTGCGACCTCGGCATCTGCGGCCTCAACGTCGTCGAGGAGAAGCGCCTCGAGCGTGACGCCAACGGCAAGAACGCCCTGTTCAAACGCGTCTACGACCTCGACTTCGGTCACTGCCGGCTATCGATCGCGGCGCCGGAGGGAACCCGCTACGCGGGTCCAAAATCGCTTGAAAACGCAAAAATAGCAACAAGTTATGTAGGTATTCTAAAGCAGTTTCTCGCAGAGAACTCGGTCTCCGCGGACATCGAGTACTTCTCCGGTGCGGTCGAGATCGCGCCGAAACTCGGCAAAGCGGATTACATCTGCGATCTCGTGTCTACCGGCGGCACGCTGAAAGCAAACGGGCTCACGGAGGTGGAGACGCTGCTCGAAAGCGAGGCCGTCATCATCCAGACGCAGGTTCCGCTGGGCGGGGAAAAACAGGAGCTCGTCGACAAGATCCTGCAGCGGCTCGATGGTGTGCTGCAGGTGCGCGAGAGCAAGTACATCATGCTGCACGCGCCGCGCAGCGCCCTCGCCGAGATTCGCGACCTGTTGCCGGGCACCGAGGCGCCCACCGTGGTGCCGCTCGAGGGTTCGTCGGACCGGGTCGCGATCCACGCCGTCTGCCGCGAGAACGTGTTCTGGGAGACGCTCGAAAACCTCAAGGCGGCCGGTGCGAGCTCGCTACTCGTCCTGCCCGTGGAAAAGATGCTGGCCTGATGCGACTGAGGATTGAAACCTGGGCCGAGCTCGACCGCGACGCGCAAGGGCGGCTGCTCGAGCGGCCGGCGCAGCGGGCGGACGGCGATATTCGCAAGCGCGTCCAGGCGATTCTCGATCGGGTCCGCACGGAGGGCGATGCCGCCCTCAAGGCGTTGACGCTGGAACTCGACGGCGCCGAGCCGTCCTCGCTATCGGTAGCTGCCGAAGAACGTGCCGAGGCCGAAGCCGCGCTTGGCCAGGCGGCCATCGCAGCGATCGATCTCGCGATCGACAACGTGCGCCGGTTTCACGAGGCGCAGCGGCCGCGGCCGATCGCCGTCGAAACCATGCAGGGGGTGCGCTGCGAGCGCATTACCCAGCCGTTGGACGCGGTCGGCCTGTACGTTCCGGCCGGCACCGCGCCGCTGCCGTCTGCCGCGATCATGCTGGCCGTCCCCGCCGCGATCGCGGGCTGTCCGGTCCGCGTTCTCTGCACGCCTCCGCGACCGGACGGCACCGCGGACCCCGCGGTCGTCGTTGCGGCGACCCGGGCCGGAATCGATTCGATCTACAAGGTCGGCGGCGCGCAGGCCGTTGCAGCCATGGCCTACGGCACCGAGAGTATTCCGGCGGTCGGCAAGGTGTTCGGCCCCGGCAACGCGTGGGTTACCGCGGCCAAGAGTCTCGTCAGCGCCGATCCGAACGGGGCCGCCATTGACATGCCCGCGGGACCGTCCGAGGTGCTCGTAATCGCCGATGACTCGGCATCGGCTGCGTTCGTCGCCGCCGACCTCCTGTCGCAGGCCGAACACGGCGTCGACTCGCAGGTCATCCTCGTAACGACGAGCGCGGATTTCGCGCGTGCGGTCGGCGCCGAGGTCGACCGGCAGCTCGAGACCCTGAGCCGGCATGCTATCGCCGTCGAAGCAATAGCCGGTTCGCGCGCCATCGTCGTCGATTCGCTGGATGACGCGGCCGCGGTGAGCAATCGCTACGCGCCCGAGCACCTGATTGTGCAGACTCGCGATCCGCGCGCCCTGCTGGCCGGCATTCGTAATGCCGGCTCGGTATTTCTCGGACCCTGGACGCCGGAGTCGGTCGGAGACTACTGCAGCGGGACCAACCACGTGCTGCCTACCTACGGCTACGCACGCAACCACAGCGGCCTCGGGCTCGATCAATTCATGCGCCACATGACCGTCCAGGAGCTGTCTCGCGAAGGCCTCGAGGCTCTCGGGGACGCCGTCGTCACGCTCGCGGGCCTCGAGGGGCTCGATGCACACGCCCGCGCGGTCAGCCGCCGGCTCGAGTCCGGCAGCTGAGGGCCGCCACGATGAGTATCGCTACCCGAGCACGCGCGGAAATCCAGGCCCTGTCGCCTTACAGTGCGGCGGTGCAGGTCGCCGACACGACGCGGCTGAACGCGAACGAAGCGCCGTGGACGAGCGGCAGCGATCGCTTCCGCCGGCCCCTGAACCGCTACCCGGAGGTGCGCCCTGCCCGGCTGCGTTCAGCGCTGGCCGAGCGCTTCGGCTGCGACGCGTCGAAGTTACTCGTTACACGCGGCAGCAGCGAGGCGATCGACCTGCTGATCCGGAGCTTCTGCGGAGCGGGCCAGGACAACATCGTCACGACGCAGCCGACGTTTTCGATGTATTCGCACTACGCCGTCATCCAGGGCGTCGAATGCCGCGAAGTCGGGCTCGACCCCAATGACGATTTTCGCCTCGACATATCGCGGCTGCTCGATGCCTGCGATGAGCGAACGAAGCTCGTGTTTGCATGTTCGCCCAACAACCCCACCGGGACCAGCGTGCCCCGCGATGCGCTGATCGAGCTTGCCGGACAGCTCGACGGGCGGGCCGCCGTGGTCGTCGACGAGGCCTATATCGAGTTCGCCACACAGGCCTCGATGGTCGACCATCTGTCCCGCCTCGACAATCTCGTCGTGCTGCGCACGCTGTCCAAGGCACTGGCATTTGCCGGTGCACGCTGCGGCGCGGTCATGGGCCCCGACGACGTGGTGTCGATGCTCAACGCCGTGCAGGCGCCCTACGCGCTCGCCACGCCCGTGGTCGAGTGCGTGGAGGACGCGCTCGACGCTCGCTGGCTCCGGGAGGCGGAGCAGCGCGTCCGTGAAATTATCAGCGAACGCGAGCGGCTCGTCGCGGCGCTCGGCCGCTGTGACTCGATCGGCTACATCTGGCCCAGCGACGCGAACTTCCTGCTGGTTCGCGTCAAGGCCGTCGATGCGCTGCTCGAAGCGACGCGCGAGGCCAGGGTCCTCTTGCGCTATTTCGGCGCCCCGCTCGCCGACTGCGTCCGCATCACCGTGGGTTCGGTCGAGGAGAACGATCGGCTGCTTGCGTGCCTGGATGCCATGCAGGAGCACGCCGAATGAACGCGCGGAAGGTGTTGTTCATCGACCGCGACGGGACGCTCGTCGTCGAACCCGAGGACAAGCAGGTCGACGCGCTCGAAAAGATTCGGCTCGTGCCCGGGGTCATGGCCGCGCTCAATACGCTCAGCGATGCGGGCTATCGCTTCGTCATGGTGTCCAACCAGGACGGTCTCGGAACCGACTCGTTTCCCGAAACGGACTTCGAGCGCTGCCAGCGGCATATCGTCGACCTGTTCGCGTCCCAGGGCCTCGTGTTCGATGAGATCTTCATCTGCCCGCATGTCGAGACCGACGGCTGCGACTGCCGAAAGCCGCGTACGGGACTTCTGACGCGCTTTCTTGCGGCCAACCCGATAGACACCGCGGCAAGCGCCGTCATCGGCGACCGGGACACCGACCTCGAACTCGCCGAACGCATCGGCATCCGGGGCTTCAAGCTGGACGACGGCTGCGCCTGGGACGACGTCGTCGTCGCGCTGTGTTCTGGCGAGCGCGTCGCCACCGTCGAGCGGGCCACGAACGAGACCCGAATCGTTGTCTCGGTCAATCTCGATGCCAGGGGCAAGACGAAGGTGACATCGGGCATCGGCTTTTTCGATCACATGCTCGAGCAGATCGCGAAACACGGCGGTTTCCGCCTGAAGCTCGAATGCCAGGGCGACCTGCACATCGACGAGCATCACACGGTCGAAGATACGGCGATTTGCCTGGGCACTGCGCTGCGTGAGGCGCTGGGCGACAAGCGCGGAATCGGCCGCTACGGCTTCGTTTTGCCGATGGACGAGAGCGAGGCGCAGGTGTCGATCGACCTGTCCGGCCGCGGCGCGTTCCGGTTCGAGGGCGACTTCGAGCGCGACGCGGTCGGCGGCCTGTCGATCGAAATGGTCCGGCATTTCTTTCACTCGCTCGCCGACTCGCTGGGCGCCGCGATCCACGTTCGCGTCAGCGGCGAGAACGCACATCACATGGTCGAGGCCTGCTTCAAGGCCACCGGCCGCGCCATGCGCCAGGCCGTCAGCCGCACAGGCGACGAGCTGCCGTCGACCAAGGGCGTGCTGGCGTGACCGGCACGGTCGCGATTATCGACAGCGGGGGCGCCAATATCGCCTCGGTCAGGCACGCGCTTCGCCGACTCGGGCGCGATGGCGTGCTGACAACCGACGCGGCGACGATACGCGGCGCCGATCGGGTGTTGCTGCCCGGCGTAGGCGCCGCGGCCGACGCGATGGGGCGTCTCAGACAGCTCGGCCTGGTCGACGTCATTCGCGGGCTTACCCAGCCCGTACTCGGGATTTGCCTCGGTATGCAGCTGCTCGCCGAGGCGTCCGAGGAAGAGGATGTCGAATGCCTGGGCGTCATCGCGGGCGCGGTCACGAAACTGCCCGCGACACCGGCGCACCCGGTTCCCAACATGGGCTGGTGTCGACTCGAGGATAGCAACGCGCACGCGCTGCTCGACGGGCTCGGTAACGGCGACTATTTCTACTTTCTGCACAGCTACGCGCTGCCCGTTTCCGCGCATACGCTCGCGACCGCGCGACACGCGACCCCGTTCTCGGCCGTCATCGGACACGAGAATTTTCTCGCGGCGCAGTTCCACCCGGAGCGGTCCGCGCGATCCGGTGCCCGCTTGCTCAGGAATTTCCTGGAGCTCCCGCCGTGAGGGTCATACCCGCGATCGACGTCAAGGACGGCAAGTGCGTCCGGCTCTTGAAGGGCGACTTCGACCAGGTCACCGAGTACAGCAAGCAGCCGCTGAAAGTCGCGCAGCGCTTCGCGGCGCTGGACGTCGCCGACCTGCACGTGGTCGATCTCGACGGCGCGCGGACCGGCTCACCGGTCAACAGGCGCGCGATTGCCGAGATTGCGGCGCGGTCATCGCTGTCGGTACAGGTCGGCGGCGGCATTCGCGACGAGGCGACTCTGCGTGATTGGCTGTTCGGCGGCGTCGAGCGCTGCGTGGTCGGCAGCGTCGCGGTCGAGCAGCCGGCACTCGTCAGCGGCTGGTTGAGGCACTTCGGCGCGGATCGCATCGTACTCGCGCTCGACGTGACGATCGATGCGGCCGGTACGCCGATGCTTGCAACGCGCGGCTGGACCGAAACCTCGGACACATCGCTCTGGGACTGCATCGATGGCTACAGAGAGGCCGGCCTCAGGCACGTCTTGTGCACGGACATTAGCCGCGACGGCGCGCTGGCCGGCCCCAACATCGACCTGTACCGGTCGATACTCGATCGTTATCCCGCGCTCGAACTACAGGCCTCGGGCGGCGTGCGCGACGCGCGGGACCTTGCCGCATTGGCTGCGGCCGGCCTACCGGCGGCCATCACGGGGCGCGCCCTGCTCGACGGCCGCATCAGCGAACGGGAGATCGCGTCATTCCGGCGAAGCGCATAATCCCCTGTCTCGACGTGCGTGACGGTGTCGTCGTCAAAGGCGTCAAGTTCCGCAATCACCGGGTGGTCGGCGACATCATGCAGCTCGCCGAACGCTACTGCGACGAAGGCGCGGACGAGCTCGTGTTCTACGACATCACGGCAAGCCCCGAGGGACGCGGCGTCGACCGCGCCTGGGTGCGCGACGTGGCGGCCGTGATCGATATTCCCTTCTGTGTCGCCGGCGGAATCCGGAGCGTCGCCGACGCCGAGGACGTGTTGAACAAGGGTGCGGACAAGATCTCGGTCAACTCGCCGGCGCTCGCCGATCCGGGGCTGATCACCAAGCTCGCGCGTCGCTTCGGATCGCAATGCGTCGTCGTCGGTATCGATAGCCACGAAGACGGCAACGAGTATCAGGTCTACCGGAACACGGGCGATCCGGAGAAGACCCGGGCCGCTGAGCGCCGTACGACGGACTGGGTGCTCGAAGCCCAGAACCGGGGAGCCGGCGAGTTCGTCTTGAACTGCATGAATCAGGATGGCGTACGTCAGGGCTACGATATTCGCCAGCTGGCCATGGTCCGTGAAATCGCGACCGTGCCCATCATCGCCTCCGGCGGCGCCGGCGAGATGGCGCACTTCAAGAACGTGTTCGACGAGGCCGGCGTCGACGGCGCACTTGCGGCCAGCGTGTTTCACACGAGCGCGATCGCGATCGGCGATCTCAAGCACTACCTGGCCGGGCAAGGCGTCGACGTCCGGCCACCGGAGGGAGAAAGGATATGAGCGGGATCGCCTTCATCGACCGACTCGAGCAGATCATTCGCGAACGGCTTAGAGACGGTGACGCAGGCAGCTACACGGCTCGCCTGGCCGCCGAAGGCGCGCCGCGCATGGCGCAGAAGGTCGGAGAGGAAGGCGTCGAAGTCGCGCTCGCGGCGATCACGGGCAGCGACGCCGAGCTGCTCGGGGAAGCCGCCGACCTCGTCTATCACCTGCTGGTGCTGTTGAACGCCCGTGAGCTGAAACTGGCCGACGTGGCGGCGACCCTCGAGGCGCGCCACAGTCAGGGAGGCTCTGTCACCGATTTGCAGGATGATCGGTGACGGACACCGGTTCGTATCCTATTTGACTACCTCTTCCGCGCGGCTGAAGGCCGACCGCGCCATGCACCGGTCGGCGTAGGCTTCGAGCGTCGCCGAGGCCGGCAGCATGCCGAACATCCGCAGGAACACGGCGCTCGAACCGAGCATCACGTCGGCGGCCGTAAACGTCTCACCGAGTACCCACTCGCGATCGCCGAGCCTCTGCTCCCAGGTCCGAATCATCGTGTCGAAATCGCCCCAGCCGCTGCGCTGCGGCTGCGGTGCGACCTTGTTGACGTGTTCGCTTATCGCGGGTTCCACGACGGCCGGCGTGTACATGAGCCAGTAAAGGAACGGCGCTCGCAGCGGATCGTCGACCGCCGGCGCCAGGCTTCCCGACGCGTAGCGATCGGCCAGGTACAGGCAGATGGCCGCGGACTCCGAAAGGGCCGCGTCGCCGTCGATCAGCGCCGGCACCTTGCCCATCGGGCTCGCCGCGCGAAATTCGGCGCTGTCCTCGCGATCCGCCGCGCGAATGTCGACGTGCTCCAGCTCGTAGGCGACGCCTGCCTCCTCGAGCATCCAGATCGCGCGCGTGGATCGGGTCTGCGGCGCCCAGAACAGTTTCATTGCTTTCTCCATGGTAGTTTCTGCCCGCTTCGCGGGCCAGCTAGAGGAGGACTTCCGGCGCGACTTCGCGACGATTATAGAACGAGCTCATTACGTGTCCGTAGGCTCCGGCGTTGGCGATCAGGATGACGTCACCTTCGGCGCACGGCGGCAGCAGCCGGTCCGTGCCGAGTCGATCGCCCGTCTCGCAGATCGGTCCGACCACGGTGACCGTCTCGCTCGGGGCCTCATCGATGCGCGTCAGGTTCACGATTTCGTGATACGCACCGTACAGAGCCGGCCGAATCAGCGAGTTCATACCCGTTGCGACGCCCACATAGCGCATCTCGCCTTTGCCCTTGACCTGGGTGACGCGAGTGAGCAGCACGCCGCTGCGGGCGACCAGGTAGCGGCCGGGTTCAATCCAGAAATCGTACTGCGGAAACGCCGCCTTGACGTCCGCAAGCGTCCTGTCCATGCGTTCGAGATCGAACGGCCGGTCGCCGGGTTTCTCGGGTATGCCGAGACCGCCGCCGAGGTCCACGACCCGCACCGACGGAAATCGCTCCGCGACCTGGGTGAGCCGCGATGCGATATTGCGCCATGCGTCCGGATCCGAAACGCCGCTGCCGCTGTGGGCGTGGATACCGACGACGTCGGCGCCTGCCGCCGCGACCAGTTCGGCAAGCTCATCGATCTCGAACTGCGGCACGCCGAACTTGGAGTGCACGCCCGCCGTCTTCACATGCTCGTGGTGGCCGCGTCCCTGACCCGGGTCGAAGCGAACGAAAATGCGGCGGCCCGCGAACAGCTCCGGCCAATGCCTGAGCGGGTGCAGATTGTCGAGCGTGACCGTCAGGCCCTGCTCGAGAGCCCAGGCGTACTCCTCGCGCGGTGCGAAGTTCGGCGTGAACAGGATGCGCGAACGGTCGAGGTCCGGGATCACTTCTTCGAGCCAGCGAACCTCGCTCGGCGAGACGCACTCGAAATCGATGCCCTGCGCATCGATGGTACGGATGAGTTCGGCATTGAAGTTGGCCTTCACCGCGTACAGCACACGATCGATATTCTCGAGCGCGAGCAGGCGTGACGCCGCACGGTGCACTTCTTCGCGATCGTAGACGTAAGCGTTCATCTGCTCGTCTGCGATCGCAAGCAACGCGTCGCGCTTCGACACCCACCAGGCATCGGGGTCGTGCGCCGGGCGGATATCGCCATGAAACAGTCGCTCCCACGAGGCACCGAACGCCTGGCTTCCGCCGGTGCGGCGAATGATCGTCGCGTGCAGCCTCGTGACCAGCCGCGCCACCTGGTCTTCGCCGATCACGAAGCTAAGGTTCAGGTCGTTGGCCGCCTGGCTCATCAGGTGGATTTTTTCCTCCTCGAAAACCTCCAGGGCCGGCGCTAGACGGTGGATGATCGTTCGAATCTTGCGGCCAACGAGGCTGATCGCAGCGCACCGGCCGATGGTCCGCACGTGGCAGAACCGGCCGAGTTCGGACTGCAGCGCCTCCAGCGTATCGTCGGCGACGAGCGTTTCCGCCGTGTCGATGCTGACCGTGACATTGGTCTCCGACGTCGACACGAAGTCGACCGAAACGCCGTACTCACTGAACACGGCGAAGGCGCGCGCCAGGAAGCCCGCCTCGTGCCACATGCCGACGCTGTCCATCGAGATCAGCGTTATGCCGCGCCGCACGCAGATGCCCTTCACCTGTGGCTCGACCTCGTCGGTAACCGGCGAGATCACGGTTCCGCCGAGATCGGGCCGCTCGGTGCAGCGTATGAACAACGGAATGCCCCAGGGCTCGAGGGGCGACAGGCAGCGTGGATGCAGGACCGAGCTGCCGGCCGACGCCAGTTCCTGCGCTTCGTCGTAGCGCAGTGCCGCGAGCAGCCGCGCCGACGGCACGAGCTTGGGATCGGCCGAGAACATGCCGGGTACGTCGGTCCAGATCTCGAGTCGCCGGGCGCCGAGTTTCGCCGCGAGGTAGGCGGCCGACGTATCGGAACCGCCGCGCCCGAGCAGGACCGTGTCGCCTTGCGAGTTGCGCGCGATGAAGCCCTGCGTGAGCACGACGTCACTCAAGCCGTCGAAGCGCGCCTCGAGTTCCGCGTCGGGCTCCGATTCGCAGGTGGCGGACAGGTAATCGCGCGAGCGCTGCGCACCGCCCCGGCTGCGGCTCGTGAGTACCGAGCGCGCATCCACCCAGTCGACGCCGAGACCCGCCGCCGCAAGAAACGCCGCACCGAGCGACGTGGCCATGAGCTCCCCCAATGCCATGACCCGCACACGGACGCGAACGCTGACCTCGCGAACCAGGCGGACGCCCGCGGCGAGCTGTTCGAGCTCGGTCAGGCGATCTCCGATGAGCGCTTCGGCGTCAAGATCGAGCTCGGCGGCAATATCGAAGTGCGACTTGCGAATTGCGGCCAGCTGCTCGGACGGATCGCCGTGGACCGCATCGTGGAGCAACTGCTCCAGCGCGTTGGAAATGCCGTGCAGCGCGGAATGCACGATGACGGGCCGGAGCCCCGCGTCGATGCGGCGTCTGGCAGCGGCGGCGATTGCTTCCCACGCGCCGCGGCTCGATACGCTCGTGCCGCCGAACTTCATGACGACCCAACGCGACCGGCCGATCGAATCGGGCGCGCCGAGGGCGGCACCCTCCTGGAATTCGGCCTCCCGAATCATCCTGTCGCGTCTCCAACCCGCACCATGCAACCCCAAAAAAAAACCCGCGAGGACATACCTGCGGGTTCGTTAGCAGAGCCCGGCCTTTTTGGTGGTCGGTACTTCTACCATTGACATCCGCGCACCTCTGGCGCGCCATCTGTTTTACGTGTTCTTGAGCATCCGTAAGGGGAATGCTGTGGCACTTTACGCAGATGTCGAAATCGGAACTGTCCAGAGTAGAGCGGACCGCAGCCCAAAGGTCAAGTCTCCGCGGGACCTCCGTTCCACTCGGTGGGCATCGTAACGGCGCCCTCCGACGCCGAAGAGACCTCGGCGCGATACTTGGCGAGCACTCCGCGGGTCACCGATGAAGGCGGCCTGCGCCAGCGCCTGCGCCGCTCATCGAGGGTTTCGGCGTCGACGAGCAGCTCGATCGTCTTGTTTTGCGCATCGATGCGTATGCTGTCGCCGTCGGCGACGATTGCAATCGGCCCGCCGACCGCAGCTTCGGGAGACACGTGGCCGACGACGAAACCGTGGCTGCCTCCGGAAAACCGTCCGTCCGTGATCAACGCCACGTCCTTTCCGAGGCCCTTGCCCATGATCGCGCCGGTCGGACTCAGCATTTCGCGCATGCCCGGCGCGCCCTTGGGGCCTTCGTAGCGGATCACGACGACGTCGCCGGCCACCACTTCGTCTCCGAGTATCGCCTCGAGTGCCTGCTCCTCCGACTGAAACACCTTTGCCCTACCCTCGAAGCGCAGGCCCTCCTTGCCCGTGATTTTGGCAACGGCGCCCTCCGGTGCGAGATTGCCGTAGAGGATCGAAAGATGGCTGTCGGGTTTTATGGGGTCGTCGAACGACCGAACGATGTCCTGGTCGTCCGGATAGTCGGCGACGTCCGCGAGGTTCTCGGCCAGCGTCCGGCCCGTGACGGTCATGCAGTCGCCGTGCAGCAGGCCGGCATCCAGCATGCGCTTCATGAGCGGCTGAATCCCGCCAATCGCAATGAGCTCGGACATCAGGTAGCGCCCGCTGGGCCGGACGTCCGCGAGCACGGGGACCCGGGCGCCGATACGGGTGAAGTCGTCGAGTTCGAGCGCCACGTCGGCCTCGCGTGCGATGGCGAGCAGATGCAGCACCGCGTTGGTCGATCCGCCGAGCGCGATGACGACGGAAATGGCGTTCTCGAACGCCTCGCGGGTCATGATGTCGAGCGGCTTGATGTCCTGACGGATCAACTCGAGCACGGCGGCGCCGGCTGAACGGCAGTCGTCGAGCTTGCTTTCGGAGACCGCCTCCTGCGCGGAGCTGTTGGCGAGGCTCATGCCGAGCGCCTCGATCGCAGACGCCATCGTGTTGGCCGTATACATGCCGCCGCAGGCCCCGGGGCCGGGAATGGCGGTACGTTCGACCTCGAGCAGCTCTTCGTCGCTCATGTTGCCACTCGACGCCGCGCCGACGGCTTCGAAGACCGAAACGATGTCGCGATGCTTCGCGCCGGGCCGGATTGTGCCGCCATAGACAAAAACCGCCGGGCGATTCAGCCGGGCGATTGCCATCATGCAGCCGGGCATGTTCTTGTCACAGCCGCCTATGGCGACCACGCCGTCGAAGCCCTCGGCACCGACGACCGCCTCGATCGAGTCGGCGATGATCTCCCGGGACACGAGGGAGTAGCGCATGCCGGGCGTTCCCATCGAGATGCCGTCGGACACGCTGATCGTATTGAAGACCACGCCCTTGCCGCCGTTGCGGTTCGCGCCGACCGCGGCCTCGTCGGCCAGCTCCCGGATATGCATGTTGCACGGCGTGACCATGCTCCAGGTTGACGCAATGCCTACCTGCGGCTTGGCGAAATCCTCCTCGCTGAATCCGACCGCGCGCAGCATTGCGCGGCTCGGCGCCTGCTCGACACCATCGACGACGATACGCGAATAACGCCGCAGTTCTTTTTCTTCCATCGGCAAACCGCCTGGCTGGCCGCGCCGCCGCCTGCGGCGCGAATCGTGGCGAGTCTAGCAGGGAACTCAGGGGCTCGCGATTTCGTCGTCGCGAATGATGACCATGAGACGGCGATACACGCCGTCGGCGGTCTCGCCGGCCGGACCCGGCAATTCGATGGCGAAGGCTTCGTCGCCCTCGACTTTGGAGTCCTGCACGAGCGGCACCAACACGCGCGCGCTGCGCTGCCCGGCCGCGAACCGCAACGTACGATCGCCTGCCGAGAAATAGTCTTCGCCCTCGGTTGCCGTCACGCCCTGCACCCGATAGTCGATGACCAGCGGCTGACCGTCCGGGTTGAAACGCAGAATGTCGATCCGCACGGCCGGATCCCGCTCGCTGACCGCTACCCGGCTCACGGCGAATGCGACCGTGTTCGCGGGAAGCTCCGCCTCGAACGCACGCTGGTCGTCGTCTTCGAGAACGACTTCCATGACACCGAGCTCGGAGTTTGCGATTTCGGCCAGGCGAACGCGCAGGGTCGACTGCTGATCGGCCTCGCGCAGAGGGTCGCTGGCCATGGACAGCGTGATACGGCCGCGATCCTGGCCTGCCGGGATGTCCAGTGCGTCCGTGTCGGAGATCAGGAACTGCCGGGCGGCCCAGGGCGAACGATTGCCGCTGTGGCCGATCTCTTCGATTTTGAGCTTGATCGGCCGATCGGCAAGCGTACCGCGCTTGAGATCGATCGTGACCGCGGCGGCATCTTCGCGCAGCGTGAGCACGATTCTCGGCGGCGTTTCGGCCGTGTCGGACAGAACCAGCTCGTAGTCCGCCGGCGGCAATGCCGAGAAGTCGATCGCAGGCTCGCGCGCGGGCTCGGGCAGCGGTGACCCGGCATCGGGGCGCGTCAGCGCCGACTCCCGGATCATCGGACTCACGTCGGGAACCAGCGAGTTCAGCGATGCCTGAGGCTCGACGAGCGCCGCGGACGCCGAATCGGGCTCGGGGCCGGATGCCGCATCCGGCGGTGCCGAGGTGACGGCCTGCGGTTCGCCCGTTGAAGGCATCGTCGAATACACGTAGGCGCCACCGCCGAGGACGATCCCGGCCAGCAGCAGAACCCAACCGGTATTGCCGGCCTTTTGGCTCGGTGCCTCGACCAGCCGCTCATGAACACTCGCGCGCAGCGGCGCATCGTCCGCGAGGGCGTCGATGAACTCGTCCATGTTCGCAAAGCGCTCCTCGCGAGAAAACGCGATGGCCTGTCTGAGCGCTTGCCATTGCCCTTCTGACAGCGCCTCCAGGCGCTGTGGACGCATGCCTTCCTCGGCCGCCTCGGCGGCGTTTCGGGGACCGAAGACACGGTAGCCGGCAACGAGCCGATAGAGCAGGCAAGCAAGCGAGAACACGTCGTCCGCCGGCGCGGGTTCCTCGCCGTTCAACACCTGCACGCTCGAGTAGGCCGGCGTGATGGCGCCGATTGCATGCGGATCGAGATCGTCCGGGCGCTTTTGCGCCTGGCGCACGCGAGCGACGCCGAAATCAAACAGCTTCGCCGTGCCGTCGGGCTGGATCATGATGTTGCCGGGCTTCACGTCAGCGTGGACGATGCCGCAACGGTGGGCGTAGGCGAGCGCCTGGCCGATCTGGCGAACGATCGCGAGCGCGCGGTCGACCTCGATCTTTCGTGATTCAGGCGCGTCGAGTATGTCGGCAAGGGTCTTGCCCTCGAGCCACTCCATGACGATGAAGTACAGGTCGTCGTCGCGATCCAGGTCCACGAACCGAACGATATTCGGATGCAGGAGGCAGCGCCCCTTGGCCGCCTCCTGCTGCAATGCCCGCACCGCGGCGCGACTCCTGGAAAGCTGCGGCGACAGCACCTTGATCGCAACGAGCGGCGAGTCGGCACCCGCTTCGCCGAGGCGACGATCGAGTGCCTGGTAAACGACGCCCATACTGCCGCCGGTTACCCGCTGCTTCAGCAGGAAGCGATCGCGGAGTATCGAGCCGGTCTGGATACGATCGTCGACGCCGGTGGGCTGCGCCAGGGCCTGGGCAATGACCGTTGTCGACGCGAATTCGTCGTCGCCCTCGGGCTCATCCGGTGCGGGCGGTGGCGCGAGCGCACCCCCGTCATCGTTTCCCGGAACGTGGTCGGTGGGCATGTGCTCGCTCGCGAAGCGGTTGATCACGCTTTCGACGAGTTGAAACGTTTCCTTGCGCAGGTCGCCGCGCTCCAAACGCTCCTGGAGCATGGCACGCACGTCACGCTCGGCTGCGGTGCCGCTCGACAACAGCCGCCCGATCTGAGCCTGAAGCTCGGGCAGCATCTCGACCTCATCGGCAGCCGCGCCGAGCTGCTCATCGAGCTCGGACAGCTTGTCCGCCAGGGTCTCGCGAACTTTTTCGGATTCAGCGTTCATACTCGCCTTGGAAACACACGGGTTTCACCCCGCCAGTCTATCCCGCGAGTCAAGCCCGCACGCGGAACTGGTCGTCAGATTACCTTGCCCGGATTCAGCGTATTTGTCGGGTCCAGCGCCCGCTTCAGCGCGCGCATGAGTTCGAGTTCGGTGGCGCTCTTGTAGTCGCCGAGCCAGCCGCGCTTTAGCAGGCCGACGCCGTGCTCCGCGCTGATGCTGCCGTTCATCTCCCGCACGAGGTCGTAAACGAGACGGCTGACCGTTTCCTTGCGAGCCAGACGTTCGTCGTCGTCGGGGCCGTCCGGCAGGACAACGTTGTAGTGCAGGTTGCCGTCCCCGACGTGTCCGAACACGACCAGCGTTGCCTCGGGCACGGTATCGGCAAGCCTGGCCGCGCCGGCTTCGATGAAGGCCTGCATGCTCCCGATCGGCACCGAGATATCGTGCTTCAGGCCCTTGCCGATGCGCCGCTCCGCTTCTGCAATCGAGTGCCGGAGCCGCCAGAGTCGGCCCGCTTCGGCTTCGCTCTTGGCGATAACGGCGTCCGTCAGCAAACCGGCCTCGAGTGCCTGCGCCAGGGCCCGCTCGAGCGGCTCGGGCGACGGGCCGATTGCCGTATCCAGCAGCACATACCAGTCCGAGGGCGAATCGAACGGAGATACCGCATCGGGAATGTGCTCCTGTACGAGTTCGTAGGCCGTCGCGCCGATCAACTCGAAGGCCTGAATACCGTCCTCGAGTTCGCGCCGCAGATGGGCGAGCAGTCGCACGGCCCGATCGGCGGTCGGAATGCGCAGGAATGCCGTCGTGGCCTGACCCGGATCCGGAAACAGCTTGAGAGCGACGGCCGTTACGATACCGAGCGTGCCCTCGCTGCCGATGAACAGCTGCTTCAGGTCGTAGCCCGCCGTATCCTTGCGCAGCGTTCGGATCCCGTCCCATACGGTCCCGTCGGCGAGCACGACTTCCACGCCGAGCACGAGGTCCCGAGCGGTTCCATAGCGGATCACGTTGATGCCGCCCGCGTTCGTCGACACATTGCCGCCAATCTGGCAGCTGCCTTCGCCGCCGAGGCTCAACGGAAAAAAACGCCGATGCTCGCGCGCCGCCTCTTGCAGGTCCGAGAGTATGCAGCCCGCCTCCGCCACCAGCGAGAAATCCGCCGGGTCTATGCTCCGGACGGCGTTCATTCTCGACAGGCACAGCAACACCTGGCTGCCGCTGGCATCCGGAACGGCGCCGGCGCACATACCCGTATTGCCGCCCTGCGGCACAATCGCCACACCGGCTTCGTGACAGGCTTCGACGACGGCCGCCACCTCCTGTGTGGACGCCGGGAAAACGGCGATGAGCGCATTGCCGCGATGCACGCCTCGCCACTCGGTCAGGTGAGGCTCCAACGCCTCCGCATCGGTCTGCCAGCCTTTCGGTCCGACGATCTGCTTCAGCCGTTCGATCAGCATTCCTGCTCCTGCCGGCTCACTATCCGCCACGATTGCCAGTCGATGTTGGAGCCGCAAAACACGATCACGAGCGCCTTGCCGCGAGATGACTCGCGCAGCGGGCCGAGCAACGCCGCCGTCGCGGCGGCACAGGCCGGCTCGACGGCGATTTTCATCCAGCGGAAGAGATCGCGCATCGCCGCCCGAAGCGCATCGTCCGCGACGCGCACCAGCCGATCGACGTTGGCCCTGGTCAATTCGAACGAATACGGCAGCGCATAGGGAGCGCCGAGACTGTCGGCGATCGTGCGGACCTCGTCGATACCCTCGGGTTTGCCGCTGTCGAAGCTCCTGTGCATCGAATCCGCGCCCTCGGGTTCGACGCCGGTGATCGTGCAGTCAGGCCTCAGCTGCCGGACGGCATTGGACACGCCGGCGATCAGCCCGCCGCCTCCGATCGGAACGATGATTTCGTCGAAGTCCCCGACCTGCTCGCAAATCTCGAGTCCGAGCGTGCCCGTTCCGAGCGCAACCGAGGGGCCCTCGAACGGGTGGACGAGGAACCGGCCTTCGGCCTGCTGTATCTGACAGGCTCTTTCGAACGCCTCGTGCGCATCGCCCGCGATGATTACCTCGGCGCCGAATCCGCGGCAGGCCTCGATGCGGTACGGGTTGGCCGATGCGATCATTACGAGCTTCGCATGTGCGCCGGTCATCCTGGCCGCGAAGGCCGTCGCGATGGCGTGGTTGCCCGCGCTGACCGCGGTGACGCCGGCCGCGCGCTGCTCCGCCGAGAGCGAACGCAGCGTGACGAGCGCGCCACGAGCCTTGAACGTCCCGGTGCGCTGCAGGAATTCGAGCTTCCCGTAAATCCTCGTATTGCCGCCGAGCCGGTCCTCCAGGCCCGCACAGCGCACGATCGGAGTGCGAAGCACGTCATCGCCGAGCGCCGCGCGGGTCGCCGCGATTTGATCGATTCCGGGTGCGCTATATGTCATAAGTACGCATAATACTTGCGGTAACTGACATATGTTATAAATTTGCGTAGCCGGTATGAACTACGACGACCTCTCCCAGTCGGGCGTCCGCAAGATTGCGGATTTCTCGCCTTACCTCGACCAGCTCGCCGGGCTCGCGCGAGACATGGATCTACGGCAGCGCTCCAATCTGGTCCAGCTGGAGCGTGCGCTGCACGAGCACTGGTCGCTCGGGCAAAACAACATTCTGAGCTGGGCACCGCTCGACGAAGGTGTCCTGATACTCGTGGTTCCGCACTATGCGATCGCCGAATACACCGCGGCCAGACCGAACGACATGCCGCCGCGCGTCTCGCCGCGCTTCGTAACCGAGCTGATCTCCGGCGACCGCGAGCTGAACTTCACGCAGATGCAGAAAGTGTCGCGCCTGCTCGAGGTGCAACCCATATACGTGCCGCTGCGTGAGCCGCTGAGCGGCCATCCCGTGGAAACGCAGATCATCGAAAAGATGATCCGGCGCTACGGCATCAACTACGTCGCGAGCCGGGCGGTCACGCTGTTCGACATCGTGGGCTTCAGCCTGCTCACGCCGTTCGAGCAGATGACCCAGCTCAACAGCCTCTCCTACTCTCTGAACTCGGCGCACGCCAAGATGCTCGAGCTCGGTGTCGCGATCAACTTCGCGCGCTCGTCGAGCGGCGACGGGTTTTATGTCTGGAACCGCGACGACGGGCTCGAGGCCAACGTCAACCTGTACCACTTCATGCACATCGTGCTTGCGGACAACGCCATTGCGAGGAGCAAGGCGATGTCCAAGGCCGTGCCGCGGCTGCGGGCCTGCTTCCACGTGGGCAGCTGCTACGAATTCCATCAGGCCGAGGGCCTCAACCCCACGATGCACGACTTCATCGTCGGCGACGTGACAATCGAGCTGGCGCGCATGATCGAAGCCGCCCTGCCCGGCCAGATCCTGGTCGGCGATTTCCTGGCGGACCTGTCGGCCGGGCGCGAGCTCGATCCCGCGGAGACGCAGGCGCACCTGGACGCCGTGACCTTCCTCGAGCGGGCCCAGGGCAACCTGGCCAAGCTCGGCGGGCTGGAGTTTTCGGGCGAACGCATTTCCGCGATCAAGTGCTATCTGACCGGCGAGAACATGGGCGGCGGCCGCTTCAGCATTCGCCGCCTGCTGATCAAGGACAAGCATGGACTGTCGCGCGTGGCGTACAACGCCAAGGTCAATATCTACCGGGAAACCGCGAAACCGATACTGCTGGGCATCGAGGATCGGAAGCTGCCGGAGGCGAGGCAGCTGGCGTAGGGGCTGTCTGGTTAATCCGCATGAGTTCAGAGCCGTTGATTGTCGACTGACCTCAGAACACTGGCTGTTCTGAACTACGGTGGCAGCATCACGCTCGGGGCGAGAGGATGAACGGGTCGCTTCGCGCCCCGTTTGTCGGGCGGCTTGCGCCGCCCTCGGATCGAACGCCCGCGCTTCGCGCGAGTCGGTTCGAACCCAGTCGGCCTGCGGTGGTGAGCGGAACCTAAACCGGTGATCGCCGACTGACCTTTAGGGCAATGATTGTTCGAAAGTGGCTGTGCCGATCCACAGTGCTAGCATGACGCTCGGGGCGAGAGGATGAACGGGTCGCTTCGCGCCCCGTTTGTCGTCGCTGCGCTCCTCGGTACGAACCTTCGCGCTTCGCGCGAGTCGGTTCGAACCTTGTTCAGACCAACTAAAAAACGGGCCACAAGGGCCCGTTTTTTAGTTGGTCGGGGCGAGAGGATTCGAACCTCCGACCCCCACAACCCCATTGTGGTGCGCTACCAGGCTGCGCTACGCCCCGACCGGACGTGCAGATGCTCGAAAGAGGCGGCAATGATACGTGCCGCAGGTGAATTCGGAAAGTGGAATTTCAGCGCCGCAGGACTTTCAGAACCTGCTCGAGTTCCATGCGCATCTGTTTGATGATTTGCTGGCTCTGCGTGACGTCCGACTTCGCACTGTCGCCCGTGAGTCGCTGTCTCGCACCGCCGATCGTAAACCCCTCGTCGTACAGCAGGCTGCGGATCTGGCGGATGATTAGAACGTCCTGCCGCTGGTAGTAGCGGCGATTGCCGCGGCGCTTGACGGGCTTCAGCTGTGGAAACTCCTGTTCCCAATAACGCAGCACGTGCGGCTTCACCGCACACAGGTCGCTGACCTCACCTATCGTGAAGTAGCGCTTGCCAGGAATTGGAGGTAGTTCGTCGTTATTCCCCGGTTCCAGCATATGCCTCTACTCGGGCCTTTAGTTTTTGACCGGGCCGGAACGTCACCACCCGACGTGCCGAGATGGGAATCTCTTCACCGGTTTTCGGATTTCTACCTGGTCTTTCTTTTTTGTCCCGCAGGTCAAAGTTGCCGAAACCGGAAAGTTTGACCTGTTCCCCCAACGCGAGTGCAGAGCGCAGCTCCTCAAAGTACATGTCGACCAACTCGCGGGCTTCACGCTTGTTCAGACCGAGCTCATTGAACAGCGATTCCGCCATATCAGCTTTCGTTAATGCCATTGAATCAGTCTCTCAGTACGGCCGCAAATTCTTGTTCAAGTTTTTGCACTGCTGCGGCCTGAGCGGCGTCTGCATCTTGGTCAGTAAGGGTGCGTGATGTTTCCTGCAAAATCAAGCCTATTGCGATGCTTTTTCGCCCTGCTTCTATACCCGATCCCTGGTATACGTCGAATACCCGCACCTCTCTCGCCAGCTCACCCGTGGCGACTTTGACGGCTTCCACGATCTCGCTGGCAGGCACGTCGCCGTCAACGACAACGGCGATGTCACGTCTTATCGCCGGGAAGCGGGAAATGCGGCTGGCCAGCGGAACGCTCGTAGCGAGCGCAGCCGCGGCGTCGATCTCGAACACGTAGGCCGGTGAGCGTAAACCGAAGTGTCTGGCAATGTTATGGTGGACTTTGCCTATGACACCGATGTCGCGGCCGTCGCGGCGAATCGCTGCGGACTGCCCCGCCTGCAGCGCCGGGTGCTCGGTCGGCGCGAAGGAACAGCCGCCGGCGCCCGCCGCCAGGGAGAGAATCGCCTCGACATCGGCCTTTATGTCGAAGAAGTCCACGTTCTCGGTCCGGCTGCCCCATTGCTCCGGGAGGCGCTGTCCGTAGGCCAGGCCCGCCAGGCGCACGACCTCCCGATGGTCGTCCACCGAACCGTGGAACGACTTGCCGATCTCGAAGATTCGAACGCGATCCTGCTGTCTCGCGGCGTTACCGGTCGCCGTATGCAAAAGCCCCGTCAGCAGCGAGCTGCGCATGGTCGCCATCTCCGACGAAATCGGGTTCGCAAGCACGAGCTCACCGGCCGCTCCGCTGACCAGCGTGTCGTCCTTCGTGTCCACGAAGCTGTAGGTGACCACCTCCTGGTAGTCACGCGAGACCAGCGCGCTGGCGACGGCATCCAGCGATACTGACGTTTCCGTCACTGCCTCGAGCCGTGTCAGGTGGATTTCTGGCTGCGCCGGGATTTCGTCGTAACCGTGGATACGCGCCACCTCTTCGATCAGGTCCGCCTCGATGGCGATGTCGAATCGATGCGATGGTGCTTTGACCTGCCAGCCGTCGTCGGTTTTGGTCACGTCGAGTTCCAGCCGCTCGAGGATGCCGGTTACCGTGTCATCGTCGACGACCGCACCCAGCAGCCGGTCCAGGCGCTCGCGCCTCAAGGCAACCTCGCGGCGGGTTGGTATGTGCTCGGCGCTACTGGTCACGATCGTTGGACCGGACTCACCGCCGGCGATCTCGATGAGCAAGCTCGTCGCGCGCTCGACGGCACGTGCCTGTCCCTCGTAGTCCACGCCGCGTTCGAAGCGCAGCGACGCATCGGTGTGCATGCCGTAGGACCGAGCCCGGCCGGCCATGAAGGCCTGCGGCCAGAACGCGGCCTCGAAATAAACATCCGTCGTGGCATTCGTTACGGCCGTGCTCAAACCGCCCATGATGCCCGCAAGCCCGATGACGCCGCTGTCGTCCGTCACGACCATCGTGTCGTCGCGAAGCTCGAGCTGCTTTTCGTCGAGTAGCGTGAGCTGCTCGCCCGACTTCGCGAGCCTCGGCCGGATCGTGCCCTTTATCCTGGCGGCATCGTAGCCATGCAGGGGCTGTCCGAGCTCCAGCATGACGTAGTTGGTCACGTCGACGACCGGGTAGATCTCTCTCAGGCCCGCGCGGCGCAGGCGTTCGACGAGCCACAGCGGCGACCGCGCCGCGGGATCGATCCCCCGGATCAGTCGGCCCGCGAAGACGGGACAGCCCGCCGGCTCGGGCAACTCCACGGGCTGGACGTCATCAATGGTCGGCGCGATCGTCGGTAGTTCCGCGCTCTTGAGCGGGGCGCCGGTCAGAGCAGCGACGTCTCTCGCGACGCCGAGAACCGAGAAACAGTCGCCCCGGTTCGGCGTGAGGTCGAGGTCGAACACGGCGTCCGGCAGCCCGAGATAGTCGCCCAAGCCGCTGCCGACCGGCGCATCTGCCGGCAATGCCATGATGCCGTCGGACTCATCGCCGAGACCGAGTTCGACGGCCGAGCACAGCATGCCGTTGGACACCACGCCGCGGATTTTCGACTTGCGGAGTTTGACACCGTTGGGAAGCTTGACGCCCGACGTTGCCAGCGGGCTCTTCATGCCTTGGACGACGTTCGGCGCACCGCAGACGACGTCGACCGGATCGCCCTCTCCCGTCGACACCTTGCAGATTCGAAGACGATCCGCGTCCGGATGCGCGGATACCTCGAGTACCTCGCCAACGACCACGCCGTCGAGGCCTTCGCCCTCACGCACGAGGTCGTCGAGTTCGAGCCCGAGCATGGTCAGCCGACGACCGAGTTGCTCGGTATCCAGGTCGGGCTGCACCCACTCACGGAGCCAGGATTCCGCAATCTTCATCGGCCGCTACCGGAACTGGCGCAGGAAGCGCAGGTCGTTTTCGAAAAACGTACGCAGGTCGGTCACGCCGTAGCGCAGCATCGCGAGACGCTCCACGCCCATGCCGAAGGCGTAGCCCGTGTATACCTCGGAATCCACGCCGGCACTTTCGAGTACGTTCGGATGTACCATCCCGCAGCCGAGGATCTCCAGCCACTTGTCGTCGCCCCACAGCAGATCGACCTCGGCCGACGGTTCCGTGAACGGGAAGTAGGAAGGTCTGAAGCGGAGTTCCATCTCCCGCTCGAAGAACGCATCGACGAACTGGTGCAGTATCGACTTCAGGTTGGCGAAGCTGATACCGCGATCCACGACGAGCCCTTCCACCTGGTGGAACATCGGCGTGTGCGTCTGGTCGCTGTCACAGCGATAGACACGCCCGGGCGCGATGATTCGGATCGGCGCGCCCTCGGCAAGCATCGAACGGATCTGTACCGGGGACGTATGTGTCCTGAGCAGCTTTCCGTCGGAGAAATAGAAGGTATCGTGCATCGCCCGCGCCGGATGGTCTTCGGGGATGTTCAGCGCCGTGAAGTTGTGAAAGTCGTCCTCGATCTCGGGCCCGGTCCGGATACCGAACCCCGAGTTCCTGAAGATCTGCTCCATCCTCGCCATCGTGCGCATCACCGGGTGACGCGCCGCGATGCCGTCGCCGCGGCCCGGCAGGGTCACGTCCACGGCGTCGGCTGCCAGCCTGGCGTCCAGCGCCGCCGTTTCGAGCGCCGTGCGGCGCGCGTTGATACGTTCGATCAGCGTCTTCTTGGCTTCGTTGATCGCCTGCCCGGCGGCGGGACGCTCTTCCGGCGACAGCGCGCTCAGACCCTTCAGCCGCTCGGTCAGCGCGCCTTTCTTGCCCAGGAACTGGACGCGTGCCGTATCGAGCGCCTTCAAGTCGGCAGCCGAATCGATTTCGGCCGCAGCGTTCGCTACGAGCTCCTTGAGTTCCTGCATGCTTCCGGCGCCTGGAGGCCGCGGCCGCCGCTGGCGGTCGCGGCGCTGGCCCTGCTAGGCGGCGTCCGCGAGCGCGGCCTTGGCGGCCTCGGCGATCGTGCCGAAGGCCTCCGGATCGTGCACGGCGATGTCGGCAAGGACTTTGCGGTCCACCTCGATCTCGGCGCGATTCAGGCCGTGGATCAGCCGGCTGTATGACAGATCATGCATGCGGGCCGCGGCGTTGATGCGCGCAATCCACAGCGCCCTGAACTGGC
>JANQLK010000013.1 GCA_028280615.1 Woeseiaceae bacterium | reverse complement strand
TCGACGAACTGATCGAGCTCGCGGCGCTGATCAAGCTGATTGTCGACGACGATCTGATCCCGGTACCGGAGGGCGAAACGATAGCCAGCCTGCTTCGGGATAGCGGCGGCGAGCAGACCGTTCGCAGCGTCATCGCAGCGCTGCTGACCGACGCCGGCCTGCTCGACGATGACGGCGAGCCTACCGATGAGTTCGAGGCCGCCCTGGAGGCCGCGATTGCCGCGACAATTGCCGATCCCTCGGTGCGCGGCGATTTCGATGCGGAGTCACTTCTGGGCCTCTCGGTCTGGACGTCTGCTACCGTCCCCGGCTGGGTGCCGTTTTCGGGCGACGTCGTCGAGGTTGCGGATGACGGCACCGGTGTTGCGTATGACCTGGGGTTCTCCGACCAGCCGGTCTTCGATCCCGAATCGCCCCTGGATTTTGCCGACCCGTTCACGTGGAGCATCGAGGACGGCGTCATCAGTGTCGTCTATGAGGACCGTACGTCGACCGATTTCCTGTTCTTCGACCAGCAACTTGCCGCGCGGCTGGTCGATGAGTTCGGGTTCGACCAGGCCGTCGTCGACTTCGTCGCGGAAAACGTCGATCGAACTATCACCGGGATAATCCAACTGGAAACGACCGAGATCGAAGAGGAAGTGACGCTGATCGCCGCTGCCGGCGATCGCTTGCAGGCGTGGGTTGTGTCGAGTCTCGAACATCGCCTGGATAGTACGCTTACCCTGCTGGGCTGGGAGGGCGAGCTGCCGGTCGGGCAGTCGACCGAGGCATCCAGCTCGCAGGTCCTGCTCAACGCGGAGAGCCGGGAGTCGGGCGTTGACGCGCCCGCGGCCGGTGACACCTGGGCACTGCCGCTGGCCTACGCCATCGAAGACGCGAGGCTGACCGAGCCCGCGGACCGGCAGCTGCAGCACAATGTCTTTACGCTGCTCGAGGGCGGAACGACGTCGGCCGGCGAGCTGGGTGGCGATCCGATGCAGTGGTCGGTAGCCGACGACGGCCTGACGCTGGAGTCCGGAAGCGATGCATGGACGTATTTGCCGCTGGACACGAACGGCGATGTCGTCTTCGCGATGATCACGTACCGGGTCGACGGCGAAGTCCAGCTTCGCACGGCTGCGTGGATCGCCGAAGACGACGGTAGCGGTTCGACGCTCGCCGTCGATCTCGTCCAGGAGATTCCGCTGTTCTGGAACGTGGGTGTCAACCAGCCGCCCGCGGCATTCTACCTCCCTGACGGACGGCTCGATCCCGAGATCGTTTTCGGCTACGACTTCACGGATGGGGGAGCGCTGCGCAGGCTGTTCTTCCGCTCTGACGAGGAATCCTGTTTCGGCGCCACGGCGGTCGGATGCTTCATACCTGAGAGCATCCCATGGATGTGGTCTTTCCCGAGCGACGATACGCTAAGCCTCGAGGCCGGTGAGCCCGAAGCAACCCCTCGAAATCGCTTCTGGCGCCTTCTGCGCTACATGCCTGGCGGCAGGGCGGTCGTCGTCGAATACAGTTTTATCAACTTCGGCTTCGAAGGTATGGATGACTGGCAGGCGTTGATTGTTGCGCGAATCAACACGCTGGAGGTGACAGACCTCAATACCTGGCCTGAGTTGTACGACGAGGCTCTGTTCCAATAACAACCGGGCGTAGCAACCGAAGCCCCGGCATTCCGCCGGGGCTTTTTTTCAGGCGATATTTCAGGCGTCCCGCATCCCCCGGCCGAACGGCAACAGCGCCAATGGAATCAGCTTGACGTGCTGCGCCGCGATCGGGATGCCGATGATCGTCAATGCGAAGGCTGCCGCGAGCACGAGGTGCATGATCGCGAGTTCGAGCCCGGGCAGGATGATCCACAGGACGTTCAGTAGCGTCGTCAATACGCCGGGCGGCTGGTCGACTTCGTAGATTTCGCGTCCGAATGGCGCGAGCACCGCGCCGGCAAGCTTGAAACACTGGTAGCCGAGTGGGATGCCCACGATCGTGAGGCACAGGAGCAGGCCGCCGAGCACGTAGCCCAGGAAGATCAGGAAGCCGCCGAAGACGAAGAAGACCAGGTTGCCGAGCAGGTTCATTGGCGCACCGCGGGCATGAGCCCGGCCAAAAAGGGACGAAGCGGAATCTTAACCGCAATCCGGGGCCGCAGGTGCCGGACCTCAACATCGCCGGCCGGCATGTTACGGTACGGCACATGCAATTCGCCGGAAAGGACTACGACACGGGCCGTTTCCAAGACGAGCTCGTCGACGCGGACGGCGCTGCGCGGCCGCACGCAAGCCGGCTCGTCGAGTACTTCAGCGCGATGGACCCCAGGGAGCTGGCCGCGCGGCAGCGGGCCGTCGACAAGACGATCGTCGACATGGGCATCAGCTTCACGATCTACTCGGAAGGCGACAACATCGATCGTGCCTGGCCGCTCGACCTGATACCTCGCGCGATCACGAGCAGCGAGTGGGATCACACCGAGGCAGGCCTCGTGCAGCGACTGACGGCGCTGAACCTGTTCATCGACGACCTGTACAACGATCGCAAAATCCTGAAGGACAAGGTGGTACCGGCCGAGCTCATCGACAGCTCGCGCAACTACCTCGCGCCGTGCAAGGGCGTCAGTCCGCGTCACGGCGTCTGGGCCAATATCTGCGGCTCCGACCTGGTGCGCGGCGGCGACGGAACGATGTACGTGCTCGAGGACAATCTGCGCGTGCCGTCCGGCGTCTCCTACATGCTCGAGAACCGCAACGTCATCAAGCGGGTGTTCCCGTCGCTGTTCAAGAATCACAAGGTTCGTCCGGTCAGCGAGTACCCGACGGCGCTGTCGGCGATGCTCGAGTCGATCGCGCCCGAACAGGCAGCCAGCGACAAGCCCACTATCGTCGTGCTGACGCCCGGCATCTACAACAGTGCCTACTTCGAACACAGCTACCTGGCGCGCACGATGGGCGCCGAACTCGTCGAGGGCGGCGATCTCGTCGTGGGCGATGACGACTGCGTCTACGTTCGGTCGATCGAGGGACTGAGCCGCGTCGATACGATCTACCGGCGCATCGACGACATTTTCATGGACCCGGAGGCGTTCCGCCCCGACTCGATGCTCGGCGTACCGGGACTCGTCCGCGCATGGCGCGCGGGCAACGTATCGATCGCCAACGCGCCGGGCTCGGGCGTGGCCGATGACAAGGTCGTGTACTCCTACGTGCCGGACATCATCAAGTATTACCTCGACGAGGACCCGATCATCCCCAACGTGCCGACCTGGCGCTGCTCGGAGTCCAAGCACCTCGATCATGTGCTCGAGAACCTGCCCGAGCTCGTCGTCAAGCCCGCGAACGAGTCGGGCGGCTACGGCATGCTGGTCGGGCCGCACGCGTCGAAGAAAGAGCACGGCCGGTTTCGTGACCTGCTCAAGGCCGATCCGCGCAACTACATCGCGCAGCCCACGCTCGCCCTGTCCACGGCGCCGACGCTCGCGGGCCGCGGCGTCGCAGCCAGGCATCTCGACCTGCGTCCGTTCATCCTGCAGGGCGAGGGCGTATCGGTCACGGCCGGTGGCCTGACGCGTGTCGCGATGCGCAAGGGCTCGCTGGTCGTGAACTCGTCGCAGGGCGGCGGCAGCAAGGATACCTGGATCATCGAGGACGTAAGCTGATGCTGTCGCGTGCCGCGGAACGCGTCTACTGGACCGGACGCTATGTCGAACGCGCCGAGAACACGGCGCGCATCGTGCAGCAATACTCGATGCTGCTGCTCGACCTGCCCGAAGAGGCGGGTGTGAGCTGGCAGGAACTCGTGCGCATCTTCGGCGCCGAGCGGTCGTTCGAGCAGTGCGGCCGCGATGACGACGAGCTCGGCATCCTCGCGTTCCTGCTCGCCGATGCCGACAGCCACGCGTCGCTTGCGTATTCGCTCAAGATGGCGCGCGAGAATATCCGCAACACGCGCGACCTGCTGCCGCACGAGGCCTGGGAGGCGATCAACGAGCTGAACCAGTACGCCAGGCGAAACCTCAAGTCCGGCACGCGCGACGACGATCGCTTCGACGTGCTCGCCGAGTGCATTGGCCGCTGTCAGCAGATCTCGGGGCTTCTGGCCGGCACGATGAGCCGGCACAGCCCCGCGCATTTTCTGTCCCTGGGCCAGGCTGTCGAACGCGCCGATATGACGAGTCGCATCATCGACGTCGCCGCGGCCTCCATCCAGCACAACGAACGGCTCGTGCGGCGCTACAGTTCGAGCCTGTGGACCAACGTGCTCAAGTCGGTCAGCGGTTTCCAGATGTACCGGCAGTATTGTCAGCCGCAGGTCGAGGGCCGCAGGGTCATCGATTTCCTGGTTCGCGATGCCGCGTTTCCACGCGCGATTGCGCACTGTGTCGAGCAGGCCAAGGTCAGCTCGGCCGCGCTGCCGAGGGGTGAAAGGGCCGCTCGGGCCCTGGACGCCGTGCGCGAGCTGCTCGAGCCGGGCGGCGGGCGTTCGGCAAAATCGATCAGCGAACTCATGGACGACACGCAGCGCCGGATCGGCGGTGTGCACGCCGCCGTCGTCGAAACCTGGTTCCTGCCCGGGGACGGCGGATGAAGCCGTTTGCCTGCGCGTGCGGGCGGGCCGTGTACTTCGATAATCTACGCTGCGGCCATTGCGGCCGCCAGCTCGCGTTCGACCCGCGGTCGATGACGATGGCAGCAGAGCCACTGCCCGGGGACGGCCTGAATGCCTGTGCCAATCGGACCGCGGCGATCCGCTGCAACTGGCTCACGGGCGAGGACGGCGGGCTCTGTCTGTCGTGCCGGACCAGCGACGTGATCCCGGTTCTCTCCAAACCCGAGAACCTCGATCGGTGGCGCAAGCTCGAAGCATCCAAGCGTCGCCTGCTGCATGACCTGTTGCGTTTCGGCCTGCCCGTCGATCCGGACTATCTGCGCTTCGTGTTCAAGGAGGACCGGCGCACCAACCCGGACGTGCACGAGGAGCACGTCAACACCGGCCACGCCGCCGGCGTGATCACGATCAACGCGGCCGAGGCCGACGAGGTTTACCGCGAGGAAATGCGCGTGCGCATGAACGAGCCGTACCGGACCTTACTCGGGCATTTTCGTCACGAGGCCGGTCACTACTACTTCGACGTCGTGCTCGACGCGGCAGGCCGGGACGCCGCCCGGGAGCTGTTCGGCGATGAACGCGAAGGCTACGACGAGGCAATGCAGCGCTACTACACCGAAGGGCCGATGCCGGACTGGCGGCAGCGATACATCTCGGCGTATGCGAGCGCGCACCCGGCCGAGGACTGGGCCGAGACCTGGGCACACTACCTGCACATCGCCTCGACGCTTGAAACCGCGGCGACCCACGGCCTCGCGCCCGAGGCGAGCGACGCACACTGGCGGGACGACTTCGTCGGACTGGCTATCGCCCTGAACGAGGTCATGCGGAGCCTCGGGCTCGCCGATGCCTATCCGTTCGTGATTGGCGGCGCGACAGCGGCGAAACTCGACTTCGTGCATGCCGCCGTCTGCCGGTTCACGAATCGACCAGCCGCACCTTTGTTGGCGGGAACGTAAGCGGCGGCAGCCGTTCGAAGGCAAGCCTCAGGTTGTCGGCCCAGGCCTCGCGAATCTCGCGCAGGTACGGATCGTCCTCCTGGTACACGAGATGCGTGTGCATGCCCGGCACCCCGGCACGATACACCATGAGCTCGATCGGAGGGCCGACGCTCGCGTTGCTGCGCATCGTCGAGTCCATCGACACGAGACCGCAAAGCGCGGCGGTTTCGAGATCGGTATCGGCACTCATGATGCGATCGAGGATGGGCTTGCCGTATTTTTGCTCGCCGATCTGCACGAACGGCGCGAGCGGCGTGGGCGAGACGTAGTTGCCCTGCGAGTAGATGTGGAACAGCGCATGCGGGGCATCGCCGATCTTGCCGCCGAAGATGAAGTCGGCATCCGGCGAAAAGCCGGCCTCGCGCTGCTGCTCGGGTATCTTCTCCTTGATCTCGCGGCTGATCGCGCCCAGGTAGTCCGCCGCATCCCGAATTCGGGCAACGTTGCTCAGATTGGTCGGCGCCTGTTCGCGGACGTCGCGGTTGAGGCGAGCCACCACCTCCTGCGTCGTGGCAAGGTTGCCCGCGCTCAACAGCGTGAAGAAGCGTCCGTCCAGGTCTGCAAACGGGTGCATTTTGCTGAAGACGCCGAGCTGATCGATGCCGGCATTCGTCCGCGAATCCGAGACGAAGACCAGGCCATCGTTGACGATGGCGGCGAGGCAGTAGGTCATGGGCGAAGCTTATCGTGTCGATGCAGGCAAAGGAACAATGGCGTTAGCGGCGCAGCCGCGAGCGACAGTCTCGGAACACGACGCTAGGTTCTGTTAATTGAAACGCCGCCTTCCACCATCATCGTCGATCCCGTTATGAACGAGGCGTCGTCCGAGAGCAGAAATCTTGCGCTTGCTGCAATTTCCCCGGGCTTCGCGATCCTCTTCAGTGCATGAAGACTCTCGACCTGTGAACGAGCATCGGGCGACGGGGCCGATTTGCGCCCCATCGCCGTGTCTACACCGCCGGCGGCAATCACGTTGACCCGAATCCTCGACTGAGCGCATTCGACTGCCAGGACCTTGGCAAGACCGATCAGGCCTGCCTTGCTCGCGGCGTAGGCGGACATGCCGGGAAAAGCGGCCGTATGGCCCACGAACGTGCCCGTGAAAACGATCGATCCGCCACCGTCCGTCTTCATCTGCGGAATCTGGGTTTTGGCCGCGAGCAAGGCGCTGGTCAGATTCGTGTCGATCGTCTCGTGCCAGCTTTCAACGGAGGTCTCCTCGATCGCTGCCGCCGACCCCAACGTTCCCGCATTATTGAAAGCCCCGTCCAGGCGACCGAACTCCCGCACTGCAGCCCGTACCAGCGACTCGTGCAGCGACGGGTCGGTTATCTCTCCCGGCACCGCTACGATCGAGCCCCGATACTCACGGCTATCGAGACAGAGTCGCTCCAGCTGGGACTGCCGTCGCGCGGTCGCGATCACGTTGGCCCCGGATTTCGCGAACAGATGTGCAGCGGCATTTCCAATCCCGGAACTCGCCCCGCTCACAATGATTACCTTGCCGTTCAAAGCGGTCACTCGCCTGTCTCCCCAGCTGACTCAGAGCGACGACTATAGGCTCCGAAAACCGGGAGACTGGCTGAATTCGGACCTCTAAACTCAGTGAGTGCTTACGGGTTTCGCCGCGACGACGTAAATCACGTTCGTTTGCACGCTGTCGATCTTCCTCGCGGCTATCGCGTCCAGAATGTCCTGCCGCACGGCTTTCGCCGACCCGGCATCGAGATCGTCGATGGTCCCACGCAGCCCGCTGCCCCGTGCGATGGTCCAGAAGTCTTCGGGCGCGGTCAGGGCCTGATGACCTGCCTCCGGAACGACGTCGACGGCATCGATCCCGGCGTCAACGAACAGCCTGCGCACGGCCGCGGTGGTCGTTATCCGGTCCCAGGGATCGAGCGCGCCGCGGAGATCGGTGCGCACGCGTCCGACCGCCGCGTGCCAGATATCGTAGACGGGCGCGAAGAAATCCGGACCCCAGGTCGTGACCGCCAGCCGTCCGCCGGGACGCAGCATTCGCCACAGCTCGGCGAGCTGCGCTTCCATGTCCGGAACGAAGAAGATGCCGAAAACGCACACGACCGCGTCGAAGTGACCGTCCGGGAACCCGAGCGCCGTCATGTCGGCCCGCCGGAATTCGATGTTGCTCACCCCGGCCGCGTCGGCCCGCTTGCGTCCGAGTTCGAGCAGTCGTTCGGCGAGGTCCACGGCAACGACGGTCCCTCGGGGACCGACGGCCCGCGCGGCCGGCAACGCGGAGGCGCCGGCGCCGCAGCACGCATCCAGCACGCTTGCCCCGTCCCGGAGCGGCAGGCGGTCGACCGTGCGCCGGCCGTAGCGGTTCCAGAACGCCAACGGCTCGGCGTCGAAACAATCGGCGGCGGCGTTGTAGGTTCTCTCCGCCTTGCGCTGCGCTGCTCGCAGGTCCTCTATTCGGATAGTGTCTGCTTCACTGTTCACCGGCCTGACGTCATTCCGGTTGTGCAGCTGCCGAGAGCCTCTCGAGCTCCTCGAGCGAGATCGTCTGATCGTAGATGCCGGCGCCGAGCTGATAGGGCCGGCCCTCGACCGACGTCACGTAGCTGACCTTGCGCAGCGGGACGTTGCTGCCTCTCCTCGGCCAGACGTACTCGATCCAGCCGCCGCCCGGCCGCGCCGCGACCTCGCAAAGCTCCAGCCCATAGCGTTTACCGTCATAGTCCGAGTGTTGCTTGATGTCGCCTCCCACGCGTTCCGGGAAGGCGGGATTTGCCATCACTTCGTCGGCGTCGCAGTTCACGACGAACACGTAGGTGTCCTTCCAGGCGAAGCCCGAGGCCGGATCGCCGATCACGGCGAACGCCGCTTCGCCTTGCCTCGCCACGAGCCGGGCCGCCTCGCGGACCTTCTCGATGACCTCCGCGGCGCCGGCGGCGTCCGGATCGGCCTGCGCCTGGGCCGTGGCCACGAAGAGCAGGGCCATCAACGTCATGCGCTTGTTCATGCCGGTTCTCCCGTTGTTAGACCTGAGTCGAGGCGGACCACGCGGAGCGAGTATCCAAGGGGGGCGTGAGACGGAGATCGGTCCGCATGGTCGCCACCTCGAATCAGGATTCCTGTCGCCTATCCGGCGCTAATCGTCGTCTTCGTCGGTACGCCGGGCCGGGAGGTGAACGGCCGCCTGCACGTCAGCGCACAGGTTCGTCTCGCAGCCGCCGTTGAAGGTCGAGAGCTGCAGATCGACGGCGCCCGGAATCGGCTGACCGTGGGTGCGAATCACGACGTGGACCTCGCTGCCGAATACGTTGACGAGTCCCGGCCCGAACAGCACCTCGCCGGTTCGCTCGCGGCGATCGAGCGCCGCGTGGAAGTCGGCGATGCCGTCGTATCCCGCGAGACTGCCGCTCGCGTACAGCACGCTGGTCCGGGCCGGCTTCGGATCGACGAATACGTCGTCTTCACTGCAGACGCCGTCGGAGCAGCGGTCCGGGCGGTTGAAGATCACCCACCAGGCCGTGTACGTCCCGCCCGGCTCGAGGCCGGACGCGTCATAGGTCATGCGGATGCCGCGCCGGTCCCGGATCAGCGTCGATGCGCCATTGATCGGCGTCAAAGTCGTGAGGTCGAGCGCATTGGCGGCCGACAGCAGCCGATGCCTCGGCCTGTCGTCGGCGCCCGCCGACATCGGCAAAGCCATGGCGGCAGCCGCGGCGAAGCTCGCGATCGTTAGTGTGAATTTGTTCATCGGATTCCTCTTAGCGTATGTAGTTAGAGAACGCTGACGAGATTGCCGACCGCGCGGCACAGCAACAATGGGAGGAATGTCCCGCTGTCCGGCATCGCTCCGCAGTCGCCCGGGACATTTGTCCGAGCAGGCCGCAGCCGCGCGAATCGGCAGCTCTGCCGATTTGTCAGCGCCCGGCGTCGTGATCGACTCGCTGTATCACGCCGCAGCGATAGGTTCGCGACGGGGACGGTGCGGCGGGATCCGCGCAGTCGAGCTGCGTCCCCGTCGGCGTCAGAAGCTGCTCGAGTGCCGCGTACTCGCCGTCGCTCAGGGGATCGGCCACGCGGCCGTGATTCGCGATCAGGAGTTCCACTTCGGCATTCAGCGGTCGACGCAGTCCTCGTCCGTTCAAATACGCTTCGTCGAGCGTATCGTCGAACGAGTCGCCGCCCTGAGCTTTGGCCGCCGTCCTGTACAGCGACGTAACGATCGTCTGCGTTCCGTCGGCGTTGCCGACGACAAATGCCGTCGCATGCAGCTGCGAACCGTCGACGGCCGGATTCTTGAGGTCGCCGGCTTCGCAGGCGAACGGCACGGCGCAGTGCCGTGGCCGGTTGTAAATGCGCCACCACACGGTCATCGCCGCGCCGGGATCGAGATCGCTCGTGCGAACGATCGCCTGGATCCGGTTCGGTGAGCGAATGAGCTGCGACTCGCCAACCCAGGCCGAGTCCGCCGTGCGGACGACCGGGTCGTACTGTTTGCCTGCCTCATCGGCGATCGCGAGACTCGCCGCCAGCGCCAGCAGCAGCGTTATGGAGATCAGATATTTCATCGTGTGTTTCCTCTTTGTGTGTCTGTGTGTTTCGGCCGGCGCCTGAAGTGACTACAAGCGCCAGACCCGGTCGTATTTCTCGACGAGCCCGGCGGCGTTCTCGCGGGCGATCGGGTGTAGGTCATCGATCAGAACGGCGCCTTCGTGTGCCAGCGCGTGGGCGTCTTCGGCGCTGGCAAGACTTGCTGCAAGCGCGATCAAGTGCGCGATAGAGACCCAGAGTTTCATCGTGTGTTTCCTCAATGTGTGGCTGTTGTATTCGGGCCGTTGCCTCGAGCGGCTACCAGCGCCAGACCTGGTCGTATTTTTCGATGAGCCCGGCGACGTCCTCGCGAGCGATCGCGCGTACGTCATCGATCTGCACGGTGCTTTCGAGCCCCAGGGCGTGGGCGTCTTCCTCGACGAAATAGACGTTGACGTCCTTCGCCACAAGGCTTGCGATATCCCGCTCGATACGCGGCGGCTGGGTTTGTTGCCACTCACCGAATCTGAGGCCGCCGGCGTTCTGCCCGACGACGGTGTAGTTGACCGCATTGCCCGAAAGCAAAACGTCGAAAGAGCCTCCGGCGCCGGTCATCGCATGCGTCAGCCAGACAACGGTGTCGTCCTGCTCCTCGGTGGTAGCGCGGTAGGCGGTATGAATCAATTGCAGGATTTTCATTGAACTGTCCTCAGGCCGTCGGGATTACGAGCGTGTTGTCGGAGTGACGAACGAAGTGCACGAGGTCGGCCGGCGTTCCGCGCCGGACGCCGTCAATCGCATCCGCCGCACCCCGTTCGTCGACGCAAAGCCCGCAGTTCACCCAGTCCAGGGATCCTTCGTTGGCCATGGCCTCGCCGATCAGCGATCGGATCCAGTCCCTGGGCAACGGGTGGTTCTCCTCGTCGACGTCGTGTCCGTGCACCGCGTTCGGGTGCTGGGTCTGCGCGGCAAACGGCAGGTACACCGCACCTTCGTAGGCGAAGACGTTGATCTCGTATCCCCGCCGGGCGGCGATATCGAGGAGGCGCATCGCCGTGGTCGTCCGCGCGCTCTCGAACGGCGCGTCCATGAGTACGAATGTAAGCCTGGGTTTCAGGTTCATGATGCTTCTCCGCTCAGTGCCAGATGACCTTGTCGCCGGCTGCGAGCCGATCGACCACGAAATCGAGAGACGACGCCTGCACGTTTCGCGAAACCTGGTCGGCCGCGATGCCGCGCTCGCGCAGCGAGAAGTCGTCCGCCAGCACCCGCACGCCGGCACGGGCCGCGTTTGAGAGCTCGATCGGGTTCCCGCAGGCCGCGAACACACCGTTCTGCAGCATGAAGACCGTGACGGCATGGCCCATACCCGCGAGATTCACCGCGAGGTGTATGCAGCGTGTTGCATTCCGGCTTTCCAGCTCGTTCTGCGACGAAATCAGGACAAAGTTGGACATGGCGTATTCCTTGGGTTTTGACGGACGGCCACTCTGCCGAATGCGAGCGACGGGCGTTGTCACGCGAATGCGTGACCCGCGTGCGCAGCGTGTCACCTAAACAGGTGACTTGCGCGACCGGTGGGGCTGGCTTAAAACAATTGCCATGCCGCCAACAAACGTCATGATCGTCGAAGATCACGAAACGACCCGGATGAGCCTGGTCGCCAAGGTATCGGCCGATCCGGCATTCAGAGTCGTCGCCGAGGCGGGTACGCTGAAACAGGCCATGGAGTACTACGAAGCCCTGGCCCCGGACGTGCTGCTGGTCGACCTCGCCTTGCCCGACGGGGACGGTACGACGCTGATCGAGCGCGCCGGCAGCGACGCGCAGGTCCTCGTGATCTCCGTGTTCGGCGACGAGAAGCGCGTCGTATCGGCAATTCGCGCCGGGGCGAAGGGCTACCTGTTGAAGGACGACGGAGCCGAGGAAATCTCGGCCGCGCTGCATCAGCTCCTGAACGGCGAATCGCCGATCAGCCCTCCGATCGCACGCCATCTGATCGCCCACTTCCAGCAGCGGCCCGTAAGCGAAACCGACGTGACGCTCTCGACGCGCGAGCAGGACGTTCTCTCGCTGGCTTCCAAGGGCTATACCTACGCGGAGATTGCCGCGCTGATGGGCGTCTCGGCGAACACGGTCGGCACTTACACGAAGCGCATCTACACCAAGCTCGAGGTGAACTCCAAGGCAGCCGCCGTTTACGAGGCCCGGCGTCTCGGATTGATGGACGATTGATGCGATCGAAGAAGTACAAGACCGCATCGCTTATCGCTCTGGGAATCTCGCCGCTGGCGCTCCTGCAGCTCGTTCACCGGCTGGATACGCCCAACGATGCGCTCGACGAGTACCGCGTCGAGACCGTACGCTTCGTGGAGTCGCACTCACGGACGCCGCCGGTCGACGCCAGCTGGGAGACCGTTGACACGGCGACACACATTGAGGTCCCGGTTCGCCGTGAGTCCTTCAACAGCGCCTGGCTCGCCATCGATCCGCCGCTCGGCAGCGGCAACCTGGCCGTCTATCTGCCCTATCCGAAAGCGAACGTCGCCGTGTTTCTCGGCGACGACTACGTCGGCTCGGCCGGTCCCATGGAACGTCCGCTGCACTACCACAATCGTTCGCTTCTGTTTCGACTGCCGGCGGACGCCGCCTCATCGGGGAAGCCCGTCTACCTGCGCATCGCCCGGGAACGCGGATACCTGAACAGCCACGGGATCGTCCTCGGGCCGTCAAGCCTTTTGGCCCAGCAATTCCTGTCGGACCGGGTGATCACGTTCTGGCTGCCGCTCGTCGTCGCGATACTCATGCTCGGGCCGGCGCTCTCGCTGGCCGTGCTGTACCTCGTGAGCCGGCGTCATTACGCCTACTTCGGTCTGTATGCGCTGATCGTCACGCTCTGGTCCATGCACACGCTTCACTCGTTGATCAGCCACATTCCCATTTACCACTGGGCGTGGATCGCGCTCATCTACCTGCTGCTCTGGTGGGCCGTGCTGACCCCGACCTTCGCCAACCGGTTCTTCGCACTGGGATTCCGCAAGCTCGAAATCGCTTCGCTCGCCGGAGGTGCGGTATTGACGGCGCCGGTGTTCTACCTGCTCGCGACGTTCCGGATCGAAGCGATGTACGACTACTTCGCGACGATCTGGGTGCCGTACGTCCTGCTGTGCTCGGTTCTCACGTTCGCGCTGTACGCAATCGCGAGCTGGCGGCTCTGGTCCGTCGAGAGCCTGAGCCTGTACTTCATCAGCGCGGCCGGACTCATCGTCGGCGTTCGCGATCACCTGTATGACTTCACGAGCTGGGTGCCCGGAACGACGTTCTATACGAAGTACGTCGCCATGGGCCAGGTGGCCATCATCACTTTGCTGATTGCGCGCCGCTATGCGCGATCGGAGCGCGACCTCGTAGCGCTGAACAGGGACCTCGAAAGACGCATCGACGACAAGGCGCGCGAGCTCGAGACGGGCTACGAGGAGCGCCGGGAGCTGGAGCGCCGGCAGACGCTCTCGGACGAACGCAATCGCCTGATGCGGGACATGCACGACGGACTCGGCGGTCAGCTGATCCAGGCGCTCGCCGTCAGCGAACGGGAAAACGCACCGGATGAACTGCGCGATTCGCTAGAACGCGCGCTGGTCGACCTGCGGCTCATCGTGGACTCCATTTCGCCGCAACAGAGCGATCTCGTATCGTTGCTGGCATCGTTCCGGCACCGTTCCAAAAAGGTTTGGGACAAGAGCGGCGTCAACCTCAAGTGGGACATGAGCGAGGTGCCGGCCGTGTCACTGCATCCCGAGGAATCCCTTCACGTCCTGCGCATCGTGCAGGAAGCCTCGACGAACGCGCTCAGGCACAGCGGAGCGCGCAACCTCGCATTCTCGGCGCAAGCGAGCGACGGTAACGTCACGGTCTGCATCCGCGACGACGGCAACGGATTCGACCCGGACGCGGAACGAGCGGGGTTCGGCATCGAGAATATGCGCCGCCGCGCGGAGCTCGCGGGCGTCGAGCTGGAAATCGATTCCGGTGCGGACGGAACCGCCGTCAGGATTCGATTCGCGGCAGAGCCCGAACGCTAGCCAAAAAAGGGGGGCGGCTCACCGCCTGTCGCCGCGCATGGCAGCGCAGCGGCAAGCCGCTCCCGATGATGTCCCGTCAACCGCTCGCGATGCGACCGCCGATCTCGTGTGCCCGGATCGACTGCTGGTAGGTCCACGGCAGCACGATCAGATTCTCGGCGAGACCGATCAGGTAGGTGAGCACCGCGAAGACCTCGCCGACGCTCAGTCCCGCCTGCACGGTCACGACAACCGCGGCGATGATGAGCGCCGACAGCAGCAGCTCCGCGATCGCGAAGTTCGCGGCCTCGAGATCGGACAGGTGGATGCGCCAGCGCGCCAGGCGTGCCAGGTGCTTCAGGCGCAGGAACGCGCGCTCCGACTCGAGCATGGTCACCTGCCGTTCGAGCTCGTTGTTCAGGAGCTTGTTCAGGTTGAACATGCGCCCACGGCTCACGACGAAGATCATCGCCACCAGCAGGCCCGTGATGAAGCTAAGCGCGCCCACCGACGGCAGCATGTAGACCAGCATCGTGAGCGCACCGACGATGCCGACGAGCGCCGCAATTAACTCCGGCAGTTCCCATTCGAAGAAGTCGACGAGTTCGCGTGCGAGGCCCAGCCTCGCCGCGCGCCGGCTGACGCTCAGGTCCGTGCGTTTCGCCGTGGCATCGGCAACGTCGGAGTAAATCCCCGCGTAGACGCGGCTGTCGTACAGACGCCGGCCCGTGCCGATCGCGAGCGCCGTTACTTCGAGGGCAATAAGCCACCAGACGCCGCGCAGCTCGCCCGCGATCAGGTCGTTGATCGCGAGGCCCAAGACGAACGGTACGATGACGCCGAGCAGCCGCTCGACGGTCAACAGGCTCAAGGTCGCAGCGATCCTTGCGCGGTAGGTTCTCCAGATACCGCCCAGCGTCGGGCGGCCGTAGCGTCTCGTTTCCATCATCATCTGCCCTCCTGCAATGGCGGTTTTTTGCTCGGGCAACAAAAAACCCTGATCGGCGAACCAACCAGGGTTTTCTCTGGCCGGATGGTTCGAAAGAGCCATCCGGCAACAATGTGCGGGACGGCCTAGTGCACGAAAACTCCCTGCGTGAACGGGGTGCGTGCGGCGCGGACGGACGCGGTCGTGCGGACCCTGACGACGATTCGGATCGGGTCGCTGACGGCGCCTGCAGTGCGCGTTGAGTAGCTGCTGTTGTTCATAGCGGGCGGCATACTACGCCTGATTCATTGCAAATGGAAGACTAAATCGCGATTCGGTTGCCGTGATCGTCAGGCTTAGTGACACGAACAACGAAGTAGACCGGACGAACCCCGCGCGATTCCGCACGCGCCGTCTCCGAGGAATCTTCGACGAGACGAAGAACGAAAGAGCACGAGCGCTTCGCCGCATCAATCTAATGCGGCATTGATCGGCACGGAGAGCAGATCGTTGAATGACAGCATCGGCGACGCTATTCGTCGCCGCCGCGAAACACGCGTGCCGACCGTTGCGACGCCCTCGACCGGAAGCGGCCCACCGAGGGCGAATCCGGGCTGGCCCTGCCCTCGACCGAGCGTTCGCTCGTCGTTGAAAGCCTCGGGCCCAACCGCTATCTTAATGCGTTAAGAAGAACGGGTCTTTGGGGATTTCATGGCTGATTCGAATGCCTGGTGGCGGGGTGCGGTCGTCTACCAGATCTATCCGCGGAGTTTCAGAGACTCGAACGGCGACGGCATCGGCGATTTGCCCGGGATCACATCGCGACTCGGCTACGTGGCCGACCTCGGGGTCGACGCCATCTGGATCTCGCCGTTCTTTACGTCACCGATGAACGATTTCGGCTATGACGTTTCCGACTACCGAAACGTCGATCCGGTGTTCGGCACGCTGGACGATTTCCGGACGCTCGTCGATACGGCGCACGGCCACGGGCTCAAAGTCATCATCGATCAGGTAATCAGCCACTCATCGGACCAGCATCCCTGGTTCGAGGAAAGCCGTCATAGCCGCACCGGACCCAGGGCAGACTGGTACGTCTGGGCCGAGCCCAGGGCGGACGGTGCGCCGCCGAACAACTGGCTGTCCATCTTCGGCGGTTCGGCGTGGACCTGGGAGGCGCGCCGGCGCCAGTACTTTCTGCACAGTTTTCTCGTCAGCCAGCCCGATCTGAACTTCCACAATCCCGACGTTCGCGAGGCGCAGCTCGACAACCTGCGCTACTGGCTCGATCTCGGCGTGGACGGATTCAGGCTCGACGTCGTGAATTTCTACTTTCACGACCCCGAACTCAGGGACAACCCGGCGATGGCTCCAAACGAGCCGCTGCCTTTCGGGCTGACGCGCGACAATCCCTACGCGTACCAGAAACACATTCACGACATCACGCAGCCGCGGAATCTGCCGTTTCTGCGAGAAATCCGCGAGTTGCTCAACGAGTACGGCGAGACGGTTTCGATCGGCGAAATAACGGGACACGATCCGCTCGGCATCCTTGCGAAGTACACGGCGGGCTCCGACAAGCTGCACATGGCCTACACGTTCTCGCTGCTGACCGACGACGGATCGCCGGCCAACGTTCGCAGCGTCGTCGGCGAGATGGAGTCGCGTATCGGCGACGGCTGGCCCTGCTGGGCGATCTCCAACCACGACGTCGAGCGCTGCGTCACGCGTTGGGGCGCGGGAGGGGATCCGGAGCGCCTCGCGCGCGTCGTGGTCGCGCTCGTCTGTTCGCTGCGCGGCAGCGTGACGCTCTATCAGGGCGATGAGCTCGGTCTGCCGCAGGCGGTCGTCCCGTACGATCGTATTCGGGACCCCTACGGCCTGCCGTTCTGGCCGGAATACCGCGGCCGGGACGGCTGCCGCACACCAATGGTATGGAGCGCCGATGCCGGGACGCATGCCGGATTCTCGGCCGTCGAACCCTGGTTGCCCGTCGATGAGACCCAGCGTCGCATGGCCGTCAGCGTTCAGCGGCAGAGCAATGCCAGCACGCTGTCCAGCGTCGGGCGGCTGCTTGCCTGGCGGCGGGAACAACCGGCATTGACGAACGGCAGCTTCGAAATGGTGGACGCGGGTGAAGACATGCTGTGCTGGATCCGCAGCAGCGAACGGCAACGGATACTCGTCGCGATCAACCTCACCGGCAAGAAGCTTAAAGCCGCGGTAGCCGCAACGACCGGTGCCGTCCCGATGAAGGAGTCAGGCTTTAGCGGTAGGATTGTCGACGGCACAATCGTGCTTGAACCCTATGACGCGCTGTTCGCGCGCCTGTCGTGACCGAAGCGGGAAGCGCGGATATCGAGACCGATGCCGGAAAAGACCAACAGGCTAACGCTCAAAGACATGGCTCGGCGGCTGAATGTGTCGACCGCGACCATTTCGAACGCGTTCAACCGGCCCAGTCAGCTCTCTGCCGAACTCCGCGCGCGAATTCTCGAGGAATGTCGCGCGGCCGGCTATCCGGGTCCGAACGCGGCGGCGCGCAGCCTCCGCACGGGCCGGACAGGCATCATCGGCGTCATGCTGTCGAACTACCTGAGCTACAGCTTCTCCGACGCCGTTGCGCATCAGTTCCTGCAGGGACTCGCCGAGATATTCGAGGAACGCGAGTACAACCTGCTCATCATGCCGTCCCGCGACCACGTGTCGCAGCCGCAGGGAATCGAGTCGTTCGTTGACGGTTTCATCGTCTACGGGCCGCCGGAGCCGCAGAAACTCGAGCGGCTGAAAATCCAGCCGAAGTCCATGATCACGGTCGATTTCGAGATCGAGGGCTGCGTGTCGGTCAATATCGACAACTACGGCAGTGCGAAAGCCTGCGCGGCGCATGCGCTGTCATCCGACACGGGCACCGCCGCCATACTCGGGCTTCGTATTATCGACGCGAATCGCGTCTGCCGGATATCGAACAGCGAGCTCTTCGATGCCGGGACGACGATCACGGTCGAGCGACTCAATGGCTTCCTGGACGCTGCGAGCAACGTGGGCGTCAGCATTCCCGAGGAGCGGATCTGGCACATTCCCGACAACACTCACGATCTGGCCTACCAGGCAGCCCGCGAGGCGCTCATGTGCGCTCCGCTGCCCGAGGTCCTGCTGTGTATGAGCGACCGGATCGGGCTCGCGGCGATTCGCGCCGCCGCGCACTTGAACCTCAACGTGCCGGACGACGTGCGCATCACGGGTTTCGACGACATTCCGGAGGCTGCGACTCAGCATCCGTCGCTGACAACGGTGCATCAGCAGAGCATCGACAAGGGCCGGATCGCCGCCGAGATCTTCGTCGGTGAGCGCGAGGAGAAAAGCGTCATATTGCCGACCCGCGTCATGATCCGCGAAAGCTGCCCGTGACGGCGATCCCGGCTCCGGCCTGTAATCGGGCTGAAAATTAAGAAAAAGTTAAGTCCCGCCGACCCTTGCCTCTCCGCTTGGCGATCATGTAGGTTTTTAGAAGACTTAATCGATTCAGAAACGCTCGGTGGAGTCGCGACCAGAGGCACGGGCTGCCGGGCTGGAAACGCAGGAAGAGGGGGGACATCGAATGAACAACCGCATCAGACTTTTGCTCTTGTACGGTGCCTGCCTGCTGAGCGCCGGCGGCGCCAACGCGCAGGAAGACGACGACCGGTCCGACGGTCTGCTGATGGAAGAAATCATCGTCACGGGGGTCGGCGGCGGCAACCCGCTGTCCAAGCTCGATTCGAGCGTCGCGATCACGACCAAGGGCGAGCTGCAGATCAGTCAGCGGGCGCCATTGAACATCGTCGACATGATCGCGACCGTGCCCGGATTCTGGGCCGAGAGTTCCGGCGGTGAATCAGGCGCCGGCAACGTATTCATCCGTGGCCTGCCGCAGGACGGCGGTTTCATTTTCATGCAGCAGCTGGAGGACGGTCTGCCGGTACTGCTCGAGCCGAGCGTCAACTTCCTGCCCGTCGACGCGTTCGCGAAGATCGACGAGACGGTGGCTCGCTTCGAGGCGGTTCGTGGCGGCAGCGCAGCCGTTTTCGCAACCGGCGCGCCCGGCGGTATGGTTAACCTCGTGACCAAGAACCCGACCGACGTACCGGAAGGGCGCATCAAGGTACAGATCGGCGACTACAACCACGTACGCACGGATTTCGTGCACTCCGGGCCGCTCAGCGATGACTGGAACTACCTGATCGGCGGCTTCTACCGCCAGGACGACGGCATCCGCGATCCGGGTTTCACGGCCAACAAGGGCTACCAGTTCCGCGCGCGCCTGGCGCGCGATTTCGATCGCGGCAGCCTCTGGGTGGACTATAAAAACCTCGACGACAGCGGCATTTTTTACCTGCCCATCGGCCTCGACAACCCGAACCCGACCGGAGGGGCGTTCGACGAAGCGCGCTCGATTCCCGGCACGGATGCGACCACGTTCACGGCCACCAGCGCGGACCATCGCCGCATCCTTCTGCGTCATCCAAACGGCGTCAACGACCGCTCGCCGGACATGGCCGACGGCATCGGCGCCGACTCCGATCAGTTCACGCTGGCGCTGGAGTACGATCTGGGCGGCGGCTGGCTGCTCGACGCCAGGACGCGACTGACGCAGGCCGACGTGTCCTTCATTTCCGGCATCTCGATCGGCCAGCCGACGCCGGCCGAGTCGGTGGTGTCGGATCTCGTTGCCGAAGCGCAGGCGCTCGGCGCCAGCGGCGACCCGCGCTACAACGGTACCGGCCCGAGCGGAATCGTCCTGAGCCAGGTCGCGGGCGCGGCCATCGACTACACGAACAGCGGCAGCGTCTTCGACATCGCGAATCAGAACGGCAACGGACTCGTCTATGAGACCGGCTGGTGGGACGTACGCTGGAAAGTGGACAACTTCGTGGCCGACTGGAAGATCAGCAAAGCCTGGGGCGATCACGATCTCACGATCGGCCTCTACTTCGGGCGTATGGAGACGAACGTGCTCAAGGACTGGGCCAACATCCTGCACGATTTCAAACAGTCCACCGAACTCGTCGACATTACGTTCACCGACGTCAACGGCGACCCGATCCTCGACGCGGCCGGCAACCCGGTTCAGCGCACCGAAAACGGCGTCTGGCGCTACGGCTTCAACTACGAGCAGCGGACCGACGAAATGACCACGGTCGCGCTGTACCTGTACGACGAGTGGCAGGTCAACGACGACCTGCGGGTCGACTTCGGCCTGCGCTACGACAACAACCATTACAACGGCACGTTCGGCATATCCCCGGGCATGCAGGACTTCGACGGCAATGCGGTCGACTCGCTGTTCCTGGCGGGCGACGGCGTCAGCGTCGGCATTCCGGACCGCTTCGACGACTACGACCGCTCGCTGAACGAACTGTCGTTCTCGCTCGGCGGCAACTACGCCTTCACAGACCAGCAGGCGGTCTTCGCGCGCTACAGCGTAGGCTACGATTTTCCGAAGGGCCTGGGCGGCGACACGCTGTTCGTGACACGGCCGTCGGGCGAGTTCATCGAAGCGGGCCAGGTGACGCAGATCGAGGTCGGCTACAAGCTCTCGTCGCCGAACTGGTCGGTCTTCGCATCCGTCTTCTCGTCCGAGGTCGAAGACCAGGTTTTCAACGACAACATCATCCTTCCCGACGGGTCGCAAACGCAGCTCAACCTGCTGTTCGGCTCCGAGACGACGGGTCTCGAGGCCGAGGTGATCTGGTATCCGACGGACAACGTCGAGATCGCCGCGACCGCGACCTTCCAGTCGCCTGAGTATTCCGATCTCGGTATCGCGAGCGGCAACCAGGTGCGGCGCATTCCGGAAGAGATCTTCATGCTCACGCCGACCTACCGCTTCTCGAACGGCAGCTACATCTATCTGACCTGGTTCCGGGGCGGCGAGCGCTTCGCTGACTTCTCGAATCTGCTGCTGCTGCCGGAGTACGATCAGATCGATGCGGGTGCATCCTGGTACGTGACCGACCGCCTGAACGTGCGCCTGCAGGGTTTCAATCTCACCGACGAGATCGGCCTGACGGAGGGCAATCCCCGCGGCAACCCGACCGAGTTCGGCGATTTGTTCACGGGCCGGCCGATACTCGGACGCCATTTCCGGGCCAACCTGACCTGGGACTTCTGAGCCGGGCGCCAGTGCCCGGCTCACAAGCCGGCCGGAGCTGTACCTCCCCCGGCAGCTTCGGTCCGGCTGATCTTACGAAGACCTTGATCGAATCCGTCCGTCCCACGACAGTGTGCCTTGCGTCGAGCCGCTCGCTTGCGCCTGAAGCGGACCAGGACCCGGCTCTCGGCAGGCTCGCGGCAACGGGACCGGTATGAATGTCACGCTCAGCAACACCGACCTTGCGATCATCGCGGCCTATTTCGCCGTCGTCGTTGCGATCGGGATCTGGGTCGGGCTCAGGACGGAGACCGGCGAGGACCTGTTCCTGGGCGGCCGCACGCTGACCTGGCCGATCATCGGTGCGTCTCTGTTCGCGTCGAACATATCGTCGACGACGCTGATCGGCCTGACGGGTACCGCGTACAGTACCGGCATCTCGGTCTCGAACTACGAATGGATGTCCGCTCTGCCGCTGGTGCTGATGGCCGCGGTGTTCGTTCCCATCTACCTCGGAGCCCGCATCACGACCGTGCCTGAGTACCTGGAGCTCCGTTACGACCGGCGCTCCCGACGCCTGTTCTCGCTGATCACGATATTCATCAGCATCGTCGTCGATACGGCGGGCGGTCTGTACGCGGGCGCCGTCGTGCTGAAAGTCTTTTTTCCGAACATCGTCGTGTGGCAGACGACGCTGGTGCTCGCGATGATCGCCGGGTTCTACACCGCGTTCGGTGGACTCAAGGCGGTCGCGTATACCGACACGCTGCAGGCGATCATCCTGATCCTCGGCTGCTCCATGCTGACCTGGATACTCTTCGCGAAGCTCGACTTTTCCTGGAGCACCGTCAGCGCAGCCGTACCCGACGGGCACCTGTCCGTTATTCGTCCGCTGAACGACCCGACGCTGCCGTGGCTCGGGACGCTCGTCGGCGTGCCGCTCCTGGGCTTCTGGTACTGGGTGACCAATCAGTATGTCGCCCAGCGTGTGCTTGCGGCAAAGAATGTGAGCCACGCCCGCTGGGGTGCGATCCTCGGCGGACTCCTGAAGATCCTGCCGATGTTCATCATGGTGCTGCCGGGTGCGATGGCAGTGTCGCTGCTGCCGGGTATTTCGCACCCGGACATGGTCTTTCCAACGCTGGTCGCCGAAATCCTGCCGATCGGCGTCGTGGGTATCGTGCTCGCCGGTCTGATATCGGCGATCATGTCGAGCGTCGACTCGACGCTCAATTCGGCGTCGACACTGATCGTGATCGACTTCGTAAAGCCGCGTAATCCGGACCTCGCGCCGGAAAAGATAGCGACCTACGGCCGGATCGCGACGGTCGTACTGATGGCGGTTGCGGCGATCTGGGCGCCGATGATCGGGCAGTTCGGCGGTCTCTGGATCTACCTGCAGCAGATGTTCTCGGTGATCGTGCCGCCGATCGCGACGATTTTCCTGCTCGGCGTATTCAACCCCCGCGGCAACGGCCAGGCAGCCTTCGTCACGCTGCTGGGCGGCTTCGGCATCGGAATAGCCCTATTCGTGTTGGCGCAACTGGGCCTCTGGACGCTGCACTTCTCCGTAAACGTCGGATTGAGCTTTGCGTTGAGCTCTGGAATCTACCTCGTTACCAGCGGCCGGAACCCGCCGCCCGACCCGGCTCGTATCGCCGGGCTCGTCTACCAGCCGGGTATGACCGCACCCGAAACGCCGCAGCCCTGGTATAGCGACTACCGGTATCAGGCGGCGGGACTGCTCGCCTGTGTCGGCGTCGTACTCGTCGCGTTCTGGTAGGCATGACGTAGTCAGCCGGCCCGCCGTTCCCCGGCCAGGCGTGCCGCTTGCAAGCCGCGACTCGAACTTTCGACGCCTGCGTGATCCAATGCCAGTGTGCGGGATAGTTTCACCAATCGTCCGCGCGGACCGGTTCGCCGCGTTCGCACGCTCGTCGCCGACGACGAGCCGCTCGCGAGAGAACTCTTAAGCAACCTCGTCCGGCGTGACGCGACGCTCGAGCTGATCGGGGCGGCCGCAACCGGGTCGGAGGCGCTCGCCGCGATCGAGGCCGCGGCGCCCGAGCTCGTCCTGCTCGACATACAGATGCCCTGCCTGGACGGCATTTCCGTCGCTGAGCAGCTTCTGTCGATGGACGAGCCGCCTTACGTCGTATTCGTCACCGCGCACGACAGCTTCGCGCTGCAGGCCTTCGAGCTCGCCGTGCGCGACTATCTCGTAAAGCCGGTCAGCAAGAAACGCTTCGCCGGCGCGATCGCCCGGGCGCGGCACTCGATTCTCGGCGGTCCGCGTCCGGAGCATGGCCCGGAGCCGATCGTCGTGCGCAACGGCGACGAACTCGTGAGCCTCATGCCCGCCGACATCGTCTGGGTCGCCGCAGCGAACCAGTACGTCGAACTGCACACGGTCGATTCAGGCAAGTACGTCGTATCGCAATCGCTGCGCCAGTTCGGCCGCGGGCTCGCGGATCGCTCACTTCTGCGCATCCACCGCTCGACGCTCGTCAACCGTCGCCACGTCGTATCCGTGGTGAAAAGCGACGGACGCTACCGGGTTCGAATGAGCGACGGCAGCACGCACGACGTCGCGCGCAATCGTAAGCCGCTGATCGCCAACCTGCTCGCGTCTGCGCGCGAGAACGCGCGCACGTGACAGACGACACAATCGCGCAAGCGACGCGCCCGGCCGCAACGTTCGCCAGGGCCCGGGATCGTCTCAAGCGGCACTGGCGAATCGTCGTACTGTCGTTCCTCGGCTGGACTCTGCTCGCGGCGATTCCGACGACGTCGGCCTACCTCGGTATGGGCGCCGAAGGCGTTGAACTCTGGTGGGCGATGTTCAGGAAGATCGGCCTGTACTACTACATGTGGGGTCTGGCCGCACCGTTGTTGTATCGGCTGACCGACGCACTGCCCTATCGTGGCAGAGGCCTCTTGATCGCCGTGCCGACGCATCTGCTCGTCCTGCTGGTGCTGACCTTCATTTTCGGTTTCGTCGCACATCAGGAGACCTGGCGCGAATGGCTGATCGGTCCTCGTGCCATCGGCTATCATTCGATGAGCGCCTTCACCTACGCACTGATCGTGCTGTGCTGCCTGGCGATCAAGTTCTACCGCCTGAGCCTGCTGCGTCAGCGCGAGGCCAGCAACGCCCGGGTGCTGGCCGCAGAGCTCGACAGCAAGCTGAATCTTGCGCGGGCGGACTCGCTGCGCATGCAGATGAACCCGCATCTGCTGTTCAATGCCCTGAACTCGATCGGCGCGCTGATCGACTCGAGCCAGCCGGATCGTGCGTACCACGCGCTGGAACAGCTCGCCGATCTGCTGCGCCGCGCGCTGCGCCTGTCGCAAACGACCGAGGTGCCGTTAGCCGATGAGCTGAACTTCGCGAGGGCCTATCTCGCGCTGGAACGGACCCGATTCGCCGAACGTCTCGTTGTCGAATGGCAGGTCGCCGATGAGGCACGCTCGCTCCGCGTGCCGACCTTCGTGCTGCAGCCGCTGGTCGAAAACGCGGTCAAGCATGGCGTTAGCCGGTCCGCCCGTCCCGTGACCGTCACGGTCATCGCGCAGATCGCCGACAATGCGCTCGAGGTGGGCGTCGTCGACGATGGCCAGACGACGTCGGCTGCTGAAGGACCACAGCTCGGGATCGCCAACCTGCGCGAACGTCTGCGCCTGCGCTACGGCGAGGAGGCCGGCGTCGAGTCGGGCCGCACCGGCACCGGCTACGCGTCCGTCATTCGTATCCCGCTGAACGGCACCGTTCACTCGCCGTAACGACCCGTGTCAAGAAATCCGCGCCGCTGTCAAAGTGCCGCGTGAGCGGCCGCGCCTGACGGCGCAGACTCGGCCGCGTACCCAACGCCCGGAGAAACCGAACATGCGATACGCACCCTTGCCGGCGGCGGCGGCCGTACTCATGGCCGGCGCGACTTCCGCCGCGGACCAGAACCTGCTGACACCCGCCTGCGAAACGGCGCTGGCGCTGTCGGCACTGCCACAAGCCTTGAGGGACGATGCATCCGTTTACGTCCGGACCGCCGCGGGATTCGAACTCGAGCGCCAAGGGGACGGGCCGTTTACCTGCATCGTCGAGCGCAATCACGCCGACGCCCTCATACCCCAGTGCCCGGACGCGGCCGGAGCCGACACCGTGATCCCGGCCATCATTCAGCGCAGCGAATGGGCGCTCGAAGGCATTGAGGCGGCGGAGCGTCGTGAGCGATTCCTCGCCGCCGTCGAGCGCGGCGACTTCGAAGCGCCGGCGCGCCCCGGAATCTCCTATATGATGTCGGAGTTCAACTACGTCTGGAACGCGACGAATGCCGAGCTGATGGTCATTCCGCCGCACGTGATGTTCTATGCGCCGAATCTCAGCGACGAGGACATCGGCGGCTCGCAGGAACTGGGTCTCGGATCGAACAGGGGCTATCCCTTCATCACGGGCGAGGGCATTCACGGCTACATGATCTCGATGGTCGAGCGCGGCTCCGATTCGTCCGATGTAGCCGCGGCATGCGCCGGTCAGCTGCCCGACGTCAGTCGCTCATGAGCCCGATCGACACGGCTGGCCGCGCGCAATCGCGGCTTGCTGCGTTCGCGATCGTCGCCGCTTGTCTGGTGGCGGCCTGGAGCCCGGGCCTGCCTGCCGGCGATGCGGATTCGGCGCGTATCGCCGCCGCGATCGCATCGCCGCATCGCAGCGATCGGGATCGGGACCAGGATGCGGCACGCCGGCCGGCCGAGTTCCTGGCGTTCATCGACGTCGCCGACGGCGACGCCGTCGCGGACATCAACGCCGGCGGCGGCTACGTCGCGCGCCTGCTGGCCCCGACCGTGGGCCGTTCGGGGCAGGTCTACGCGACGAACGCGGACTTCATCGAGGCACTGTTCGACGGTGTCAACGGGCGCCTCGCCGAGTCGGTTCGTGCCTACCCGAACGTCCTTGTCAGCCGGCAGTCGGACGATGGCCTTGAAATTGAGGAGGGGCTGGACGCCGCGATCCTGAACAACATCTATCACGATCTGCATTGGCAGGAGATCGACGTGAATCGGTTCAACCGATCGGTCTACGCGGCGCTGAAGCCGGGCGGATACTACATCGTCGGCGATCACAGCGCCGCCGAGGGCAGCGGGATTTCGCTGGTCGCCGACAGCCATCGCATCGAGCGGGATACCGTGATTCGCGAAGTGCTGACGGCCGGATTCGAGCTGGTCGACGAGGCGCACTTCCTCGCGAACCCCGACGACGATCGGCTAACGCCGATATTCGACCCGGCGATCCGCGGACGCACGGATCGCTTCCTGCTCAAGTTCCGGCGGCCGGAATGACCGCTACTAGCGTGCCTGAACCGCCGTCAGCCGGCCGGCCCAGTCGCGCCGGCCCGGAAAATGCTCATCGACGAGCGCGAGCGTACGGGTTGCCACGGATCGAGCCTCGGCGCTCCGTCCTTCGGCGGCGAGCACTTCCGCCTCGAGGAGGCCGGCCTCGATAAACTCCGGATGCGTTTCCTTAAGCTGCGCCACGGCGGCTCGCGTTTTCTCGAGCCATGCCCGGGCCTGGTTCGAGTTGCCCGCGGTCAGTTCGAGCTCGACGAGCGCAAACAGCGGAGAGAGCACGAGGATGCTGTCTGCCGCGTGTGCCTCGAGGCGGTGTTCGTGCGCGGACCGCAAAATGTCCCGCGCACCCGCGACGTCGCCGGTCTTGAGCCGGTACCGTCCCGTCACGAGCTCCATGAACGAGAGCTTGCGATCGTCCCGACCGTAGCTCGCGACGTAGCTGTCCTCCGCCTGCCTGAGTAGCGCGGGTACGGGGTCGAGGTTGTCCGTGGCCATGTGCGCCTGCGCGAGCAGCAGCAGCGTTCGGGCCGTCGAAATGTTGTCCTCCCCGTAGATATCCCTCTTGAGCGCTCGCGCGAGCTCGAGCCGCTCGAGCGCGCCGTCGAGGTCGCCGCGAATCATCATGAGGTCGCCGCTGTTGTTGAGCAGCGCGGCGCGATTGCGGGGCGGAACGTCTTCGCGCCCGGCCATGGCGAGCGCCTCCTCGTAAATCCGCGCGGCGACGGCGCTATCGCCGAGGTTTCTATAGGTATTGCCGAGGTTGATGTTGAGGGAGACTCGTCGCGCCGTGTAGTCGCCCTGCAGGGCATCGACGATCGTGCTGGCACGCGCGAAGCGGTCGATCGCTTCCTCGTAGCGGCCCATTCGCCGCAGCGTGATACCGAGGTTCATGAGGCCGGCTGCGTAGCGAATGTGATTCTCACCGAAGTTGGCGCGCGAGACCTCCAGACTCAGGCGCAGGTACTCGAGGCCGGCCGCATAGTCGCCTTCGAGTACGTGCGAGTAGGCGAGGGAGTTGTACGCGGTCGACAGGCCCCGGTAGCTTGGGCCCTCCAGTTCGGTATACAGATCGATGGCCTTGAGGTTCCACTCGCGCGACAATCCGGGGTTCTCCAGGCGCATGTACAACTCCCCGAGCTGCTCGTACGCGCGGGCGAGGTCGATAGTCGGTTCGTCCAGGGTTGCCTCGAGAAGCGCTATCCCTTCCCGGCCGAACTGCAGGGCGCGTTCGAAATTGCCGGCGTCGACCTCGACGACCGTTGCCGTTGCCAGGGTGCTTGCGCGGACTCCGGGCGGAACGGGTTCCTCGTCCATTACGGCGAGCGCCATTTCCTGGTATTCACGGGCTGCCGCGGCCTGCTCCAGCATCGAGTGAAGTTCCATCAGTTCGCGAAGTGCCGTCACCTCGCCAACGTGATCGCCATGTTCGCGCATTAGCGACAGCGCCTCCTTGAGCTGCCGCTCGGCCCTGTCCAAGCGGTTCAACTCCCGGTTCGTCATGCCCTGCACCTGCAGCAATTCGGCGCGCAGCTCGGGCTGATCCGCGACCACGGAGTCGATGAGACGCTCGGTGCGCTCGAGCACGAGCCTGAGCGGCTCGTTCTGGAGCTCCTGATCGGCATCCGTCCCCGAGGCCCGCGAGCCGCGGGTTTCGATGAGTTCCGAGTAGGTGTCGGCGATCAGGGTCGACATGGCCCTGAGCGTCTGGCTTGCGGTTTCGGCGCGCTGCTCCGCGACTCGTCGTGCCTGTGCCATGTTGATCGTGTACGAAGCCGTGCCGCCGATCGCGATGGCCAGCGCGAGCAGGGCAAACCCCGTCGCGGCGGTGTTGCGCTTCACGAATTTCATCGCGCGCTGCGCCGTACCCGGGTTGCGCGCACTGACCGGGTAGCCGCCGAGGTAGTTGCGCAGATCGACACCGAGGGCGGTCGCCGACGCGTAGCGTTCGCCGGGTTCGGCACGGAGGCAACGGTTGATGATCGCGTCGAGTTCGACGGGCAGCTTCTCGGCGAGGCGTGACTCGACCGTGATCGAGGTCTTGTTCACGGCTCGCTCGGTGGCCGAGGCCTGGGTGTCCTCCCGCAGGTCGCCGCGCTGTTCGAACAGCGACAGGAACAACAGGCCGAGCTGGTAGATGTCGCTCGCGACCGAGATCGGCTCGTTGAGCAGCTGCTCGGGGCTCGCGTACTTCGGGGTCATCGGCCGGCTTTCGACCGTGACGCTGTCGGGCGCCTCGAGGATCTTGGCGATGCCGAAGTCGAGCAGCCTGATGTCGCCGTCGTTGGTGACGAGCACGTTGGACGGCTTGAGGTCACGGTGCACGACCAGCCTGGAGTGCGCGAACGCCAGCGCCTCGCCGAGTGCCAGCATGAGCCGCGTCTTGTCCTTCGTGCCTGACTTGCGTGCTCGGACGAACTCGTCGATGGGCATTCCTTCGATGAACTCCATGACGAGATACAGGCTGCCCGAATCGGACAGGCCGGCATCGAAGAGCTGCGCGATGTTCGGGTGCGAGAGCGCGGCAAGTATCTGGCGTTCCTGCTCGAAGCGCTGGCTGTATTCTCTGCCGAGCCCGGGTGGCAGGACCTTGATTGCAACCTCGCGGTCGAACTGCCCGTCGGCGCGCACCGCCCGGTAGACGCGTCCCATGCCGCCCTCGGCAAGCAGCGCCTTTATCCGGTAGCTGCCGAAAACCTGCCCGATCAGCGGGTCGTCACTGAGCGTCCTGCCGAGCCCGGATAGCCCGCCGCCGGTCTTGAACGAATCACTGTCGGTCATGCTGCTCACCCCTTTTGCTTCCTGGTCTATTGCGGGAACTGACTAATTTGTGCAACATTTTTCGGCCACGGAGGGTATCTGCCCGGGAGTTCGTATTGTCTTCGTCTGTGACGGTCCTGCTCGAAGCGCATCGCAACGGCGACGAGTCCGCGTTCAACCAGCTCGCCACGATCCTCTATCCCGAACTCAAGCGGATGGCGCGCCGGCGCGCGGCCGGCGGTGCCGGCACTGGCGCCACGACACTCGTCAACGAGACCTTCGTGAAGCTGTTGTCCGGCGGCGACATCGAGACGGCGGACCGGCGCCAGTTCTTCGCGCTTGCCGCGACGATCATGCGCCAGGTCATCATCGACGAGATTCGTTACATCACGGCGAACAAGCGCGCACGTGACGATGTGACGCTGGTCAATACCGTGATCGGCGACGACAGCCACGAGAAGGCCGAGTTCCTGCTGCAGGTCGACGAGATGCTCGGAATCGTGGAACAAGAGAATGAACGCCTCGCTCGCGTGTTCGAGTGCCGCTACTTCGCGGGCTTGACCACGGCGGAGACCGCCGAGGCGCTCGATGTATCGGAACGTTCGGTCGAGCGAGCCTGGTCCGCGGCCCGTTCGCGAATCGCCGAGCTGATCGACGAGAGCAACGCGTAGACAAACCACTGCCGGTCCGATGCCGCCCGATCGGTGCTCCTCATGCCGATATAGGTCTTCGAGGCGCCGCCGGGTTCGAGCATCTGCTCGATTCGTTTGCGATTGCGGCTCAAAACGTGTGCCTCAGGCTCAGTGTGATGCGATCGCGATCCGTGAACTGCCCGAACAGCCCTTCGCGGATGCCGCTGAACGCCTGCGCGGCGAGCTCGATCGTCGTGTCGTCGCGGAGCGCATACTCGATGCTGATCGCGCCGAGATCGTCCTCGTCGGTGAACGAGTGATACCAGCGCGCGGCGAGCACAATCGAGTCGTAGGCGAACGATCGCCTCACGTACAGCGTGGCGACGCGGTCGCTCGCGGGCCGGACCAGGCCGGCCGGCGCCGCGGAGATCGTGTCGACCAGGTATTGCACGTTGATGAACAGTTCCAGGGGCCCGTCCAGGTCGAGCCCGATTGCGCCGCGATGCTGGTCGAGCGCGACCGTCCCCAGCCGCCCGGGCGAGCGGGTGTTGAACGTTCGCTCAGGCTGGTAGGCGTACTCCGCACGCAGCACGGCCGAACCCAGCCCGAGGTCCACGCTTGCGCCGAACGCGTCGCGGCGTTCATGGAAGCGTTCGACCACCGGCTCGCCGGCCGCTGAGACCAGGCGACCGAGCGGTTCAGGATCGTTGCCCGTGTAGGCGACCAGCGCCAGTTCCAGGTTGTCGAACTGCCTCGACAGCCTGAGCCCCGCGGCCGCATCGCCGAGTCCGTGGCCGGGCTGCTCGGTAAGGATGGGCAGGCCGGGCTGGTCCGGCGTCGCCCCGAAGCGAAACCGCGGTGCCGTAAGCTCGAACCAGGCGCCCTCGACGGGTATCGCGTGGCCCGTGCCGTCGGGGATCAGCGCGAGCTCGGCGCGCCAGCTGCCGACGTTGTAGTCGAAGTACGCGCTCCACAGCGGGATGCGCGAGTCGCCGAAATCGTCGAGGATGAACTCGCGGAAATCCTGCGGGTTGACGAGGTCCAGGACTTTGATCCCGTCGAGCCGTCCCCACACGATCTGCTGCCTGCCGAAACGCATGAGCCCGCCGGCGGCACGGCGCTCGACGTAGAAATCCCGGAGTTCGGCCGTGCCCGCGGTGCCAAGCTCGAGCGGCCGCGACCCGGGCGCGAACGTATCGAGGTTGGGGCGGCCCGGCTCCAGTTCCTCTTTCGCATCCACCCGCAACCTCGCGGACACGCGCATCGATACGCCGTCGCCCAGGGCGAGGTCGAGTGACGGCACGAGCTCGACCATGCCCTGCATCGTGGCGCTCGCGGCCTGCGAGTAGCCGTAGCTCAAGTCCGTCTCCAGCGAGGCGCTGTCGACCTCGGCCGCGATGCAAGGCAGTCCGAAGGAAACCGCGAGCAGCAGTCCGGGTATCCGGCGAAGCATCGCTCAGTCCCCACCGATCGCGCTCAGCCCGCGGCCTAGCGTGCGCGCGTCGAACAGGCGCTGGTCGAGGCTCGCGTGATACTGCGTGCTGCGAAAGACGAACTCGGTGCGATGCCCGGTCTGGTGGTTGGTCGCGACGATTCTGCCCGGCGTCCAGATCTCGCCGATCCGCTCGACGGACAGCACCTCGATCGTCTTGAGCGGCCGCCGCCTTGCGTCCGTGAACTCGATCCTCACAGGCATCCACGTGCTCCCGTCGATGACGGCCGTGAAGCTGCCGTAACCCAGCTCCCTCGCGATACGCTCGTTCCCGGGCGTGCCGGAAAGGCGATGGTGAGTGCCGCTGTCCGCGGGGAACTCGCCGCCGTACTCGAAGCGCCAGTCGTCGAGCTTGAATTTGAGTTCCGACTGCATGTCCTCGTAGGAGAAATCCGTACCGAAGAACGCGTCGCCGCGGCGCCCGGACGGGATGCTGCGCACGCGCTGCGCCGCGGGCAGGTACATCCAGCGGCCGTCGGCCGCGCCCGGCTCCAGGTAGTCGTGACTCAGGAACGTCATGTCGCGAAACTTCTTTGGCTTGAGAAACGTGATGCGCGTCGTGCGCAGCTTGTCGCCGCTTTGCTTGTGCACCAGGGCAACACGCGTTTCGCTGCGGCCCCGGCGATCCGTCACCGTCATGTCGATAATCCGCCGCGTGGCGGCGCCCTCCTGACGATCGGCCACGGCGCGGGCGATACGATCGGCTTCCGCGCTTCCGGCGAGGGCGTCGCTGCCGAACAGGCCCGCGATGATCGCGGCGATGACGGCAAGGCTCAGCGGAACGCGCGACGGGTGACGGGCCCTTAAGTTCTGGCCGAACCAGGCGCGCTCGGCCGCGAACATCGCCGGCACGATAATGAGCGCCGCGAAGTAGCTCGCGAGCGACGCCAGCGCGACGAGCCCGCCGAAACGCATGAGCGTCGGCAGGTCGCTGACGAGCAGCACCGAGAACCCGAGGCCGAGCGCGGCCGAGTTGAAGAAGCAGGCGCGGGCCACGGGCGGCAGCGCGCGATCGATAGCCTTGCCGAGATCGCCGTCGTATTCTTCGGTCGCCGTCCGCAGCCGCTCGACGAGATGTATCGCGAAGTCGACGCCTACGCCCAGGGCAATCGCCGCGAACATCGACGTCGCGGGCTCGAGGTAGATGCCGAGATAGCCCATGCAGGCGTACAGCACGAGCACCGTGAACACGACCGGCACGACCGATACGAGGCCGGCGCCCGGAGAGCGAAATACGACAATCGATGCGGCGAGGACGAGCGTCAGCGACAGGACCACGCCCTTGAAGTGCGACTCCATGAGGCTGTTCATCCAGTGATAGCTGACGTTGACGTCACCCGTCAGCGTCGCCCGAAGGCCCGGCTGATTAAAGTTCTGCTCGATGTAGCGCTCGAGCGACTCGACGGCCAGCCGGTTCTGGCTGAAGTAGTGCGCATCGAGCACGCCGCGGATCAGCGCATGCCGGTAGTCGGCGTCGATCTCCTCCTCGAAGTCCGCCGGATCGCCCGTGATCTCGTAGACGAACAGCGTTTCGGCGAGCAGCTCGTCACTCGTCGGCAGACGCCGCGCGTCGATCTCGGCCTGGGGCAGCTCCTCGAGCGCGCCGTGCAGCTGGCTCACGTAGTCGACGATCGAAACGGTCTTGTTTACGTGCGGCAGCGATTCGAAAAACGCCTGCAGCTCACGCACCCTGATCATCGTGTCAACGCGCAACAGGCCGCCGGGCTCGTCGGATTCGACGATCACGTCGAGGAAGGCCGTGCCCGCGAAGGTCTCGTTGATGATCTCGTCGGCGATGCGTATGGGTTCATCGGCCGCGAAGTTTTCGACCTGCGAGCGGTCGACGCGCAGCTTGAGCGCGCCGTAGGCGGCGACGACCGTCACGAGCAGGAACACGAGCAGCACGCCCTGGTAGCGCAGCGGCGAGAACGTGCCGAGCCAGGCCAGGGCACGACCCGTGCCGCTGGGCCGGCCTTCCCGCCAGGTGGCAAACGCCGGGCTCCGGCCGGGACGGATCAGCAGCAGCATGTTCGGCAGCGCGAACATGGAAAACGCCCAGGCGAGCAGCACGCCGAGCGAGGCGAAGATCGCGAACCAGGTAATCGGCGGCATGATCGACATCGCCGCGATGCCTGAGAAACCCGCGATGGTCGTGACCGTCGTCAGCGTGATCGGCCTTGCCATGGCCGACATCGCAGCCACGACGAGCTCCCGCACCGAGGCGTCCGGGTACTGCTCGCGGCGCTGGTAGTACGCCGACAGGATGTGAATGGCGTCGGCGACCGAGATCGCGACGATGATCACGGGCAGCGCGTTGGTGATCGCGTAGTAGGGGATGCCGCTCAAACCCATGAGTCCCAGCGCCCCGGCGGCAGAGCCGACTACCACCAGAAGGGGTCCGGGTAGCGACACTGCGCGCCGGAACGCCAGGTAAATGAAACCGAGTACGAGCACGAAGACCAGCGGCTGCAGCTTGCGCGCGTCCTCGTCGATGTAGCGGCTCAGGTAGCCGCTGACGGCCGCGGGGCCCGCGACGTGCAGTTCGACGCCGTCCATCGCGATGCCGTCGACGATCCCGAGCACGGCAAGGTAGGTTTCGTCGGCGATCCCGGAATCGATGAGTTCGGCCATGATGACCGCGCCGCTGCCGTCCTCGCTGACCAGGGTGCCGCGGTGCGGCGTCATCCGCTCCCAGCGCGCGCGGCTGTCGTTCGCGAAGGCCTCGTCCATCGCGAACGGCTGCACATAGGGGTCGACGTACACGCTGCCGTCTTCGCCGCTGATCGACGATTCGGTGGCGAGGCTCGCGATGCGGTCGTGACGCACGTTGGGCAGGTCCGCGAGTTCGATCGACAGCCGGTCGATCAGGCTCAGAATGTCCGGTGTGAAGACGGAACCGCCGTCGGTCGTAATCACGGCGACGGCAATCGTGTCGGATAAGCCGAAGACGTCGGCGGCCTTGGCGTCCGCTATCAACGATTCGTGGCCGGCGGGAATGAACGCCTTTACCGAGGTGTCCTTGACCAGCTTCGTCAAGCCGAATCCCGTGCTGGCGATCGTTAGCGCGGCGATGCCGAGCGCCAGCCAGGGACGCGCCGTAATGCGTTCGAAGAACCGCGTTGTATGCTCGCCGGCGGCAAACATCAGCCAACCGTCCGGTAGCTGGCATCCCGGGCACCGGCCGCGCGCTGCTCCTGCCCGTGACGAAACATGTCTTCCTCGATGCTGATCCAGTCGTGCACGTGCGCGGGGATTTGCGGCGAACTCGCGCCGGGATGCACGAGATCGGCGACGTCATGCGCGTCTACCCAGCCGCCGGCGTTACGCAGGCCGGCACGGGTCACGCCGACGGCCACGCAGCGGCCGTGGCGGTCCGCGAAGCTGTGTTCGAGATAAAACCAGCGATGGTCCCAGCCCAGGAGGCGCGTACGGACCCTGTAGAACTGCATCAGCCTGAGCGAGTGGCGGTAGCGGATGACGCCGCCGCCCAGGATCGGCGACCAGCGTTCGGCGCGAATCGTCCCGGCCACGCCCGTCTGGATCATCCATTCGGTGCGCGCAACGTCCATGATCTGCAGGTAGCGGCCATTGTTCATGTGGCCGAACGCGTCGAGGTCGAGCGGCAATACGCGAAAGCGGCTCTCGCTCGTGTGCGAATAATGCCGCTTCGCGCCGGAGAGATTCCGGAGCCAGACCAGCAGCAGTCGCAGATACAGGTTCATTGTTGTTTTCCTTAGCGCAAAACCGCGTCCTTACCTGATAGATCGGAAAACGATGCGAAAACCCGCCAAAGGGGACTGCGTGAAAACCCCAAAGTTATCGTAGGAGCGGCTTCCAGCCGCGATCAGGGGCCAACTATCAACGGCTTATCGCGGCAGGATGCCGCTCCTACGGAATGTCCCGGATTCTTGACACCGCCTCGGCCGTCAGCGGTCGGCCGGGAGTTTGATTACGCGTCAGCGCTTCGTGTGCTTACAGCTTGCGCAGGACCGGCGTATTCGGCGAACCGACGTTGCCGACGCAGCAGTCGATGCGGTCGTGCAGGCTGCGAAAGATGCGCGGTTTCGGATTGCCCGGCCGCGCGCGGTGCGATTGCTAAAACGGAATATCGTCGTCGAAATCCGTCGCCGGCGGCGGCTCCCTGGGCGGCGGCGGACTGTCCTCGGCCTGCGGCTGCCCGTCCGCTTCGGTGTGCTCGACGCGCCACGCCTTCACGTCGGTGTACCAGCGACCGTTGTATTCCCGACTCTCGAGATCGAAGTGCACGGTCAGGTCCTGGCCCTCGGCGATCCCGAACTGATCGATCTTGTCGCCCCAGACCATAAAGCAGACCTGCTTCGGGTAGTCCCCGGGGATTTCGATCACGTACTCCTGCTTGCGCCAGGGGCCACGCGCCGACGTGCCGGATTTCTCTTCCAGAACGTGAGTGATTTTTCCAGCAAGTTCCACGGCGCGAACCCTCATGTGCTCTCGGTGTGACGACCTGAAACCCTAGCATCGTTGCTCGCATGTGGCCATGCAGAAGTCGGTTCATGATTGAGATATTCCGAGCCGCGGGCCGGATTCCGGTTGCCCGGAACGCCTGCGGCCACCAGACTGCGGGTGTGCTACCACAGGGACGAAGCAAACCGTGACCGCCTACGCCGGCAATTTGCGCAAGATGCGGAGCGCCCTCGACTCGACCGTTCGCTATCAGCTGCCGGTGGGTGCCGATCTCGTCGACATGAACGACCTGCTCGGCCGCACCCTGCGCCTTACGTTCGACGGCCGGATCAACTGCATCGAATGTGGCCGCCAGACCAAAAAGTCGTTCGGACAAGGGTTCTGCTATCCCTGCTTTCGCAATTCGCCGTCGGCAAGCGAGTGCATCATTCGACCCGAGCTATGCCGCGCGCACGAGGGCGAAGCCCGCGACATGGAATGGGCCAGAGCGCATTGCCTGACCGAACAGGTCGTGTACCTGGCGAAAAGCTCCGCGATCAAGGTGGGCATTACACGGAGTTCGCAGCTTCCGACGCGCTGGATCGACCAGGGCGCATCGGAAGCGATGGTTTTCGCTCGTGTGCCGAATCGTTACACGGCCGGCTGCGTCGAAGTGGCCATGAAATCGTTCCTGACCGACAAGACCAACTGGCAGCGTATGCTCAAGAACGAGGTCAGCCAGGAAGATCTGCTTAAGAAAAAGCGGTCGCTGAGCGACGAGACGGCTCCCGAGTTTCGCGACTACATCACCGATGACACGGACGTGTGGACGATCACGTATCCGGTCGACAGCTATCCGACCAGGGTCAAAAGCCTGTCGTTCGACAAGCTCGCCGAGATTGAAGGGCGCCTGTCAGGCATCAAGGGCCAGTATCTGCTGTTCGACGACGGGCGCGTGCTCAACGTCCGTAAACACAGCGGCTACTTTGTGAGCCTCGATATCTGAGCCAGGTTCAGGTCCGATCGAGCGCCGGTGCAAGCTGGAACCTTGCAGTATCCGGCACGCCCGATCGGATCCGGCTGGAGGACCTGCGGCAGGTCCGCTACAGATGATAGCCGCCGTCGACGTTCACGACCGCGCCGCTGATGAACCCGGCCTCGGGCCGGCACAGAAACGCGATGACGCCGGAGACGTCCCCTGGCATGCCGATGCGACCGAGCGCCGTGTTGCCGCGAAGGTAGTCGCGCGCCTCGGGCATTTCCTCGAACAGATCGGCGTTGAAATCGTCGTCGAGTCCGCCCGGCGCAACCGCATTGACGGTAATGCCGCGGCTGCCGAAGAAGCTCGCGAGGTACAGCGTCAGACTCTGCAGCGCGGCCTTCAGCGGGCCGTAGGCGACCAGCGGACCGAACGCGATTCTTGCCGTGCCGGAACCGAGGTTGACGATGCGCCCGCCGTCCGCAAGCTTCGGGCCGAGCCTCTGGGTCAGGAAGAAGACGCTCTTGTAGTTCGTCTGGAAGATGTGGTCGAGGTCGTCTTCGGAGACCTCGTGGAATAGCGCGCGCCGGAGCGTGCCGGCATTGTTGACCAGGATGTCGAAGTCGCTGCGTCCCCAGGATTCGATAACTGACGAGAACGCGCTGGCAAAAGCGTCGATTTCACCGGATCCGGTCAAATTCACCTTGAGGGCGGCGGCGCGCGCGCCCAGGCTCTCGAGTTCGGTGACGGTGGCTTCCGCGGCTTCCTTTTGCGAGACGTAGGTGATCACGACGTCGGCGCCGGCTTTGGCGAGTTCGATGGCCGTTTCCCGGCCGATGTTGCGGCTGCCGCCCGTGACGAGGGCCAGTTTGCCTTTGAGGGGTGTGTGCATGGTTCTACTCCTAAGTGTGAGGTGGTGAGGACGAGAGATAGCCTAGGTGTTGCATGCAGGTCTGAATAGTCGGCAGAATTGCTCTATGATGTTGCGTTTAACGCAACAATTGGCTCAAAAAACTGTATGAAAACGCCGTTTGCTGAAATTGAGCTGTTCCTCCGGATCGTCGAGCTCGGCTCGATCCGCGCGGCAGCGCGGGAGGCAGACGTCGAGCCGTCCAGCGTATCGCGGCGGCTGACCGGCCTCGAACGGCGGCTGGGCACGCAGCTCATCGACCGTGGACAGGCACGCTCCCGGCCAACGCCGGCGGGCCAGCGCTATTACGAACGCATGCGGTCGCTGCTGGGACAGGTTGCCGCGGTCGAGGCCGACGTTGCCGGCGAGGCGGAACTGCCGAAGGGTCTCTTGAAGGTCAACGCACCGATCGATTTCGGCCGGCGCTACGTTGCCGGCTGGCTGCTCGAGTTCGCCGAGCGGCACCCGGACGTGGACGTCGAACTCACGCTCGCGAGCGGCTTCGTCGACTTAAAGGCCGAGGCCGTGGATCTCGCGATTCGCGTAGGGCGCCTCCCCGACTCGTCGCTGAAGGCCAGCAAGCTGGCTGACGTGCCGAGGGTGCTGGTGGCATCACCAGCCTACCTCGCGCGGCGCGGCCAGCCGCAGCGGCCCGAAGATCTCGCTCACCACGACCACGTTTTCTTTGCGGCTTCGAACCGCCTGCAGCCGCTCAAGCTGCTTGCGCCCGACGGTACGAGCGTGAGCATCCCGCGCCGCGGCCGCGTCACGATTAACGCGGTACATTCGGCGGTCGACGCGGTGCGCGCCGGATTCGGTATTCACGCCGGTCCTCGCTGGGCGTTTCAGCCGGCACTCGACGCCGGCGAGGTAGTTGAGCTGTTCCCGGCCTACCGGCAACCGACCCTGCCAATGAACGCCATCTGGATGCCGGCCGTTCTGCTTCCCGCCCGCATTCGAGCCTTCGTCAACTTTCTGCGTGAGCGAATCCGGCAGGTGCCGGGGTTGGAGCCCGCCGGACTGCTCTAACATCACAACTTTAGGCTGTCGCCGCAAAACGGCGTACGCTAGAATCCCGGCACCGGGCGCCCGTAGCTCAGCTGGATAGAGTACTGCCCTCCGAAGGCAGGGGTCACAGGTTCGAATCCTGTCGGGCGCGCCA
>JANQLK010000051.1 GCA_028280615.1 Woeseiaceae bacterium | reverse complement strand
CATGCGCCTGTCCGAGCTGCGCGGCGATGTCGTAATGATCAACTTCTGGGCTACCTGGTGCGGCCCGTGCCGCCAGGAGATGCCGCTACTCGATGAGCTCTACCAGCGTTACAACCGAGTCGGTTTCAACCTCCTCGGCGTCAACATCGACGACGACTCCAACCGGGCGATGGCCATGATCAATGAGCTCGGCGTCGAGTTCCCGGTTCTGTTCGATGCCCGCAAGGAAGTCAGCAAGATGTACGACGTGGATGCGATGCCGGTTACGGTGCTCGTCGATCGCGAGGGCAACATCCGCTACGTACACCAGGGCTACAAGCCCGGCTACGAAGAGAAGTACCTGAACGAAGTCCGCGCGCTGCTCAGAGAGTAGCCGCCGCGCCTCGACGACACGCAACGACGCTTCCACCGGAGACCTAAACAGTGATCGCAAACACCGTTCTCAAAGTCGCAGGCTTCCTGGCGCTGACGATGTTCGCCGCCGCCGCGGCCGAGGAGCCCTCCACCGAGCTTGATTCGATCACGGCCGACACAGAGTTCGTCGCCGCCGCCGGCACCGGATCCGAGGATCGATTCCGCGCGCTCGACCAGGACGTGCAGGCGCTCAAGAAAGAAGTGCTGGATCTTAACCGGGACCTGTTCCTGCTCGAGGAAGAGCTGCTGTTTCCGGCCAACTCGCAGGTGGCGTTCTTCATTTCGATGGACGTGGGTGAGTACTTCAAGCTCGACTCGGTCAGCCTGAAGATCGACGGCAAGGAAGTCGCAAACTACCTCTACACCGATCGCGAAGTCGACGCCTTGCTGCGTGGCGGCGTGCACCGCGTACACATGGCCAACCTGAAGACCGGCGAGCACGAACTCGTCGCTACGTTTACGGGCCAGGGGCCGCACACGCGCGACTACCGCCGCGGCGCGACCGTCAATATCGACAAGGGCATCGGCGCGAAGTACCTGGAGCTGTCCATTACCGACCGCGTACCGAAACAGCAGCCCGAATTCGACATCAAGGAATGGGAGTAGTCCTTGACCCGGCACGGACGCATTGCGGCCTGGCTGGGCATTTGCCTGCTGCCGTTGCTCCAGCCGGCGGCCGCGGCTGACGACGGCCGCGAACCCGTCGTCGTCGAGGACCCGCACTACGGCGAGATCCTGTTCTACTTCTACCAGGAAGACTATTTCCCGGCGATCGTCAGGCTGCTCGCGGCGCAGTCGCAGGACCGGGTGCCCGAGCATAGAGCGGAAGCGGAGCTCCTGCTGGGCGGCCTGTACCTATCCTACGGCCACCATCTCGAGGCCGCGGCGATTTTCGAGCGGCTGCTGGCCGACAACGTCGATCCGGGCGTCCGCGATCGGACCTGGTTTTTCCTCGCCAAGATCTGGAAGCAGCGCGGCTATATCGACGAGGCGGAGCAGGCGCTGGAGCGCATTGCGGGCCGTCTGCCCGACAATCTCGAGCGCGAAGCGAAAATGCTGCGCGCGGAGATTCTGATCGACCGGGCGGAATACGACGCAGCAGTCGCGCTATTGGAGGACTGGCGCGGCAAGACCGAGTGGGCGAGCTACGCCCAGTTCAACCTGGGCGTGGCCCTGGTCAGAAGCGGACGCGTCGACGATGCGCGGAAAATACTTGACGACCTCGGTGACATGAATCCGTTTTCCGAGGAACTCATGTCGCTAAGGGACAAGGCGAACCTGGCGCTTGGTTACGCCTTGCTTCAGGACGGCCAGGCGAAGTCCGCGCGGCCGATACTCGAACGGGTGCGGCTCGACGGCCCGTTCTCGAACAAGGCCCTGCTGGGTGTCGGCTGGGCCGATGCGGAGCGCGACCGCTTCGACCGCGCGCTCGTGCCGTGGATGGAACTCCTGAGCCGCGACCTTCTCGATTCGGCGGTTCAGGAGTCGATGCTGGCCGTTCCCTTCGCGATGGCACAGCTCGACGCCACGAGCCAGGCTGCCGATCATTACCTGAACGCCGTGGAAGCCTTCTACGAGGAGAGCAACCGCATCGACGCCGCCATCCTCAAGGTCGAGTCGGGCGCGCTGTTCGACAGCTTCTTAGGCGAGGGCTCGCTGGACAGCGCGGGCTGGTACTGGCAGCTCGACGCCGTTCCGGAGGGCCCGGAGGGACGCTACCTGTATCACCTCCTGTCGACCCACGAGTTCCAGGAGGGCCTCAAGAACTATCGTGACCTGCACTATATGTACCGCAATCTCGACCGCTGGCAGGGTAGCGTCGACGTGTTCAAGGGCATGCTCGACACGCGCCGGCAGGCTTACGACGAGCGTCTGCCGCGCGCCGAGGCGGCACTTGCGCGGGCCGACGTCGACGGTCTCGTCGACCGCAAGCTCGAGTTCGACTCGCTTCTGAACGACATCGAGCGCAGCAACGACTGGCTGGCGCTGGCGAGCGAATCGGAGTTCGAGATGTGGGGCGAGATCACGGGCCTCGAGGTGACCCCTGCACTGGCCGCCGACATACCAGAGGCCCGCGAAGTGCGTGACAAGATCGCGCTCTTAAAGGGCGTCCTGCAGTGGGAACTCGAAAAGGCCTTCAAGGACAGGCTGTGGCGCATTCGCCGCGACCTTCGCGCGACCGGCGAGGCGCTGGTCGAGACACAGCGCTCGCGGCGCCAGATCGACGAGTCCATGCGCAGGCAGCCGCGCGAGTTTGCCGCTTACGACGATCGCATCGCGAATCTTGCGCCGCGTATCGAGAGCATCAAGATGCGTCTCGAGGACGAGTTGGCCGCGCAGCGGGCGTACCTCAGGTCGATCGCCGTCGGTGAACTCCGGGCGCAGCGCTCGCGCCTCGATACCTACACGGTGCAGGCCCGGTTCGCGCTCGCAGCAATCTACGATACCGCGACGACGGTTAGCGAGGTTTCAGACTGATGGCGCTCGGCACGCACTCGCTGGCCGTGCGACTGGCACTGTTCGTGCTGCTGCTGGCCGCGGCGGGCATCGCCGATGCCCGCAAGGACAAGAAGCCGCCGACTATCAAGAGCCTGCGCGGCCAGACCGTCGAAGTCCGGCCCGGCGGCGTGATTCAGCAGAGCAACGACCTCGCGCGCGACAACTATCGCGAATTCCTCGATCTCGTTTCAGAAGACGACTACCTGCGCGCCGAGGCCATGCGGCGGCTGGGCGACCTCGAGCTCGAAGCGAACGAGGCGGCACAGCTCGCGCAGAACATCGAGACGATCGACGGCAGCTACGACGGCGCCGTGGATCTCTACCAGCAGCTGCTCGAGGCCTACCCCGACTACCGGCGCAACGACACGGTGCTCTACCAGCTTGCGCGCGGCTATGAGATCAGCGGGGAGATCGACGCCGCGCTCGAGACGCTCACCGAACTGGTCAAGCGGTATCCCGACACGCCGCTGATCGACGAGGTGCAGTTCCGCCGCGGCGAGATGCTGTTTGTTCGCAAACGCTACAACGACGCCGAGGCCGCTTACTCGGCCGTTCGCGACTACGGCGACGAATCGCGCTTCTACGAGCAGTCGCTCTACAAGCTCGGCTGGTCTCAGTTCAAACTCGCCTGGCACGAGGACAGTCTCGGCGTGTTCTTCGAACTGCTGGATCGCAAGATCGGCGACGTGGACATCGGTGACGGTGACGACCGGCTCGAGAGCCTGGCGCGAGCCGAGCGCGAACTCGTCGAGGATACGTTCAGGGTTCTGTCGATCAGCTTCTCTTACATGCAGGGCGCCGAATCGATCGATGCCTACATGCAGACCCTCGACGTGAGGCCCGAGTACGCGCACGTCATCTATCTGAACCTGGGTGACCTGTACCTCGAGAAGGGGCGGCACATCGACGCGGCCGGGGCCTACGAAGCGTTCGTCGATCGCGATCCCATGCATCCCAAGGCGCCCCTGCTGCAGGTTGAGGTCATCGAAGCGTACAAGCAGGGCGGTTTTCCGAGTCTCGTGCTCGACGGCAAGAAAGCGTTCGTCGACCGCTATGGCATGGACGGCGAATTCTGGGTCCGTAACCCGCGCGAAGAGAATACGGCGGTTGCAGGGCACCTCAAGACCAACCTCACCGACCTCGCGCAGTACTACCATGCCGAGGCGCAGGCGAACGGCGAGCTTGGCGACTACCAGGAGGCCGCGCGCTGGTACCGCAAGTACCTGACCTTCTTCCCCGAGGATCCGGACAGCGCGAACACCAACTTCCTGCTCGCCGAAATCCTGTTCGAGAGCCGCGACTACGCGGCGGCGACGACGGAGTACGAACGCACGGCCTACGCCTACCCGCTGCACCCCAAATCCGCGGAGGCAGGTTACGCGGCCCTGCTCGCCTACCGCGAGCATGAGGCAACGCTCGAGCCCGACGACCGCATCGAATGGCACCAGGCCTACTTGGACAGCGGCCTGCGCTTCGCCGACACCTACCCGGAACACCCCGAGTCGGGCGCGGTGCTGACGACGGTCGCCGAGGAACTGTTCGCCCAGAACCAGTTCGACCTGGCGATCGCGGTAGCGGAGATCGTCGTCGCGAAGCAGCCGCCCGTCGATCCGGCGCTTGCAAGGACGGCCTGGACCGTGATCGCGCACTCGCAGTTCGACAGCGAGCAATTCGCGTCCGCAGAGGGCTCCTACTACCGGCTGCGGAGCTTCGTTCCGGCCCAGGAGACCGATGCGCAGGCCGAGATTTCGGACCGGATCGCCTCGTCGATCTACAAGCAGGGCGAGCAGGCGCGCGACTCGGGCGACCTCGAAACGGCGGTCGCTCACTTCACGCGGCTCGGCCAGGCCGTGCCCGATTCGGGCATCCGGGCGACGGCCGAGTACGATGCGGCGGCGGCCCTGATCAGCCTCGCCGCCTGGGACAGAGCATCGGTCGTGCTCGAAAGATTCCGGCGCGACTACCCGGACAGCGAATTCGCGGACGACATCAACCAGAAGCTCGCCGTGACCTATCTCGAGTCGGGTCGCGGCGCGCAGGCCGCACAGGAGTTCGAGCGGATTGCAGCCGCGGCCTCGTCGGCGCCGGATGTCCGCCGCGAAGCGCTCTGGAAGGCCTCGGAACTCTACGAGCAAAGCGCGTCGGCGGGCGACGAGGAGCGCGTTCTCAGGACGATCGTCACGCGCTATCCGGACCCGATCGCCGAGTCCATGGAAGCCCGCGTCCGTCTGCTCGAACTCGCGGAAGCGCGCGGCGACGGCCGCGAGCGCCTGGCGCTGCTGCAGGACATCGTCGACGCGGACCGCACGGCCGGCGAGCAGCGCAGCGATCGCACGCGCTTCCTCGCCGCGAACGCGTCGCTCGAGCTGGCCGAACCGGTCCGGCGGCGCTTCGAAGCCGCGAAGCTCACCCAGCCGCTCGCCGACAGCATGAAGCAGAAGCGCAGCTTGATGCAGGACGTCATCGATGCCTACACGGGCGCGGCGGACTATCGCGTCGCCGAGGTTACGACCGCGGCGACCTTCCGCCTGGCCGAGGTCTACGAGCGCTTCAGCTCCGACCTGATGGCGTCGGAACGGCCCCCTGATCTCGATGAACTCGCGCTCGAGCAGTACGAGCTGCTGCTGGAGGAACAGGTATTCCCGTTCGAGGAGAAGGCCATCGATCTGTACAAGGCGAATACCGACCGCGCCGCGGACGGCGTCTACGACGAATGGGTCGAGCGGAGTTTCTTGAGACTTGCCGGCCTGATGCCGGCACGGTATGCAAAGACGGAGCGCAGCGAAGATGTGGTCACCGCCCTCTATTAGCAGCGGCCTCACGAGCGTTCCCGGGAACGCTTTAAGACGGCTGCTCGCGGCACTGGCGATAGCTCTGCTGGCCGGCTGCGCCGCCGGCCCCGACGGCAAGCCGCCGCCGGCGGCGCGAGCCGCGGATGGCGATGTGCCCGCCGCGGCGCTGACGCTTTATGAGCGTGCGACCGCGGCGATGGCGGCCGGCGACAGCATCGAGGCACAGCTCCGGTTCCAGGAGTTCCTGCTCGAATACCCGGCGTATCCGGGCGCGCACGTCAACCTCGCCATCCTGAAGGCCGACAATGGCGACGACGAGGCAGCGCGGGAGTCGATCGACGCCGCCCTGTCGCTGGATCCCGACTACGCGCCTGCCCTGAACCAACTCGGGATGCTACTTCGCAGAAACGGGGATTTCTCCGGATCGGAGGCCGCTTATTTGAAGGCCGTCACAGTCAATCCCGATTATGCCTTGGCACACTACAACCTGGGTGTACTCAATGAACTCTACCTGCAACGGCTGGATGTCGCGCTGGAGCATTTCGAGCGCTACCAGGAACTGACCGGCGACGACGAGCAGGTCGAGAAATGGATTGCGGATCTGAGACGCCGGGTGGAGGCCTCTCAGCGCACGGCAAACGTGGCGGACTGAAGGACATGGATATCAGGCTTGAAAAGGTATTCGGCGCCGGATTCATGCTGGCCACACTCATGGCATCGTTTGCCGCTTTTTCTCAAGACGAGGGCGGGGCCGAGACGGCGGAGCCGCCGGCAGAGATCGACGGGATCGAACCCGGCGTTCAAACCTCGCCCGTCGCGGAGGAGCGCGTAGCCGATGCGAATGCGGAGCCGTCGGCGCCGGCGGCCGTCCTCGCGCAAAACTCGCGGCGCGGCGGCGGCTACTCCGCCGCGATGGACAGCATCGAGCTCGAGGCGACGGAGATAACGGGCAACCAGGAGCTGCCCACGGTGATGGTGATCGTACCGTGGCAGAAGGCGGAACCCGGCGACATCGTCGGCAAGCCCGTCAACACCCTGCTCGATGAGGTGCTGGCACCGATCGACCGGGAAGAATTCGTTCGGCGCGTGGACTACTACGGCGACGTGTATGGCGAGGACTCGCGCTGACGCTCGCGCGATGCCCACAAACGAAGTTCGAGTAAGGGGCCGCATGGCCCGCTATGACTAAGTAGAGGAGCAATTCAATGAGCACTATCGTGCGTTTTTTTCAGGATGGCGGGCCGTTCATGTACCCGATCCTGTTCGTATTCGCGTTCGGGGTCGCAATTGCGATCGAGCGCTGGATGTACCTGACCGTGTCCGGCGCGAGTAACCGCGCGCTGTGGAAAAAGATCGTCCCGTTCCTGAAGGCCGGCAATTTTCAGGAAGCGGCCGCGCACACGGCAAAGTCGAAGGCCGCGATCGGCTCGATCCTGACCTACGGCCTGTATCGCGTGAAGAACGCCCGCCGCCGCGATGACATCGAGAAGGCGATGGAGGAGAGCATGATGGAAGTGCTGCCGCGGCTCGAGAAGCGCACGCACTATCTCGCGACGCTCGCCAACATCGCGACGCTGCTTGGTCTTCTGGGCACGATCATCGGCCTGATCTCGGCGTTTACGGCCGTATCGACCGCCAATCCGGCCGACAAGGCAGACCTCCTGTCCGCGAGTATCTCGACGGCGATGAACACGACGGCCTTTGGCCTGATCGCGGCCATTCCGCTGCTCCTGATTCACGCGCTGCTGCAGACCAAGACCAACCAGCTCGTGGACAGCCTCGAGATGGCGAGCGTCAAATTCCTGAACGCCGTAACCGAACGCCAGCTCAAGGGCGCCGGAGCCTAACGAGATGATCTCTCGCCGCCGAGGCGGCCGTCACAACACCGAGACGGCCGAACTCAACATCACGGCCTTCATGAACCTGATGGTCATCCTGGTCCCGTTCCTCTTGATCACCGCGGTGTTCTCGCGCCTGGCAATACTCGAACTGAACCTGCCAGGCTCCTCTACCGAGCCCGCGGACCCCATGGACCAGGTCTTCCAGCTGGAAGTCATCGTTCGCAAGGACAAGATCGAGGTCGGCGATCGCAACCAGGGCCTTCTCGGCGTGTACCCCAACACCGGCGCGGGTGAGTACAACTACAATGCGCTGAGCGAGAAACTCTCGGAACTCAAGAAGCGCTATCCGGCGAAGACCAACGCGTCGATCCTGCTCGAGTCGGACATCGAGTACGACACCCTGGTGCAGGTCATGGATCGCGTGCGAGTCGAGCAGAAGGTCGTGGACGATTCGGTCGTCAACAACGACCTGTTTCCGGACATTTCGATCGGCGATGCGCCGGCCAGCGCGGGAGGCGCCTGAGTCATGGTCAAGTCAGGACGCGCGAAGCGCATGGCGAAGCACCACAAGCGCAATGCGCGCAGCTCGGCGCTGAACCTCGTATCGCTCATGGACATCTTCACGATTCTCGTGTTCTTCCTGCTCGTGAACTCGTCGGACGTCGAGACGCTGCCGAACGCGAACGAGCTTCAGCTGCCGGAATCCATCGCGGAAACCAAGGCCAACGACACGGTCGTCATCATGATCGACGACGAACACATACTCGTGCAGGGCCTGGCCGTGGCGCGGGTCGACGAGGTCATGGCGCTGAAGGGCAACGACATCCCGGCCCTGCGAGAGGCGCTCGTGTCGCAGAACAACCGCGCGCTCAATCGTTCAGCCGTTGACACGGTCGGCCGCGAGGTCACGATCATGGGCGATCGTGACATACCGTATCGGTTGCTCAAGAAAGTCATGGCGACCTGCACCGGCTCGGACTTCGGACAAATCTCGCTGGCCGTCATGCAGAAAAGCTCCGACAAACTCGACGCCCTGCAGGCGTCCCGGTAAAGGCTGGCTTTAGGGAGCTGCGCGTGGAGTTACCGTTTTACAGAGAGTACGAGCTGCCCTGGACGGCGGACGACAGCCAGGAACGCCGGTTCCGGCGCCTGCTCGGCATGGTCTTCGGCGTCTCGCTGGTCTTGAGCCTCCTGTGGCCGTTCATACCGGTGAAAAGACCCGACCCGATGGACGTCGTCGAGATTCCGCCGCGCATCGCGCAGCTCATGCTCGAGGACAAACCGCTGCCACCGCCTCCGCCGCAGCCGGTCGAGGAGGAGGAGCCGGAGCCTGAGCCCGACGAAGAGCCGGAACAGGTCGCCGAGAACGAGCCGGAACCGGAGCCCGAGGTCGTTCCCGAACCCGAGCCTGAAGTCGATCGCACCGACGTCGCGCGCGAGCAGGCGCAGGCCGCGTTCATGCCGTTCGCCGAGGACCTGGCGAGCCTGGTCGATCAGGACCTCGTCGAACAGGTCGCGGACAATCGCGAACTGACGGCCTCGGTCGGTCAGGCGGAACGCAACGAACGCTCGATGATCACCTCCAATGCGGCCAGCGCCTCCGGCGGCATCAACACCGCGAACATGAGCCGCAATACAGGCGGTTCCGGGATCGCCGGCCGGTCGACGACACGGGTCGAGAGTCCGGTCGCCGGGATAGGCCAGAACGCCGGCGGCGGCGCGCGGCGGTCGGGAACGAGCGACCTCGCGTCGCGCTCGCGCGAGGAGATCGAGCTCGTGTTCGACAAGAACAAGGGCGCGATTTTCTCGCTGTACAACCGCGCGCTGAGGCGCGACCCGTCGCTGCAGGGCAAGGTCGTTCTGCGCCTGACGATCGCGCCTGACGGTTCGGTCACGGCCTGCGAGATCGTGTCGAGCGAACTCGGCGATGCCGAACTCGAGCAGAAGCTCGTACAGCGCATCAAGCTGTTCCGCTTCGAATCGCGCAGCGTCGAGCCGATCACGACAACCAAGCCGATCGACTTCTTCCCGGCCTGATCGAGGTCCGACGCCAGGCATCGGGGCGCGGTTCGCGCGACCCGTGGCTTGAAAATCCGTATGCTCTCGGCTCCGACTGAATTCAGGAGCCGACATGTCCAAGCTCACGTCACGCCTGGCGCTCGCACTGTCTCTCATGGTCGCCGCTCAGCCGACGTCCGCGGAGATCGATATCGACCGGCTCGTCGCCGAGGCAGGCCTCGAGACCGCGAGCATCGCATCGCGGGACCGGGACGAGTGGGGGCCGCTCAGGAAGGTCCTTGTCAGGGATGGCTTCTTTGACGTCGATTACGACACGCTGCTCCCCGGCGCCGAGATCGTTGCGGTCAATGGCCTCGATGACGTCCGGCGGCATGGCGCCGGCGCCGACGCCATCATCGGCTACTGCGACGAGGATATCGTCGATGCGCTGCCGGACGTGCGCTGGATCCAGCTTTTCTCGGCCGGTGCCGAGCGCTGCCTGGCGGTGGAGCGCGTGGCCAACGGCGACATCCTCCTGACCAACATGCAGAAGATGTCGTCGCCCGTGATCGCGGAGCACGCCGTCGCGATGGCCATGTCGCTTGCGCGCGGCATGGTCCAGTACGCAAAGGCAATGCCGTCGGGTGCCTGGAACCGCCAGCCCGAGACCTTCGGCCTCGTATCGATGAGCGGCAAGACGATGCTCGTCGCGGGGCTCGGCGGAATCGGCAGCGAGACCGCGCGACGCGCACACGCCCTCGGCATGCGCGTCGTTGCGACGCGCAACAGCAGCCGGACAGGCCCGGACTACGTGGAGTACGTGGGTCTCGCCGACGAACTCCACGAACTCGCAGCGCGCGCTGACGTCGTCGTCAACGCGCTGCCGCTGACGCCTGCGACGACGGATCTTTTCGATGCCGATTTCTTCGACGCCGCGAAGCCGGGCATCATTTTCATAAACGTTGCGCGCGGCAAGAGCGTCGTGACCGCGGATCTCGTCGCGGCGCTCGAGGACGGCCGCGTTTCGGCCGCGGGACTCGACGTCACCGAACCCGAGCCGCTGCCCGCCGGTCATCCGCTGTGGCAGCTCGAGAACGTCGTGATCACACCCCACATTGCGAGCCGCGCCGGCGAGCCCGAGCGGCATGCCGCCCTGCTGGCCGAGAACATCCGGCGCTACCTGCGCGGCGACGCGCTGTACAACACCGTCGACCCGAAACGCGGCTATTGAGCGCGTCCCGATGACGCGACGAACCGCCCTCGACGGCGCCAGGCGCCGGCGCCTGTACCTGTTTCGTCACGGCGCGGTCGACTATATCGGCCCGAACGGCGAATGGGTCGCCGAACCGGACCTCGTCGATCTCAATGTGCACGGCGTGGCACAGGCCGAGGCCATGGCCACGATGTTTGCCGATGTGCACGTAGACCGGGCGATTTGCTCGGGCCTGCCGCGGACGATACAGACCGCGGAGGCCGTTCTCGCGCCGCGCGACGTTCCGCTCGAGCGCAATCCTGGCTTCGAGGAAATCCGGCCGTCGAAGCGCGAGCCGGCCGGCGGCTACGACATCGTCTCCGAGATTGCGTTTTCGCACTGGCGTGCGGAGCATCCGGAGGCGCGGTTCCTTGGCGGTGAATCGTACTCGGCATTTTACGCGCGCATCGTCGCGGCCGCCGGGGCCGTGTTGGACGACGACAGCTGGGACAACCTCGCGGTGTTCGCGCACGGCGGCACAAATAGCGCGCTGCTCGGATGGGTGACCGGCATCGGCATGCGCGGATTCGGGCTCATCGACCAGGCGACCTGCTGCCTGAACATCGTCGATTTCGACGTCGACGAAGATGGGCGGGTCGTGCGCAAGGTCGTCCGCGCGATGAATGTCACGGCCGACGATCCTGTCATGAAACGGCGTCACAGAGGGGACATGGAGTCCCTGGCCTCGCGCCTTCTGGCACTGACCGGCAGTGAATGAACGCTAGCGGCAAACGCGACGGCGCTTCTCGTGCAGTCGACGCAGCCTCGCGTCGAGCTTGACCCCCTGACTCGCCGTGTACCCGGTGCGCATCCGGTCCTGGATCGCACGTATTCTGGCTTTGACCTCGGCGCAGGCCTCCTCGTCCTTCTGGCTGCCGGCCCACGCCTGCGGCATGGCGAGCAGCATGACGATGCCGGCTGACCGCACTGCGCTGGCGATGACTGTCCGTGTCTTCATGCTTTCTCCTTCAACTGCCTGATTTATACTCGGCGCCATCCTGGTTCGCGATCTCCAAATTCTTGCCCTTTACGCAGTTACTCGGTCACGCTCCGCGGAGCGCTGTGGCGCCGACATGAGCGCCGGCAGCGGCGTGGCCGTTTTGGCCGGATTTCCCGCCATCAGCGCCCCGGGTGCGCGTGTGCTCGTGCTCGGCAGCCTACCCGGAGCCCGCTCGATCGCGGAGCAGCGTTACTACGCACATCCGCAGAACGCATTCTGGCCGATCATGCGCGAGCTCTACGGCATCGACGGCGACTACGCGACGCGCTGCCGAATGCTCAACGACGCCGGAATCGCGCTCTGGGACGTACTCGAGCGTTCCCGGCGGCCAGGCAGCATGGACGCCGACATCGACATGCAGACCGCCGAGGCCAACGACTTCCCGGCGTTTTTTCGCGCGCATCCGGCGCTCCGCCGGGTGTGTTTCAACGGCAGGAAGGCCGAGTCGTTGTTCAAGCGGCTCGTCATCGAGCAGCTCGGCGAGGCCCTGCCGGAATTCAGAGCACTCCCGTCGACGAGCCCGGCCTATGCGTCGATGCCATACGCGACCAAGGTCGAGCATTGGCGGGACGGGCTGTCCGGACTGGCGCTGGGTAATGAAGTGCCGGGCTAACAATCTCTACGAGGCCACGCAAAGGAGGGAAACATGATTGGATACACGACGGTCGGCAGCAACGACCTGCCGCGAGCCGCGGCATTCTATGACACGCTGTTCGAAAGCCTCGGTGCCAAGCGGCTATTCGACAGCGACACGTTCATCGCCTGGGGCCGCGATATGCGTTCGCCGGGTTTTTCGGTGTCCAAACCGTTCGACGGCAAGCCGGCGACGGTCGGCAACGGCGTGATGATCGCGCTGGCGGTCGGAAACCCGGACGAGGTGGCAGCCGTGCATGCGCTCGCACTGGAACTCGGCGGCAGCGACGAGGGCGCGCCGGGCGACCGCGGCAACAACTTCTACGCGGCCTATTTTCGCGATCTCGATGGCAACAAACTCAACGCGTTCTGCTGGCTCGAGAGCTGATGCGATCTATTGTGAGTTAGGTCCTACAGCGCGCTCTCGCCGCTCTCGCCCGTGCGGATGCGCCAGACCTGGTCGAGTTCGGTGACGAAAATCTTGCCGTCGCCTACCTTGCCCGTTTTGGCGCTGTCGATAATGGCCTCGACCGTGCGCTCGAGAAGATCGTTCGAAACGGCGACTTCGATCTTCGCCTTCGGCAGAAAATCGACGACGTACTCCGCGCCCCGATAGAGCTCCGTGTGACCGCGCTGGCGGCCGAATCCCTTGACCTCCGTGACCGTCATCCCCTGGATTCCCACCTCGGAAAGGGCATTGCGGACATCGTCGAGGCGAAACGGCTTGACTATCGCTGTGACCAGCTTCATGAGGTACCTCCATGTCGGGATGCGCTATGCTAGCAGTACGTCATCCTCAAGTGTACAGGCGCCCGGGCGCCTAGCCGGGACGACCATGCCCAGTGAAATTCGACACGACGACCTCCTTGCCCACGTGAGCCACCAGGGCGGCGCGGTCGCCTATGCCGTGCTCGGCTACGTCGTCGGCTGGCTCGGCATCTTCCAGCCTGACTGGCTTATCGCCGTGCCGGCGACGCTGCTGCTCGCGCATGCGATGATCGTCGCCGCCTACCTCGTCCACGAGTGCGCGCATAACGCGGTGTTCGAAAATCCGCGCAACAACGCGCGGCTCGGCAGCGCGATGAGTTGGCTGTGCGGCGCGGCCTACGGCACCTACGAGGACATCCGCTACAAACACTTTCGGCACCACGTCGACAACGACGACGTCGTCTGGTTTGCCTACGACGCATTCTTCGAGCGTCACCCGCGCCTGACCAGCCTGATACGCGCTCTCGAATGGCTGTACATTCCCGCACATGAGTTCCTGATGCACGGCATCATGGTGCTGACGGCATTCGTGATTCCCCAAAGGCGCGGCCAGCGTCTGCGCAACGTCGGTGTGCTGGCATTGCGCCTCGGCGTACTCGCCGCCGTGTTTGTCGTCAGTCCACGTGCGTTCATGCTGTACGTGATCGCCTACCTGATCCTGATGCACGTCCTGCGCTTCATGGACATGCTGCAGCACGACTATCCCTACAGCGTGAACCTGTTCGACGGTCCCCGGTCCCCGCATCGCGGCGACGCCGAGTGGGAACAGGAACACACCTTCAGCAATCCGCTGTCGCTGCGTTTCGAGAAGCTCAACTGGCTGGTACTGAACTTCGGATTCCACAATGCGCATCACGCCGATATGCGAGTCCCCTGGTACCGGCTGCCGGCCCTGCACCGCAAGCTGTTCGGAGACGACCCCGCTCGCGTGATCCCATTCCGCTCGCAGCTCAGGCTGTATCACGCGAATCGTGTCCGCCGCGTCTACAATCCGCAGCCCGGGAACTACCCGAAAGGGCAGGCCTACCTCGAAACCGCGCAGAACGGGATCGGCCCGATCGGCGGCAATGCGGCTTCCTTCCTGACCTCATTCTGATCTACGGAGAACGGCATGACTGACAACACGGGCAAGATCGGATGGGTCGACATGACCGTCGACAATGCCGGGGAACTTTGCGACTTCTACGCGGCCGTCGTCGGATTCAAACCTCAGGCAGTCGACATGGGCGACTACTCCGACTTCAACATGACCATGCCCGGGAACGGCGAAGCCGTGGCCGGTATCTGTCATTCGCGCGGCAGCAATGCCGATCTGCCGCCCGGTTGGCTGGCGTACTTTATCGTTGCCGACATCGATGCGAGCGCGCGTGCCTGCTCGGACGCCGGGGGCAAGCTGCTGGTCGAGCCGCGCGGGGTCGGCGGTGGACGCTTCTGCGTCATCGAAGACCCGGCCGGCGCCGTGGCGGCGCTGTACCAGGAATAGGGAGTCGCACAGATCGCTGCCCATGCAACACGGCGGTTTACCGGGCGGCGAGTCGCGCACGGCCCTCGTTGACCGGAGTTTCCGAGCGTATGCCAACTCCCTTCGAAGACTCCGCGTGGCTGGATAGCGTCGGCCGCATCATCGCCGCGGACGATGCAAGCGCGACCGCCGACGCCCTGATCAAGGCGATCACCCGGATCGTTCGTCACGAGGGCACGTGCCTGCTGGCATTCCACGCGTTCGCCCCGCCCGAAGTGCTGCACCATACGCTCGAACCGGCCGCCGCCTCGCACTATCTCGACCGCTACCTGGCGGGTCCGTACCTGCTCGACCCGCTGTACCAGTTGGCGCTCCGTAAAGAGAAGCCGGCGCTGTGTCGCTTCCGGGACGAAACGCCGGACCGGTTCCACTCCTCCGAGTACTACCGGCAGTACTGCGAGCGGACCCACCTGGCGGACGAGATCGACTATTTACAGGACGTTGCCGAAACGACCACGCTGGCCCTCGTCGTGGCTCGCCGGGAACGGGCGTTCGGCAAGGCGGAGATCGGGCGGCTCGAGCGGGTCGCGCCGATCGTGCAGGCCGCGATGCGGTCGCTGTGGGCCCGCTGGCCGGGGCAGGCCGCCCAGGGCGAGGAACGGCTCGGCATGCACCAGCGCCTGACGCGCTGCTTCGAGAACTTCGGCAACGGCCTCCTCACCGAGCGCGAGCGCGAGACGACGCAGCTCCTGCTGCGCGGCTTCTCGACCAAGGCGATCGCGCGCAAGCTCGGCATTGCGCCGGGCACGGTCATGGTGCACAAGCGCAACCTGTTCTCGAAACTCGGGATTACCTCGCAGTACGAGCTGTTCTCGCGCTTCATCGATACCCTGACGGCTGAGGATCACTAGCCGCCACATTCTGTTCAACCACGATCGAATCCTACCTGCGGCATGGTATTCCCGACCCCGCCTGCGAACGTCGACAATGACGGTCGGGCTCAACGGATGAGGAGCAGCTCACCATGTTCGATTTCGACTTCGGCCTTGGCGAAGACATCGCGATGCTGCGCGACACCGTGCGCGCGTTTGCCGAGGACCGAATCGCGCCGCGCGCCGAACAGATCGACGCGGACAACGCGTTTCCGCGCGACCTCTGGACGGAAATCGGTGAGCTCGGCTTGCATGGCATCACCGTCAGCGAGGCGCAGGGCGGCGCCGGCCTCGGCTATCTGGCGCACGTCGTCGCGATGGAGGAAATCAGCCGTGCGTCCGCGTCGGTCGGCCTGTCCTATGGCGCCCACTCGAACCTGTGCATAAACCAGCTGTATCGCTGGGGTAACGACGAGCAAAAGGCGCGGTTTTTGCCGAAGTTGATCAGCGGTGAGCACCTGGGCGCGCTCGCCATGAGCGAGCCGGGCGCCGGCTCGGACGTCATGGGCATGCGGACCGTTGCCGTGCGTGACGGCGACGACTATGTGCTGAACGGCTCCAAGATGTGGATCACGAACGCGCCGCAGGCGGACGCCGTCATCGTCTACGCGGTCACGGACGCCGACGCCGGAAGCCGCAAGCTGTCAGCCTTCATCGTCGAGCGCGGCACCGGCGGGCTGTCCACGCCGCAAAAGCTCGACAAGCTCGGCATGCGCGGTTCCGACACGAGCGAACTCCTGCTCGAAGACTGCCGCGTTCCGCTCGAGAACCGCCTTGCCGAGGAGGGTATGGGTGCGCAAATTCTCATGAGCGGACTCGACTACGAGCGCCTCGTGCTTGCCGGCGGGCCGCTCGGCATCATGCGCGCCTGCATGGACGTCGTGATGCCGTACGTGCACGATCGCAGGCAGTTCGGCCGGCCGATCGGCGAATTCCAGCTCATGCAGGGCAAGATCGCCGACCTGTACACGACGATGAACGCCTGCCGCAGTTACGTGTACACCGTCGCCCGGGCCTGCGACCGCAACGACACTACCCGCTTCGACGCCGCAGGCTGTATCCTCATCGCTGCCGAAAAGGCGACCTGGATGGCCGGGGAGGCAATCCAGTCGCTTGGCGGCAACGGCTACATCAACGAGTACCCGGCAGGCAGGCTATGGCGCGACGCGAAGCTCTACGAGATCGGCGCGGGCACCAGCGAAATCCGGCGCATGCTGATCGGCCGGGAGCTGTTCGAGGCCACTAGCTGACCGGGCTCGTCAACGCCACGTATGCAGCCGCTCAAGTCACTACGAATGCGCCAGTCGAGTTGCGAGGAGTAATGCCGCTCATCAAAACCAAGGTCGATCGCGGCTCGGAAGAGTTCGACAGGAATCGCGAGGCCAACGTTGCATTGGCCGAGGACCTGAAGGCGCTCAACGAAACCGTCATGGCCGGCGGCTCGCCCAGGGCAAGGGAGAAGCATCTGGCGCGCGGCAAACTGCTTCCGCGAGACCGGATCAAAGTGCTCCTCGACGAGGATTCACCGTTTCTCGAAATCGGCCGCCTCGCGGCCCACGAGGTATATGAGGACGAAGTGCCGAGCGCCGGGATCATCGCCGGTATCGGCCGTATACACGGTACGGAATGCGTCGTAGTCGCCAACGACGCGACGGTCAAGGGCGGTACCTACTACCCTCTGACGGTCAAGAAGCATCTGCGCGCGCAGGAAATCGCGGCGGACAACGGCCTGCCATGCGTCTACCTCGTCGACTCGGGCGGCGCGTTCCTGCCGTGCCAGGACGAAGTGTTTCCGGACCGCGATCATTTCGGCCGCATCTTCTACAACCAGGCGAGGCTGTCCGCCGCCGGCATTCCACAGATTGCCGCGGTCATGGGGTCGTGCACGGCGGGCGGAGCCTACGTGCCGGCCATGTGCGACGAGGCGATCATCGTTCGTAATCAGGGCACGATCTTTCTCGGCGGCCCGCCGCTCGTGAAGGCCGCAACGGGCGAGGTCGTCGACGCAGAGACACTGGGAGGCGGCAGCGTGCACTCGCGCGTATCCGGTGTCACCGATCATCTGGCGGACGACGATTCACACGCCCTGAGTATCGCGCGGGACATCGTCTACAACCTGAACCGCCGGCGCTACGACAATCCCGCGAGGCAGGCGGCCGCCGAGCCCAAATACCCGGCGAATGATCTGTACGGCATCGTGTCGCGCGATCCACGTTTCCCCTACGACATTCGGGAGATCATCGCCCGCATCGTCGACGCGTCCCGGTTCCACGAGTTCAAGAAGCTGTACGGCGCGACGCTCGTCTGCGGCTTTGCGCACATCGATGGCCACCCGGTCGGCATCGTTGCCAACAACGGGATTCTGTTTCCGGAGTCCGCACAGAAGGGCGCGCACTTCGTGCAGCTTTCGAACCGCCGGCGCATCCCGCTCGTGTTCCTGCAGAACATCACGGGTTTCATGGTCGGCAAGCGCGTCGAGCACGCCGGCATCGCGAAGGACGGCGCGAAAATGGTAAACGCCGTCGCGACGGCCAGCGTGCCGAAATACACGGTCGTCATCGGCGGCTCTTTCGGCGCCGGGAACTACGCCATGTGCGGCCGCGCCTACGGTCCGCGCATGCTCTGGATGTGGCCGAATGCCCGGATCTCGGTCATGGGCGGCGAGCAGGCGGCGGGTGTCCTCGCAACGGTGCGGGCAGACGGCATGGCGGCGCGCGGTGAGGATTGGGACGCGGACGACCGGTCGGCCTTCGAGGACGCCATTCGACGGCAGTACGACGCGCAGGGCCATCCCTATTATTCGAGCGCGCGGCTCTGGGACGACGGAGTTATCGACCCGGTCGATACGCGCGCGGTACTATCGGCTGCGTTGTCCGCCGCGGCCAATCGCCCCGTGGACGGCGAGACCCCGTTGGGCGTATTTCGCATGTAAGGGACGCGGCGGCTCGATTGACCACGCGACAGGAACAGAATACCGGCACGACCGACGTTCGTGCAGCGCTTAGTTTCGAGACCGGGCTGCTGCGCGAGTGGATGAGTTCGCACGTCGCGCATTTCGAGGGCGAACTGGCGGTGCGGCAGTTTCGCGGCGGCCAGTCGAACCCGACCTACCTGCTCGAGTCAGGATCCGGCAACTACGTGCTGCGCCGCAAGCCGCCCGGCAAGCTGCTGGCCTCGGCGCATGCCGTCGATCGCGAGTATCGGGTTATCAGCGCCCTGTACGCGGCCGGCTATCCGGTCCCGCGACCGTTTGCGCTGTGCAAGGACGAGGAAGTCATCGGCACGATGTTCTACGTCATGGAGTTCGTCGACGGACGCATCTTCTGGGACCTGGACCTGCCGGCGTGCGAACCGGACGAGCGCGCTGCCATCTACGACAATCTCAACGACACGCTCGCCACGCTGCACGGCTACGACTACCTGTCGCTGGGCCTCGAGGACTTCGGCAAGCCCGGCAACTACTTCGAGCGGCAGATCTCGCGCTGGACCCGGCAATACCGGGCCTCCGAGACGGCGCAAATCCCCGCCATGGACGAATTGATCGACTGGCTGCCCGATAATATTCCCGACGACGACTCGGCGAGCATCGTGCACGGCGATTTCCGTCTCGACAACGTCGTGCTGCACCCGGACGAGCCGCGCGTAATCGCCGTGCTCGACTGGGAGCTGTCGACCATCGGTCACCCGCTCGCCGATTTCACCTATCACCTGCTGGCCTGGCAAATGCCCGAGATCGGCATCGGAGCGACGGGATTCGTCGGCAAGGACTTACAGGCGCTCGGCATCCCCGATGAAGAAGCCTACGTAGCCGCGTACTGTGAGCGAACCGGGAGGGCAGAGGGCATTCCGAATCGCAATTTCTACGCGGCGTTCAACTTCTTCAGGCTGGCCGCGATTCTCCAGGGCATCGCCGGCCGCGTGCGCGACGGCACGGCCGCGAGCGCGCACGCGAAGCAGGCGGCAGCGGCGGTGACGCCGCTGGCCGGGAAAGGCATCGGCTACGCTCGAAACCGTCACCGATCGCGAAAATGACCGCGCGGCCCCTTTCGGGGCAACACGCTGATAGAATCCCGCCAGATTTGACTGGGTCTACCTAAAGACGCCCGATGGCACTCGATTACGACAAGCTCATGGCGACCAGCGTCGTCGACCTGCCTTTCAGCTATCGCGATACCGAATCGATGCTTTACGCCTTGAGCGTCGGGCTCGCCCGGGATCCGCTCGACCCGCAGGAACTGGCCTACGTCACGGAGCGTGACGGCGCGCCAAGGACCCTGCCGTCGCTCGCCACGGTCCTCGTGCCCGACATGTTTCCGCCCGACCTCGGCTGGGACTACAGCCAGGTCCTGCACGCCGAGCAGCGGCTCGAACTGTTCCGGCCGCTGCCGGCGGCTGCGGATCTCCTGATCAACAAGCGTATCGCGGCCGCATTCGACCGCGGGCCGAAGCTTGGCGCGCTCGTGCTGTTCGAGGCGGAGGCGCGGCTTGCGCATGACGACACGGTCCTGTTCTCGCTCGGCAACACGATCGTGGCGCGGGGCGACGGCGGGTTCGGCGGACCCAACGGCAAAGGGCCGACGCCGCACCGTGCGCCGAGGCGCGAGCCCGATTTCAGCTGTGAACTCGACACGCGGTCGGATCAGGCGCTCTGGTATCGCCTCAACGGCGACCGCAATCCGCTGCATTCGGATCCGGGGCTGGCCCGGTCCGTTGGCTACGACGTGCCGATTCTGCACGGCCTGTGCACCTACGGGGTCGCCTGCCACGCGATTCTCAGAACGATCTGCGACTACGACCACACGTTGATTTCGGCGCTCGATGCGCGCTTTTCCGCGCCTGTCCTGCCCGGCGATACCATCACGACGGATATGTGGCAGGACGGCGATACCGTATCCTTCCAGTGCACCGTGCCCGAACGCGGCTCGGTCGTTCTGCGTAACGGACGCTGCATCCTGTCGGTATAGGCGAACACGGCAACGTCACAACATACGAACGGGAGCTGAAATGAGCGATGTCGTCACGGTGAGCATTGAGTCGCATGTCGCGCAGGTCGTGCTGAACCGGCCTGGCAAGCGCAATGCGATCAATCTCGACATGTTCCGCGCGCTCGCGGAGGCGGGTAACCGGATTTCAGCGGATCCGGCGGTCCGCGCCGTCGTACTTTCCGGCGCCGGCGGAACCTTCTCCGCGGGCATCGACATAACGATCCTGTCCGAGGCGGGCGACCTGTTCGCGAGCGGCGGCATGAAGCCTGAGGCGCCTTCGCCGGCAAACCTGTTCCAGCGTGCCGCATGGGTCTGGCGGGAGGTTCCCGTTCCCGTCGTCTGCGCCCTCGAAGGCGAGACCTACGGCGCGGGCCTGCAAATCGCGCTCGGCGCCGACCTGCGCTACGCAACGCCGACAACGAACCTGTCGATCATGGAGGTCAAGTGGGGCATCGTGCCTGACATGGCCATGCTGGCAACGGCGCGCGGCGTCGTGTCGCTCGACCGGCTCAAGGAACTCGCCTTCACGGGCCGGGTTGTCGGCGCCGACGAGGCGCTCTCGGCAGGACTTATAACGGCGGTGCATAAGGACTCGCTGGCGGCGGCGAACGAGTGGGCCGGGGACGTCGCCACCAAATCGCCGGATGCCGTGCGGGCAATGAAGAGCATGTTCCGGCGCGGATTCTCACTGCCCGTGGCCGATGCGCTGGCCCTCGAGGCTGCCACGCAGGTAGCCGTCATGTCCGCTCCCAACCAGGCCGAGGCCGCGCGCGCCAATTTCGAAAAGCGGGCCCCGGATTTTGCCGACCCGGACCGGAACTTTGCGGCCTCCGACGTACTCAAATACCCCAGCTAATTCCTCTGGAGCGGGAATCTTGAACGCAAGGTACATACTTCTCGCCCTCGTCGCAGTGCTCGCCTGCGCCACGTCCGCGGTGGCCCAAAGCGTGGGGCCGCACACGGACAAGACCGTGAATTCGCGGACGCTGGCCGTCCAGGCGAAGGCGAATGATCTCTTCGAAAGCCGCGACTACGATCGCGCGTTCACGATCTACCGGCACGACCTCGCGCCGATTGGCGACAAGTACGCGCAGTACACCGTCGGCTATATGTACCTGAACGGGCTGGGCGTCGCAGAGGATGCCATCATGGCGTCAGCGTGGTACCGGCTCGCGGCGGAACGCGCCAGCGGCGAATTCCTGCTCGCGCGCGACCAGCTGCTCACGGGCATGAGTGAGGCGAACCAGGTCCGCTCGGATTACCTGTATAAGGAACTGCGCGAGCAGTACAGCGACGCCGTGCTGCTTCTGAAACTCATTCGCGAGGATTATCGTATGCTGTCCGGCATCACGGGATCGCGGACGACGAGCGCCTCGAGTCCGGTCTTGTCGGTAGATGTCCGTTCGGGCGAAAGCATGGACGCGAGCGAACGCGTCCGCAGGATCCAGTCTCGTATCGAGAGCCGGCTGGCATTCATGGCCAGGACGCTCGCGATGAGCGAGATCATCGTCGATGCCGACTCACTGGATATCGAATTGCTGCAGGCGCAGGTGGATCGCTACGTGACGACGATCACCGATCGGGAAGAGTCGGCGGCCAGGGCGAGCGACCGCTGAGCGGCGCGTCCGGCCGATCCGTCAGCGGCGCGAGTCGGGGGCGGCCAGTCCGGCTGACAGGATGAGCGGAAACTCGGCGACGATCTGCGCCGCCACGTCCGGGTCGCCGTGATGCCACTTCGGAATCCAGTTGATCGATCCCATGATCGCGTTTCCCGTCATGCGAACGTCCAGCGCACGTATGCTGCCGTCGCCGATACCTTCTTCGAGCAGCGCCTCGAAGGCCGCGCTGTGGCGCCGGGACAGGTCCAGCACGTGCTCGCGGTGCCGGGGTTTCAAGGCCGGGATTTCGCTCATGATGGCTACCGGCCCGCGGTCGCCGACCATGAGTTCGACGTGGTAGCGCAGGTACCGCCTGATCTTGTCGAGACCGTCTGCGCCGTCTTCGACGGCGCGCTGCATTGCCTCGCGACCGACATCGGCCGCGCGCAGGTAGCACTGGTAGACGAGTTCTTCCTTGCTCTTGACGTAGTAGTAGAGCGCCGCGTCGGTCAGGTTCAGGCGTCGCGCGACGTCCTTGAGTGACGTGCCGCTGTAGCCTTTCTGGTTGAAGCAATGCGCGGCGGCGGCGAGCATCCGGTCGCGCTGCAGAGTGAACCGGGAGTCGTCACCTCGGGGTAGGGCATTGCTTTCCATGGCGTCCTGCTTCGAGCATCGACGCCTGCGCGTCACGCCCTTGAGTTTCGCGGTCAAGTCGATTATTTTAATCGCCATTAAAATTTTTGCAACGTCGGTAAATTTCCGAGGTCTCCCATGAGTTCGCCTGCCCACGATCTGCCGGCCGCATCGGGCCGCCGCGTGTCCGCGCCGCTGCGCTTCGTCACCGCGGCATCCCTGTTCGACGGTCACGACGCCGCGATTAACATAATGCGCCGCCTGATCCAGGCACAGGGTGTCGAGGTCGTTCATCTGGGCCACAATCGGAGCGTCGACGACATCGTCCGCGCCGCAATCCAGGAAGACGCCGACGGCATCGCCGTCAGCTCGTACCAGGGCGGCCATAACGAATTCTTCCGCTACATGGTCGATCGACTCGCCGAACTCGGCGGCGGCCACATCAAGGTTTTCGGTGGCGGTGGCGGCACGATAACGCTCGACGAGATCGCCCAGCTCGAAGACTACGGGGTCGAGCGCATCTATCACCCGCACGACGGCATGCAGATGGGCCTCGAAGCCATGATCAAGGATCTCGTGCAGCGCACCGAGGCCGGCCGCCGCGCTACTCGCGTTCCGCCCGCGGACGAACCGGATGCGTCCACGGGTGTAGCCGCGATGATCTCGGCCATCGAGGAGGGCGTCCTCGATGAGGCGGAACTCGATTCGCTGCGCAAACAATGGCGGGTCAAGGCAAGCCGCGCACCCGTCGTCGGCATCACGGGCACGGGAGGCGCCGGCAAGAGCAGCGTGACCGACGAGATTCTGAATCGATTCCTGGCGTCGTTCCCGGACATGCAAATTGCCGTCCTGGCGGTCGATCCGACACGGCGCCGCACGGGCGGCGCGCTGCTCGGCGACCGTATTCGCATGAATTCGCTGCGTTCGCCGCGCGTCTACATGCGATCGATCGCAACCCGCCGACAGCACCTCGCGACGAGCGAGATGCTGGGCGATCAGATCCTGTTCCTGAAGTCCTTAGGCTTCGACATGGTGCTGGTCGAGACGGCCGGCATCGGCCAGAGCGATTCCGAGATCGTCGACCTGGTCGACTTCTCGGTCTATGTCATGACGAGCGAGTACGGCGCGGCCAGTCAGCTGGAGAAGATCGACATGCTCGACTACGCCGATCTCGTCGTGTTGAACAAGTTCGACAAGCGCGGCGCCGAGGATGCGCTGCGCGACGTGCGCAAGCAGTGGAAGCGCAACCGGGTCGAGTTCACGATGCCCGACGACGAGGTGCCCGTGTATCCGACCATCGCAAGTCAGTTCAACGATCCCGGCGTGAGCTGGATGTTCGTCGAGCTGTGCCGGCGCGTCGGCGACAAGCTGAATCTCGGCGACGGGACGCGGGTTCCCGATCTCGACGTGACGGACAAGGAGCCTCGGGGCCAGGCGATGATCCCCGGCAGCCGGGTTCGCTATCTCGCCGAGATCGCGGAAAACGGACGCGCGATCAACCGGCGCGCCGATTCCCAGGCGGAGCTCGCGAGCACCTTGCAGCACGTCTACGAGTCGCTCGGCCTCGTCGAGGATGCGCAGAGGCCCGAGGCGTTCGATCCCTATCCCAAGGACGCGCTGACCGAATCGGCCGACAAAAGCCTCCTGGTCTTGCGGCAGCGCTACAACGAGACGCTGGACGCGCTGTCGCCCGAGTCCGTTCGGCTGCTCCGTGAGTGGCCGGAGCGCAAGGCCGGTATCACGGCCGACGAATACCGCTACACGGTGCGCGGGCGCGAGATCAGCGGACAGAACTATCGCGAGTCGCTGAGTCATCAGAAGATTCCGAAGATCGCGGCGCCCAGACATCGGGACTGGGGCGAGCTGCTCGGGTTTCTGAGCAACGAGAACCTGCCCGGTGCGTACCCCTACACGGGCGGCGTGTACCCGTATCGTCGCACGGGCGAGGATCCGACCCGAATGTTCGCCGGCGAGGGCACGCCCGAGCGCACCAATCGGCGCTTTCACTACCTGTCGCTCGGCCAGGCAGCCGCGCGCCTGTCCACTGCCTTCGACTCGGTCACGCTGTACGGCGAAGACCCGCACGAACGGCCCGACATCTACGGCAAGGTCGGCAATTCCGGCGTGTCGATCGCGACCGTCGACGACATGAAGAAGCTCTACTCGGGTTTCGACCTCTGCGCGCCGACGACGTCGGTCTCGATGACGATCAACGGTCCCGCGCCGATCATCCTCGCTTTCTTCATGAACACGGCGATCGACCAGCAGGTCGAGAAATACCTCGACGACAGCGACGGCTGGGCGGAAGCAGCCCGCAGGATCGACGCCTACTTTGAGGGCCGGACCCGGCCCGAGTACTCGGGCGAGTTGCCGGAAGGCCATAGCGGCCTGGGCCTCAGGCTGCTCGGCATTTCGGGCGACAAGGTCGTCGACGCGGAGACCTACGCGCGTATCTGCAAAGAGACGCTCGCCGCGGTGCGCGGCACCGTGCAGGCCGACATCCTCAAGGAAGATCAGGCGCAGAACACCTGCATCTTCTCGACCGAATTCGCAATGAAGATGATGGGCGACGTACAGCAGTATTTCATCGACAACAACGTGCGCAATTACTACAGCGTCTCGATCAGCGGCTATCACATCGCCGAGGCCGGCGCGAACCCGATCAGCCAGCTCGCGTTTACCCTCGCCAACGGCTTCACGATCGTCGAGTACTATCTCGCCCGCGGCATGCAGATCGACGAATTCGCGCCGAACTTGAGTTTTTTCTTCTCCAATGGCATGGATCCCGAGTACGCGGTCATCGGCCGCGTGGCACGCCGCATCTGGGCCCGCGCCATGCGCGAGCGTTACGGCGCCGGCCCGCGCTCGCAGATGCTCAAGTACCACGTGCAAACCTCGGGCCGCAGCCTGCACGCACAGGAAATCAGCTTCAACGATATCCGCACGACCTTGCAGGCGCTGTATGCGCTGTTCGACAACTGCAACAGCCTGCACACCAACGCCTATGACGAGGCGATCACGACACCCACCGAACAGTCGGTGCGCCGCGCGGTGGCGATTCAGCTGATCATCTCGCGCGAACTCGGATTGAACGGCTGCGAGAACCCATGGCAGGGATCGTTCATCATCAGTGAACTCACCGACCTCGTCGAGGAGGCCGTGTACGCCGAGTTCGAGCGCATTTCCGAGCGTGGCGGCGTGCTCGGCGCGATGGACACGATGTACCAGCGCGGCAAGATCCAGGAAGAAAGCCTGTACTACGAGAGCCGCAAGCATGACGGTTCGCTGCCGCTGATCGGCGTCAATACGTTCCTGCCCGAGGAGGGCCAGGAAGACGAAGTGCACGAGCAGGAACTGATTCGCTCCACCGAGCAGGAGAAGCGCGACCAGATCGATCACGTCAGGGCGTTTCGCGAGATGCATGCGGGCGAGTCGCCCGCGGCGCTCGAACGCCTGGCTGGCGTGGCTCGCCAGCGCGGCAACCTGTTCGAAGAGCTCATGTCGACGGTGAAGGTAAGCTCGCTCGGCGAGATCTCGAGCGCGCTGTATGCCGTGGGCGGCGAGTACCGCCGGAACATGTAAGCAAGCAAAGCATCAACGAGGTTAGACGACCACGATGAGTGACCTGGTGAGCTATGAGCTCCGCGACGCCGTTGCACTGATTTCGCTCAATCGGCCCGACGCGCTGAACGGGTTCACCACCGAACTCCTGAAGGCCATGCGCGATGCGCTGGTACGCGCCGACGAGGACGCCGCCGTGCGCGCCGTCGTGCTGACCGGCGAGGGACGCGCGTTCAGCGCCGGCGCCGATCTGAAGGCCGGGCTCCAGGGCGGTTCGGTCAAGAACCGGCTGCTGCACGAGTACGGGCCCGTGTTCGCGGCGATATCCGAGACACCGAAGCCCGTCATCGCGGCCGTGCCCGGATTCGCGGCCGGCGTCGGCATGTCCGTGGCGCTGCACTCGGATCTCGTGATCATGGCCGACGACGCCTTCATGCTGTCGCCGTTCACGACGATTTCCCTCGTGCCCGACGGCGGCCTCAATCGCCTGCTGGTTCGTCAGATCGGCTACCGGCGGGCGTTTGAATTGAGCGTCGAATCGGAGCGCATACCGGCGGCGCGCTGCGTCGAGCTCGGCCTTGCCAACCGGGCGGTGCCGGCCGCCGAGCTTCGCGAGGCCGCAATCGAGTGGGCTCGAAAACTCGCGCGTCGGGCGCCACTGTCCGTGGCGGCAACCAAGAAGGTCATGCGCCTCGCGATGGATCACGGCGAGGCAACCTGCTACCGGCTGGAAGCCGAGCTGCAGGGCAAACTTCGCGACTCCGAAGACGCGGCCGAGGGCGTGGCGGCGTTTCTCGAGAAGCGCGACCCGGAATTCAAAGGCCGCTAGACGGCCAGGACAGGACAAAGACATGGACAGACAGATGTTCGAGGAAGAGCACGAGATGTTTCGCGATGCGACGCGCAGCTTCTTCAAGAACGAAATCGCGCCGCACAGCGATCGCTGGCACGAGGCCGGCTGTGTCGATCGCGAGGCGTTCCTGAAGGCCGGCGAACAGGGCCTCTTGTGCATGTGGGCCGACGAGGAGTACGGCGGCGCCGGCGTCAGCGATTTCCGCTACGAGCAGATTCTGATGGAGGAGAATGCCAAGTACGGCGACCAGGGCTTCTTCCTGTGGCTGCACAGCCGGCTCGTGGGACCGTATATCGGTGAACTCGGCACCCCCGAGCAGAAGCAACGTTGGCTGCCGGGCTGCGTCAGCGGGGAAAAGATTCTCGCGGTCGCCATGACCGAGCCCGGTGCGGGCAGCGACGTGGCCGGCATACGTACCAAGGCCGAAGACAAGGGCGATCACTTCCTGCTCAACGGCTCCAAGACCTACATCTCGAACGGCATCCTCGCCGACCTCGTCGTCGTGGCCGCTCGTACCCAGCCCGAAAAGCGGCACGGCATGAGCCTGTTCGTCGTGGAACGCGGCATGGAGGGCTTCGAGCGCGGCGAAAACCTGAAGAAGATGGGCTTGAAGAGCCAGGATACGGCCGAGCTGTTCTTCAACAACGTCAAGGTGCCCAGGGAGAACCTGCTCGGCGAGTTGCACCGGGGCTTCTATTCGTTGATGCACTTCCTGGCCGAGGAGCGGCTGCTCGCAGCGGTCGGTTTTCTTGCCAACGCGGTCGCCGCGTTCGACCTGACGCTCGACTGGGTCAACGAGCGCAAGGCCTTCGGCCAGACCGTCGGCGAGTTCCAGAATACCCGATTCAAGATGGCGTCCATGCGCACGGAAATCGACGTGGCGCAGGCGTTCGTCGACCAGTGCGTTACACAGCACAACGAGGGCAGGCTGACGGCCGAAGACGCCGCCAAGGCCAAGCTGTTCACGAGCGAAGTCGAGATGCGCGTGACCGACGAGTGCGTGCAGCTGCACGGCGGGGCGGGCTACATGGACGAGTACCTGATCAGCCGTCTGTACACGAATGCACGCATCTCGCGCATCTACGCCGGCAGTTCCGAGATCATGCGCGAGATCATTGCCCGGTCGCTGGGCCTCGACCCGCGCAAGCGGGAGGCCAAGCCACGCGCGGACGCTGCCTGATGCGCACGGCATTTTTCGGGCTCGGTGTCATGGGCTATCCCATGGCCGGACATCTCGCCGCGGCCGGGCACGACGTCGTCGTCTACAACCGGACGGCCGAAAAAGCGGAGCGATGGCTGGACGAGCACGAGGGTCAGGCCGCGGCAACGCCGGCTGCCGCGGCTGCCGATGCCGACATCGTATTCGTCTGCGTCGGCAACGACGATGACGTGCGGGCCGTGCTGCTCGGTGACGATGGCGCGGTTGCGGCATTGAAAAACGGTGCAGCCGTTGTCGATCACACGACGACGTCCGCCTTACTGGCGCGCGAGCTGTCCGAGGTGCTCGGCGGCCAGGGTCTGGGCTTCCTGGACGCGCCGCTCTCCGGCGGCCAGGCCGGCGCGGAAAACGGCCAGCTGACCGTCATGCTGGGCGGTGACTCGGCGCTGTACGAGCGACTAAAGCCCGTCATGGCCGCGTACGCCCGGACGATGACGCTGATCGGACCCTCCGGTTCGGGCCAGCTCGCCAAGATGGTCAACCAGATTTGCATCGCGGGTGTCGTGCAGGGCCTGGCCGAGGGCCTGCACTTCGCCAGGCGGGCCGAACTCGATCCGGCTCGCGTAATCGCCGCGATTTCCGCGGGCGCGGCGCAGTCCTGGCAGATGGACAATCGCTGGGAGACGATGATCGCGAACGAATTCGAGTTCGGCTTCGCGATCGACTGGATGCGCAAGGACCTTGGATTCGCGCTTGACGAAGCCGGCCGCAACGGCGCGACGCTCGAACTCGCAGGGCTCGTCGACGGCTACTACGCGGAGCTGCAGGCGATGGGCGGCAATCGCTGGGATACGTCCTGCCTGATCGCACGACTCGAGAAGTGATATAGTTGCCCCTCGTCACAGGGGTGGTCATTCGACCTGAGATTCGCCGCGGGGCCACGGGCGCCGAACGGCGGGAACCCTTAGAACCTGAACCGGGTAATGCCGGCGTAGGAAGGGATCTATGTCACGCTTCGATAACCATCGGCTTCTCGCCGGTCTTATTTCATTTCTCTCGGTCGGACCGGTCGCGACACTGGCGCAAGAGACCGCGCCGGACGGCGATACGGTCGTCATCGACGAAATCACGGTCACGGCGGACTTTCGCGAACGCCTGGCCGCCGAGGTGCCCGCCAGCGTCACGCTGTTCGACGCCGAGGACGTCGACGAACTCGCGATCCAGCACTTCGAGGAGCTTGTCCAAAGCGTCCCGAACCTGAACTGGTCGGGGGACGGGCACCGCTCGCGTTATTTCCAGATTCGTGGCGTCGGCGAGCTCGAGCAGTATCAGGGCGCGCCGAATCCGTCGGTCGGATTTCTGATAGACGATATCGATTTTTCGGGCATCGGCACGATTGCCACGCTATTCGACGTCGAGCGCGTCGAGGTGCTGCGCGGACCGCAGGGCAGCCGCTACGGCGCCAACGCGCTCGCCGGGCTCATCTACGTGCAAAGCGCGTCAGCCACCGGGGAACGCAACGGCCTGTTGCGATTGAGCGTCGGTAGCGACGACATGCTTGCCGGCGGGCTCGCTTTCGGCGGCGCGTTAAGCGACGACGGCCGGGCGCGCTATCGCGTCAGCGCACATCGCCACTCGAGCGATGGTTTTCGCGACAATCCGTTTCTCGGCCGGACGGACACGAACGGTCGAGAGGAGACGACGCTCAAGGGCCGCTTCGAGTTCGAGCCCGGCGACGAGGTCGATATCAGGATTGCGCTCCTCTATGCCGACGTCGACAACGGATACGATGCCTTCGCTCTGGACAACGGTTTCGAGACCCTGTCCGACAGGCCCGGGCAGGATGCCCAGCAGAGTCTTGGCGGTTCGCTGCGCATCGACTGGTCCGGAATTCCCGGCCACACGCTGACATCGATTACGTCTGCGGCGGACTCCGATATCGTTTACGGCTTCGACGCCGACTGGGGCAACGACGACAGCTGGGCGCCGATCACCTACGATTTCGTGTCGATCCGCGAACGGGACCGCCGAACGCTGAGCCAGGAGTTCAGGCTGGTGTCGGATCGCGATGCCCGTTTCGACTATCTGCTGGGGCTCTACGCGCTAAGACTCGACGACGGACTGTCGACTCTCGACCAGGGTGAGTTGTTCGATCCGGGCTTCGGCGGCGAGCCGGACATACTCGATGCCCGCTTCACGAGCGACTACGAGGCAGAGAACCTTGCCGCGTTCGGCCAGTTCGGCTTCGCCGTGGGCAGCGCAACGCGCCTCGAGGTCGGACTCCGGGTGGAGCGCCGAAACACCGACTACGTGGATTCGGACGGGCTCGTGGCCGGCCCGTCGGAATCAATGACGGGCGGTGAGCTGGCACTGAAGCACGATTTCTCCCGGGACCTGTCCGGCTATCTCAGCGTGTCCCGTGGCTACAAGGCCGGCGGTTTCAACCTGGGCCCGGGTATTCCCGAAGCTGAGCGCGAGTTCGGCGCCGAAGCGCTCTGGAATGCGGAACTGGGCGTTCGCTCGACGTGGCTCGACGACACGCTGAGCATCAATGCCTCGCTATTCGTGAACCGCCGCGACGACCAGCAGGTGCGCGCGTCGTTCCAGCTCGATCCGGGCGATCCGACGACGTTCGTATTTCTGACCGGCAATGCGGCGACCGGCGACAGCTACGGCTTCGAGGCCGACCTGCGCTGGCTCCCCGGCGATACGCTGGAGTTTTATGCGAGCGTTGGTCTGCTCGACGCCACGTTCGACGAATACCAGGCGCCGCAGGGCGACCTGTCCGGGCGCGACCAGGCGCATGCACCCAACTACACGCTGGCCGCCGGCGGCGCCTGGCGGCATCCTTCGGGTTTCTATGCGCGCATCGATACGACGGCGCGCGACGCCTTCTACTTCGACGTCAGCCACGACCAGCGTTCGGACGCGTACACCCTGACCAACCTGAGACTCGGCTATGATGCGCCGCACTGGGGCGCGGAGCTGTGGCTCAGAAATGCCTTCGACGAGACCTACGCCGTGCGCGGTTTCTTCTTCGGCAACGAGCCGCCGGAATTTACGGATACGCTTTATACCCGGCTCGGTGATCCGCGCCAGCTGGGCATTTCGTTTGACAGGAGATTCTAAAGATGAAGGTAGCCGTCGATATCAGCCTGTACCCGCTCGACAGAGACTTCATACCGCCGATCAAGGACGTGATCGCGCGGCTCAGTGCGCACGACGACATCGAAGTCTGGACCAACGCCATGAGCACCCAGCTGCTGGGCGAGTTCGACGTCGTCATGGATGCCCTGAAACAGGAGATTGGCAGGACCTTCGAACAGCTGCCAAAAGGCGTGTTCACGATTCGGATCCTCAACAACCCCGTCGCACGTAACGACTGATGTCGGCGCTGCTCGCGGATCTCGCTGCCGAGGCGCGAGCGCTCGCGGGCATCGAGGGCATCGCCGTCGCGGCCGCGGTGCTGTACCTCGTGCTTGCGATTCGCCAGCAAAAGGCCTGCTGGTATTTCGCGGCCTTGAGCTCAGCGCTGTACGTCTACATTCTGTTCGGCGCACGCCTGTACATGGAATCCGCGCTGAGCCTCTTCTACTTTGCCATGGCCGTATACGGCTGGTGGAGCTGGACCGGCGGTGGACAGCGGCGCCGCGCGCTCGGCGTGACGCGCTGGGACGGCACGCTGCATGCGCTTGCGCTCCTGGCCATCGTATGCTTGAGCGCGGGCTCCGGCATGCTGCTGTCGATGCACACCGACGCCGCTTTCCCGTACGTCGACTCGGCCACGACCTGGGCCGCGCTGTGGGCGACGTTCCTGGTTGCGCGCAAGGTGCTCGAGAACTGGTGGTACTGGCTCGTCATCGATGCCGTGCTGGTCGTGCTCTTTGCCATGCGTGGCCTCGAGCTGACCGCGCTCCTGTACGTCGTGTATCTCGTGTTGATCCCGTTCGGCTACGTAAACTGGCGTCGCTCGCTGTCGAATACAGCCGAGGCCGCGGCGTGAACGCACACGGGGGCCGGGAGCGGCTCGCGGCCGAGCGCGCAGTGGCGGCAATCCCGGGATGGGCCGGGGCGTCGCTTGCACGGCTCGACGGCGGTTCGAGTCACTCCGCGTGGCTCGTCGATCGGGAGGGCCGGCGCGCGGTACTCAAGTTCGATACGGCGCCGCGGTCGTCGCCCTACAATTCCCGCTCGGCGGAGGGCGCACTGCAGGCCCTCGCCGCGGCCGACGGCCTGGCGGCAAGGGTGCTGCACGTCGGGGAGTCGACGCTGCTATCGGAGTACGTCGAGGGCGAGTTCCTGAGCGCGGGGCGACTGCGTGACGACGAGCAGCTGGCCGAACTGGCCCGCGCGCTGCGTCGGCTTCACCGCCTGCTGCTGTCGGGACGGACCTTCGACGCGCGCCAGGCGGCCACGCTCTACTTCGACAATCTGGGCGACTCGGATGCCGTCGTCGCCGAATGTCACCTCAAGACGGTGCTGGACACGCCGGCTCCTCAGAATCTCAGCCTCTGTCACAACGACCTCGTGGCTGCCAACATCGTGGACGTCGGCGGACTCCGATTCATCGACTGGGAGTTTGCCTGCGACAACGATCCGATGTTCGACCTGGCAACGATCGTCGCGGACAACCGGCTGTCCACGGAACAGGCCGCAAGGCTGCTCGATGCCTACTTCGACGGCGACGGATCGCGGTGGATGGACGCGCTCGCGGTGCAGGAAGGACTCTACGAGGCGCTCGCCTGGCTGTGGCGGGAGTCACGCGGCCGAATCTGATAACCTCTGCGCCATCGAAGCGCAGCATAGCGTGTCAAGAAAAACACACTCGAGGGCCCCAATCATGCGGAACTGCAGGCGATTCCTGTTCGTCATCCTTTGCCTTTTTCCCGTCGCGCATGCCGCCGACGACGCCGAGCCGGGCTTCAATGAAGCCACGTTCAAGGGACTCGAGATGCGCAGCGTCGGCCCGGCATTCATGTCCGGCCGTATCGCCGACCTCGCGATCGACCCGACCAACAGCAATCGCTGGTACGTAGCGGTCGGCTCGGGCGGCGTCTGGAAAACCGACAACCGGGGGACGACCTGGACGCCGGTTTTCGATGACGAGGGTTCCTACTCGATCGGCTGCGTCACGATCGACCCGAACGACCCCGACACGATCTGGGTCGGTACGGGCGAGAACGTCAGCGGCCGGCACGTCGGCTACGGCGACGGCGTCTACCGTAGCCGCGACGGCGGCGCAAACTGGGAGAACATGGGCCTCGAGGCGTCGGAACGCATCGGCATGATCCGCATCGATCCGCGCGACTCGAACACGATCTTCGTCGCGGCGCAGGGGCCGCTGTGGTCCGGCGGCGGCGAGCGCGGCCTGTACAAGTCGACCGACGGCGGCGAGAACTGGTCGAAGGTGCTCGGCGACGGTCTCGGCAACACCGATGACGACGACCGATACACGGGCGTTTCCGAAGTCCACCTGGATCCGCGCGACCCCGATGTCATGTACGCCGTGTCCTGGCAGCGCATGCGCAGCGTCGGCGTTCTGCTGGACGGCGGCCCCGGCACCGGGATTCACAAGTCCGAGGACGGCGGCGAGAGCTGGCGCGAGCTGAGCGAAGGCCTGCCCGACGAAAACCGCGGCAAGACCGGTCTCGCGATCAGCCCGCAGAATCCGGATGTCATCTACGCGACGATCGAACTTGCCAACCGCACGGGCGGTTTCTGGCGCTCGGAAGACGGCGGCGAGACCTGGGAGAAGAAGAACGACTACCTGTCCGGCGGCACGGGCCCGCACTATTACCAGGAGATTTTCGCAAGTCCGCACACCGAGGGCCTGGTGTACCAGATGGACGCGACGATGCATGTGACCCACGACGGCGGCGAGACCTTCTCGCCGATGCCGCACGAGGCCAAGCACGGCGACCACCACGCGATGGCATTCGACCCGGACGACGAGAACTTCATCCTGCTGGGCACCGACGGCGGCGTCTACTCGAGCTACGACAAGGGTGAGACCTGGCTGTATGCGCCGAATCTGCCGATCACGCAGTTCTACAAGGTCGCGGTCGACTACGACGAGCCGTTCTACAACATCTACGGCGGCACGCAGGACAACAACAGCCAGGGCGGCCCGTCGCGCAGCTGGGACATTGCCGGCATTCAGAGCTCCGACTGGTTCGTCACGCTGTTCGGCGACGGCCACCAGTCGGCCGTCAATCCGGACAATCCCGACATCATTTACGCCGAATGGCAGCAGGGCAACGTGGCCCGCTTCGACCGGAAGACGGGCGAGATTACCTACGTCAAGCCGCAGGCGGGCGAGGGCGAGCCCCCCGAACGGCACAACTGGGACGCGCCGATCCTGATCAGTCCGCACGACTCGAGCCGAATCTACGTCGCCACCCAGCGCGTCTGGCAGAGCGACGATCACGGCGACAGCTGGACCCCGATCTCGGGCGACCTGACCCGCAACGAAAGTCGCACCCGCATGCCGATCATGGGCCGCACCTGGAGCTACGACGCGCCGTGGGACATGTACGCGATGTCCGATTTCAACACGATCGTCAACATCTCGGAGTCGCCGCTCGTCGAGGGCCTGATCTACGCCGGCACCGACGACGGGCTGATCCAGGTCACCGAGGACGGCGGCCGCAACTGGCGCCGAATAGACCGCCTGCCGGGCGTACCCGAGCGCTTTTTCGTCAACGACATCAAAGCCGACCTGCACGACCCGGACACGGTCTACGTCGTCGTCGACGACCACAAGAACGGCGACTTCTCGCCGTACATCCTGAAGAGCGAAAACCGCGGCCGCAGCTGGAAAAGCATCTCATCGAACCTGCCCGACAGGCACATACTGTGGCGGGTTGTGCAGGACCATGCCAAGCGTGAGCTCCTGTTCCTGGGCACCGAGTTCGGCGTGTTCTTCACCGTCGACGCCGGCGACAGCTGGACCAAGCTCAAGGGCGGCGCGCCGAACATCCCGTTCCGCGATCTCGCGATCCAGACGCGCGAGAACGATCTGGTCGGCGCGACCTTCGGCCGCAGTTTCTATGTCCTCGACGACTACACGCCGCTCCGCAGCGTGACCGAGGAACTGCTTACCGAAGGCAAGGTGCTGTTTCCGGTTCGGGAGGCCAAGTGGTATGTACCCAAGCGCCTGCTCGGCTGCGGAGAGCCCGGCTGCCAGGCAAGCCAGGGCAACAGCTACTACGTCGCCGACAACCCGCCTTTCGGCGCCGTATTCACCTACTACCTCGCCGAGGGACTCAAAACGGCGAAGGACGCGCGCCGCGAGGGCGAGAAGGAACTCGAGAAGGAGAACGAGGACGTCGAGTTCGCGGACTGGTCGACGATCCTCGACGAGTCGCGCGAAGACGCACCGGCGATCGTGTTCACGATCCGCAATTCGGGCGGCGACATCGTCCGCCAGATCGAGGCGCCGGCCGAGGCCGGCTTCCATCGTGTCGCCTGGGACCTGCGTTACCCCGCTTTGCAGCCCTGGTCGCCGGAGAGCGAAGAATCGTTCTTCGGCAGCGGCGGCGTGCTCGTCGCGCCCGGGACGTTCTCGGTCACGATGCAGGAGCGCATTGACGGCGTGCCGTCGGATGTCGCGCCCGCGCAATCGTTCCAGGTGACGTCGGTTCGGCCGGAGCCCACGCTGCCCGGCAGCACGCAGGAGCAGCGCGTCGTTTTCGAGATGCAGGCCGACGAGCTGATCCGCGCCGGCGACGGCACCGTCGCCGCGATCGACGAGATCGTCGAGGAGCTCGACGCGGTCAAGGAGACGCTCGAACGCGCGACGACGGACGGTTCGCTGTACGAGATCGCCAACTCGATCCGGCAGCGCCTCCTCGAGCAGCGCGACCGGCTGAGCGACAACGCTGCCCGCGCGAACTTCAAGGAACTCGGCGAGATGACGCTCCAGGCCCGCCTGTGGCACGCGCGCTTCACGCCGACGGGCGGCGCCTATGGACCGACGCCGGCACAGCGCGAATCCTTGAGGATTGCGCGTGAGCTGTACGACGACACGGTCGCGAGCCTGAATACGCTGGAACGCGAGTACGCCGCGCTCAAGGCGGCGATGGACACGGCGAAGGTGCCGTGGACACCGGGCCGCGGAATCCAGGATTAGGGACACCGCGATGCCGACCGTTCTTCGCTCTGTCTTCGTGGCAGCCGTCGCGGCCAGCCTGTTTATTTCCGCGACGGCCGCCGTCGCCGATGACAATCCGCTCGCGACGCTTGCGCTCCGGCCAATCGGCCCGGCCATCACGTCCGGCCGGATCTCGGATTTCGCGTTCCACCCGGAGCGCAAGTACGAGTTCTATGTCGCGACGGCGTCGGGCAATCTCTGGAAGACCGAGAACAACGGCATCACCTGGCAGCCGCTCATGGACGGGGAGGCGAGCTACTCGTTCGGCGTCGTCGAGCTCGACCCGAACGACCCGAATGTGATCTGGGTGGGATCGGGCGAGAACAACGCGCAGCGCAGCGTCGCGTACGGTGATGGCGTCTACAGATCGACCGACGGCGGCAAGTCCTGGAGCAACATGGGCCTTACGGAGTCGGACCATATCAGCCAGATCTGGATCGATCCCGACGACTCGGACACCGTGCTGGTCGCGGCCCAGGGTCCGCTGTGGAGCGCCGGCGGCGACCGCGGTCTGTACCGGAGTACCGACGGAGGCGAGTCCTGGGAGGCGATCCTCGCGATCGACGAGCACACGGGCGTCAACGAGTTCGTCGTCGACCCCGGCGACAGCAACGTCATCGTGGCGTCCTCCCACCAGCGCCGTCGGCACGTCTGGACACTGATCCACGGCGGTCCCGGCAGCGGCATCCACAAGACCACCGACGGCGGCGAAACCTGGACCGAGATCACGAGCGGACTCCCCGACGTCGAAATGGGCCGCATCGGACTCGCCGCGGCGCCGTCGAAGCCGAACCTGATCTACGCGATCATCGAGGCCGCGGACGGCGAGGGCGGCACGTTCCGCTCGACCGACTTCGGCAACACCTGGGAAAAGCGCTCGGACTATGTCACCAACAGCCCGCAGTACTACAACGAGCTGATAGTCGACCCGCACAACCCCGAGCGCGTCTACGCGGTCGCGACGATCACGGTGGTCAGCGAGGACGGCGGCGAGTCGTTCGCGCCGCTCGGCCAGCAGTGGCGGCACGTCGACGACCACGCGCTGTGGATCGATCCCGACGACACCGATCACCTGTATATCGGCGGCGACGGCGGCATCTACGAGACCTTCGATCGCGGCAAGAACTGGCGCTTCGTCGACAACCTGTCGATCGCCCAGTTCTATCGCGTCCAGCCCGACAACGCCGAGCCGTTCTACAACGTCTGCGGCGGCACCCAGGACAACAATTCGCTGTGCGGACCATCGCGAACCACGGCCGTGCACGGCGTGACGAATTCCGACTGGAACATTATCCTGCTTGGAGACGGCTACGAGCCGCAGATCGACCCCGAAGACCCGAACATTGTCTACACCCAGTACCAGTACGGCGGCCTCGCGCGCTACGACAAGCGCACCCAGGAGCGTGTCTTCATCGCGCCGCACCCGGGCAGCGGCGAGAACGCCTACAACTGGAACTGGAACACGCCGATTATCATCAGTCCGCACGATCGCGAGCGCATCTACTACGCGTCCGAGCAGCTGTTCAGGTCCGACGACCGCGGCAATACCTGGCGGGCGGTCAGCGGCGACCTGACGCGCGATGTCGATCGCAACGAGCTCGAGGTCATGGGCCGCGTCTGGAGCGTCGACTCGGTCGCAAAGAACACGGCTACCTCGATCTACGGCGCGGCCATCGGCCTGTCCGAGAGCACGCTGGTCGAGGGGCTCATCTACGTCGGCACCGACGACGGCGTCATGAACGTCACCGAGGACGGCGGCGCGACCTGGCGGCAGACCACGAGCTTTCGCGGCGTGCCGGACATGTCGCTGATCGAGGACGTGCAGGCGTCGATGCACGACGTCGACACGGTCTACGCGGTCATCGACAACCACAAGCGCGGCGACTACAAGCCCTACGTGCTCAAATCCACGAATCGCGGCCGTAGCTGGTCCTCGATCTCGGGCGACCTGCCCGAGCGCGGCTCGGCGCATACGATCGTCGAGGACCACGTCGATCCGGACCTCCTGTTCGTCGGCACCGAGTTCGGACTGTTCTTCACCCAGGACGGCGGCGGAACGTGGCACGAGCTCAAGACCAATTTCCCGACGATCGCGGTCCGCGACGTCGAGATCCAGCGCCGCGAGAATGACCTGATCGTCGGCACGTTTGGCCGCGGCGTCTACATCCTCGACGACTACTCGCCGCTCCGGACGCCGCTCGCCGACCTGACCGACGGCGACGCGCATGCCTTCGAGCCGCGCGACAGCTGGATCTACATCGAGGGCGACCTGTGGGGCATGCAGGAGAAGGCCTTCCTCGGCGAGAGCTTCTTCACGGCGCCCAACCCGCCGTACGGCGCCGTGTTCACCTATTACCTGCCCGAAGACCTCGAGACGCGCGCCGAGACGCGAAAAAAGGCGGAGCGCGAGCAGGCGGAGGCCGGCGAGGACAACCCGTATCCGGACTGGGAGACGCTCCGGCGGGAGGACCGCGAGGAAAAGCCATCGGTCGTGCTCGTCATTCGCGACGGCGACGGACAGGTCGTCGCCCGCGTACCCGGCGACACGTCCAGGGGCCTGCACCGCACGGCCTGGGACATGCGCCTGCCCGCTCCGGACGCCGTATCACTCGAGCAGCCGACCGGCTGGATTGCGCCGTGGGATCCGCGGCCGCGCGGACCGCTGGCGACGCCGGGTGAATACTCGATGACGCTCATGGCGCGGTCTGACGGAGAGCTGCGCCAGGTCGCCGAGCCGGTCGCCTTCGTGCTCAAGTCGCTGCCGCAGTCGCCGGAGACGGCGAGCGACCCCGAGGCCGTGCTTGCGTTCCAGCGCAAGGCGGCGGAGCTGTACCGGGCCGTGGACGGCGCCAAAGCGCTGTCGGCCGAGATGGCAAACCGGATCGCCCACCTGAAGGCGGGCATTGCAGCGACGCCGGCGGCTACCGAGGCCGAGGCCGAGGCCGTTCGCGCCATCGAGGCACGGCTCGCAGACGTTGACGTCGAGCTCTCGGGCGACTCGACGGTCGCGTCGCGGAACGAGTCCGTGCCCTGGCCCGTGGCTCGCCGTGTCGCGACTGTCTACCAGTGGCTGCTGGATACGCGCTCGCCCGTGCCCGGACTGTACGAGGCCTCCTACGATGTAGCGGCCAGCGAGTTCGAGGACGTACTGGCGGCGCTCACGGCGCTCGAGTCCGACCTCGCCGCGCTGGAGACGCGGCTCGAGAGAATGGGCGCCCCGCACACGCCGGGCCGGATTCCGCTGTGGTCGGATCGCCGCTGAGTCGCGTCGCCGCGGCTACCAGCGTTTCCTGACTTCGATCGAAAAATTGCGCCCGGGCGCGTCGATGCCGGAGCCGTGGTAGCGGAATCGCCTGTCGAACAGGTTGTCGAGGCCGAGCGTGAGGTTCCAGTTGCTGCGGCTCGTCCAGTCTGCGCGCAGTCCGAACGATGCCCAGCCCGGCGTGCCGTTCGGGTCGATTCGAACGTCCTCCACGTCACGCGCGCTCAAGCGCTCCTGAGCATCGGCGAACTCGACCCACGCCGTCGCGCTCAACGGGCCGCCGGTCGCGTAGTTGACGCTCAGGCGTCCGCTGAGCGGCGGGATACGGTCGGCCGGCTCGTCGATGCCGCCGACGGACTGCTCGCCGCGGGTGTAGCGCAGGTTCGCGAGTATGTCGAAACGCTCGCCGAGCAGCCAGTCGAAACCCGCTTCGAAGCCGTGGATGCGCGACTCCGCGGCATTGACGCTCTGCACGACGTCGCGGCCGTCCGACGTCGTGTCCCCAGTCGAGACCGACGTAATGCGGTCGTCGTAGTCGAGCGCGAAAACGACGAACTCGAACTGCCAGTCGTCGCCGTTTCGCCGCACGCCGGCATCGAGCTGCACGACGCTCTCCGAGTCGAGCGACGTGTTCGGGATGTTGAAGCGATTGCCCGGACGGGCACCGAGCGTGCCCAGGTCGAATACGTTCGGGGCGCGGAAACCGGCACCGAAGTTCGCGAGGAGCTGCCATTCGTCGGTGACGTCGTAGCGCCAGCCGAGGTCGCCGCTCAGATCGGCGACGTCCACGTTCGCGGCCTCCGACGCGGGTGTTTCCGCGACGTCGACGTCGACGGCGTTGAATCGCAAACCTCCGCTCAGGGCATGGCGGGGCGACAGCTGAAATTCGGTATTGAAAAAGACGGCCGCCTGATCGAGCCGCGAGCCGTCCGGGAAGCGCGGCAAGAGCGCCGCCGTCGCGCCGGTCGGGATGTCGACGGAGGTCCGGGTGCTCGAGACCCGGTCGGAATAGACCTCGGCCCCGAGCAGCCAGAACGACCGATCCCGCTCGCTCGACACGGTCAGCATTGCGCCGTGGAGGTCGCTGCGGTTGTCCTCGAGCCGGCGCTCGGTCGAGCCGAAATTGCGGGTCCTGCGATCGTCATCGACACGCTGCCAGGCGAGATCGAAGCGCCAGTCGAGATCCAGCGGACCCTCCCGGCGGTCATAGCGCAGGTGCGCGAATGTCCTCCGATTGGGTTCGAACTCGAACTCGGACGAGGACGGGTCGGTCTGACCGAAGCCCGGCACGAGTTCGTCGACGCGGGGCGTCGACGGCTGCTCGAGATAGTGCAGGTCGACATACCAGCGGCTGAATTCGTCCGGCGTGTAAGCCAGCGCAAAGCGACCGGCCATCGACTCGTAGCCGCTCGGCGCGACGCGCTCGCCGCCGCCGATCCGGCGGTCGCCGGTCTCCAGATACTCGACAGATGCCGTGGCGGCCAGCGCCCGGTTGCCGACGTCGAGCGATGCCCCGAGGCGTCTTCCGAGTTCCGCGGAGTCCCATCCGGCGTAGGCTTCGCCGGCATACCGGGTAGCCGGGTCATCGAAGGCCGGCACTCGGGTCACGACCTGCACGGCGCCGCCAACGGCGTCGCTGCCATACAGCGACGTCGGCGTGCCGCGCAGCGTCTCAATATGCTCGACGGCGCCGACCGGCACCAGCGCGAAGTACTGCGTCGGCGAGGACCGGAAGATCGCGTTATTCAGGCGCATGCCGTCGACCAGGTGGAGTATCGCGGAGCCCCTCAAGCCGCGGATGATCGCGGCGCCCTGGCCGGGCGTCGTCTGTTGGACGAAGACGCCGGTCGCCTCCTTGAGCGCGTCGGTGACGAGCTTCTTGTCCTGGATCGCCGCCCTGCCGGCGACGCTGACCGCCGCCGAGATGTCGCGGGTCGTCGTCTCACGGCGCTTTGCGAGGACGACGACCTCCTCGATCGCGATCGCGGCCGACAAGGTACCTGCGGTGGGAGCCCGTGAACATGCGAGCAGCAGCGCCAGCGAGACGAGAGTCCTTGTTGAGAAGCGGAGGTTGATGATGTCGTCCAGAGCGTCGTCGGTCGGGCGGCTCCGGGATCATATCAGCGCCGGCCCGCGAACCCTACAGGCACTCCAGGTCGGTCGTTATCCCCGACGTCCGCCTACCCGGAATTGCCTCGCCGCTTTTCTTTGTGAAAGACTACGCCGACAAAACGAACAGCCGGACGAGAACCGGCCGATGAAGGAGTTTCCGATGGTCCCGACCCGTTTCCACCTTTCGTGGCTGGCACTGCTTTGCCTCGCCTGGCTGCCGCAAGCCTTTGCCGATATCGACCCCGAGACCTTCCCCGCCGATATCCGCGCGCTCGAGTGGCGCGAGATCGGGCCGTACCGCGGCGGCCGCTCGGCGGCCGTAACGGGGCTGGCCTCGGATCGCGAGACCTACTACATGGGCACAACGGGCGGCGGCGTGTGGAAGACCACGAACGGCGGCTCGACCTGGAGCAACGTCTCGGACGGCTACTTCGGCGGTTCGGTGGGCGCCGTCGCGGTCTCCGACTGGGACCCGAACGTCGTGTACGCGGGCCTGGGCGAGAAAACCGTCCGTGGCAACGTCTCGCCCGGCGACGGCATCTGGCGCTCGAACGATGCGGGCGACACGTGGGACAAACTGGGCCTCGAGGAGACGCAGCACATCTCGCGCATTCGCATTCATCCGAAAAACCCCGACCACGTCTATGTCGCGGCCATGGGCCACCTGTTCGGCGAGAACGACGAGCGCGGCGTGTTCCGGTCGATGGATGGCGGCAGGACCTGGGAGAATATCCTGTTCGTGAACAGCGCAACGGGCGCGGTCGATCTCGCGATGGACCCGACCAACCCGCGCATCCTGTATGCGAGCTTCTGGCGCGTGAAGCGGACGCCGTACAGCCTCGAAAGCGGCGGCGAGGGCTCGGGTCTCTACAAGAGCAAGGACGGCGGCGACAGCTGGGAACTGCTTTCCGACAAGGAGGGCTTCCCGACCGGCCCGCTCGGCATCATCGGCATCACGGTGTCGCCGAGCAACAACCAGAACCTGTATGCGATCGTCGAGGCCGAGGAGGGCGGCGTGCTGCGCTCCAGCGACGGCGGCGAAACCTGGGCGCTGGTCAGCGAGGATCGCAACCTGCGCCAGCGTGCGTGGTACTACTCGCGCATCTACGCCGACCCGGCCGACGAAGACTCGGTATACGTGCTCAACGTGCGCTTCCACCATTCCAAGGACGGCGGCAGGAGCTTCGGCGAGATCTGGACGCCTCATGGCGACAATCACGACCTCTGGATCGACCCGAACGACCCCAAGCGTATGATCCAGTCCAACGACGGCGGCGGCAACGTCAGCTACGACGGCGGCGAGACCTGGTCCGTACAGAGCAACCAGCCGACGGCGCAGATGTACCGCGTCTCGACCGACAACGACTTTCCTTACCGACTGCTCGGCGGCCAGCAGGACAATTCGGCCGTGCGCATTCGCTCCCGCTCGGCGATGGGCTCGTCGATCACGCGCCGCGACTGGGAGCCCACGGCGGGCGGTGAGAGCGGCCACATCGTCGCGAAGCCAGACGATCCCGACATCGTCGTCGGCGGTTCCTACGGCGGCTACCTGACCGTCGTCAATCACAAGACGGGCGCCGAGCGCGCCATCGACGTCTGGCCCGACAACCCGATGGGCTGGGGCGCCGCGGAACTCAAATATCGCTTTCAGTGGAATTTCCCGATCGCGTTCTCGGTTCACGACCCCGACGTCCTGTACGTTGCGGCCGACGCGCTGTTCAAGAGCGAGGACATGGGCGCGACCTGGGAGGTCATGAGCCCGGATCTGACACGCAACGACAAATCGCGCATGGGCCCATCGGGCGGACCGATCACGAAGGACAATACGGGCGTCGAATACTACGGCACGATCTTCGCGCTCGCCGAGTCGCCGCACGAAGAGGGCGTCATCTGGGCCGGTTCCGACGACGGCCTCGTGCACCTGACGCGTGACGGCGGCGACAACTGGGAAGACGTGACCCCATCGGGCCTGCCCGAATGGGCACAGGTGAACTCGCTCGAGATCGACCCGTTCGACCCGGCCGGCGCGTACCTCGCCGCGACCCGCTACAAGTCGGACGATTTCGCGCCCTATCTCTACCATACGGATAATTGGGGCAGGAGCTGGCGCAAGATCACGCGCGGCATCCCGGACACGCACTTTACGCGCGCCCTGCGCGCCGACCCGGATCGCGAGGGGCTGCTGTACGCCGGCACCGAGTTCGGCATCTACGTGTCGTTCGACGACGGCCGCAGCTGGCGCTCGCTACAGCTCAATCTGCCGCTCGTGTCGGTCACCGACCTTGCTATCAAGAACCGCCAGCTGATTGCCGCGACCCAGGGTCGGGGTTATTGGATACTCGACGACCTGGCGGTCCTGCACCAGCACGATGCGGACGGCAATGTCCTCAGGCTGTACACACCCGAGCCGGCCCTGCTCATGACCGCGGGCGGTGGCCGCAGCGACGAACCGGGCAGCGCGGGCACGAATCCGTATCCGGGCGTGACCTTCTACTACAGCCTGCCCGACAACCTCGCCGACGACGCCGACGTCCAGCTCGAGGTCCTCGACGGCGACGACGCGCTCTGGACCTGGACCCGCGAGCCTGGAAGCGACGACGATGACGAGGACGTCGGCCGCAATGCGCCGCCGCGCACCGACGTGCTGCCGGCCGAGGCCGGTCTCAACAAGCACAGCTGGAACCTCGAAACGCCGGGCTTCGAGCGCTTCGACGACCTGATCCTGTGGATCGACGCACGGAGCGGCCCGAGCATCCCGCCGGGCAGCTACTGTGCGCGGCTGACCGTCGATAACGAGGTTCGCGAAACGCGCTTCGACGTCGTTGCCGATCCGCGCACGACGCTGAGCCCCGCCGACTACGAGGCCCGCTACGCGTTTGCCATCGAGACACGGGATCTCGTCTCGCGTATACACGCGGGCATCAGGCGGATTCGATCGCTCAAGGCCCAACTCGAGCGTGCACAGGGCCGCGTCGACGAGGAGTCCGAGGCAGCGTCCAGCGTCCAGGCGACGCTCGACACGCTGACGGCCATCGAGGAGACGCTCTATCAGACCAAGAACGAGAGCCGCCAGGACCCATTGAATTTCCCGATCCGGCTCAACAACAAGCTGTCTTACGTGCTCCTTCTGGCCTCGCAGAGCGAGGCGGCGCCGACCGCATCGATGATCGCCGTACGCGATGAACTGGCCAGCGGCATCGAGGCGGAGCTCGCAAAGCTCGACCAGGTGTTCGCCGACGACGTACCGGCCCTCAATCGCGCGCTCGCCGACCTTGACCTCATCGCCGTCGAGGACGAGGAATGAGGCGCTGGCTGGCGCTGGCGCTCGTCGTCGCCGGCGCCTGCTCGAGCGACAGGGGCGGTGCGCCCGCCGACCCCGAGCTCGAGCGGCTCGCGGCGCGCGCTCAGAACGTCACGATCGTCCGCGACGACTTCGGCGTGCCGCACATCTACGGCAAGACCGACGCCGACGCCGTGTTCGGGCTGCTGTACGCGCAGGCCGAGGACGATTTTCCTCGCGTCGAGCGCAACTACTACTGGGCGCTGGGCCGGCTGGCCGAGGTCGAGGGCGAGAGCGCGCTCATGAGCGACCTGCGCGCGCGGCTCTACATGACAGAGGAAGAGGCGCGAGCGGCGTATGCCGCCGCACCCGACTGGCTCAGGGAGCTGTGCATCGCGTTCGCCGACGGCCTGAACTACTACCTTGCCACGCACCCCGACGTAACGCCCAAAGTTATCACGCGCTTCGAGCCGTGGATGCCGATGTACTTCTTCGAGGGTTCGATCGGCGGCGACATCGAGCAGATTCCGCTCGAAGGCATCACGGCCTTCTACGGCCGCGGCGAGTCGGTCGGCGTGGCCGACCTCGATGCGGCCCGGGCGCCTCGGCTCGGCTACGAACGGCACCTTGGCTCGAACGGCTTCGCGATTGCGGGTGATCTGACCGAGTCCGGCAATGCGATGCTGCTGATCAACCCGCATACGACCTTCTTTTTCCGCGGCGAGGTCCACGTCGTGAGCGAGGAGGGGCTGAACGCCTATGGCGCCGTCACCTGGGGCCAGTTCTTCGTCTACCAGGGCTTCAATGAGCACACGGGCTGGATGCACACCTCGACCTACGTCGACTTCCTCGATGAGTTCGTCGAGGACATCGTCGAGCAGGACGGCGAACGCTACTACCGCTACGGCGACGAACTGCGGCCGGTCGGCGAGTCGGAAGTGACGCTCAAGTATCGCGACGGCGACGCTATGTCGGAAAGGACCTTTCCGATGTACCACACGCACCACGGGCCGATCACGCACATGATCGACGGCAAGTGGGTCGCCACGAAAATCAACTGGGACCCGGTCAACGCGCTGACGCAGTCCTACATCCGCACCAGGCAGGACGGCCACGAGGGCTTCCGGCGGATGATGGACATCCGCACGAACTCGTCGAACAACACCGTGTACGCCGACTCGTCGGGCAACATCGCCTACTACCACGGCAACTTCGTGCCGAAGCGCGACCCGTCGTTCGACTACTCGAGGCCCGTCGACGGCAGCAACCCCGCCACGGACTGGGATGGTCTGCATACCGTTGACGAGACCGTGACCGTGTTCAATCCGCCGAACGGATGGATTCAGAACTGCAACTCGACGCCGTTTACGTCGGCCGCCGAGTTCAGTCCGAGGGCCGACGACTATCCGGCCTACATGGCGCCCGACCCCGAGAACTTCCGCGGCGTGCATGCGCAGCGCGTCCTTGCGGGTATCGACGACCTCACGCTCGACGGGCTGATCGATATCGCCTACGACCCCTACCTGCCGGGGTTCGAGCAGCTGATCCCGGCGCTCGTCGCCGCCTACGGCCGCTCCGGGGACGAGCACCCCGCGCTCGCGCCGGCCATCGATGCGCTCAGGGGCTGGGACTTCAGCGTGCACGTAGACTCTGTGCCGATGACGCTTGCGCACTTCTATGGCATGCGTTACCGCGACGAGGGCCGGAATCCGCTGAGCCTGCGCGGCAAGGCGCTCATCGATCATTTCGCCGTGTCTTCGCCGGATGACGAGCGCCTCGAGATCTTCGCCAGGACGGTCGCGATGCTCGAAGCCGACTTCGGCCGCTGGGACACGCCCTGGGGTGAGGTCAATCGATTCCAGCGTCTGAGCGGGGACGTCGATCTCGACTACGACGACAGCGCCGCGAGCTTGGCCGTCGGCATGGCGTCCGGCGACTGGGGCGCGCTCGCGTCGTTCCGGGCAAAGCGTTATCCGGGCACAAAACGCATCTACGGGACCTCGGGCAACAGCTTCGTGGCGGTCGTCGAATTCGGCGACAGGGTCCGCGCGAAGTCGTTGCTGGCTGGCGGCCAGAGCGGCGATCCCGCGTCGCCACACTTCGACGATCAGGCCGAGCGCTACGCAGCGGCTCAATTCAAGGACGTCGCCTTCTACCGCGAGGACGTCGACGCGCGCGCGGTTCGAAGCTACCGCCCGGGCGACTGACGCGCCTCGCCGAGCGGCGATGGTACACTTCGCTCCCCTCGTAGGAAGCGGAGCATCCGCCATGCGCACAGTAGTCAAGCTGACATTCTTCCTGGTCCTCGCGGCCTGTGGCGGCCCCGCCCAGGACCCGGCGACGACGGCGGCCGCCGACAGCGCCCAGACCGAAACCGAACGTCTGAACGTCTGGTTCGAAGCGCGCTACGAAGAAGAACTCATGCAGAGCCCCATCAACCTGATGTTCGTCGGCCGCAAGGACCGCTACGGCGAAGTGGACGATTTCTCCGAGGCGGAGGAAGACCGGCAGCTTGCATGGCGGCGCGCGACGGTCGAAGAGATGGAGCGCGAATTCGATTACGACAAGCTCTCGCCCGAGGCCCGGATCAGCTACGACATCTGGAAATTCCAGTACGAGGATGCGGCTCTCAACGCCGAATTCCGGGCCAACGACTACATCTTCACGGACTTCTTCGGCCCACACGTCATGGTCCCTATGCTCATGGCCAATTTCCACAACGTGGACGGCGCGGCCGACATGGACGACTACCTGTCCCGCATCGAGGGCTTCGGCCGCGGACTGAACCAGCTCATCGACCGCGCGGAGAAGTATGCGGAGATGGGCGCGCGGCCGCCGCGCTTCGCGTACGACGGCGTTATCGAGCAGTCGCTCGCCGTCGTGTCGGGTGCGCCGTTCGACGACGGCGACGGCCCGTCGTCGCTGCAGGCGGATGCCTATCGCAAGATCGACGGACTCGTCGAGTCTGGCGAGATCGCGGCCGAGGAAGGCGACCGCTACAGGGCAAGCATCGACGAGGCCCTGGTCGAGCATCTGCGGCCGGCCTACGAGCGGCTCGTTGAGTTCCTCGAAGCGGACCGCGAGAACACGTCTGCCGAGGCCCACGGCGTGGACGCGTTGCCGGACGGCAAGGCCTACTACAATCGCCGGCTCGCAACCTTTACGACGACCTCGATGACTGCAGACGAGATTCACGAGCTCGGGCTCGCCGAGGTCGAGCGCCTGCGCGCCGAGATGGAGGCCGTCAAGCGCGAGGTGGGCTTCGAGGGCAGCCTGCAGGAGTTCTTCGCCTTCGTGCGCGAGGACGAGCAGTTCTTCTTCCCGGACGACGACGGCGGCCGGCAGGCTTACATGGACGCCGTCGAAGACCACATGGACTTCATCAACGCGCGCCTGCCCGAGTATTTCGGACTCCTGCCGAAGGCCGAGCTCGAGGTGCGGCGGGTCGAGCCTTACCGCGAACAGGACGGCGCCGCGCAGCACTACATGCCCGGCACGCCCGACGGCTCGCGTCCGGGCGTGTACTACATGCACCTGTCGGACATGAGCGCGATGCCCGTGCCGCAGCTCGAGGTCATTGCCTACCACGAGGGCAACCCGGGCCATCACATGCAGAACTCGATCGCGCTCGAGCTCGAGGACACGCCGACGTTTCGCACCCAGGCCAACTTCGGCGCCTACGGCGAGGGCTGGGGCCTGTACGCCGAGCTGCTCGCGAAACAGATGGGCGCGTACGAGGACCCGTACTCGGAGTTCGGCCGCCTGTCGAGCGAGATGTGGCGCGCGCTGCGCCTGGTTGTCGATACGGGGCTGCACAGCAAGGGCTGGACGCAGCAGCAGGCCGTCGAGTTCATGATGCAGAACTCGGCTGAGCCCAGGCCGAGCGTGGAGTCGGAGGTCCGCCGCTACATCGTATTCGCGGGCCAGGCGACGTCTTACAAGATCGGCATGATCAAGATTCTCGAACTGCGTGCGAAGGCCGAGCAGGCGCTCGGCGAGGAATTCGACATCCGCGGCTTCCACGACACCGTGCTGGGCGGCGGCGCCATGCCGCTGACGCTGCTCGAGCGGCGCGTCGAGAACTGGATCGCCGACGTCAAGGCGAGCGGCTGATTGCCGGGCAGGCAGGCTGTGATAGCGTTGACGACCCTGTTGACGCGATTCGATGATTTGAGGAGGCGACCGATGAACATCCGTTTGTCCGGCGCGGTGCTGGTGGCAATTGCCTCGGCGCTGCTCACTCCCTGTCTCGCCGGCGCCGAGCCACTCGACGTCCGCGAGTGGCAGGTGCCCTACGAGAACTCCCGCCCGCGCGACCCGTTCGCCGAAAGCGCTACCTCGGTCTGGTTCGTCGGCCAGCGGTCGGGCTACCTGGCGCACCTCGATGCCGAGTCGGGAGAATTCACGAAGGTCGACCTCAAGGAGGGTTCCGGCCCGCATAACCTGATCGTCGGCTCGGACGGCATCGTCTGGTACGCCGGCAACCGTACGCGGCTCATCGGCCGCTACGACCCCGATAGCGGCGACGTCGAAGAGGTCATGATGCCCGACGAGGCGGCGCGCGATCCGCACACGCTGGTGTTCGACGCGGGCGAGGAGAACATCTGGTTCACGGTGCAGGGCGGCAACCGCATGGGGCGGCTCAACATCGCGACGCGCAAGGTGGACCTGATCGAGTCGACGACCGAACGCTCGCGGCCCTACGGCATCAAGATGGCGCCCGACGGCTCGGTCTGGGTCGTGCTGTTCGGCACGAACAAGCTCGCGCACGTCGATCCCGAGACGCTCGAGCACGTCGAAATCGAGCTGCCGCGCGCCGAGGCGCGACCGCGCAGACTCGAGGTAACGGATGATGGCCGGGTCTGGTACGTCGACTATGCGAAGGGCATGCTGGGCGTCTACGACCCCGACGAAGACGGATTCGAGGAATGGCAGATGCCGCAGGGCGAGGGCGCGCGGCCCTACGGAATGGCCTCGGATTCGAGCGGCCGGCTGTGGATGGTTGCTTCAGGCGTGCAGCCCAACGTGTTCATCGGCTTCGACCCTGAGACGCGCGAATTCATCGATGCGACCGAGATCGGCTCGGGCGGCGGCACGATCCGGCACATGCACTATCACGAACCGTCCGGCGCCGTCTGGTTCGGCACCGACACGAACTATATCGGCCGCGCGATCGTTGAGCCCGACAAATAGCAGCGCTCTCGTGGCCGCCGCGCTCTTACTGGCGGCCGGCGGCGCCGGCGCCTATCCGGACGGCGCGCCCTGGGGCGCCTCGGACCCCGATGCCACGGAGTCCTGCGCGAGCTGCCACTACGACTACGAACCGGTCATGGATTCGGCTGCGCTCAGCGTCGAAGGTCTGCCTGAGATCGCTACGCCGGGCCGGCGATACCGACTGGCGCTGGCCTTTGCATCGGATACGGCCGTGACCTCGGGTTTCCAGCTGACGATCCGCGGCGCTGGCAAGGATAACGGCATGCTCGTGACCCGTGACGAGGACGTCGAAGTTGTCGGCGCTGCGGGGCGCTCGACATCACCTCGACCCGTCGGTGGAGAGCTTCGCTGGCATATCGAATGGCAGGCGCCCGACGCAGAGGCCGATTGCATCGAATTCCTGATAGCCGCATCGGCTGCCAACGACGACCAATCCCCGTTCGGCGACACGATTCACTACAAGGCCGTTGCAATCGACGTCGCAGCGCCGGTAGGCGACTGAGCGACATCCAAATCGGGCACAGAGACCATGTCATTCGTGATCAAAACGGAAGTCAGGAATCCAGGCGCCGAGAAGATGCGCTTCGATGCGCAAAAGACCATGTACGGCGGCAAGAAAATCGCTGAAGGCGACACGATCTACGTCTTCGCGAGCGAGACCCAGGGCGGGCAGGGCCTGGTCGCGCGCGGCGTCGTCACGAATACCTCGGCCGTCACGAGGCCGCCGGGAGTTGACAGGTGGACGCCGCGCGTCAACGTCGAGCTTCGCGTGACGGCGAGGCCGACGCGCCGGCTCGGACGGGCGGAACTCAAAGCCTTCGACGACTGGGACGATGGCCGCCCCGAGACCGAGATCAACTTCAAGTTCTATCGCCAGGCGACGAACAAGATCGGTGGACTGTCGCCGGAGGCGGCCGGGTTTCTCGACGAGTTTTTCTAGCCGGGAGCATTCTGACTGTGAGGCGATTTCGATCGGCGAATCAGGAATACTCTCCCGGCTGCGCTGCCGCCGAATGGAATATACGGCGACGTTACCGCGGAAACATCGTTGACCGGCCGGTATACTTTGCATAGCCGCCCTTCGGCGCAGTTTGAGTTGGGCGGCTGGCGTGGACCACAAAGCGGACTCTCGCCAGTCCGGCGAGGATTGCGACCAAATGCCAACTCTCCAGCAGGAAATACTGAACCTGATTGCGTCTCGTCCAGGTCTAACTGATCGAGAGGTCACAAATACCATTAAGACTCCATCTGACAATCAGCAACCCGTTAATCAGGCTGCTCGACTGCTCGAGTCCAAAAGACTTCTGCAGCGCAGACGCAGGACGGATGGTTTGATCGGGAATTTTCCTATCGGTGATTACCAACCAGATTCCGATATACAGACATCAGCAAGCAAGAATCACGACGTCGATGCTCTGTCGGAGGATGAGATAAAGCGTGTTCTTCACGAATGGCTGACGAAGGAAGGTTGGGAGGCCGAAGTTGCATGGGGCAGAGCTAAAGGAATCGATATCGACGCCCGCAGGGGATCCGAGCGTTGGATTATTGAAGTAAAAGGACCGGGGTCACGACAGCCAATGAGAGTGAATTACTTCATCGGAATACTAGGTGAGACTCTACAGCGAATGGATGATTCTGCGGCCAGATACTCAATCGCTCTACCGGACCTTCCACAGTATCGCGGCCTTTGGGATCGACTTCCTGCCCTAGCTAAGTCCAGAACAAAGATATCGATAGTCTTCGTTTCGATTGAAGGAAGGATCGTCGTTCTCGATCAGTAGTTCCGCTGTGAATCTCATTGAACTGCAATGAATTGCCGCGCCCTGTCTAAGCACTAATAGGACAATGATTAGTGGCGGCTTTGGGTCGTAGGGTTTGGCTCCTGGTTTTCCGACCACAAATGTTTGACGCGATAATGCATCTGGGAGGTGATAGTGACTCAGTCGACTCTCGCGGAGTTTCGAGACCTCGTAGGCGCGTATCACTTCCGATTCAGGCACCCGGATCTTGAACCACTGGAGGTAAGTGGACTGTATGACCTCTTTCCCGAACTGGGGGACAGCCATGCCGACTATGTTTGGCCAGATTCGTGGCCTGGCGGCGAATCCGCAGGTGTATATGCCATTCTCGATACGGGCTTGAATCTTGTGTACATCGGAAAGGCTTCGATGAACAGTTCCATTGGTATCAGACTAAGTTCATATTTCGTGTTTGATAAGGAGAGGAAATGCAAGATCAAGCACCCACAATCATGGAGAGGCAGCCCAAGATACGTCGCCACAGTCCGCATGCTCGATGAGCTAAGGTTCGAGGCGGCCGCCCTGGAGGAATACTTGATCGCGAATCTATCAACTACCGATAATTCGGCAGGAATCGTCAGGTGACGTACGAGCAACTAGCGTTTAACGAGAAGGAGATACTTGAGCGAGCTGGTGCATTTGAATTTGATTTGAGCCTCATTCCGAAGAAGTGATTTCATTGATAGTGGATCTGCGGAACGTCTTGAGCGCCAATGAAGGCATACGTAATCAAGACGGAAGTCAGCGACCCGTCGGCCGAAACGATGCGCTTCGATGCCCAGAAAACCATGTACGGCGGTAAGAAGATTACCGCAGGCCACAAAATCTACATCTTCGCGAGTGAAACCCAGGGTGGGCAGGGGCTGGTCGCCGCCGGCGTCGTGACCGCAGCCAGGGCACTGCCGAAGCCGTCCGGTGTCGACAGGTGGACGCCTCGCGTCAGCGTCGAAATCCTGGTCACGTCGAGGGCCGTCAGGCGACTCGGCAGGTTTGAACTCAAACACTACGACGACTGGAACGATGGCCGCCCCGAAACCGAACTCAATTCTATGTTCTATCGACAGTCGACGAACAAGATCGGCGGCGTTGAGGCGAGCGTCGGTGTCTATCTCCAGTCATTCTGTGCGGCATGCTGCAAATGAACATGTGGCTATATATCTGTTGTCATCGCGACTTATGTCAAGCGCATCAAGGCGCAGGCCAGACTATCCTGGCCGGCACGGCGTTCTCAAGAATCGACGTGGTGGATTGCTCGCCGCGGTCTCAGCTAGACTGCCGGCATCGGTAAGCGACCGGTCTCGCCGCAGCACCATCTTCGGGAACAATTCGGAACAGAACGCGCATGAGACGACTGGCTGAAATGAGCCGGAGCCACGGCAGCCACGGCGTAGCCGGCAGGACGCCGTTGCTGTGCGCGCTGGTGGGTCTGGTGTCATGCGGAGGCGGTGGCGGCGGAGATGATACCGCCAGGGATGAGGGCCCCAATCAGAACCCCGTGTTCATCTCGAATGCTGCCGTTTCCACGCCTGAGAATCGCTTGTTCGCCTACGCTGCCATTGCAACCGACGCCAACCGGAGCGATACACTGACATATTCCGTCGACGGCGGAGCCGATGCCTCGCAGTTCGATATCGACGCGAGAGCCGGCACGCTGTCTTTTCGGAACGCTCCTGATTTCGAGAATGCGCGCGACTCCGATTCGGATAACGTCTATGAAGTGACGCTGTCCGTGAGTGACGGTCGCGGCGGCGTTGCGAGCCGCGACGTAACTATCACGGTCACCGACGTTAGTACGCTCGAGTTCGAGGTTACATTCCCGACGCTCAACGCCGAGTTTCGTGACAGCGTCCGTGAAATCACGGTTGCGGGGACGGTGGCCGATTCCGAGGACGGCGAGCTGCTGTCCGAGGACCTGCAGTTCATCGATGTAAACGGGATCATGGCGTCCCGCGACCTCACGGATCCGTCGCGATGGTCCGCTGTTGTTGCTCTGCCGAACGGTCGAACGCAGCTCACTGCCTTGGCGCGGCCAGCCAGAGGTGACGACGTTGAGGTGTCCTTCTCCGTCACCAATCAGGTCGATTTGCCCGTGATTTTCACGGCAGTCGACCCCGCCTCGAATCGAACTTTCGTTGCAAACAGCCGCGGCGTGATCATAGGCGTTGACCTCGATACGGGCCTCAGAACCGTTGCCTCCGGCGATGGCGTAGGCGCCGGCGAAGATCTTCGTATGCCGTTTGTCGGCGTCGTCGATTCCGTTCGTCGACGGCTTCTGGTTTCGCAGTCTAGACACTCCGTCTACGCGGTCGATCTTGCAACAGGAAACCGTTCCGAGTTCTCGAGTAATTCGCTCGGTTCGGGGCCGTCGGATTTCTCCGTCTGGGACATGGATGTGGATCCTGCCTCCGGCAGAGTTCTGATGGTGGACCGCGGCTTTGACCGTGTCTTAGGTATCGATGGGGGCACGGGTAACCGGACGACGCTGTCCAGCGATAGCGTGGGCAGCGGGCAAACCATGCTGAATCCGACTGCGATCGGCCTGCAGGGCGACAATCAGGCCCTGGTGATCGACTGGGCCAACTTGTTCTCGGTGAACCTCGCCAACGGCAACCGCACGTTGATCTCGAATCAGTCCGCCAATTCGGGCCCCCGTTTCGGGTCCGCAGCCAGCGTGCTCTACGACGAAGCGCGCTCGCGAGCGGTGGTTCCGCTTCAGAATCCGCCATCGCTGATCGCGATTGACCTTGCGAGCGGTGACAGGACAACTCTGTCGGGCGAAGGAGTTGGCGCCGGCCCGGATTTCATCGAGCCCTACAGTGTCGAATGGGCTCCATCCGGCGAAAGCCTGATCGTGTCTGACCGGGGAGGCGCGATTGTCGGCGTCAATCCGGCCAATGGCGATCGCACGCTGGTTTCGAGCAACCTCGTCGGAGACGGCGAGCGCGGTATCATCTTTGAGCAGATCGCAGTCGGGGGAGGAGCCGTGTTCGCCGCACAGGATCGCGGCAGGAACTATCGTCTGGTACGGATTGATCCCGCATCGGGCGACAGGGCACTCGTATCGAGCGAAGACGTAGGCGGCGGCGTGCCGTGGCCAACGCAGCTCAAGTCGATCTCTGCTGTCAACTCCGGAGATCGCGTGATCTGGTTCGCATTCAATGTCATCAGCAGTTTCTCGATTATCGCAATCGATGTCGCGACGGGCGAGCGAACGTTGTTGAGCGGCGAGGATCGTGGTGAGGGCCCCAATCTGCGAGACCTCGAGTTCGGCGCCGCGAGCCCCGACGGCTTGCGAGCGATCGCCTTCGATGCGGACTCGGACGCGATAATGGAATTTGATCTCGAGACCGGCGATCGTCGGGTCGCGGTCACCGCATCGAGCCAGCCCGAGTTCAGCCTGCAGTTCATGACTGCTTTGGCGTTCGACGCCGCGAACAACCGGGCGCTCGTGCTGGCGACTTCAAAACTGTTGGCCGTCGATCTCGAAACCGGGATGGTGACGCTGCTGGCCTCAGACGAACGCGGTAGCGGCCCGTCCATGGGAGGCGTTACCTTGTTGACGTACGATCCGGATAGCCAGACGGCCTACGCTGCCGCGACCCCCCATGCCACGCCGCGGGTGTTAGCTATCGACGTGCTTACTGGTGACCGGCGCGAAGTGTCCGGTGAGTCGACAGGGCGCGGTCCCGCACTGAGTTTTTTCGACCAGGACGCCGCGATCGCCATCGACGCCGTTCACAACCGTTTGTACTACGCCAATGATGACGAGGGGCGCAGTCTGAATGTGCTCGATATCCATTCGGGCGATCGCGCTATCAGCTCCCGCTAGGGTCCGCGGACTACGCCACGGGTTGGCGCGAGGCCACTGCCATGGCGCGTTTACCAGCTGTTGCGCAGCTCCCGGAGCTTGAGGAACACGGTTTCAGGGTCGGGGTCGTCACCGATCTCGTTCAGCGAGACGCCTTCTCGCCAGCAATCCCACATCTGAGCAATCTGCGACTGTGTGTGCTAGATCCTCGCTCTCTGCTTCATCAACGACACCTCCTGCTCTATAGTCTGAGCTTAGGTGTTGCAACCACCGATTGAATCCGCAACCCAAAGCGGACACTCGTATTATTGGCCGCAGGCATCCTATTCGTGACTTCCTCGCCTCAAAAAGCAGCGCTCCTGGCATTGCTACTTGCTCTTGACGTCGCGCCGGTCAGCGCGACGGATCGAATAGTCCTGGACGATCCCGACAAAACGGAGCTTGAGGGCTATGCATCGCGAGTATCGGGCCGCGACGTTTGGTATATCGAATCAGGCGCCGTAGCCTGGAATGGCAAGGCCAAAGCACAAGGGCTAGTGGTCTTTCACCCGGCAAGTACACATGATTACTGCATTGCCCCTTACGCATGGATCGCGGGCGAATTGTCCGAAGGACAAACGTGGTCTTGGAAATTCGACGACTCGACCAGGCCGCAATACCGATTCTGGTTTCAGCGATGCGACCAAGTCGATCCGGAGTCTGCCATCGTCCTTCGGACACTGCTGGACATTGCGACACTCGAGCGAATCAAGGCCGAGCAGAGCCACATTGTCCAATCGGCGCAAGAGCGTCTGAGTTTGACCGAATCGAAGGAGACCGTGGCATCGAGAGCCAAGCTAAGTGAAATTGACCTTCGCTTCGATATCGAACATGGGCCGGTCTACGCCGTTCGATACATGTCGGGGGAATGTTCCGGCGTTTCCGTGCAAGTGCTCCTTGCGCCGGACGAAGTCCGCGTTCTCCACGCAAGTCAGATAGTCTGCTAGCGTCAACGACTGGCTGCTTCCGGCCGGTTGCGGTCGCCTGGCCGGCACGTTACCACGTGAACATCGTTGACCGGCCGGTATACTTTGCACGGCAGCCCTTCGGCGCAGTATCAGTTGGGCGGCTGGTGTTGACGCAAGGCGGATTTATGAAAGGACTCATCTGGCCTATTTCTGACCCACGAGGCTATTGCCTGTTAAGGACTGTTTGATCGTGTTCAACGTCTTTTGGATCTTGATCGCTTTGGTGGTCCTGATCGTGGGTGTCACGGCCTTGGGCGAATGGCGTTGGAGATCGGATATCGCACGGCTTTACAACTCCATGATCTCCGCATCTGGAGCGGCTGAAGCCCAGAAGACCGTCGATTTCAAACAACTGGTTGGGTTGCCAAGGCCAGTACAGCGCTATTTCCGCATCGTGCTGAATGATGGGCAAGCGAAAATTTCCAGTGTGCGCGTTGAGCAATTCGGCTTTTTCGATATGGGTCTTGGAAGTGGTGCAAGCCCAAAGGAGAGTTGGAAACCGTTCCGAGCGACGCAGGACGTTTCGACCTGGCGTCTCGGATTCATTTGGGATGCCCGGATCCACATAGCGCCTGGAATTGCCGCTCATGTCTGTGACGCGTATGTCGCGGGCGAAGGCATCCTTTTCGCCAGGCTCTTGGGCTTCTTCAAGGTCGCGGAATTCAGAGGAACGCCGGAAGCAGCCGAAGGCGAGCTAATGCGCTTTTTCGCGGAAGCTGCCTGGTATCCGACGATGTTGTTGCCCGGAGAACATGTCCACTGGGAAGGTATCGATGAGCGATCCGCAAAAGCAACGTTTACGGATGGGGCGTGCACGTTTACTGGTGATTTTCATTTTGACGATCAAGGACTGATTGAGTCCATCAAAATGGATCGATTGCGTCTGGTGAGTGGCGATACCGTTCGGACACCATGGATCGGCCGTTTTGATCAGTATGAGCAACATAGCGGGATGGTCGTACCCGTTCGGGGAGAAGTCTTTTGGGAGTTGCCAGATGGACTTCGGTCTTACTGGCGTGGTCGCCTAAGTAACCTGCGCTACGAATTTGCAGGCTGACTTTTTCTTTCGAGACACACTCTGCGGCTGCCTGGCCAGCTAATTACAGCAGCCTCAAAACGACCGGTTCCGGGGATAGCGGAAACTCACGTTACCGCTGAAACGTTTCTAGAATTCACTTTAGGTTTCGCATGTAGTGTATTGCCGGAGATATGGTTCCGCCCGGCGCACGCCTCACCAGCTGTTACGCAACTCCCTGAGCTTGAGAAACACCGTGCGGGCATTCGGTGCATCCCCGATCTCCGGGAACTCGCGCGTAAGCGTCGCGATGACGCCGGAGCTGTCTAGGCGGAAGAACGTGTTGATCCTTCGTTCGTCGGCGAGCGTCGTGACAGGCGCGTTGGCCGGATCGTGGTTTGCGAGGCGGGTCAGCATATCGCGTGCGTCGTCGTTGTCCGGCTCGCGGTCCAGCGTGAACTGGAGGTTATTGACGAGGTAGTCGTGGCCCGGGTAGATCAGCGTGTCGTCGTCGAGCTTCGAGAGCTGATTCTCGAAAGTCTCGTAGAGTTCCTCGGGGTGCCCGCCGTTGTGGCAATTGCCCGCGCCCGCGTTGAACAGCGTGTCGCCGCTGAACAGCGCCGGCTGGTCGGTGTGTGACAGCAGGCAGATGTGGCTCATCGTGTGCCCAGGCGTGTCGAGGCATTCGAACTCGACGGTCTTGCCGACCTTGATGACGTCGCTCGCGCCGACGCCGCGGTCTATATTGCGAATGCGATTCTTCGCGTTTTTGTGCGCGATGAGCTTGGCACCCGTCGCCTTGACCATGCCTGAGTTGCCGCCGATGTGATCGCGATGCTCGTGCGTGTTGAGGATCTGGGTGATCGTGTAGCCGCGGTCATTGGCGACCGCAAGGCAGCGATCGAACTCGAGCGGATCGATGGCGAGCGCCTCGCCGGTTTCGGGGCAGGCAACCAGGTAGTTGAAGTTCCTGAGCGCGTTGCCGGTCCAGATCTGCTCGACGAGCATGGCTTAATCCGCGTCTGCCGCGTCGTAGACGCGCTCGCCGCCGACCCAGGTCTCGAGGACCCGGATGTCGTCGATCTGTGACGCCGGTATCTCGAAGTAGTCGCGATCGACGATGATGAAGTCGGCCCACTTGCCGGGTTCGAGGCTGCCGAGACGATCTTCCCGGAGCGCGCCGTAGGCGGCGCCGAGCGTAAATGCGTGCAGGGCCTCGGCGCGCGTCAGCGCCTGGTCCGGATACCAGCCGCCGGCGGGCTCGCCGTCGCGGTCCGTGCGCGTGACGGCCGCGTACAGGCCGAGAAACGGGTTCGGCAGCTCGACCGGGAAGTCGGAGCCTGCCGAGATCACGGCGCCCGTATCGAGCAATCGCCGCCACGCATAGCCGCCCTTGATGCGTTCCGGTCCGATCCGGTCTTCGGCCATGTTCTTGTCGCTGGTCGCATGAATCGGCTGCATCGAGGCGATGACGCCGAGTTCGGCGAAGCGCGGGATGTCGCCGGGGGCGATGATCTGCGCGTGTTCGACGCGATTTCTCAAGGGGGACGGCTTGCCGCCCTGGGCGCGCTCGAAAGAATCCAGCGCCATGCGGTTACCGAGGTCGCCGATCGCATGAATGCCGACCTGGAACCCCATGCCGTTGGCCTTCTCGACGAAGCCGTCGAGTTCGTCCTGTGTCCAGAACGGCAGGCCGCGGTTCTCGGTGTCGTCGGAGTAGGGCTCTAGCATCGCGGCGCCGCGGCTGCCGAGCGCGCCGTCGGAGTAGAGTTTGACCGAGCGAATGTCGAGCCGGTCCTTGCCGTAGGCGACGATCGGCTCCGCGATGGCGTCGAGGTTCTCGCCGGCGTCGCTGATCATCGCGTAGACCCGCATATCGAGCTCGTCGTTGTCGGCCATCGCGAGCAGGACTTCGGCGTCGGTGACGCTGATCCCCGCATCGTGCATCCCGGTCATGCCGAGCGCCGTCAGCGAGTCGATCGCGACAAGGTAGGCCTGCCGGATATCCTCCTTCGTGGGCTTGGGAACGTGCCGCTCGACGAGTCCCATTGCCTTGTCGATAAAGACGCCGGTTGCTTTGCCGTTGTCGTCGCGCAGAATCCTGCCGCCGATCGGGTCGGGCGTATCGTCGTCGATGCCCGCGATCTCCATTGCCCTGCTGTTGGCCCAGGCGGCGTGACCGTCGATGCGCCTGAGCCAGACGGGCCGATCGCTCACGACGGCATCGATGTCGGCCGCGGTCGGGAATGCCTTGACCGGCCACAGCACCTGGTTCCAGCCGCGGCCGGTCAGCCAGGCGCGGCGCGGATTGTCGGCCGCGAACGCCCGAATCCCGGCGACGGCTTCTTCGAGCGACGGCGTGCCGGCGAGATCGAGGCTGATCTCGAGGAATCCCTGGCTGGACAGGTGTGCGTGCGCATCGACGAGTCCGGGCAGCATGACACGTCCACCGCCGTCGATGCTTGCGGCATCGTCGTAGCGCTCGACGAGCGCGTCGTCGCCGGTCGCGAGCACCCGGCCGGCGTCGTCGAAGGCCAGCGCCGAGAACTCCACGATTCCGTCGCCGGAAGACGTGTAGCCCGTGATGTTATGGATGACCGTGTCCGCCGTCGCGGCCGCGGCTGCGAGGCCCAGGGCCACGCAACACGTAGAGAGGATAATCGAGCGCTTCAAGAGACACCTGCGGTAACATGAACAGTCCGCCAAGTGTAAGGCAAATACACTGAAAGCACTGAGCTTCGAGCATCGCGGCGAGCCCGGGTACGGCGTTCTCACGGAGGACGGCGTGCATCCCGCCGGCGCCGACTTCCGCGCCCGCTACCCGGACCTCAAGAGCGTCATCGCGGGCGACGTGCTCGGCGAGCTCGCCGCCGCGGTCGAGCCGGCGGCGATCGACACTAGCGAGGTCGACTTCCTGCTGCCGGTGCCAAACCCGGGCAAAATCCTCTGCGTCGGCCGCAACTACCGCTCACACGCCGAGGAACTCGGCAACGAGGTGCCCGACTATCCGATGATGTTCGTGCGTTTCGCGGACAGCCTGGTTGCCCACTCGAAGCCTATTGTGGCCCCGCAGGCGTCCGGGCAGTTCGATTTCGAGGGCGAGCTCGCCGTCGTCATCGGTCGACGGGCCCGCCATGTCACGCGCGGTGCCGCGATGGCTGTCGTTGCGGGCTACTCGGCCTTCATGGACGGCTCCGTGCGCGACTGGCAGCGCCACACGTCGCAGTTCACGGCCGGCAAGAATTTCGATCGCAGCGGCTCGATGGGGCCCGCGATCGTAACCATCGACGAAGTTCCCGACGTGGCCGGGATTCCCGTCCGAACGCGGCTCAACGGCGTGGTCATGCAGGAGGGCAGCGCCGCGGACATGATGTTCGACGTTGCGGCGCTCATCGCCTATTGCTCGACGTTTACGGTGCTTGAGCCTGGCGACATCATCGCAACGGGCACGCCGCCCGGCGTCGGCGCCGCGCGGAAACCACCGGTGTGGCTCCGGCCCGGCGACAGGCTGGAAGTCGACCTGGGCCCCGTGGGCTGTCTCGAAAACCCAATCGTCGGCGAGGCCGCTTCATGATGTGGCTATTTTGCAACACATTTGGAGGGTCTCGTCCAATTCGGTTTTAGACGAGTCCAAAAGATTGACAAACCGGGGGAGTTCTGAGAACTTCCTGTACGACGATTCGTCGCCTGTGAGCAACAACTCCAGACGACCGATCGGAAGAAAGACACCTTCGGGTACGGACTGGCGGGGGACTCAGGGGGCCAGATACCGCGTACAACACGTCGGTAACGGGGCGGTTCCGCAAGGAACCGCCTTTCTTTTTGCCCGTGTTTCCTCGCCCCGGCCGTTCCTGGTCAACGCCGCACACACTCGTCGTACCAGCTCGCGATCGCGGCTGCGATTTCTTCAGGCGAGTCTTCCTGAATGAAGTGCAGGCCTGCCACGGTCACCTCGCGCTGGTTCGGAAACCGACGGCAAAACTCGCGCTGACGACCGGTCAGGATGGCCCCGGGATCCGCGTTGACGAACAGTTTCGGCACGTTCGACGTGCTCAGCCAGTCGGCGTATTGCGTGACGATCTCAACGACATCGGCCGGCTCGCCGCCGATCGGTATCTCGCGCGGCCAGGACAGTGTCGGCCGCCGGCCTTCGCCCGGGTCGCGAAACGGGCGCCGATACTCGTCCATATCGGCCTCGGTGAGTTCGCGCAGCACGGAGCCGGGCAGGACCCGCTCCACGAACAGGTTCTTGTCGAGGACCATGGATTCGCCGGCCTCGGAGCGGAAGCCCTCGAATATCGTGCGCGCCGCCTCGGGCCAGTCGTGCCAGTCCATCGGCGTCACAATGCCCTCCATGTAGGCAATCCCGGCAACCCGGTCCGCGTGCCGGCGGGCCCAGTCGAAGCCGAGCGCCGAGCCCCAGTCGTGCAGTACGAGTGTTACGCGGTCGCCCAGATCGAGCAGATCCCAGGCCGCGAAAAGGTGCTCGCGCTGCTCCACGAATCGATAGCGCCCGGGGCCGGAGTCGTCGAGTTTGTCGGAGTCGCCCATTCCGATCAGGTCGACGGCGATGCAGCGACCGCGGTCGGCGAGCGCCGGCATGATGTTCCGCCACAGGTAGGACGAGGTCGGGTTGCCGTGCTGGAAAAGGATCGGCTCGCCGCTGCCAGCTTCGACGTAGGCCATCCGCCTGCCGTTCACACTTAGGAATTTCTTCTCGAGTTCGGCGGCGGTCTGCATCGGGACTCCTTACGCGGCTGATTCTTGGATTATGCTTTGTTACATTGATGCGTCACAAACGAGGGCCATCCCCGGGGGTTCGATGCATCCTTCCAACCGCCTCGCCTACTGGCGCGCCAACCTCAGGCTCGTCGGCCTGTGCCTGACGATCTGGTTCGTTTGTTCCTACGGATTCGGTGTGCTTCTCGTCGATGAACTCAACCAGGTGCGGCTCGGCGGCTTCAAGCTCGGATTCTGGTTTGCACAGCAGGGTTCGATCTACGTATTCGTCGCATTGATCTTCTTTTACGCCTGGCGAATGAACCGGCTCGACCGCCGCTTCGACGTGCACGAAGACTAGTGAGTCTCAAGTTACTGACGTATTTCGTGGTGGGCATGAGCTTCGCGCTGTACGTCGGCATCGCGATCTGGTCGCGCGCCCACTCGACCGGGGATTTCTACATCGCGGGCAAGGGCGTTTCCCCCGTGGCGAACGGCATGGCCACCGCGGCCGACTGGATGAGCGCGGCATCGTTCATCTCGATGGCCGGCATCATCGCGCTGGTCGGCTACGACGGCTCGGTCTATCTCATGGGATGGACGGGCGGTTACGTGCTGCTGGCGCTGTTGCTGGCGCCGTATCTTCGCAAGTTCGGCAAGTTCACCGTGCCCGAGTTCATCGCGGAGCGCTACTATTCCAGGGCGGCGCGCATCGTCGCCGTCATTTGCCTGATATTCATCTCCTTCACCTACGTGGCCGGGCAGATGCGCGGCGTCGGAATCGTTTTCTCACGCTTCCTCGAGGTCAGCGTGGACTTGGGTCTGGTCGTCGGCATGACGATCGTCTTCATCTATGCGGTGCTCGGCGGAATGAAAGGCATAACCTACACCCAGGTTGCCCAGTATTGCGTTCTGATCTTCGCCTATACGGTGCCCGCGGTCTTCATTGCGATCCAGATCACGGGGCAGCCGCTGCCGCAGCTGGCTTTCGGCAGCGAGGTCGTGGGCGGGGGTACGCCGCTGCTCGATAAGCTCGACGATATCGTCACGTCGCTCGGCTTCGACCAGTACACTTCCGGCACCAAGAGCACGATCGACGTTTTCTGTATCACGATGGCCCTCATGGTCGGTACCGCCGGCCTGCCACACGTGATCGTTCGTTTTTTTACGGTGCGGCGGGTGCGCGACGCGCGTATTTCCGCCGGCTACGCGCTGTTGTTCATCGCCATCCTGTACACGACGGCACCGGCCGTCGGCGCAATGGCGCGCTACAACCTGATCAACACCGTGCAGCCCGGTGACGTCGGCGCGGCGGACGGCAACCTCGTGTATGCCGATCGGCCGCCGTGGATGTCGACGTGGGAGGCTACGGGACTTCTGTCGTTCGACGACCGGAACGGCGATGGGCGTATCCAGTATTACGACGATACGAACCCGGCCTTCGCGGCGGCGGCGAGCGAATACGGCTGGGCGGGCAACGAACTTTCAGTGGACCGCGACATCATGGTCCTCGCCAACCCGGAAATCGCAGACCTGCCGAACTGGGTCATCGCGCTGGTCGCCGCGGGCGGCATAGCTGCGGCGCTGTCGACGGCGGCGGGCCTGCTGCTCGTCATCTCGGCAGCCGTGTCACACGACCTGATAAAGGGCATTTTCCTGCCGAAGATCTCCGATCGCCAGGAGCTCATGTTCGGCCGGGTCGCCGCGTTCGCAGCCATTCTCGTCGCGGGCTACCTGGGTCACGATCCTCCGGGATGGGTCGCGCAGGTCGTGGCCTTCGCCTTCGGCCTCGCCGCCGCGTCGCTGTTCCCGGTGATTCTGCTGGGCATCTTTTTCAAGCGCATCAACCGCGAGGGCGCGATCGCTGGCATGCTCGCCGGGCTCGTATTCACTTACGCGTACATCGAGTACTTCCGCGGGCTGTTTCTCAAGTGGGCCGGCTCTCCCTGGGGCGCCAACACGTCCGAGCAATGGCTGTTCGGAATATCGCCCGAGGGTATCGGCGTCATTGGGATGTGCATCAATCTCGTCGTGGCCGTCGTCGTCAGCTATCTGACGTCACCGCCGCCGGAGCGCATTCAGCACATGGTCGAAAACATCAGGGTCCCGCGACAGCTCGAGGAGGGAGCACATTGATCTCTCAGACCCGCATGATCCGCGCGCTGACGGCGGTCGCGCTTACCGCAATCAGCCTGCCCACCCTCGCGGACATGGACGCCACCGAGCGGCGGATCGCCGAATGGGTGGACGCGAACGCCGAGAACGCGATCGACCTGCTCGCGGAGACCGTCAACATCGGCAGCGGCACGATGAACCACGACGGCGTTCGCGCGGTCGGTGCCGTCATGCGCCGCGAGCTCGACGCCATCGGCCTCGAGACCGAGTGGATCGATATGCCTGCCGAGGTCAACCGGGCAGGGCACCTGTTCGGGCGCCGTCACTCCGGCCGCGGTCCGCGGATCCTGATGATCGGCCACCTTGACACCGTGTTCGAGGCAGACGACGCGTTTCAGTCCTTCAAGCGAGACGGCGACACCGCGATCGGCCCGGGCGTCGACGACATGAAGTCCGGCAACGTCATCATCGTCTATGCGCTCAAGGCGTTGCGGGCTGCGGGCGTGCTCGACGACGTGTCGGTCGTGGTCGCCTATACAGGGGACGAAGAAAAGACCGGTGCGCCGCTGTCCTTGTCACGCAAGCACCTGATCGAAGCCGGCGAGTGGGCCGATATCGCGCTGGGCTTCGAGTCGGGCGTACACGACGGCGGCACGGACTGGGCGACGATCGCGCGACGCAGCTCGTCATCGTGGATGCTCACCGTGCGCGGCCGACAGGCCCACTCGTCGGGCGTGTTCAGCGAAGAGGTCGGCGCTGGCGCCATCTTCGAGGCGGCGCGTATCCTGAATGCGTTCTACGAGGAGGTCCGCGGCGAGGAATACCTGACCTTCAACGCGGGCACGATCCAGGGTGGCACGAGCGTCGAGTATGAGCCGGAGCAGAATCGTGGCACGACCTTCGGCAAGACCAACGTTGTTCCGAATACGGTTGTCGTGCACGGCGGCATGCGCACGATATCGCAGCAGCAGCTCGAGCGTGCCCGCGACAGGATGCGCGCCGTCGTCGCCGACAGCCTGCCGCACACGAGTGCGAGCATAGCGTTCGAGGACCGCTATCCGCCGATGGCGCCGACGGAGGGCAACCAGCGGCTGCAGCTGCTGCTGTCCGACGTCAACCGGGATCTTGGGCGCGGGGAGATGCCGGCGCTCGATCCGTCACGGCGCGGCGCGGCGGATATCTCGTTCGTGGCGCCGATGACCGATGCGCTGGCAGGTCTCGGCGCAATCGGCACGGGCGGTCACACGCCGAACGAAACGCTTGATCTTACGAGCATGCCGCTGGCCATCAAGCGCGCCGCGATCCTGATCTACCGACTGAGCCAGGAATCGCACCAGGATTAGCCAGCGGGATTGTCCCGTCGAGCCGGTTGAGGAGCCGCAGCAATGCACGATCACGAGAGCGACGATTCGAACCAGCGCCGGGTCGTATTCGCGCTGGTCATCACGAGCGTGTTCATGCTCGTCGAAGTCGCTGGCGGGCTGCTGTCGGGCTCGCTCGCACTGCTTGCGGATGCCGGTCACATGCTGACCGACTCGATGGCGCTCGGGCTTGCAGCGCTGGCTTTCCATGTCAGCAAGCGTCCCGCCGACCAGCGGCGCACGTTCGGCTACCAGCGGTCGCAGATTCTCGCGGCCTTCGTGAACGGGCTGACGCTGCTGTTCATCGTCGGCTGGATCCTCGTCGAGGCGGCGGGGCGGCTGCTCGACCCGCCGGATGTCGCCGGGCCGCTGATGCTGGCGGTGGCGGCGGCCGGGCTGCTCGTCAACGTGGCCTCATTCGCCATACTGCACGGCGGCGACCAGCAAAACCTCAACATACGCGGTGCCGCGCTGCACGTGGCCGGCGACCTGCTGGGATCGGTTGCTGCGATCGTCGCCGCGCTCGTCATCATCTATACGGGCTGGCTTGCGATCGATCCGTTGCTGTCCGTCGCGGTTGCCGCGCTCATTCTCAGGAGTGCCTGGACCCTGATTCGCAAGAGCGCGCATGTCTTGCTCGAAGGTGCGCCGGACTGGCTGGACGTGGACGCGATGCGCGAGCAGCTCGTCGCCTCGGTACCGGAAATCTCGGATATTCATCACGTTCACGTCTGGGGCCTGACGCCACAGCACCTGATGCTGACGATGCACGTGAAGCTGGCGGGCCCGGCCGGTAATCCAACCGATATCATTCGCCGCACGAAAGCCCTGCTGCATGCCGAATACGGCATCGGGCACTCGACGATCGAAATCGAGGTCGACGACTGCGCGGACCACGGCTAGTAGCTCAGTACACTAACCGTCGCCCGGCTGGACGATGCCGATGTACGGCAAGGTCCGATCGCGCTCCGCGAAGTCGAGCCCGTAGCCGACCACCCACTCGCTGCCGATTCCGAACCCGACGTAGTCGATATGCACGTCGACCTCGGCGGCCTCGGTCTTGTGCAACAGCGTGGCCGTGCGAATCGAGGCGGGCCGGTGCGATTTCAGAATACCGATCAGGTAATTCAGCGTATGGCCGGTGTCGACGATGTCCTCGACAATCAGGACGTGCCGGTTTTCGATGTTGCCGCGAACGTCGAGGTCCAGGCGCACGGCGCCCGTCGAGCGGCTTCCCTTGCCGTAGCTGGACACCGCGATGAATTCGATCGTGCGCGGCACCGTCAGCCGGCGGGACAGGTCGGCGAGGAAGATGAACGCCCCTTTCAGGACGCCCACGAGGACGATGCTGTCCTTGTCCGCATAGTCGGCGGAAATCTCGGCGCCGAGTTCTTGAACCCGCGCGTCGATGTCCGCCTCGCTGATCAATACCGGCGGTAGCGTCATGAATGCTCCTCGTCAAGCCAGCGGCAGCATAGGTCAATCGTCGAGGCGATCGCAACCGCGAATAGGGTATCGTTGGACGCGATGAAACGGACGATCGCCATAGCCGGGAACATGGGTTCGGGCAAGTCGACGCTGGTCGATTTCCTGTGCCGGACGTACGGCATCGCGCCGTTCTACGAGCCGAACGACGACAATCCCTATCTCGAGGATTTCTATCGGGACATGCGCCGCTGGGCGTATCAGTCGCAGCTGTATTTCCTGAGCAGCAAGTTTCGCCTGCACCAGGAACTCGATCGCCAGCCCGGCGTCGTCGCGCTCGACCGTACGATCTTCGAGGACGCCGAGATATTCGCGACGGCGCTGCACCAGATGCGCAAGATTTCGAAGCGCGACTGGGAAACCTACCGAGCCCTGTACGCGGCGATTCTCGATGCGATCCGCCCGCCCGACCTCATGATCTACCTAAGATGTTCGATGCGCACGCTGCGCAGGCGTATTCGCCTGCGCGGCCGGGCGATGGAACGAGATGTGCCGCTGTCGTATCTCAAGCGCCTCGAACGACTGTATGACGAGTGGATCGACGGTTACACGATGAGCGACGTGCTCGTGCTCGAGACCGACGATCTCGACTACGTTCACGATCTCGTGCATCGGCTCGACGTTATGCAGCGCATCGAGGATCTCTTGCCCGAAGAAATCGGCCGGCCGACCTGTTAGCCCGCTCAGTCGACGCGGAAGCCCGCGTTCTGCAACAGGCCGGCACTTCGGTCGAAAGCGGCCCTGTCTTCGTAGGTCATGACGACTTCGAACTCGCCCGTGCCCCGGCGGAACCAGTCGAGGTCGACGCCGGGAGCGCGCGCCTCCAGCCGTTCGATGAACGCCACGGCGCGGTAGGGCTCGGCGAACGTGATGAGCGTCGACTGGCCGACGCTCGAGTACAGCGTGCTCGACGGAATGCCCGACGGACGACTGCCGCCGAGCACGTAGCCCAGGTGACGGTAGATGTAGCCCGAGTACCAGTTCGCCCCGGACGGAATCGGCGTGCCGTCATCGCGAATGCGCGACGGGCCGTAGTTGTACGCGGCGAGCGCCAGATGCAGGTTGCCGCCGTAGCGGTCGAGCAGTTCCCTGAGGTACCGAGCGCCCGCATCGATGTTGGTGCAGGGCTCGTACAGTTCGCTAAGGCGATAGATGCCGAGATGCCGTGCCGTGCCTGGCCACTGAATCTGCATCACACCGTGCGCGTTGGCCCGCGAGCGCGCGGTCACGTCGAAGTCGCTCTCGCCGCGAGCGACGGCCAGCAGCAGCGTTTTCGGCAGGCCGTACTCGAGTGCGGCGACGTTGAAGCAGGTCGAGTGCGGGAAAGTCATACCCGGCTCGGTGGATGCCGCCGTGTCGAGATAGCGCTGCCAGGCGATATCCAGATCGGCTTCCGCGATGCGCCCTGACGCGAGGCCCGAGCCGAGCAGCATGCAGGCGACGGCGAAGGCTACGTGAATTCGGCGAAGCACGTCAGCGACTCGCGAGTTCGAGGCCGGTAGCGGCGGTGATCGCGGCGAGCTTGGAAGGAATCTCCTGCTCATCCGCGTAGGCGAACGCGACTTCGTATCGACCGGGTTCGAGTCTGTCGATGCGATAGTCGAGGCCCGTGACACTCTGCAGCCGGGCGACGAATCCCTTCGCGGCGATCTCGCTCCGGAACGGGCTCCAGAACGTATACCACCCTGGCGTCGCTGCGGCAGCGGCAACGTCGGGGTCGGTACCGGGCAGCAGAGAGTCGGACGGCGGATCGCCGACGGCGGGCTCCGCGGGCTCTGCGCTGCCGCTATCGGCGAGGACAGGCATATCGGCCGGCCGCTCGCTGACCTCCGGGTTGGCGTCCATCACGTTGCCACTCGGGGCGGCAACCCGGGCATCGACTGTTGCGCTCCTGAGCGGCAGCTTGACGATCGCGGATTCCGTGTCCGCATTCGGCGCGCGAAACTGCGGAATCCCGATCATGAGCAGCAGCAGCGCGATCGCGAGTGCAGAGCCGATGAGGGTGCCGAGCAGGCGAATCACAGCCGTTCCCTCGTCTGTATCGCCCGCCACGCGACCTCGCGCGGGCGATCGTCGACCAGGCTCAGGAAGTCGTCGAGCCAGACCTCGAGCGCATGGTCCTTTAAGCCGGGAGGCGTCGCCGTGCCGCAGCGCATGGGAAGCAGGTCGACGTGGGCAGCGAGGCGACGTGCGAGTCCGGAGTCGCGGCTTGCGACCGCGAAGTAGGTGTTGTGCTGCGGATCGACCTGCCATCGCGAGATTTCGCCGACAGTATCGACGCTGCCGTGAGCGGCGATCGGAAAGGCGAGCAGATCGCCTGCCCGGGCGACGCGGGCGATGGTTCGCGACTGGCAGTCGCGATCGCCGAGTCGCATGAGGCCGATTCCCGGCTGGTACTGCAGAAAGAACACGATCACGTCGGAGCGGATCGCGGTTCGCAGTACATTGCCTCGCCGCAGCTCGGCGACCCGCAGCGGGCCAAGCGCGTCGTTGCCGAATGCGCCAGGCACGATCAGGATTTCAGGCACGTGGCTCGCGCCTGTCTGCGACGGCCCATGCACCGACGTCGTCGCGACGGGGTTCGCCGACGCCGCGGGGCCGCGACGCACATAGGCGCTCGCGCTGAGCGTCTCGAGCCCATCGCCCGTGTCGATCGGTTCCACGGTCAGCCAGTACTGATAGAGGCCGTCGTCGATTTCATGAGCCGTCCCATGGAGCGTCGCGGTGCTGACCGCGTCGTTCAACGCCAGTTCGATGGAAGTGAGCGACGCGACGTGCCGGCTCGCGATATCGAGGGTCTTGGTCCACAGAGCATCCTGTTCCGCATCCTCGTCGGACGCGCGCGCGAGCATGTAGTCCGCTGAAGCCGACTTGAGCAGCTGACAGGCCATGACGCGCGCAAGCTTGAGCGCAAGCAGGTCTGTCTGGTGTGCCTCGAACGGTGCGTCGCGTGCGCCGCGAAGCTCGGCGTCGGTCATGGGCGTCCGCAGCGCACGCTGTTCGCTCGAGCTCAGCGCGCCGCGCCAGCGAATGTCGAGACCGCTGACCCAGGTGTGCTCGTGAAGATCCTGCGCGCGGACGACGACCGCGGCCGTTCGGCCGGCGCCGGGCGAAAGTTCGATGCCGACCAGGTAGTCGGCATCGCGCTCTGCGCAATCAATGCGTTGTCCCGGCGCCGCGGCGCCCGCCGAGGACGCGATGCGAACGCCGCCTTTGGCGATTGCCGCATCGACCAGGCGATCACGCATGCCGATTGCAAGCGCGTTGCTCGCCGCGGCCCGGGCGCCGTCCTCGAAGACGACGAAACGAATCCTCTGGCCCTTGAACCGCGGTTGCTCGGACAGTGCCTGATGGACGCCGGGAAGCAGTGTCGCTTCGACCCAGGTATCCAGCGGCACGCCGCGCGCCTCGGCGTCGAACGCCGCAAGCAGCATGAGGCCTGAGGCGAGCAGACAGGATCTCATCGGCGTGTTCACGACGGCTCCAGCCGAAGCGTCCCATCGGCGCCAATGACCAGCGCACCGGCGGCGTGCTCGCGCATCAGCCGGTCGAGATCGGAGGACAGCCGGCCGGGCAGGGTAACGCCCCAGCGAACGGCCTCGAGCTCCCGGCCCGTGAGGCCGAGCGCGTCGATCACGGCACCCGGTACCGTGGATCGCTCCATCTCGTGAAACGCCGGCGGCTGTCTGCTCGACCAGAAACTCAAGCGGCTTCGGTGCACGGTGAGCTGACGGGCCTCTCCATCGCTCAGCGCGAAAAGGGCAACATCCCCGCGTGCAACGAGCCGCGTGAGCGCACGATCCGAAGCGAACCTGAGCGTGAATCCCTCGTCCGCCTGCGCGGGCGCGGCGGTAATCGGCGGCGCTTGCGGCGGCGCTGCAACGGCGATCGCATCGGGTGCCGCCGGCTCCGGCCTCGCCGCGATGACATCCGCTGCGGGCCGCGCGGGCGGCGGCGTGGTGTCCGGACGCTGCGCCGGCTGCGGCGGCGTTGCGACCGGTGCGGGGTCTGGCGGCGCGGCGCTCGCCGCGGCAGGCACGGGTGCCATCGGCAGGCTCTGCACGAGCGCGAAGATCGCGACCAGGCACAGCGACAGAATCGCCATGAAGCGCATGATGTCGGTCTGCAGGTCGGCGGCGCCGCCGGCATCGCCGTCTATGCTGCGCTTGAGCGGGTAGGCGAGCGGTGAACGGCTCACGACTCGGCCTCCGGCGCGTGGCCAAGGTGCCGCTCGATGCGCGCAAGACTGTCGCGCATATGCGACGTGTCCGCCCTCGCGGCGCGGTCGTAGCAACGCTGCAGCTGCATGCCGACCGTGATCGTCTTGTATACGCGCATCAGGTAGCCGCCGATGCCGCCGAAAATCGTCGTCGAAAGGGCTAGCAGGATGCCGCCGTCGATCATGCGTTCGAGCATCGCAAACGCGCCCTCGCTGAGCGCCGCGTCGCGGTCGCCCAACGCGAAGATCAGCGCGCTGCGCATCCCGATCGCCGTCCAGATGACGCCCGTGCCGAAGAACAGCGTCGTCCAGATGTCGGTCAGGTGATCGAGCTGCACGATGCGGTCAACGCTCCGGTCTTGCTCGAGGCCTCGTCGCAGGCGGGAAAGGGTCAGGAAAAACGCGGCCAGCAGCCCGGCGAATACGGGAATGGAGGAGCCCAGGTTGTCATAGGCCCAGGAGAGGATTTCGCCGGTGCTGCCAGCCGCAGAGGCCTCAAGGTCTACGAGGCTGGCCTTCGAGAGGACATAGACGAGCCCGGCACCCGCGGCGAATGTTGCCGTGAGGCCCTTGAGGAGTGCGCCCAGGAATTCCCGCGATTCCTTCATCGCTCGCTACCGGCTCGCCGTGCAGGCCGTGCAGGTCGCCTCCAGGACAAGCTCGAGCTGCTGGTAGAGCCTGTCGGCGCGGTAGTAGCCATCGTTGTCGAGGCTGACCCGGAGCAATCCGCGCTCCTTGTCGGAAAGCTCGTCTTCGACGAGATTCAGCACGCGCTGCTTGTTCGGACAGGTATGCGAGCAGTTGTTGTAGTCACCGCGCATCGACATGAACTTCACGTTGAAGTAGCGGTTGTAGTAATCCTCGGCCTGGCGGCGGCTCAAGAGACCTTCATCCGAGGCCCACAGCAGGTACTCGGAGAATGCGCGCTTGTTCTCGGGTTTGGGATCGCCTTCGGCGATCGTCAGCAGGTCGTCGTAATAGCGATCGAAATGCACCTGGCAGCCTGCCATGAGACTCTTTTGTGCGTCGGCGATTGCGCTGTCCAGGTTGCGTGACGACGGCGAAGAACAGTTCGGCGGGGCAGTCGCACAGGACGCCAGCACAAGCGTCGTTGCAAGCGCCGTCAGCGTGGCGAGCCGACTGAGCAGCCGGGAATTGAGGACACGATGGTGAATGGCAGTGGTCATGATCGTCACTCCGTTGGGAAACTATTGCTCGAGCGGGCTGCGATAGGCCTGCTCGACGCTTCCGGGGGGCGGGCCGGCGACGGTCTCGAGGCTTGCCTCGTCGCCGAACAAAATGGTCTTGACGCCACCGACGACTTCCATCATCTCGGGCGTGATGATGCCGAACGACTGGTTGAGCTGCTCCATGAGCGTCGCGCGCGCAATTTCCTGTCGGGTACGGGCGATCAGCAGGCTCGTTTCCTCCATGTCGAGATAGATGTCCGATGCCAGCACGGCCAGCGACTGGTCGCCACGCGTGCCGGATGATGCGACGAGCTGGTAATACTGTTTGAAGCGTTCGGACAGGCGCATTCCGGTGCGGCCCCTGAGCGTCGGTTCAGCGGCCTGTGTCACGCCGCCCGAGGCGCCTGCGCCGAGCAGCGTTTCCTGCAGCGTCCATGGCGTCATCTTGCGTCCGAGTTCGGACTTCAAGCCGCGTTCGAGACTCGAGCGCGTGTTGTTGACGGTGTGTTCCATGTCCGGGAGCCGCTCTTCCATGATCCCGAGCATGTCGAGGTAGGTAGCACCTATCTGGCGGGCCAGGCGCTGGCAGCCGGGGTCGTTGTCCGCGCCGTCGCATTTGCTTTGCTGGTAGAGCTGCTGCTGCTGATCGAGGCGGCCGATGACTTCCTGCAGGCCCGTTTCCATGTCGCGGGCGACCTCGCCCGTTTGCTTGAGATCCTCGACCACGGTCGTTGGGAACAGTTTGATCGTCGGGCTCACGGCGAGCGCCTGCGCAGCGCCGAACAGCAGCACCGTGACGATCAGGCTTGGGACGGGTTTCATCGGCACACTCCTCGGGATCCTGGGGATTGCGGATCAAGCTAGCTCGACCGCAATGAATACAAGCTGAACGCGGTGGCCGCTTGCGCCACTTAATGAGAATAATTATCATTCGTCAATGACTACGAACGCCGCACCAGGCGCCCCGGAGCCGGGCTCCGCCCCCCCTGAACGCCAGCCAGACAGTGAGGGTTTCCGCGATCGGCAAACGCTCGCGGCGCTCGAACGCGGGCAGCGCGTCACGATTTCCGCCGTCGATGCGCGGAGCCCCGAGGTGCAGCGCCTGATGACGCTGGGCCTCGTCGAAGGCGCCGAAATCGAACTCGCGGGCAAGGCACTCGGGGGCGATCCGCTCGAGTTCCGGCTGTTTGGCCGCGGCGTGTCGCTGCGGAAGGAACAGGCCCGCTGCTTCTCCTTCGCAACGGCGGGAGCAAGTGACTAGCACCGCCGAAACCCGGGTACCCGTCAACCAGATTTCCGTACGCACGCAGGCCGAGGTCAGCATCGCGGTCGTCGGTACGCCCAACGCGGGCAAGAGCACGCTGTTCAATCGGCTGACGGGCCTGCGTCAGCGCATCGGCAATTACCCGGGCGTTACGGTGGAGAAGCACGTCGGCACGCTGCTGGTCGGTGACCGGAAGCTCGAGCTCGTCGATCTGCCCGGCCTGCATGGCCTGAGCGCGCATTCGTTCGAAGAGCAAATTGCCATTGACGTGATTCTCGGGCGCGTCGAAGGCACGCGTGTGCCCGACGCGATTCTGTGCGTCATCGACGCCGGCAATCTCTACCAGGGCCTGTACCTCGCCCAGCAGCTCGTCGACCTCGGCGTGCCGCTCGCGGTCGCGCTAACCATGGTGGACGCGGCCGAGGCGGCAGGCACCGAGATCGACGTCGACCGCTTGTCAACGCGCCTGGGCGGCTGTCCGGTCTACCCGGTCGTGGCGACGACGGGCAGGGGTATCGAGGCCCTGCGCACCGGTATCGCCGGGCTAGCCGCACTGGATGCCCCGCCGCCGCTCGATGTTTTTCCGACGCTTTCCCGCGCGGCCTCGAGCCTCGTCGGTGAGTCCGCGCCCGTGCTCGAGAGAATCGCCGGCGAGCGGCTGCTCGTCGATGGCAACACGGATTCGGCGGGCGAACTCATCGCGCGCATCGGCGGAGCGGCCACGGGCGACATCGCGGCGCTACGGGCGTCGGTGTTCGGCGGCGACCCGCCGCTCGCCGCGGAGGCGCGCGTTCGGTATGCCTGGGTGCGGGACGTGCTCGCGGAAGTGCAACGGGACGGCACCCGGCTTGCAAACTGGCGGCAGCGCATCGTCGATTTCCTCAATCGACCATTGCCCGGCACGCTTGGCCTGTTCCTGGTCATGCTGATCGTGTTCCAGGCCGTGTTCGCCTGGGCGACGCCGCTCATGGACCTGATCGATGCGACCGCGGCCGGACTCGGCGTCGCCGTCGTCGACGCGATGGGCGAGACGGCGTTCTCGAGCCTCATCGCCGACGGCGTGATTGCCGGCGTCGGCAGCGTCGTGATCTTCCTGCCGCAGATCCTGATCCTGTTCCTGTTCATCATCCTGCTCGAGGATTCCGGTTACCTGGCACGCGCGGCCTACCTCATGGACCGCGCGATGCGCTCGGTCGGCCTGTCGGGGCAGTCGATCATCCCGATGATTTCGAGTTTTGCCTGCGCCGTGCCCGGCATCATGGCGACCCGCGTCATCCCCAACCGCCGGGACCGGATCGCGACGATACTCGCCGCGCCGTTCATGACCTGTTCGGCGCGATTACCCGTCTATGCGCTGCTGATTGCCGCGTTCGTGCCACAGCGCGACGTCGGCTTCATGAATCTGCAAGGCCTCGTGCTGTTCGGTCTGTACCTGTTCGGAATCGTCATGGGGATACTGACCGCTCTGCTCATTCGCAAGACGGCGCTGCGCGGACCCAAACCGCCCTTCGCGCTGATGCTGCCGGAATTCCGACGCCCCAACCTGCGCACTGTCCTGATTCAGCTCATGGGGCGGGCGCGGGTGTTTCTTTACCGCGCGGGTACTGTGATATTCATGGTAGCCATCGTGGTCTGGGCGTTGGCTTACTTTCCGCGCTCGGATTCGGTCGATGCGTTCGTGGCGGCCGAGCAACAGCGCGTCGAGGCGACGCTTTCGGCCGAGGAGCGCGAGGCAGCGTTAGGCGACATCGACAACCGCGCCGCGGCGATGCAGCTTCGTCAGAGCTTTCTGGGCCGCGCCGGGCAGGTCGTCGAGCCCGTATTCCGGCCGCTCGGCTGGGACTGGCGCGTATCCGCGGCCGTCATCGCGGGCTTTCCGGCGCGCGAAGTCGTCGTCGCCGTTCTCGGTACCGTGTACGCCGTCGGCGACGAGGCCGACGACGCGACGCTGTCCGGGCGTTTGAAGGCGGCGGCCTGGCCGGACGGCTCGCCCGTATTCACGCTGCCGATGGTGATCGGCCTCCTGATCTTCTACGCCTGCTGCCTGCAGTGCGCGGCAACGATCGCCGTCATTCGACGGGAAACGAACGGCTGGCGCTGGCCCGCCTTCGCGTGGGGCTACATGACGGCGATCGGCTACCTGGGCGCGCTGCTCGCAAATCAGCTCCTGTAACGCCGCCCGGCCCCGGCTCAGAGCGCGCAGAGCTTCAGAGCCGCCTGCTCGAGCGTCGCATCGTCCTTAGCGAAGCAAAAGCGCAGCAACTGCCCCGTAAACGGTTGTTCGCAGAAGACCGATAGCGGGATTGACGCGACGCCGATCTCGCGGGTCCAGCGTGCCGAGAGGTCCGTGTCGGCTTCATCGCTGACGGCCGAGTAATCCAGCACCTGAAAAAACGTGCTTCTGGCGGGCGCGAAGCGAAACCGCGATCCTTCCAGCAGCTCGCAGAGTGTATCGCGCTTACGTTCATAGAAAGCGGACAACTCGTCGGCGAATCCGGGGCTCTCGTTCATGAAATCGGCCAGCGCGCACTGGATCGGTGTGACGACCGTGAAGGTCGTGAACTGATGTACCCGCCGGAACTCGGCCGTAAGTGCGGGCGGCGCGATGCAGTAGCCGACCTTCCAGCCCGTCGCATGGAACGTCTTGCCGAACGACGAGATGACGAAACTGCGCTCGCGGAGTTCGTCGTTGCAGAGCAGGCTTCGGTGAGTCTCGCCGCCGAAGACGATGTGCTCGTAGACTTCGTCGCTCATCAGGAACACGCCGGTATCGCGGACGATCGCAGCCAGGCGCTCGAGATCGTCCACGGACAGAATGGCGCCGGTCGGATTGTGTGGAAAATTGAGGACTATGAGCCGGGTCTTGCCGGTCACAGCGCTCTCGAGGCGGTTCCAGTCGATCTCGAATTCGTGTCCGTGGTTGGCAATCGCAAGCGGGACATGCCGCGTGACGCCGCCGGCCAGCGTTACCGCCGGCTCGTAGGCATCGTAGGCCGGGTCGAACACGATGACCTCGTCGGCCGGCCGGACGACGGCCTGGATCGTGCTGAACAGCCCCTCGGTAGCGCCCGTGCAGACCGTCACCTCCGTACCCGGATTCACAGCGGCGCCGTATAGCCGCTCTACTTTGGCGGCGATGGCTTCCGTCAGCGCGGGCACTCCGGGCATCGGCGCGTACTGGTTGGCGCCAACGTCGATGTAGTGCGCGATTCGCCGTTTCAATTCGTCGGGAGGCTCGAAGCTCGGGAAGCCCTGCGCCAGATTGATGGCGCCGTGCTCACCAGCGAGCTGGCTCATGATCGTGAAGATCGTCGTGCCGACGTCCGGGAGCTTGCTGTCGATTGTTACGGTCATTGCAAACGACCATGACACCGGCGCCGTAATCCTGTCAACGCGGTACGGCGGCGTGCACGGTCGGCGTCGGCGTGGCCCGTTGATGTCCTGTCAATCGTACGCGTGTTCCGGACCGATACTGTCACCTGAGCGGCACGTGACCCGCCTGCTCAGAAGCGAAATGTAACCCCGGCAAAGGTCTCGAACTGGCCGAGAATCGTGCCCCGCACGCGCACGGCGCAGACGTTCAGGTCGGGTCCAGTCCGGCAGAACAAGTCCGTGTCGGAATCCGTCAGCGTCCCGTAGCCACGCGCCTCGAACCTGAAACCGATCCGGCTCGTCGGCATGACGTTGATGCCGACGCCGATGGAGCCCGAGAAAAACGTGTCGCTCCGGCTACCGCCGCCGGACGTGCGGACGTGCGTGCCGCCAATCGTGGCGGCCAGGTAGGGCTGCACGACGTCGCCCGGGCCACGGTAGGTGCCGCCGAACTGGAAAACCCGGACGGTCGTGTCGAGCGCATCGAGCGCCAGGCCCGTGCCTCTGATCTCGGCATCCGTCGACTGCTCGCTGTACAGGAACTGATAGGTCGTGATGTCGCTGTGCCTGATATCCACGAGCAGGCCGTAGGAGCCTGAGTCGACGAGCTTGACCGAATCGGCGGCGGACACGGCGTCGCCGTCCGATTCCGCATCGAACTCTCCTCCGAAGCGATAGCCACCAAACGGCGTGATCTCGACGTTGTAGTCCTGGGCGAGGGAAGCGGAGCAGACGAGCAGCAGCGCGGCCGCAACAATCGATTGGTGATTCATGGCCCGGATGCTACCGGGATCGGGAAAGCTCGGGTAGTGCGCCGTGACGAGAATGCGCGATCGTAGCCGCCCAACTCAGGCAAAAAAAAACCCGCCTCCCCCCCCACGGGTGAGGGAGGCGGTATTTTTTTACCTGAGTTGGTCGGGGTAACTGGATGGGCGGACTCGACGTCCGCCTGTCGCTCGCTCCGCTCGCTCGGAGTGACCAGGGGGCTGGTTCCATCGCAGCCGCCCAACTCAGGCAAAAAAAAACCGCCTCCCCCTGCGGGTGAGGGAGGCGGTATTTTTTCACCTGAGTTGGTCGGGGTAACTGGATTTGAACCAGCGACTTCTACCTCCCGAAGATAGCGCTCTACCAGGCTGAGCTATACCCCGTTCGAAGCCGTGTCCGGCGGGTCAGGATCGGCGATGGACCGCGAAATCCGCGATGGCGATCAGGGCCTGCTTGTGGTCCGAGTCGGGAAGCTCGGCAATGGCTGCGATAGCCTTGTCCGCCGCGTCCTGAGCGCGCGCCGCAGTGTACTGGAGGGCTCCCGTGGATTCAATGATCGATTGAACGCCAGCCAGACGATCCAGGCCGCCCTCTAGAACGGCCGTACGTAGCAGTTCGCGCTGCTCCGCTGCGGCATGCTGCATGGCGTAGATGATTGGCAGCGTCGGTTTGCCCTCGGCGATATCGTCCCCGAGGTTCTTGCCCAGTTCTTCAGCGGAGGCGTCGAAATCCAGTGCGTCGTCGACGAGCTGGAATGCCGTGCCGAGATGCTTGCCGTAGTCGGCCAGGGCCCGCTCGAAGTCGGCCCGGTCCGCCAGCACGGCTGCCAGCTGAGCGCCGGCCTCGAACAGCTTGGCGGTCTTCCGGTATATGACCTGCTCGTAGTCGGCCTCGGTCAGGTCGGGGTTTCCGACGTTCATGAGCTGCATCACTTCGCCGGCGGCGATCGTGTTGGTCGCATCGGCCAGGATTTGCATGACGCGCATGCGGTCCATGTCGACCATCATCTGGAAGGCGCGGGAGTAGAGGAAGTCGCCGACCAGGACGCTGGCCTGGTTGCCGAACACGGCGTTGGCGGAGTCCCGGCCCCGGCGCCGTGCGGACGAGTCGACGACGTCGTCGTGCAGTAGCGTCGCAGTGTGGATGAATTCGATGATCGCGGCAGAGCGATAGTGCTGCTCGCCGTCATAGCCGAGTGCCCTCGCCGCGAGCAGGACAATGAGCGGGCGCAGCCGCTTGCCGCCGCTCATCACGATGTATCGCGAGACCTGGGACACGAGTTCGACGTCGGTGGCGAGACTTTGCTCGATCAACCGGTCGACACCGGCCATATCGTCGTGGCTAAGGGCTATGACGTCCTCGAAACTCGGAAGACGCTCTGTTTTTTCGACCGCTTGCATTTGAGCCGGATAATGCCTGAAAGCGTGCCGCGAGGCGAGGCGCCGAACTGTCTTCGACACGCCGTCCGTGCTTCCCAAGCCGTTGAAAACAGCCGGTATTCCAACCGCGGCCGGCGTTGACCCGGTGGCCGGGAATCTATAGAATTCCGGCTCTTTTGCGCACATCCCCGGAACCGGGCGTTCGCCAGCACTGGCCGGAGCGCAAGAAAGCACTTGAATTTCAGTGGGTTGCGTAGCGCGCAACACGCTCAACGGAGTAAGCAACGATGTATGCGGTTTTTCGCAGCGGCGGTAAGCAATACCGTGCAGCCAAAGGCGACGTCGTCCGGCTCGAGAAGATCGAGGCCGACGAGGGCGCGACGATCGAGTTCGACGAGGTCCTGCTGGTCGGCGACGGCGGCGACGTCAAGGTCGGCAGCCCGCTGGTTTCCGGCGGCTCGGTCAGCGGTAAGGTCGTCCGTCAGGGCAAGTCGCGCAAGGTTTCCGTCGTCAAATTCAAGCGGCGCCAGAACTATCTGCGTCAGGGCTCACACCGGCAGTTCTTCACGGAGGTCGAGATCACCGGCATATCCGGCGGCGGCAGCACGAAGACGGCGCCGAAAGATGAGTCCGGCGACGCGGCCGCTCCGTCGAAACCGGCCGCGAAGAAGAAGGTAGCCAAGAAGGCGGCAAAGAAGACCGCGAAGAAAGCCGCCGCGAAGAAGACGGCGAGCAAGAAGACGGCAAAGAAGGCGGCCTCGAAGAAGAAGGCTGCCAAGAAGGCGCCGAGCAAGGATTGATTGAAATCCGGCCGGTATGTTTCCCAGGGTTAAACGGACAGGTACAGCACAGTGGCACATAAAAAGGCAGGCGGCAGCAGCAAGAACGGCCGCGATTCAGAAAGCAAACGCCTTGGCGTCAAGGTTTTCGGTGGCCAGAGCGTGGTAGCCGGCAACATCATCATTCGTCAGCGCGGCACGCGCTATCACGCCGGCGACAATGTCGGTATCGGCCGCGACCACACGCTGTTCGCGAAGGCCGACGGCAAAGTGCGCTTCGAGCGCAAAGGTCCTCGGCAGCGGCAGTTCGTGAGCGTCGTCGAGGCGTAGGCGGACGGACATACAGGTCCGCGACCGCGAGAGTTCGCCGAAAAGCCCCGCACTAGCGGGGTTTTTCGTTTTTGGGCCCCGGACGGGAAACGACATGAAATTCGTCGATGAAGCCACTATCCGCGTCCAGGCCGGCAACGGTGGCCACGGAGCGTTGAGCTTCAGACGCGAGAAGTACGTCGAGCGCGGCGGTCCGGACGGTGGCGACGGCGGTGACGGCGGCAGCGTTTACCTTCGCGCGGACGTGGGAATGAACACGCTGGCCGATTTCCGCGTCGCACGAAAATTCAAGGCCGAGAGCGGCCAGGGCGGTGCCGGGCGGAACAAGACCGGTCGCTCCGGGCGGGACCTCGATGTCAGCGTTCCCTGCGGAACTGTGGTGCGGGACGTCGATACCGGCGAGACGATCTGCGACCTGACCGAAGACGGCCAGCGACAGAAGGTCGCGGAAGGGGGTAAGGGCGGTCTCGGCAACACGCGATTCAAGAGCAGCACCAATCGAGCGCCGAGAAAGACCACCAACGGAACACCCGGCGAGGCGCGGCACCTTGCGCTCGAGCTCCGGGTCCTGGCCGACGTTGGCCTGCTCGGAATGCCGAACGCGGGCAAGTCGACGCTGATTCGCGCCATGTCACAGGCACGGCCGCGCGTGGCCGACTACCCGTTCACGACGCTGCACCCGAACCTTGGCGTCGTCCGCGTGGGTGCGCTGCAGAGCTTCGTCATGGCCGACATCCCCGGGCTCATCGAGGGCGCGGCCGAAGGCGCGGGCCTGGGCATACAGTTCCTGAAGCACCTGTCCCGCACGCGGCTCTTGCTGCATGTCGTCGACATCGCGCCGCTGGACCGGGCTTCGGCGCCCGCCGCGGCCGTCAGTGCCATCGCGGCCGAGCTCGCCAGGTTTTCGGAGGAGCTCGCCCGAATGCCTCGCTGGCTGGTCATCAACAAGATCGACCTCCTGTCGGACGCGGACCGACGGGAGGCGGTGCGGGCCCTGCTTGGCGAGCTCGATTGGGAGGGGCCCGTCCACGAAGTCAGCGCCGCTTCGGGCGAAGGCACGCGGGAGCTTGCACGGGCAATTATGCGGCACATCGAAGATCGCGACGAAGAGTTCACATAATCACCGCAACAAAAACTGTAGTTCCCTGAATTTGTTAGGCATTTCGGCCAAGCGGAACCCGTTCTCAATAGGGCGACGCAGTACACAGTCAGCGACCGCGAATTCTTGTAAAAGAGGACGATTAGGCGGTCTCGCCGCGCTGCAATTCAAGGACTTCGGGTTTGCGGTTTCGAAACTCATCAGGTTCGACTCGCGCCATCGCGACGCTGTCAGTGGTCGCGGGATGGCTCCTTTCCGGCTGCGCCTCGTCGCCGCCGCTCGAGGAACTGGTCATCGACATACCGGCTGAGCGGCCGATACCGATCATCAAGGCGGATCCGCCGCCTCAGCCGACGCCGGAGCCACGGCCGGCGGCGGTTCCGTCAGAACCCCCGACGGTTGCCGTCGTACTGACCAATCGCAGCCCCGCCTACGAGCAGGTCGCTGAAGCACTCGCCCGGCACTTCGCGGACCTTCTCGTTTACGATCTTGCCGACAAGAGTCAGCCGCCGGAAACGGCGTTCGAATCGATCAACGACAGCGAAACAGACGCGGTCGTCGCGATTGGCCTCAAGGCCGCGATGGCATCCGTGATGCTTGCGGCGCCGCCGGTTGTTTTCAGCCAGGTATTCAACTTCCGGGAGCACGAGTTGCTGACCGCGGACAGCCGGGGTGTCGCCGCGTTCGCGCCTGTCGATGCTCAGCTGGCTGCCTGGAAAGACGTCGAGCCCAGCCTGTCGCATGTGGGCCTGCTGATCGGCCCGGGGCACGAAGCCTTGCTCGAAGAAGCGGAATTGGCCGCGGACCGGCTCGGCGTCGAACTCAGCGTTCAGGTGGCCCGTTCGGACCAGGAAGCGCTGTTCTATTTCAAGCGAATGGTGCAGGACATCGACGGCTTCTGGCTGCTGCCCGACAATCGAGTCCTGAGCGGCAGGGTTCTGAGGGAAATGCTTGCGCAGGCCAACCGGCGCGCCGTGTCCGTACTCGTACCGTCGAGCTCAATGCTGTCCATCGGTGCGACTCTCAGCGTTTCCACGGTTGCGGCGGACATCGCCGCGCGAATTCGCGACATCGTGATCGAGGTCGACAGCGGCAGACTTGCCGACGTGCCGGCTATTACCCCGCTCACGGAAATCGTCGTGGAAACGAACGACCAGCAACTGGAGCAGACCGCGGTCGCCAGCCGGGAACCCGGCGCCGACGGGCGAAGGCCTTGACTACAATCGTCGAGTCACTGCGCGGCCGCATGACGCTGCTGGCTCGCAGGTCGCCTGGCAAGCGGCTGCTGGTCCACGAGATTCTCACGATTCAGATCCTGAGCGCCGGCTTCATCGGCCTGCTCGCTATCGCCACTCTGTACTGGGGCGGTCAGTGGATTCTCAAAGACAACTACAGCCGCTGGGCTTTGCAATGGACCGATGAACTCAACGAACTCGGCTCGCCGCTGTACCTGTCGAACGACCGGGAGGCGCTGATACGCCTGGAGAGCTTTGTCGAACGCTACCCCGAGATCGAGCGCGTCTCTTACTACACGAATACCGGCGAGCCGCTGTTCGCGGTTGACAACCTCGGCAATCCCGCGGCGCTCGAGTCACTGGCTCCGGAACAACTCGGAGAGGCCGCCGCGCTCGTCGGTTCCGAGGAACCGTATATCATCCAGGGCAATCTGCTCGACGCCCGGCGCTTCGACATTCTCGCGCCGGTATGGACCGAATCGATCGCCGAGGACGACCTGTTTTCGTTCGATCCTGACGCCTTGCTGGACGACGTGACCACCCGGCTCGTCGGCGTCGTCGGGATCAGCCTCGACTTCCATGTCTATCATGACCGGCTCGTGAAGAACATTCGCGGCGCAAGTCTGCTGCTGGTCGTACTGCTCGTCGGTCTGTCGATGTACGGATACCGGGCGCTCAAGCGCGCGCTCCGATCGTTCTCGGAGCTCGAAGAGCCGATTCGTGAGCTCGCCAAGGGCAACCTGCAGGTGGAATTCCAGACGGCCGACCATCGCGAAATCTCGGACATCGTCGAGGCTCTGGAGACGACGGCCTCGGCTCTGAGCGCGCGCAACGCGGAACTCGTCGAACTCGCCAACCACGACAGCCTGACCGGCCTGTACAACCGCCGCCGCCTGTCCGAGGAACTCCGCCGGGATCTCCGCCGCATTCAGCGGCGGGGGGGCAGCAGCGCGCTGTTCTTCGTAGACCTCGACCAGTTCAAATACGTGAACGACCTGTGCGGGCATCCGGCCGGCGACCGCCTGATCCGCAGAGTCGCAGACGAGCTGCGCCAGAGTGTCGATCGCGGCGCCATGGTATCGAGATTCGGCGGCGACGAGTTCGCCATCTTGATTCCGGAGGCTGATGAGCAGCGTGCGCGGGATACGGCCGAGGGAATCCTGAACAGCATGCGCCGTCTGGCCCATGTCGAGAACGACCGTATATTTCACGTGCACTGCAGCATCGGCGTTACGCTCGCCGCCGAGACCAATCTCGATCCCGACGAGCTCGTCGCGCAGGCGGATATCGCGTGTCGCGAAGCCAAGGCGGCCGGACGCAATCGCTGGCGCTTCTACGAGGGCGAAGCCAACGTGGAAGAGCGCGTCGATACCGACGTCGGCTGGATGAACCGCCTGCGCTCGGCGATCGACAATGACAGCTTCGTGCTGCGCTTCCAGCCAATCAACGAGATACGCACAGGCCGTACGACGCATCACGAGGTTCTGATTCGGGTGCGGGTCGAGGACGGCAGTCTCGTGTCGCCGGACGCCTTTCTGCCATCGGCGATTCGCTTCGGCCTCATGTCCGAGATCGATCTTTGGGTGATTTCCAACGCCGCCAGGGCATACGCGCAACACATCGAAAACCATCCGAATCTGAAGTTCGCAATCAACATCTCGGCGAACGCTTTCGAGAGCGACGACCTGCCGAGCTATGTCGAGAAACGCTTCGCGGAACACCGTGTCGATCCCGGGCGCATAATTTTCGAGATCACGGAGAGTCTTGCGATCCTGCGGCCTGTCCATGTCGAGCGCCAGATTGCGCGGCTCCGAGAGCTCGGTTGCCAACTCGCGCTCGACGACTTCGGCACGGGCTACAGTTCATTCAGCTACCTGCAGCAGCTCGACTTCGACTACCTGAAGATCGACGGCGCCTTCGTCGTCGGGCTGCCCCAGAATCCGGTCGATCAGAAGGTCATCAAGCTGATCGCCGATATCGCAAAGGAAGCCGGAATGAGGACGATCGCCGAGTACGTGCAGGACGCCGAGTCGCTTGCCTTACTCGAGGAGCTCGGTGTCGACATGGCGCAGGGTTATTTTGTCGGCCGACCGGCAAAGATACCTGAGTTCAACTCGACGCCGATCAGCCTGGGGCCTCGACGCGTTTCGAAGTCGACCCTGCACGGCAGCTGACCGGCGGGCACAAAAAAACCCGCGCGGGGCGCGGGTTTGCGCAGGGCGCGGGTTTGCGCAGGGCGCGGGTTTCTGCTGTCTTGCGGCCGTGGCTCAGGCGGCGAGTGTCTTGACTCGCTTGTTGAGCCGGCTCTTGTGCCGCGCAGCCTTGTTCTTCGTCACGATGCCCTTGTTGACCATGCTGTCGATGACGGGCACGGCATCCTTGTAGGCAGCCACGGCGGCGTCTTTGTCGCCGGCGTCGCAGGCCTTCAGAACGTCTTTGATTTTGGTGCGCATACGCGAGCGGAGGCCCATGTTGTGCTTGCGGGTCTTCTCCGCCTGCCGGGCGCGCTTCTGAGCCGACTTGATGTTTGCCACTGCAATAACCGTGTCTGGATTTGAACAGCCGCGTATTATTCAGCTCCGGGCAGGGGAAGTCAATGGCGGCGGCACGCAACCGCCAGCGCCGGTTCAGCTTGGTCGTAAAACACTGATTATAGGAATCTTTTTGCGCTAGACTCTGGCCCAGTATGAGCACCGCTACGCCCCCGGATCCCCTCCCAGAGCGTCCCGCCGTCGGCGAGGTGACCGGCCGCAGGCTCGCGGCGAAGACCACCATCGTCGGCGGCATGACGATGGTCTCGCGCATACTCGGGCTGGTGCGCGACATCGTGTTCGCCCGCTATTTCGGCGCGGGCCTCGTGATGGACGCGTTTCTCGTCGCCAACCGGATTCCGAACATGCTGCGCCGCTTCTTTGCCGAAGGCGCCTTTTCGGCGGGCTTCGTGCCGGTGCTCGCCCGGTTCCGGGAGAACGCCACCAGGGCCGAGGCCCAGGCGTTCATCGACTCGATGGCGGGAACGTTCGCCGTCGTTTTGTTCGGCGTGACGCTGGCCGGCGTCATCGCCGCGCCGCTACTCGTACTGGTCGTCGCGCCCGGGTTCGTCGGCGAAGGCGGCGACTTCAATCTCGCATCCATGATGCTCAGGTTCACGTTTCCTTACCTGTTCTTCGTGTCCCTGACGGCATTCGCGGGCGGCGTATTGAATACCTACGGGCGCTTCGCCGCGCCTGCCTTCACTCCGGTCATATTGAATATCGTGCTGATCGGGGCGGCGGTCTGGCTATCGCCCAGGCTAGACCAACCCGTGCTGTCGTTGGCCTACGCCGTATTCGCAGCCGGTGTCTGCCAGCTCCTGTTTCAGCTGCCGTTTCTGGCGCGCCTCGGCGTCCTGGGTGTGCCGCGATGGCGACCCGCTCATCCGGGTGTGAAGCGCGCGTTTGCACTGATGGTGCCGGCGATATTCGGCTCGTCGGTAGCCCAGGTCAACGTTCTCCTGGGCGGCATCATCGCTTCGATGCTCGGCGTCGGCAGTATCAGCTATCTGTATTTCTCCGATCGGCTCATGGAGTTTCCGCTAGGCCTGTTCGGCATCGCTCTCGCCACCGTGACGCTGCCATACCTGTCGCGTCTTTGGACCGGCGGCGCCGTGCGTGAGTTCTCCGGGACGCTCGACTGGTCGATGAAGATCACGGCGCTGATCGCCGTGCCCGCCGCGGTGGGTCTGATTCTGCTTGCGGAGCCGCTCGTCGTGACGCTGTTCTTCGGTGGAATCTTCGATGCCCACGACGTCAGGATGACCGCGATGGCGCTTCAGGCCTATGCGGTCGGGCTGGTCGGATTTTCTTACGTCAAAGTACTTGCGCCGGCATTCTTCGCGCGAGAGGACACCAGGACACCGGTGCGGGTAGGTATCGCGGCACTTGGCGTCAACGCCACCCTGAGCGCGGCCTCGGCCTGGTACCTGACCAGCCGCGGATTCGCCGCACCCCACGTGGGGCTCGCGGCCGCGACGTCCGCCGCGGCGCTTTTGAACGCCGTCCTGCTGTATCGCGGGCTGCGGAACTCCGGCGTGCTCGCGCATGCGGCTGACTGGCCGGGCCTGCTGGGTCGTATGCTGTTCGCCAATCTTGCCATGTGGGCCGTGTTGCACTGGCTCGGAAAGCCCCTCGACTGGTGGCTCGATGCCGGGCTGCCCGGTCGAGTCACGTGGCTCGCGGCGAGCGTTGCGGCCGGTGCCGGAATATACTTTGTCGCACTGATCGTGCTCGGCCTTAGACCGTCGCAGCTCTACCTGAAACGCTGATGCCTCCGACTCGCATGCAACTCGTTCGTCATCTGGGCGACCTGCCGTTCGAGCGCCTCGAATGCGGCAGCGTCGTCACGATCGGGGCCTATGACGGCTTGCACCTCGGTCACCGCCGCCTGCTCGATCGGGCCACCCGGTCCGCGGCGGATGGAGGACTGATCACGGCGGTGATGAGTTTCGAGCCGACGCCGAAAGAGTTCTTTCAGGCCGCACGGCCGCCGGCGCGCCTGATGCGTTTTCGTGAGAAATACGAGGCCCTGGAAGAGCTCGGCATCGACTGTTTCTATTGCCCACGCTTTTCCGCCGCGATGCGCGACATCAGCGCCGCCGACTTCATACGCCGCATACTCGTGCACGGTCTCAACGCGCGGCGCGTCATCATCGGCGACGATTTCCGGTTTGCACGCCGCCGCGAAGGCGGACTCGAGGAACTCGAGCGCGCCGGTCGTGCGCTCGGATTCGACGTCGAGAGGCAGGGCAGCGTGTTCGTCGGCAACGTTCGAGTCAGCAGCACCGCCGTGCGCGAAGCCTGTGTCGCCGGCGACATGCGCGAGGCGGCGCGTCTGCTCGGACGGCCGTACCGAATGTCCGGTCGAGTCGTCCGCGGGCAGCGGGTCGGCCGGCAGCTCGGCTATCCGACCGCCAACGTCGACCTGCGCAGACGACAGAGCCCCGTGATGGGGATCTTCGCGGTGCGCGTAAGCGGCCTCGGGCCGGGGACGGTCGACGGCGTCGCGAGCGTGGGTTCGAGGCCCACTTTCAACGGTACGAAGCCGTTGCTCGAGGTGCACCTTTTTGATTTCGACCGGAACATCTACGGTCAGTACATTCACGTGGACTTCATCGCGAGGCTGCGCGACCAGGTCAAGTACGACAAGGTAGGCGCGCTGGTTGCACAAATGCACATCGATGCCGACAATGCCCGCTCGATACTCGCCGAATCCGCGGCATGACGGACGACCAGAACAGCATGAAGAAACCGGGCTTGGGCAAACGACGCTTCGCGCTGTGGATGAGCCTCGCGACCCTCGTCGTTATCGTCGATCAGTTTACGAAGTACCTCGTCATCCGCGCGATCGACTACGGTCAGCCGCCCATACCGTTCGACTCGACGAACGTGCTGGCTCTGACCCACCAGCGCAACTACGGTGCCGCGTGGAGCCTGCTCGCGGATGCGGGCGGCTGGCAACGCTGGTTCTTCGTCGTCCTCGCAACGGCGGTCAGTGGCGTCATTGCGGTCTGGCTCTGGCGAATCCGCAGGGATGGGCTCGTTGTACTGTCGGCCGGTCTGGCGCTCGTGCTGGGCGGCGCCGTCGGCAATCTCGTCGATCGGATTCTGCTCGGTTATGTCACCGACTTCATCCAGGTCCGGTTTTCAGGCGTGCCGTTTTTCGACCCGTTTCCGTCATTCAACGTCGCGGATGCAGCCATTACGATGGGTGCGGCACTCCTGATCGTCGACTCGCTGTTCTTTTCGGGACGGCAACCCGCCGCCACGGTGGACCGGAGTAACGCAGACTGAGCGTTACCCAATTACCCAATCCGGTTTGAGATAGGCTCCAGGACCGCGCGTCAGCGACGAGTCCGGGTCCAGCAATCCGTTTGCGGCCACGAAATACGTTCGCCGCGCCCGTCGATCTGAAAAGTCCGGCAACGACCGGCTTCGGCGTCGTTAGGACGGTAGGTCGCGATCGCCGTGAAGTTGTTTGGGTCGGCCTCCGTTACGGAGACGACGTAGGTCTCGGATGGCGTGATGTGGCCGTCGGCCACATCGAAACCCAGGTTCGTCATGTCGAGCGTGTAGCTGTTGTTGTTGAGGTACCAGCGTTCCTGCTGCGCCGCGATCTGCAGCAGTGTGGCCTTCGCCTCGTTGCGTTTCGCCCGAGCCGACACGTCCCGGTAGTTCGGGTAGGCAACGACCACGAGGAATGCCAGGATCGTGACGACGATCATGAGCTCGATCAGCGTGATACCGGCAGAGGTCCGGCGGCCGCGGTAGGTCCTGGCAGGCTGTTGAAAAACGTGGTTTTTCGACTGCCTGCTAGAGCGGTGGTTCGTCCTGGCGTTCACTGTGGCTAGTCTATACCGTCCTGGGTCCAGAGCGTTCGCACGGGATTGTTGACGAAGCCCGGATCGAAACACTCGACGCCGACGCAGGCGATGGGTGGCGGCACGCAGTTGGCGTCGGAGCAACCCGTGGGCCTTGGCGGGAAGACGAAAACCGGATTCGCCGCGATACCACCCTGGGCAAGCGGCTCCGAGCGCTCATCATCGGCCGCGGAGCCCGACAGCGTTTCGAGATTAGGGAACAGCGGGTCGCCATTGATGATCGACATGCGATACAGCGTATTGCGTCCCTGAGCGATCGAACAGCCGGGCGGCGAGTCGGTGTTCGGCGAATACGACACAAAGAACAGTTCGTTGTTGAACGTGACCGAATCGGTCAGCACCTTCTCGTCAGGCGGCAGCGTGAACATCCAGCCGCGGTCGGCTTCGCCAACGATCGTCTGTACCTGGCCGCTGACTTCGACGAGATCGTCCTGCTCGATGACGTCGAAGTTGTCGTACTGGTTCTGCGTCAGCCGGCCAAAGACCTCATCGTCCCTGAGTGAATAGAAGCGGTCGGCGGCGCTCGAGTCGAGCGGATGTGCGCGATATCCCGAGCCGATGCTGACGGCCAGGAAGCGGCTTTGCTGCGATGGGTCGGAGACCAGCGAAACATCAGGAGTATTATAGAAGCGGCGCGTATCGGCGGGACCCTCGTTGCCTGTGCCTTCGGCGCCCAGCTGCGCGATAACGCCGCCCGCTACCAGATTCGAACGCGACGATCCGCTGACGACGTCGAAGCGCCATATTTGCCCGCCCAGATCCGACGCGTACATCCGGTCCGCAAAGGTATCGCCGTTGATGTCGATGACGCGTACGCTCGCGGGTATCGCGCGGGTCATCGACGGCAATTCGAGGTCCGCAGCGTTGTCCCGACCGGCGCGCCAGAGGCGCTGCCCGGTCACGAGGTCCAGCATGTGGATGCCGGCGCCCGACGCGTCAGCATCGCTGTTGAAGGCGGCGGTATCGTGAACGGTGTCGTAGCCGCCGCCAATGACGACGACCGCGTCGTCGGCGTTCTGCGAGACGCCGGCGATGTCGATCTTCGCGACTGACGGCGTCGACCAGGATTCGCCGAACTCCCGGAAGTCCGCCGTCCAGAGCACGCGCGGCGTCGTTTGGTTGGTGACATCGAGGGCGTAATACTTCGAACCGCCGCGGCGCAGGCCGAAGACCAGATAAACGAAATCGCCGTCCGAGGACTCGATCTCGCCGTCGCCGTCCACGTCCTTGATGACCGGGACGATGTTGCCGTCGATGCCGTACGTCTTGTAGCGCGAGGCGGGGTCGAAATACAGGCGGGTCATATTTGACAGAAACTCCCGCGGAATAAACGACCAGAGTTCGACACCGGTCCGGCCGTCCACGGCGTGCAGGTAACCGTCATTGGTGGCCACGAACACGACAACCCTCGAGGCGGAAGGCGTGCCACCGTATGCCACGGCCGCCGGCTGCGAATGCAGCGGGTCGCCCATCGACCGGCGTTCGGTCCCCCCGACCTGGCCTTTGACAACGGCATCGACGTCCAAGCCACGGATCCAGCGGATAAGGTCGTCCCTGGACGGCTCTCCGCTCGCTCCGGTCAGCCCGAGATCCTCGTTGGAGAAGGCGTTTGCGTTCGCTACGCTCACGGCGTTTGCCGCCGACGTCAGCGAGTCGCCGGAGATATTGGTGTAGACGTTGCGAGCGGACGAATCCGGAAGCTGGCCCGCGGCGCCGCCGAGTTCGACAGAGTTGCCGTCGTCTTCGGCCGACCAGAAACTCCTCGACGTTTCGGCGAACTGGCCCGTCGCCGGATCGACGGCGGGGATGTCGCGGGAGTCGACGACGGCGCCGTCGAGAATTGCGTAGCGCTTCAGGTTGCCGGGCCAACGCGCGTTGGCCCGCACGCCGAACACCGCGTAATAGAGTTCATCCAGGTTCTGCGTCCGATTGAACGAATTGACCGGGATCGTCGGCGCAACAAACGATACGCCGCGTTCGGTCACGTTACCGACGATTTCCTGGAACGCGCGGCTCAGAGACTGCATGTCGTCCGCCGTGAAGTAGCGACCGCCCGAGTCGGCTGCCGTTTCCTCGAGCAGCGCGAGATCGACGTTGTAGCCGATCGTGTGCGTGATGACGCTCTGGTCGCCGGGTGTCGTCGGATCCAGGTCGATCTTCGAGAGGTACTCGGCGATGTCGTCCAGGCAGTGTCCCTCGCCGCTGCCGTCGCAGGCCGTGCGTCCGAGTGTCGCCGCGAAATCGGGCAGACCCGCGGCCAGCGCCGGCGTATCGAGGTCTTCGCTGGGAGCGCCGTCCGTGAGCAGCACGGCGTAGTTCTTGGAGCACGAGCCGAACGCCGGCTGCCGATAAACCTCCGGGGCGGTCGAGGCCAGCGCGTTCGGATCGGTCGGAATATCATTGACCAGCTCTCCGTAAAATGCGCTGTCGCCGCGCCAGTAGAGTGCGGATTCGTACAGCGTCTCGGACAGCGGCGAGAAGCCGTCCGCGGGCAGCTCTTCGATAATCTCGGCGAGTGCCGTACGATTGTTCTCCAGGTCCGCGAGGCCGAAGATGACCGGGCCGCCGTCGCGATTGTTGAAGCGCATGATTCCGACGTTCATGTTGACCTGCGCATCGAGGATGGCCTTGGTCGCGGTTTGCATGATCTCGGTCAGCGTGGTCGTCGAGCTGTCAGGCTGTGCCTGCCAGTTCAGGTAGTTGCCGTCGTATACCGTGTAGCTGACGTTGCGCGGGGCGCTACCCCAGGAAAGCTCCTCGTCGGCCCGGTCGGTAAACGGATCGGACAGCGCCGTTCCACTCGCCGCGTAGCGGAAACTGCTGCGCCCGTCGCCGTGAATGCCGGAGTCCGCCTGGCACTCGACGACGGCGTTGTGGTAGCCAGGCGCAAGGTTTTGCCAGCGCTCGGGACTCGAACCGACGCCGTCCCTGTCGCCGCCGCGATACTGCGCAAACGTGTTCGTGTAGCCGCCGACTCGGTCGAGCGAATCGAGCGCGGCATCGCATTCAAACGCCGACTTCCGGATGTAGTTGCGCGTCGCGCTGCAATCCGGGATGGCGTCGACGTCGGACCAGTACAGCGCGTCACTGTCGCAGGCGCCGGCATAGTCCGTGTCGTCGTCATAGGGATCGTTCGTCGACACGGTCGAGTTCATGGAAATCGACGTGTCCAGGACGAACAGCACGTTCGGTTTTGGCGGCTGCTCGGGATCGACCAGCAGGATTTCGGTGTCATCCGCGACTGCTGCCGCGCTGACGAGCAGGGCGCTGCCGGCCAGCATCCGGCGAACTGCCGTGGCCCAACGCTCGAGGATACCGACTACGCTGTGCCCCATCGCTACGGCTCCACGCTGAGCGTTGCCGAAACCCGCAGCACCGTGTCAGACTCCAGATGGTGCGTTACGCCGATCGTGACGGCGTCAGCCGGCGCCGTCATCAACGCTTCCCGGAACCGGTCGAGCGACATCTGCCGGCCGTCAAACGAATAGATCGTCGTGCTGGTCACGCGGAGCATCCGCGCGTCGCAGGCGCTGCACTCGCGCATGATGAGGCCGCCGTTAGGCGTCGTGGGCATCGTGAAATTCCGCGGGCTCACTTCGTACGCCCTGGAGACCACGTCGAATGCCGCATGGGCGGGCGCGATCAGCGCCATCGTTACCATCGCCAGCATGAGTATCGTCGCTCGCATTGCAAACTCCGTGTTTACAGGACCTGAGTGTCCTGTCCGGTCAATTCGTTGAACCATTCGCCGCGTCCTTATTGCGTCTGGCGGCGTTGCGGCTCCTCGCCATAGCCCGCTATGACTCGTCGCCGCGCCTTGCCAGCCACAAAAATCCGCGGCGAATTGTTCAAGGAATT
>JANQLK010000028.1 GCA_028280615.1 Woeseiaceae bacterium | reverse complement strand
ACCGGTGAGGGAAGCGGATTGTTACGCGTCTTGGCGCCGGAGTCACCCGACCAGGTCTGTTTTTCGGCCGTTCGGGCACCCGCAAGCCCTTGAAATCTGTCTGCCGATCATCATAATTAGCACTCCTCGCGGCCGAGTGCTAACAGCCTCTGCCGCGGAAGATTCGTTAATTGATTGTAAATCAATAGTTTACAGGAGAGTACAACCATGAAGATTCGTCCGCTTCATGATCGGGTCATCGTCAAGCGTATGGAAGAGGAGCGCACCAGCCCCGGTGGCATCGTCATTCCGGATGCTGCGGCCGAGAAGCCGATCAAGGGTGAGATCATCGCGGCCGGCAACGGCAAGATCCAGGAAAACGGCGAGGTCCGCGCGCTGGACGTCAAGGTCGGAGACAAGGTCCTGTTCGGCAAATATGCTGGCACCGAGGTCAAGGTTGAAGGCGAAGACCTGCTCGTTATGAAGGAAGACGACATCATGGCTGTGATCGAGGCCTGAGGCCCGTCCGCCAGTCGACATCCCGTTTTTATCAGATAGAGGTAAACAAACATGGCTGCTAAAGAAGTACGTTTTAGCGACGAAGCCCGGCAGAAGATGTTCGCAGGCGTCAACGTTCTCGCGAACGCCGTCAGGGTCACGCTCGGTCCGAAGGGCCGTAACGTCGTCCTCGACAAGAGCTTCGGCGCGCCGACGGTCACCAAAGACGGTGTCTCGGTTGCTAAGGAAATCGAGCTCGAAGACAAGTTCGAAAACATGGGCGCCCAGATGGTCAAGGAAGTCGCTTCCCAGACCTCGGACGTCGCCGGTGACGGCACCACGACCGCCACGGTACTCGCCCAGGCGATCCTGCGCGAAGGCCTGAAGTCGGTTGCCGCCGGTATGAACCCGATGGACCTCAAGCGTGGCATCGACAAGGCGTCGGCCGCCATCGTCGCCGAACTCAAGGACCTGTCGAAGCCTTGCGAAGACGAAACCGCCATCGCACAGGTCGGCTCGATCTCGGCCAACTCGGACACCGAGGTGGGTGAGATCATTTCCGAAGCCATGCAGAAAGTCGGCAAGGAAGGCGTCATCACGGTCGAAGAGGGATCGGGCCTCGCGAACGAACTCGACGTTGTCGAGGGCATGCAGTTCGACCGCGGCTACCTGTCGCCGTATTTCATCACCGACGCTGCGAGCCAGCAGGTCGAGCATGACAACCCGCTCGTACTGCTGTTCGACAAGAAGATCTCGAACATCCGCGATCTGCTGCCGATCCTCGAGGGCGTCGCCAAGGCCGGCCGTCCGCTCCTGATCATCGCTGAAGACGTCGAAGGCGAGGCGCTCGCGACGCTGGTCGTCAACAACATCCGCGGTATCGTCAAGGTCGCGGCCGTCAAGGCGCCGGGCTTCGGCGACCGCCGCAAGGCCATGCTGCAGGACATCGCGGTCCTGACCGGCGGCCAGGTGATCTCGGAAGAGGTCGGCCTGTCGCTCGAGAAGGCAACGATCGAAGACTTGGGCGAAGCCAAGAAGATCCAGATCTCGAAGGAGAACACGACGATCATCGACGGTGCCGGCGCAACGGCCGACATCCAGGGTCGTGTCGAGCAGATCAACCAGGAGATCGCCGACTCCTCGTCGGACTACGACAAGGAGAAGCTGCAGGAACGCGTTGCCAAGCTGTCCGGCGGTGTTGCTGTGATCAAGGTTGGCGCTGCCACCGAAGTCGAGATGAAAGAGAAGAAGGCTCGCGTCGAAGACGCGCTGCACGCAACGCGTGCCGCCGTCGAAGAGGGCGTCGTACCGGGCGGTGGCGTCGCGCTGATTCGCGCCGTCTCCAAGATCGGCAAGCTCAAGGGTGACAATGACGACCAGAACGTCGGCATCAGCATCCTGAAGCGCGCTGTCGAAGAGCCGCTGCGCCAGATCGTCAAGAACGCCGGCGGCGACGCCAGTGTCGTTCTGAATGCAGTCGCCGAAGGCGAGGGCAACTACGGCTACAACGCAGCCAACGGCGAGTACGGCGACATGATCGAAGCCGGCATCCTCGACCCGACGAAGGTCACGCGCTTCGCGCTGCAGAACGCAGCCTCGGTCTCGGGCCTCCTGCTCACGACCGAAGCGATGATCGCCGACCTGCCGAAGGACGAAGCGGCTCCGGCCATGCCGGACATGGGCGGCATGGGCGGCATGGGCGGCATGATGTAAACGCCTTGAGCCATTCGCTCGAAGAAAGAGGCCCGGCAGGGAAACCTGCCGGGCTTTTTTTATTGAGCCTGCCGAAGCTCTAATTTGCGAGGTGACACCCAAAGACGGATGATGGCTCGAGGCAACGGCATCGCAAGGAGTTGCTGAACATGATTGACGTCATCTTGAAACGCTTCGACTCACCGGACGAAACGCGAGCGTTCGAAAAGGGCAGGTTCGAGACAGTCACGCTCGGCGGCATGACGATCGGCCGGGCGACTTACCAGCCGGGCTGGAAGTGGTCGGAGGACGTCGGCAGCGAGATCGGCGAGGACTATTGCACGGTCGAGCATGTCGGCATGGTCGTTTCGGGCTGCGCGACCGCGGCTTTCTCAGACGGCCGGGTCACCGAGATGAAGGCCGGTGACCTGTTCTACGTGCCTGGCGAGCCTCACGACAGCTGGGTGGTCGGTGACGAGCCCTATGTGTCGCTGCATTTCCTGGGCGCGACGGACTACGCGAAGTAGCGATTAACTAGCTATTCTTGAGCGCCGCAATCCGCGCCGGAATCGGCGGGTGGCTCATGAACAGCGCCTTGAAACCCTCGCGCCTGGCGCCGGAAATGCCGAACGCCTCTAGCGATTCCGGCAGCTGCGCGGGCATGCCGCCCTCGAGCCTGGCAAGCGCGTTGATCATCGGCTGCCTGCCGTTCAGCTCGGCCGAGCCCGCGTCGGCGCGGAATTCGCGCTGCCTCGACACGTACATGACGATGACGCTTGCGAGGATGCCGAACAGCAGCTGGGCTGCAAGCACCGACACGAAGTAGCCGATGCCGTAGCCGCCCTCGTTGCGCAGCAGCACGCGGTCGACGAAGTGGCCGACGATGCGCGACAGGAAGATCACGAAGGTGTTGACGACGCCCTGCACGAGCGCGAGCGTGACCATGTCGCCGTTCGCGACGTGCGAGACCTCGTGCGCAAGCACGGCCTCGACTTCATCCTTGGGCATACCGCGCAAGAGGCCCGTGCTGACCGCGACCAGCGCCGAGTTGCGGCGCATGCCGGTCGCAAAGGCATTCATGTCGGGCGAGTCGTAGATGGCGACCTCGGGCGTCTCGATGCCGGCCTTCTGCGCCTGCTGCTGAACGGTCGACAGAAGCCAGGACTCGGCCGAATTGCGCGGCTGGTCGATGACCTGCGCGCCGGTGGAGCGCTTGGCCATCCACTTGGACATCGCGAGCGAGATGAACGAGCCGCCGAAACCGATGACCAGCGACAGGACGAGTAGCGCTTCGTAGTCGATCGTGCCCTGCGCCGTTTGCACGCTGTCGACGCCCAGAAGCCTCAGGACGATGCTCAGGACGAAGATGACGGCCAGGTTAGTGGCGATAAAAAGGGCAATGCGTTTGAACATGAACAGGCTCTCCAGGCAGGAAGAATGCGAATGCTCAGGATTTGGCGCCGGAGACGCCGAATTCAAGCTAGGCCGGTACGGCCCGCCGAGCGCGCGATCGACGCCGCCACAGCCTGTAACCCAATAGAAACGCAAGGATTGCAGCGTACAGCAGCGGCTCGCGAATGTCGGCTTTGACCTGCCACCAGTAATGCCACACGGCGAGGATGCCGACAACGTATACGCCCATGTGCAGGCGGTCCCAGCTCCGCCCGAGACGCCGGCGCATGCCTGCCGTGGAGGTCGCCGCCATGGCCGTGAGCAGCAGCAGCGCCGCGAAGCCGATCGTGATGAACGGCCGCTTGGCGATGTCCTCGATGATGGCCGACATCAGGAGTCCCTGGTCGAGAACGAGCCAGGTCAGGAAGTGCATGAAAACGTAGAAGAAGGCGAACAGGCCGAGCATGCGCCGAAAGCGGGCAATCCAGTTGAGCCCCGTTAACTGCCTGAGCGGCGTCACGGCGAGCGCGACCATGACCAAACGAATACCCCAGTTGCCGAAGTGGTCGAGGATCGCCTCGATCGGATTGGCGCCCAGACCGCCGCCGACACCGAACGCGGCGGCGGCGACCCAAAGCGCGGGTAGCAGGCAGATCACGAAGACCGCCGGTTTGATGACAAAACGGATTTGCCGGACGGTCGGCATGCGCTGACTCAATAGTTGCGTTTCAGGTCGATGCCCTTGTACAGGTCTGCGACAAACTCGCCGTAGCCGTTGAACATCAGGGTGTCCTGCTTGGACGCGAACAGGCTCGCACCGATTCGCCGCTCGCGGGCCTGGCTCCAGCGCGGATGATCCACATCGGGATTCACGTTGGCGTAGAAACCGTACTCCTGGGGCGCCGCCATGTTCCAACTCGTCTTCGGCATCTTCTCGACGAAGCTGATACGAACAATGCTCTTGATGCCCTTGAAGCCGTACTTCCACGGCACGACGAGTCTGAGCGGCGCACCGTTCTGGTTCGGCAGCGTCTCTCCGTAAAGGCCCACCGCAAGTATCGTCAGCGGGTTGGTCGCCTCGTCGATCGTCAGGCCCTCGCGATACGGCCAGTCGAGCACGCGATAGCGCAGGCCCGGCATCTGCTTGCGATCGGCCAGCGTCTCGAAGGCCACGTACCTGGCTTTCGACGTCGGCGACAGGCGCTTGACGATCTCGGCCAGCGGAATGCCGACCCAGGGGATGACCATGGACCACGCTTCGACGCAGCGCATGCGGTAGATGCGCTCCTCGGCCGTGTACGGCTTGATGAAGTCGTCGAAATCAAACGTGCCCGTGTTCTCGGCATGGCCGTCGACCGTAATCGTCCACGGCCGCGGCTTGAATCCGGTCGCATTGCGGGCCGGGTCGGCCTTGCCCGTGCCGAACTCGTAGTAGTTGTTGTAGGTCGTGACGTCCTCGTAGCTGTTCGGCGTCTCGTCGGTGCTGTACGGGCTTTTCGCGATGTCCGGGATATCCGCCTTGCGTTCGGGCGGGACGACCGCGCCGAGCGCCGCGCCGCCGATCGACGCGGCGCCCGCGATCGCCGCACCGCCGGCACCGGCCTTTAGAAACGTCCTGCGGTTCAGGTAGTTGCTCTCGCTCGTGATCTCGCTGGGGCGAATATCCGAACCATCGATTTTCGAACGCTTCTTGATCAGCACAGCCGGCCTCCGTGGCGGATGACATACGCCTTAAATGACCCGTTTCCGCCGCCAAATATTGCACGAAAGCCGCGTCCGCGGGATGCTTGCTACATCCTGTTACGAGTACGGCCCGCTGACCGCGACGCGCACGCAGCATTACCTGCTACTTGGATACTACGCCGCCACGGTGTTGTTTGTACTGTCCGATTGGCTGTTCGGCGTCAACGTACGCGTCGCGTTTCTCGACGAATCGCCGGGCTTGAGGGCTGCGTATTATGTCCTGTGCGCGGCCTGCTTTCTGGGCGTACTCAAGTGGCCCCGGTTCGAGCGTGTCATCGCCGGCGTCGAATCGACGTTCGCGCTGGCTGCGTTGATCATCGGCATGGCGCTCAGGGCCATGTTTCCGGCGGGGCTGAGCTACGACGGGCCATTCATGCCCATCACGACGGCCGAGATCGCGAATTTCGTCATCGCCGGATTTTTCGCCTACGTGAGCTTCTGGCGCGGGATGCGGGATATCCAGGGCCGAGTGTGACGCGAGTCCGGGACGGGCGAAAGTTCCGAGAATCTTTTCGAGCCCGCTGAATCCAATACTTCAGGCAGTCATCTGCCGTTCAGGTGGGGGTTGGCACCCTTGATAACGGGCCGCCGGGCCGCATTTCAGGGGACATGATGGAGGACAGGAACATGCGCGAGAATATCGCCAGCCCGAAAGGCACGACGCCACGCCTTGCCACCAGCGCGCTCTTGACCGTCGACGCCATCGGCGACGTCGCATGCCCGTTCAGCTTCCTGGGCAAACGCCGCCTGGACGCGGCGCTCGAGGCCGTACAGGGTCCCGTAGAGCAAAACTGGTATCCGTGGCAGCTCAATCGCGAGCTGCCCGTCGAGGGTAAGGCGTTCGACGACTACCTGGCCGAGCGCTTCGGCAGCGCGAAGGCGGTCGAGCCCGTGCTCGACAACCTGCGGGCCGAGGGCAAGGCCGCGGGCATCGGGTTTCGCTTCGACCGCATCAGGCGCATGCCGAACACGCTGCGTGCGCACCAGCTTCTGTACCTTGCCGAAACACGCGGAATCGACGCTGTCGCGATCGCGGACGACCTGATGTCCGCGTTTTTCGAGCAGGGTCGGGACATCGGCGACGTCGAGGTGCTCGCGAACATCGGTCTGCGCAACGGCATCCTGACCGCCGACGTCATCGCGGCCACCGAAAACGAGACGATCCGCGACGCCGTGCTCGCCTGCGAGCGCCAGGTTCGCGACAGCGGTATCGCCGCTGTGCCCGCGTATCTGCTCAACCGCCGCCTGCTCGTTGTCGGCGTGCAGGAGACCGACGACATGATCAACGCATTCGACCGGGCCATGTTCGGCGAGGGCACGGATGCCGTCGTCTCGGCGGCGCTGAACTAGACTGCGGGCCGCCGCCCCAGCCAGTCGATCATCAGCGCATTCACCTCGTCCGGCCGCTCCTGCTGACTCCAGTGGCCGCAGTCGTCGAGCATGTGCAGCTCGAGGTCGCTGACGAGCGGTTTCATGCCCTCGATGTGCTCGGGGGCGATAATGACGTCGTCGACGGCGCCGATAAACAGGGTCGGGATGTCGATGCGCTGGTCGACGCCCTCGAGCTTCTCCCAGTTCTTCGTCCAGTTGCGGTACCAGTTGATCGCTCCCGTGAAGCCGGTCTTTTCGAACGCAGCCGCGTAGTAGTCGCGTTCCCGTTCGGACAGGAGCGGTTCGCCCATGCCCTGCTGCCGATTGACGACGCGCAGCAGGCTCAAGACCTTCATTTCCCTTGGCAGGTGGTCGAACTGCGCGCGCGTTACCTGCTTGCGTCGCATCATCATGTCGAAGAAGTGTTTCGGGTTGCTCGCAAAGGCGCGGTCGGCCTCGGTCGAGTCCTGAAAGTTCACGATATAGAAGTCGTTGCCGAAACGCTGCCGGAACAGCACGATCGGGTCCACAGGGGAGCGCGGGAAATGCGGGATGTTGAGCTGGATCAGCCCGTCGATGCGCTCGGGCGCGAGCTGCGCCATGCTCCAGAGGACCAGCGAGCCCCAATCGTGGCCCACGAATGTCGCTGACTCGAGGTCGAGCGCGTCGAGCAAGCCATGCACGTCACCGATGAGGTTCATGATGCCGTAGTCGTCGACGTTGCCGGGCACACTCGAGCGGCCGTAGCCGCGCTGGTCTACCGCGATCGCTCGATAACCCGCCTCGGCCAGCGCCGGCAGCTGGAAGCGCCACGAGAACGCGAGTTCGGGGAAGCCGTGCAGCAGCACGACGGGCGGGCCCTCGCCCTGCTCGTAGACGGCAAGATCGATACCGTTGGCGGCAACTATTCGGGGCTCTGGAAACATCGTCCGGCCTCCTGCGCGAACAGCGCCCGATTTGACAGCAATTCGCGGCAAACCGCAAAGTGGCCTCGGCAGCGCGAGAACCGCGTTTTGGGGGGAAACATGCTACGGCGATTCGTTCGGGGCCTGGTTCGTGTCATCACGAACACGTTCTTCCGCCGGATCGACGTCGTCGGCCGGGAGCAGGTGCCGGCCGACGGAGCCGTGATCTTCGCCGGCAACCACCCGAACGCGCTCATGGACGGCTGGCTCCTGACGGAGAAATGCGGACGCTGGCCGCTGCACTTCATGGCGAACGCGAAGCTCTGGCGCTTCCCGATCATGGGCCGCCTGCTCGACGCGTCCGGGGCGGTTCCCGTTTATCGTCGCGAGGAACACGGCGGCGAGGTCGACAACTCCGCGGCATTCGAGGCCCTCTACGAGGTCATCGAGTCGGGCAACTGCATGGGCGTGTTTCCGGAGGGCATCAGCCACGCCGAGTCGCAGCTCGCCCAGCTCAAGACCGGGACGGCACGCATCGCGCTGGCGGTCGCGGCGCGCGGCAGGACCGAGGTGCGCATCATACCCTGTGGACTCAACTACATTCACCGGCATCGGTTCCGCAGCCAGGTGCTCATCGAGTTTGGCGAGCCGATCGTCGTGGGAGCGGACTGGGGCGCACGGTTCCGGGACGACGAGCGAACCGCCGTGGCCGAGCTGACCGAGCTCCTGGCCCAGTCGCTGCGCGCCGTCACGCTGAACGCACCGGACTGGAGTACGCTCAGAAAGGCGCAGATCGCTCGCCGCCTGTACAAGCCCACGTCGGTCGAGCTTACGCCGAGCCAGTACGTCGAACTGAACCGGCGCTTCGTCGACGGCTACCTCGCCTCGCTGGATCATGCTGAGACGCAAGCTTTCCAGAAGGCAGCCGAGGAGTACCAGGCGCGGCTCGACATGCTCGGGCTGAAGGACTACCAGCTGCGCAAGGAGATCTCGCAGCCGCAGGCGATCCGCCGGGCGATGCGCCGCTTCCTGACCATGCTCCTGTTCCTGCCGCTTGCAGTACCAGGCGGGCTCCTGCACCTGCCGGTCGCCTGGATTGCATCGCTGGTCGGCGAGCGCTTCAGCTACGAGATGGACGACATCGCGACGCTCAAGGTGTTTGCGACGATCCTGTTGTTGCCACTCATCTATGTCGTCGTCGCGACATTCATCGGCGTCGCGTTCGGCTGGCCGTGGGGCGTCCTTGCGCTCGTCGCGCTGTTCATGAGCTTCGCCGCGTCGATCCGGCTGCTGGAGGCGGAGACCAACCTGCTGGTCTCGATGCTCGGCGTGCTGCGCCTCGCGCGCTTTTCGAGCGAAGTCAGCGAGCTGCGCCAGACTCGCGCCGCGCTCGTCGAACAGGTGCGCGATCTTGCCGACCGGTTCGCGGATCCCGACACGCCCAGAATGTTCACGCGCGACGATTTCGGGCGACGCTAGCGCAGCTAGCGCACCGGCCGCGCGTGCGCGCTGCCGCGAAAGATCGCGTTCATGAAGATCACATTGAGCCCGTCCAGGTACGCGCGCACGTTCGGGTCCTGGGTGAACGACACGACGAAGCCGCGGCCGCTGTCTTCTACTACCGCGAACGGCTTGAAGGCGAGCTGCCTGCGGTTCTCCTCCCAGAGATAGCCGCTGGCGAGCAGCTCGTCGGCCGCGACGAAGCGCGCGACGTTGGTGCCTTTGTCACGCGCTATCGGCGCGTAGATGTCCGGTCCGCGCACCAGCACGTTGATCGTCTCGGCCACGCCCGCGCCGAGCCAGTGATCGGGGTCTACCGTCGCGCGGACCAGAACGCCGCCGACCGAGTCGGGCGATTCGCGTTCCGGCCTTATAGCCGCTTCGTAGTCGTCGAGGCTCTCGAGATAGCGGCCCTCGACCGTGGACACGTCGTCGTCTTCATCCCCGTTGCCCGACGTCTTCGCGGCCTTGTCGTCGTCCTCCGTCTCGATGACGGCGTCTTCGCGGCGCAGCGCGGCGAGTTCGAACTTGTCGTCCGCGACGTAGCGATTGGCCGAACCGACGGCGATCAAGACGCCGCCTTCGGCCACCCAGCGCTTGAGATTTGCCGCACCGGCTTCGCCCAGCGCCTCGGCATAGTCGCCCCAGCTCTCGGGAAGGATCAGCACGTCGTAGCTACGCAGATCGGCGGTCTTCAGGCGCTCCGTGCGAATCGGCGTCACGGGATAGTCGAACTGCCGCTCGATGACGAAACGCGTGCTGCCGGCGCTGTAGGCGCTCGTCGGCCGGTCCCAGGCGATGGCGACCGACGGCGCATTGTGCCGTACGACGTTCCCGCTGCCGAAATTGGGGCCGTCGCTGATCCAGCTGTCGTCGACCGCGACGACGTTCGCCCCGGTCGTAAGCGCGAGGTGGCGGATGCGCGCGTCGGAGTCCGGGTTGTCGGCGACGTCGATGATCAGCGTGCCGGACGCGTAGCGCCGTCCGTCGTGTGTGAAGGCCCGGTCCGTGCTCTTGACGGCCAATCCCTGCTTCAGCGCGTTGGCCAGAAACCGCGCCGAGGTCGCCTCTCCCCAGGGCACGAGGTAGGCGACCGACGCCTCGCCGCCGCGGACCTCGCCCGGCCGGACGAACTCCGAGCCGGCCGGCGTCGTGTCGACGGCAATACGGCGGCTGCAGGCGACCGTTTCGACGTTCAGCATCAGCGGCAGCGACCAGGCCGTGACGTCGTAGATGTCGTCGGGAAGGTCCTTCGCCCGGCGGCGTTCCTGCTCGGCGACGAACTCGGCGTCCATCGGCACGTCGATGTCCATGAGCGTGCGAATGAGCCGCTTCGCGGGCTGGTTCAGGTTGATGACGTAGCTGCCGGCCTCGAAGTTCTCACCGCAGGCGCGGAATCCCTCGGTCGCGATGCCGATCTTCGCGCCCTGGCGGACCAGCAGCGCGGCGAGCTTGTCGGCGCCGGCCTGGTCGGCCTGGGTCGGCAGGACGTAGGCGCGAATCGACTCGCGGCCGCCTTCCGCGATCGCCGAACGCTGGTAGTCGTAGAATTCCTTCAGGAACTTCTCACGGTTGTTCGCCACGGTCTCGGTCGTCGCGAGCGAGGTGACGAAATGGCCCCGAACGGTCTCGGCGTAGCTGACCTCGACGCCGTCGTACTGGCGAAAGATGAGCCCGCCCGCCGAACCCTGCTCGTAGGTCATCGCGACGCTGCCGAAGTAGGACGGCCAGCTCGCGCCGTAGCCCGGGTAAAACGCGTCGAAGACTTCACGCGTGAAGTAGTCGATGCCGAAATGGTCGAACCAGCGCGCATTGTTGCGGCCGAACAGCTCCAGGCTCGCGCGCTGGTCGGCGGCGAGATGCGGGTTGTAGGGCAGGGCCTCGGGGGCGAAGTAGTACGTCGAGTCCGAGCCCATCTCGTGCGCATCGACGAACGCAACCGGGTACCACTCCTGGATTGCGTCGACCCGGCCGCGCGTCTCGGGCTGACTCTGGATGAACCAGTCGCGGTTCAGGTCGAACAGGTAGTGGTTGACGCGGCCGCTGGGCCACGGCTCGTCATGCTCGGCGGCCAGACGGTCGGCGAACGGCTCGAGCCCCTCGGCCATCTCGAAGGCGTGAATGAAGCGGTCGCGGCCGTCCGGGTTCTGCATCGGGTCGATGATGACGACGGTCTCGTCGAGGATCCTGCCGACGCGCTCGTCGCCGCGCGCGGCGAGCAGATGGTAGGCCGTCAGCATCGCGGCATCGGTCGACGAAATCTCGTTGCCGTGCACGCCGTAGGACAGCCAGGTAACGGCCGGCAGCGACTCGATCAGCGCGTCGGCCTCGGCCTGGCTCGTACTGCCGGCATCGCGCAGGGATTGCATGCCGGCCTTGATCTCGTCGATGCGCGCCATGTTCGCGGCCGAAGAGATCACGACGTAGATCAGCTCGCGTCCTTCCCAGCTTTCCGCGTAGCGGTGTACCGACACCTGGTCGGGCAATGCCGTCTCGAGCGTCTCGAAGTAGCGGATCGCGTCTCGGTACCATGTGATGCGCTCGCCGCTCGTATGCCCGATCACGCTCTCGACCGATGGTACGGCCGGGTCGTAGTCGGCGCCGGGCCAGAATTCGAAGCTGTCGGCGGCGCTCGCGGCGAGCGAGACGAAGAGGGCCAAGAGGAAAAGCAGGCGAGTCGAATGGGTCACGATACGATGGTCCCGGGGAGAATGGGCGGGCGCCACACGTTACCTGTCGATGCCCGAAATTGCGACTCGAGGGCGTCCCCGTGCTTGTTTTTTAAGCCTTTGGACGCTACCGTGCGCGCAAGACGTCGATGGGGACGAGTAGGCGGGCTTTTCGAGCCGCGAGCGACCGGGGGAGGGTGCGAGCCCCGGGGCATCGAGCCGCCGAATATCACCCCGGAGTCGCCGCCCGAACGGCACGCGATGAGTGCCCCGTAGGCCCGGCCGGATGACCCACGATACGGGTGTCGGACCCTTGCAAGGTCCTGGAGGCGGCAGGTCGAGCTGTAGGCAAGCCGCGAAACCGGGTGGTACCGCGAGAATCTTCGCCCCGGGTGTCCCTGACGGGATGCCCGGGGCGTTTTCGTTTTGAGGAGCAGAGTTGAGTTTCAAAGAAGTCACAAGCCGCTACGACGGCCCCGCCATCGAGTCCGAGGTGCTCGAATACTGGCGTGAGCACTCGACTTTCGAAAAGACGCTCGACGCGACCCGCGATGGCCCCCGGTTCAGCTTCAACGAGGGCCCGCCGACCGCGAACGGCAAGCCCGGCATTCACCACGTGCTCGCGCGCAGTTTCAAGGACGTCTTCCCGCGTTACAAAACGATGCAGGGCTATCACGTGCCGCGCAAGGCCGGCTGGGACACGCACGGCCTGCCCGTCGAGCACGAGGTCGAGAAGCGCCTGAAGCGCGAAGGTCGCATCGAGACCTACGACAAGGACGAGATCGAGGAGAAGGTCGGTATCGCCGAATTCACCCGACTGTGCCGCGAGTCGGTCATGACCTACATCGGCGACTGGGAGCGGATGACCGAGCGCATGGGCTTCTGGGTCAGCTTCGACGAGGCCTACTTCACGCTCGACAACAGTTTCATCGAGTCGGTCTGGTATCTACTGAAGGAGATCTGGGACAAGGACCTGATCTACCGCGGCTACAAGGTCGTGCCCTACGACCCGCGTATCGGCGCGACCTTGTCTTCGCACGAACTCGCGCAGGGCTATCGCGAGGTGGAGGACCCGAGCGTGTTCGTGCGCTTCCACGTGGCCGATGACAGCAACACGAGCTTCCTCGTCTGGACGACCACGCCGTGGACGCTGCCGTCGAATATGGGGCTCGCGGTCGGTGCCGATATCGACTACAGCTACTGCGAGGCGGATGGCGAGACCCTGATCGTCGCCGAGGCGCTGCGCGAGCGCGTGTTCGGCGACGTCGAGCACGAGGTCGTCAGGACCGTGCGCGGCACCGACCTCGTCGGCACGCGCTACGAGCGCATGTTCGACTATCTCGACGTCGATGCGCCGAAGGCGTTTCACGTCTACGCGGCCGACTTCGTCAGCACCGAGGACGGCACGGGCATCGTGCACACCGCGCCGGCCTACGGCGTCGACGACCTCGAGTTCGGCCGCGCGAACGAGCTCCCCGTCGTGCACGGCGTCGGCCTCGACGGCAACTTTCTGGACGCGGTCGAGCCCGTCGCCGGGATGTTCTTCAAGGATGCGGACAAGCCGCTGATCCGGATCATGAAGGAGCGCGGCATCCTGTTCCGCTCCGAGCGGTACACGCACAACTACCCGTTCGGCTGGCGCACCGGCGACCCGATCATCTACTACGCCAAGAACGCCTGGTACATTCGCACGAGCACGTTCCGCGAGCGTATGGCCGAGCTAAACCAGTCGATCAACTGGGTGCCCGCGCACATTCGGGACGGCCGCTTCGGCAACTGGCTCGAGAACAACGTCGACTGGGCCCTGTCGCGTGAGCGCTTCTGGGGCACGCCGCTGCCGGTCTGGACCGACGGCGACGGCAACTACGAGATCGTGGGCTCGGTGGCCGAGCTCGAGGCGCTGTCCGGCAGGCAGCTCTCCGAGCTGGACCTGCACCGTCCCGCCGTCGATGAGATCACGTTCGAGAAGGACGGCAGGACCTGGACGCGGCTGCCCGAAGTCATCGACTGCTGGTTCGATTCGGGCGCGATGTCCTACGCGCAGTGGCACTACCCGTTCGAGAACGTCGACGAGTTCGACGCGCACTTCCCTGCCGACTTCATCTGCGAGGCGATTGACCAGACCCGCGGCTGGTTCTACACGCTGCACGCGATCGCAACGCTCGTGTCCGACAGCGTGGCGTACAAGAACGTGATCTGCCTGAGCCACATCGTCGACAAGGACGGCAAGAAGATGTCCAAGTCACTCGGCAATATTATCGATCCCTACGACGTGTTCGATACGGTCGGCGCCGACGCGCTGCGCTGGTACTTCTTGGCCAGGCTGTCGCCCGACGTGCAGAAGCGCATCTCGGTCGATATCGTCGCCGACGTCGCAAGTTCGTTCATCAACACGTTCTGGAACACCTACGGCTTCTTCGTGCTGTACGCGCGCATCGACGACGTGGACGTCACGAAGGACGTGCCCGTCGGCGAGCGCCCGGAGATCGACCGCTGGGCGATGGCGCTCGCCTACGAGACCGTCACGAGCGTGACCGACGCGCTCGACAACTACGACGCGAAGACGGCCGGCGAGGCGATCGAGTCGTTCGTCGACCGCTTGAGCAACTGGTACGTCAGGCGCAACCGGCGGCGGTTCTGGAAGTCCACGGACCTCGCCGACAAGCACGCGGCCTACCGCACGCTGTACCAGTGCCTCGATGTCGCGCACCGTCTCATGGCGCCGTTCGTGCCGTTCCTGGCCGAGAACGTTTATCGGAACCTCGTGCTGAGCGTGCATCCCGACGCCCCCGAAAGCGTGCACATGGCACGCTGGCCCGAAGCCGATCCGGCCTGGCAAAACGACGCGCTGCTGTACGACATCGGCGTGGTCCAGAAGGTCGTGGGCCTCGCCCGCGCCGCGCGCGGCCAGTCCGGCGTTCGTACCCGTCAGCCGCTCTCGCGGCTGCTTCTGCGCGCGCCCGACGACGCGGCCGCCGGCGCGCTGGATAGCCATGCCGACCAGATCCTCGAGGAGCTGAACGTCAAGAGCCTGGAGTTTATCGCTCGCGACGCGGGCCTCGTGAGTTACAGGATCAAGCCGAATCTGCCTGTCCTCGGCAAGCGCTACGGCAAGCTCGTGCCGGCGATACGCGCGGCGCTCGACGCGGCCGACGGCGCGGCGATCGCGAGCGCGGCCGCGCGCGGCGAACGCTTTACGATCGAGGCGGGCGGCGAGATCCTCGAGCTGACCGGCGACGACGTGCTGATCGAGACGAACTCGGCCGAGGGCTACGCCTGCGCCGAAGATGCGGGCTTCCTGACCGCGCTGGACACGAGCCTGGACGAGGAGCTGTTACGCGAAGGCTTCGCGCGCGAGATCGTGCGCTCGATCCAGGATGCCCGCAAACAGGCGGGCCTCAAGGTCAGCGACCGGATCGTGCTCGGCGTGACGGGCTCGGATTCGGTGCTGGCGGCGCTCGAGGCGCATCGCGGTTACATCATGAGCGAGACGCTGGCTACCGAGTGGCAGGAGGGCCAGTCCGAGCCGTTGTTCAAAGACGAGCGCAAGCTCGGCGATCAGGGCTGGGTCGTGGAGTTCAGCAAGGCGTGATCCTCGCGCCGCGACACTTGCGCGCCGTTTCGAAAACCTGATATAACTTCGAGGCGCAGAACCCTGATTGGCCAACGGAAAAATCAGGTGTGAACGGCACGCAGATGCCGCCAGCTACAGGGACGTGGCGACTCGCAAGCGTAAATGGCCTACGGCGACGGGTGAGAGCGTCCCGGAAGGCTCGAAAAACAATCAAAACGCTGGAGCCACAATGTCGAGTACCGTCGATCGCTTCCACGCCGCCGTGACCGTGCTGGCGGGCGAAGGCCGCATGAAGAAGCGGCTGCTGAAAGCCTACACCGAGAATCTTGGCGACATCGACCAGGATGACCTGCCCATCGCCGCACGCGAACCCTTCGCCGATCTTCAGAGCCGCATGCGAGCCGTGGCCCCGTTGCACACCGAAAGCCGCGTGTACGCGTCGGTCCGGAAGATGTCGAAGCGGGACGCGAGCCAGTGCTCGGCCATCGTGCTCGACATCTACAGTGAACTGGTCCGGCAGCCGGCCGCCGTCGGTGTGCCTGCACCGGTAGAGGATGCCGCGGACATACCGGCGTTCCTGGTCAAGTCGGTTTCTTAAGCCTCATTCGGAGCACGGCCCCGCGCCGAATTGCGCTTACAATGCGCGCATGAACCCACCCGATCCTAGCACCGCCCCGATCGGCGTATTCGATTCGGGCGTCGGTGGCCTCACCGTACTCAAGGCAATCCGAGAACTGCTCCCCGGCGAGGATCTGATCTATCTCGGCGATACGGCGCGCCTGCCGTACGGCACCAAGAGCCCGCAGTCGATCGAGCGCTACGCCTTTAAGGCGAGCCGGCACCTGGCCGATCGCGATATCAAGATGCTCGTCGTTGCCTGCAATACGGCCTCGGCCGTCGCCCTCGATGTGCTTCGCAAGGCGCTGGCGCCGCGGCCCGTGATCGGCGTCGTCGATCCCGGTGCGGAGGCTGCGACCGCCGCGCGGCCGGGCGGCCGCCATCTCGTGCTGGCGACCGAAACGACCGTGCGGCTCAAGGCCTACCGGCGTGCGATCGTCGCCCGCGATCCCGATGCGCAAGTCACCGAGCACGCCTGCGAGCTGCTCGTCGCGCTGGCCGAGGAGGGCTGGCTGGACGGCGATATCGCGGCGGCTATCGTCGGCCGCTATCTGGCCGAGGCCTGGCCCGCGGCAGACCCGCCCGACAGCATCATCCTGGGCTGCACCCACTTCCCGCTACTCCGGCCTGCGATCAGGGCGTCGGCGGATCCGGCAACCGAAATCGTCGATTCGGCCAGCACGGCTGCCGGCGTGACGGTCACGGCGCTTGACGAGGCGAAGCTGCGCGGACAGCGCGCGAGCGGCGGCAACCTGACGCTCCTGGCCTCCGACGGCGCCAAACGGTTCGCTCGGGTCGGCGGCCGGTTCCTGGGTGAAGAACTCGACATCTCGGACGTCGAACTGGTTGATATCTGACTCGGGCAGCCCGTCGCCGGCCGGAATCGGCGCGGGTCGGTGTGTGCAATAATCGCGTTTTGCCCGCATCCGCAGGGAGATACCGTGATTGCCAAAGCCCCTCTCGTTCGTCTTCCGATTTTCCTGGCGATTCTCCTGGCCGCTCTGACAATCGCAGCCTGCGGCGAGGAAACACCGCCCGAGGCCAGCGTCACACCCGCGGAAACCGTCCAGCCGCGGCCGGAAATCTACGCCGACTTTACGCTGACCGCCGACCTGAGCCATCTGAGCGACCGGCAGAGGGAGATGATCGGCATCCTGATCGAGGCGTCCGTGATCATGGACGACCTGTTCTGGCGGCAGGCCTACCGCGAGGACTACAGGGACTGGCTCGACGACCTGGGTGTTGGCGAGCGACGGGAATTCGCCGAGATCAACTACGGGCCCTGGGACCGGCTGGCCGAGAACCGGCCGTTCATCGACGGCATCGGCCCGAAGCCGCTGGGTGCGAACTTTTACCCGGCCGACATGACCCGCGAGGAGTTCGAGACCGCGTACCTGCCCGGCAAGGCGGGACTCTACTCTCTGGTTCGGCGCAGCGGTGAAGGCGAACTCGTTCTCGTGGCCTACCATGTCGCCTACGCCGAGGAGCTGGCGCGCGCCGCCGAGCTCCTGCGCGAAGCCGCCGACCTCGCCGAGGACATCGAGTTCAAGAACTACCTGAAGATTCGCGCCAACGCGCTGACCAGCGACGAGTTCCAGTTGAGCGACATGCTCTGGATGGACATGAAGAACAACCCGATCGACCTCGTGATCGGGCCGATCGAAACCTACGAAGACCAGTTGTTCGGCTACCGCGCGGCCTACGAGGCCTATGTGCTGATCAAGGACATGGCCTGGAGCGAACGCCTGAGCCGCTACGCGTCGTTCCTGCCCGAGCTGCAGGAAGGGCTGCCCGTGCCGGAGGCGTACAAGTCCGAGGTACCGGGCACGGATTCCGATCTCAATGCCTACGACGTCGTCTACTACGCGGGCGATTCGAACGCGGGCTCCAAGACGATCGCCATCAACCTGCCCAACGACGAGGAGGTGCAGCTCGCCAAGGGTACGCGGCGTCTGCAGCTCAAGAACGCCATGCGCGCCAAATTCGACAAGATCCTCGTGCCGATCGCGGACGTGCTCGTCGACGAGTCACAGCGCGACAACGTGAGCTTCGACGCATTCTTCGCCAATACGATGTTCCACGAAGTCGCGCACGGCCTGGGTATCAAGAATACGATCGACGGCAGCTCCACGGTGCGCACGGCGCTCAAGGACGTTGCCTCGAGCATGGAGGAGGGCAAGGCCGACGTACTGGGCCTGTACATGATCACGGCGCTCGCCGAGCAGGGCGAGCTCGGCGACGTGGACCTCATGGACTACTACGTGACCTTCATGGCCGGCATCTTCCGCTCAACGCGTTTCGGCGCATCGAGCGCGCACGGCCGCGCGAACATGGTCCGCTTCAATTTCTTCAGCGAGGCCGGCGCGTTCGTGCGCGACGCCGAGACGGGCAGGTACCGCGTCGACCAGGCCGCGATGAAGCAGGCGATGGAGGACCTGTCGCGGCTACTCCTGACGCTGCAGGGCGACGGCGACTACGAAGGCGCGCTCGAACTCACCAACACCAAGGGCGTCATCGGCGCCCAGCTCCAGGCCGACCTCGATCGGCTGAGCCAGGCGAACATCCCCGTTGATATCCGCTTCAACCAGGGGATGGCGGAGCTGGGCCTCGAGTAGGCGGCGCCGCCGAATCGGATAGCGGGTGCTGCCGGTTGGCGAATGCGACAAACATCGCATGATCCCAGTCCATGTCCTCGCCGGCATGCCACTTCGCCGCGCAGGATTCCTGGTCGAGCCGGTGCTTTGCGAAGCGGCGTGTCATCCAGCCCAGCGACGCCGCGATTGATGCTGGCTTGGGCGGTGCGTACT
>JANQLK010000022.1 GCA_028280615.1 Woeseiaceae bacterium | reverse complement strand
CACCACGTGGGAGAGGACGGGGTGTTCCTGGCGCTCAAAGGGCGCCATCCGGCGGAAGAACTTAGAAATTTGGACGCGCACTGGAAAGCCACCGTCGTCGCGCTTTCGGTGCCGGGTCTCGAGGAGGGATCGCGGCACGCCGTGCTCATGACGCGCCGCAATAACCCGTAACGATACATGACCCGAATTCTCGCAGTTGCCAATCAGAAAGGGGGCGTCGGCAAGACGACCACGTGTGTCAACCTGGCGGCGTCGCTCGCCGCGACGCAGCGCCGGGTGCTGATGGTCGACATGGATCCGCAGGGCAACGCGACCATGGGCTGCGGCATCGACAAGATGACGCTCGAGCTGACGAGCTGCGACGTGTTGCTCGGCGATGCGACGGCCGCGGACACGATCGTTTCCGCACCCGAAGGCAACTTTGCCGTGTTACCGGGCAACGACGACCTGACCGTTGCCGAAGTCGAACTCCTGAAAATGATCGGCCGCGAGATGCGGCTCGGGAAGGCGCTGCAGCCGGTCGCGGGTCTGTACGACTTCGTGCTCATCGACTGCCCGCCATCGATCAACATGCTGACCGTAAACGCGCTGACGGCCGCGGACGGCGTGCTGATCCCGATGCAGTGCGAATACTATGCGCTCGAAGGGCTGGCGGCGCTTCTGAGCACCATCGAACAGGTACGCGACACCGTGAACCCGTCGCTCGAGGTCTACGGGATACTGCGCACGATGTTCGATCCGCGTATCAACCTCTCCAACGAAGTGTCGATGCAGCTCATCGAGCATTTCGACAAAAAGGTTTTCCGCACCGTCGTACCGCGCAACATCCGTCTGGCCGAGGCTCCCAGCTTCGGCCGGCCGGTGCTTCTGCACGACCGCTCGTCGCGCGGCGCGATCGCCTATCTCGCTCTGGCCGGGGAGATCCTGCGCCGCGAAGACTCCGAGGCGGCCACCGGCGCAGCGTAGAAGAAAAGGACCCGATCCATGAGCGCACGCAAGAAACGACTGGGCCGCGATCTCGGCGGCCTCCTGAGCAAGACGACGGCGGCCAGCCCGGCCGTGGCTCCCGCCGCGGACACCGGCGGCGAGACGCTCAGGCAGATTCCTGTCGAGGAGCTTCGCCGGGGCGAGTATCAGCCGCGCGTCGACATGCGCCAGGAGTCGCTCAAAGACCTGGCCGATTCGATCCGCGCTCAGGGTATCGTGCAGCCCATCGTCGTGCGCCCGCTTCGCGGCGACGGTAGCGCGCGTTACGAGATCGTCGCGGGCGAGCGCCGCTGGCGGGCGGCGCAGCTTGCGGGGCTCGCCGAAGTGCCGGCGATCGTCCGGAGTATCGACGACGAAGACGCCATCGCCATGGCGCTCATCGAGAACATCCAGCGCGAGAACCTGAACCCGCTCGAGGAATGCCGCGCGCTCGACCGGCTGATCCGCGAGTTCGATCTGACGCACGCGGAGGCGGCAACGGCCGTCGGGCGTTCGCGCGCAGCCGTGAGCAATCTGCTGCGCCTGAACGAGCTTGCCGACCGCGTTAAGCCGCTCGTCGAAGCGCGCGACCTCGACATGGGGCACGCCCGGGCGCTGCTCGCCATCCAGGACCCCGTGCAGCAGTTCGACGCCGCGCGCCAGGTCGTGAACAAGGGACTGTCCGTCCGCGCCACCGAGAAGCTCGTCAAGCGGATGCGCGAGCCCGCGCCAAAGAAGAAGCCCGCCGCCGACGGCGCGAACGCGGACGTACGCCGGCTCGAAACGGACATATCCGACAAGCTCGGCGCCAAAGTGCGCATCGAGCATGGTGCCAAGGGCCACGGCCGGCTGGTCATCAGCTACAACAGCCTCGACGAACTCGACGGGATTCTCGAGCACATCAAGTAGCGGCGGGCGCCGATGAGCGCCGATTATCGCCTATTGCCGGGCCTGCGACTCAGGTCCTGAGAGCCGCCCGCGCCATTGGTTACAATTTGTCCATGAGCGGGCAAAGCATGCGATGCTGCTGGGCGATCGTCGCCGCGCTCGCGCTGAGCGCGTGCGCGGGCCGGGAGACCGTGCCCGATCCGCCGGCGCGAACGATCGGTTTGCCGCCCGATCTCGAGTGCAAGGCGCCGGTCGTCGAGCCGGGCCCGAACAAGCTCCTCGACACAACGCAGGTACGGATCGAGCAGATCGTCTATACGTCGTCGCGCTGGTTCGACGGCCTGTTCGGCGTGAGCGACGTCGAGTGCGCGGGGAACGTCAGCCGCGGCTATGTCGGCGCGGGACTGCGTTGGGACGAGCGTGACGGGACCCGTTTTCGCGGCCGCCTGCGCGCCAAGGTTGCGCTGCCGGCTCTCGACAAACGCGCGCGGCTCGTGATCGGGCGGGGCGACGCCGATCGCATCATCGACGGCTCTGAAGACGAGAACTTCGAGACCATTCCGGAGCGCTTCGAGGAGTTCGACGAACAGGATTTCCTGCTCGGTCTCGGCTACTCGCGCGGCGGTGCGTTGCGCAAAGGCTGGGACTTCGGTCTCGGCGTCAAAGTATCGACGCCGCTGGATCCGTACAGTCGTGCGCGCTACTTCTGGAACCCGGTCGTCGCCGAGCGTTGGCTCTGGCGGGTCGTGCCCCAGCTCTTCTGGCAGGACACCCGGGGCTTCGGCGCGTCGCTGACGAACACCGTCGACGTCGCGGTCGGCGAGCGCTGGATGTGGCGAAGCTGGACGTCGGTCGTCGAGGACGAGGAGTCGGAGGGTCTCGAATGGGCGTCGCGCCTCACGGCGTATCAGAACCTGAGCGACCGCGCCGCCCTCGCCTATAGCGTATTCGCCAACGGTGAGTCCGAGGCCGAGGTGCCGCTCACCGACTACGGCGTCGAACTCCGGTTCAGGCGATCGGTGCTGCGCGAGTGGTTTTTCGTCGAACTCCTGACCAGCGTGTCCTGGCCGCGGGAGTTCGAGATCGAAACGCGCGAGACCAATATCGGCGTAGGCGTGGAATTCGAGATGCAGTTCGGCGACTGGCCGAACCGCCGCTGAACGCCGCCGGGTTCGTCTCCCTCAGGCTACGTCCTCCGCCTCGAGTCCCGCCGTCGAGTACACCGCGCGGATGATGTCCGGCATGACCGCCTCCGAGATCAGGAAGCCCTGCATTCGATCGCACTTGATCGTCTTCAGGAACTCGAACGCGGCGGGATCTTCGACGCCTTCGGCGCAGACCGACATCCCTAAGTTATGGGCGAGCCCGGTCACGGCCGCGAGCACCGCCATGGCCTTGGCGTCGTTGCCCGCGCGCCTGAGCGCCGCGGCGTGGATTTTGATCTCGTCGAACGGCAGCCGCTCGAACGTGGCAAGCGACGCCGCCGCGACGCGGAAGTCGTCGAGGCACAGGCGAAAACCCTCGGCGCGCAGCTCGTTGAGCGCCTTGACGTGAGGTGCGTCGGGGTTGGACAGGTCTTGCTCGACTACTTCGAGGGTGAAGCTGTCCGGCGTGAACCCGAGCTCGCGAACCAGCGTCGCGTAGCGGCTTGCAAGCGCGGGCTCGTTCAACAGACTGGAGGCGAGATTGATGCAGGCCGTCAGCTCGAGGCCGCGCTCTTTCCAGGTCGCAAGCTGTGCAGCGGACTTGCGGATGACGAACTCGGTGAGCTGTCCCATGAGCCCGAAGGCTTCGACTTCGGGCAGAAACTCCATGGGCCCGATCAGGCCGAGCTCGGGATGCTTCCAGCGAATCAGCGCCTCGGCCTCGCGGGTCTGCCAGTCGTCACCGCCCCGGCCGCGCTCGACTTTGGGCTGATAGTGAACGACGAACTCGAACTGCTCGAAGGCGCGCTCGAGGTCGGCTCTGGAAACCTTTAGCAGCCGGCGTCGGCAGCGGGTCGTCGAGAGTTTGAGTCGGTCGAAGTCCGGTTTCAGGCCGACCCATTCGAGGTTTTCGATCGCGGCAATGTCGTCCAGGAGCTCGCGGCGGCTGCCGTTGGCCAGGCGGGCGCGGTCCGCGGCCAGCAGCACGCCGAGCGGCGTGCCGGCGCTGACGCCCCTGGCGACGGCGGCAACCGCCTCGGTGTCGAGGTCGCGGTCCGCGATCAGGACCAGGCGCCGGGATTCCCCCGAGAGCAGCCGGCTCAGAGTGGCCGGCGTTGAGAAGTAGCTCACTACGAAGCTCATTTCCCGGACGAGGTCGACGAGCACGGGCGACGTCTTCAGCGACTGGCTGGCGATCAGCAGCATTAGAACTCCTGGCTGGTTGCGGCACGGTTCCGGCTGATCGAGCTTGTGCCGGGTAGATCGGTTATCGGCCGTCATGAGGAAAAATTGAACGTTCTGACAGGGATTCCCGAGGGCTCCGGGGCCGCGGTCGACATAATGGCCGAAACTGCAGTTTTTCCCGGAGAAAACCGGGGTTTTACCTCCGAGGTAAGGCGCCGAATCTTTGTTGCCATGCACAAGGGGGGCCACTATAATGCGCACGCCCTGATTGAAGGCCCGCCCGGATTCCACGCTTCGACTCGCGCCGCGATTAACCAATCGCCGGCGTTTTTAGTGCCGGAGGCACACTCATCCAATGAGCGTCATGCTGAAGGTGCTGGCAGGACAGGCGGCTCTGGGACTCGCGGTCGCCGCGGCGTTCTGGGTAGCAGGCGGTCGCGTGCCCGGCTACTCGGCGCTCTTAGGCAGCCTGGTCTGCGTCGTGCCGAACGCGTTTCTCGCGTTGCGGCTTGCGCTGCCGCGGCGCGACCCGGGTGCGAAGGCGCTCATGCGTGCGGCGTGGGTCGGCGAGATGGGCAAGCTGGCGCTGACTGTGCTGTTGTTCAGCGTCGTGCTCGCGACGGTTCGGCCTTTGTCGGGCGGAGCGTTGTTTACAGGATTTATCGCGTCGCAGCTGATGGTATTCATGGCCATCTGGCTGCGGGACGAAGAAGAAGGTCACAAGGACACGAGCATTTCGCATGGCGAGTGAAAACGGATACGCCAACTCCGGCGAATACATTACTCACCACCTCCAGAATTTGCAGGTTTGCCGGGACGACGCGGGCGAGTGGGTCTTCGGCAAGTGCCCCGGCGAGTTCTGGGCGCTCAACGTCGACTCGATGTTCTGGTCGATCCTGCTCGGTCTCATCTTTCTCTTCCTCTTCCGCGTCGTCGCCAAGAAACCCTCGGCGTCGAAACCCGGCCGCTGGCAGGCCTTCGTCGAGATCATCGTCGAGCTGGTCGACGGAGCCGTCAAGGAGACCTTCCACGGCAAGTCTAAGCTGATCGCGCCGCTGGCCCTGACCGTCTTCGTCTGGGTCTTCCTGATGAACCTGATGGATCTGGTCCCCGTCGACTGGGTCCCGCTGTTCTCGGAAAAGGTCCTGCACCTGCCCTACATGAAGATCGTGCCGACGACCGACGTGAACATCACCTTCGGCATGTCGCTGTCGGTGTTCGTGCTGATCATCTTCTACACGATAAAAAACAAGGGCATCGGCGGCTTCATCGCCGAGCTGACGCTGCACCCGATCGCGCCGCCCCTGAAGGGCCCCGGGATCATCGCCGCTCCGTTCATCATCGCGTTCAACTTCATTCTGGAGTCGGTAGCGCTGCTGGCGAAGCCGTTGTCACTGAGTCTGCGGCTCTTCGGCAACCTGTTCGCGGGCGAGCTGATCTTCATCCTGATCGCGATCATCGGCTACTTCCAGCTGCCGCTGCATTTCGGCTGGGCAGTGTTCCACGTACTTATAATTACGCTGCAAGCCTATATATTCATGATGCTGACCATCGTTTATCTGAGTCTGGCATCGGAGAAGCATTGAGATTTCAGGCCGACAGTCCGACTCCGGTCGATGCCGGTCTGAGCACGTTTGAAAACATCCTTCCTAGGAGAAACTGATGGATCTTGTTATTGGCCTCACGGCGATCGCCGTCGCGCTTCTGATCGGCCTCGGCGCCCTCGGTGTCGGTATCGGTATGGGTCTTCTCGGCGGCCGCTTCCTCGAAGGCGCGGCACGTCAGCCCGAACTGGCGCCGATGCTGCAGACGAAGATGTTCCTCGTCGTCGCGCTGCTCGACGCCGTGGCCATGATCGGTGTCGGTATTGCCCTGTTCTTCGCGTTCGCGAATCCGTTCGTCGCGCAGTTCCAGGCAGCCACGGGCGGTTAGGCGACCTCTTTCCACGTAGGAGTCTCAAGTGGACTTAAACGCTACCGTAATTGGTCAGTCGATCGCGATGGTCGTCTTCGTGTGGTTCTGCATGAAGTTCATCTGGCCGCCGCTACTGGCCGCCATCGAGGAGCGTCAGGAGAAGATCGCCGAGGGCCTCGCGGCCGCCGAGCAGGGTGCAGAGCGTCTGGATCAGGCGCGCGCCGAAGCCGAGGAGATCGTGGCCGACGCGCGGCGTCAGGCCACCCAGATCCTCGACCAGGCCAACGCCCGCGCCAACGAGATCGTCGCCGACGGCAAGAACGAAGGCGAGCGTGAGCGGGAACGTCAGCTCACCGCGGCCAAGGCCGAGATCGAGCAGGAAACCAACCGCGCACGCGAGGAGCTGCGCGGTCAGGTTTCGGCGATCGCCGTTGCCGGCGCCGAGAAGATCCTGAATCGCGAGATCGACGCGAAAGCGCACGACGACATCCTCGGCAAACTGGCGGCGGAGATCTAGGGCGCGATGGCGGATCTCAACACCATTGCGCGGCCGTATGCCGAGGCAGTGTTCGACATTGCCAGGGAGAGCCAGGCGCTGGACGAGCTGTCCGAATCGCTCGCTGCGGCTCAGGCGCTGATGGCCGACGGCCAGGTCGAGGCTTTTCTCGCGAACCCCGCGCTGGACAACCGGCAGCGGCTCGGGTTCCTCGAGGGACTTTTCGAGGCGACCGTGGGCAAGGGCTCGGTGTTCGCGGGCGGCAGCCAGCATGGCACGAACTTTCTTAAGATTCTGCTGGAGAACGACCGGGTCGCGGCGCTGCCGGAGATCGCCGAGCAGTATGAGGCGCTCAAGGCGCGTATTCAGAACACGGTCGACGTGGTCGTGACCTCGGCGACGCCGCTCAGCAGCGAGCGACAGGCGGACATCGCCCGCGCGCTCAAGGACCGGCTCGGCCGCGAGGTACGGCTGGCAACGGAAATCGACGAAGATCTGATCGGCGGTGCCGTCATCCGCGCCGGCGACATCGTCATTGATGGATCGGTGAGTTCGCGGCTCGAGAGCCTGACGAACGCGCTGGTCACGTAACGTAAGGAATACATCCCATGGCACTCAAAGCGTCTGAAATCAGCCAGCTCATCAAAGAGCGCATCGAGAATTTCGAAGCGAGTTCAGAAGCGCGCAACGTCGGTACCGTCATCGGCGTCACCGACGGCATCGTCCGCATCCACGGCATGGCCGACGCGCGTTACGGTGAGATGCTCGAGTTTCCCGGCAACTCTTTCGGCCTCGCGCTGAACCTCGAGCAGGACTCGGTGGGCGCGGTCGTGCTCGGCGACTACAAGCACATCACCCAGGGCGACACGGTCAAGACGACGGGTCGTATCCTCGAGGTTCCGGTGGGCCGCGGCCTGCTCGGGCGCGTCGTCGACGCGCACGGCAATCCGATCGACGGCAAGGGTCCGATCAAGAGCGATCTGTCGATGCCGATCGAGCGTATCGCCCCGGGCGTCATCGAGCGCCAGTCGGTCGACCAGCCGGTACAGACGGGTCTCAAGGCGCTCGACTCCATGGTGCCGATCGGCCGCGGCCAGCGCGAGCTGATCATCGGCGACCGCCAGACGGGCAAGACGGCCGTCGCCGTCGACTCGATCATCAACCAGCGCGGCACGGGCGTTAAGTGCATCTATGTCGCGGTCGGGCAGAAGGCCTCGTCAATCGCGGGCGTCGTCCGCAAGCTCGAAGAGGAAGGTGCGCTCGACCACACGATCATCGTGGCCGCCGCGGCCGCCGAAAGCCCGGCGATGCAGTACATCGCACCCTACGCGGGCGCGACGATGGGCGAGTTCTTCATGGATCGCGGCGAAGACGCCCTGATCGTCTACGACGATCTGTCCAAGCAGGCCGTCGCCTATCGCCAGGTATCGCTGCTGCTGCGCCGCCCGCCGGGCCGCGAAGCGTATCCGGGCGACGTCTTCTACCTGCACTCCCGCCTGCTCGAGCGTGCCGCCCGCGTCAATGCGGACTACGTGGAGCAGACGACCAAGGGCGAGGTCAAGGGTCAGACCGGCTCGCTGACCGCGCTGCCGATCATCGAGACGCAGGCCGGCGACGTCTCCGCGTTCGTACCGACCAACGTGATCTCGATTACCGACGGTCAGATCTTCCTCGAGTCGGATCTGTTTGCCGCGGGTATCCGCCCGGCGATCAACGCGGGCCTCTCGGTCTCGCGCGTCGGCGGTTCCGCGCAGACGAAGATCATCAGAAAGCTCGGCGGCGGCGTGCGGCTTGCGCTTGCGCAGTACCGTGAGCTGGCAGCTTTCGCGCAGTTCGCATCGGACCTCGACGCCGCCACGCGTCAGCAGCTCGAGCGCGGTGAGCGCGTTACCGAGCTCATGAAGCAGAAGCAGTACTCGCCGCTGTCGGTTGCCGAGATGGCGCTGTCGCTGTTTGCGGTCAACAAAGGCTTTCTCGACGGCGTGGACGTCGAGAAGGTCGTCGACTACGAGGCGGCGCTGCACGACTTTGCGCGTGCGAACTACGAGTCGGATCTTGCAGAGATCAATGAATCGGGCGCGTACAACGATGAGGTTGTCGGGAAGTTGAAGGCGATTTGTGAGGATTTTGGGGAGAAGGGTGCGTTTTAGGTTGAGGCCCGGATTGCTGACGTAGCTGCATCGGACCTTCTTTTGAGCTTGCTACCGAACCGCGGTTTGGCACTCAACTAACCCGACACGACAGAGCTTTTTTATGCCAGGCGAAAAGGAAATACGCTCCAAGATATCGAGCGTAAAAAACATGGCGAAGATCACGAGCGCCATGGAGAAAGTCGCGGCGTCGAAGATCCGCAAGGCGCAGGCGCAGATGGATGCATCGCGTCCCTACGCCGAGCGTATCCGGCGCGTGATCGGCCATCTCGCCTATGCCAACCCCGACTACAAGCACCCCTATCTCGAGGAGCGCGAAGCCAAGCGCGTCGGCTTCATCGTCATCTCGACCGACCGCGGCCTGTGCGGCGGTCTGAACAGCAATCTCTTCAAGCTCGTCATCAGCGAGATGGCGCGCTGGAAGGATCAGGGCGTCGACACGGATATGGCGCTCGTCGGCGCCAAGGCCGTGCAGTTCTTCCGGCGTTTCGGCGGCAGCGTCGTCGGCACGGCGACCCATCTCGGCGATCAGCCCTCGGTCAACGACCTGATCGGTTCGATCAAGATCATGCTCGACGCTTACGAGGAAGGCCGCATCGACCGCGTCTTCCTGTTTCACAGCATCTTCGTCAGTGCGATGAGCCAGCAGCCGACGGCCGAGACGATCCTGCCGGTCAGCGAGATCGACCTGGGTGAGGAATCGCTGGCCGATCATTGGGACTACATTTACGAGCCCGATGCCGGCGAATTGCTCGACGACGTGCTGATGCGCTACATCGAATCGCAGGTCTACCGTGGCGCGGTCGAGAACTTCGCCTGCGAGATGGCCGCGAAGATGGTGGCGATGAAGTCAGCGACGGACAACGCCGGCGAGATCATCGACACGCTGCAGCTCCAGTACAACAAGGCCCGGCAGGCGGCAATTACGCAGGAGATCTCCGAGATCGTCGGCGGCGCCGCGGCGGTGTCCGGATAAGAGAATTTGTTTTTCGCGGCGATGTAAAACGCCCGAATGGTTGAGGAATCGAAAAGATGAGCACCGGAACTACTGTGCAGGTAATCGGCGCCGTCGTGGACGTGGAGTTCCCGGCGGGTCAGATCCCGAAAGTGTATGACGCCCTTAAGATAGAAGATGCAGATCTGACGCTCGAGGTACAGCAGCAGCTCGGCGACGGGATCGTGCGCACGATCGCGATGGGCTCGTCCGAGGGCTTAAAGCGCGGGATGCCCGTTACCAACACGGGCGAGCCGATCTCCGTGCCGGTCGGCGAGAAAACCCTGGGCCGGATCATGGACGTACTCGGCACGCCGATCGACAACGCGGGCCCGATCGGCGCCGAGCAGTCGCTGCCGATTCACCGTCCGCCGCCCTCCTACGAGGAACAGGCGGCGACGACCGACCTGCTCGAAACGGGCATCAAGGTCATCGACCTGATCATGCCGATCGCGAAGGGCGGTAAGGTCGGCCTGTTCGGCGGCGCGGGCGTCGGCAAGACCGTGACGCTCATGGAGCTCATCAACAACATCGCCAAGGAGCACGGCGGCTACTCGGTATTCGCCGGCGTCGGCGAGCGTACTCGCGAGGGTAACGACTTCTACCACGAGATGACCGAGTCGGGCGTCATCGACAAGGTGTCGCTGGTCTATGGCCAGATGAACGAGCCGCCGGGCAACCGCCTGCGCGTGGCGCTGACCGGTCTGACCATGGCCGAGGCGTTCCGCGACGAAGGCCGCGACGTACTGATGTTCATCGACAACATCTACCGCTATACGCTGGCCGGCACGGAAGTCTCCGCACTGCTCGGCCGCATGCCGTCGGCCGTGGGCTACCAGCCGACGCTGGCCGAGGAAATGGGCGTGCTGCAGGAGCGCATCGCCTCGACGAAGACGGGCTCGATCACGTCTTTCCAGGCCGTCTACGTCCCCGCCGACGACCTGACCGACCCGTCGCCGGCGACAACCTTCGCTCACCTCGACGCCACGCTCGTACTGTCGCGCCAGATCGCCGAGCTTGGTATCTACCCGGCAGTAGACCCGCTCGATTCGACGTCACGAATTCTCGACCCGCTCGTCATCGGCGAGGAGCACTACAACTGCGCGCGCGGCGTGCAGGCCGTACTGCAGCGCTACAAGGAGCTGCAGGACATCATCGCGATTCTCGGCATGGACGAGCTGTCCGAAGACGACAAGCAGACGGTCAACCGCGCGCGCAAGATCCAGCGCTTCCTGTCGCAGCCGTTCTTCGTCGCCGAGGTCTTCACCAACGCGCCGGGCAAGTACGTATCGCTCGCCGAAACGATTCGCGGCTTCAATGGTATCGTCAACGGCGACTACGACCACATCCCCGAGCAGGCGTTCTACATGGTCGGCACGATCGACGAAGCCGTCGAGAACGCGAAGAACTACCAGTAAGGAAAACCGATGGCCACGATCCAGGTCGACATCGTATCCGCCGAAGGCGAGATTCACTCAGGCGAGGCGAAGATGGTCTTCGCCCCGGCCGAGATGGGCGAGGTCGGCATCGCGCCGCGCCACGCGCCGCTCCTGTCCGCGCTCAACCCGGGCGAAGTGCGCGTCGTGACGATCGAGGACAAGGAAGAAGGCTTCTACATCACGGGCGGGCTGTTGGAGATCCAGCCGCACGCCGTGATGATCCTCGCCGATACGGCCCTGCGCGGCGACCAGCTCGACGAGGCCGCGGCGCTCGCGGCCAAGGAAGAGGCCGAGAAAGCCCTGGCCGGTATTTCCAGCGAGACCGACCTCAAACGTGCGCAGGCCGAACTCGCCGAGGCCGAGGCGCGGTACCGGGCGTCGCAGAAGCTCAAGGGCAAGCGCTAGCCTGAATAGCTCACCGCTTACGCCAAATCACAAAAAGTTCTGAGCCAGTCGGTAGACAGCCCTGCCGAATATGTGTCTTCATGCTCGCGTGTGGTAGAGCGCCACGCATTCTTCGCATATCAGGGGCAAAAATATGTTCAACAGACTGAGCACGATCCTTTGCGCGGCAGTTCTGCTCGCACTCACGCCGCTTTCGGCAAGCATCGCTGCCGAGAGCGGTTTCTACGCCGGCGGCAGCGTCGGTACCGCGGCCGTCGAATTCTCCTTGGGCGACCTCGACGAGGCTTTGACCATCCCGGATTTCGACGAGAACGACTTCGCCTGGAAGGTCTTCGGCGGCTATACGTTCCCGATCCCGGTAATCGATCTCGGCGTCGAAGCCGGCTACGTCGATTTCGGCGGTCCCAGCACGGACATCACGGTCCCCGAGGGCACGGTTGGCCTGGACGCCGACGTGACCGCGTTCGACGTATTCGGCGTCGTTGGCTTCGGCCTCGGTCCGCTCGATGTGTTCGGCAAGGTCGGCTTCGTGAACTGGGACGCCGACCTGACGGCGTCGATCAATCTGACGGGCTTCCCCGACCTGAGCGGAAGCGAGTCGGTCGGCGATGACGGCACGGATGCCGCGTACGGCATCGGCGCGCGCTTGAGCCTGGGCAACATCGAGATTCGCGGTGAATACGAGATCTTCGACATCGACCCGGACATAAGCGCCGACCTGTCGATGCTGTCCGTCGGCCTCGTCTGGCATTTCAACTAGCTCCAACCGCCGAAGCGCCGATCCAGCGCCACCTGGTTACCATCGCTGTCGAGTACCGGCCGCGGTGGATCCAGGGTCTGCGTCAGCGGCGTGACGACGAGCATCGCCAATAGCGACGCAAACAGCCCGATGAGGTCGCCCGGAAGGCCCGGTGCGACGAGACTCGTCACGGCCCACGCGGTAACTCCGGACAGCATGCCGGCGATCGCCCCGACGCGATTCGCACGCCGCCACCAGACGCCGAGGATCAGCGGTGCGATGACGGCGGCGAGCAGCAGCACGTTCGCATCGATGACGAGGTCGTAGACGATCTGCGCCTTGAACGCGATGCCGATCGCGAAAAGGCCGCAGGCGGGAATCGAGAGCCGCGCGACCAGCAGCGACAGCCGGTCGGTCGGATCGCGTTTCACGAGTGGCAACAGGTTGCGGCTGATCAGGCTGGCAGCGCTCAACAGCGCGCTGTCGGCCGAGCTCATGACGACGGCCAGGATCGCACCGACGAATACGGCGATCGCAACCGGGTGCAAATGCGCGATGGCGAGCGCCGGGATCGCGGCCTCGGTGTCCTCGAGCCCGGGCATCGTCACGCTGGCGATGATGCCGAGCAACACGGGCACCATGCCGAAGATCAGGTAGCCGGCGGAGGCGAAATAGAACGAGCGCACCGCGACCCGCTCGCTTCGCGCCGCCATCGCCCGCTGCATAAGCGACTGCGAGGAGATATCGGCGACGCCGAAAATGACCCACGCCCGCAGGTAGTTGAGCCATTGCTCACCCGTGTTTTCCCTGGGCAGGAAACGAAACGTACCCTCGGGCACGGCGGCCGAGATCGTCGCCCAGCCGCCGACGTCGTCGAGCACGACGACGAGCAGAACGCCGAGACCGACGACGACGATCAGCATCTGGATGAAGTCGGTCAGTGCGACGGCCCAGAGGCCGCCGACGGCCGTGTACACGAAGATCACGACGGCGCCCGCGAAAATGCCGATCTCGAGCGGCACACCGGTGAGCGACTCGAACAGCAGGCCGAAGGCCACGAGCATCCCGGCCACCCAGCCGACGTTGGAGGCGACCGACGACACGGCGGCGACGACCGCCGCGAACGACCCGTAGCGCTGCTCGACGAAGTCGACGAAGGTCAGCAGTTTGAGCCGCCGGAACAGCCGCGCGAAGAACAGGCCCACGAGCAGGATGCACAGCGCCGCGCCGAACGGGTCGGCGACGACGCCCAGCAGGCCGTCCTCGTATGCGGCTCCCGACGCGCCCAGCACGGTGCCGCCGCCGAACCAGGTCGCGACGATCGTCGTCGTCAGCAGCAAGGGCGGCATCTGCCGTCCCGCGACGATGAATTCGGACAGCGTGTGCGTTTGCCGGGAGGCGTACAGCCCGACGCCGATCATGATGAAGAGGTACAGGCCGACCCCGATCAGGACAATCGCTTCGGTACTCAATCAGCCTCAATCGGACCCGAGCGCTGCGAAGTGAGCGCGCTGTAGTTCCACGAGCCGATCAGGCGCGTCTCGGGCTGATGATCGCGCAGGTGCTCGCGCCGCCAGGCGCGGAAGTCGGCCACGTTGACCTCGGCAGGCACCTGCCAGTTCGGCTTGCGGTAGTAGTCGACGACGTACTCGTCGAGAAAGCCGGCCTCGCGGACCCTCGAGAGTTCGTCCAGGTAGGCGTGGCGCAGGGACGGGTCGCGGGCCCGGTTCTCCTCCCAGCTGTCCAGCATCAGCTGCCGGGCGGAGAATTCGCAGCCGTAGTCGCTGACCCGGGCCGGATTCGGGCCGCCGATCTCGAGCTGGCAGGCGCTGCGCGCCAGGCTGTAGGCGACCCAGCTCTGCAACACCGGATCGCGGTCCATGAACGCCTGGTCGGCAAGGTAGAAAGTATCGCCGTCGGTCACGCCGTCACGAACGTAGATGCCGCCGTTGCCGCAGGCGGCCATGCAAACGGCGATCAGGCTCAGGAAGACGGTGCGCATGCGCGGACTATACAGCAAGCCCCTGAATGGCGTCTGAACCTTAAGTGTCACGTAAATGCTGTATCATTTCGTGCCGCGAACCGGAGGCTCCTCTTGGGCTTGAGTATTGTCATTCTCGCGGCGGGCCAGGGAACGCGCATGCGCTCCGACCTGCCCAAAGTGTTGCACGAACTCGCCGGCAAGCCGCTGCTTGGCCATGTCGTCGATTGCGCCGAAGCGCTGACGGCTGACGACATCTGCGTCGTCTACGGCCACGGCGCCGAGCTCGTCGAGGCCACGTTCGCCGACCGCGAGCTGCGCTGGGCACTGCAAGAACAGCAAAACGGGACCGGCCATGCCGTCATGCAGGCGATGCCCGACACCGCGGACGGCAACGCCGTGCTGGTCCTGTTCGGCGACGTCCCGCTGCTCATGCCTACGACGCTTACGCGACTGATCGACGCGACGGGCATGGACGAAATGGCCGTCCTGAGCGTCGACATGGACGACCCGACCGGCTACGGGCGCGTCGTCCGCGAGGGCGGCAACGTCAGCCGAATCGTCGAGCAGAAAGACGCGAGTCCCGAAGAACAGGCGATCGCCGAGATCAACACCGGGGTTATGTTATGTCCCGCGGCGCGGCTCAAAGGCTGGCTCGACAGGCTCGGCAACGACAACGCGCAGGGCGAGTACTACCTGACCGACGTCATCGAAATGGCCGTCGCCGACGGCGTTACCGTGCATGGCATCAAGGCCGGCACGCCGGAGGAGGTTATGGGGATCAACGACAAAAAACAGCTGGCCACGGCCGAGCGGGCCCTGCAGTCCAGGCTCGTGGATGAGCTCATGGAACAGGGAGTGGGCTTTGCCGATCCGGCTCGTGTCGACATACGCGGTTCGCTCACCTGCGGCAAGGACGTGTTCATCGACGTCAACAACGTGTTCGAGGGTGAAGTCCACCTCGGCGACGGTGTGCGCGTCGAATCCAACAACGTGATTCGTGACAGCCGTATCGGTGCCGGCACCGTGATTCATTCAAACTGTCACTTCGAAGGGGCCTCGACCGGCGCCGACTGCGAGCTCGGGCCGTTTGCGCGAATGCGTCCCGGCGCCGTGCTCGCCGACCGCGTCAAGCTCGGCAACTTCGTCGAGATCAAGAACAGCAACGTCGCCGACGGCAGCAAGGTAAACCATCTGAGCTACGTCGGCGACACCGACATGGGCGAGACCGTCAACGTCGGCGCCGGCACGATCACCTGCAACTACGACGGCGCCAACAAGCACCGCACCGTGATCGGCGACGGCGTCTTCATCGGCTCGGGCGTCATGCTCGTTGCGCCGATCGAGATCGGCAGGGGCGCCACGCTCGGCGCGGGTTCGGTGGTCTCCAGGGCGGCCCCGGCGGACAAGCTGACCGTCGCGCGTGCCCGTCAGGTGACCGTGGACGGCTGGAAAAAGCCGGTCAAGAAGTCCGGCTGAGTCGTTTACAGGGAGACAGTCCGGAATGAGAACCGGCCAGCAGGCCGGCGATCCCGGACATGCGACAATAGCCGATTCCGGCAAGCTCAAATCAGGAGTAATCGACAGTGTGTGGAATCGTAGGTGTCATCGGCGAGCGAAACGTCCTGCCCATCCTCGTGGAGGGTTTGCGAAGGCTCGAGTACCGCGGCTACGACTCCGCGGGGGTCGCCGTATTGCAGCGGGACCGGACGATCGGCCTGTGCCGGACCGTGGGCAAGGTTGCGGAGCTTGCGACGAAGCTCGACGAGCGCCCGCTTGCGGGTCAGCTCGGCGTTGCACATACGCGCTGGGCAACGCACGGCGGCGTTACCGAGGCCAACGCGCACCCGCATCTCTCCGGTGACCGCGTCGCCGTCATCCACAACGGCATCATCGAGAACTACCAGGAGATCAAGGACGAACTGGAGGCGAAGGGCTACACGTTCGAATCCGAGACGGATACCGAGGTGGCTGCCCATCTCGTGCACGACTACCTGAAAGAGGGCGACGACCTCGTCACCGCGGTCGGGAAATCGGTCAAACGGTTCACCGGCGCGTTCGCACTGCTCGTCTACGACGCAGAGGATCCCGATCGCATCGTGGTCAGCCGGGTCGCGAGCCCGCTGGTTATCGGGCTCGGTATCGGCGAGAACTTCGTCGCCAGCGGCGTCCCGGCCCTGTTGCCCGTAACCCAGCGCTTCATCTATCTCGAGCAGGGCGACCTGGCGGAGATTACCCGCCAGGAAGTTCGTGTACTCGATGCGGACGGCAAAGACGTCGAACGCGAGATCCACGAAACCCAGTGGACGACCGAGTCGGCCGAGAAGGGCCCGTACCGGCACTTCATGCTGAAGGAAATCTTCGAGCAGCCGAGCGCCCTCGCCAACACGCTGTACGGACGCATCGAGAGCGGCAAGGTGGTCGCGGAATCGCTGGGGCCGCAGGCGAGCGAGATACTGGCCAATGTGGAGAACATTCACATCGTCGCCTGCGGTACCAGCTACCATGCCGGCTGCGTGGCGAAGTACTGGCTTGAAGCGCTGTCAGGGGTAATGGCCCAGGTCGAAATCGCGAGCGAATACCGCTACCGCCAAGTAGCCGTGCCGCCGAACACGCTGTTCCTGACGCTGTCGCAGTCCGGTGAAACCGCGGACACGCTGGAAGCGCTGCGCATGGCGAAGCAGGCGGGCTATCTCGGCTCGCTGACCGTCTGCAACAGCGCGCACAGCTCGATGGTGCGCGAATCCGATCTCGTCATGATGACTCAGGCCGGTCCCGAGATCGGCGTTGCCAGCACCAAGGCCTTCACGACGCAGCTCCTGTCCATGCTGATCGTTACGCTGATACTGGCGCGCCAGCGGGGCATGAGCGCGGAAATGGAAGCCGAGCTGGTGCCGCACGTCATGCATACGGCAGCCGCCGTCGAGGAAGTGCTGGCGATGAATGACGGGCTGAAACACGTAGCCGAGGATTTCGCGGAGAAAGAGCACACGCTGTTCCTCGGTCGCGGACCGATGTGGCCGATAGCGATGGAGGGCGCGCTGAAGCTAAAGGAGATTTCCTATATCCACGCCGAGGCCTATGCCGCGGGCGAGCTGAAGCACGGACCGCTGGCCCTGATCGATGAGGACATGCCGGTCATCGTGGTCGCGCCCAACAACGAGCTCTTGGACAAGCTCAAGTCCAACATGCAGGTAGTGCGCGCCCGCGGCGGGCAGCTGTACGTGTTCGCCGATCGCGAGACCGGCCTGGAAGACGAGGAAGGCATCAAGGTGATCCCGATGCCGCACGCCGACCGGCTGATCGCGCCGATCGTCTACACCGTGCCGCTGCAGCTACTGTCCTATCACGTCGCCGTACTGAAAGGCACCGATGTTGACCAGCCGAGAAACCTGGCGAAGTCGGTGACGGTGGAGTAGGCGCGCAAGCAACCGCTTGACATGTATCAGCAGTTCAAGACAAACAAGCAAGCGAGCCGATCAAGTCCGGACCTTTGGTGCCCATGGCCTCTCGAGGACAATCAGCTGGCGCGGTTGGGGTCCGCGGCAGCGAAGCGATCTGAGCGTGAGATTCTGAGTCAGGCAGCAGAGTCGATGCTGACGCCGGAGGAAAAGGCGACTAGCGAAGGGCAGGATTCGGCATCGCGAAAACGGAGAAAGGCGTCGGTCACGCCGATAAAAGACGGTCGCAGTTATGAATCTCGGCTTAAAGATGCCGCGAAGGAATTCAAATACATCGATCACCGGTCAGACAATCCCACAATTGCAGTTGAACCAACCTAGGTTACCCGGAGGCTCTTATTCTTGAGAGGATAGAGCAAATAGGAATCGAAAAAGACAGTCTCCAGAGTTTCGGGGGCGGGCTGTTCGCCAATTGGCAATTGGCTGCGGCGCCAATCTGGGACAAATCTGATAGTACAAATTGTGATCAACCCTTGTCATGTCGGTTGTCCGAAACAGTGGCGAGATCGGGTCAAGAGTGGACGTTGGATCAAGGGTCCCCATCTTCTGTCATTACAGAGTAATGGGATCACAGACGTCAATCTTGTCCTTCTTCGTCAAGAAACGTGACATTGCGTTTGTAGTGCCAAGTTGTCGTTCCGCCTTCCAAAACTATCCAAACCTTGTTTCCGTCGACTCTCAACACCGTTCCCTCCATAAATTGACCCCTGTGAATAAAGCGAACTCTTTGCGGCTTCGGCTCCGACGTTGTTCTCGCAGACACAACGCCAAGACGAAAATTGGCAGGGTCTTCTTTGGCCTTTATGGAAACACTCGCGACCAATCCTATATATAGAACGATCGACAGAACTAGCGCAATGCCATTTCCTTGTTTCGGTGAACGGGTTACTGATCGCATCCAACCGTCAGCAACTATGCCGGCTGTGGCAAGCCCGACGACAATGCTCAAATAGACTATCGGAGAGGCGCTCAACTGACCCTTGAAGTAGAGAATCCCGAGAATCCCGACAAAAAATGCCGGAACAGCAACGACCCCTAAGAACCTCGCGACAATTCCTATCGCCACAAATGGTACAGCCCCGATCACGGCCACTCGAGACATCGATATGCCAGGTTCCAGGATTGCGACCAGAAAGACAGTCGTTGCAGCGAAAAAGAGCGCAGCAGCTCCTGACCAAACCGTTGGCGACGGTCCACGTTGAGACGATTGGCTAAAACGGGTGTTTGTTGCGCTTCGTGCTAGTTCGCTAGGTTTGGCCTTCGAGGAGACCTTCTTTTCCAGTAGCGTCCGGTTAACTTCACTCCTTTCCTCATCCGACAGATTGGGGTCTTGGAGTGACAGGACAAGTTGGTCCTCATCCATAGACGAGAAACGAGTGGCGCCGCTATTGGTGTCAATATTCATACCGACCTCCGACACTCATTCTAGCAGCCGACGGCAACTCCTGACCCAATCAGGTCGCCAGGTACATCTTTTCTGTGTCGGGACCGAACATTGCTCGCAGCTCTGGCTTCGAGAGTTAGATGTCGCCAGTTCTCCTCCATTTTCTTACCGTGCGATAATTCTCCAACGATCGGCCGAGTTCCTGTAAATCATCAGACATATTGAGTCTTCAGATCGTTGACTCAGCCCTTCCATTTCGGTCTTGCTATAAACACCCAACGTTACGGAAGCATCGACACGAGTCGCCATCTCGATTGCTTTGTTAGAACTGTTGGCAATGCAGTAGTCGAGAACCTCTTGGAAAGAAGCCGATTCAATAACCACTTCCTCCCAAATCGTGGTTTGTTCTATCAAACCGTTCCCAACAACAACTGGTAGGCTATCCAGCAACCAGCGAGGGTCTTGGGCCTAGTCCCAGATACTGCTCCACAGGACCGCGGACTTGATCGCTGTCCGGACTCCTTGTCGCCTGCTAAGATTGTCAGCTACGCTATTGAGTGAACTCTCTGCCTTCTGGTGGCTTGCGATTCGATTTGGCTTCAAACCTCGACAATGGCTCTCTTTCTCCGCTCTATTTAGGAGTCCGCGACTACATCGAGAAGACGTGCCCAAAAGAGTACGACCGATTTCAGGCAACATTTGCATCGTGGTGGGTTGGACAGAAGCGCAGCTTGCCTCACGAAAGCGAGATGAATGCGTTGGCGAGAAGTGTCGGCTTTGTTGATCACCAAGGAAACGTGCTTAAGAAGGGTGATGATACCTATACTCAATTGTCAGATTGTGCACGTTCGTTGGCGCTACTTGCTGCTCAGGGAGACACCGAGGCGATTCGCCACTTGACTGGCGTCGAATCAGCGAAAAATCTTGCAAGAACCGCCCGAGATGTCGCCGTTGTTCAATACGGTATCGACGATGTTCCTATTAACGCGCTGGACACGTTGTATGTTGTCTTGCGGCTCGACAAGGACAGTGAATGGCGGCGCTATACGAAAGAACTATCAATACTGGCTCACGGTGCAGGACTCGATGATTTGACAAAACGTATCTTGATAGAAGGGTACGGAAGACAGTTTGGAGAGCATGACCTTTCAGCACTGGCAGTTGTTGACCAAGAGCTTCTAGCTCGAGTCTGCGAAGCGAGTGGCTCATCATATCCCCGCGAGTCAGAGTTGGGCAGATTCAGCCCGAAGACCGCGTCGTGGTGGCGTGGCGGAAAGAGGGTTCTCTTCGCATGGGGCGTTCGCGAGTCAGAAGAACCGACTGAGTTGCGCTTTTCCAAGAAGGGAATTGCAAGATTGGGTATCGGTCCCGGCACAAGCAAAATTCTCGAGGTCGGAGACGGCGACTATCGGTACGCGGAAACTGAGACTTGGATCCGAGGGTGTGACGCATGCATGACTCGAAGATCAGTGTTCGCAAGTCGTCACGACTCTTGGAGATGCAGATGCTGTGGCGTCTCCGAGTATCCTCGCGACCCAAATGACAACGTATGGGGCCTACATTGACACCTGCAAAGCACTGGCCATATATCTGGCCACGTCGCCAGCGTAGACTCGCCAATCGAAGTCCTCGCGACCGACCACTTCCGGCAGCCAATGCTTCATGCTTTGTCAGATTATTCCTGTGGTCCGTTCGGGAGTTACCTCGCAGACGCCGGTCAGCCCGACAACTGTACTTCAGGGACTTATGCGCGATTTTGTTCGAGAGTTAGTTGTTAAGGATCATTTGAGCGGCAACGTCGTGAATCAGCGACGGAGAAATCGAGAACTCGCTGACGATATGGTCTGCCAAGTCGTTCCGGGCGATTCGCGTCCGATTGACATCTTCCACGTGTCAACAAACGGATAGCGCGGGAGGAAAACACCGCAGATGGCCTATACTCCGAGCAATCAGGCGATGGCGCCGGCAGCTTCGGGGTCTCCGCATGGCCAGGGAATTACTTGTAACTCTTTCATTGAGTCTCCCGGGGTTCGTGGAGCCAGACACCCGATCTGATACGGAAGGCCGAGTGCCGGCGGGCACTTACGCTGTTCTCGAACGGCTGCCGAACCAGGGCGATACGAACGACGACGACTATGCGCGTATCGCCATATACGGCCTGGACGGTGACGACACCTGGATATGCACAAGATCGGGTACCCAGGTGTACGGGAGGTTTACCGAGACCGAACGCGAGCCGACGGCCAGAACGGATTCGACCGGCGACACGGATGCGATTTCGGAACAACTACTGATAGCGCGTTTGCCAGCCTTCCGAGACTTCCGATATACGAAGACAGGGGCCAGATATCCGTACGCGATTGAAGGCTGTAACTTGCCGCAAGCCCCTCCGGCAAAGAATAATTGTTGCACGTTCGTCGAAGCGCTGGTGGTGCGGGCGTGGCAGGATCACGATCCTGATCGATTCGTTTGGACTTCGGCACGTCATCGACAAATGATGATCATCGGCGACGACCTGTTCTCTCCGGTGCATTGCGTCGTCGAGGCAGGAATGGCCAATACCGTTGCCGATCCTAACGCATCACCGCCGCCCTGGAGTGTCGTGCAGGGCTGGAGGACGAGTGGTGGCGGTCACACCTTCCTTATTGTCGACCATGACCCGGCGACGGATCGTGTGTTGACCTTGGAGTCCAATCGCGGCTTCGGCCTCGACGGCGTCGGATATCGCAGTCTGGGCAACCTTCGGGACCATGTGGCAAACGGGCCGCCCCCCGAATGGTGGCGCAACCCGACTGCGCCAACCTGGGCGCAGATTTGCGCGTTCTACGCCGAGCGAAAACTGGCAGCGCTGAAGGTCACCAACCACTCCTGGAGTGGAATCGACGCCTGATCTGGGCGACTCGTCATTCCCATGCCTGGCGGAAAAGCAGGCGCCGCGGTCTTCCGACATGGCCAAACAGCGTTCGGCCTGCTACATTTGGTCAAAAGAACTAACAATACGCGATGCGGCGCAGCTAACGGCCTCCGGTTGAGCGCCATTAACCAGACGTGATTGGTCAGCGCTCTCGCGGTCCCTGCAAGGCGGGTTTTCGTGATCATATTCAGGAAGGCGGCGAAGTACGACCACAAGCTGCGCGGGAAGCAGTTCGTCGTCAATACGACGCTCGGGCTGATCGCCCTCGCGGTCGTGTACGTCATTTCGCACCTGTGGCTCAAGCCGTCGAGCCTTCTGCCGAACAAAGTAGACGTCTTCGCCTTCCTCGGCTCCGACGATTCGGACAGCGCCGGGTGCGACCGGCAGACGGATCCCTGCGACCGACCCGTGAATCCGCATGGCACAGGAATTCTGCTGATCAAAGACGAGAGCTCCGCGATTTTCTATATGGGTCGCGAAATCATCGAAATCTTCACGGAGAAGGTGTATCGGCGTAACGACGAGATTGACACTCTATTGCAGACGTCACAGGCGACGTTGATTCGTAATCTGGGTGTCCTTCGACGGATTGTCGGTTCCAAGACTTACGACAAACTACCAATCCTGGACGCACTGACCGATGCGATCGACGCCGGCAAATATGAAGATGCCTTGGATATTTGGCGGCAGATAATCCGCGAAGCCTCGCCGAGGAATCTGGACAAGCTGGAGGCGGTACCGGAATCGATACTATCGTCGCTCATTCGACTTCGGCAGCTAAAGCGCGAACAGGTGCAAGCCTATGAAGGCCTGGCGGCGCCCCGTCTAGCCAGTGTCTTTTGGATTACAACCAACCTTGCCATTGCGGAAGTCATCTTCTGGTCCCTCGGAGGCGTCCTGACCAACTTGCTGATCAACTCGGCCAAGTTCTTGACCGAGGGTACGTTTCGACCGATTGAGAAGTACGTTGGCTACACAAAGATGGTCTACGGGCCGATGGTAAGCGTTGTCGTCGTGTTGGCCATCCTGATTGGCTGGATTGACGTTGGCAGCTACGAGACCGTTTCCTGGTCTCTTCCCGTCCTCGGTTTCCTTTTCGGCTACAACAGTCGAAAAACCGCGATGCTCGTTGACAGACTTTCCGAACGGATTCTTGGTGCGGCGAGAAAGAGCATCGATGAAGGCCCCGAGGCAGTGGCCAAGCGGCGCATGGAGAATCTGCGGAGCGTCATGTGGAATTCGCGCTCGCCGGCGAATTTCGACGAGCTTGTCACGGACGCCAAGATTGTTGCGGAGGCCGTGGTCAGACGAATCGTGCAGGACAAGGAGGCCGCGTCGTGAACCGAACCCCATCCCTCGTCGCGGGTCTGTTCGTCTGCGCCACAGTCGCCGCATGCGGCACTCCAGCCTCCGTGCTTCAGTTGTCCAGTCAGTCACAGGCAGACGTTGCTACCTTGTCGACCGCCCACCAGGAAATCGTGGATCAGTTCGCCGACTACGTTCGCCGGGATGCGAATCGAATCGCAGGCGAACGCGAGCGACTCATAGAGACCAATCGATCGCGGCTCCTGGTGTTGGTGGATGCCCTCGAATCCCAGGCTCGCGTGAGGTTCGAAGACGATGTCACGGAGCTGCGGCAAGAATTCGAGCAGGCTTTGACCGACAAATTCGACACACGTGTCAACGCTGCGATCGACATGCAGGAAGCGCTCAGCGTCCGGTTCAAGTCGGAATTCCAGTCCAATCCCGGGGACTTCGATTCACGCGAAATGGCGCTACGGGCATTGGTGAATCTCTACTATATTGCGGCGACCGGGGCAAACGCCAAGGTAGAAGTCCTGTATCCGTTGCTGGAGTCCGAGCTGGCCAAGGTCCGGGAGAAATTCGAAGCGGATCTGGGGGACACTGGCCGGCAACTGCGCGATGCAGTTGCGCAGTTTCCGCAAACCACCAGCGCCAGTGCGCCGACCGGCGGCGCCGGAACTTCGCCTCACGATACGCTGATCTCGACCCTTGCCGCGTACAAGCAGCGGGTTGACTCCAACTATTCGCACCATGCCAATAACCTTGGCGCGGTGCATGCCTACCTGAGCCGGCCTCGTGCCTCCCAGCTGCTCATAGCGGGCGCCGTAGAGTCGATCTCCGCGACGATCAACAGTGTTGCTGGGGCCGATACGATATTCGGCCAGTTTTTGAATCAGCAAGTTCAGATGTTCGGTGACCAAGCCACGCAGCGAATGGCGGATTTCGAGGATCGCTCCGCCGCGCAGTTGCAAAGCCTGCTTGAGCGGCTCGGAAGCGAGGCCGCGAGAGAAGCGGAGGAGGTCAAGGCATCTACCCTCCCGGAACTCACTGAAGAGGACGACTAATGGCTATTCGTATACCGCCGCCGGATCCCAACGACGTAATCGGGCCTGACGCCGCACTGGTCGTCAGCCAGGCAACCGACGAGATGACGACCTGGATTGAAACCCGCGTCGGGGAACTCAAACAGAAAGCCGATGATCAGGTCAAAAAGATCAGGCAGGACTTCGAGTCGGAGTTGGGAGAGTTGCAGTCAGAAATCGATGCACTGGACGCTGCGCAGCACGAGGAAATCGAACGCGTAATTGCCGCAGTCGAACGGGCGACGGCGAACCTGAACGTCAATTCCCAGCAACTGCGAGAACAGGTGGAAGCTGAACTTGAGGCACGAAACGACCGGCTCAAGAACATCGGCCGGTCCGTCATCGACAAGGCAAAACAGGCGGCGGGACGAATGACGGGATTGTCGGTATTGGCAAGCTAGCGCCTTCAACCGAGGTAGATTCGAGCTTCGTCACAATAAGATCTTGAACGAATGAATATAGAGTTCCGAACTCTGTCGCGGCGCACAGAGAACAGGGTCTTGGCCTACGCGAGCCCGAGCCCCCCCACGTACTCCGCGATGGTGTCATAGACGAGCCGGATTCGCCGGCTCGTGTGGAGCTCGCGGTGCGTGACGAGCCAGATGGGCACGTCGAACGGCGGTAGCGACGGCAACACCTGCTCGAGCGCTGGCCGCGCCTCGGCGACGTCTTTCATCATGACGCTAAGGCCGAGGCCTCGTTCCATCAGTGCCAGAATCACGATGCCGCTTGCGCTGTATACCTTGAAATGATCTCGCGTCACGGGAATGCCGATGTTGTTGAACAATTCCAGCATTCGAACGGGACTCTCAAAGCCAATGAAGTCGTAATTCGCGAGATCGACGGGCGCCTTCGGCCTACCCACCTGATCGAGATACTGCCGGGCGCCGTAAAAGTGACCCGTGGTTCCGCCGATGCGTTTGGCGATGAGATCACCATGCTCGGGTCTCGCGTGGCGGATCGCAATGTCGGCCTCACGGCGAATCAGATCCAGCGATTCGTTGGCCGGGATGATCTCAAGTTCGATGCCCGGTGCGCGATCGCGCACGCGCTCGACTATCGCCGGCAGGTGTTGCATCGCGAACCCTTCCGTGGCGGTCACGCTCACGTGTCCGTCGATAAGCTCTGAGCGGCCCGTGGCCGCGAGCGACACGCGCGTGGCTGCATCGCCCATCGCGCGTACGTGCTCGAGCAACGCCATGCCCGACTCGGTGAGGTCCATCGAGCGGTGCCCGCGCTCGAAGAGCGTGACGCCAAGGTCGGTCTCGAGCCCGGCCACCTGTCTGCTCAATGTCGGTTGCGTGAGGCCGAGGGCGCGGGCTGCGGCCGAAAGAGAGCCCTCTTCGGCAGTCGCGAGAAAAGCCCGCGCCTGGTTCCAGTCGAACGTAACGGCCTGCCAGTTCATAGAATATGCATACCAGATATCGAAAAATCGGGAATTTCTATTAGGTTATTGCATAGCTAGTATGCCACTTCGATTTGAAGGATCGAAGCCATGCCCAGCACTGGGCGGCCGGTTTCGCCTTACCCTTTCATCGCATTCGGACACAATGCAAGCGCCGGCATCGCCGGTATGGAGTTGAACCAATGAGTACCCTCATCATGAACAAACCGCACGCCGACGCACGCTTCTGGGACCGCATCGCCAAACGCTACGCGCGCAAGGCCGTGACCGACCAGGCGGCCTACGAGACCAAGCTGGAGAAAACAGACAGCTACCTGCAGCCGGACGATAGAGTGCTCGAGATTGGTTGCGGCACGGGGACCACGGCGTTGCACCACGCGCCGAGGGCAGGCCACGTCCTGGCAACGGATATCTCGGCGAAGATGATCGACATCGCACGCGAGAAGGCGCGGGCGACAAGTGTCGACAACGTACGCTTCGAGGTCTCGAGTATCGACGACCTCGACACTACGTCAGGCCAGTACGATGTGATACTCGCGCACAGCATCCTGCATCTTGTCGCCGATGTGCCGCGCACGCTCCGTCAGTTGCACCTTATGCTCAAGCCGGGTGGGCTGCTGATTTCGAACACACAGTGCATCGCCGATAGCGCGGCATGGCTCGGCTGGATCGCACCGCTGGGTCGTGTGCTTGGTGTATTGCCGCGCGTCAACGTGTTCCGCGAGCGGGAATTCCTGCAGTGGATTGGCGATTCGGGCTTCGACGTCGAAGAGATCTGGCAACCCAAGCCCAAGGCCAGCCATTACATTGTGGCACGGGCCGTTGATGCATAGGTCACATCGGCCCCGGTCTTTGGCACTGACTCGAGAGCACAGCACTTAAGCCGTCTGGCAAAGTTAAGCAGCCGGTCAAACAAGTTTCCGCGGTAACGCCGGCTGCGACGATCCGCCATTTGGCAGCTCATATCCGACCAAACAGCAGCCTCCCGGCCATTCCGTGGAACTTTCCACCCTCGTTCTGCGAATCCCTAGGGAAAAAACCGGTCTCTCTATTCGTGACTAGTGGTGTTCTCAGATTGGGCGAGGAAACAGATGAAGGGTTGCTGACCAGGATCCGCCTCGGTGATCCCGAGGCCTTCGATGCGCTCTACGCCCGGCACGGTCCGGCCGTGTTTCGATTCGCGTACAGCCTGAGCGGCGCCTCGCAGCTTGCCGAAGACTGTACCCAAGAGGTGTTTATGCAGGTTTGGCGCGACAGCGGCGGGTTCCGGCCAGGCGCCGGGACGGCAAGGTCCTGGCTGCTGGGCATCGCACGGCACAAGCTCATCGACCGGTTCCGGCAGCAGGCCCGCTACGAACTGGGCCTCGACGTCGCGGTGCTTCGTGACAGCTCGCCCACGGCTGATCAACGAGCCGGCGACGAACAGCGGGCGGCGCGACTGCAGCGCGCCATTCTGGCGTTGCCGCTGTCATACCGGGAGGTCGTGATCCTGTGCGAGCTCGAAGAGCTGTCCTACCTCGAAGCCGCGAGTCTCATCGACTGTCCGGTCGGTACGATTCGCTCACGGCTGTACCGCGCACGCAGGCTGTTGGCAGGGAAACTGCGGGCGACGCCGGCCGACAGCCATCCCGTCAACACACCCGCGGAGGCGTGCCGATGAAAGAGCGGAGAACGGGTCGAGCGGAGTCCGGGGACAGGGCCCAGGCATCGCTGGACGGGAATATCGAAGACCTGCGGCGGTCGCTTTCTCGTGTCGAACCATCGCCCGAGGTGGGTGCGGCGCTCGCACATTTCGCGCGAGCACACCCGCGAGAACGATCACACGCAACGCCTGTGAATCGCTGGTCGCTGGCCGCGGCCGCCGCGGTCGTACTGGGCCTGGCGCTGGTCTGGGATCACAGGCCGTACGAGTCCGATGCAGTGCCGTCACAAGACCTTGCGGGGGACGTCTCGATGTCCGCGTCCGAGCAGAGGTTCATGCCATTGAGCTACGGCGTCGTCGGCGACGAGTTCGATCAGTTTACCGTGATTCGCGTGAAGCTCGACCGGATCGCGCTTCTTCAAGCGGGCATTACGATGCCGATATCCGCGAGCCGAGGGTTTGTCGATGCGGACCTGCTGATCGGCATCGACGGTACCGTCGTCGGGATTCGTTTCCTGGAACAGCCTCTGCCGCGTGCCGTCAGCCGGCCGGACCAAAATAGTGAGGAGGAATCGATATGAACGTTCGGAATACTTTCCTGATGGCGGTTCTGCCGCTGTTGGGACTACATCTTTCGGCGCATGCTCAATCCGAGTCGGTCGAAGTGCGCAGACTGGACCAGGTCGTTCGGACCGATGCCACGATGGCGACGCCCGTAGCGCCCCCGTTCGGTGCCTACTCGGCGCAGTTCGTCGGCGTACAGCAGCATTTCGCGGGCGCCGTAGTTGCCGACGCACCGTATTCGGCGAACGCGGTGACCGAGACCGTACAGATGCTTCACGACGGCAATCGAATACGCCGACGCAACGAGGCCAGGCTGCATCGGGACTCGCAGGGGCGAACACGCCGCGAGCAGCAACTGAACACGCTCGGTGCCTGGCAACTCGCACCTCAGGCGTCGCCGCTGGTATTCATTCACGATCCCGTGGCCAACGAGGGATTCCTGCTCGACAGCAACAATCGCACCGCGCGCCGCCTCGCGGTACCGACCGTATCTCCGCTGTGGCAGGAGCACGGCGACGCCACGGTACATTTCAACGGCAGCGCGGCGCTGTCATCGGTCGCGTCAAGTCCGGGCACCGCGGTAGCCGGATCGATGGCCACGTTCTCGCTCACGTCCGACGATTTCAGCGTGAGTACCGAGGAACTGGGCGAGCGGCTGTTCGACGGTGTCCCCGCAACCGGATCTCTTACGCGCATGACGATAGCGGCGGAGACGATCGGCAATGAACTGCCGATCGAGGTGGTCACGGAGCAATGGTACTCATCCGTATTGCAGGCGATCGTGTATCGGCGGCACACGGACCCGCGATTCGGTGAGACCACCTATCGCCTGTCGAATCTGTCGACGGATGAGCCGGACAAAGCACTGTTCGGCGTGCCGGAGGGGTATACGATCGTCGAATAATCGGCCCTCATAATCAGCTCCCCTTGACATTCGACAAGAGCCTCTTGTAGATTGTCGACATGAAGTCGAATGCAGATCTGTTGCAGGGCACGCTGGACATGCTGGTGCTGCACATCCTTAGCACCGGCCCACAGCACGGCTGGGGCGTGGCGCAGGCGTTAAAGGAACGGTCAGGTGACCGTCTCGTGGTCACGCAGGGCTCGCTCTACCCGGCGCTTCATCGCCTCGAGAAAGAAGGCTGGATCGAATCGGAATGGGGCGTTTCCGAAAACAACCGCCGGGCCAAGTTCTATCGCCTGAGCCGGGCCGGCAAGCGCCAGCTCGATCTCGAAACCGAACGCTGGCAGCGCTACACGGCGGGCGTCGAACTCGTTCTGTCCGGGGTGCCGGCGTGAAAGCCTGGTTCAGGCAACGCGACCTGGACCGTGAGCTGGACGACGAGATCCAGTGTCACCTCTCGCTCGAAGCGGAGGCAAACCGGCGCAAGGGCATGTCGCGTGCCGACGCCGAACGCAAAGCTCGCCTGGATTTCGGCTCGATCGAGTCGGTGCGCGAGGAAATGCGCGCGCAGGCCAGAACCTACTGGATTCGCGAGCGCCTGAAGGACCTCCGCTATGGCTGGCGGCAGCTCATAAAGACGCCGAGCTACGGCTTGACGCTGGTCGGCGTGCTGACCGCGGGCGTGGGCTTGAGCGTCGCGGTCCTCACGGTGGCACACCAGGTCCTGATCGCCCCGCTGAGCTACGCCGGCGCGGACCGCGTCGTCATATTCCACGAAGTGAACTCGGAGCAAAGCCTCGAACCCGAGGACGCGTCTCCGGGCAACTTCTTCGACTGGGTGGAGATGCAGTCCGGGTTCTCCGAGCTGGGGGCCGCAGCGCCGTACGGGCTGGATCTCAGATCCGGCGATCGCCTGATATCGCTGGAAACATCGCGTGTGTCGCTCGACTATCTGCCAGCCCTCGGTGCGCGCATGTCGGCAGGGAGAGCGTTCGACGAACGGCATTACGAGCCCGGCGCCGAACCGGCCGTGATCCTGTCATGGGAAAGCTGGCAGCGACGGTTTGACGGCGCCGCCGGCCTGGTCGGCTCTACGGTGGAACTCGACGGCCGCCCGGCGCGCGTGGTCGGTATACTCGACAAGCGAACCCCCGATCTGCGGGGCGCCGAAGTGCTGATCCCGCTCTCGATGGGGCCCGGTGAAGCCGGAGGGCGCTCAGGGAACTATCTTACGGTCGTCGGCCGGCTCGAGGCCGGCGTCGACATCGAGCAGGCCGGCGACGAGATGCGGAATATCGCCGCGACGATAGCCGAGGCGTATCCGACGACCAACGGCGGCTGGACCGTGCAACTCGTGTCGTTGCGGGAGCACCTGTTCGGCCGGGAGACCGGCATCGTCACCGCACTGCTCGTCTCCTGCGCGCTGCTGCTCGGTATCGTGTTCGCGAATCTCGGCGCGCTTGCCATGGCCAGGGGTCTGGCCCGCGCACCCGAACTCGCGATCCGCCACTCGCTGGGCGCCAATCGCCGCACGCTGATTCGCCAGCTGGCGATCGAAAGCCTGATTCCGGTCGCGATCAGTCTCATCCTCGGTGCCGGGCTCGCGTGGAGCATACTCAACGTCCTCGCACGACACGCACCACCATCGCTGTCGGACCTGAGTGCCTACGACTTCGGACCGACCCTCGCCGGCGGGCTGCTGATACTCGCGTTGATCACGACGGTCGTGGCCGTCGTGCTGCCGGCCGTGCGACTGACCGGCCGCGATCTGGCAAACGCCATGCGCACGTCGGGCGGCCGATCCACGCGCACGCGCCAGAACGTACGCGTACAGCAGGCGCTCATCGCGCTGCAGGTCTGTCTGACCATGGTCCTGATCGCAGGCTCCGGCCTGCTATACCAGAGCCTGCAACAGCTGGTCGATACGGATCTCGGATTTTCCGACGAGAATCGCGTTGTCGTCGAACTGTTCACCTACAGCCTGCATCCCGATGCCGCCGAACGCACCGCATTCGAGCAGTCGCTTCTGCTCGAGCTCGAAAACCGGCCGGAACTCGACAGCGTCGCGACGGCCAGCTCACTGCCGCTGATGCCGGCGCTCTACTCACGCGAGGGCATCGAGGTCATCGGCGGCGAATCAGGCGACGAAGGACTGCGCGCTTCCGCGAATTCGATATCCGAGCGGTATTTCGACGTGCTCGATATTCCGCTGCTCGACGGACGGGCCTTCGATGCGGCCGACAATTACGAAGCCCGCCGCGTGACTATCGTGAGCCAGCAGTTCGCAAGGCGGCATTTCGGCAACGCATCGCCGCTGGGTGAGCGGCTGCGATTCGGCGTTCTCAGCGCTTCAGAGGAGTGGACCATCGTGGGCGTCGTCGGCGATGTGCTCGATGCCGGCCCGGCCACCCCGCCGCAGCCCACCGTCTACGTCCCCGACGCTCAGGCGCGGCTCAGCGGCAAATCGATCGTGGCGAAAACCAGCGGCGTGCCGGAGGCCGCGCTGGACGCCCTGCAGAACGAGATCTGGCGGGCCTCGCCGGGACAGTCCCTGTCCTCGAGCGGCACCCTGACGGCCGCTGTCGATGAAGCGCTTCAGGCAGCCCGCTTCGTACTGACGCTGCTGTCGATCTTCGCGGCCACGGCCGTCGGTATCGCGATGATCGGCCTGTACGGCACGACGTCCTATTTCGTCCGGCGGCGCAAGCGCGAAACGACGATTCGCGTCGCACTGGGACTGACGCCGCTCAGAGCGCTGCTGTGGGTACAGTCGCAGACGCTGGCCGCGTGCCTGATCGGCATCGCCATCGGCGGCGTCGTGTTGTTCATGGGCATGGTCTGGCTGCAAACGCTCATCTACACCACGTCGATTCGCGATCCGCTCGTGATCCTGAGCAGCGCAACGACCATCTTCGTGCTGGCGATCCTCGCCGCGGCGCCGTCGTCGATACGCTCCGCCAATACCGACCCGTCGCTCGCGTTGCGGCAGGACTAGTCAGATGACGGAGAAGCAATGGAACATGGATCGCCCGGTCGCGAAGCCCAGACGCTGGCGGCAACGCGTCTACTGGTCGCTGGCGCTGCTCCTTGCCGGCGCCGCGGTGCTGTTCGCCATCACGAGCGATACGGCACTGCTATCGCCCTCGAGCGCCGTCGCAGGCGACACGATGTGGGTGGAAGAGGTCCAGCGCGGAAGTCTCGTCTGGGAGGTGTCTGCTGCGGGCTCGCTGCGCCCGGCGAATACGCGAGTCATATCCGCACTGGTCGCCGGCAGCGTCGTCGAGAAACACCGCGAGGTCGGTGACGAGCTCGAGTCCGGCACGCCGATCGCCACCGTGGACAACGTCACCGAGCGCCGCCGCCTGCTGGAATTGGAACAGGATCTCAAAGTTGCCCAGGCGGCGCTCTCCGAGCTGCGGCGCGAGCTGCAATCAAGCGAGCTGGAGCAGCAAAAAGTCCGCCACGAAATGGTGTTGGAGCTTCGCGACGCACGTCGCCGGGCGGAGGCCAACGAGGCGCTGCCGGTCGGCGTGATGCCGGAGATCGAGGTCATAAGGCTGGCCGAACGCGCGGAGGCGTTGGAAACACTCCTCGAGGTGGAGGACCGACGAGCTCAGGCCGTGGCCGGATCGGCCCTCGCCCGCGTCGAGCAACAGCAGGCGCGCGTGGAGCAACTCGAGAAACTAAAGGGATTTCAGCAGCAGGTCGTCGACTCGCTGTCCGTCGTCAGTCCGGTCCGCGGCGTGCTCAAGAACCTGCCCATCGAGACCGGCCAGTGGCTCACCGAAGGCACGGTGCTCGCGGAAATCGTCGAACCGGGCGAACTCGTGGCCCGGCTGCGTGTTCCCGAGAGTGCGGCCGCTTCGCTGCGAATCGGGCTGCCGGCGCGCCTGAACGCCCGTGGCATCGATCTCGGCGGTCGCGTCAAGCGCATCGACCCGGCGGTCAGCGGCGGGACGATAACCCTGGACGTCGAGCTCACGTCGGCGCCGGACACGCTGCGCGCGGACCTGAGCGTCCAGGGCTTCATCGAGCTCGACCGCCTCGACGACGTCGTGCACATGGCGCGGCCCGTCGGCGTCGCGGCGCACTCGGAGGCACGCATGTCGCGAGTCACGGACAACGGGCGCGCCGAACCGGTCAGCGTCAGCTTCGGGCCGTCCGCGGGCGATCGCATACAGGTGCTTCGGGGGCTTGATGCGGGCGACCGGGTCGTGCTGTCGACGTCCGAAGACAGTCTCAAGAGAAGCAACCTGGTCAGCGCCCGCTAGCCGGCCTGCACAGCAAGGATCAAGGTGATGGAAAACGGACATAGCATGATTTCACTGGTCGATGCCGTACGCGAGTTTTCGACGGACACGATCACGACGAGTGCACTGGACCATGTCTCGCTGGACGTCGAGTCCGGTGAGTTTCTTGCCATTGCGGGACCGTCGGGCGGCGGCAAGACGACTCTGCTGTCGATACTCGGCCTGCTCGATCCGATCGACTCGGGCCGTTACGTGCTGGACGGCCAGGATACGGCGGACCTCAACGCGACAGAGCGGGCCCGCATTCGGAACCGCAAGATCGGCTTTGTCTTTCAGTCCTTCAACCTGCTGGGCGATCTCACGGTGCACGAAAACGTCGCGCTGCCGCTCGCCTACCGCGGCATGTCGGAGAAGATCCGAGCCTTAAGGGTCAGAGAAGCCATCGAGCGGGTCGGAATGGCGCATCGCAAGAACCACTATCCATCGCAGCTGTCGGGCGGTCAGCAGCAGCGCGTCGCGATAGCCCGGGCAATCGCCGGCAATCCGTCCCTGCTGCTCGCCGATGAACCCACCGGCAACCTCGACATCGACAGCGGCGAGGAGGTAATGCAGCTGCTCTCGGAGCTCAACGAAACCGGATCGACGATCGTGATCGTCACTCACGACCCCGCCTGCGCGCGCCGCGCCGAACGAATCGAGTACCTGCTGGACGGCCGGCTGGTCGAAGCCGCGGCCGTCAGGCCGGAGCTCGAGCGGCGCGGGTTCGTGTCAGGGCCGCAGAGCGGCCAGGGCGTTCAGGAGTCGCTCTCCAGCGTTCGAACGATCTCGTAATCCTCGTCGGCCGGCCATAGCCGCACGGCGATCCTGTCTCAGCGGGTATACTCACCCGAGCCGGGTCGGCAGGGACCAGATCACGTGCGAAACCTCGTACACGAGTTGAGGCGCCGCCGCGTCTTCCGAATGACGGCGATCTACATCGTCGCCGCATGGGTCATCGTCCAGGTGGCGAGCGAAGCGCTGCCCGCGCTGGACCTGCCCGACCGGGCGATACGCTACGTGTGGATGGCCGTGATCGCCGCCCTGCCCGTCGTGCTCGTCTTCAGCTGGCGTTTCGACATCACCACGAGCGGCCTCAGGCGCACGCCGCCGTCCGGGACAGGGGCAGAAGACGGCCTGCCGCTCGGCAGCGGCGACTATTCACTGCTCGCATTCCTCACTCTGGCACTGATGCTCACGCTGGCGGCGGCGACCTGGCGTATGGTCGAGCTTCGGACTGCAACGACGCTTGACCCGACGACCCGCGAGATCCAGCCGAACTCGCTCGCCGTGCTGCCGCTCGAGGACCTGTCTCGGGACCCGGACGGCAAGTTCTTCGCCGCGGGAATACACGACGCGCTGATCACGGACCTGTCCCGGATCTCCGGCCTGATGGTCACGTCACGCACGTCGACTCTGCGGGTTGACGAGGCGCTGACCGTGCCCGAGATCAGCCGCAGGCTCGGCGTCGCGAAGCTTGTCGAGGGCTCGGTGACCGTGGACGACGACCGGGTCAGGATCATCATCCAGCTCATCGACGCCCGGTCGGATCTGCACCTCTGGGCCGACACCTTCGAGCGTGACCTGGCCGATGCGATCGGGCTGCAGAACGAACTCGCACGCTCGATAGCCGAGGCGCTGGAAGTCAAACTGACCGCGGAGCAGGCTGACGATCTCGGCGCCGGGGAGCGTGTCGATCCGCGGTGGTATCGAACCTACCTGAAAGGCATGTACCAGTTTCGCCAGGAACTCGGGCCCGCCGACCGACACGGCGTCGAGATTCTCGAGCAGGTCGCCCGGGACAATCCGGAGAGTGCGCTGGCGCACGCCGGCGTGGCCTACGCCTACGCGCACATCGCCCACTCGCCGTTTCCCGGCGATGCGTACCCGCTGGCGAAGGCCGCGGCCGACAGGGCGCTGGCACTGAACCCGCGTCTCGCGGAAGCGCATCTTGCGATCGGCATGTACCGTTACTACTACGAGTGGGATTTCGACGGGGCGATCCGCGCGCTCGAGCGAGCCATTGAAATCAGCCCGAGCCTCGCCGAGGCGTACTACCACCTGGCCTGGGTCTACGAGCTCTACGGACCGGAAATGGACGCAGAGGCGCTATCGGCCGGCGAGAAAACCCGCGAACTCGACCCGCTGTCGCCGTTCATGAACGCCTGGCTGGCGGACCAGTACCGTGAAGCCTGCCGCTACGACGAGGCGCTCAAACTCGGCCGGGAGACCGTCCGCCTGGACCCCGCGTTTCCGATCGGCTGGTGGACCATCGGCTTCACGTATTCGGACCTCGGCCAGTTCGACGAGGCGATCGACGCCCACCGGCGGCTTGCAGACGTCCCCGAATGGGCCTGGGTCGCGGGCCTAAGCTATGCCGCGGCCGGCCTCGACGAAAAGGCGCGAGAGATTGCCCGGCAATACGAGGAGTCTCCCGGCACCGAGCTGCCGCTCGGCCTGATATACGCAAGCCTCGGCGATCGCGAGGCGGCGCTGCACTGGGTTGCGGCGGCCGAGCGGGCCAGGGTGCCCTGGTACCCGGCCATGCTCGGCTGGCTGCCCGGCATCGACCGGGTCGCCGACGATCCCGAACTACGCAGGAGGGCCGAGGCGCTCGGCCTGCCGGATCCGGTCGACGTGTCCTGCGGGCAGTGAATGGCTGTCATGGCGCCCGGATCCCGCATTCGCCGGATGACTATGATCGCCGCGCAGTTTTGCGTACAGTAGTCGGGATGACTCGATCCCGCGCATCCCTGATCGTCTTTGCCTGCCTCGCGTTCCTGTCGATGCAGGCGACCGGGACGCATTTCCATGCGGGCATCGGGGAGCACGCCGCCGGTGACCACCACGGCCTGCACTTGCAGCATGCCTTCGCCGCCGATCACGTGGACGACGATCAGCATGCGGACGTATCGTTGTTCGACCCGCTGCCGGGATCCGACGTCGAACAGGACGATTGGCTCGTTACGCTGTCGTTGCCCGGATTCTCCGGCAAGCTGGCTATCGCGGCCGGCCCGCGAGCGCCGCCCTCGCTTAGCGGGCGAAGCCAGCGAACGCGATGGCGACCTCCACTCCGCGCCCCTCCCTCCCACATCTGAATCGAAGCAGTCTGCCGACCGGGCGGCGACAGCCGCGTGCGGTCGTATCGATTTGATTCCGCGCGTGGATCGGCGCGGAGGGAGACACAGCCATGTGGGGACCACTCACACCGAAAACGCCAATTGCGCTGGCGTGCCTGTTGTTTGCAGGCGCAGGCCAGGCTGAGGCGCCAGGAACCGCGAGTGAGGCGATCGGCTTCGAGGAAGCCATCGCAAGGACGCTCGACCGCAACCCGCGACTCGTTGCGTTCGGCTATCAACTCGTCGCGCAGGAGGGACGGCTGCAACAGGCGGCCCTCGGCCGAAATCCCGAACTCAACTTCATGGTCGAAAACGTCGCCGGAACCGGCGCCTTCGACGGCGTCAATGGCTCCGAGTCGACGCTGAGCCTGGCGTGGATCCTCGAGCGCGGTAAGCGTCAGGGGCGCATTGACGTCCAGCAGGCCGGGCTGTCGCTGCTCGAACTGGATGCAGACATCCATCGTCTCGACGCGGCAGCCGCGACGGCGAGGTTTTACCTCGAGAGTTTCGCCAATCAGCTGCTCAGTGAAACGGCTGGTGAGGGTGTGCAACTCGCCGAGGACACGGTCCTGGCCGTGCGGACGCGCGTCGAGGCCGGCCGATCGCCAGCCGCTGAACTCGCCCGCGCCGAGGCCCGCCTGGCCGAACAGCTACTCGTCAGGGAAGACTACGAGCATCGGCTCCGGACCTCGCTGCGGCAGCTCGCGGCACAGTGGGGCGATACCGATCCGGCGTTTACCCGTATCGCGGCGTCGCAGCCCGGTATTCCCGAGCCGATGGCGTACGGCCCGCTCATCGCGCGACTGGATGAAAACCCGGCCCTGAAGCGTTTCGTCAGCGAGCGGCGCCTGCGCGAAGCCGAGCTTCGCCTGGCCGAGACGCGCGCCAAACCGAACTGGCGCATAGCCGCCGCCGTGCGTCACTTCGAGATCAGCGATGACCAGGCGTTCGTGGCCGACATCACGATCCCCCTGCCGACTCGCAACAAGAACCAGGGGCAAATCGCCGTGGCGCGCGCTTCGCTCGAGGCCAATGCCGCCGAGCGCCGCGCAGCCCGGATCGACCTCGAAACACGGCTGTACGCCCTCTATCAGGAGTTTCTGCATGGCCTGCACGTGGCTCATAGCCTGCGGGACGACGTCCTTCCGAAGGTCGAAACGGCGCTGCGGGAAACCCGGAGTGCCTACGATGCCGGGCGCTACGGTTTCGTGGAGCTGACGAGCGCACAGGACGAAGCGCTCGCGGTTCGAACGGCCGCCGTGATCGCCGCGATCGAAGCGAATCGCAACCTGATCGAGATTGAACGACTGACGGGGACAGCCATCGCGGCACCCGCGGTTGCCCGGAGGGGGGCACTATGAAGACATCAGCGAAACCATGGCCGGCGGCGCTCGCTGTCGTTCTGCTGACCGCCTGCGGGGCCGATCAGGCGAGCCCGATTGACTCCCGGAAGCCGGAGCCGCATGACACCGAGCCCGAGCGAGGCCCGAACGGCGGCCGAATCCTCAGGGACGGCGATCTGGCGGTCGAACTTGCCATCGTCGAAGCGGGAACGCCGCCCGAGTTTCGGCTTTGGGCGACCGAATCGGGACGGCCCGTGTCGTTGGACGCGTTCGACGCCGAAGTGACACTGGACCGGCTCGGGGGCGCCCGTGACGTCGTCACGTTCCAGCCGGCCGGCGAGTTCCTTCGCGGAGACGGCGTCGTTCGTGAGCCGCATTCATTCGCCGTCACGGTCGATGCGACCTACGCCGGACAGAGCCATCGATGGCGATACGACAGCTTCGAAGGCCGCACGCGAATCGCTGCGCACATCGCCGCGGCCGCCGGAATCGCCACCGAGGTCGCCGGACCGGCAACGATCCGCGAGTCGGCCACCGTGTACGGTCGGATCGTCCCGAACGTCGAGAACATCGGCCACGTCAGCGCGCGCTTCGACGGTGTGATCCGCTCGGTGTCCGCGTCGATCGGGCAGCGGGTCGAACGCGGGCAGTCTCTCGCCATAGTCGAAGCCGATGACAGTCTGGCCGAGTACACGGTTCGCGCGCCGATCGCCGGCACGGTCGTCGAACGCGAGGCCAATTCCGGCGAAACCACTTCCGGCCGGACGCTGTTTACGATCGTCGACACGAGTTCGGTGTGGGCCGAACTCGCCGTGTTTCCGGGCGACAGACCGCGGGTCGGCGTCGGCACACCGGTCAGTATTCGTACAGCCGTCGGCGACATCGAGGTCGGGGGCGAAATCGCATTCCTGAGCCCGATCGCCGGCCGCAACCAGTCCATCGTGGCACAGGTGCCGCTGGACAACAGCGATGGCCTGCTGGCGGCGGGTATGCATGTCACGGGCGAAATCCAAGTCGGCGTGCACGACGTTCCGCTTGCCGTCAGGCGCAGCGGACTGCAGACATTTCGCGAGTTCACGGTCGTGTATGCGCAGGTCGGCGAGGAGTACGAAGTTCGCATGCTCGACCTCGGCCGCCAGGACGGAATCTGGGCCGAAGTGCTCGGCGGACTCGATGTCGGCACGCGATACGTGACGACGAACAGCTATACGATCAAAGCCGACATCGAAAAAGCCGGCGCGTCGCACGATCACTGAGGGTTCGGAACATGCTCGAACGAATTATCAGGTTGTCACTCGCGCGCCGCGGCCTGATCGGGATGCTCGTGTTCGCGGTCGCGGGTCTCGGCGCCTGGAATTTCACGCGCCTCCCCATCGACGCGGTTCCCGACATTACGAACGTCCAGGTCGTCATCAACACCTACAGTCCCGGCTTCACGCCGCTCGAGGTGGAACAGCGCGTCACGTATCCGCTGGAAAACGCGATGGCCGGGCTGCCGAGGCTCGAGTACACGCGCTCCCTGTCGCGTTACGCCCTGTCGCAGATCACGATCGTTTTCGAGGAGGGCACCGACATCTACTTCGCGCGGCAACAGGTGGCCGAGCGCATGAACGCGGCGAAGGCAGACCTGCCGGACGGGATCGATCCGGCGCTCGGCCCGATAGCAACGGGCCTGGGCGAGATCTTCATGTTCACCGTGGATGCGGAGCCCGGCGCGAGGAACGAAGATGGCTCGCCCGTTACGCCGACGGATCTGCGCACGGTTCACGACTGGATTATCCGGCCGCAGCTGCTGCGCGTGCCAGGCGTCGTCGAAGTCAACCCGGTCGGGGGCTACAAGCGAGAAATACAGGTCGCACCGGATCCGGCGAAGCTCGTGGCCTACGATCTGGGCTACCCGGATGTCGTCAACGCGATCGCGCGCAACAACGACAACCGGGGGGCCGGGTTCATCGAGCACAACGGGGCGCAATGGCTGATGCGCGTGCCGGGACAGATAGCCAGTCCGGCCGAGCTTGGCGACATCGTCATCGACGCCGCCGAAGGCCTGCCGGTGCGCATTCGAGATGTCGCCACGATCCGCGAAGGCAGGGAACTGCGCTCGGGTGCCGCGACGCAGAACGGACGCGAAGTCGTCATGAGCACCGTGTTCATGCTGATCGGCGAAAACAGCCGCACCGTGTCCAAAGCCGTCGCCGCGAAGCTCGTCGACATTCAGGCAAGCCTGCCCGCGGGCGTTACGGCGACGGCCGTATACGATCGCACCACGCTCGTCGACAGGACGCTCGCCACGGTCCGAACAAACCTGCTCGAAGGCGCATTGCTCGTCGTCATCGTCCTGTTCCTTTTCATGGGCAACGTGCGCGCGGCACTGCTGACAGCCGCGGTCATTCCGGTGACGATGCTGATGACGATTACGGGTATGGTGCAGTCGCGGGTCAGTGCCAACCTGATGAGCCTCGGGGCGCTCGATTTCGGCCTGATCGTCGACGGCGCCGTCATCATCGTCGAAAACTGCATGCGACGGCTCGGTGAGACGGACCCGAACAGGCGCCTGACGACCGACGAGCGACTCGACGTCGTGTTCAGGGCGACATACGAAGTCATACGGCCGGCGCTGTTCGGCGTCTTCATCATTACGGCCGTCTACCTGCCGATCTTTGCGCTCAGCGGGATCGAGGGCAAGATGTTCCACCCGATGGCAACCACGGTCGTCATCGCGCTCTTGAGCGCGATGTTGCTGTCGATCACGGCCGTTCCGGCCGCCGTGGCGCTCATGTTCCGCAAGCCGATAAAGGCACGAGAGAACCGCGTCGTGTCGGGCGCCCGCGCGCTGTATCGTCCCGTGCTCGTGACTGCGCTCAGGTTCCGCTGGGCCGTGATCGCCTCGGCCGTGTCGCTGGTCGTCGTGAGCGGCATCGCCGCGACGCGACTCGGCTTCGAGTTCGTCCCGAATCTCGACGAAGGCGACATCGTGATGCACGCGCTGAGAATCCCGGGCACGTCGCTCGAGCAATCGATCCGCCAGCAGGAGCAGCTCGAAGCGCGCATCAAGACGATGCCCGAAGTCGAGCGCGTATTCGCCAAGATGGGCACGGGCGAGATCGCTACCGACGCGATGCCCACGAACGTGGCCGACAATTTCATCATGTTGAGGCCCCGCGCCGAGTGGCCGGACCCGCGCAAGCCCAAGGCCGAGATCGTGCGCGAACTCGAGGCACTCGTCGAGAACATCCCCGGCAATCGATACGAGTTTCTGCAGCCCATCCAGATGCGCTTCAACGAGCTCATTGCCGGCGTGCGCGCGGAACTCGCCGTGAAAGTCTTCGGCGACGACTTCGACCAGCTCGTCGAGCTCGGTAGTTCGATCGAAAGCGCGATCATGAGCGTGGACGGCGCCGCCGACGTCGCCCTGGAGCAAACGACCGGGCTGCCCGTACTCACCATCGTGCCGCGACGCGAAGTGATGGCCCGCTACGATCTCGATATAGACGCACTTCAGGACCTGGTCAGCGCCACGCTGGGAGGCGTCGTGGTCAGCCGTTTCTACGAGGGCGATCGACGTTTCAATGTCGTCGTCCGCCTCGACGAGGAGACGCGCAGGAATCCGGATGCCTTTCGGAGCCTGCCCGTTCGTTTCGGCGAGGACAGCTTCGTGCCGCTCGGCGAGGTCGCGAGTATCGAGCTCGGCGACGGCTACAATCAGGTGAATCGCGAGAACGGCAAGCGCCGCGTGGTCGTCACCGCCAACGTTCGCGGCCGCGATCTCGGCACGTTCGTCGCGGACGTGCAGGCGGCGCTGGAACGCCGGCTGGATGTTCCGGCCGGCTACTGGATCGAGTACGGTGGCACCTACCGGAACCTGCAGTCGGCGGCGCGACGGCTAAGCCTGGTAGTCCCGGCCACGCTCCTGCTCATCCTCGGCCTGCTCGTCATGGCGCTCGGCTCGCTGCGGGACTCGCTGATAATATTCAGCGGTGTGCCGCTGGCCCTCACGGGCGGTATCGCGGCGTTGCTGCTTCGAGGAATTCCATTCTCGATTTCGGCTGCGGTCGGTTTCATCGCATTGTCCGGCATCGCCGTGCTCAACGGCCTGGTGCTGGTCTCGTTCTTCCGCGACCTGCTCGCGAGCGGTCGGCCGCTCGAGGAAACGATCGTCGAGGGCGCACTCGTCCGCCTCCGCCCCGTGCTGATGACGGCGCTTGTCGCATCGCTGGGATTCGTCCCGATGGCGCTGAACACCGGCATCGGCTCCGAGGTGCAAAGACCGCTTGCGACTGTCGTCATCGGCGGAATCGTCTCGTCGACGCTGCTGACGCTCGTGCTGCTCCCGGCCCTGTACCGCGTCGCTCATGCCCGCAGTCATCGGACCGGCAAAGCCTGAAGTTGCGTATGTCGAAGGCCAAGTCGCGGACTTGTCGCCGTTTGGCCTCGAGCTGACTGGCCAATCGATCCACAACCGGTATCCGGCCTTGTGAACCGTCACGATCAGCCCAGCTCCCCGCGCGAGTGCGGCGCCGCGTAGTCGATGTCCGGCCCTGCCGGAACGATGCCCGACGGGTTGATGGACGTGTGGCTGACGTAGTAGTGGTGCTTGATGTGCGCCATGTTCACGGTCTCGGCAATGCCGGGCTGCTGGTACAGATCCCGCAGGTAGCCGGACAGGTTCGGGTAGTCGGCGATGCGGCGACGGTTGCACTTGAAGTGCCCGACGTACACTGGATCGAATCGGACCAGGGTCGTGAACAGGCGCCAGTCGGCTTCCGTGATCGCGTCGCCGGTCAGGTAGCGGTTCGTCGAAAGCCGTTCGTCCAGCATGTCGAGCGTTTCGAACATTGGCGCGATGACCTCGTCATAGGCTTCCTGCGTAGTCGCAAAGCCGGCACGGTAGACGCCGTTGTTGACGGTATCGTAGATGCGCTCGTTCAGCGCATCGATCTCGGCACGCAGCGCCTCGGGATAGAAGTCACCGGTTCTTGCACCGACCTCGTCAAACGCCGAATTCAGCATGCGGATGATCTCGGCCGATTCGTTCGACACTATCGTGCGCTCGGCTTTGTCCCAGAGGACTGGCACCGTGACGCGGCCGGAGTAGGACGGATCCGCCGTCGTGTAGACCTCGTGCAGGTAGTCCGCGCGGTTCTCGGAATCGGGAATGACGCCGTCGCCCGCCTCGAATGTCCAGCCCTTGTCCGCCATGTGCCAGTGAACCACGGAGAGTGAAATCATGTCCTCGAGGCCTTTGAGTCTGCGGAAGATCAGCGTCCTGTGAGCCCACGGACAGGCGAGCGAGACATACAGGTGGTAACGCCCGGGCTCGGCCTTGAAGCCCCCCGAGCCGCTGGGCCCGGCCGACCCGTCAGGTGTCACCCAGTTCCGGAACGACGACGCCCTGCGCACGAACCGGCCACCGCTGGCCTTGGTGTCGTACCACTGATCGACCCACTTTCCGTCTTGCAGAAGTCCCATCCGTTCGCAACGCGCCGCTAGTCGCCGAGCGCCTCCCAATCGGCCTCGGTTGCCCGCGCCTTCTGATACTCCATCACCATCTTCCATTCGTCGTCGTTGACGAGCAGGGCCTCGAAGAAAATGTAGTCGTGGGTGCGTTCGCCATCGACCGGCTTGGCCGTGTAATGGAAGATGCCGGTCTCATGCGCGGTCGTCTCGTCGTGCAGCCGCTTCGAGAAACGAAACTCGACGCCGGCCTCCATCCTGCCGTCGCGCGTGTCCCTGATACCCGGCTCCCAGCGGTCGAACGCCTTCGCGATCGGCGAACTCGTGCCGTGGATGCCGTTCACGATGACGGCGTCGGCATGGTAGGTGGACTTCAGACCCTCGAAGTCGCCTTCCTTCGCGTAGGTCGACATCGCCGCCCAGAAGGCGTTGAGTTCTGCTTCGGTGTCGTTGTCGCCGGCGCGAGCGGGCTCAAAGCCCGACGAGGCCAGGACCAGCACCCCGGCGAGCAGCACGAGCATCGGTTTGGACATGGAACTCACTCCCTTCGAATCCGACGGTAAGGCTAACGCGTTTGCAGTCGCTTGCGCGAGCGTCGTTGCTGCGCTTGCCGAGGCCCCGCGGGCGCGCACGGCTACGGCAAACACCTATTGCGCTCCTGTCACGGCCAACCTATTCAAGAACTATCTCACCAGTTTGGGGGCGCGACATGAGCCGCAAAGCGCCGTTTAGCAGAACACTGTGTCTGATTGCCGCAAGCATCGCGCTGATATCGAGTTGCACGACGACCACACCGCCGCCGACGTCCGGATTCCTGGGAGGCTACGAGGAGTTCGTACCCGACCCAGCCGATGCCAGTCTCCTCTGGTGGGAGCAGGAGGGCTTCGACTGGACCGATTACCGCAGTGTGATCATCGACCCTGTCAGCATCTATTACCACCACGAAGCGCAAGGCCGTGAGATTCTTCCGGACGAACTGACGAAGCTGACCGAAGCCTTCTACCAGGCTGTCATTGATGAGCTTGGCGATGAGTACCCGGTTGTCGAACGGCCGGGAGCGGACGTCTTGCGAATTCGCTGCGCGATAACTGACGTGATTCCCGCGAACGTATCGCTCAATGTCGTTACGAGCATGGTTGCATTCGTGCCCGTCGATATGGGCGGTGCGGCGATCGAGGTCGAGTTTCTTGATTCAGTTACCGGCGAGCGACTGGCCGCGGGTGTGGATCAGAAGTTGGGAACACCCGTCGACGGGATCACGGGTTTCACGCGGCTCGGACACGCAAAGAGCGCTTTTCGTGAATGGGCGAAGGAGCTGCGTGCCGCGCTCGAGACCAATCCATAGGAGGCACACGACCACCGGGGGGAGGAAATGACGTCAAGACCGGCGATAACCCGACGACAGTTCAACAAACTATCGGCAGCTGTAATCTCGAGTGCGACGCTGCCGGCAGGCTGTTCCGATGGGGCTCCGCATACTGGCTACGAAGCACTGGTTGCCAGCACCTGGCGACATACCGGGGCTTCGGTGCGCCAGGGTCCGGCATTGCTCCGGGAACTCGTACGCTACGGCACGCTGGCGCCGAACAGCCACAACACGCAGCCGTGGCTGTTTCAGATCCAGAACCGTCGGATCACGATACGTCCGGACATGAGCCGGCGATGTCCCGCGGTGGATCCGGACAACCATCACGTGTATGCCACTCTAGGTTGCGCCGCCGAGAATATCGTCGTCGCCGCCAAGGCGAATGGACTGGCTGCGATCGTTTCCGTTGCCGATGACGACGAATCGGCGATACGCATCGATCTGGACGCAACCGCCCCGGCGGACTCGCCACGGTACCGGGCCATTACGGAACGTCAATGCACGCGCGCCGAATACGACGGCAAGCCGGTACCGTCGGACGAGTTGGACTTGCTCGAGAAGGCAGCCCGAAGCGACGGTACGGATGCCCGGCTGTTTACGGCGAGGGCCGACCTCGAGCAGATCCTCGAGTACGTTGTCGCGGGCAATTCGGCACAGATGAACGACGACGCGTTTGTCGACGAACTACGGCACTGGATACGCTTCAACGAGTCCGACGCGGTCAGGCACCGCGACGGCCTGTTCTCGGCGAGCTCGGGCAACCCGACCGTACCGACGTGGATAGGCAGGCTCGGATTCGGTCTGTTCTTCAAGGAAGACACCGAGAACGACAAGTATCGAAGGCACATCTTGAGCTCGGCGGGTGTCATTGCCTTCATCGCCGATCAGGACACCAAACAGGGCTGGATCGAGGCCGGACGCAGCTATCAACGCTTCGCGTTGCAGGCCACGGCGTCGGGCCTCAAGAACGCCTTCGTCAATCAGGCCGTGGAGGTTCCGGAAGTGCGGACGCAGTTCAGCGACTACCTGGGTATCGGTGGCCAACGCCCCAACCTGTTGGTTCGTTTCGGCTATGGGCCAGAGCTGCCCCGGTCGCTCCGGCGGCCGGTAGATCAGGTCCTGGTCTAGAGGTGTCCCTATGTCGCGCGTACTGATTGCCTATGCGACCACGGAAGGACAGACAGCGAAAATCGCCTCGGTGCTCGCTGGCCAATTCGAGGAGATGGGCCACGAGACCCAGGTGATCGACCTTGCGGCGGCTGAACCCGATGTCGACATGACGTCAGTCGGCGCCGTGGTGGTGGCAGCATCCGTCCATGCCGGCAAGCACGCAGACGAAGCCGTGCGCTTCGTTCGAGACCATCTCGACGCGCTCCGTAACAAGCGCACGGCATTCCTGTCGGTCAGCCTGTCCGCGGCCGCCGAGGACAGTTCCGGCAGCGAACAGGCGGAAAATCAGATACAGGCGTTTCTGACCGATGTCGACTGGCAACCGGATCACTCACAGGCCATCGCCGGCGCGTTTCGCTATTCGACGTTTTCCCGCTCATGGCAATGGATCATCCGGATATCTCAAAAGCTGTTCCAAAAGGAGCTTCGACGGCAGGGATGGCCCGAGCTCACGACGGACAAGGAATTCACCGACTGGGACGCGCTGAAAGCGTTTGCCGCCCGGTTCAGCCTGGGTCTCTAGACACCTCCCGATCAGCGTGAATGCACGCGCTTGACATGTCCGGGAAAATAGGTAACCTATTGGTTACCTATGAAGCCCGAATCCATGGACAAGCTATTCCAGGCACTCGCGTCGGCACCGCGACGGCGGATGCTCGACATCGTCCGTGACGAGCCCGGCTGCAACGTCGCGGCGGTTGCCAGGCACTTCGACGTGAGCAGGATCGCCGTGATGAAGCACCTCGCCGTGCTCGAGAGCGCGGGGCTCGTTATTTCAGAAAAAGAAGGCCGGGCACGGCGGCTGTGGTTCAACGCGGCGCCGATCCAGCAGATTCACGAGCGCTGGACCACCGAGTACAGCGCGCACTGGGCGGGCCGCCTGACCGCTTTCAAGCACATGGTCGAGAAAAAGGCCTCAACCAAAGAGGACGCATCATGAGCCAGAACTCCGTCGATGCCGCGACGCGGAAAATGGTCGACAACCTGCCCGCGAAGACCGGCAAGGCGCTCGATGAGTGGCTCGAACTGCTGTCCGGACAGTCCTTCGAAAAGCACGGTGAAATCGTCGGGTGGCTCAAGTCCGAGCACGGTGTCACCCACGGTTTCGCCAACCTGATCGCGCATCGATACCGCGACGCGAGTTCGGGCGAGACCGCGGACCCCGTGGCCGCTCAATACGCGGGCGACAAGCGCGCGCTCAAACCGATCTACGATCGTATCGTCGCCGTTGTCAGCAAGTTCGGCGACGATGTCGAGATTTCGCCGAAGAAGACCTGCGTCAGCCTGCGACGCAGCAAACAGTTCGCGCTCGTTCAGCCGTCGACGAAGACGCGCGTCGACCTGGGGATCAAGCTTCCGGATGAGCCGCCTGCCGGGCGCCTGGAAGCGTCCGGCAGCTTCAATGCGATGGTCAGCCACCGCGTGCGGCTGACGAGCGAAAGCGACGTGGACGCCGACGTCGAACGCTGGCTCGAGCAGGCCTACGAACAGGCGTAACGACAATGAACCACCGAGGGGGAGCAAGATGAACGACACCCAATTTGCCAGCGCCGACCAGGCTAATGATGTCGCGCCAAGCGACCGCGACTACTTCCGGGTCACCATCCAGGCGCCGATTCACAAGGTATGGGCAGAACTCACGCGTACCGACAGCGTGCTGCCGTTTTTCTTCAACAGCGCCTGCAAGACACCGGGCCTCGAGGTCGGGGCACCGATCCGGATGATTTCCGGCAACGGAAAATTCGCCGGCGTCGTCGGCGAGGTTGTCGAGTTCGAGCCACCGCATCGCTATGCGCACACCTTCAAGTTCGCGAGCCTCGACGATGCGCTGTGCACGGTCCGCTACGTGCTGAAGGAAGTCGACGGTGGCACCGAATTCACGCTGATCAACGAAGGTGTCCCGGCCGGAACCAAGACCGAGAAATACATGAGCTCGGGCGGCCGCTTCATCGTCGACAACCTGAAGGCCTGGATTGAAACCGGAAAACCAACGGCGGCCGGCCGTTTCGCGCTGTTCATGATGGGCCTGACCGCGCCGCTGACACCGAACAAGGCCCGCGTAGAGAACTGGCCGTTCGATCGGAAGATCGTCTGACGCGGGGTTCGGTTTCACGAAGCCCCGGCGAACAGGCCGGCCGCGGCCAGCAACAGTGCCGCCGTCAGGGCAGATCCCAGCGTTCTCAGGTGATTCAGCCGTGTCCAGCTGCGGCGATAGTGCAGCCAGTAGGCGACCGACGCGTCACTCGCGACGTTCAGGCGATCCAGCCTTTCGTTCATCGGTACGTTACCGAGCATCGTAACCGCGAACACCGCAACGACGTACGTGACGCCGGCCGCAAGAACCAAAACCCGGCCGGGACCGTCGGCATGTAACGCGACGTAGACGGCAAGCGCCGCGGTACAGGGAACGAGCAGCAGGAACGAAGCGAGAAAGACCGAACGGAACACGGTCCGGTTGATGTGCTGCATCGACTCCATACCGCCGGCCGGCCTGGCGCGCGCCAGGCCGGCCATGACGAAGTCCGAAAAGGACAGAAACACCCCGGCTACGAGGGCCGTGAGGAAGCCCAACCCGAGGCACGCGTAGTAGATCAACTCTTGCATCGTATCGTCCTCGCCTCAGGGAAGTCGCGCTTCATGCCGGAATCCGCCACACGCCCGTCGCGGCAACGTCGCGTGCGTAGTCGGCGAAGCGCTTCGGCCGGCGGCCAAGAGCGCGCTCGACACCGCCCGTCAGGTGGGCATTGCGGCCGTCGAGCACGGTCGAGAACAGGTAATCCATGATCCAGACGACCGCCTCGGGTGCGCCGGATTCCCGGACACCATTGACGAACGCCTCGTGCGGGATTTCGACAAACGAGATCGACCGGCCCGTCGCCCTCGTGAGCGCGCGGGCGATGTCCCTGAACGTCAGGAGCTCGGGGCCCGTGACCTCGTAGACTTCACCGCCGTGGCCCGGCTCGGAGAGCGCTGCCGTGGCCACATCGGCGATGTCGTCGACATCGACCCACGGCTCCGCTATGTCGCCAACCGGCAACGTGATCTGCCCTGCGTGCACCATGTCGATGAACGCGCCCTCCGAGAAGTTCTGGTTGAACCAGCTTGCGCGCACGACGGTCCATTCGAGGCCGCTATTGATCACGATATTCTCGCAGGCCTGTGCCTCGGATTCGCCGCGGCCCGAGAGTATGACGGCGCGCCTGACACCGGCCCGTTTCGCCGCGTCAACGAAGGCCTGTATGGAGTCCGTGGCCCCCGGGATGGCGAGGTCGGGGGCATAGGTGATGTATACCGACTCGACGCCCTCGAGGCAGGCATCCCAACCGGCCTCCGTGTTCCAATCGAAGGCGGGCGTCGTCGACCGCGAGCCGACACGAACGGGCACCTCGCGCGCCTTCAGCCGTTCGACTATTCGCGAACCGGTTTTGCCTGTTCCGCCGATGACCAGCGTCAGGCCGGCCTGTTTTCCGAATGCATTGTGCATGACTAGCTCCTGTGCGTTGGAAGATGCGGACAGGATTCCAGAACCAGGGCAGCGGCTCTTGACGTCGAGCGCCAGTGTTTTGACCCGGCGCGCCACGCGCGCCGGTATCCGTCAGCCGACGGCCAGCCGGAACGAGCGCGGCGTCTGACCGGCCCAGCGCTTGAAGGCCCGCGTGAACGCGCTTTGGTCGGAGAAGCCGGTCAGGAACGCCACTTCGGCGAGGGAGTAATCCGTGGCCTCGAGGAGGCGTTCGGCGAGTTCGCGGCGGGCGGCATCGACGAGGGCCTGGAACGTGTGTCCGTCCTCGGCGAGGCGGCGCTGCAGCGTTCGACCACTCATGCCGAACGTGCCGGCGATATCCGAGATCGTCGGCACGCCCGAGCTCAAGGCATTCGCAACCGCTTCGCGTACGCGGGCGGCCAGGTCTTTCTCCATGGCGACCGCCTCGAGTTCCTCGTCGAGGTGCAGATCGATGAACGCGGCTACACCGGCGTCGCCCAGCCGGTTCGGTCGTGCGAGGTTTTCCTCCGACACCTCGAGCGCGTCGCGATCCGCTCCGTAGTAAACCGGGCAGCCGAAGTATTCCTCGTGCGCCGAGACGTCGCCCGGTGAGGCATGCCTGAAGTAGACCGCCGCCGGGTTGAAGGGCTCGGGGCTCACTTCGCGGCTTATCTGCGTAACCGCGACGATGGTCTGTTCGTTCGAGAGCCTGAGGCCCAGCGTGCGCTCGCCGGCGCGATTCAGCACCATGTACGACGCGCCGGCCTCGGTGATGAACTCGTAGGTCGATACGCTCGTCAGCACCCGCGCATAGCGCTCGGCTCGGGCGTAGGACGCGCGAAGATTCGGCGCCGTCTTCCACGCGAGGCCGAACGCGCCGTAGTCGTCGCAAACCATGAGTGAACCCACACGCAGCGGTACCGAGACCCCATGCGGATCGGCACGCGCCACGTGTTCGCACAGCGCGTAGTAGTCGGTGTCGGCAATCATGAGCTTCGGGTCGACCGGAGCGTCAGAATCGACGCCCACCGACTCGAACAGCTCACGCCGGAGCGCGTCGGGGGCGTGCGCCCCGGCCGTGGCCACGGTGACGACTTTGTGCGCGAACAGCGAGGAGACGAGACCCATGGTCGCTAGTGTAAATAAAAGCGCCCGAAAATCGCTTCTGGTTGCAGGTCCGATTCCGGCGACTTTGCAGCATTCGAACCCGTATGCTTCGCACATGTCGGGAAGTGCAATCAACCCGCGCATGGGGATCGGCGAATGGGCGATGCTCATCGGCCTGTCGATCCTCTGGGGCGGCTCGTTCTTCTTCGTCGAGATCGCCCTCGGTGAGTGGTCGCCGCTGCTGATCGTCGCGATGCGCGTGGGGCTCGCCGCCGTAGTGCTTTGGGGAATTGTGCTCATTGCCCGCTGGCCCATCCCGCGAAGCGGCGCCGCATGGCTCGTGTTCCTCGTGCTGGGGCTGGTCAACAACGTGGTGCCGTTCGTGCTCATCGCGTGGGGTCAGCAATCGGTCGCCTCCGGGCTCGCGGCGATACTCAACGCGTCGGCGCCCATCTTCACGGTAATCGTCGCCGGCCTGGCCCTTCGTGACGAGCGCATGACCATCACCCGGCTCGCGGGGGCATTGCTCGGCCTCGCGGGGGTCGCGATCCTGATCGGGCCGGAGGCGATGAACGGACCGGGCACAAACCTCATCGCAAGCTGTGCCATTCTCGGCGGCGCGCTGTCGTACGCCGTGGCCGGAGTCTATGCGCGCCGCCTGCCTGCGATGGGCCTGAATCCGATCGTGGCATCGGCGGGGCAGCTACTGATGTCGGCTCTGATCATGGTGCTGCTGGTCGCCGTCTTCGACGAACCGGCAGCCGTGCTGACGACGGGTCCCGAGGCGTGGACGGCGGTCGTTGCCCTCGCCGTGCTGTCGACGTCTCTCGCCTACGTGCTCTACTTCCGCCTGATCGCAAGCGCCGGTGCGACCAACGCGATTCTCGTGACGCTGCTGATTCCCGTGACGGCCATTCTTCTCGGCTGGCTGTTCCTCGACGAGCGGCTAGCGGCGTTTCAGTTCCTTGGCATGGCTGTCATTGCCGCGGGTCTGCTCGTCATCGACGGCCGCTTGCTCTCGCGACTTAAAGCCGAGTCCGGGTAGCCAAAAAAAGCCCGACCGGCGGGGTTTCCGATCGGGCACAGCGTCGATCAAGGAGCAGGAGTACCTGTGAGAGAGTTAAAAGTCGACGCTCAACAAGGTTGCCGGTCTAACCCGATCGATAGGTAGCCGCACCTGCGGGCTCGGTTCGGGCAGCCGCGCATCGCTTCGCGGGTCGTAGCCCACGCGCAGCCTTGGCGGTTCGACGTCGAGATCGGATGTCTCGGCGCGCCATTCGAATTCGCCGTCGAGAAGCTTGAGCTCACGAATCTCTTTGAGTACGCGAGCGCGCAGCGGGTCGATCAGCAGATCGGGCTTCGGATCCTCGACGCGCGGCTTGCGGATACCAAAGACGATGATCTCGTCGATGGCCCGGGACGTCTCGGGCTTCAGTGTGTCCGTCCGGAATCCCTGGATGGCGACCGCATCGAACGTCGTTAGGGGGGCAGGCTCCCCGGTTGCCGTCATGGCCGGCGAACCGCCTCGCGGGTCGGCGGCGGCACAGGCGGCGAAACAGAGCGTGAGCGCTGCCGACAGACAGGTGGACCGGCATATGGCACTCAAGTGTAGTCTGCTCGGACTACGGATAACCGTCGTGGACATCGGAACTGCCCTCCAGGTTCTCGTCAGCTGCCTAGGTGGGCCCCATTGCCCGGTTCGGCTCGCTGACCGTTTGGTCTCTTCTCAACGTCTGACACTCTCTCATAAGCATAGACTACGGGAAAACCGTTTTAATCTGCGGTTTCCATCGGCCAGGCCGAATTGCGGGGTTGCCGCCTTTTTACAGAATCTGTGACCTGTGCAGCTTCCCGTCGCGGCCGCAGAGAGTAACTTCCCCGCATGAGCGGGCAGTACAGCATAGCGTTCAGAGGCGAGGTGGCCGACGGTCACGAAGTCGAGGACGTGCGCTCGAGGTTCGCCGAGCGGTTCCACAAGAAGGCATCGACGATTGACCGGATGTTCTCCGGCCAGGTCGTCACGCTGGCCCGTCGGCTCGACTGGGACAAGGCCAACGCGGTCATCCAGAAGCTTCAGGCCTTCGGCGCCGTCGTCTACCTGGTCGACGCCGACGGCAAGCCCGTCGAGATGCCGGCGCCGGCCAACGATTCCGTCGCCATTCGCGAGCTCGAGGTCCTGCCGCCGGCGGAACCGCGCGAGGCCGACCCCTACGACCTCACCGCGACGGCCAAAGTCCGGCACCTGACTCAGATCACCGAGAAGCGCGTCGTGGAGCCGCTGCCGCCACGGGCGGAGCGCAAGACCCGCATGCGCTACCGATTCGACACCTTCATGGCGAAAGGCGGCAGCTCCATCTTCAAGGCGCTGACGGCCGCATTCGTCGGCACTTTTTTGTTGATCGGTTTGCTGCGCGGCGCCATGACGCTGCTGTTTCCCGAGATGGGTCAGCAGCATGAAGGCCTGGGCTTCCTGGGCAACCTGTACATCACGTTCCTCGAGATCACCGATCCGGGCAACATGGCCCAGGACATCTACTCGAGCGTCGGCTACAAGACGTTTGCCGTGCTGGCCGGGATCGCCGGCATCGTCATGTTATCGGCGCTGATCGCATTCATTACGACCGCGCTCGACCAGAAGATCCACGATCTCAAACGCGGCCGGTCGAAGGTCATAGAAGAAGGTCATACGCTGATCCTGGGCTGGAACGAACAGCGTATCGTCGAAATCATTCGCGAACTGATCATCGCAAACGAGAGCGAGAAAGACGCCTGCGTCGTCATCCTTGCCGACAAGGACAATGAGGAGATGGACGACGTCCTGCGTCTCCGGCTGGGCGCGACCCGCACAACGCGCATCGTCACGCGTAGCGGTGACGTTTCGACGCTGACCAATCTCGACATGGTATCGCTCGAGGCCTGCAAGTCGGTCATCATCCTCGCGTGCTGCGAAGACACCGACAACGCGGAACTCAAGGCATCGAGCGATGCCAAGGCCATTCAGACCGTACTCGCAACGATGGGCAACGAGATCGACCGAGATGACTTCGCCCTCGTCGTGGAGATATTCAACCCGACCCATCGCGAGATCGTGCGTTCGAGTTTCCCCGAACACGTCATTACCGTGAACACGAGCGACGTGCTTGCGAAACTGCTCGTACAGACCTCGCGCTCGGTTGGGCTGTCGGTCGTCTACTCGGAGATCCTGTCCTTCGACGGCTGCGAGATGTACTTCTACGACGCCGAGTGGGGCGGCGCGACTTTCGGTGAGATCGCCTACCGTTTCCCCGACGGCGTGCCGATGGGCATACGCGGCGCGGACGGCGAGATAGCGCTCAACCCCGACGTGTCACGCACGATGCAGCCCGGAGACGAGATCCTGATCGTCGCCGACGACGACTCGACGATCGAGCTCCTCGACGAACCCGTCGCGACGCCGCGCGACCTGCCGCTCGCGAACCGCCGCCAGGAGCAGCGCGTCGAGCGCGAGCTCATGATCGGCTGGACCTTCAAATCGGCGGCGATCATTCGAGAGTTCGCCGACTATATTGTCGACGGCAGCGAAATCAGCGTGTTGCTCAAGAAGCCGACCGAGCGGCAGCGCACCGAGATCGAGGCGCTGGACGAAGCGCTGCCGGGCGTCGCGGTTCGGCTGCTGGAACATGACTGCCTGAACATCGAGGACCTGCTGTCGGTCAAGCCGTTCGAGTACGACAACATCATCATCCTCGCGGGCACGGAATCCAGCGACGAACCCGTCGACGCAGCTCGCGTCGACTCCGAGAACATCGTTGCGCTGCTGCTCTTGCGCCGCATCTTCAGCCAGTATCCGAAGGAGAGTCGGGGCACCAAGCTGATCACCGAGATTCTCGACTCGCAGAACGACGCGCTGGTCGCCAAGGCGGGCGTGCAGGACGTGATCATCTCGAACCGGCTGGTCAGCATGATCATGGCGCAGATTTCGGAAAGCCGGGATATCGAGAAGGTCTACGACGACATCTTCGAGGAGGATGGCTCCGAAATCTATCTGAAGCCCGCCAGCCTGTATTTCGATTCGCTGCCCGTCGAGCTCTCCTTCGCCGAGATGATGGCCGTCGCACAGAAGCGCAGCGAAGTCTGCATGGGCGTCAAGATCAAATCGCTCGAGTCGAGCCGTGAAGACAACAACGGCGTTGCGCTGATTCCCGACAAGAACTCGACGTTCACGCTGAATGCGGAAGACAGTCTCGTCGTTCTCGCTGAAGACGAATTGTGACACTCGTCTCCCTATCGGCGATATGTTAAAGCCTTACTGAGCGTTGGCTCACGCAGCCCGCTGCCCAGACCACGTAGTCTGTTCATCCTGGACAATCTCCGGGAGGAGCCGACATGAGTGTCGAAGAACTGAAGCCTGACGTCGTCGAGGCGTTACCGCTGGCGGAATCGAACGACCGCACCGGATTCATCCGCAGGGTCTACTCGCATCTGCTCGGCGCGATCCTCGCGTTCGCCGCGCTGGAATGGGCGCTGTTCCAGACGCCCTACGCCGAGGCGATGGCGATCTGGATGCTCGAGACTTCCTGGATGGCCGTGCTCGGCGGATTCATCCTCGTGTCCTGGATTGCGAGCCATGTGGCACACCGGGTTGAATCCCGCGGTGCGCAGTACATGGCGCTGGCCGGCTTCATCGTCGCCGAGGCGATCATCTTCATACCGATGTTCTGGATGGCTGCGGCCGTAGGCCAGGGGATTATCGAGAAGGCCGTCTACGTGACGCTGGGCGCGTTCTTCGCATTGACCGCCATTGCGTTCGTCAGCGGCCGCGACTTCTCGTTTCTGAGGAGCTTCATGATGTGGGCCGGCCTGATCGCGCTCGGCACGATCGTCATGGGCGCCGCGATCGGTTTCCACCTGGGCACGTGGTTCTCGATGGCGATGATCGGGCTGGCCGGCGCATCGATTCTCTACGACACGTCGAAGATCATGCGCGACTACCCGGACGATCGCCATATCGCCGCCGCGCTCGAGCTGTTTGCGTCCGTCGCCCTGATGCTGTGGTACGTGTTGCGGTTGTTCCTCGCGCGACGCTAGTGACTCGGGACGCCGGACGCTCTCAGCCCGTCGCGAACGCGACGGCGTCCTCGAGGCGATCGTCGCCCCAGAAGAGTTCGCGTTCATCGACGACGAACGACGGCGCGCCGAATATCCCTCGTGCGCGCGCCGTGTCGGTCGCGGCCTCGTAGCGCGCGACGTTTTCCTCGCCGCCCGCCGCCTCGAGGACGCGTTCGACCGACTGGCCGGCATCCGCGATGCTCTTCTCGAGGTTGCCGGCGCTGCCCGCGGCCAGGCCCTCGTTGAACCACAGCCCGTAAGCGCTCCGAACGTACGCCTCGCACCAGCCTTCCTCGCGGCCAAGCACGGCCACGTGATTGGCCCGATCGAAGTGCTCGAGCGGGTACTCGACGGGCAGCGAGATCGGCAGGCCGTAGCGCCCGGCGCGGCGCTCGAGATCGCGCCACATGTACGCCTCCTTGGCGGGCTTGCCGACGAACGGCAGGTTGTTCATTTCCTGCATCAGCGCGCGGACGCTGAACGGCCGCCAGTCGAACGTGACGTCCATCGACGCCTCTATCCCCGCGATCCGCGACACGGTCAGGTAGGTGTAGGTGCTGCCGATCGAGAACCAGAATTCGATGCGCTTGCTCATTGTCCCCCTCCAATGCCGGACCGCGTTTGAACCCGTGCTGACATCAACTTACAGTCAACGAAAGGGACAGACAACGAACCGCACCGGGAGTTCGAGCCATGAGCAAGTCCGCCGTCGACGCGTACTGGATGCCATTCACGGCGAATCGCGCATTCAAGCAGGAGCCGCGGATACTCAAGGCTGCTGAAGGCCACTACTACACCGCCGACGATGACCGCAGGCTGTATGACCTTTTCTCGGGGCTCTGGACTTCGGGCATCGGTCACTGTCACCCGCAGATCGTCGAGGCCGTGCAAGAGCAGGTCGCGACGCTCGACTATGCACTCGGCTTCCAGGCCTCCAACAATCGATCCTTCGAGCTGGCCGAACGCCTGACGGCGATGGCGCCCGACGGTTTCACACGCTGCTTCTTCACCAACTCCGGTTCGGAATCGGTCGACACGGCTCTCAAGATCGCACTCGGCTATCATCGCGCCAACGGCGACGTCGAACGTACTCGCCTGATCGGCCGCGAGCGCGGCTATCACGGCGTCAACTTCGGCGGCCTGTCCGTGGGCGGGATGCCGGCCAATCGCGAAGCCTTCAGCGCCTGCCTGCTGCCCACGGTCGATCACATCCGCTCGACCTCGGATCTCGAATTCACGGCGTTCTCGCGCGGCCAGCCCGAATGGGGCGCGCACCTGGCCGACGACCTCGAAAGGCTGTGTTCCGAACGCGGCGGCGGCACGATCGCCGCCGTGATCGTCGAGCCCGTCGCGGGATCGACGGGCGTCCTGCCGCCGCCCGCAGGCTACCTCGAACGGCTGCGCGAGATATGCGATGCGCACGGTATCCTGCTGATCTTCGACGAGGTGATTACGGCATTCGGCCGCCTGGGGGAGCCTTTCGCGGCCGACTACTTCGACGTCGTACCGGACCTGATCACGACGGCCAAGGGCCTGACCAACGGCGTGATCCCGATGGGCGCCGTGCTCGTCAGGGAGCCTATCCACGACGCCTTCATGCACGGCCCCGACGGCATGATCGAGCTGTTCCACGGTTATACCTACTCCGGGCACCCGGTCGCCGCGGCCGCCGGGCTCGCGACGATGGATGTCTATGAGATCGAGGGCATATTCGAGCATGCGCGCGAACTGGCGAAACCCTTCGAAACGCTGTTGCACGGCTTCGCCGGCCACGACAAGGTGATCGACGTGCGCAACATCGGGCTCATGGGAGCCATCGAGCTCGCGCCGCGCGAAAACGAGCCCGGCGCGCGCGGCATGGAGGTTCACAAGCGCTGCTTCTGGGACGAGAACCTCGTCATTCGCAATGGCATGGACACGATGCAATTCGCGCCGTTTCTGAACGCGGACCGAGGCGAACTCGAGGACGCCTTCGAGCGCTTCGGCCGCGTCCTCGACACGGTGGCCTGACGCGTCACCTCGCCGAGTGCGCAGCGGCATGTTGAGCGAATGCTGCATGCTATAGTCGATAGCGACTAGGGATTCGCGCAAGCAACTGATTTATATGAGCGACTCGGACATACGCTGGGTGCTTCCCCTGCTGCTCGTTGCGGCCGCCGGCGCCGCGATCTGGTACACGCTGATCGACGGCGAACTGCCGTTTGACGAGCCCGATGACGCGGCGCCGGCAGCGACCTCGCCGCAGAGGGCGCCGGAACGGCTCGGCCCGATCCATCCGCTGCCGCCGCCGGATTCGACGCCCGGTGCCGGGGAACTGGTTCCGCTGCCGCCGCTCAGCGACAGCGATGCCTACTTCAAGCTCGCGCTGGCCGACGTGTTCGGCGCCGGCGTCGAAGCGCTGCTCGTGCCGGATGCACTGATCGAAAGGTTCGTGACGACGATCGACAGCCTGCCGCGCCGGCACGTCTCCGAGCAGATTCGCCCGGTCGGCGGTTTGAGCGGCGCTTTCCGTGCCGATCCCGCCGGCGACGAGCGCGCGGACGCAGAGCCGCTCTACGCGCTGAGCGAGGAGAACTATGCACGCTATGACGGCATCGTGAATACGCTGATCGCCGCGGACGATGAAGAACTCGTCGACGTGTATCGACGCTTCTACCCGCTGTTCCAGGAGGCGTATGTCTCGATCGGCTACCCGAACGGCTATTTCAACGATCGCGCGGTCGAGGTTATCGACCATCTGCTGGCGGCACCGCGACCCGAAGGGCCGATCTACCTCAAGCGCTCCAATGTGCTCTATCAGTTCGCGGACCCGGACCTCGAGGCGCTATCCGCAGGCGAAAAGCTTCTGGTCCGGATCGGCAGCCGCAATGCCGACAAGGTCAAGGCTCGGCTCGAGTCGCTACGCGAGCGCATCGCGCTCGAAGGGACGGAATAGCCGCTCGTATACTCAACCGGTCAATTCACATCCTGGGAGGACACTGTGACGGACGATAACAGCAAGACCACGGAACGACGCCGATTCCTGAAAACTGCGGGCAGCGCCGCGCTGATCGTGCCGCTGGCCGGTATCGCCGGCTGTTCGGGCGGGGACGAAAGCGCGCCGCCGCGGGAACCGGCCGCCTCCACGCCGGCTTCCGAACCCGACCCCGAGCCTGCGGCTGCCGCACCGGAACCTGCGGCCGAGACCGCCGCCACGGATCCGCTGCGCCTGAACGTCGCGGACCCACAGGCCAAGACGCTCGGCTATGTGCACGACGCGGCGACGGTCGACACCGCGTCCCAGCCTCGCTACGAGGCCGGCCAGGCCTGCCATAACTGTGCGCTGTACCAGGGCACGGCCGAGGACGAGTGGGCGAACTGCTCCATCTTCCCGGGCCGCCAGGTCAAGGCAACGGGTTGGTGCAGCGTCTACGCGCCGAAGGCCATGTGACTGTTCATGTCCTCGCGGCGCCGGCGTGTCGGAGGCGCTGGAACGCGAGGAACGCGCCCGCGATCGCCGCGACGAAGTACGCGTGCACGGCAACGTCGGGCAGCGCGAGGAACAGGTCGTGCACGTCGCTGCCCTCGCGCCAGAGTCCGCCCTGGTAGTTGTAGCCGAGATCGACGAGTGGCGACAACGCGCCGGCGAAAAGCAGCGCGAGCCGGGCAGGGCTCCGTCGCGGCGTCCGCGCGATCAATGGGTAGAACAGCGCGAGCCAAAGCACGGCCGTAAGGAACGGCGCCGCGTCGATGAGCCAGCTGCCGCCGTCGCCGCGGGACACGTAGCCGAAGTAAAAACCGAGCTCGGGGTGAATCCCCGGGAACAGGCGTACCTCGTTGACCGGTACGCCCTCGAGCCAGGCCGCAAGCGCGTGCGAGCCCTCGTGGCGGACCGTGGTCACGAGAAGCATCATAATGATGGCAATGAGTGGCATGGCGGTGGAAATCTACTTCGACCTCGACGGCACCCTGACCGACCCCTATGAGGGTATCAGCCGCTGCATCCGCCACGCACTGGAGCACATGGCAGTGCCGGTCCCCGACGAGGCGACCCTCCGGAGCTTCATTGGACCGCCGCTCATCGAATCGTTCCGCGGGCTGGTCGGCGATGAGCGCGCGAGCGAGGCGCTTTACCTCTACCGGCAGCGCTTCGACGAAACCGGCTGGCGGGAGAACGCGGCCTATCCCGGAATCGACGCCGTTCTGGCCGATCTCGCGGCGGCGGGGCATCGCCTCAACGTGGCGACGAGCAAGCCACGCGTATTCGCCGAACGGATCGTCGAGCATTTCGGCATGGCGGGCCATTTCGATCGCGTCTTCGGCGCCGAACTCGACGGTACGCGCGGCGACAAGACCGAGCTGCTTGCCTGGGCGCTCGCGAGGCGGACCGGCACCGGCCGCGCCGTTATGATCGGCGACCGCAGGCACGATATGATTGGCGCCACCAACAACAACATGTTCGCGATCGGCGTGACCTGGGGCTACGGCTCGGTCGACGAACTCGAGTCCGCCGGGGCCGAGCATATTGCTCACGCGCCGGACGAGATCGCGAGGCTGCTCATCGAGGCATGACAATTCTCCCGACGTTACGGCGCCTGACAGCGGCCATGCTCGCAACAGCTGCCTTGCAGGCATCGGCCGTCGCCGACGACGCACCTTACATTTTCGTGCTGGGTATCGCGCAGGATGCCGGCTACCCGCAGACGGGTTGCTACGAACCGCACTGCATGCCGGGCTGGGAACGGCTAAGCCGGCGACGGATGACGAGTTCGATCGCGGTCGTCGCGCCACAATCGGGCCGGAAAATTCTGTTCGACGCCACGCCGGACATGCGCGAGCAGCTCTACGCATTGCATCGCGAGGCGCCCGACGAGGCGTTCGAGCTGTCCGGCGTATTCCTGACCCACGCCCATATCGGTCACTACACGGGGCTCATGCACTTCGGCCACGAGGCCATGGGCGCCAGTGGCGTACCCGTGTTTGCAATGCCGCGCATGCGCGAGTTCCTGACATCCAACGGTCCCTGGGACCAGCTCGTGCGCTACGAGAACATTCGACTTCAGCCGCTCGAGGAAGGCAAGCCCGTTCCAATGTCGCCCGCGATCGCCGTAACGGCCTTCGCGGTCCCGCATCGCGACGAGTACTCGGAGACCGTGGGCTTTCGTATCGACGGGCCGAGCAGGTCGGCGATCTTCATCCCCGACATCGACAAGTGGGACCGCTGGGACGTCGACATCCGCGAGCTCGTGCGCTCGGTCGACTACGCGCTGCTCGACGCGGCCTTCTTCTCCGACGGCGAACTCCCGGGCCGCGACATGAGCAAGATCCCGCATCCCTTCGTCAGCGAGAGCATGGCGCTGTTCAAGGACCTCAGCGATGACGAGAAGTCGCGGATCATTTTCATCCACATGAACCATTCGAATCCGCTCTTGAATCCCGAGAGCCCCGAGCAGGCGATCGTGACCGAACGCGGCTTCCGCGTCGCCTTCGAAGGCATGCGTTTGCCGCTCTAAAGGAATCCCAGGACCATGCAAAACCGAACGCTCCTCGAGCGTATTACCCAGGGCAGCCTCGTGCTGCAGATACTCGTCGGTATCGTGCTCGGCGTCATCCTCTCGTTCGTGTCGCCGCCGGCCGCCAGGGGCGCGATGCTGTTCGGCACGCTGTTCGTACAGGCGCTCAAGGCCGTCGCCCCGATACTCGTGCTCGTGCTCGTTGCCTCGGCGATCGCAAATCGCCGCAAGAGCCACACCTCGCAGCTCCGGCCGATCATCGGCCTGTACCTCGCCGGCACGATCGCCGCCGCGTTGCTCGCCGTTACGCTCAGCACGCTGTTTCCGACGACGCTCGCATTGCAGGTCACCGATGTCGACGCCAGCGCGCCGCAGGGCATCACCGAGGTGCTCCGCGGCCTTCTGTTCCGAATTGTCGACAACCCGTTCAGCGCCGTCATCGAGGGCAACTTCATCGGCATACTCGCCTGGGGCGTGCTGCTCGGCATCTTCCTGCATCATGCCGCCGAGTCGACGCGACAGATGCTCGCCGACGTTGCCGACGCCATCACCCACATCGTCCGCATCGTCATCCGACTGGCGCCGATCGGCATCTTCGGCCTGGTCGCGGGCAACCTGGCCGAGTCGGGCCTGTCCGTGCTTGGCGGCTACGCGCGAATCCTCACGGTGCTGCTCTCGGCGATGCTGATCATGGCGCTGCTCGTGAATCCGCTGCTCGTGTTCCTGAAGACCCGCAGGAATCCCTACCCGGTCGTGCTCGCCGCGCTCCGCGAGAGCGGCGTGACGGCGTTCTTCACGCGCAGCTCCGCGGCCAATATCCCCGTCAACATGGCGCTCTGCGAGCGGCTCGACCTCGAACGCGACACCTATGCCGTGTCAATCCCACTCGGCGCGACGATCAACATGGGCGGCGCCGCGATCACGATCACGACGCTGACCCTGTCCGCGACCCATACCCTCGGTATACAGGTCGACCTGCTGACGGCGCTGCTACTGTCGGTCGTCGCGGCACTGTCGGCCTGCGGTGCGTCCGGCGTAGCGGGCGGATCTTTACTGCTGATCCCGCTGGCCTGTAGTCTGTTCGGGATATCCAACGATGTCGCGATGCAGGTAGTGGCCGTGGGATTCGTCATCAGCATCCTCCAGGACTCTGCCGAGACCGCGCTCAACAGCTCGACGGACGTCGTGTTCACGGCCGCCGTCGCCGGGAAAGAAGGATGAAACGCCCATGCCAAGGCTCGTCACCGTCCTGTTTGCGGGACTGCTCACGGGAATAGCCGCGACGTGGTTCGTCATGCGGGCGGACGAACCACCTGCCGCAGAGGAGGTCGTTCGCGATCTCGTCGCTACACAGAGCGTAACGACCGAGGCGGCCGAGCAGCACCGGTCGGAGGGCTACCGGGCGCTGTCGACGATCGCCGGCGTGCTCGCGCTGCCGGGGCGATTCAACCGGCTCGAGGCGCTGTACGCGCTCGCTGGAAGATCCGACGCCACCGATACCCAGGCGCTGATATTCGAGGCGAACCGTATCGCGGAGCCCGCGCAGCGAGCCGATATCCTTGACGGCCTGTTTACTCGGCTGACCGAGCTCGACGCGCAGTCGGCGCTTGCACTGGCGCGCACCGAGTACTTTCAGGGCGAGCGCAATATCGAGGACTCGATCTGGGCAGCCTGGGGCCGCAACGATCTTGCCGACGCGCTGTTTGCCGCGGCCACGCAGCCCAGTGATCGCTTGCGCCACGCGGCCGCGCAGAGCCTCTATCGGGCATTCGGCGACGATGGCAACGCGACGACCAGGCGAATCGAGGAGGAGCTCGCGATTCCGCCCGACCTCGAGACCCGGAGCCGATACGTCCAGCGACTGGCGGATCGATCCGTGCCCGCGGCCATCGACTACCTGAACGGGCTGTCGACGAGTTTCGACAAGCTTGACCTGACGCTGAGACTCGCCAACTACCTTTCGATCGTGAACCCAGAGGCGGCGCTTGCCAACATCGAGCGCATCGAGGACGCAAGCCACCGAAACCGGGCCCGCATTATCGTGGAGGCGGCTGTCGCTCGGAGGGACCCGCTGGGCGTCATTGAGCGTGTGGTGGGCGCAGGCGGTAATCCGAGCCGGAGCTCCGAGTTCAATAACGCGATGACGACGCTCGCAGCCAACGACATGGACGAGGCCATCGCGCTATTCGAAGGCGCAACCGGCTCGGAGGCGCGGCTCGCGATCGGCTCGACGATCGCGACCGTCATGGCGAGTAAGGACCCCGACGCCGCCATTGAATGGGTAAGAGCAAACAGGCTCCCGCCCACCGGCTGGTTTCCGCATGAGTCCATCGAACTGTCACTGCTCAATTCGCTGGCCCGTCACGATCCGGCGCGCGCGGTTGTGGAGGCGCAGTCCCTGGTCGAGCCGATGCACCAAAAGCGGCTGCTGAGCGCACTGTTCGGCACGCTGGGCCAGCAGTATTCCGGGAACGTCGCCGGGCTGGTCGGCCTGATCGAAGACGAGGCAACGCGTGAGGAGGTAGAGGTCCATGTGGCGACGAGCTGGACGCAGCGCGACCCGGATGCCGCGCTCGACTGGGTCCTGGGGCTCGGAGAGGAGCGCGCCGCGAAGATTTTCGAACGGACCGGCGGCCTTGGGATGTCGGAGGACCTCGATGCCGCCATGCGCAATCTCCCGCGTCTCCCGGCCAACTATCAGCGCGAGGCGAGGTACCAGCTCGCGCGGCAGCTGGCGATGTCGAGATCCGTAGCAGAAGCACAGGCGTTCATCAGCCAGTTCGAGAGCGAACCCGACTATGCGGAGCTCCAGGTGTCGTTGATCAATGGCATCGTCCGAAACGACCCCGCGCTGGCGCGACAAATGGCAGACCGGATCGCCGACGCCACTGCCCGCGACGCGGCGTACCTGACTATCGTCCGCAACCTTGCAAATTCGGACCCGCGCCAGGCCGCCGGCTGGCTCGACCGGATAAGCGACGAATCCATGCGCGCTAGCGGGTTATCGGCGGTCGCGCAGCGCTGGGCTAGTCAAGACATCGACGCGGCCGTGCAATGGGCCAGGAGCCAGCCATCCGGTCCCGAGCGCGACTATGCCGTAATGCAACTTGCCACGCAGTGGGAATCCGGTGGCGAGAAGGCGCTCGAGCTGGCCGGGACGATCGAGAACGAGCGCACGCGTGGCCAGACGCAGATCGCGATCGTGGTCCGCATGGCTGGCAATGACCTGGATCGCGCCAGCGAGATGATCAGGCGTCTCGACCTGTCCCCGAGCATGCGCGAACAGGCTGACGAGTGGTTGGCGGAGCTCGCAAGGCGTTACTGAGCGGAACCCCGTGTGCAAACACCGCTGCAACCGTCTGACTGTCCCGGGCATCCAAGAGCGAGAGCACCGTCCCGATCGATTCGCCCGACTCAGGAGACCCGTCGATGCGATCAGTAGTCTTTTCCCTCACCCGCTTGATAATCGTCGCCGCCACGCTTGCAATGGCCGGTTGTGGCAATAAATCCAACGACCATGTATCCACAGAGACCGCTGCAACCATGAGCGATTCGATGTCCCAAGCCTTCGCCACGCTCTCCGCCGAGGCGCCCGCGGCCGAGAAACGCCCCGTCGAAATCGAGCAGCACGGCCGGAAGCGTGTCGATGACTACGCCTGGATGCGCGACGAGGGCTGGCAGGAGGTCCTGCGCGATCCGTCCGAGCTCGACGATGATATTCGTGCGCATCTCGAGGCAGAGAACGCGTTCTACGACGAGGCGACGAAGGATCTCGAGGATCTGCGCGAGCAGCTCTTTGAGGAAATGCGCGGGCGAATCAAGGAGGACGACAGCTCGGTTCCCGAGGTCGATGGTGATTATGCCTATTCGATCCGCTATCGCGAGGGCGGCGAGTACCCGGTTTACGTCCGGACCCCGCGCGCCGGCGGCGACGAAACCGTGCTCTACGACGGCGACCTCGAAGGCAAGGGCGAGGACTTCTTCCGTATCGCCGACGTCGACCACAGCCCGGACCACAGGCTGATAGCCTACGGCGTGGACCGGCTCGGCTCCGAGTACTACGACATCCGGATTCGTGACATCGAAACGGGCGACGAGTATCCCGAGACGATCCCGTCGACCGACGGCGGGGCCGTCTGGGCGGCCGACGCGAAGTCCTTCTACTACGTCGAGCGCGACGACAACCAGCGGCCGAAGCGCGTCAAGCACCACGTCATCGGTACCGATCCGGCCGATGACCTGCTCGTCTACGAGGAGCCCGACGACAGCTACTTCCTGTTCGTCGACGAGTCGCAGAGCGGCGAGTACATCTTCATAGGCGTCGCCAAGGGCACGTCGAGCGAATACCGCTTCCTCAAGTCCGACGCAGCGCCTGGCACGGAGCCGACGCTGATCGCGCCGCGGCTTGAAGACGAGCTGTACCACCCGGAGCACCACGGCGACTATTTCTACCTGCAGACCAATGCCGAGGACGCCGTCGACTTCAAAATCGTACGCGCGCCGATCGACGAGCCCGGCCGGGAGAACTGGGAGGACTGGCTGCCGCACGAGGCCGGCACCTACATTACGAGCTTCCTGCCGTTGAAGGACCGTCTCATCCGGCTCGAGCGCGAGAACGCGCTGCCGCGCATCGTCGTCTCGGACTACGCCCGCGAGGAGAGCTACGAAATCGAGTTCGACGAGGCGGCATACAACTTAGGCGTGGACACGGGCTACGAGTTCGACACGTCGAACCTGCGTTTCACCTACGAGTCTCCGTCAACGCCCGAGCAGACCTACGATTTCGATCTCGATACGCGCCAGCGCGTCCTCCGAAAGACCCAGGAAGTGCCGAGCGGCCACAACCCGGACCTGTACGCCGTCGAGCGCATCTTCATCACGGCCGGCGACGGCGCCGAGGTGCCCGTTACGGTGCTGCGGCTCAAGTCGACGCCCGTCGACGGAACGGCGCCTCTGCTGCTGTACGGCTACGGCAGCTATGGCGCGACGATGCAGGCATGGTTCTCGACCAGTATCCTGTCGCTCGTCGACCGCGGCGTGATCTACGCGACCGCGCACATCCGCGGCGGTTCGTCCAAGGGCCGGCAGTGGTACCTGGACGGCAAGCTCGACAAGAAGACGAACTCGTTCTCGGACTTCGCCGACGCGGCCGAGGAGCTGCAGGCACGCGGCTATGGCCGCAAGGGCGAGACCGTGATCTACGGCGGCTCGGCGGGCGGGCTGCTGGTCGGTGCGACGCTGAACCTGCGCCCCGACCTGTTCGGCGGCGCCGTCGCGGCCGTACCGTTCGTCGACGTGCTGAACACGATCTCCGATGCGGATCTGCCCCTGACGCCGCCCGAGTGGGTGGAATGGGGCGATCCGATCAACGACGCCGGTGCCTACGAGACGATCGCAGGCTACTCGCCCTACGACAACATCCGCGGCGACGTCGAGTATCCGCCCGTGCTCGCGACCGGCGGCCTGACCGACTACCGCGTGACTTACTGGGAGCCGGCCAAGTGGACGGCACGCCTGCGCGACGAGGCGAAGGGCGGCCCGTTCTTTCTCAAGATGAACATGGAAGCGGGTCACGCGGGCTCGGCGGCGCGCTTCGAGCGCATGAAGGAGCGAACGCACGACTATGCTTTCGCGCTCAAGATCTTCGGACTGACCGAAAAGGCGCCCGCGAGCCACGGAGCCGTGGGCGGGAGCCTGTAGCAGCGGCTTCCGGCCGCGATTCGGGGCCGGGTCGCCAGAGTATGTCGCTGATCGCGGCTGGAAGCCGCTCCTACCGGGCGCCGTCGAACGGCGGCTCACGCTTTCCCTGAAACGCCACCAACATCGCATGATCCCAGTCCATGTCCTCGCCGGCATGCCACCTCGCCGCGCAGGATTCCTGGTCGAGGCGGTGTCTTTCGAAGCGGCGTGTCATCCAGCCGAGCGACGCCGTGATTGACCGGGTAGTGGGTGGCTCGTACTCGGCCAGTCGCCTGTGCCGACGATCGACGAAGTAAACCTCGCCCGCATCGGACGTCTTACAGTCGAAACCGCCCTCGTGCACGAGCCGATGGTGATGCCGGCACAGCAGCACGAGGTTGTCGAGACTCGTCTCGCCGCCGTGCTGCCAGTGCTGAATATGGTGACCGTCACAGTAGCGCTGCGCGGTACAGCCCGGGAAACGGCAGCCGCCGTCGCGGGCCATGAGGGCCCTTCGCATCGGTGGCGGAATGGTCCGGGAACGCCGGCCGATGTTGAGCGGCTCGCCCTGAGTGTTCTCCTCGATCGTCGTGACGCAGCAGTCGCAGGCAATGCGTTCGGACGTTTCAGCGGTAACGTGGGGCCCATTCTCGAGATGGGCAGAAAACGCCTCACCCTTGGACTGTACGTGTACGACAACCTGGTAACGATCGGCGGTCGAGCCGGTGTTGTCGGGGTGATTGAGATACGTTTCCGCGACCTCGCAGAGCGCATCGGCGCGACGGGCTGAAATCGGTTCACGTGCCTCTGACGTTTCCGCGGTAACGTCTTCGGAAACGTCAGCGGCTGCATTGTCCATGGCGTGGTCGAGCGCCCGCAGCACGAGTTCGCCCTGCTCGGCCGGAAGCCGAGCCTTGATCATGAGGCAGCCGTCCTCGTCGCGGTAGGTCGCGAGTTCACGTCGCTTGTGAGCTGCCTGAGCCGCGTCCGGCTCGCTCAGTCGCACGCAGCGCCTATATTCCGACACAAAGCGCTCGACGTGATAGGCCGTGCCATGATGGGCGATGCTGAGCAGCAGGTCTTCGTTGTCCGGCGTCGCGATACGCGTCATTGCCCGCACCTTGGAGAAGCTGACGCGGCCCTCCGCAAAGGCCGTCTGAATCTTCGGTACTGTCCTTAACGCATGCGCCGTGCGCAGTCGCTCGCGCGCGGCGTTGAGCCCCAGGCCGCACTTGAAGTTCAGCCACTCGGCGCAGGACTTGAAGCCCAGTTCCTCCCAATAGCGTTTCTCATCGAACTCTCGAAGCAGCTCGAGGAAGTGGGCCTGAGCCACAGTCAGGTAGGCGTTCAGTTCGGCGATTCGGTTGCCGAGGCGCTCGCCTTCGGACAGCTCGGAATGGGCATCGGGCGGTGTGAAATCGGCCATGATTCCCTCAATGGAATGATACTGATTGAATATCCAGTAGTATACTCCTAACAGACTGATAATGCTGGGTTAATTTCTGCTCAGAAGTGCCAGATCTAGGGCATGGATGTGGCGCACAAAAAGGAATCCGACACCTCTACACGCATCACTCAAGAGAAAGGTCTGCTTTGTCCAGGGCGCAGAATTAGTTGCGGCCGATTGTCTGCAAGGCCGCTAATCCCGGCAGCGGTTGCTGAGCGGCCGCTGCGAGGTGCTTTCCCGAGTATCGGCAACCGGCCAGTTTCGGACAATCATCCATGAGAACGAAGTCGCGTTCTTGCGCCCATCTCCTACTTTCGCGCCTTTTCGCCCGCCTTCCGTACGGCAGAGAGAATCATCTTGTCGTAGGTTGCATCCGGCACCATGCCTACGACGGCAGGTCCAAGCTTCGCGTCTGCGGTAGTCTTGTAGACGAAACGGGGCTTATCTGCCGTCAGTGCCTTTACCATCGCTTCTGCCGTACTTTCCGGTCCTGGCGCCTTACTGTAGGCATTGACCATATAGGCATAGAAATCATCTACGAGTCTCTGATAGTCCCGCGGGTGCTCAACTGCTTTCAGACGCTCAAACGCCACTTCATCGAAATCCGTATCTACGCCGCCGGGCTCAACCGCGACAACCTCGATACCGAGGTCTCGAACCTCCTGCCGCAAAGCAATGCTCATCCCGCGAAGCGCATGTTTTGTTGATGCATACCAGCCGAGGCCCAGTGTGGAAATATGGCTGACTATCGATTCGGTAATAACAATCCGGCCAGAACGTTGTTTTCTCATCTGAGGCAACACGGCCTTTAAACATCGAGCCACGCCGAAGACATTGACGTTGTACTGATACTCGATCTCCTCTAGCGGTACGGACTCGATCATTCCGTAGGAGCCATAGCCGGCGTTGGCCAACAGGGCGTCTATGCGACCTTCAGCCTCAACCATCGTGTTCGCTGCCGTCTGAAGATCGGTGTCTTGCGTTACATCGAGCTTCAGAACGTGCGCCCCTTTAGCCCCCAAGTCCTCCATTCGCTCAACGCGACGAGCACCCGCGTATACAGTCCAATGACCACTATCGAGTAGCTTGTGCGCTGTAGCCTTACCAAATCCAGCCGACGCTCCCGTGATGAGAACAGCTTTCTTCATGACGACTTCCCCTCAGTGCGTGAAATTGATCAGGTTGTAGGCACACTGTAATCTATGGGGCATACCCCATAGTCAACCGCGGAATATCCCTATGCTGATCAGCGAGCTTGCAAGGAAGACTGGCGTCAGCAAGGACACCATCAGGCACTATCAAGAACTGGGGCTGCTAACCGTAAACAAACAACAAGCGGGATCGCGCTTCTACAATAGTTTCCCGAAGCAGAATATTGATCGAATCGAAACGATCATACTGGGCAAGTCCATGGGGTTCTCGCTAAGAGAAATCGCCTCCCTCCTCGACGCCTATTTTTCAGGCAAGTTGTCTGCCGAACAGCAGATTGAAATCTTTGAGGAGAAACTGGCCATTATCGAGCAACGTATCAAAGACCTGAAAAAAACCAGAGCCTATATCACCGAAAAGCTGGTAATTCTCAGGTCTCGTTAGGGTCACAAGCAGCAGCCCAAACTCTACGGGCTCAACTGTCCGCTACCCAAGGCAAACCAGACACGGGCCCACAGCACCTACCGCGGATCCGCCAGCGGTATCGCCACCGCCAGCGCCTGATCCACCTCGGCGCGGATTTTCGATTCGAGCTGGAAGAAGCGCGCGACCTTGATGCCGGGCATGATCCTACGGAAGCGCCGGACGTAGCGCTGCCGGACCTGCAGCGTATCCATCTCGATGTCGAAGTAGGCGTCCAGGATCAGGTCCGCGTCGTTGTCGGTCAGTGAGCCGGCCTGATAGCGGTCGAGGTATGCGCCGATCAGGCGGACGTAGCGCTGGCCGATCTCGCGGCGCTCGGCGGCGTACTTGTCGTACAGCGGCCAGAACTGGGTCTCCTCCTTTTCGGTCAGGATCAGTTCCTCCTCGAGCACCTCGCGCGAACCCGCCGTAATCAGGTCCATGGCGATCGCGATGCGCTCCTTGAGCTCCTGCGCATGCGCGGCGGGCACGGCGATGCAGATCGTCGCGACGACCGCGGCTACGAAAGAAAAGCGGGTGGATTGGCTCATCGGCTGGGGCTCCGGTATGGTGGCGGCGATTCTGCTAACGGGGATACTAGCCCGCATCCGTCACCGACTGCACGGGCCCTCGAGCAGGAGGCCGGTCCCCCGGGCCATAGGATGAGCAACGACGACATTCCACAGGTTCTGCGCCTGCGCAAGAAGCACGCCCCGGGCGGCCATGCGCGGCCGACGGCCAAGGACGGCGAGCGCATCGTACGCGCCCAGTCCGTGCGCCACGCGTTCCTCGCGGCGCTGCTCGTCGTGCTGGTCTTCTCGCTGCTCTGGATGCTCGTCTCCGACCTGCTCGTGCGCGTGCTGCCCTGGCTTACGCTCGCGCTCGGCGTGCTGGTCGGAATGGCGGTCCGGCGCGCCGGACAGGGCCTCGACTGGCGTTTCCCGGTGCTCGCCGCCGTCATGGTGCTGTTCGGCGCCCTGCTCGGCAACGTCGTCATCGCCGCGGCCACCTCGGCGCGCGAGTTCGACACCAACATTTTCGTGATTCTCAGGAACGTCACGACGTATACGTGGCCCGTGTTTTTCGACGAGGTCATGACCGCGGCCGATCTCGTGTTCGCGCTGTTCGGGGCGGCCATCGCGGCATTTTATTCGACGAGGCGGCTCACGCGGCGGGAGTTCCAGGCCGTTCGGATTTACAGGGAGGGGCTCGACCAATGAGCAAAGTGACGTTTTACGGCGACTCGATCTCCGGCAATTGCTACAAGCTAAAGCTCGCCGCAGCGCAGCTCGGCATCGACTACGACTGGCACGAGATCGACATCCTGGCCGGCGAAAGCCGGACGCCCGAGTTCCTCGCGATGAATCCGAACGGCCGCGTGCCGCTCATGGCATTGCCTGACGGGCGCTATCTCGCCGAGTCCAACGCGATCCTGTCGTGGCTCGCGGACGGATCGCCGCTGGCTGGCCGTGACCGCTACGGCCGCGCGAACGTGCTGTCGTGGATGTGCTTCGAGCAGTACAGCCACGAACCCTACATCGCAACGGCGCGTTTCATCGTCCGGTACCTGGGCAATCCCGAAGACCGGCAGAGAAGCCTCGAGTCGAAGCAGAAGGCGGGATACAAGGCGCTCGACGTCATGGAGCGGCATCTCTCGGAGCACGGGTTTTTCGCCAACGATGCCTACAGCATCGCCGACATCGCGCTATTCGCGTACACGCACGTCGCCGATGAGGGCGGCTACGACCTCGCGGGCTACGAAGAGGTCAACGCCTGGCTCGAACGAGTGCGGAGGACCGAAGGTTTCGTGCCGATGTCAGACCGGCATTAGGCGCTGTTCGCGCGGCCGCGACCGCTCACCCGACAGCGAAGCGAGCTGCCGGTCGACGAGCCCCTTGAGATCGTCGGCCGCGCTGGGGACACCGACGAAGCATGGCGGTTGCCGGCGCAGCATGGCCCAGTCGCCCGTCGTTATAACGCGCTTCAGATAGGCGATGTTCCGCTCGATCGACTCCATGTAAGGGTTCTGGCCGTCGTACAGCACTTCGAGGTAGCGGTACGCGCGGTTGAAGGACCGGTCGAGACGCTGGCGCATGACTGCCTCGTAGAATTCGGGCGTCTGCGTCAACAGGTCCTGCCCCGACTCGTAGCGCACCATGTATTCGCCCGGCTTCGCATTCTCGACGGCCACGCCGCCAACGACGAACTCCGAATACAGCCGGTCGCGGCATTTCTCGAGGTAGCAGCGGTCGGCCATCTGTGCGATCAGGTCCGCCGTGCCGATCAGGTGACCGCAGACGACGTCGCGCGGATCGTCGAGCTCGATGTTGTCGAGATCGAGTTCGTAGCCCGTGAAGTGCACGATCATGCTCGCGATGCCGACCTCGGCGGTCATGCCCAGGTCGGGCAGGTAGCGACGCAGGAAATCGGCGCTGCGGGACACGTGGTAGAGCGTAAACTCGGCGCCGTTCGTAAAGTCCTGATCGCGATCCGTGTGACGGATATAGCCGGCGTCATGGAACAGCGCCGTGACCACGGCCATGAGCGCGCGACGCGGGCCGAGCCGGTCGCTCGGTTCCACGCTTTGCTCGTAGCCGACGACGAGCCGGGCGACGGCGAGCGTCATGTCGAGCGTATGCTGCAGATCGTGATAGGTCGTATCGCAGCCCAGATACCCGGGATAGCGGCCCGTGAACAGCCGCTCGAAATCGTAGAACGCGAGCCAGAGCTGGTCGAATGACAGGCCCGGGAACGCTTCCGAGTACAGCTCATGCACGGCGTTCCGAACGGCGATCGGGTTCGACACCTGTACGGTGTTGGTCACGTCGTAGTTGTTTCGACGATCGTGGGCGTTATGGCGGACCAGCGCGTGCATGGGGATCAAGTCTACCGAAGCGCTCCAGGCGCGGCTTGCGCATTTTAACCGTGTACCGCGGATTTGTGCGATAAACCGCCCGAAGTGACGGACTTCTTTACAGACTGAACTCCGCAACGACCGGCGTGTGGTCCGATGGCCGCTCCCAGCCGCGAGGTTCCTTGTCGACGTAGCTTGCCGTGCAGGCCGACGTCATCGCCTCGCTCGTCAGGATCAGGTCGATCCTGAGCCCGGCGTTGCGCCGGAATCCGGCCGCCCGGTAGTCCCACCAGCTGAACGTCTTTTCAGGCTGATCGAACGAACGAAACACGTCGGTCAGGCCAAGCTCGAGCAGCCGGGCAAGCGCCGCGCGCTCCCTGGGGCTGCACAAGATCGCGTCGCCCCACTTCTCGGCGTCATAGACGTCCTCGTCCGCGGGCGCAATATTGAAGTCGCCGAGCACGACGAGTCTTTCGTGCGCCTCGAGCTGCTCCTTGAGAAAACCGTGCAGCGCCTCGAGCCAGGACAGCTTGTAGGCGTATTTCTCCGAACCGACCTCGGAGCCGTTGGGTACGTAGAGGTTGACGACGCGCACGCCGCCGATCGTCGTTGCAAGAACCCGCCGCTGCGGATCGTCGAAACCCGGGAAGTCGGTGACGGGTTCTGAAGGCGCCTGTTTCGCGATCACGGCCACGCCGTTGTAGGTCTTTTGTCCGCTCGCGATCGATTCGTAGCCGGCCTGCACCAGCTCGTCGGCCGGGAAGGCCTCGGTGACCTGCTTGATTTCCTGCAGGACGAGCGTGTCCGGCTCGTGCGTCTCGAGCCACTTGAGGACATGCGGCAGGCGTACCTTGAGTGAGTTAACGTTCCAGGTGGCGATCTTCATGCCGCCGAGTCGGTGCCGATACCGCTCATCCGGAGCAACGCGTCGATGCTCGGTTCACGGCCGCGGAACGCGACATAAGCCTGCATGAAATCGCGGCTGCCGCCAATCTCCAGTATTTCGCGCTGAAAACGCTCGGCCGTGGCGCGATCGAACACGCCGGCCTCTTCGAAGGCGTCGAACGCGTCGGCGGCCAGCACCTCGGCCCACTTGTAGCTGTAGTAGCCCGCGGCGTAACCCCCCGAAAAGATGTGTGCGAAGCTGTGCGGCAGCCGGTTGTAGGCCGGATGCCGGATGAGGCTCACCTCGTCGCGCACCTCGTCGAGCAGACCGAGCACAGACGTGTCCGCCGTGTACTCCGTGTGCAGCCGAATGTCGAACAGTCCGAGCTCGATTTGCCTGAGCATCGCGAGCGCGGCGCCGACATGGCGGCTCTGCTCGAGGCGCTCGAACATCTCCCGCGGCAGCGGCTCGCCGGTCTCGTAATGCGACGAGCAGCGTTCGAGGACCTCGTAGTTCCAGGCGAAGTTCTCCATGAACTGGCTCGGCAGCTCAACGGCATCCCAGGGGACGCCGTTGATGCCCGCGACACTCGGCACGTCGATACGGGTCAGGAGGTGATGCAGCATGTGGCCGAATTCGTGAAACAACGTCACGATATCGGTATGCGTGAGCAACGAGTCGCGGCCGTTCATCGGCGGCGCGAAATTGGCGACGAGATACCCCACCGGCAGCGTCGTTCTGCCGTTCAGGCACTTGCGGTTCACACAGTCGGCAATCCAGGCGCCCGTGCGCTTGCCGCTGCGGGCGTAGAGGTCTGCGTAAAAGCCGCCGATCAGCGCACCGCCCGTGTCGTAGACTTCGAAATAGCGGACTTCCTCGTCCCAGGTCGTCACGTCGTCGTTGCGCGTGAGCGTCACGCCATACAGTCGGCTGGCTACTTCGAACAGGCCTTTGATCGTCCGGGTTGCGGGGAAGTATTCGCGCAGTACCTCGTTTGATATCGAGTAGCGCTCCTGCTTGAGTTTCTCGAGCCAGTACGTGAGGTCCCAGGGCTCGATCGTCATGCCGGCGAACTCCGAGAGTTCCTCGAGCTCGCGTTCGGCGGTCGGACGCGACCGGGCGCTAAGCTCGCTCAGGAACTCGATGACTTCGGCCGGCGTCGAGGCCATCTTCGTGGCCAGCGAATAATCGGCGTAGCTCGGGAAGCCCACGAGCTCCGACGCCTCGCGGCGCAGCTCGAGGATGCGCTGGATGCTGTCGCTGTTGTCCCAGGCCGGATCGGCGCCCTCGTCGGAACCGCGCGTCGACCAGGCGTGGTAGTAGTTTTCCCTGAGTGAGCGGTTCGCCGCGTGCTTCATGACGGCATCGTAGGTGGGGAAATCGAGCTTCAACAGCCAGCCCTTGCGGCCGGCCTCCTCGGCCTCGGCAGCCGCACGGTCGCGCAGATGCCCGGGCAAGCCGTCGAGCTCCGCCTCGTCCTCGATGCCGAGGACCCACGAGTCCGATGCGTCCTGGACATTGTGATCGAACTTCGCCTGCAGGCTCGCGAGTTCACGCATGATGTCGCGGAACCGGGCTTTTTCGGCGTCCGGCAGGTCCACGCCGGCCAGCCGGAATTCGCGCAGCGCGCGCTCGACGGCCGAGCGCCGCACCTCGTCCGCTCCCGTCTCGAGGTTGCCATCGACCCTGGCATAGGCCTGCTGCAGCTTCGCGTTCTGTGATAACTCGGTGCCGTACTCGGTCAGTATCGGCAGCGCTTCGTTGTAGGCCTGTCGCCAGTCCCTCGAACCGAGTACGCTTTGCAGGTGACTGACCGGCGACCAGACGCGCGACAGCTCGTGTTCCATCTCTTCGAGCGGCAGGACCAGCGAATCGAAGCTCGGGTCGCCCGACGTCTCGAGCAGCTCTTCGAGCCGCCGGCGATGCTCGGCGATCAGCTCGTTGAGCGCGGGCAGGACGTGCTCCGGCGAGATGTCGGCGAACCGGGGCAGGGACGAGGTGTCGAGCAGCGGGTTGGTCATCTACGGCCTGTGTCTTTTTTGCCGCTGGATGGTACCACAGCTACTGCCGGCGGCTAGCAGCCTGTGTCCCGCAAGCAAGTGAAAACAGGAGGTTCGTTTGAGTTCGAAATATGACCTTGTCGTCATTGGCGGCGGCAGCGGTGGCCTGGCCCACGCGCAGCGTGCAGCGGAATACGGTGCGCGCGCGGCCGTGATCGAAAGCGGACCCCTGGGCGGCACCTGTGTAAACGTCGGCTGCGTGCCGAAAAAGGTCATGTGGTACGCGGCGCACCATGCCCACATGTTCGACCATGCCGGGGACTACGGCTTCGACATCGACGTCAACGGTCACGACTGGCGGGCTCTGAAGGCGCGCCGCGACGCCTACGTGGAGCGCCTCAACGGCATCTACGAGCGCAACCTTGACCTCAAGAACGTCGACTATATCGCAGGCACGGGCAGTCTCGTCGACGCCAACACCGTGGCCGTCGACGGCCGGGAACTCGAGACCGATCGCATCGTCGTCGCAACGGGTGGACAGCCAATCGTGCCGGACGTGCCCGGGGCCGAGCACGGCCTGACGTCCGACGACTTCTTCGAGCTCGACGAGCGGCCCGAGCGAGTGCTGATCGCCGGCAGCGGCTATGTCGCCGTCGAACTCGGCGGCGTGTTCAAGGCGCTCGGCAGCGAGACCCGGCTCGTGATTCGCAAGGACTCGGTCGTACGCAGCTTCGATGCGATGCTGGGCCGTGAGGTCATGGCCGCGATGCGCGGCGCCGGTATCGAGATCGACATGGGCGTCGTACCGACCGGACTGGAGAAGACCGACGACGGCATCGTCATGGCGAGCGAGGACGGCCGACGATTCGGTCCGGTCGACTGCGTGCTATGGGCCGTCGGCCGAGAGCCCAACACGGCCGCGCTGAACCTCGAGGCGGCCGGCGTGGCCGTCGATGCCTACGGCAACATCCCGACCGATCTCTATCAGAAGACCAACGTCGACAACGTATTCGCGCTGGGCGACGTGACCGGCCGCGAACAGCTGACGCCCGTCGCGATCGCGGCCGGCCGCCGGCTCGCCGACAGGTTGTACGGCGGCATGCAAGACCGGCACCTCGACTACCGGCTGATCCCGACCGTGATCTTCAGCCATCCGCCGATGGGTACGGTCGGCATGACCGAGCGCGCAGCGCGCGAGCAATACGGCGACGCCGTCAAGGTCTACGAGTCGGCGTTTACCGGCATGTTCTATGCGCTAGGCGAAAAGAAGGAACGCTCCGTCATGAAGCTGATCACGGCCGGCGGCGACGAGCGCGTCGTCGGCTGTCACGTGATCGGCGACGGTGCCGACGAGATGATGCAGGGCTTCGCGGTCGCGGTCCGCATGGGCGCGACCAAGAGAGACTTCGACGATACGGTGGCGATCCACCCGACGAGCTCCGAGGAATTCGTGACTATGCGCTGACCCTGATTTGCTTGAGTACCGGTCCGGTTTCGGGCCGGATACCGCGCCACAGCCTGAAACTCTCCGCGGCCTGCTCGACGAGCATGCCCCAGCCCATGACGGCGCGCGCGGCCCCGCGGTCCCGCGCCCAGACCGTGAACGGGGTGGGCTTTAGTCCATAGGAAAGGTCGTAGCACACCGTGTTGTGGCCCAGCGCACCGGCCGGGTACGGTGGCGCCTCGCCGCGAACGCCCGCCGAGGTCGCATTGATGACCAGATCGTACGTGTGGTCGTCGACGATGTCGCCGAAACCAACCGCCTTGATCGTGCCAAGCTCGTCGAACCGTGCCTTGAGTGTCTCGGCCCTGTCCGGCGTTCGATTGGCGATCGTCACCGCCTTGGGCGACATCTCGAGCAGCGGTCCCACGATACCGCGCGTCGCGCCGCCCGCGCCGAGGATCAATATGTCGCTGCCCTCGATCGACAGATCGAGATTGACGACGAGGTCGCGCAACAGGCCGATCCCGTCCGTGTTGTCGCCCGTGATCTCGTTGTCCTTGAAGATCAGCGTGTTCGCGGCACCCGCGGTGTTCGCGCGTTCGCTGAGGTGGTCGCACAGCATGCAGACGCTCTGTTTGTGCGGCACCGTGATGTTCAGGCCGCGGCCGCCCGAGCCCTGGAAGCGGCGAATCGCCTGCTCGAGCGCGGCGGCTTCGACGTCCAGAAGCTCGTAGCGCAGCTGCTCGCCCGTTTGCATGGCAAACAGCTTGTGGATAACGGGCGAGCGGCTGTGGGCGATGGGATGCCCCATGACGCCGTAGCGATCGAGAATCGAGGTTTCTTCACTCACCTTGTGGGGCTCCGCTCGGTCCCGCCGTGGCAACGCAGTCGAGTATACCGACTCGCACCGGGCTACTCGCCGAGCCAGCGCGCGGCGTCGAGCGCGAAATAGGTGAGTATCGCCGACGCGCCTGCGCGCTTGATCGACATCAGCGACTCGAGCACCGTCTTCCTCTCGTCGAGCCAGCCCTGGCCGATCGCGGCCTTCAGCATCGCGTATTCGCCGCTGACCTGGTAGGCGAAGGTCGGCAGCCCGAGCTCATGGCGCACGCGGCGCACGATGTCGAGGTATGGCATCGCCGGCTTCACCATGACGTAGTCCGCGCCCTCGTCGATGTCGAGCCTGGCCTCGCGGATGGCCTCGTCCGATTGCCGCGGATCGACCTGATAGGTCGACTTGTCACCGGCGCCCAGGTTGGCGGCCGAGCCGACGGCATCGCGAAATGGGCCGTAGAATGCCGACGCGAACTTGGCCGCGTAAGCGAGGATGGCCGTGTGCCGGTGACCCGCGGCCTCGAGCGCCTCGCGAATCGCGCCGATCCGGCCGTCCATCATGTCGGACGGTGCCACGATGTCGGCGCCGGCTTCGGCATGCGACAGTGCCTGACGGACGAGCATGGCGACGGTCTCGTCGTTCATGACGTAACCCGTGTCGTCGATGATGCCGTCCTGGCCGTGCGTCGTGTACGGGTCCAGGGCGACATCGGTGATGACGACGAGCTCGGGGAAGCGCGCCTTGATGGCGCGGACGGCATTCTGCGCTAGCCCGTCCGGGTTGGCGCACTCGTCGCCGTCCGGTGTCTTGCCCGCGGCATCGATGACCGGGAACAGCGCGACGGCGGGGATGCCGAGTCCGACGGCCACGTCGAGCTCCTCGAGCAGGAGGTCCACGCTCTTGCGGGAGATACCGGGCATGGACGGCACATCCTCCTCCCGGCCCTCGCCTTCCAACACGAAGACCGGGCAGATCAGGTCGTCAGGAGTCAGGCCGGTCTCGGCCACGAGCCTACGGAGGTTGGCCGTGCGCCGCGCGCGGCGCAGGCGGATACGCGGAAACTGTCCCGCTGAGTTGACGCTCATGTTCACCCTTTGTCTACCAGGAATAATTTTCGATTTTCCCTGTATTTAGGTAGTGTTTCCATGCCTCCTGACAAATTTCGCCGTCAGGGTAATAAAAAACTCAAGGGACGGGTCATCTCGAATGAACGCCAGCAGCGCCGGCATCGAGCGGCGACGCAGATTTGACCGCCTGGTCGGCGTGTATCACCAGGACATGTTCCGCTATGCGGCCTGGTTGAGTCGCGATCGGGCCATCGCCGAGGACGTGGTCCAGGAGGCACTGCTCCGGGCATGGAAATCGCTGCACGCGCTGCGCGATGACGGCGCCGCGAAACCGTGGCTCCTGACTATCGTCAGGCGCGAAAACGCTCGCTATTTCGAGCGCAAGCGGCTGGAAACGGTAGACGTGGACGACCTGAGCCCCTCGCAGGAGGCCCTGCTCGCACACGAGCCGGACGAACAGCTCGAAGGCTTACGCGAGTCGATTTTCGAACTCGAGGACGACTACAGAGAGCCGCTGGTCCTGCAGGTATTGATGGGATACAGCACGAAAGAAATTGGCGAGTTGATGGGTCTGAAACAGGGAGCGGTGCTGACACGGCTGCACCGGGCTCGACTGAAGCTCAGGGAACGGGTGGAGCGGGAAGACCAGGGAATGCCAGGCGTGGAACGATGATGAATTGCGACGAATACAGACAGCTCGTAACGGCGGACCCCGCCACCGAGGACGGTGGCGAGCACCTGGCCGCGTGCGGCGACTGCCAGGCGTTTCGTCAGGGCGCGATCGAGTTCGACCGCCGTATCGAGCGCGCGCTCAGCCTGAGCGTTCCGGAGCTCAGAATCCCCGAACTCCCCGACGTGGATACGAGCAATGTCACGCGCCTCGCGCCGAAGCGCCGTTTCACGGCGCCCGCGTGGCTCGCGATAGCCGCCACGGTGACCCTGGCGGCGTTTCTCGGATTGCAGCTCGGCAACGAGGACGTCGCCGAAATGACGCTCGCCGACCAGATTCTCGACCACCTGGACCATGAACCTGGTGCGCTGGTCGTCAGCGACAAGCCGGTCAGCGATGCACGCCTTAATCGCGTCGTGCCTGCCCGTATCGCCAACATGGATCACTCAGCCGGCCTGATCACGTACGCCAAGACCTGCAGGATCAACGGCGTCGAAGTGCCGCATCTCGTCATCCAGGGTGAACGCGGACCGGTTACTATTCTGTTGATGCCGGGCCAGGCCGTGGACGGCCCGCAGTCGATTTCGGGTGACTCGGTCAACGGCGTGATCATCCCGGTCGGCGACGGCAGCATCGCGATCATCGGCGAAGACGGTGAACGACTCGGCCGAATCGAAGACAAAGTAAAGAGTTCAGTGACGTGGACGACCTGAGTCGTCGGCGTCTGGCTGATTAACCAAAGCCCTGGATGAAAGGGCACACAAACCTGTAGGAGAGAGATACGATGTCTAAGAAAGTAGTTAAGCCTGTTGCTCTGGCAGTTGGTGCGGCCCTCGCAAGCTCGTTCGCCATCGGCACGACCGCGAACGCCGACGGCGCCGACAACCCGTTCGAAATGTCCGCGCTGTCGGCCGGTTACATGATCGGCGGCAAAGGCGAAGGTTCCTGCGGCGGCGACAAGGAAGGCAAGGGCGGCGAAGGCTCTTGCGGCGAAGGTTCCTGTGGCGGCGACAAGGAAGGCGAAGGCTCTTGCGGCAGCGACAAGAAGGGCGGCGAAGGCTCTTGCGGCGAAGGTTCCTGTGGCGGCGACAAGGAAGGCGAAGGTTCCTGCGGCGGCGACAAGAAGGGCGGCGAAGGCTCTTGCGGTGAAGGTTCCTGCGGCGGCTCGCTGTAGGCCGGACCCGATTGTCGGCCTGACCTTAGGGCCAGGCGAGGAAAAAGCCCGCGCAGCGATGCGCGGGCTTTTTTGTGGGCCTGGCGCAGTTTCGCCGGTCGATTCCGGACTGCGGGCGGTGCTACGCTCGCCTGATTGACGTCGGAGATCGACATGTCAGCAGACATTAGGCGCTGCCGCTGGGCAGAGGGCGTCAGCGACGCCTACATCGAATATCATGACAGCGAGTGGGGCGTGCCGGTCTACGACGATCGCGTGCAATTCGAGTTCCTGATTCTCGAGGGCGCGCAGGCGGGCCTGAGCTGGTCGACGATACTCAACAAACGGGAGGGCTACCGGCGGCTGTTCGCCGACTTCGATCCGCAGAAAGTCGCCCGCTTCACGCCGCGACGGGTCGAGAAACTGCTGGGCGATGCGTCGATCGTACGTAACCGGCTCAAGGTGGAATCGACCGTCAGCAACGCGAAGGCCTTTCTCGACGTGCAGGAACAGTTCGGCTCGTTCTGCGACTACATCTGGCGATTCGTCGACGGCGAGCCGATACAGAACCGCTTCGACAAGGACGCGGACGTGCCCGCGACATCCGCCGAATCGGATGCGCTCAGCAAGGACCTCAAGAAACGCGGTTTTCGCTTTGTCGGCAGCACGATCATGTATGCGCACATGCAGGCGACCGGGCTCGTCAACGACCATCTGACCGGCTGCTTTCGCTACGAGCCCTGTGCAAAGCTCGCACGGGCCTCGTAGCCGGAGCAGGCCTCAGAGCGGCACGTCCGAAAACCTGCAAACAGCACTATGTCAATCGGCGCACAGGGCGATCTGTGACGCAGTTCAAGCTTTGCAGTGGAGCAGTGTCGGACTAGTTGACGAAGGCCGGTCTCCGGCGATCGGCAAGGAAACATAAGTAACTGAAAAGTATCAAAATAATGTAATTGGCACGGCGCTTGCTTTGTATTTGGTACACCATCATTTTCGAATCAAAAAAGGAACATCAATGCGATCACGGACGATATGGGCAATCGGCGCCGTACTTGCTCTCGGTAGCACCACTGCGAACGCAGGCATAATCTTCGTCGATAACTTCGATACGACCGGCGGCACCCGGTTGAACTGGGACGGCGGTGCCAATTGGTCCGTCCAAAACGGCACCGTCGATCTCGTCGCGTCGGGCGATTACGGCATCGACTGCCTGGGTGGCAGGGGCCACTGCGTCGACCTCGACGGTTCGAACGGCCAGGCCGGCGAAATCATGTCGATCGACCTGGGTCCCCTCGATCCGGGCAAGTACAACTTCTCGTACTGGTTGTCGGGCAACCAGCGCGCGGGCGACCAGACGGATTTCGCGTTTGCGGTGTCGCTGAGCAACGGCAGCCTCCTGAGCATGGCGGCGCATGTGCTGACGGGCAGCGACGGCTGGCAGCGCTATTGGCAGACTTTCGTCCTCAACGAAGTGGCAGATTCCGTGTACCTGAACTTCAGCCACCTGGGCGGCGACAAAGTCGGCATCGTGCTCGACAACGTGCAGCTTCGCGTGGCGGAGCCCGCGGTACTCGCGCTGCTCGGCCTCGGCCTGCTCGTCGCGGGCCGTGTGAGCCGCCGCGCCTGACAAAAAACGGCAACGTTCTCTCTCCGGAAGGGCCTCCTGTTCGCGCAGGGGGCCTTTCTTTTGGCTCTTGCAATCCCTTGATTGCGCAACGATCATCGCTACGACGGCCGAGACCGGACGAGAGTGAGCGATGACGAATGGCGACGGGACACCGATGTCACATTGGCTGATCGGCGGCGCGGCGCTGATCTGGAACGTGTTCGGGCTCATGGTCTACGTGTCTACCGTCAGCGCGACCCCGGAGGAACTCGCCGCGATCTACGGCGAGGCCGAGATACGTTTCATCGACTCGGTGCCCGTGTGGGCCACCTCGGCCAACGCCATCGCCGTGACGGCAGGCGTCCTGGCATGCCTGCTGCTGCTGTTACGCCGTTCGCTGGCGCTGCCCGTGTTCGTCGTTTCGTTCGTCGCGCTCATCGTCCAGAACGTGCATTCGTTCGTACTGAACGACGTTACGGCCGTGTTCGGCATGGTGCCCGCCTACATCCAGCTGACCGTCATCGTCATCGCGATCGCCCTGATTTTTTACACGTGGCGGCTCGGCAAGAAGGGCATGCTCAAGTAGCGCCGGCCCGCCGCGGCAGGGTCAGTTGCCGATCGTTATCAGCGTCAGGCCGGACAGGCCGCTGGGCGTGTTGTGCGAGATACCGCCGAAGTAGATCGTGTTCGTGGCGAGATCCGTCCAGTTGATCGTGACGGTCTCGGTCGAGCCGACCGACACGAGACCCGGCCCCGATACGGTCATGTTGCCCTGATCATCGTTCTCGCCGAACGACCAGGCGAGCAGCTGGTAGTTCGCACCCGGGCCGCCGGACACCTCGTCGGTCTCGAAGCCGTGAATCAGAACCGCGTATCGGCCCTCGGCCGGCCGGAACAGGTCGAACTGTTCCTCGGCCGTCGGGCTACCGCTTTCCCCGATCAGGTTGCAGTTGACCCCGTCCGGGCAGAAGTACACGTACATGTCGAGGTCGTCGTCGCCATCGGTCAGCTGGTCGAACATCGCAAAGCGCAGGTATAGCTGATCGGCCGGCACGTCGATCTGGTGGATCGTCACGCCGTTGTCGCCGCGGAACGTAAACGTCTTGGTCGGGTCGTTGTCGACGAAGCCGTCGATGACCTGAGGCAGCCTGAGCCCGTGCACGCGCGGCGTGTAGCTGCCCGTATACCCGAAGGCAACATCGAACTCGCCCGTGCCTGTCCCACCTAGGCTCGTGAACTCGCCGGGCGCCGAAAGCGTTACCGGGCGCACCGCGATCGGACTGCGTACTTCCGTGTCGTCGCCCGTCCATGTAAGCGAGCCGAAGCGCCACAGGTCGAGCGGGCCCGAGACGTAGCTCAACGTGACGTCGAACTCGGCCGAGGCCCGTGCGCCGACGGCGAGGTTCGGCGGATCGACGCTCATCAGCATGCCATCGGGAACGTCGACCGACAGCGAAAAGCTCGCGGCACTGTCGGACGGGTTGGTGACTGTACGCGTGACCGTTCGCGTTGTCGTCACCTGGTCCATGGCGATGGACGGCAGGTTCATGTCCTCGCCCTCGAACGAGAAGCCGCGCGCCGCGAGCTCGTCGCAGCGCTCCTGGCTCACGGCCTCGATGCCCGCACCGCAGGCGAACGCGTCGTAATCGTCGACGCCGGCGTCGTAAATGAGGCCCGGCTCGCGAGCGGCATTGGGGACGATGTGGCCGGCACCGAAGTCGAACGGGTTGGCCGGCGTCTCGCCGTCGCTGACGTTAATCGACTGCCGTGCCGACGTCATGAGCGCCGACTTGATCGCGGCCGGACTCCAGCCCGGGTGCGCCTGCTTCAAGAGCGCGGCGACTCCCGCCACGTGCGGTGCCGACATCGACGTGCCGCTCAGGTAGCCGTACTGCTCGCCCGGCGTCGCGTTCACGGCGTCGGGCGTGAAGCCTGCGAGGATGTTGACGCCCGGCGCCGTCACGTCCGGCTTCAGGATCGAGCGCAGCGGGCCGGGTCCGCGCGAGGAGAAGCTGGCCATGACGTTGCCGGTCTCCTGTTCGGTCAGGAACAGGCCCTTCTGCAGGATCACGACGATGTCGCTGCCGGCGTCGATCTCCTCGATGAAGCGGTTGCCGTCGGCCTGACCCACCATCAATGCCGGGATCGTCACGTTGCCCGTCTCGCCTTCCATGACGAACGGGTCGCCGGCGATGTTGTAGACAACGGCCGCGATCGCGCCGGCATCCTCGGCGTTCTGGACCTTGATGTCGAAGTCGCAGCCGCCCCGCTGCACGAGCGCGATGTTGCCGTTCATGAGCGCCGTGTTGATCAGCGGCTGGCAGCCGTCCGAGGTCGTGCCCTCGCCGCCGTCGGGCAGCGACGTGTCGTTGTCGTTGGCGAGGATCAGGGATGCTTCGAGCGGATCGACGTCCGCGAGCGGCGGTGTGAAGGCGGCCTCGACGACCGCGTAGCGGCCGGCAAGGCCGGGCGGCGACTGCACCTGCAGCGCTTCGACGGACTGCTGGCCCTCGCGGGTCGATGCGCCGACCGTAATCACCCAGGGCGAGCCGGCCGGCGATGCGATCGTACGCAGGTTGGGACCGTCGTTGCCCGCCGATACGGCGCTTACTACGCCCGCGCGCGCCGCGGCCAGCAGCGCCACGTCATCGGCCGCCGTGACGGTCAGGAGGCTCGAACCGACCGAGTAGTTGATGATATCGACGCCATCCGCCACCGCGGCGTCCACGGCGCGGGCAAGATCGGACGTGTTGCAGCTCGCGCGCTGGTCGCCGGGTCTGAGCCAGCAGGCCTTGTACACGGCCACCCGGGCGCGCGGTGCCAGGCCTTCGATCCTCGCGATCCGGGTGCCGAAGATCGACGCATTGACCCGGTTGCCGGCCGCCGTCGTGGCGGTATGCGTCCCATGGCCGTCGACGTCACGCGGAGAGCGAATCTCGCCGTCGTCTATCGGTCCCGAATTCTCGGCGCCCTCGATGAAGAAGCGCGCACCGATCAGCTTGTTGTTGCACGCCGTTTCCTCGAAGCGCTCGCCGCTCTCGCAGGCGCCGTTCCAGTCCTCGGGCGGGTCGTAGACCAGTCGATCTTCCATGCGCGTGTAGCGGCGGCAGAGCCAGATGCCCAGCAGCGTGGATTCCGCCCAGGCGCTCTGGCAGGGCCGCGGCCGGTCGGCCTCCTGCATGTCGGACAGGGCCGGGTGCTCGGGATAGACGCCGCTGTCGATGAAGCCGATGACCACGTCCTCGCCGTTCAGGTCACCGCGCAGGCCCCCGTTCGAGTCGAAGAGGCCTAAGAAATCGGCGCTGAAATTCGTGGTCAGCGGCCGGATTTCGTCCTGCCAGACGTGCAGCACGTCGTCGCTGACCGCGAGCTTGTGCGCCTGCGCCGGCGTCATCCGGGCCGCGAAGCCGTTCATTCCGTAGACGTAGCTGTAGAGCTTCTGTGTGCCGGTTCCGGCATGCTCCAGCACCCGGTCATGCTTGTCGCGCAGCTTCTGGGCGTAGCTCTGGGCGAACGCGCTTCTCCTGTCGAAGCGCGGCCGGCGCGCATCGGGATCAGCCGACAGCGTGGCAGCCGCTGTACGCGACGCGACGTCGACGGTCGCAGGCTCACGCAGCTGGACGATATAGATTTTCGGAACGTCCGGATCGCCTTCGCTCGCGACCCTCAAGCCATAGCCGGGCCCGGCGTCGACGAGCGGCGACGTTTCCTCGCCGATCGCGGCCGCCGCCGAGAGAAGCACGAACGGCAAAAATAATATGTGAAACGCAGACAAGACTTCGCCCGGACGGTTTTTCGCAAACTTAGCACACGCTACGGGTCGTTGTGATATCCCTTGAGTTCAGTCTCGCTGAACTCGACGCCCAGGCCCAGCGCGATGCGATTGACGAAGTTGAAGTAGGCCGTGACCAGCGTGACGTCGAGGATGTCCCGATCGCTCAGGCCCACGGCCCTGAGCTCACCCAGGTCGCTTTCCGTCATGGCCTCGGGGGCGGTAGTGAGCTTGTCGGCGTGCCGCACTATGTTGCTGAGCCGCGGTTCCAGTGTTTCGAGGCCGTCCGCCGAGGCCAGGACGGCCAGCGTGTCTTCGTCCTCGATATAGGCCCTCAGGGCCTCGAGATGATGCTCGATGCAGTACTCGCAGTCGTTTGCCGACGACACGACGACGGCGATAGCCTCGCGCTCGGCGCGCGACAGGCCCGAGCGCTCGAACATGATCGTCATGTACAGGTCGAGGTGCCGCTGCATTGCACCGGGATTGAGGCTGTGCACCTTGAGAATATTCGCAACCTTGCCGCGCTTCTCGGAGAGGTCCGCGTAGATCTCGGCGAGCCGATCCCTGGCATCGCCGGGTTCGATTTGTTCGATCCAGGTCATAGACGACGGACGATACGCGCAGTTGATGGAAATTTGAATCCTCTGCGGGCCGGGCGGGCCCGGTATAACTGGCGGGTTATCATGCCGCATGGATTCCGTGACCCAGGCCGTTCTCGGTGCCGCCATCGGCGGCGCGATTGCTCCGCGAGGCTCGCGCCGCAAAGCGCTGCTCGCCGGCGCTCTGCTGGGCACGGCACCCGATCTCGATGTGTTCATCGACTACGGCGGCGCGGTCGAGAACTTCACCTACCATCGCGGCGTCAGCCACTCGCTGCTTGTCCTGGCACCGGTGGCGGTCCTGCTCTGGCTCGCCCTCAGGCGATGGTGGGCGCCCGTCCGTGAAGCGCCATACCGCTGGCTGGCCGTGATCGCGCTCGCCCTGGTCACGCATCCGTTGCTGGACGCGCATACCGCTTACGGCACGCAGCTCTTCTGGCCGCTGGAACCGCATCCGGCAATGTGGGCGACGCTGTTCATCATCGATCCGCTGTATACGGTGCCACTGCTGGTCGGCGTACTCTTCGTCGCCGTCCGCCCGCTCGCGCAGTCGAGCGCCGCGCTCATGCGCTCGCTGCTCGCGCTGAGCGTCTGCTATGTCGCCTGGTCGTGGATCGCGCAGGGCATCGTGAGGAGCAACGTCGAGACGGCCCTCGCCGCCCGGGGTCTTGACGGTGCTCCCACCTTCATCACGCCAACGCCGTTCAACACGCTGCTCTGGCGGATCGTCGTCATGACGGGCGACGGCTATCTCGAGGGCTTCGACTCGCTGCTCGTCGACGAGGCCGCAATGCACTTCGTGTCCTATCCATCCGACCGGGCATTACTCGAGGAGGCTGGCGACGTCTGGGCCGTGGCGCGGCTGAGGTGGTTCTCGCGCGACTTCATGAAGGCTACCGTCGTGAATGAGCAACTGTTACTGACCGACCTGCGCATGGGGCAGGAGCCCGTCTACGTCTTTACCCATGTCGTCGCGAGCCGGGGCAACCCGCACTGGACCGTGGTGCCGACCGAGCTCGTGCCGATGGCGTACGACACGAGTGTCATCGGCGAGACCTGGCGGAGAATCTGGCGGGATCCGCGCTAGGTCGCGAACAGCCGGTCCGGGTCCTTGAAGCTCTTGAACTCCAGCGCGTTGCCGGCGGGGTCCAGGAAGAACATCGTCGCCTGTTCGCCGACTTCACCTTCGAAGCGGATCTTCGGCTCGATGACGAAATCGGTGCCGGCCTCGGTCAGGCGGTCGGCAAGTGCCTGCCAGTCGGCCATGTCGAGCACGACGCCGAAGTGCCGGGCCGGGACAGCGTCTCCATCGACGGGGTTGGTGTCGACGCCGCCGGCGTGATCGTCGACCAGGTGCAGCGTCACCTGGTGGCCGAAGAAATCGAGGTCGATCCAGCGCGTGTCGGTGCGACCCGTGCCGAAGCCCAGCGTGCCGCAGTAGAAGTTCTCGGCCGCCTCGAGGTCGTCGACGGGCAGGGCGAGGTGAAAGGGCCTGAGCTTGTCGTTCAAGACTTTGCCGCCTCGCCGAGCCAGTCCCTCGGTTTCAGGTACTCGTCGTACAACATCGCCTCGGGTGAGCCCCGTTCGGGATGCCAGTCGTACTCCCAGCGCACGAGCGGCGGCAGCGACATCAAAATGGACTCGGTACGGCCGCCCGACTGCAGGCCGAACACCGTGCCGCGGTCATAGATCAGGTTGAACTCGACGTAGCGGCCGCGGCGATACAGCTGGAAGTTTCGCTGGCGGTCGCCGAACGGATGCTTGACGCGGCGTTTGACGATTGGCGCATAGGCCTCGATGAAGCTGTCGCCCGCCGAACGCACGAACTCGAAGCTTTTGTCGAAACCCGGCTCATTGAGGTCATCGAAGAACAGGCCGCCGACGCCGCGCGTTTCGTTGCGATGCTTGAGATAAAAATACTCGTCGCACCAGTTCTTGTAGCGCTCGTAGGTGTCGCCGCCGAGCGCCTCGCAGGCCGCCCGCGCGGTCTCGTGCCACTCGACGACATCCTCGTGAAACGGGTAGTAGGGTGTGAGGTCATAGCCGCCGCCGAACCACCACACGGGGTCGGCGTCCTCGTCACCCGCCGTGAAATAGCGGAAGTTGGCGTGCGTCGTCGGCACGTAGGGATTGTGCGGATGCAGCACGAGCGACACGCCGACGGCCTGGAAGCCCTGCCCGGCGAGGTCGGGCCGATTCTTCGTCGCCGACGGCGGTAGCGACCGGCCGAAAACGTGCGAAAAATTCACACCGGCCTGCTCGAAAACACCGCCGTCCCTCAAGACCCGGCTGCGGCCACCGCCGCCTTCCTCGCGTTGCCAGGCGTCTTCGACGAATTTTCCCTTGCCATCGAGGTGCTCGAGATTGGCAACGATGCGGTCCTGCAGCCCCAGCAGGTAATCCTTGGCCTGTTCGAGTTGAGTCATCTCGTTCCGCTACTCCGCGTGCTCACGATTGGGTGGCGCCTGGACTCAAGCCTTCTTGGACGCCTTTTTACTGGCCTTTTTACTGGCTTTCTTCTTGGCCTTTTTTTTGGTCTTCTTCCTGGTCGCGGTTTTCTTCGCGGCCGTCTTCTTCCTGGCAGCCTTCTTCTTGCCGCGGCGGCCGCGCTCGGGTGCGGCTTCGAGCAGCGCCTTGCACTCCTCGAGCGTCAGCGACTTGGGCTCGCGGTCCTTGGGAACGCGCGCATTCTTGGCCTTGTTCGTAATGTATGGTCCGTAGCGGCCGTTCAGGACCTGTATACCGTCGTCCTCGAAGTCCAGGATGATGCGGTTGGCGTCCTCGATCTTCTTCTGTTCGATGAGCTCCAGCGCGCGCGGCAGCTCGATAGTGTACGGGTCGTCATCGCCGCGAATCGACACGTACTTGTCGCCGTATCGAACGTAGGGCCCGAAGCGGCCGATACTGGCCGAGACCGGCAGTCCGTCCGGTGTTTCGCCAAGCTTGCGCGGCAGCTTGAAGAGCTCCATCGCGTCGTCGAGCGAGATGTCGGCCATCTTCTGACCCGGCCGCAAACCGGCGAATTTCGGTTTTTCCTCGTCGTCCTTCGTGCCGATCTGCACGAACGGGCCGTAGCGGCCCATGCGCACCGTGACCGGCTTACCGCTCTTCGGGTCGGTGCCGAGCTCACGGGCCTGCGCAACCTGCTCGCGCGTGACCGAGGTCTCCTTCTCCTCGCAAAGATCGTGGAACGGCTGCCAGAATTCGTCGAGCAGCGGCACCCATTCCTTCTCGCCCAGGGAGATCCGGTCGAGGTCGTCTTCGAGCCGCGCCGTGAAGTCGTAGTCGACGTACTGCGTGAAGTGATCGGTCAGAAAACCGTTGACGATGCGGCCGATGTCGGTCGGGATGAAGCGCTTGCCGTCCATCTCGACGTATTCGCGGTTCTTGAGCGTCGCAATGATGCTCGCGTAGGTCGACGGCCGGCCGATGCCGTACTCCTCGAGCGTCTTGACGAGGCTCGCCTCCGTGAAGCGCGGCGGCGGGTCCGTGAAGTGCTGGTCGCCCCTGAGCTCCTCGAGCGTGATGACGTCGCCTTCGTCGATCTCGGGCAACAGGCGGTCGCCGTCGTCGTCGGCCTTGTCATCGGCGCCTTCCTGGTACACGGCCATGAAACCGGGTTCGACGAGCACCGAACCGTTGGCGCGGAAGCGGTGTCCGGTCGATTCCTCGCCGGCCGCGAGCTCGATGGCCACGGTATCGAACACGGCCGGCACCATCTGGCAGGCCATGGTTCGTTTCCAGATGAGCGAGTAAAGCTTGTACTGGTCGGAGTCGAGCGCAACCTTGATCGACTCCGGGGTGTAGGCTACCGAGGTCGGGCGAATCGCCTCATGCGCCTCCTGCGCGTTTTTCGACTTGTTCTTGAACTCGCGAACCTCGCCCGGCACGTTCTGCGGCCCGTAGCGCTCCGCGATCAGGCTGCGAATTTCCTCGACGGCGACCTGCGCGAGCGTCACCGAGTCGGTACGCATGTAGGAAATGAGGCCGACGTTGCCTTCGCCGGGCAACTCGATGCCTTCGTACAGGCGCTGCGCGACGCGCATCGTTCGCTGCGTGTTGAAGCCGAGCTTGCGCGAGGCTTCCTGCTGCAGCGTCGAGGTCGTGAAGGGCGCGGCCGGGTTGCGGCGGCGCTGCTTCTTCGTGACCGTGAGTACACGGAGCTGGCCGCCGGCGCCGCGAAGCTTCGGTTTGGCCGCTTCGCCCTCGTCGCCGGTCTCGGCGTCGACGGCCGTGACCTCGCCGCCCGCCGCCTCGATGACCGTGCGGTGCGCCTTGCCTGCGGCGGCCTCGTTCTCGAAGCTGAATTGCTCCACCTTGTCGCCGGCGTAGGCGACGAGCCTTGCCATGAACGGCTGGTCCTCCTTCGAGACGTCCGCCTCGATCGACCAGTATTCGCGCGCCTTGAACGCCTCGATCTCGAGCTCGCGCTCGACGATCATCCTGAGTGCGGGACTCTGCACGCGGCCCGCTGAAAGGCCCGGCTGAACTTTCTTCCACAACAGCGGCGACAGGTTGAAACCGACGAGGTAATCGAGCGCGCGCCGCGCCTGCTGCGCGCTGACGAGATCGCCCGACAGGCCGCGCGGGTGTTCGATCGCCTCGCGAACGGCGTTGTTGGTGATCTCGTGGAACACCACGCGGTGCACGGGCTTGTCGTCGAGCGCGTTCTTTTCCTTCAGGAGTTCGATCAGGTGCCAGGAGATGGCCTCGCCTTCGCGATCGGGGTCCGTCGCGAGATACAACGCATTGGCCTTCCTGAGCGCGCGGATGATCGCGTTGACGTGCTTCTCGTTGCGGTCGATGACCTGGTACTTCATCGCGAACCCCTGTTCCGGGTCGACCGCGCCCTCCTTCGGAACGAGGTCACGCACGTGGCCATATGACGCCATGACCTCGAAGTCCTTACCCAGGTACTTGCTTATGGTCTTGGCCTTGGCGGGCGATTCGACGATGACGAGATTCTGAGACATGCGCTCCTGACTAATGAAAAACCGCGGACGGTGCCGCGGTTGAATTACAGCTCTCGGCGCGCCGTGTCAAGAAATCCTGGCCAGGGACGCCGTTTTAGACAAGCACGTCGAGCCTCGGGAAACGTCCCCTAGTGGATTAGCCCCGTGTCCTCTTCGAAAACCAGGTCTTCCATGCGCGCGTAGGCAGATTCCTGACCCGGCTGGCTGAACAGGACCATGAGCACGACCCACTTGATCTGCTCCACGTCGATGTCGTGCGTCTCGAGTGCCAGCAGCCGGTCCACGAGGATTTCGCGCTGCGGCGGCGAAAGAATGCCGATCTGTTCGAGGTAACTGATGTAACCGCGGCAGGCGACGTCGAGACGCTCCATCTCGAGCTCATTGTAGATTCGCGTGCCGTGCGCGGTTTGTGGGTTGAACGCCAGGCTGTCCTGGTGCTCGGTCAGCCCGTCGAGCCACTCGAGCGCCCGATCGATCTCGGCATCGCCAAAACCGGCCTTGGAAAGCTCGATTCGGAGTTCGTTCTGATCGGGTTCGGGGTCTTCTTCGGTGTCGACGTAGGTCTCGAAGAGGTACATGAGTACGTCGAGAACGTTTTCTTTCATGCCTTAAAGAGGCTCCCTTTCCATGTCACCGGTCCGTGGACGCTATCCGGTCCGGGCGGTTCAGCTCGACGGCGCCAGAAGGGCGAACAGCCCTCCGGGTAGTTTCTCGACCGAGCCGTCCAGCTCCAGTATCAGGAGCATGGAGGAAACCTGCTCGATCGTCAATCCGCTCAAGCGGACCAGCGTATCGATATCCACGGGGTCATGGCCCAGTAATTCGCGGAGTTTTACATACTCCTCGTCGTCCCGCCGGACGTGGTTTCCGCCGCTGTCAGGCGCCGGCGCTTCGAGCTGCGCAAGCGCGTGGGAGGCGAGCGGGCCCAGCTCCGAGAAGACGTCGTCGGCCGTCTCGACGAGCTTCGCGCCGTCGCGGATCAGCCGGTGACAGCCTCGCGACAGCGGGTTGTGAATGGAGCCGGGAATCGCAAACACTTCCCGGCCCTGTTCCGCCGCGAGCCTCGCCGTGATCAGCGAGCCGCTCTGCCGTGCCGCTTCGACGACCAGCGTGCCGAGTGCGAGACCGCTGATCAGCCGGTTGCGCTCCGGGAAGTACGCGCGGCGCGGTTCCGAGCCGAGCGGGTACTCGCTGACTAGCGCGCCGTTCGCAGCGACCTCGTTCGCGAGCTCGCGGTTCGAGGCCGGGTAGACGACGTCGACCCCAGAGCCCAGGAACGCAACCGTGACGCCCCCTGCCGCGATTGCGCCGCGATGCGCTGCCGAGTCGATGCCGGTCGCGAGCCCGCTGACGATGACGAATCCCGAGGCAGCCATGTGCCGCGAGAACTCGAATGCGTTCCGTTCGCCGCCGCGTGTCGGGTTACGGCTGCCGACGATGGCGAGTGCCGGCAGCTCGAGTACCGACGGATCGCCCCGGACGAACAGCGCCGAAGGCGCGTCCTTCAGATCGTCGAGCAGCGGCGGGTAGCGAGACTCGCCACGCTTCACGAGGTGCTGGTCGGGCTCTGCCAGCCAGTCGTCGGGCGCCGAGAGGGACACGTCGTTCACCCGGCAACTATAGCCGCGCCGTGCCGGCGATGTCGTCGGCAATCGAACGCGTTCGTGTTTTTTTAGATCGGGTTACGCACGAAATCGAGCGTGTGCAGCGCCTGCGTGGCTTCCATGACCAGCCCGAATGCGATGTCGTCGTAGATCTTGAACATCATGACCGTACCGGCTTCCTCGTCAGGCAGCCGGACGCTGCCGCCGCTCACGTAATCGCGAACTCTCTCGCCCGCCTGGTACACGCTCAGCACGTCGCCGACCGCCAGTCCGTCCGATGCGCCACGGTTGATCACGACCACCTGGTATTGGCCGATCTGGGTAACGCCGTCGACGACGGAAATGATTCGGCCGTCGATCTCGCGGGCCGGCGCCTTCGGGTAGAAGTTCAGCGGCACGTCCTGCTCCGTCGAGATGAAGCGGTCGCCATGCTTGGCCTCGCGGATCGTCTGCGTGAGCGCGACCGTGGCCGGGTCGCCGCGGCGGCGCATCGTGCCTTCGCCGATCTGGATGGCCTTGTAACCGATCGTGCGATTGTTATCGGGATCGACGAGCTTGTCGCCGATCTCGATGATGCTGTAGCGCGTGCCCGCTACGTCGTCGTTGAGGCCGCGAACGTAAACCTCATTGCCGGCCGCCGCGATCATGTGGTCGCCGCGCGTGCCGACGAGGTACGGCAGGCGTTCAGCCTGCCTGCGCTCGAGTACCAAGCCGTCGCTCAGGAATGCCGAGATCGCCTCGAACGGAATGCTCGTCACGGCCTCGTCGAGCGGCGTGACACGCGCCTGCGGCGACATGCGGTAGGTCGACGCGCGGATGTTCGTAATCCGCGGTTCGCCGTCGATCGTGACCATGCCAAGGACGTCGCCGGGATAAATGAGGTGCGGGTTCGCGATCTTCGGATTGATGTACCAGATCTCAGGCCAGAACCACGGGTCCTTGAGGAACGTGCTCGCGATGTCCCACAGCGTGTCGCCTACCTGGACGACGTACTCGTCGGGCGCGCCCGGCGCCAGCGGTACCGGCTCGCTGACGCGAACGATTGCGGGCTTCGACGGTTCGGCCTTGCTCATCACCGGTTCCTGGCGAGGCGCGGGGGCGCTCGCCGCGGCGGGCACGGCAGCGTCTCCGTTCGATGGGTTCGAAGAGCAGCCGGCGGCCAAGAGCGTCAGGGCAAGTAGGCTAAAGCTGCCGTTCAGGCGGAATTTGTTCACAGGCATGATGTCCGGGACGCTCCAGGTCGTTGAATCAAACGGTAGGCGTAACCGCGTTGCTATAATATGTCGCGCTGCCGTGCCCAAGGCTGCCAATTACGTCACAATTCCGGCTTGGCAACGGCCCGGAAGCGCACGAATCCCCGCGACATTGTGGGGTATCTTATTCAATTGAGTCAATTATTTAGCGCTGAAAGGTAGAGTTCCGTAGCAGCAGTCGCCGTTTAATCGGCGAGCGACGCCCCCATACCTGTCAGCACCGAGCTCGCAAGACCACCACAATATTATGGCAAAACTGAAAATTCTGGAGTTTCCCGATCCGCGCCTGAGAACCCGCGCGGCGCCGGTCGAGACGGTCGACGATGCGCTACGTACGCTGATCGACGATATGTTCGAGACCATGTACGAGGCGCCCGGCATCGGGCTCGCGGCGACACAGGTCGACGTTCACAGGCGGCTGCTCGTCGCGGACGTTTCGTCCGAAAAAAACGAGCCGTACGTACTGATCAACCCGGAAATCCTCGAAAAGGACGGCGTCGCGGTCAGCGAAGAGGGCTGCCTGTCCGTGCCCGGATACTACGAAGAGGTCGAGCGCGCCGAGCACATCCGGGTCCGCTTCCTCGATCGCGACGGCAACGAAGTCGAGATGGAGGCCGAGGGCCTGCTCGCGGTTTGCATCCAGCACGAGATGGACCACCTCGAAGGCAAGCTGTTCGTCGACTACCTGTCCGAAGCCAAGCGCGGGCGCATTCGCAAACGTCTGCTACGCGATCGGCGTCACCAGGCAGCCGACGTCGCCTGAGTCCGGGCTCAAGGCCCTCTTGATTCACGACACCAGAGTGCTGTTCGCGGGCACGCCGGATTTCGCGCGCGCCTCGCTCGAAGCGTTGCTCGACGCCGGCATTCGCCCGATCGCCGTGCTTACCCAGCCCGACCGACCCGCCGGACGCGGCAAACGGCTTGCGGCGAGCCCGGTCAAGACCTGCGCGCTCGGGGCGGGTATTCGGGTGCTTCAGCCCGAGTCGCTCAAAGACGATGAGGTCGTCGCGGAGCTCCGCGCGCTCGAACCCGACATCATGATCGTCGCGGCCTACGGCCTGATCCTGCCGCAGAGCGTCCTCGATATCCCGCCGCGCGGCTGCCTCAACGTGCACGCCTCCCTGCTGCCCGCCTGGCGCGGCGCGGCACCGATCCAGGCGTCGATCCTATCGGGCGACGAGCAAACGGGAATCAGCCTGATGGCGATGACGGCCGGCCTCGACTGCGGGCCCGTCTACGTCACAGAGGCGATCGGGATCGGCGCGGACGAAACGGCCGGCGAGCTTCACGACCGTCTCGCCGAGCTCGGCGGCCGGCTGCTGACCCGGCACCTCGCCGGGATTCTTGACGGCAGTCTCGACGCCGTGCCGCAGGACGAAGCGCTTGCGAGCTACGCCGGCAAGATCAGGACGGCCGACGCAAAGCTCAACTTCGACAAGCCGGCCGCCGAGCTCGCGCGTCAGGTGCGCGCGTACAATCCGGTACCGGGCGCCTGGTTCATGCTCGACGGCGAGCGCGTCAAGTGCTGGCGGGCCGAGGTTCTGGATGAGCCCGGCGGCGATGCAGGCCGCGTCCTCGATGCGCCCGGTGTCGTCGTCGCCTGCGGTGCCGGCAGCCTGTCGCTCAAGCGCCTGCAGCGCCCCGGCAAGCGGCCCGTGAGCGCGGCGGAATTCGCGCGGGCCGTTGAGCCCGCCGGAAAGCGTCTCGCCTGACGGCGGGCGGGTCATGGCCGGGCAGGACGCCAGGAAGGGAGCGCCGCTCAGAGCCAGGGCGGCGACGGTAGTCGACGCCGTGGCACGCCACGGCCGTTCGCTGGACCCGACCTTAAGGTCGCAGGAGACCGGCGTCAGCGAGGCGGACCGTCCGCTGTTGGCCCACCTCTGCTTCGGCACCGTGCGCGAACACTGGCAGCTCAAGGCGTGGCTCGAGGTGCTGCTCGAGCGGCCGCTGAAGCGCCGCGACCGTATCGTCGAGTCGCTGATTCTGGTTGGACTCTACCAGCTTGCGAGGACCCGGATTCCGACGCATGCCGCCGTGTCGGCGACCGTCGATGCCGCGCGTCTGCTCGAACGGCCCAAACTCGCCGGGCTGGTCAACGCGGTCCTGCGCCGCTTCGACCGTGAGAACCTGGCCTCGAAAGAGCCGGCCGCCGCCGAGGCGCGTTACAACCATCCGCGCTGGATCATCGACCGCGTGATGGCCGACTGGCCCGGTCAGGGATCCCGCGTGCTCGATGCCAACAACGATCGCGCGCCGATGTGGCTGCGAGTCGATACGGGCCGCGTCAGCGTCGACGAATACGTCACCGAGCTCAAGGACCTGGGCATGGCGGCGTCGGAAGGTCCGGGTTCGGCCATCCGGCTCGAGGAGCCGATTCCCGTCGAGAGGCTGCCCGGATTCACGGCAGGCCGGGTGTCGGTGCAGGACGCTGCTGCTCAGCTCGCTGCGCCCTGGCTGCTCGATGCTAGCGGTCCGGCTCCGCGGATCCTCGACGCCTGTGCGGCGCCCGGCAACAAGACCGCCCACCTGCTGGAACTGGCCGGCGACGGCGCGGAACTCACGGCCATCGACATCGACGCCGAGCGACTCGCGAGCGTTCGCCAGAATCTCGACAGGACGGGCCGGGCTGCAACCGTCCTTCAGGCTGACGCATCCAAACCAGAGGAGTGGTGGAACGGCGAGCCTTTCGATCGAATCCTCCTCGATGCGCCGTGTTCGGCCAGCGGCGTGATCCGGCGGCATCCCGACATCAAGCTGCTGCGCCGCCCGGGCGACATCGACCGCCTGGCTGCACTGCAGGGCCGGATACTCGCCGCGCTATGGCCGCTCGTGAAGCCCGGCGGGCGGCTCCTGTACGTCACCTGCTCGGTCTTCGCCGCCGAAAACGACGAGGTCGTCGCCGGCTTCCTGGCCGCGACACCCGACGCCCGGGAGAACGATGTGTTGCCAAATAACAACATCCGCGATGTAATGCAGCGCAAGGCATGCGGCTACCAGGTCCTGCCCGGCACCGACGGGCTGGACGGATTCTATTTCGCCTGCCTGGAGAAGCGTCCTGCCGGCGCGATGCCGGAAACCAGCGAGGCGCAGCCAGTCGAGGGCAGTCGCGCGTGAGAGAGCACAGCTTCGGAGCCAGCAACGACCACCGCGGCCGCGCCGGCAAGCAGGCCCGCGGCCTCTGGCCGCGCGGCGTGTACGCAGCGCTCCTGGCGCTCGTGCTGGCCGTCGCGGCGCCGGCCCAGGACCGGGTCGAACACGCGGGCTATTTCGAGGTGCGTTCGGCGTCGACGAACCTCGTCGACGGCGTTCGGATGCTCGAGGCCAGATTGCAGCTCGTGCTGTCGACCGAGGCGCTGGACGCCCTGAACGCGGGCGTGCCGCTCACGATCGAACTGCAGACCCAGCTCATCCGCAGCCGCCGCTTCCTGCCCGATGCGCAGGACGCCGAGCTGGCGACGCGCTTCGAACTCGAATACCGGCCGCTGAGCCAGCGCTATATCGTCCGCAACCTGAACAGCGGCGATCAGGACTCGTTCGCGACGCTGTACTCGGCGCTCAACAACCTGGGCCGCATCAATGCGCTGCCGATCATCGACGACGAGCTCCTGAGGCCCGGCAAGGACTACAGGGCCCGGGTCCGCGTGATGCTGCAGACCCAGCAATACCCGGCGCCCCTCAGGCTCGTGTTCTTCTGGCGCAGCCAGTGGCAATTGCAGAGTGAATGGTTCGAATGGACGCTAAGACGCTGAAGCGGGCACTGGTCTCGACGCTGGCGCTGTTCGGCGTCGGCCTCGCGTTGATCGCGCTGTTCCTGCTGAGCCGCACCGCGCAGAACTCGGACGAATTCGGCCGGCTGCACATCGTCATCCTGTCGATCAACGTCGCGGGCACGCTCGTGCTGCTGATGCTCCTGGTCGGCAATCTCGCACGCCTGCTGCGCGAATACCGAACCAACGTGCCGGGCGCCAAGCTCAAGGCGCGCATCGTCGCGATGTTCGTCGGCCTCGCCGTCCTGCCGCTGCTCGTCGTGTTCTACTTCTCCCAGCAGTTCATCAACCGCGGCATCGACACCTGGTTCAACGTCGAGGTCGAAGACGGCCTGGACAACGCGCTCAAGCTGAGCCGCGCCGTTCTCGAGATCCAGAAGCGCGAGCACCTCGTCGCGACCCGGCAGGCGGCAGAGCGGCTGACCGGGGTGACGGAGCGGCGGCTGGTCTTCGAGCTGTCGATGCTGCGTCGTGAGAGCACGGCGAGCGAGTTCACGCTGTTCGGCCAGAACGGCCGGATCATCGCAACGAGTTCGGACCGGCCCGCAGGTACGCTGCCCAAGCCGCTGACCGACGAGGTCATACTGCAGATGCAGCAGAACCGGCCGTTCGTGAGCCTGGACCCGCTCGAGAGCGGCAGCTATGAGATTCGCACGGCCGTCATCGTCCGCCAGCGCGGCCGCTCCGACCCCGCGGGCGTCCTGCAGGCGTTCTTCCCGGTCACCGAGCGACTCGGCCGCATGACCAGCAGCGTCGAGACGTCGCTGCGTGAGTACCAGTCGCTCGTGATTCTGCGCGATCCGCTCAAGGCGACCCTGTCGCTCACGCTGACGGTCGTTCTGATGATCAGCCTGCTGACGGCGATCTACGGCGCGTTCGTCCTGTCGCGCAGGCTCGTCGCGCCGATCCAGAACCTCGTCGCCGGTACCCGCGCCGTGGCCAAGGGCGATTTCGATACCCGCCTGCCTACCCCGTCCCGCGACGAGATCGGCTTCCTGATCAATTCCTTCAACGACATGACCCAGCGGCTCGCGACGGCGCGCCGCGAGGCGAGCCTGAGCCAGGCGCTCGTCGAGGCCGAGCGCGCGAACCTCGAGATCATCCTGGCCCGCCTTTCGACCGGCGTCGTGGCGCTCGACAGCGAGCTCAGGATTCGCACGGCCAACCGGGCCTCGGGCGCGATCCTGAACGTCGACCTCGAGAACAGGATCGGCGACTCGCTGATTGACGTCGCCAAGACCGAGCCGCTCCTGTCCCAGTTCGTCGACATCGCTCGCGTGCATCTCGACGCCGGCGAGTCCGAATGGCGCGAGCAAATCGTCCTGCGCGGCGAAGTCGGCCGGCGCGTTCTGACCTGCGCGTGTACGACGATGCCGACCGAGGAAGGCATCGCGCCGGGCTATGTGGTCGTCTTCGACGACATCACGGCGCTTCTGCAGGCGCAGCGCGACGCGGCCTGGGGCGAGGTCGCGCGGCGGCTCGCGCACGAGATCAAGAACCCGCTGACGCCGATTCAGCTCTCCGCCGAACGCGTGCGCCGCAAGTTCATGGATCAGCTGGACACCGAAGAAGGTCAGGTGCTGGATCGCGCGACGCATACGATCGTCCAGCAGGTCGAGGCCATGAAGGAGATGGTCAACGCCTTCAGCGACTACGCGCGCGCGCCGGACATCGACATCGGCCGTTTCGATCTCGCGAAGCTCGTGAACGAAGTCGTCGATCTGTACCTGGCCCAGGGCAGCCGCGTCGAGATCGTCGTGCATACCGACCCTAACCTGAAACCGATCTACGCCGACGTCGGCCGGATTCGTCAGATCCTGCACAACCTGCTGCGCAACGCGACCGAGGCGCTCGAAAGCACGGACGACGGCCGGATCGACGTACAGGTGCTGTCGGCCGAGGTCGACGAGATCCCGATCGCGCAGCTCGTCGTCGAGGACAACGGGCCGGGCTTCAATACCGAATCGACGAGCCAGGTATTCGATCCCTACGTGACGACCAAACCGAAAGGCACGGGGCTGGGCCTCGCCATCGTCAAGAAACTCGTCGAGGAACACATGGGCACCATTCGGGCCGAGAACCGGACCGACGGCGGTGCGCGTATCAGCATTCGACTGCCGGTCGACGAGCGCGCGCGCGAGGCGATGATTGCTCGCGGAACCGGCCGGACTGAAAAGAGGAGAGAAAGAGCGTGACTGGACCACAAGTACTCGTCGTCGATGACGAGGCCGATATCCGGGCGTTGATATCGGACATCCTGAGCGATGAAGGCTACGGCGTCACGGTTGCGGGCGATGCCGGGGAGGCGCGCACGGAGCGGGCCGGCAAGCGCTTCGACCTGATACTCCTGGACATCTGGATGCCCGACACCGACGGTATAACGCTGCTCCGCGAGTGGTCGGAAGGTGGCGACCTCAACTGTCCGGTCGTCGTGATGTCCGGCCACGGCACGGTCGACACGGCCGTCGAGGCGACCCGTCTCGGCGCTCACGACTTCGTCGAGAAGCCGCTGTCACTCGCAAAACTGTTGCGCACGGTCGAGGGCGCGCTCGAGTCGGCCGGCCGGCAGGCAACGAAGGCGCGCAACATGCTGCCGTCGCTGCTCGCGCCCGTCGGTCGCAGCGAGATCATGAAAAAGCTGCGCGAGAAAGTGCAGCAGTACGCTCGGCACGACGCAAGCGTCCTCTTGAGCGGCGAACCCGGCTCCGGTCGCGGCGCTTTCGCGCGCTACCTGCATGCCCTGAGCCGGCGGTCGGATGAACCGCTCGTGAGCGTGACGGCCGCCTCGCTGACCGACTCGAGCGTCGAGGAGCAGCTGCTCGGTTCCGAGTCCGGAGGTGAAATCGTCGCGGGCGCCTTCGAGCGGGCGGGCCGCGGCACGCTCGTCGTCGAGGAACTCGCGGACCTGAACGACGCCGGTCAGAAGATACTCATTGGCGTTCTCGAGGATCTCGAGTTCACGCGCGTCGGCGGCTCCGCGCCCGTCAGGCTCGAAGCCCGCGTGCTGGCGACGACGGCGCCCGACTACGAGGAACGCATCGAGGCCGGTACGATGCGCCGCGACCTGCTCGCACACCTGCAGGTCCTGAGCCTCGTCGTGCCGCCGCTGCGCGAGTACGCCGAGGACGTACCCGAGCTGCTGGCCTACTACGTCGACAAGCTCGTCGATTCCGAAGGCCTTACGTTTCGCCGCTTCTCGGTCGCGGCGCAGAACCGGCTCAGGAACTACCCCTGGCCCGACAACGTCCGCGAGCTCAAGAACCTCGTGCGGCGGCTGCTTTTGACCGACTCGAGCGAGGACATCGAACTCGACGAAGTGGAGGCCGAGATCTCGAGCGGCGCGAAAGCCGACGAGCCGCTCGTCAAACAGGACCTCCTGGCGCTGCCGCTCCGCGAGGCGCGCGAGCAGTTCGAACGTGCCTACCTGCAGCAGCAGCTCGTGCTCTGCGACGGCAAGGTCGGCAAACTCGCGAAGCGGGTCGGCATGGAACGCACCCACCTGTACCGCAAGCTCCGCAGCCTGGGCGTGGACTTCAAGTCGGTGGCAAGCGAGGACTGAGAGGAAAGTCGATGCGAATGCTCATCACACTGATCTCGGCCGGCGTTCTGACCGGCGTCGCGGCCGCCGGCCCACAGGCGGACGACTATACGATGGGCGCCTCCAGGCAAGTCGATCCGAAAGAAGAAAGGGGCGCGGAACTGCTCGCGCCGTTCAAGCGCGAGCTCAAGAACGCGCTGCTCGAGGGCATGGCGGCGGGCCCCGCCGCGGCGATCGACGCCTGCAAGCTCGAGGCGCCGGCGATCGTCGCGCGGCTCTCGACCGACGGAGCGATCGTCGGCCGCAGCAGCCACAGGCTAAGAAACCCCGCCAACGCGGGGCCCGAGTGGGTGTCGCCGGTCATCGCCGCGTATCTTGCCGACAAAGACGGCTGGCAACCTCGCGTGATCGAACTGGATTCGGGACGCACGGGCTACATCGAACCGATCGTGCTGCAGCCGCTGTGCGCGACCTGCCACGGCACGGACCTCAAGCCCGAGATCGCGGAGCGTCTCGCGGAACTGTACCCCGAGGACCTGGGCACAGGCTTCGAGGTCGGCGATCTCCGCGGCGTGTTCTGGGTGGAGTTCTAGCCCCGATCCGGGTTAAATTGACGTGAACAACCGTTCGCTCATCGAACAACTACACAAACAGCGACGTGAATCTGCCAGCAAAACAGATGCGCTGGCTGGTACTGGCCTCATTCGTCCCGGGTTCGGCTTTCGCGGCCGACATTCCCACAGGCAAGGTGACCGGTATCAGCCGCACGGCACAGGGACCCGTCATCGACGGCGTGTTGGCCGGTGCCGAGTGGGACGACGCCGTCATCGTCGACGATCTGCACCAGACCTTCCCGATCGAATACGCCGAGCCGTCCGAGCACACCGAGTTTTTGCTGCAGTACGACGACGATGCCCTGTACATTGGCGTGCGCGCCTATGAAAGCGATCCGTCGATCATCACGGCCAGAATTCTGCGCCAGGGCGTAAGTCTCCGGCCCGACGATCGGGTTCGCATCGTTCTCGATCCGTTCAACGACAAACGCAACGGCTTCATCTTCGTCGTCAATCCGAACGGCGTCCGCCGCGAGGGGATTTACAAGGGTCCCAATGTCGACGTCGAGTGGACCGGCATCTGGCAGGCCGCCGCATCGATCACCGACGAGGGCTGGGTCGCGGAGATGCGCATTCCGTTCAAGACCCTGTCGTTCAGGGAGGACGGTGACTGGGGCCTGAACCTGAGCCGCCGGATCATGAGCTCGCAGCAGGACGTGGCGTGGTCGTCGCGCAATCAGCAGTTCGGTCCCTCGGTCGCCGGGACGATGACCGGAATTCGCGGCGTGAGCCAGGGGCTGGGGCTCGACATCGTGCCCGCGGTAAGCGCTATCAACAATCGTATCTACGATCCCGAGAACAGCGACTCCGATCTCCGGCCGTCGCTCGACGTGTACTACAAGCTGACGTCGGGACTCAACGGCTCGCTGACCTTCAACACCGATTTCTCGGCCACCGAGGTTGACAATCGCCAGGTCAACCTGACCCGCTTCAACCTGTTCTTCCCCGAGAAGCGCAGCTTCTTCCTGCGCGAGTCGGACATCTTCGAATTCGGCGGCATCGGCGGCGAGGACCGGGACAGCACCGTGCCCCGGCCGGGCCGCGAGAACGGCCGTCCGTATTTCTCGCGCACCATCGGCCTGAGCGCCGGGGGCGAGCCCGTCGACCTCGACGCGGGCGCCAAGGTGAGCGGCCGAATCGGCCGCTTCAACGTCGGCGCGCAGGTGATCCGGCAGGCCGCGTTCGGGGACGTGGACGCGACGACCGTCTCGGTCGCCAGAGCGACGATGAACGTCTTCCGCGAATCGAACGTAGGCTTCATCGCGACCAGCGGCGATCCGGGTTCCAATCTCGACAGCACGCTGATCGGTGCCGACTACCGGTATACGAATTCGCGTCTCCCGAACGGCCGCAGGATCGACGCGAACTTCTGGTACCAGCGGACCGATACCGAGGGCGTCTCCGGCGACGATGCGGCTTACGGCATGCAGGTCTCGCTGCCCAACCAGGTGGGCTGGCGAGGCGGCGTGACCGCCAGGGAAGTCCAGCAGAACTTCGATCCCGCGGTCGGCTACGTCAGCCGCGCGGGCGTGCGCCAGTACTTCGCCGACCTGGGCTACACCCACCAGGTACAGGGCAGCCTGTTGCGCACGGTCTTCGCCGGGGCCGACGGCGAACGGTCTGTCAGAATCGACGGTGGCCTCCAGTCGCAGAGGCTGATCCTGCGCCTTCTCGAGATCGAGACGGCCTCGAACGACCAGGCAAACATCTGGCATCAACAGCGCAAGGAAAACCTGACAGAGCCCTTCGAGATCTCGGAGGGCGTCGTCATCCCGCCCGGCGACTACGCATTCGACACGTGGAGGGCCGAGGTCGCCACGGGCCCGGACCGGGCCCTTAGCGCGACGGTCAGCGTCGAGGAAGGCGAGTTCTTCGACGGCAACAAGCTGACCGTGGGCAGCGAACTGCGCTGGCGGCCGTCCAAGTATTTCGACCTGGGCGTGACCTACACGGTGGACGACGTGGAACTGCCGCAGGGAGAGTTCACGACCCGGCTTGCAAGCGTGGACACGGCCGTCGCTTTCTCCAATGAACTCGCGTGGGTCAACCTGATGCAGTACGACAACATCAGCGACACCGTCGGCATCAACTCCCGGCTGCAGTGGATTACCGACGAGGGCCGCAACGTCTTTTTCGTCGTCAACCACAGTTTCGTCGAGCGCCCGTTGGACGGCGAGTTTCACTCGGCGACTACGGATGTCACTCTGAAAGTCGACTACACTTTTCGCTTCTAGACGCGGCGCGGCCGGGATAGCGACCGCCGCATTCAGACGCCCGGCGGCGGAATTCACACTCGATCAGACCACGGGCGGAAAACGATGTCGAAGGCGCAAAAGAAACTCCTGGCGGCCGTGCTCGAGCCGCGCAAGCCGGGCGCACTGGCGCAGATCTCGGAGGCCGTACTGGCGGGCGCCGACCCAAATGGCATCTGCCCGGAAACGAGCACCTCGCGCGGCCCGGTGCGCGCCGGCAGCACGCTACTCACACACTCGGTTCACGAGGAGGCCACCAGGGCCGTTGCGAGGCTCCTCGAGTGCGGCGCCGATCCGAATCTCGAGGACGAGAACGGCTGGACGCCGTGGATGGCGAGCACGCTCGCCGGAGAGTCGAAGAGACGGACGCTGCAGTCCGACCTTAAGGAACACGGTGCCGCGGACGACCGCGGCCATATAGGCGAGCTTGCGCGCGCGATCGGGAACGGCGACCTTGCAGAGGCCCGGACGCTCGTTCGTTCGTCGCGCGACTTCGAAGCCCTGTCGCGGTTTCGCGTCGACCTTATCGGCACGCAGATCTCGACCAGGCATCACGCCATGCTCGATTACCTGCTGCGGCAGGGAGTGCCGCCTGGTTCCACCCATCTCGTCAACGCGGTCCGTAACGACGACGCCGACAGCGTGCGGCTGCTGCTGGAGCATGGCCAGCCGCCCGAATCCGAGCGCGGTACCGAGACCCAGCTCATGGTCGCCGCGGGCCGGGGCAACCGTGAAATCGTCGAGCTGCTTCTGGACGCGGGTGCCGACGTGAACCGCAGCGCCGACGATGAGGGGGAGTGGACCCCGTCATTCTATGCGCGACGCGGCGGGCACGAGTCGCTTGCCGAGTGGCTGAAAGAGCGCATGAGCGCAGGAACGCTCGCGAATCAACAGGCTGCCAGGGATGCACGCAATCCGAAATTCGAGGGCTTGTATGAGGCCGGCACCTCGGGCGAGGACCTGTCCACCGACGACATCGTCGGCGTTCTCGAGCGCTGGGACGCCGCGTACGGCGTGACGGTGATCCAACCCGAGGCAAACGGCTTCGTCGTGCAGTTCGGGAAGCCGCCAAGCCGTAATGACGGCGCCCTGCTCGACGATGTCGAGGCGCTGTGCATCGACCACATCGCCTCGAGCAGCCAGCTCGTCAACGAGATCTCGACGACCGGGCGCCTGACGGTCTGGTTCGACTAGCTGCACGCACACCGCTCAGGCGAAGAACCGGTAGGCGAGGTAGCCAAGGATTGCCAGAATCACGAGGACGAGCAGCGGGTTGACGCCGGATTCCTCGAGCCCGGGCGCGGAGTCGACGGCGTCCGGATTGTCGCGGATATAGGCCTCGACGGCGTGCTTGGCTTCCTTGAGACCGAGGCCTCGGGCTTCGCGCAGCAGCTTGATGGCTTCGATCTTCCGGTTTGCCCTGATCGCGGCGATGACGTCTGCGGGCAGTTCATTTGAATCGGTCATTTGCTTCCCCGCTGTGTGACGCAAATGCGTCGAGGCGACATAGATTATCGTAGGAGCGGCTTCCAGCCGCGATCAGGCGCCGATCTTTTCGACGGCTCGTCGCGGCAAGATGCCGCTCCCACGGCGTGTGCTGGAGTCCTGACAAAGCCTCATGCTCGGCGCCTGTCACGACCCGCGCGCGTTACCGGACGTCGGGTTCGATGGCGCAAGCCAGGCCGGGCTGTTGCTCAGTGAGCCGCTCTATTTCCGCCGTGATCTGACGCCGCGCGGCCTGCTCGCCGACGGATCTGATCGCCGCCAGGTACGACGAGAACAGCGTCGGGTTTGAGAAGAGTAGCCGTTCGACAATCGGATTGTAGGCGTTGGCCGATTCCATTCTCGCCTGTCTGTCCGCCTCCAGTTGCTGCTGCACTTGCGCCGCCTTTTCCGCTTCCCCCATGCTCTCGAGTGCAACCCTCTGGATGGAGCGTGCAATCGACACAGCCATATCTGATTTGCCCTGATTCTCGACGAGTTCTCCGTAGGCGAGGCAGACGTAAGCCCATTCCGTATTCTCGGCCGATCGCTCCTTGCACATATTGAAATAGTCGCCGTAGCGGGGTAACTCGGCGACCCCGATGCCGAAGGCCATACCCGCTCGTTCCGGAAACCCGAAGTCGGTTCCGGCGGCCAGTCCGCGCTCGATCAGTTCGACCGTCTCGGTCCAGTAGGCGCGAGACTCGGCGGCCGTCGCGGCGTAGCGCATCGCCTCGAGTGCCGCATCAGCTTCTTTGGCCGCGTATCGGTTCGCCGCGACGCGAACCCAGGATTCGCTGTTCTGGCCATCCAGTGCAACTAGCAGGCGCTCCCAGTCCCGCAGCGGGCACGCTGTGGCTCCGACGTCCTCTGAACATATCCGAACCGCGCTCCAGACCAGCAACGGGTCCGAGGGGCTCAGCGACAGCGCGCGATCGAGCAACTCGAACCGCGATACGGGGTCCTCCTCGAGCAGCGCGGCCACGTGCAAATGCTCGGCGGACGAGGATTCTGCAAGGCGCTGTTTCAAAATCCGTTTCTGCTCGTTGTAAGCGCCAATCTGTGCCTGGATTTCCTCCTGTGTCCACTCACTGTCAGCCGATTCCTCGAAGTCAGCGGAGCAGGCGGCCGTCAGTGCAGAGCGCAACTCGGCTGCCAGGAACTCGGCCGCTGCGGATGAAGTCGCCGCAGTCGGCCGTGGGTTGCTTGCACTCGGCGCCGCGCCGGCAGGCTCGGCATCGTCGGGGGATTCAGTCTGTGCAAGAAAGTAGGCCAGTGACAAGCCTGCAAGCAGTAAAAGGACGGCGATCAGAGCGCGACGCACGGTCGGGCCGACTACGGCGCCTGCCTGGACTCGCGCACGCGTTCCCTGACGTAGGGTTCAATCGCGCGGCACCACACGGGCAGGTTCACATCCGGGATTGCCGGGTTGCCCCGTTGCCCCAGCCGGAACTGCACGACCGATTTCCATTCGGCCGATTCGATGTCCGGGCCGTGGCCCATGCCGTCGTCCGTGCCGACGACGGTTTCGACTTCCCAGAACCAGGGCTCGGTGCACGGCACCGGCCCGCCGTCGCCTTCGCTGCCGGGTTCGAATGTGCGTCGCTCGACGGCTGGACGTTCTGCAGCGAGCAAACGGCCGTCGTCACGAAACTCGAGGCCCGGCTCGCCGAAGTCCTCGAGGCTCAGGTCACGCACGAGCATGAGGGCGCGCGCGGCCGGGTCGACGCTCGGGCCGGCGGGACGGATCTGCTCGGTCGAAACGATCTCGCCCTCGAGGAACTCACCCGTGCCGTCGAGCGTTGCAACGACGATCGGCGCGACGCCCTTGATGCCCGCGACGCTGATGCCGTAGTAGGTCGCGAAATTGCCGAGGCTGTAGGCGATCAGGCGGCCCTTGTAGCGTTCCATCGCGCGGACGACGTGCGGGCCGTGGCCGATGACGAGGTCGGCGCCGGCATCGACGACATTGCGCGCGAAGCGCACGACGTCGCCGCGGGGTTCACCGTAGTACTCCTCGTCGTCGAACGGCAGCCGCGTCACGTCGCGGCCCTCGGCGCCGCCGTGGAAGGTTACGATGACGAGGTCGTGGCTTTCTGCAAAGTCGGCGACGACCTCGTCGGCATAGGCGTAGTCGAGCAGCATGTTCGAGTTGCGCGTGACTGCATAGCCGAGCACGGCAACCTTGAGGCCATTGACCTCGATGGACGCGAAGTCGCCGACGCGGCCCGTATGCAGGATTCCCGCATCGGTGAGGTGAACCATCGTCTGCGAACGTCCGGTTTCGCCGAAGTCGCGGGCGTGGTTGTTGGCGAGGCTCAGCACATCGAAGCCCGCGGCCTTGTAGTAGTGCGCGTAGCGCGGTGGCGAGCGGAAGCGGTAGCAGGCCGACGGGTTCGAACACTTCTTGCCGGGCTCTCCGCCCGCGACGAGCACGCCTTCGAGATTGCCGATCGTTAAGTCGGCGGTGCTGAGCGCCGGTGTCACGCCGGCCAGGAAACTCACGCCGTCGTCGTCGGGCAGTCGGTTGTCGGGGTAGTCGGTGCCGAGCATCATGTCGCCCACGGCGGCGACGGTGACTCTCACCTCTTTCTTCGCCGCGAGTTCGCGGGCCGCGATTTCGTCGACGGTTTCGGCTACAAGCTCGGGACCCTGCGGCGCAGCAATCTCTGCAGTCTCTTCCGGGACAGGCTCAGGGCCTGTTGCGCAGCCCGAGAGGACCAGCGCGACAAGCGGCGCGGCCTGCCGGAGCCTATTCATCGAAGCGGATTCTCAGGACGTCGATGTTCGCGGCACGCAGCCGGCTGCGCAGCATGTTGAGTTCGTCCAGGTCCGAGATCGGGCCGATGCGGACGCGATGGTAGGTGGAGTCGTCGATCGTCACGCGCTGGATGCGCGACTCGATGCCGTTCAGGGCGAGCTCCGCGCGGCGGCGGTCGGCGTCCTCGTAGGTCGAGAACGATCCGGCCTGCAGCACGTAGCGGCCGGGCTTGACGACGGCGGCCGGCTGCGTATCCGCCGCGATGTCGGGGTCCACGTCGGTGACCAGCACCTCGGCCTCCGGCAGCAGCGTGTAGAAATCGAAGCGGCTGGTCTTCGGTTCCCGCTCGGCGTCCGCGAACTCGCCGTTGTCGTCGTAATTGGGCTGCGCCCGGCTGGGTTCCGGCTCCGGTGTGGGCGCGACGTGCGCGCCGGCGTCGGGAACCTCGGGTACAGGGCCACGGTCTTTCATCCACACGGCGGCGGCTACCGAGAGACCGACGGCGAGACCGAAAATGCCCCACACCCAACCCGGCAGCTCGTCATCGTCCGGTGCTTTTCGGCTCGTGCGTTTGCGTTTCTTCGCCACTACATGGACTCCGGCGCGGAGACGCCGAGGATGCCCAGTCCGTTCGCGATGACGAACTGAACCGCCATCGATAGCACGAGCCGCGCATCGCGCAGGTCGTCGGGATCCTTCAAGAATCGATTGTCGTTGTACCAGCTGTGGAAATCGCTCGCGAGATCCTTCAGATAGTGCACGAGCGTCTGCGGCGCACGATTCTGCGCCGAGAGCTCGATGACTTCGGGATAGCGCGACAGCGCGGTCATGACGGTTTTCTCGGCGTCGCTATCGAGAAGGCCGAGCTTCGCCCGACCGTTCGCCTCGTCGTACTCGATACCGCGCTCCGCGGCCGTCTTGAAGACCGCCGCGATGCGCGCGTGCGCGTACTGCACGTAGTAGACCGGGTTGTCCTTGCTGTGGGTCTTCGCCACGTCGAGATCGAAGTCGAGATGCTGATCGTTGGAGCGCATGACGTAGTAGAAGCGCGCCGCGTCGTTGCCAACCTCGGCGCGCAGCTTGCGCAGCGTGTCGAACTCGCCGCTGCGGGTCGACATCCTGATCTTCTCGCCGCCGCGGTACAGTGACACGAACTGCACGAGCTCGACCTCGAGGTCGTCGCCGTCGTAGCCCATGGCCTCGAGCCCGCCGCGGACGCGCGATACGTAGCCGTGATGATCGGCGCCCAGGATGTCGATCAGGTGGTCGAAGCCGCGCTCGCGCTTGTCGAAGTGGTAGGCAATGTCGGAGGCGAAGTAGGTCTTGACGCCGTTGTCGCGGACGACGACTCGGTCCTTCTCGTCGCCGAAGCGCGTTGCCGGAAACCACTCGGCGCCGTCTTTCTCGTACAGCATGCCGCGTTCGCGCAGGACCTCGAGTGCATCGTCGATGCGACCGGTCGTCGTGAGGCTCCGCTCCGAGTACCAGCTGTCGAAGGTGACGCCGAACTCGGCCAGGTCTTTCTCGATATCGGCGCGAATCGACTCCAGGGACTGCCGGCGGATGCGGTCGAAATCGTCGTCGCCGAGCAGAGCCCTGGCGCGCTCGACGAGCGCGCCGACGTATGCCTCGCGGGCCGCTTTCGAGGCCGCGCGTGTGTCGGCCGTATCCCCGGGTGAATCCTTCGGACCGTCCCCGTCGATGCCTTCGATAACGTCCTCTTGAGAGTTCACGGCGATACCCGCCGTGTCGATGTTCGCGGCGATGTCCCTGACATAGTCGCCGCGATAGCCGGCGCCCGGGAACGGGACACGGGTTCCGTTGTCGTCGAGCCAGCGCAGCCAGACACTGACGGCGAGGATGTCCATCTGCCTGCCCGCGTCGTTGACGTAGTACTCACGCGTCACCGAGTAGCCGGCCGCCTCGAGCAGGTTGCCGACCGTTGCGCCGTAGGCCGCGTGGCGGCCGTGGCCGACGTGCAGCGGGCCGGTCGGATTGGCCGATACGAATTCCAGCAGAATCTTCGGCGCGGTGCCAACCGGCTGCCGGCCATAGTCCGATCGTGCATCGATAATCGACTCGAGTTCCGCGTGAAATGCCGATGCGGCCAGCGTGAAGTTGATGAAACCGGGTCCGGCAATCTCGACCTTTTCAACCACGTCGCTGTCCGGCATTGCTTCGCAGAGGATGCCGGCGAGCTCGCGCGGGTTCTTGCGCGCGGGCTTCGCGAGCCGCATCGCGAGGTTCGACGCGAAGTCGCCGTGCGCGGCGTCGCGCGTGCGCTCGATCGTATCGCCGACCTCGATGCCGTCGGCGGCTTGCCTGAACTCGGGGACGGCGTTGAGTGCATCGGCGATGAGGGTTTCGACGAGGTGTTTCATGAACTGCGGACGGACCGGCGAATTGGCGACAGAGCCGGCGATTCTACAGGGTCTGCGTTCGGCTGTCGGTCAATACAGCTCGATCGGGTCCACGTCGATCGACCAGCGGACCCGGCGTGCGAGCGGCGCATCTTCGAGCCCGGGCCTCAAGCGCCTGAGCAGCCCGTGCAGCAGGCGGCGTTCATTCGCGACCAACAGAAGCTGCGCCCGGTAGCGTCCGGCGCGCCGCGCCATGACGGCATCGACGGGCCCGAGCACGCGGACGCCGGCATCGTCTCCGATCATGTGTCGCGCGGCCTCGAGGAAGGCGTGCGTATCCCGGTGCTTGTGCGCCGCCGCGCGAATCAGCGCGAGCCGCGAATACGGCGGCCAGTTGGCTTTCTCGCGTTCGGCGAGCGCGTCGCCCGCGATGCCTGCGTAACCCGACTCGATGAGCCGCGACCAGAACGGATGCCTTGGAAAGGCCGTCTGGATCAGTACTTCGCCGGCCGACTCCTCGCGGCCGGCACGACCCGCGACCTGGACGATCGACTGCGCCATGCGTTCGTCGGAACGAAAATCGGTGCCGAACAGGCCCTGGTCGGCGTTCACGATGCCTACCAGCGTGAGCTTCGGGAAGTGGTGGCCTTTCGACAGCATCTGCGTTCCAACGAGGATGTCCGATCGCCCGAGCTGTGCCGATGCGAGCGCGGCGTCCATCTCGCCCTTGCGCTGGGTCGTGTCGCTGTCGATGCGCGCGATTCGACGCTGGGGGAAGCGTGTCTTGAGCGCTTCCTCGAGCCGCTCGGTGCCGGCGCCGAGCGCCCGGACCTCCGCACCGCATTCGGAACACACCTCGTCGAGCGGCCTGCCCGCGCCGCAGTGATGACAGCGCAGCTGCCGGTCGGCGGCATGTACGGTCATGCGCGAATCGCAGCGCCGGCACTCCGCGATGTGGTTGCAGGCCGGGCAGACCAGCGCCGGCGCGAAGCCGCGGCGGTTGAGATACAGGAGCGCCTGTCCACCCGCATCGAGGTGCCGGCGCACGGCCTCGCCGAGTGCGTTGCTCAGGCCATCGTCCGAGTAGTCGCGGCTCGTATCGACGATACGCAGCCGGGGCGGCCTGGCACCGCCCGCGCGTTCCGGCAATACGAGGCGCGTGTAGCCGCCGTCTCGGCAGTGCCTGAGTAACTCGAGCGTCGGTGTCGCGGAGCCGAGCACGATCGGGCACCCGGCGCGCTTGGCGCGCGCGATCGCGAGATCCCTGGCCGAGTAGCGCAGCCCTTCCTGCTGTTTGAACGACGCGTCGTGTTCCTCGTCGACGATTACCAGGCCGAGCTTCGGTAGCGGCGTGAACACGGCCGAGCGCGTACCCACGACGAGCGGCGCGCCGCCGGCGCGGGCCTCGCGCCAGGCATCCAGCCGCTCGAGGTCGGTCAGCCCCGAGTGCAGCAGCGCGGGCTTCAGGCCCAGCCGCAAGCGGAATCGTTCGATGAGCTGCGGCGTGAGCCCGATTTCGGGGACGAGCACGAGCGCCTGGCGACCGGTGTCGATCGTCCGCCGAATGAGTTCCAGGTATACCTCGGTCTTGCCGCTGCCCGTGACGCCGTCGAGCAGATACGGCGCGAAGCCCGTTGCCGAGCCGGCGCCGTCGACCGCCTGCTGCTGTGCCGCGTTGAGCGGCGGGCCCGGCATGCCGTCGGTCGGTTCGACGGTGGTTCTCAAGTAGGCTGCCCGTTCGGCGCGGGTCACGAGCCCCTTGTCGATGAGCGGACGCAGGGGGCGTCGCCAGTTCTGCAGAATCGCATTCAGGCTCTCCGAGTCGAGCCCGTCGACGCCCGCGTCGATCAGCGTGGTCAGGAGCTCGGCCTGCTTCGGCGCGCGCTTCGCGAGCGCGTCGAGATCGGCCGACCCGGCCGTTGACGTCGCCGTCAGGAACTCGAGCGTCGGCGTGAGCGCGCCGCCCTTTCGAATCAGCGCCGGCAAGGCGGCGGCCATGACCTCGCCGATCGGGTGATGGTAGTAGTCGCTCGTGAAGCGGATGAGCCACAGGTCCTCGTCGGACAACAGGGGAGCCGCGTCCAGCGTCTCGATCGCGGATTTGAGTTTCGACGCGTCGACGTCGCTCTCGTCGCTTATGCCCATGACGACGCCCGTGAGCTTTCGCCGGCCGAACGGCACGCGCACGCGGGCTCCGATCGCGGCCGGGGGCTGGCCGCTCGGCGGCCGGTAGTCGAACAGCCGCGACAGCGGCACGTTGACGGCAACTTTAAGGATTTTCGGTGCGTTCACGACTGTTTCGACGGCTCGGGCGGGCTGTTTAACATAAAGTGGTGCAGAGAGCGCCTGCCGGCGTCAACGTCGGGGCGTGTCGAGCGTTACAAGGAGAGTAAAAGGTAGAGAAGCTGCCAACGGAGTCAATAGCGTGAATCGTATGGATGCGGCGGCATGAGCGCCTGTGCCGGAGTTTTTGCGGTATCGTCGGGCGAGAGGCGAACGGGAGCACAGAGGCTGGAGCGCGAACGCGAACTTAACCGGTTCTTCGCCGATGTTGAGCGGCGCGCGCTGCGCATCGCGGAGATCGCCGTCCGCGATCGCGACGAGGCGCTGGACCTCGTGCAAAATGCGATGGTCAAGCTCGCCCGAAGCTACGCGGGACGGCCGGGCGACGAATGGACACCGCTGTTCTACCGGATCCTCAAAAACGGCATCCGCGACTGGCACCGGCGGCAAAGCGTGCGCAAACGCGTGATGGTCTGGTTCGGCCGCGGCGGCGAGGACGACGACTACGATTTCGTGCAGTCGGCGCCCGACCCGGCAGACCCGAGACCCGACCGCGAGCTCGAAAACCGTGAGGCCATGGACAGCCTCGAATCGGCGATTCGCGAGTTGCCCGCGAGGCAGCGCGAAGCGTTCATGCTGCGGACGTTCGAAGGGCTCGACGTCGCGGGCACGGCCACGGCAATGGGCGTTAGCACGGGCAGCGTCAAGACCCACTACTCGCGCGCGGTGCATACGCTCCGCGAGCGGCTCGGAGAACACTGGCAATGAACGAGGTAAACGACGACAAGCTCGAGCGACAGGCGAAAGCCCTGTTCGATGACAGCGTCGACCGGCTTGACGCCGCGACGCTGTCGAAGCTCAACCGCGGCCGCCAGGCGGCACTCGCCGAGGCGGCGAGGCCGGACGCGGGGCAGCGGTGGCTACGGTGGATGCCGGCGACGGGCCTCGCGGCCGCCGCCGTGGTTGCCGTCGTCATGCTGCGCGGGCCCGTGCCCGAGGTAGCGGCGCCGGTGCCGGCGGCAACGGACTTCGAGATTCTAGTCAGCGAGGAAAGCTTCGAGATGTTCGAGGATCTCGAGTTCTACGCCGTGCTCGATTCGCTCGAGGCCGGTGCGGCCGACAATGCGGGTTAGCCGATGTCTGTCCGCAATGCTGCTGATCGCTGCGAGCCCGGCGCCTGCGGAGGAGCCGGCGAGCCCGGACGCCGCGTTCCTCGAGTACCTCGGCATGTGGGACGGGCAGGACGAGGACTGGGCATTGTTCGAGGAGACGCCGTTCGACGACGCGCCGGTTCCGAACGTCGACGATCTGGACGAACGCCGGCCGGAGCCGCGATCCGACGAACCGATGGAGAACGACGATGAAGGCTAGAACGTGCACCGAATGGTTCGGCCGCGCCGCCACGCGGGCCATCCGGCTGTTCATCGTCTGCGCGTTTCTGACTGCGGGTCCGGCCTTCGCCAACGTCAGCTGGGACAGCCTGAGCGCCGAGCAGCAGCAGGTGCTCAAACCGTTCGCCGAAAACTGGGACGCGCTGCCGGAGGAGCGCCGCCAGAATCTCGCCAGCGGCGCGGACCGCTGGCTGGCCATGTCGCCCGAGCAGCGCGATGCGGCGCGGGGCCGTTTCGATCGCTGGCAGCAACTGTCCGCCGAGGAGCGCGACATCATTCGTGAGCGCTGGCATATCTTCAAGAGCATGTCGCCCGAGCAGCAGCAGCGCATCCGTGACAACTTCCGGCGTTTTCAGGATATGCGCCAGGAGCAACGGCAGCTGCTCAGGCAGCGCTGGCGCGACATGACGCCGGAACAGCGCGAGCGACTGCGTGAGCGGCTGCGCGACATGACGCCCGAGCAACGCCAGAGACTTCGCGATCAACTGCGCGACCGTCGTCCGCCGGCGCGTAGCGATCGCAGGCGGCAATGAGCCGCCGGCGCGGTATGTGAGCAGCCGTCAACCCTGATAGAGTACGCCCGTTCCAACGGAGACGTACTCTATGAAAATCGGTGTGCCCAGAGAAATTCACGCCGGCGAACGCCGGGTCGCGACGACCCCGAGCGTAGCCGTCGAACTCCAGAAGTTGGGTTTCGAGCTGGCCGTCGAGTCGGGCGCCGGCGCCGCCGCGAGCTTCTCGGACGAGGCCTACCGCGATGCCGGCTGCGAGGTCGTCGACGGCGGCCTCGCTATCTGGAGCGAGTGCGACATCGTCCTGAAGGTCCGCGGCCCGGAGGGCGGCGAGGCCGACAGCCTCCGATCGGACCAGACGCTGATCAGCTTCATCTGGCCGGGCCAGAACGAGGCGCTGCTCAATCAGCTCACGGCCACGGGCGCAACGGTCATGGCCATGGACAGCGTGCCGCGAATCTCCCGCGCGCAGAAGATGGACGCGCTGAGCTCGATGGCCAACATCGGCGGCTACCGCGCCGTCGTCGAGGCCGCGCAGCACTTCGGCCGCTTCTTCACGGGCCAGATCACGGCGGCCGGCAAGGTGCCGCCGGCCAAGGTGCTCGTGATCGGCGCCGGCGTCGCGGGACTCGCCGCGATCGGCGCCGCGAAGAGCATGGGCGCGATCGTCCGCTCCTTCGATACCCGCCCCGAGGTCAAGGAGCAGGTCGAGAGCATGGACGCCGAGTTCCTGATGCTCGATTTCGAGGACGACGAGGGCGGCTCGGGCGAGGGCGGTTACGCCAAGGTCATGAGCGAGGAGTTCATCGCCGCCGAGATGGCGCTGTTCGCCGAGCAGGCGAAAGACGTCGACATCATCATCACGACCGCGCTGATCCCGGGCAAGCCCGCGCCGCGGCTGATCACGGCGGACATGGTCGAGTCGATGAAGGATGGCAGCGTCGTCGTCGACCTTGCCGCCGAGCAGGGCGGCAACTGTGAACTCACGGAGCCGGGCGAAGTCGTCGTCCGACACGGCGTGACGATCATCGGCTACACGGACCTGCCGAGCCGGCTGGCCGCGCAGTCGAGCCAGCTGTACGCAACCAACCTCAAACACCTGCTGACCGATCTCACGCCCGGGAAGGACGGCAACATCGTCGTCGACATGGAGGACGAGGTCATCCGCGGCGCGACGGTGTGCAAGGACGGCGAGACGACCTGGCCGCCGCCGGCGCCGAAGCTCTCGGCGGCACCACCGAAGGCCGCACCGGCTCCGGCGCCGGCCCCCGAAGCCGCTGAGGAGACGAAGCCATCGGTCATGGGTCCGGTCGTCGCTATGGTCATCGGCGGGCTCGCGCTGCTGGGCCTGGGCGCCGTCGCTCCCGAGTCGTTCATGGCGCATTTCACGGTGTTCGTGCTGGCCTGCTTCGTCGGCTACATGGTGATCTGGAACGTGACACCGGCGCTGCACACGCCGCTCATGAGCGTGACCAACGCGATCTCCAGCATCATCGTGATCGGGGCGCTGTTGCAAATCAGTTCGGCGAACAGCCTGATCATGTGGATCGCCGCGTTCACGGTGTTGATCACGAGCATCAACATTGCCGGCGGCTTCGCGGTCACGCGCCGCATGCTCGAAATGTTCAGGAAGTGAGGCCTAAATGAATACGGCTGGCATCGTAACCGTCTCGTATATCGCCTCGACAATCCTGTTCATCCTCGCGCTCGGCGGGCTGTCGAACCAGGAAACCGCGCGGCGCGGCAACTGGTACGGCATCGTCGGCATGGCGATCGCGCTGGTCGCGACGATCCTGGGCGTCGTCGAGCGGCACTACGAGATCCTGATTGCGGCGCTCCTGATCGGCGGCAGCATCGGCCTCGTGCTTGCGCGGCGCGTACAGATGACCGAGATGCCCGAGCTCGTCGCGATCCTGCACAGTCTCGTGGGCCTCGCCGCCGTCGCGGTCGGCTTCGCGAACTTCATGGACACGTCGGTGCACTTCACGGGCGTCGAACTCACGATTCACGACATCGAGACCTATCTCGGCGTACTCATCGGCGCCGTGACGTTCTCGGGCTCGGTCATCGCCTTCGGCAAGCTGTCGGGCAGGATCGGCGGCAAGCCGTTGCTCCTGCCGGCGCGTCACTGGCTCAACCTGGGGTTGCTTATCGCGGCGATCTGGTTCGGCCGTGAGTTCGTCATCCAGTCGGCCGCGGGCGACGGGATGACGCCGCTATTGATCATGACCGTCGTCGCGCTGCTGTTCGGAATCCACATGGTCATGGCCATCGGCGGCGCCGACATGCCCGTCGTCGTGTCGATGCTGAACAGCTACTCCGGCTGGGCCGCGTCGGCCACGGGCTTCATGCTGTCGAACGATCTCCTGATCGTCACGGGCGCGCTGGTCGGTTCGAGCGGCGCGATCCTGTCCTACATCATGTGCCGCGCGATGAACCGCAAGTTCTTGAACGTCATCGCGGGCGGCTTCGGCACGGGCGGCGGCACGGCCGCGGCGGGCGGCGACGAAGACCAGGGCGAGATCGTCGCCATCGAGGCGGTCGAGACCGCGGCGCTTTTGAAGGACGCCAGGGAAGTCATGATCATTCCGGGCTACGGCATGGCCGTCGCCCAGGCGCAGCACACGGTGTTCGAGATCACCAAGGCGCTGCGGGCAAAGGGCGTCAACGTGCGCTTCGGCATCCATCCGGTTGCGGGCCGCATGCCGGGCCACATGAACGTGCTGCTCGCCGAGGCCAAGGTGCCCTACGACATCGTGTTCGAGATGGACGAGATCAACGACGATTTCCCGGACGTCGACGTCTCGGTCGTCATCGGAGCCAACGACATCGTCAACCCGTCGGCGCTCGAGGTGCCCGATAGCCCGATCGCCGGCATGCCGGTACTGGAATGCTGGAAGGGTGACACGACGATCGTCCTGAAGCGCAGCATGGCGACGGGCTACGCCGGCGTTCAGAACCCGCTGTTCTTCAAGGACAACACGCGCATGCTGTTCGGCGACGCAAAGGACACGCTCGACGCGGTGCTGAAGGAGCTGTAGACGAGACTCGCCGGGAGCGTCGGTTCGCGTTGGCCGGCCCCGCGGAACAGTGACGAGGCCTGTTGCTTTTTCCCACCCATACGGCACACTCTCGTCATGAGCCTGCAACATAGTTCGTTCAGGCTACGCGCGAACGGAACTCGAGGTGCGCTAATGCTCGCTGGAATGGCTTCCGATATTTCGCAACAGGTGTTGCGAACCGATGTCGCAGGGATGCCGCTGGAGTGGATCGACTACCGCGAAGCGGTCCGCCTCTATCACGCGGAGCAGGTGGCCTATGACTGCGGGACGCGCCTCTACACGGTCTTCGGCGGCTACAATTTCGACGGCCGGCAGAGCAAGATCGACGTCAACTCGATCATCGCCACCCACGGCACGAGCCAGAGCCTCTCACGCAACCGCGACAAATACGTTCCACCGCTGAACAATCGCACGCTGTTCAAGCGTGACGGCAACCTCTGCCTGTATTGCGCGATGCGCTTCCCGACCCGCGACCTCACGCGCGATCACATCACGCCGGTCTCGCAGGGCGGCGCAGACGCGTGGAACAACGTCGCGACGGCCTGCCGCCGGTGCAACAACCACAAAGGCGGCCGGACGCCCGAGCAAGCGTCGATGGAACTCATCGCCGTGCCGTTCACGCCGAGTTACGCCGAGTACATCTATCTCAAAGGCCGCCGCGTCCTGGCCGACCAGATGCAGTACCTGCTCGCACACATCCCGCGCTCGAGTCCGCTGCACGCGCGGCTGACGGGGCATCTGTTCGCGGGCGAAGACGTCATCGATACACATTTTCACTACTGAGGCGTCGCGTCGGTCGGAACGCGCCAGGCGGCCGCCGCGCCCGGTTACTCTCCGTCCGTATACGCGCTGCAATCCTCGAGCGGCTGGCCGTGTTCGGGAAATTCCGCGAGCGCATCGGCATCGGCGACCGGCTCGGACCAGTCATCGCCCCAGAAGCACGACCAGTAGCTGGAACGAACCGTGACGTTCTCCCAGTGCGCGGTTCGTCGCTGATACAGCGGTACCATGAACAGGAGAACCTGCGCCTCGATGGCGCGGGACATCCTGAGCGGGCCCGAATCGAACGGGTCCTGGCCGATCGCGTGCGCGATTGCCGCAACCTTCTCCTTGCTCTGCCGATCGTCTCCGGCGATCAGGTTGGAAGGCCGCGCGCCGAGCTTCTCGGGAAAATCGATGTAGTGTGCCGTCGGCAGGCTCCACTTAATGACATGCGCGCCCGGATTCCAGCCCTGGATCATCTCGGCACTCGAAGTTTCGACGCTCATGACCGGGTAACCGTCCGCGCCCTGCTCGAACGCGAACGACACGTCGATGACGATTTTGCCGTCGAGATTGCCGAGACCTTGGGCGACCTCTTCCATGGGTGGCCAAGGCACGGCGAGCAGCACGATGTCGGCCGCCTGCGCCGCCTCCCTGGGTGTCGTAGCGGATGCCTTGCCGGCGGTCGCGGCGACGAGGGCCTGCACCGACTCGCGGGCCGGGTCGCGGCTGCCGTAGACTATCTCGTAGCCGGCCTCGGCGATCTTTGGGCCCAGCGAATCGCCCATATCGCCCGTGCCGATGATTGCAACGGTTTCGGCGGCGACGCCGCCAAAGGAGGTCAGCAGCAGCGCGGGGAGCAAAACGGCACGAATGAAATTCAACATGGCAACGCCTCTGTCAGGTTTGGGATCGGAGGCCCTACGTCCGGATGCCTCTCACACGGCCCTTCCGACTAGTGTAGTCGAATGTGCCGGAGATCAATCGGGAGGCAGATATACTGCGGAAAGCGGGAGCTTTGGTGCATCGTTGGCGGGCTTTCGCTACTGACCCGTATCGGACATTCGCCCGGACCAAATCGAAAGGGGACAATTTACGTTTGAGACAGCTCGCTCTTAAACTTGTCTTGGTTCTCGAAGTAGTGATCTGCTTCGTTCCGATGGCCGTGTTACTGCTGTTGGGTCTTCTCCTTACCCCACTTCAATTCATAGCGCTCGAGAGGGAACCGCTGCTCTGGCAAGGCCCTGTCTATCTGGTTGGGTCCGTGGTTTTCGGATCCTTTGGTCTCGCAACGATGGCCTATGTCTTGTGGAAACTGCTGCGAGGTGCAGATGCCATTGCGACTCCAGAATTGGTCGTCCTCGGTGCCGTTATCGGGGTCATTCCAATCGTGCCGATGGCGATATTTGCAGAACCTTGGGGCTGGAAGGTCACAGCGATTTTGCCCTTGGTTGTATCCGCCCACGTATTGTTTCTGGCTCGCCGATTCGTCTTTCCGTCTCGACCGGTCGTGATCCGGAGCGCTGCTATAGCGCTGGTTCCAGTAGTGGTCGCGCCGGTCGTGCTGTTGCTAAATCCGTTTTCGACCTCTCGCAATACGATTGTCGATCAACAAAGAGTTTGGGCGTCATCGATCCCGAATCGCTACGAATACACGACACAACTGATTGGGTGGCTCAAGCCCGATGACTTAATACCAAGAAGGGTCGTCGTCCACGGCGGCGAGATCGTCTCCGCTACCTACCTATCGGATATGTCGGGCCGCAGTTCTGGTGAACCAGCTCCACGAGAGAGTCTGTGGACAATCGAAAGAGCGTTTGAGGAGTTGCTGGACGCCAAAGAGGAATACTGGAGCGTCAGTGTGCGCTTCAACGATCGCTGGGGGTATGTAGAGAGGGCCTACGTCGAGAACCCTATTGAGTCGTTATCGGGTTGGAACTTCGAAGTCAGGGATTTTCGCGTCTTGCCAGAGCCGTCAGAATGACAGCCGTTTGCGGTCGGTTGACGGTTCCGCGATTCACTGGCTGGCAATGAACAAAGCAGACGTTTCACGTTTCCGCTGAAACGTTTCTGGAATTCACTCTAACTTTCCGGCGTCGCGAGGCGAGCCTGGCACAAGGCTCGTCCGTCCGCCTCTGGCCGAGAGTGATCGCTAACGTCGAAAACTCAGGACAGGCTTGTCTACCGGAAAGCAGCCGCAGGAACATTGTGTTTCCGCGGAAATACCTTTGACCGACCGCTCTATCAACAGAGTCGGTAAGCACCCACTACTGGCCTTTAGCGGAAGATCGTGTTTCCCAAGAGCAAGACGCGCGATCGACCGCTTCCTTGGTAAAAGAAACGACTTACGTGAGACGGCGCCGCGCCGACGTTCACTCGCCCTAGTGGTCGCCAAGGCCTTCATCCAGCGTCTCAAGCAGCGCGCCGACGGCCTCGCGGCCGCGCCGGGCGCCGGACTGCGTGTCCCACTGAAGATCGATCATCTCGACCATCGCGTTCCGGAACTCGGTGTCGTCGCACAGCCGAGGCATGTCGAACGAAACCCGCGGCTCGCCCGTGTCCCGGTCGGCGCTGAACGAGACGGCGTTCCAGACGATCCGGTCGACGACCGGCATTGAAACGCGCATCGCGCGCTGGGTAGCATTCAGGTCGACCAGCTGCGAGAACGTGGAGGCGATTTGTTGCTTCAGCGAATCGTCGGAGATGCGGGCCAGCGCGCCTGTCACGACCATCTCGTCGTAGGTTGCGCTCAGGTAGTTGATCGGGTTCTGCACCTGGTAGCGCACGAGCGCGAACTCGAGGTCGGCTCGCGCCCGGTCGGTCAGCGTGCAGTCTTCGAGCGCGGCCAGCGCGGCAACCATGCGCCGCCGGGTCGCGTCGGCGTCCACGAACTTCTCGTCGAGGTCCTGCCGCATCGTCGCGAGGTCGCTGCGCAGCTTGTCGAGATACAGCGATTCGAGCTGACGGAATTTCCGGTTCTCGTTCCAGTCATCGACCTGCAGGCCCAGAAAAATGCCGACGACCACGACGAGGATCTCGAGCACGACGGTCCCCCAGTGCTGCTGCGCGAACGCGCGTGCCAGGCGGTTGAGAATCACGGTCAATCTTGAGATGGGTTCCAGTGTCCCCCATTGTACCCGCTCCGCGCGTGGAGGCGGTCGGCTATACTCTCGCGATGCAGTACCTGATCGACGCCAGCGTCTACGTATTCCGCGCACATTTTTCGATGCCCGACGACATGGTGGACCGCGACGGCAATCCCGTGAACGCGTTCTACGGCTTTTGCCGCTTTCTCGGCGACTTCATCGAGCAGGTGCGGCCCGATCACATCGCCGTCGCCTTCGACGAGAGCCTGAGCACCTCGTTTCGCAACGACATTTACCCCGAATACAAAGCGAACCGCGAACCCGCGCCGCCCGAGCTCAAGCGGCAGTTCCTGCAGTGCCGGCGCTACGCGCGTGCGCTCGGGCTGCTCGAGTGCGGCGACGCGCTGTTCGAGGCCGACGACCTGATCGGCACGCTCGTCGAGCGCGGCCGCAGCCGCGGCCGGCCCTCGACGATCGTGAGCCGTGACAAGGACCTGACCCAGCTGCTGTCCCCCGAGGACGTGTTCTGGGACTTTGCGGGCAAGGGCAAACTCACTTACGACAGCATCGTCGACGTGTTCGGCGTCGCGCCCGAGCAGATTGCCGATTTCCTGGCGCTGGCCGGCGACAGCGTCGACAACATCCCGGGCGTGCCCGGTGTGGGTAAGAAGACGGCCTCCGCGCTGCTCGCACATTTCGGCACGCTCGACGCTATCTACGCCAATCTCGACAGGGTGCACGAGGTGCCCGTGCGCGGCGCGAAGACGCTCGGCGTCAAGCTCGACACCCACCGCGACGCCGCGATGCTCGCGCGCAGGCTTACGGGCATCGCAACCGATGCGCCGCTCGACGCGGTCGACGGCGCGCTCACGCCGAAACGGCCGGACCTCGGCGAACTCAACGCGCTGTTCGACGAGGCCGACGTCGGCATGGCGCTTCGCCGCCAGGCCGAGCGGATCTCGGATCTCTACGATCACTGATCCCGGTCGCCCGTGGCCGCCGAGCAGGTATTCGAGAAGACCGGACCCGAGCCGGCGCTCGACATGTTCGAGGCCGAGGCGGAGGGCCTCGCCGAGCTTCGCAAGGCCGGCGCCGTGCGCGTGCCCGAGGTGTTCGACGTCGGCGTGCGCAACGGGCTGGCTTTCATTGCCATGGAGCGGCTCGTGCTCGAGCCCGCGAACACGGCGCATGCGGAACGTCTGGGCAGAGCGCTCGCCGACCTGCATGCGGTCACGGCCGAGCGGCATGGCTGGCACCGGGACAATACGATCGGGCCGACGCCGCAGCACAATCCGTGGACGGAAGACTGGCCCGCGTTCTTCCGCGAGCATCGCCTGCGCTTTCAGCTCGAGCTCGCGGCCAGCAATGGGTACGCGGGCGAACTTGTGGCGCTCGGTGATACCTTAATGCGGCGTCTGCCGGCGCTGTTCGAGGACTACGCGCCCGCGGCGTCGCTGCTGCACGGCGATCTCTGGGGCGGCAACTGGGGCGTCGCCGACGGCGAGCCCGTGATCTTCGACCCGGCCGTGTATTACGGCGACAGCGAGTCCGACATCGCGATGACGCGCCTGTTCGGTGGATTCGGGCGGGCGTTCTACGATGCCTACTTCGCACGGCGTCCGCTGGATGACGGCAGCGCGGCTCGGCTCGATCTCTACCAGCTCTACCACGTGCTCAATCACCTGAACCTGTTCGGCTCGGGTTACCTCGGTCAGGCGCTCTCGCTCATGCGTTCACTGACGCGCTAGCGCGGCCGGCGAGAACAGAACATCGAACAGCTCGCACCAGACAACGACGCTGGCGTACTCGTCGACGCTCGTGCCCGCCGGGATGACGTAGTTCTGGTTACCGACGTTGCCCTTGAGCTCCCCCAGGTCGATGAAGCCGCCGTCCAGTACGTCGGCCGCCGAACTCGGCGACGGGTGCTTTGCGAGATACACGACGAGTGCGGGACCGTTAGTGGTGCGAAAGTCCTCGAAGCGTACGACGTGCCCGCCATCGGGCAGCGCGTACAGCGTCGCCGAGCCGCTGCCCTTGTGCACGGCGTCGGCGTCGACGAACGTACCCGTCGCGACGACTCGAGGTCCGGCCCCGGGCATCGCCTCCACGTGTTGGCGATCCGGCGCGGACGTCGCCGCCCGCATGATCTCGTCGCGCATCGCGGCGCGCTTGTCCTCCGGCATGGCCGTGACGGCCTCAATGTCGATCCGCCCATCGGCCGTGACGAAGTCGAATCCCTCATCGACGGTCTCGTCGATAAACAGTGGGGAGACGAAGAACCAGCCGGCGGCGCCGACGACGATCAGTGCGATGGCAATCAGTGCGGGTTTCATACGGTGTTCCTGCAGAGTCTGGGGTGGCGGGACGGCGGTCAGGCTCAATCGGTCGCGACGTCCGGAAACTCGCTCAGGTCGCTGCTTTCCTCGACCACGATGCCTTCGCCCAGGAAATCCTCGTCGAAGAGATACAGGCCGACGCCGTCGGGCGAGCGCAGCACGGCGAAAGCGCCTTCATATCCCGGGTACATGTCGAGTTCGAAGCCGTGTCGCTCGCAGGCCTCGTTCAGGGCCGCCCGGTCGGTGCAGCGAAAACACAGCGACGGCCCCTCAAGCGCGATGCTCTCCGAGAGGCCTACGGGTACGCCGCCCGCGTCGAAGCGCATGTGCATGGTCGGCTCCTCGCGGACGTTGAGGATGACCGGGGCGAGCGGTGCCCAGAAATGCGCGCCGCGCACGGCGTCCTTCGACGGCAGGGACAGCTCGAACCAGGTGCCCAGCACCGAATCGTTATCGTCCTCGTCGTCGCCCGTGTACGTCCTCGCTTCGACCATCATGACCGGGTTGCGATCGCGGTCACGAAAGCGCAGCTCGTTGAATGCCTCGTCGCCGAGCTGCAGGTAGGAGAAGTCGATACCGCCGTCGGTCATCTTGCGGGCACGCTTCGCGAGCTCCGGCTTGACGAACGTCAGCGCGGGTGCGTCGAATTCGCGCTCGTGCAGCCCTATGGACAGCGCGCCGTCGCTGACGACGGCGTACTTGTGATTCCAGGCATCGCTGGTCTCCCGCTCGCCAAAGCCCAGCAGCTTGAAAAAACTGAGCGACTCGAGAATGTCGTCCGTGCGAACGCTGAACTCGAGAAAGCGGCCGATGCTGCTCACCGGTCCGCTCCCATCGCCAGCGCGCGATCACGCGACGCTTCGCGCTCGGCGGCGACGGCCTCGCTGTCGTAGTCGTCGTCACTCTCGGGCCAGCCGCCCGCGTGCGTGGCGACGATGCGACCCAACGCGTTCAGGTGATCTTCGCGATCGTTGAGGCACGGAATGTATGCGAGCTCGCCGCCGCCGGCGTCGACGAAGGCCTCGCCGTTCTGGATTGCGATCTCCTCGAGCGTTTCGAGGCAGTCGGCGGAGAACCCCGGGCAGACGACGTCGAGACGCTCGAGACCCTCGCGCCCGAGCGCCTCTATCGTCTCGTCGGTGTACGGCCTGAGCCACTCGGCGCGGCCGACGCGCGACTGGAAGGTCAGCATCCAGTCGTCGTCGCCCAGGCCGAGCGCTTCGGCGACGAGCCTGGCCGTCTTCTGGCACTGGCAGTGGTAAGGGTCGCCGTCGAGAAGGGTCTGCCGAGGCACGCCATGAAAAGAGAACAGGAGTTTTCCGCCCCGCCCGCTACTCGCCCAGTGCTCCGAGACACTGTCGGCGAGCGCCCGGATGTAGCCCGGATCGTCATGAAAATGGTTGATGAAGCGAAACTCGGGTACCCAGCGCCGCCGCCGTAGCGCGCCCGTGACCGCGTCGAACACCGAGCCCGTCGTCGTGCCCGAATACTGCGGATAGAGCGGCAGCACGACGATCCGGCGTACGCCGGCGGCGTGCAGTTCATCGAGCGCCGAGTCGATCGATGGCCGGCCGTAGGACATGCCGAGCGCGACATGCACGGGGCCGCGAAACCGGCCCACGAGCCGTTCGCGGATGCCGCGGCTGATGGCGGCCGAGATCAAGAGCAGCGGAGAGCCCTGGTCCGTCCAGATCTTGGCGTAGGCCTCCGCCGAGCGCGACGGCCGAACGCGCAGGATGACGCCATGCAGAATCAACCACCAGAGCGCGCGCGGCAGCTCGACGACGCGCGGATCCCACAGGAACTCCGACAGGTAGCGACGCACGGCGGGCGTGGTCGGTTCGTCGGGGGTTCCCAGGTTGACGACGAGGACCCCGAGCGAGTCGGGATCTCCGTGCGCATAGGATGGCGATGACTCGAAGCTCGGCATAGAATCGCGGCTGCGTTGGAACGAACGTAACAGTACTGGAAAGGCACCGGCCACGCCACCCGCGAAGTCGCGCAATGCCTTGTGTTCTAAGACTTTTGTTGCTGGAGAGACAATGAGCGAAGAGCTGCCGGAAAAGGCCGGCGAGTCGGCGCCCGGGATCGATCGCTGGACAATGATACGCGACATTGCCGTGTTCCAGGTGAAGCTCGTCGTCGATGGCTTGAGGGACTTCCTGCTCGTGCCCGCGTCGCTCATCGTCGGTGTCGTGAGCCTGTTCGGCGACGACGGAAAACCGGCACCGCATTTCTACCGTCTTCTCGGGATGGGCAAGCGCAGCGAGCGTTTCATCAACCTTTTCGGCGCATTGCGGAACGCGCCCGTGACGCTCGAGGACCACGAGCGGGACGACGACGCAAGTATCGACGACCTCGTTCAGAAGATCGAAACCTACGTCGTCGACGAGTATCGCCGCGGCGGTGTCACGACCCAGGCCAAGCAGCGCATCGACGATGCGCTGGACGCGATCCAGCGGAACGCGCGGCCGAGGGACTCGGGCTAGCTGCGTTTCACGTCCCCGCCCGACAGCAGCTCGTCGATCCGCGGAGCCGGGTGATCCGGGCCCATCCGGCCGGACCGCAAGCGCGCGATGTAGTCCTTGTAGGCTCGCATGGCCTGGTAGCCGAACATCCAGATGATCGGGATGTTGCCGAACATGACGGCGCCCGTGCCGATGCCGATGACGTTGTCGAGATCGGCATCCGTGCGCACGAGGCCCAGGGTTGCGACGATGATCAGCACGCAGTACACGAGCTTGTAGACGATGACGGGTTTCTCGCCGCCCATGAATACGACGGCCTGCTCGCCGTAGTAGCTCCAGGCGATCATCGTCGACAGGCCGAACAGCCAGGTCGCGATCGTGACGATCCATTTTCCGAGGCCCGGCGTGACCGCGTCGAAGGCCTTCGCCGTCAGCGTGGCACCGACGTAGTTGCGGTAATAGCCGTCCGATGCGGGCTGCGGCATCACGTCGCTCGAAAACGGCAGCCACTCGATATAGAGGCCCGCCGGCGTCTCGGTGACGATACCGGAGACCTTGTGCAGGGCATTGCCCGTCTGCTCGTTGTCGAAGGCGCTGACGATCAGGAACGCCGAGTCGCCCGCGAACCAGTCGTCGCCCGGCACGCGCGTCGGCTCGAGCATCCAGCCCGTATCGCCGCGGACGAAGTTCGGCGTCCCGTCGAAGGCGAGATCCGGGGCGCGGTTCCAGATGCCCGTGGACAGGATGATCAGCGCCGTGAACGTGCAGACGACGATCGTGTCGATGAACGGCTCGAGCCCGGCGACGATGCCTTCGCGGACCGGCTCGTCGGTCCTGGCCGCGGCGTGCACCATGGCCGAGGATCCCTGTCCGGCTTCGTTCGAGAAGATCGCGCGCTTCATGCCGATCTGGAAGCCGAAGAACACGGTGCCGCCGATGAACGCGCCCGTCGCGGCCGATGTCGAGAACGCCGACGATACGATCAGCGCGAGCATTTCGGGGATGTCGCCGACGTTGTGCGCAAGCACCCAGAAGCCGCCGCCCAGGTAGGCGACCACCATGAGCGGCACGACCGTGCCCGTGAACTTGCCGATGCGCTTGATGCCGCCGATGATGACGACGCCGACGGCGACGGCGAGAACCACGCCCGTCATCCAGGTCGGCACGCCGAAGTAGCTCTGCGTGATCTCGCCGACGTTCCAGGCCTGGAACATGTTGCCGCCCGTGATCGTCGACGTGATGATCGAGATGCAGAAGATCACGCCGATGACGCGCCCGAGCCGCGGCCAGTCCATGCGCTCGAGCGCTTTGGCGGCAACGTACATCGGTCCGCCGTGCGGGTTGTCCGGATCGTCGGTGTTGCGATACAGCATCGACATCGTGACCTCGGTGAGTTTGATCGCCATGCCGAGCACGCCGACGACCCACATCCAGAACACGGCGCCGGGTCCGCCGAGCGCAATCGCGAGCGCGACGCCGCCGATGTTGCCGAGCCCCACCGTGCCCGACAGCGCCGCCGACAGCGCCTGGAAATGGTTGATGGCGCCCGGGTCGTCGGCGTCGTCGTAGACGCCCGTGACGACCGCGGGACCGTGCTTGAGCGCCCAGTACTGCGAAAAGCCGCTCCAGATCGTGAACAGGATGCCCGTGCCGACGATGGCGTACAGCACGTACTCGTGCCAGAGGAAGGCATTGATGGCCGAAAGTACGGCGCTGAAGTCCCGCATGCCGCCTAAGCAAACGGCGCTCAGGCCGCCGGCGCCGCCTCCATGATCGCGGCGACGCCCATGCCGCCGGCCGTGCAGATCGAGATCAGGCCGCGGCCCGAGCCCTTCTCGCGGAGGAGCTTGGCCATCGTCGCAACGATGCGCGCGCCGGTCGCGGCGAACGGATGCCCCATCGCGAGGCTGCCGCCCTTGACGTTCATGCGCTTGAGATCGATGGGCCCCATAGCCTCGCTGCGGCCGAGGCGATTGCGGCAGAACTCCTCGGACTGCCACGCCTTGAGCGTCGCGATCGTCTGCGCGGCGAACGCTTCGTGGATCTCGTAGAAGTCGAAGTCCTGCAGTGCGAGCCCGGCGTCGTTGAGCATCTCCGAGACGGCATAGGCCGGCGCCATGAGCAGGCCTTCTTCGTCGATGAAGTTCACCGCGGCCGACCTGGTGTGGGTCAGGTAAGCCTGCACCGGTATGTTCTTCGACTGCGCCCATTCCTCCGAGGACAGCAGCACGGCGGCGGCGCCGTCGGTCAGCGGTGTGCTGTTGCCGGCCGTCATCGTGCCGCCCTTCCGGTCGAACACGGGCTTGAGCTTCGCGAGTTTCTCGACGGACGTGTCGCGACGCAGGATGTTGTCCTCGGCGACGTCGCAGTGAGGCACGATCAGATCGGCATACCAGCCCGCGTCATACGCAGCTGCTGCCTTGGCGTGGCTCGCGGCCGCGAGCTGGTCCTGGTGCTCGCGGCTGACCTCCCATTCCTTGGCCGTCAGTTCCGTGCTTTCGCCCATCGACAGACCCGTGCGTGGTTCGTTGACGGCCGGAAACTGCGGTGCGAAATGCTTTGGACGCAGCCGCAACCAGGGCGCAATGCGTCCGCCCATCGAGCGGGCGCTGTGAGCGTCGAGCAGTATTCGCCGGAACGAATCCCTGAAAACGATCGGCGTATCGCTGATCGAGTCGACTCCGCCCGCGATGCCGGAATCGATCTGGCCGAGCGCGATCCTGTTGCCGATGAGCACGGCTGCCTCGAGGCTCGTGCCGCAGGCACGCTGCAGGTCGATGCCGGGGGTCTTCAGCGACAGGCCCGAATCGATGAGCGATTCGCGGGCGAGATTGAAATCCCTCGAATGCTTGATGACGGCGCCGAGCGCCACATCGCCGAGCGCCTGGCCGCGAAGATCGTACTTCCTGACCACACCCTGAAGTGCGGCGCTCATCATGTCCTGGTTGGACTCTTGTCGGTAGGCCGTGTGCGCCCGGCAGAATGGAATGCGCGAGCCGCCCAGAACGGCGACCCGGCGGACCTTGCCGTCATGCAGCATCAGGTGACTCCCGTGTCAAAGTCTGCGTCGGCCGCAAACTTTACACTATCCGGCATATAACGCTAAATAGCGCCACCATGGCCTCGCCCTCCCCATCCCTCTCGTGGCGCAACGAGATCGTCCGCCTGTTGCGCCTCGCGGGGCCGCTCATCGTCAACAATCTGTCGATCGCCGGGATGCAGTTCGCGGATGCCGTCATGGCGGGCCGGCTGGGTGCCGAGACGCTCGCGGCCGTCGCGGTCGGCGGCAGCGTCTGGTTCATCTTCTTTACGCTCGTCCTCGGCATCCTGATGGCGATCTCGCCGATCGCCGCGCGTCACTACGGCGCCGGCGCGCCCGAACTCATCGGCCGATACACCCGCCAGGGCATGTACTTGGGGCTAGCCGCGGCCGTGCCGGTCATGGCCATGGCGCACTACCTCGTGCCGGGTTTTCTCGAATACATCGGCATCGATGCGGCGTTTCGCGACCTGACGGTCGGCTACGTCAAGGCCGTTTCGTTTGGCGCCGCCGGCATCTTCGTGTTCCTCGCGCTGCGCTTCACGACCGAGGGGGTCGGCAGGACCGTACCGATCATGCTGACCTCGCTCATGGCGCTCGCGACGAACGTGTTTCTGAACTACGTGTTCATGTACGGGAAGTTCGGCTTCCCGGCCATGGGCGCGGTCGGCTGCGGCTACGCCAGCGCCGTGACGATGTGGCTGCTCGTTACCGTGCTGTTCGCACACATGGCAACATCGTCCAGCTATCACGGTATGCAGCTGTTCTCGAAGTTCTCGCCGCCGCGCGCTGCCGAGCTTCGCGAGATTGCGATGCTCGGCATTCCGATTGCCGTCACGATTACGGCCGAGGCCGGCCTGTTCAACGCGATCGCGCTCCTGATGGGGACGCGCGGCACCGAGATCACGGCGGCGCACCAGATCGCGATCAACTTCGCGGCGACGATGTTCATGGTGCCGCTGGCCTTGAGTTCGGCGATCACGATTCGCGTCGGACACGAACTCGGCGCCCTCGAACTCAGCCGTGCGCGCTACGCCGGCGGCTTCGGCATCTTCGTGTGCGGCGCGTTCATGAGTGCGTCGGCGCTGTTCCTGTTCGTGTTCCGCGACGCCGTCGTCGGCCTGTACACCGACGACCCGGTCGTCAAGGGCATCGCGATCAGCCTGTTGTTCATGGCGGCCATCTTCCAGGTAACCGACGGCGTGCAGATCGGCGCGGCCGGGGCCCTGCGCGGCTACAAGGACACCAGGTTCCCGATGATCATCAACATCTTCGCCTACTGGGGACTCGGCTTTCCGCTCGCTTTCCTCGCGGCCGTGACCTACAGGCTGCAGCCTGAGTACATCTGGGGCGGATTCGTGCTCGGCTTGAGCGTTGCAGCCCTCTTGCTGACGTGGCGCTACTCCCGGCTGTCGAAAGCGGCGATCGATACGCTGCCGCCGCATCGCGACCATGATCATTGTTGAGACCGCTTCTGGTCAGGCCTGGCCAAAGCCGGGCGCGTCGCCCGACAGGTACTCGTCTTCCTCGGGCGTGTTATCGCGGCCCAATAGCCTGTTGCGGTGCGGAAAACGGCCGAACTGCTCGACAATGTCGCGATGCAGCTCGGCAAACTGGGCCATCGTGTCGAACGTCTCGCGGTAGGTCGGCGATACGGCAGCAGCGAGCTTCTCGAACAGCTCGCAGGACTTGGCCTGGATACGTTTCGACTCCGCGTGCTGCAGCGGCATATAAAAGAATGCCCGCTCGATGGGGGCGAGCCCCTGGTCCAGCTGCTGCATCGCCCCTTCGAGGCACAGCTTCAGCGCGACGTCGTCTCTCGCGAAGGCCTCGCCCGTGTTTCTGTAAATGTTGCGCCGAAACTGGTCGAGCAGCAGGATCAGCGCCAGACGGCCGCGCCCGCCGGCGGCCCAGTGGTCGAGTTCGCCGTCCGACGCGCGCTCGACATCGTCCGCAAACTCGGCGGCGATGACCTGGTCGAACTCCGCGTCCTCGCCGAACCACGTATCCATGCGCTGGTCGATCTGCGGCGCGGTCAGCGCTTTCTCCTTGAACCAGAAGGCCAGGATCGCATCGATCCTGCCCTGGTCCTCAGCGGATAGCGTTGCGCGGATTTCTTCGCTCGCGGTTGTCGTCGACATGCCTGCCTGCGCCGTTTGAATGGGAAAGTGCGACCCACGTCACGAATTCTCGTCACATGGGCCGGTTACGGTCTCGTCGAACGTAGACTTTAGCAGATGAAATCCGTGCTCACCCGACTCGTCACGTGCGCGGCGCTGGTCGCGACGGTGTCCCTCGTCACGGCCTGCGGTGGCGAGGTTCCCGGGCCCGAGGCCGAGATTCGCGCCTGGGTCGATGCGATGCAGGAAGACGCCGAGAATGAGCGGCGTAGGGAGATCCTGTCACGCATCTCGGAGGGTTACACCGACCGGCGGGGCAACGACAAGGAAGCGATCAACAACATTCTACGAGCATGGTTCCTGAGGAGGGACGGCATTACCATGCTCGTGAGCATCGAGGACGTCGAGGTCATCGCCGAAACGGCGGCAAAGGTTCGGCTGACGGTCGGCATGGCCGGCATGGGCGCGGACAGGTTCGGCGTGAGCGCCGACGCCTATCGCTTCGAGCTCGAACTCGGTGACGGCAACGACGGCTGGGAACTGCTGTCCGCGCGCTGGGGAGAATTGGGAGCGTCGCTCGAGTAATCTCGGGCACAGACAATGGGGGGAAGCATGACTGGGCTACGAATTCGGACGGTTGCGAGCGCGACGGTCATCCTGTGCACGCTGTCTGCCTGCGCGGCGATCGAGGAATCGATCAGCCCGCCGGACGTGCGCCTGACGGCCGTCAAGCTCGAGGAACTGGGCTTCTCGGCGCAGACCTTCAAGCTGTCGTTCGACGTCAGCAATCCGAATGCTTTCCCGCTGCCCGTGAATCTCATCGACTACGGCGTTCGCCTCGATGGGCACCGCTTCGCGAGCGGCAAGACCGACTGCGACATTCTGGTTCCGGCCGGCGGCGATACCGAGTTCGATATCAGCGTCGAGCTCGATCTTCTGAACACGGCGCCCGCGCTCCTGTCGATCGTCAGAAGCTCCGCGCGCCGCGAGATTCCCTACACGCTCGAGGGACGCGTCGGCCTGGACCTGCCCGCGATCCGGCCGCTCAAGTTCGAAGAGAGCGGGCGGATTCGCATGACGGCATTGTTCGACTAGCGAAAGGATGGGTTCAGCGCGTTTAAGTCCCGTCGGACTCCCGGGTCCCGGCCGCGGCGATGTCGCGAACGGTCCGGACGAAGCCCAAATAGCCGTTCCAGCCTTTGACGTTCGAGAGAACGGCAATGGCCAGGTCTTTCTCGGGCACGAGCACGACGATCGACGAGGCACCGGCCTGGCGGCCCGTATGCCCGATCCAGCGCTCCGTCTCGTGCGGGAACAGCATGACCCCGTAGCCGTAGTAGCTCGCGGACGGCACCGCAAAGCGCCAGGACGCGTAGTCGTCGATGCCGGCCGGTTCGCTGGCCGGCCCCGCTGTCATGAGTTCCACCGTATCGGCCGCAAGGAGCTGTCCGGACTGGTATGCGCTGCCGAACCGGACCAGGTCCGTGGCTGTCGTCAGGTGGCCGCCGGCGGCCAGGTTTTCGCTGACGTCGCGCAGGTCCGCGCGTCTGAGCGTCGCGCTTCGAGGAAGACGATAGCCGGCCGCCCGGTGCCGAATGATAGCCCAGGCGTCGTCGGAGACCGTGGCGGTCAGACCCGCCGGCCCGAGCACTCTTGTGTCGAGCAGCTCGCTGTAGCCCAGCCCCGACGCGCCTTCCAGTACACAGGCGAGTACGCGGTATCCATAAGAGGAATACAGCCAGTCGCTGCCGGGCTCGAAGACGAGCGCATCGTCCTTGAAGTTCTCGAGCGGCGCGACGCTGTCGGTGTAGCGTGTGACCATGCCGAGCAGGTCACGCGAACGCCGCCGCTCGACATCCTCCCGCCGTTCATCGGTCGCGGCCGCGGCAAGTTCCTCCGCATAGTCCGCATAGCCGCGAATGCCCGACGTATGCGTGAGCAGCTGGCGCGTCGTAACAGGCCAGCGTTTCTCCGGAAAAGCGGGGCAATAGGCCTCGACCGGTGCGTCGAGGTCGAGCTTCCCCGCTTCCCACAGCGTCATCGCGGCGGTGGCCGTGAACCACTTCGACACCGAAGCCGTCCGGTAGCGCGTATGCTTCGTGGCCGCCACGTTCTGCTCGAGGTCGGCATGCCCGACGGCGCCTTCGAAGACAACCTCACCACGCCAGGCGACGGCAAGCTGCAGCGATGGCGCGCCGCTTCTCTCGAGTTCGTCCATCAGCGCCTGGTTCAGTCGTTCCGGAAGCGATGTGGCCGCCGCTAAGGGGGCCATGAGCGCATCGAGCGCCAACAGAAGGTAAAACAAGCATCGAATCATCGGGCTGTGTCCCGGTTGAGAATGCATCGGTGCCTGCAATGACGCGCCGGTAGCACATTCGTTACCGGCACTTCGCACAGCCACGTCTATCCAGCGAGCGCCTCGATGTCTTGGTTACGCGCGTAACCAAGACTTCACATCGCCGATGTGAACGCGCGGCGCGCTCGTAAGTGTCGGATATGAATGATCTTTCGCGGCCCCGGCGTCCGCCCGGCCGTAACGGAATCCCGCGCTGCCCTATACTGGTTCGTTCGAGCCGGCCGCGGCTAGCCTGCCGGCTTACCCTACCTCGACAACGGTAGTTTCACGAACAGCAACAACCAGTAGCGCGGGCTGCCGCATCGGCAGCCTCGAGGGAATGCATGACGGACAGATCAGTCAACGGGCTTTACGATCCGGCCTTCGACCGCGACAGCTGCGGTTTCGGCCTGATCGCCCATCTCGACGATCTGCCGAGCCACTCGGTCGTGCAGACGGCCATTGAGGCTTTGACGCGGCTGACACACCGCGGCGCGGTCGCGGCTGATGGCAAGACCGGCGACGGCTGCGGACTCCTGATCCGCGCGCCGGCCGAATTCCTGCGCGCACGGGCTGAGGATGCGGGCATCGAACTCGTCGAGCGTTTCGCGGCCGGCATGATCTTCCTTCCGCAGGACGAGACAGAGGCCGCCGAGGCGCGGAACGTCATCGCGGCCGCGGTTGTGGAGTCCGGGCTCGACGTCGCCGGTTTCCGCGCAGTGCCGACCAACCCCGAGGTCTGCGGGGAGCATGCGCTCAAGACGCTGCCGCGTATCGAGCAGCTGTTCGTCAATGCGCCCGAGGGCATGCCGCGCGGGCCGTTCAATCGTGGCCTGTTTCTCGCCCGGCGCCGCGCCGAGAATCGCCTGACGGGCGGCAGTACCTATATCTGCAGCCTCTCGTCGGTGACGATCAGCTACAAGGGCATGGTCATGCCCAGCATGCTTGCGGCGTTTTACCCGGATCTCGAGGACCCGCTCATGAAGGCGTCGGTGTGCCTTTTCCACCAGCGCTTCTCGACCAATACGCTGCCGGAGTGGCGCCTCGCGCAGCCGTTCCGCTTCCTCGCACACAACGGCGAAATCAACACGATCCAGGGCAACCGCAACTGGGCCGTCGCGCGCGCGAAAAACTTCCGCTCCGACAAACTCGACGACATCTCCGAGCTCGACCCGATCATCTCGCTGCACGGTTCCGATTCGTCGAGCCTCGACAACATGCTCGAGGTGATGCGCGCCGGCGGCATGGACGTGTTGCAGGCTATGCGCATCCTCGTGCCGCCGGCGTGGCAAACGGTCGACGACATCGATCCCGACGTTCGCGCCTTTTACGAGTTCTTCGACTGCCAGCTCGAGCCCTGGGACGGACCGGCGGGCATCGTCCTGACCGACGGCCGCTACGCGGCCTGCTGTCTCGACCGAAACGGGCTGCGCCCGGCGCGCTACGTCATCACCAACGACCGCCGGATCACGATTGCATCGGAAGTCGGCGTGTTCGATTACGACGAGAGGGACGTCATCGAGAAAGGCCGCCTCGGTCCGGGCGAGATGCTGGCCGTGGATCTCGTCAACGGCGAGCTCCTGTACAACGACGACATCCACGACGTCATGAAGACGCGGGCGCCGTACAAGAAGTGGCTAAAGAACGGCGTCCGCTATCTCGACTCCGAGCTGATCGACACCCACACGGCGGCCGAGCCGATGCCGCCCGACGTGCTCGCGACCTACCAGAAGATGTTCAACGTGAGCCGCGAAGAGCTCAGCAACGTGATCGCCGTGCTCGCGCGGACCGAGCAGGAGGCCGTCGGCTCGATGGGCGACGACACACCCATGGCCGTGCTGTCGTCGAAGGTTCGCTCGCCGTTCGACTTCTTCCGCCAACAGTTCGCGCAGGTCACGAATCCACCCATCGACTCGCTGCGCGAGCGCGTCGTCATGTCGCTGCAGACCAACATCGGCCGCGAGTCGAGCCTGTTCGACATCGGCCCCGGGCACGCCGAGCAGGTCATCATGAACTCGCCCGTCCTGTCGCAGCTCAAACTGCGCCAGCTCCTGGGCCCCGATATGTTCGAGGATAGGCACGCGTTCATCGACCTGAACGCGGACGAGAAGCTGTCGCTGGCCGACGCCCTCGACGCCATCTGCGCCGAGGTCGAACAGGCGGTTCGCGACGGCAAGCTCATCGTCATGCTGAGCGACCGCTACATCGAGAAGGGCAAGCTGCCCGTGCACGCGTTGCTCGCCACGGGCGCCGTGCATCACCACCTCGTGCGCCTGGGCTTAAGATGCGCGGCCAACATCATCGTCGAGACGGGCGTCGCGCGCGACTCGCACCAGGTTGCAGCGCTGATCGGCTACGGCGCGACCGCGGTTTACCCCTACCTCGTCTACCAGTCGCTGCATGACATCGGCCGGCGCGGCAACCTCGATCTTCAGCAGCAGCTCGGCCGCAGCTACCGCCGCGGCATTCGCAAGGGCCTGTTCAAGATCATGTCGAAAATGGGCATCTCGTCGATCTCGAGCTACCGCGGCGCACAGCTGTTCGAGATCGTCGGCCTCGACCGTGAGATCGTCGACCGTTGCTTCGAAGGCACGCCATCGCGCATCGGCGGTGCGGATTTCGACGATCTCCTGGACGACCAGCGGAAACTCGCCCGGCTCGCCTGGGAGCCTCGCGAGCCCGTCACCCAGGGCGGCCTGCTCAAGTACGTGCACGGCGGGGAATACCACTGCTACAACCCGGACGTGATCGCCACGCTGCAGGCGGCGGTTCGAAGCGGCGATGCGGAGCGCTACGCCGAGTACGCGAAACTCGTCAACGAGCGGCCGGTTGCGACGCTGCGCGACCTGATGTCGTTAAAGCCGCTCGGCGACCCTGTGCCGCTGGACGAGGTCGAGCCCGTCGACAGGATTCTCAAGCGCTTCGACAGCGCCGGCATGTCCCTGGGTGCCCTGTCTCCGGAGGCGCACGAAGCGCTCGCAATCGCCATGAATCGCATCGGTGCGCGCTCGAACTCGGGCGAGGGCGGGGAGGACCCGGCGCGCTACGGCAACGAGCGCATGTCGAAGATCAAGCAGGTTGCCTCGGGCCGCTTCGGCGTCACTGCAGAGTACCTCGTCAACGCCGAGGTCATCCAGATCAAGATTGCGCAGGGCGCGAAGCCCGGTGAGGGCGGTCAGCTGCCGGGCCACAAGGTGAACGAACTGATCGCCAGGCTCAGGTACGCGAAACCCGGAGTCGGCCTGATCTCGCCGCCGCCACACCACGACATCTACTCGATCGAGGATCTCGCGCAGCTCATCTTCGACCTCAAGCAGGTCAATCCCCAGGCGCTCGTGTCGGTCAAGCTCGTGGCCGAGCCCGGCGTCGGCACGGTCGCCGCCGGCGTCGTCAAGGCCTACGCGGACCTGATCACGATCTCGGGCTACGACGGCGGTACGGGGGCCAGCCCGCTGACCTCGGTCAAGTACGCGGGCAGCCCATGGGAGCTCGGGCTGTCCGAAGCGCATCAGGTGCTGCGCGCGAACGATCTCCGGCACAAGGTACGACTGCAAACCGACGGCGGCCTGAAGACCGGCCTCGATGTCATCAAGGCCGCGATGCTCGGCGCCGAGAGTTTCGGCTTCGGCACGGCGCCGATGGTCGCACTGGGCTGCAAGTACCTGCGTATCTGTCACCTGAACAACTGCGCGACCGGTGTCGCGACGCAGAACAACGTGCTGCGCAGCCAGTACTTCGTGGGCCTCCCCGAGATGGTCATCAATTTCTTCACGTTTGTCGCCGAGGAGGTGCGCCGGCACCTGGCCGATCTGGGCGCACGGCGGCTCGACGAGATCATCGGCCGCATCGATTTGCTGGAAGCAGGCTCGGGCCAGACCGAGCGGCAGGCGCGCCTCGATCTCACGCCGATCCTGTCCGACAGCGGCCTGGCCGACACGACGCCGCAGTTCTGTATCGATCCGCGCAACGTGCCGTTTGACAAGGGTGAACTCGCCGAGGCCATGGTTGCCGAGATGCGCGGTGCGATCGCCAACAGGACGGGTGGGCGTTTCGGCTACGAGATAAAGAACTTCAATCGCTCGATCGGCGCGCGAGTCTCCGGCGAGATCGCCCGCCTGCACGGCAACGAGGGCATGGCCGATGCACCGCTCGAGGTCAGGCTCAAGGGCACGGCCGGACAGAGTTTTGGCGCCTTCAACGTTTCCGGACTGAACCTCGCGCTCGTCGGCGACGCCAACGACTACGTCGGCAAGGGCATGTCGGGCGGCAAGATTGTCATTCGACCGCCCGAGGACGCGGGCTACGTCGCCCGTGACACGGCCATCATCGGCAACACCTGCCTGTATGGCGCAACGGGCGGCACGCTGCACGCGGCCGGTCGGGCCGGTGAACGCTTTGCCGTGCGCAACTCGGGCGCGACGGCCGTCATCGAAGGTGCGGGCGACCACTGCTGCGAGTACATGACCGGCGGCGTCGTGCTTGCACTCGGTCGCGTCGGCGTCAACTTCGGCGCCGGCATGACAGGCGGCTTCGCCTACGTGTTCGACATGGACCGCGACTTCGTCGACCTGTACAACCACGAGCTGATCGACATCCATCGCGTATCCCCCGAGAGCATGGAAGCCTACCTGCAGCACCTGCGCGGCATGATCCAGGCGCACGTCAACGAGACCGGCAGCGCGTGGGGCGCGCAGATTCTGGACGACTACCGGACCTTCCTGCCGAAGTTCTGGGTCGTGAAGCCCAAGGCGGCCGAGCTCGGCTCGCTGATCACCTCGCTGCGCCAGGCGGCCTGACGATGTCAAGGCATCCACTCCAGTTCCTGGAAGTCGAGCGGCGCGATCCGCAAAAGGAAGCCGCCGAGGAGCGCATTCAGCACTTTGGCGAGATTTACGGTCAGTACGATGCGGCCGATGCCGCGCAGCAGGCCGGCCGCTGCCTCGACTGCGGCAATCCTTACTGCGAGTGGAAGTGCCCGGTGCACAACTACATACCGCAGTGGCTGAGCCTGATCGAACAGGGCAAGCTGTTCGAGGCGGCCGAGCTTTCGCACCAGACCAATTCGCTGCCCGAGATTTGCGGCCGCGTGTGCCCGCAGGACCGGCTCTGCGAGGGCGCCTGCACGATCGATGAAATGGGCGCGGTCAGTATCGGCAACATCGAACGCTACATCACGGACGAGGCCGTCAAGCAGGGCTGGCGCCCCGATATGTCGAACGTCGTCGAGACCGACAAGCGGGTGGCCATCGTCGGCGCGGGTCCGGCCGGCCTCGCCGCGGCCGACGTACTGGCGCGTGAGGGTATTCGCTCGGTCGTCTACGACGCTCAGCCCGAGATTGGCGGGCTCTTAACCTTCGGCATTCCGCCGTTCAAGCTCGACAAGGCCGTGGTCCGGCAGCGCCGCGAGCTGCTCGAGGGTATGGGCGTGGAGTTCGTGCTCAACACCCGTGTCGGCGAGGACGTGGTTTTCGAGACCTTGCTCGATGACTATGACGCGGTCTTCCTGGGGATCGGAACCTACCGTTACGTCAACGGCGGCTTTCCGGGCGAAGACCTGCCCGGCGTACACGATGCGCTGCCGTACCTGGTCTCGAACGTCAACCGCGAACTCGGCATCGAGCGGTCGGCGGACGAGTTCATCGACCTGTCCGGCAAGCGCGTCGTGGTGTTGGGCGGTGGCGACACGGGTATGGACTGCAACCGCACGGCAATCCGCCAGGGCGCGGTCAGCGTGCAATGCGCGTACCGCCGCGACGAGGAAAACATGCCGGGCTCGCGGCGCGAGGTCGCCAACAGCCGCGAGGAAGGCGTCGAGTTCCTGTTCAATCGTCAGCCGCTCGAGATCGTCGGCAACGACTGCGTGACAGGCGTCAAGGTCATCGAGACGCGCCTCGGCGAGCCGGACGCCGACGGCCGGCGGCGCCCGGAGACCGTGCCGGAGACCGAATCGGTCCTGCCCGCCGACGCCGTCGTCATCGCGTTCGGCTTTCGCCCCGATCCGCCAGAGTGGTTCGAACGGCACGAAATCGAGGCGCTGCCGAGCGGCCGCGTTCGCGTCGCTACCCACGGCGACTATCCGTTCCAGACGACCAACGCAAAGGTGTTCGCGGGCGGCGACATGGTGCGGGGTTCGGACCTCGTCGTGACGGCCGTGTTCGAAGGCCGCGAGGCCGCGATGTCGATCGCCAGGTACCTGGGTGTTCGCTAGGACGCGTCTCAAAAACAATCACGGTCGCGCCGGCCGGCAAACGAAAAGGCCCCGCTCGAGGGCGGGGCCTGGTATGGCTGGTTTGCCGTCAGGTCAGACGCGCTTTCTTCGCCGGGCACCTATAGCCAGCAGGCTTAGACCGAGCAGGCCGAGAGTGCCGGGCTCCGGGACGCCGATCGGCGGGTTGTCCGTGATGAAGTTGATGCGGTAACTACCGGCCACGCCCGAGCCTCTGACGTCGAAGTCCGAACGGCGAAACCGCGTATTGTAACGACCCAGCGCCAGGTAGTACGTGCCGGAACTCAAGCCGGGACCGAATACGAGCCGCGAGCAGAATATTCCGCAGCCTGGCGCGCCGAAGATGAACGCGTCGTCGTTTCGCCTGACCCGGTTGCCCAGCGCGTCATATAAGCCCAGTTCGGTGTCAAAGGACGAACCGATCGTGTTGATGATGAGCCTCGTGAGGTCTCCGACTTCAAACGAATACCACGCGAATCGTGGATTCAGCGTTCCGGTGACGGACTGCGTCCGGACACTGCCGAGGTCCGCCACGGTAATCGGGACGGCCATGGCCGTGCCTGACAGGACGAGCAGTGAACAGATAATCGCCAGCTTCTTGAGAATCATGAAAACCTCGAAAAATTCATCGTCGGCCGTCAAAGGCGATTCCCGCCTTTGCCTGAGCTAAACAAAGCAAGGACCGTGCCAACGAAGCAATCGCTTTAATAAACATAAGCTTAACGGGATGCCCGTTTGGCCCGCTCGAGGATATGTAAAGTTCCTCGACAGTGTCAGTCTCGTCGGCCCGGATTCCCGATTGGACAAGCGTGGGTTCGGAAACGATACTGCGCCGCCCGCAGACCTCATCGATGGCCCGCAATGTTTCGCAATATGAGCTTCTTCCACCTCGACGGCGCCTGGCCGGACTCCGAAAACGCTGTCTCCGAAGCGCTCGACGCCGCCGTCTTCAAGCCCTGCGGGCCGCTCACGGAACGCAGCTCGGGCTGGGTCGCGATCGACCCCGATTCGAGCGACAACCTCGTACGGCGCGTGAACGGCGCCGATCTCCTGAAGCTTCGCAGCCAGTCACGTGTGCTGCCGGCCGCAGCGGTCAACGAGGAGCTCGAGGCCAGGGCCGAGGAATACCGGGCGCGCATGAATGAGAAGCCGAGTGCGCGTGAGAAGCGACGCATGAAGGCAGAGGTTCGCGACGAGCTGATGCCCAAGGCCATGGTCAAGTCCGACCGTATCATGGGTTACGTCGACCTCAAGGAGAAACTGCTCGCGATCGACGCGGGACAAAACACGGCGACCGAGCGATTCCTGCTGCATCTCCGCGGGCCGTTCGACACGCTTAACTTCACGCCGCTGGCATTCCGCAAGCCCGTCGGCGAACTCCTGAACAGGATCTTCTTCGGCGACGCGCCGAGCCAGTTCGCGATCGGCAACGAGTGCCGGATGCAGGAACCGATGGACAAGCGTTCCAATGTGCGCTGGACGCATTTCGACCTGTCGGATCCGTCGATCAGGGACCACGTCGCAAACGGCATGCGCCTCACGCAGCTCGCGATCGTCTACGACGATCGCTTGAGCTGCGTACTCGACGAGGACGGCGTGATTCGGAAACTCAAGTTCCTCGGGGCCGAGGACGAAGGCGACGATAACGGCGATCCGCTGACGCGGCTCGACGCGGAATTCGCGCTCATGACGGGCACTATCCGGCACATGCTTGCGGACATAAAGCAGTTGCTCGGCGGCTACGCTGCCACGGGCTAGTTTGAGACAGGTTCTGGAACGTCATAGCCCGTGCCGCACTTGGTTTCGCTCGCGAATTCGGGGGAGAATCCGGCGACCGTATCCTTAAAGGGCCCTGGCCAATGAGCGACCCTACAGACGACGTCCGGCGCTTCATGCAGGCCGCGATCGACGAGGCGAAGCTGGGCCTCGCCGAAGGCGGCATCCCGATCGGCTCGGTGCTGGTCATCGACGGCACAATCGTCGGCCGCGGCCACAACCGGCGCGTTCAGCAGGGCAGCCCGGTGCTGCACGCCGAGATGGACTGTCTCGAGAACGCCGGCCGCCTGAAGCCCGCCGAGTACCGGCGCGCGACTCTTTACTCGACGCTGTCGCCCTGCGACATGTGCAGCGGTGCCGCGCTCCTGTACGAGATTCCGCGCATCGTCCTGGGCGAAAACCGGACCTTCAGGGGACCCGAAGACTACGTCCGCTCACGCGGCGTCGAACTCGTCAACGTCGACTCGGAGGACTGCAGGCGGATGATGGCCGATTTCGAGCGCGACCACCCCGGGCTCTGGCTCGAGGACATCGGCGAGACCTGAATTCAGTCCGTGTCCGCCGGGATCGCGGGCAGCAACACAGAGAAGCGAACCCCGCCATCGACGTTATCGCCGCGGATTCGCCCGCCGTGTCCGTCCGCGATGAGCCGGGCGACGTACAGCCCCAGCCCCAGGTGTTTGTCGTTGCCGCCGGAACGCACGGAGACCATCGAGTCGAACAGCTTGCCGCGCATGCGTCCGGGAAGCGGCGGCCCGGGGTTCTCGACGCAGAGGCGCGTCTCGCCGTCCGTTTGCTCGAGGCCGATCGTTATGCTGTCGCCGACCTTGCTGAAGCCAACGGCATTGTCGACGAGCTTGTCGAGCATCTGAATGAGCAGCTCCGGCGATCCATTGACGGTGATCTCGCCCTCGTCCCGGTCGAATACGAACTCACGATCGGGATAGGCATCCCGGTAGGCGAGCACGGTCGAGTCGACCACGGCCCGCAAATCGAAGCGCTCGACTTCGACGTCGCGCATGAGCTCCTCGACGCGGCTCGCCTCGCTCATGGCGCCGAGGATGCTCCGCAGCCGGTCCGCGCCGTCTCTCGCGCGCGCCGTGTAACCCGCGGCGGTCTCGTCGAGGGCCTCGTGCTCCAGATTCTCCAGCGACGAGGTGACGATCGCGAGCGGCGTCCGAAGCTCGTGCGACAGTTTCGAGGCGAGCGTCCGCAGGTATTCGTTGTACTCACCGAGCTGCGTGAGCACGCTCGAGAAGCTGCGCGACAGGTCGCCGATCTCATCGGCGGCGTCGGCGCTCGGCAAGGTTGTCACGGGAGTGCCCGGATCGAGAGCCCGGTCGGCCGCAACGCTCAGGCGGCGTATACGCCGCGAAAGCCAGGTCGCGTAGCCGATCAGGACGCCCGCGACGACGAGCATCGCGATCAGCGTGACGTTCATGAGTCTCGTAAGACCCTGGTTGGTAAGACTCAGGATGGCATCGGTGCCCTGCTGCAGCACGACGACGCCGAGCAGCTCGCCGTCGAGCGCAACGGGCTCGGCGACCGCAACCACGGCCCGGCCGCTTGCGACGCTGCGGAACCAGGCCGCTTCGGGCCGGCCGTCGAGGCCCGCCTGGATGTAGGGCTGCTGCTCGCGGCCCTGCGCATCCGGTTCGGCGAACACGGCTTCGCGACCGGGCTCCACGAGCGCCGTGTAGGCGATTCGGAGCCAAGACGGCACGACGCCATCAGGTCCCGCATCGCCCGAGGCGATGGCGCCCGCGGTTGCGAGCCGCCAGCCGGCGGCGTCCGTCACGAGCAGGCGCATGCCGGGCTGGACGAGGCTCTCGGCGCGAGATTCGAGTTCCGGGGACCGCGTCACGAAGCGACCCGGTGCGCGCGAGGCGAAACTCTGGCTGCGCACACCGGGCCGGGTCGCGTCGCTGACGTTCTCTACCAGGAGCCCCAGGTGGGTGCCGAGCAGGTTTCGCGGAATGCGCATTTCGAGCTGGTAGCCGCGCGGGACGTCCTGCCAGTACGCCCGGACCGTTGCCTGGACGACGGGGTCGGCCGGGCCCTCGAGGTAGGCGACAACGGCGCCGGGCGCCTCGGCCGCGACCGTCAGCTTCTCGTCGAGATAGGGCGGGCTCGTGCTGACCAGCGTCACGCGATCCGCGTAACGCAGCGTCGATGTCGGAAGGACGGACTGCGAGTCGGCGTACACGATCGACCGGTCCCGAACCTCTACGTAAAGGAACAGGAACTGTGCGGTCGTGCCGAGCGCGAAGCGAATCGGTCCGTCGACGCCGCGCATCTCGGCGAGCGAGTCACGCGTCAGCGGCCAGTCATCGAAGTAGCCGTCCAGCGCGGGCTCGGACTCGAGGACGTGACCGAACAGCGAATCGCCGGCCGCCTCGTCGCCCTGCGTGCCCGGGGGGAAGGCTTCGGGATAGCTCTCCAGCGAATCGGCCACGGCTCTTGCGAGGCCCGAGAGCATCGTCTGCTGGCTTTCCCTCAGGGCCGACTCGGTCTCGCGGATGAATTCGCAGCCGGCCCACGGCAGCATCAGCGTCAGCAGGCTGACGAGCAATAGCTGCCGCTTGAGTGTCATGCGGGTCTCTCAGTTCGCCGCGAGCCAGCGGTAGCCCATTCCATATACCGTTTCTATCGCGTCGAAGTCCGCGTCTACCGCGGCAAACTTGCGGCGGATTCGCTTGATGTGCGACGTGATCGTGTTGTCATCGAGCACGGCCTGCGCCGCGTCCATGAGCTGCTGGCGATTCTTGACGTGCCCCGGGTAACGCGCCATCGCATGTACGAGCCAGAACTCGGTGAGCGTGAGCCCGACCGCCTGCTCGCGCCACGTGACGGTCATGCGGTCGGTGTCGATCGTGAGGTCGCCACGCTTCAGAAGGCCCTCGTCCGACTGCGGCTGCGTGAGCGCGTCGAGCCGCCGGAACAGGGCCGCGATTCGCGCCATCAGATGCGGCAGGCTCAGGTCCTTGGTCAGGTAGTCGTCAGCCCCGAGCCTCAGGCCCGATACGGCGTCGAACTCGCTGTCCCGCGCCGTCAGAAAAATGATCGGCAGCTCGGCCGAGCGCGACCTGAGTTCCCGGCACAGCTCGAAGCCGCCTTCGACGTCATCGGCCAGATTGATGTCGATCACGACGAGGTCCGGCAGGCGGCTCGCGAAAGCGTCGAGCGCCGGCGCGCGCGCCTCGTAGGTGTCGACTGCGTAACCCTCGCGGCGAAACGCCGCCGCGTAGTTGTCGCGGATCGCGGCTTCGTCTTCAACGATGGCAATACGCTTTGCCACTGCATGCTCCCAGGCGGTAAGGCCACAATTTGCCACACTCCGCCGGCCGATTGCCACGCGATATGCGCGAGTCAGGCCGCTTGCGTTGCTGTAATCGAATGCGGTGAGGATGAAGAGCAATGCGAATCGTGGCCTGTCTACTGTGTCTCGGATTCTGGCAGCTGGGCCAGAACCTGCCGCCCGCGCCGAAGGCCTGGGTCGCGCAGGATGTCATGCAAAGAAACTGGGAGCGGGCTGCCGCTTCCGACGGCGTCTCGTCGCTGTGGCCGTGGGACTTCGCATGGCCGATGGCGCGATTGTCCGCGCGGGATGGCGAAATTGACCTGATCGTTCTCGCGGGCGGCGGCGAGCAGACGCTCGCGTTCGGTCCCGGGCACCTGTCCGCGAGCGCGCTGCCGGGGCAGCGCGGCAACAGCGTCATTGCCGGGCATCGCGACACGCATTTCAATTTTCTGAAGGACCTCGCCGTCGGCGAGTCGCTGACCATCGAGACGATCGACGGGACGCTGCACGTCTATACCATCATCAATCTGGACGTCCTGGATGCGCGCCGCGGCAGTCTCACGCTCGATTCGGACGGCTCGACGCTGAGCCTCGTCACGGGCTACCCGTTTTCCGGCCGTCACGACCGGCGCCGGCAGCCGATGCGTTACGTCGTCACGGCGAAGAAGCTTCTCTGAGACGTGCCACGGCGAGCAGCGTTTCCAGCTCAGGCGGGGCGTCCGCCCGCGTCCGATTCGACCATGAGCTTGAAGCGGTTCAGGGTCGTTTCGATCTCGTCGGCGATGCCCTGCCTGAACAACGGCGCGAACAAGCGCTTGAGACCGTGCGTGACGTAGCCCGTGTACACCACCCAGCGCGTGCGGTTGCCGTCGAGCTGTTCGAAGTGGTAGACGGTGGTTGCACGTCCGTTGCCGTCGTCCGCCTGCGTGGCCAGAAAGTCGGGCTCGCGTCGCTCGGTCACCTGTTCGATGACCTGCCGGATGCGGCCGCCTCGCTCCAGCGTGACCTTGAGCACGCAGCCGGGCTGGCCGGCCTTTCCTGTCAGGATGTCGGCGGTTTTGAATCCTGGCTGCCAGCGCGATCGGTTGCCGAGCGCGTCGAAGGCCCGCCAGACGCGTGGCCTGCTCGCGTCGATATCGATCTCGTGCCTGAATTTCATGCCGTTCGCCCGCTCGTAGTCGCGCGCAAATTCTAACGCAGGCCTGGCCGGCAGTTCGCCGCGACCGAATTGCGCGATCCCCGCTTCTGGGTCATAGTGGTATCGAGCGCTCGTCACGACGGACGATCCTAGCGTCCGTACTGAGCACACCCTGGACCTCCAATATTTGCGGCTGATGCAGAAGCGTAGATCCCGGCTGGCCGAAGGCCCCGTCGGCAAGCACCTGATCGACATGACCGTCCCGGTCCTGTTTGGCATCGCAATGATGATGGCCCAATCGCTCATCGATGCGTGGTTCATCGGCCAGGTCGGTGACAGCGAACTGGCCGCCTACAGTTTCGGCTTCCCGATCCTGATGATCGTGACGAGCGTGGCGATCGGCCTCGGCGCGGGCACCTCGTCGGTCGTTGCCCGGGCGCTGGGCGCCGACGACCACCGGCGCGCGCGACGCCTGTCCACCGACAGTCTGTTCCTGTCGTTCCTGATAACCGGCACGATCGCGATCCTCGGCATCCTGACCATCGATCCGCTGTTCACGCTGTTGGGCGCGCCGGCCGAAATGCTGCCGCTAATCAGGAGTTTCATGACGATCCTGTACGTCGGCGTGCCGTTCATCGTCGTCGGCATGGTCGGCATGGCAAGCATGCGCGCGACGGGCGACACGCGTCTGCCCAGTATGCTCATGGTGCTGGCCGCCGTGTTGAACGTGATCCTCGACCCGATCCTGATCTTCGGTGTCGGGCCCATACCGCGGATGGGTCTCGACGGCGCCGCGATGGCCGCGCTCCTCGCGCGGGCAACGATCTTCGTCGGCACCGTGTACCTGATGCGCTACCGGCTCGACATGATCAGTTTCAACAAGCCCGATTTCGGCGCGATGCGGAGGTCCTGGGCGGACATCCTGCACGTGGGCATCCCGGCGGCCGGCACCAACGTGATCGTGCCGCTCGGCGCGGCCGCGGTCACGGCCATGATTGCGCGCTTCGGTCCGGATGCGGTTGCGGGTTTCGGCGTGGCGAGCCGCATCGAGTCTCTGATGCTCGTCCTGTACTACGCGCTGTCGGCGATCATCGGACCGTTCGTCGGCCAGAACCTGTCCGCCAGCCGCGACGACCGGATACTGGAGTCCCTCTGGTTGACGACCAAATTCTGCCTCCTGAGTGGGCTCGCCATCGCTGCCCTGCTCGCCGCCATGGCCGGCTTTCTGCCGGGACTGTTCAGCGACAATCCGGATGTCATCGGTGTGACCCGGCAGTTCCTCTGGATCGTGCCGTTGAGCTACGGCAGCTACGGCATGGTCATGGTCATGAACGCCGCATTCAATGGCATGGGGCAGCCGATGCCCGGTGTCTGGGTCAGCGTCGGCCGCATCGCCGTACTGTACGTGCCGCTGGCCGTGATCGGCATGTGGCTGATCGGATTGGCGGGGATTTTCCTCGCGTACGCGGCGGCCAACGTAATCTCGGGCTTCGGCGCCTACGCCTGGGCCCGGCGTACCGTTCGCCGCATCTCGGAGCCCGTCCCGGCCTGATACCTGGTCCGCATCCGCCACCGATTGCACGGGCCTTCGAAAAAACCCTTAAGCAAACAAATCCTGCGCGATCGTCCCGCGAATCGGTGACAGATGCGGGCTAGAAGCGGAGCCCCTGTTCGTCTATGCTGAGCCGCGCATAGGGGAAAAGTCATGTTTATTGAAGTTGTCACTGATCCTGGTGTCGACGACATGGCGATGGTTGAACGAGGCATGCGAGAGTCCGAACGCGCGGTGACGTCGGACGGACCGGAAGACATCGTTGTTGGTGCATTCGCAAGATCCGCGGAGAATCGGGTCGTCGGCGGCATCAATGCGGTGGTCGGCCGGCTGGGCCTCGAAATTGACGCACTGTGGGTCGACGATGCGCATCGCGGCAGCGGCACCGGGGGGAAACTGCTGTCCGGTGTCGAGGAATTCGCTCGCTCGCACGGCGCCGGCATTGCGTTCCTGACTACCGTCGACGGTCGCGATTTCTACGAACAAAACGGCTACTTGGTCTACGCGCAGCTCGGCACACCGACCAACGGCGTCGTGCGCTATCACATGAAGAAGGCGCTTTAGCCCGCATCCGCCACCGATTACGCGGGCCCTCGAAAACGCTCAGACGGACGGCAGCAGCCGTCGCCGGTACAGGCCGTGCATGCCGAGACCGCGGCTCGCGAGGAACAGCATGAACGCGAGCCACAGGCCGTCGTTGCCGAGCGGCTGAAGCACGTACCAGGCCGGCAGGAAAACAACGAAGGTCGAGATCAGCATGATGTCGCGCATCTCGCGGGCGCGCGTCGCGCCGACGAATACGCCGTCGTACAGGAAAGACCATACCGACACGAGCGGTGACACGACCAGCCACGGCAGGTAGCGGATCGACGCGTCGCGAACGTCGGGCAGGTCGGTCAGGAGTCTGATCAGGACCGGCCCGCCCGCGGCATACAGCAACGCAAACCCGGCCGCGAAATACAGCGACCACTTGAGGCTCACGCGCACGGCCGTCGCGAGCGCCTCGCGATCCTTGCGGCCGACGGCCTTGCCGACCAGCGCCTCGGCGGCGTGCGCCAGTCCGTCGAGCCCGAACGACATGAGGTTTTGCAGGTTCATGAGAATCGCGTTGGCCGCGAGGATCGTTTCGCCGAAGCGCGCGCTCCGCGCGGTCACGAACGCGATCGCAAACATCAGCGCCATCGTGCGAACGAACAGATTGGCATTGACCGAGAAAAACGCGCCGTACTCGGCGAGGTTTGTGAGGCGGTCCATCGGCCAGTCGCCTTCGCGGCCTCTGAGTACCCTTGCCGCGAAGACCAGCCCGACGCCGAGACCCAGGTACTCGGCGACAACCGACGCGAGCGCCACGCCGTCCACGTCCATCCCCAAGCCGAACACGAACACGAGATCGAGCAGCATGTTCGTGATCGTCGTGGTCAGGAACATCGCCATCGGCACGCGGGCGTTGGACAGGCCGATGAACCAGCCGATCAACACCATGTTGGCGAGCGTGGCCGGCGCGCTGAATATCCGGACGTGGAAATAGGACAGCGCCAGTGATGCCACGTCGGGCTCGGCGCCAACGAGCCTGAGTGACATCGCGATCGGCGCCTGGAGCGACAGCAGCATGAGCCCGAGTCCGAGCGCCACGATCAGCGCCTGCCCGAGCGCGCTGCGTATGCCGGCATTGTCGTCCGCACCGAAACTCTGCGCCGCGATGCCGGTCGTTCCCATGCGCAGGAAGTTCATGCCCGTGTACAGGAAGCTGAATACGATGCTGCCCACGGCGACGGCGCCCAGGTACTCGGGACCGTCGAGATGGCCCATGACGAACGTGTCGACCATGCCCAACAAGGGCACGGTAACGTTCGACAGGATCATCGGCGCGGCAATGCGCCAGACGTCACGATCTGTCGGAGCCGTCGCGGACATCGTGGACGGCCGGTCTCGGCCGGCTGCGTATCAACCGAAGGCGTTGGCGCCCGTCAGCTCGCGGCCGACGGCGAGCTGGTGAATCGTCTCGGTACCTTCATAGGTGATGACGCTCTCGAGATTCAGCATGTGACGAATCGGCACGTACTCGGCGCTGATGCCCGAGCCGCCGAGCATGTCGCGCGCATCGCGCGCGATGTCCAGGGCCGCGCGGCAGTTGTTCCACTTGGCGAGCGACACCTGCGCGGGACTCAGCCGGCCCGCGTCCTTGATGCGGCCGAGTTGCAGAGACAGGAGCTGCGCCGTCGTGATCCGGCGCGCCATGTCGGCCAGCCGGATCTGGATGGCCTGCGTATGAGAAAGTGGCTTGCCGAACAGAACGCGATCCTCGGTGTACTTCAGGACCTCGTCGAGACAGGCCTGGGCTGCGCCGTTCACGCCCCAGGTGATCCCGTAGCGCGCCTGGGTCAGGCAGGACAGCGGGCCGCGCAGGCTCCTGACGTCCGGCAGCACGTTCGCGACCGGGACACGCACGTTGTCGAAGAACAGCGCGCCCGTCACCGATGCGCGCAGCGAGAATTTGTTCTCGATTTCCTGGGCAGTGAAGCCGGGCATGTCCTTCTCGACGATGAAGCCCTTGATGCCCTCGTCGGTCTTCGCCCAGACGACGGCGCAGTCGGCGATCGTCGCGTTCGTGATCCACATCTTCGCGCCGTTCAGGATCCAGTCGTCGCCGTCGCGTCTCGCGTGGGTCTTCATATTGCCCGGATCGGAACCGCCGTGCGGCTCGGTGAGGCCGAAGCAGCCGATCGCTTCGCCGCGCGCCATCGCGGGGAGCCAGCGCTGCCGCTGCTGTTCCGAGCCGAAAGCGTGGATCGGGTACATGACGAGGCTCGACTGCACCGAGACGAAGCTGCGCAGCCCCGAGTCGCCGCGCTCGAGCTCCTGGCAGATGAGCCCGTAGCACACGCTGTTGAGTCCCGCACAGTCATAGCCGTCGATCGAACTGCCGAGAAGCCCGAGTTCGGCGACGCCGCCGATCAGTTCGCGCGGGAACGTGTGTTTCTCGAACGCTTCGCGCATCAGCGGGATCGCCTGTTCGTCCACGAAGCGGGCGACCGTGTCGCGTACCATCAGTTCGTCTTCGGACAGCTCGGATCGGACGTCGAAGAGGTCCAGCGGGTCGAGGCGGCTCGGTGCGGATGGCGAAGCACCCGGCTTTACGTCTTGCAGCATGGCGGTGTAGCTCTGTCAGTTCTTTAGCCGGCGGAGGCAGCCGCGCGACCTGTTCGGCCCACCATCATAATCCTTCTCGTCGTTCGCGTCGCCGGATTGGCGACGATTCTCCCGCGAATCCTCGCTCTTAAAGAGGTATGCCGAGCCGCCGGTAGACGATCGACAGGAGCCACGCGGGACCGATCATGATCGTCTGCAGGTCTTCGATAACCTTGCGGATGGCCGCAAGTCCCGCGGTGTTGCGGTGCCCAAGCCAGAGGCCGACGATGCCGGCGAGGAGCAGCCCGGTCGCAGCGTTCATGGGCGCGTAGCCGGATTCCTCGAGCCATATCTGAATGGATGCGACGCCGAGAACGAAGGGCAGGAGACCGATCGCGAGCGGCAGCGATATGATGAAATAGTAAACGACCGTCGCCATCAGGAACGCGCTGCCCCAGTTCAGAAGCGGCGATATGTCGAAGAACTCGTCGGGTACCGGGAGACTCCACAGCATGCCCACGGTGCCGATGACGACCAGCGGAACGGCGGCCCAGTAAACGACCGGCCAGGTTAGGGCCTGGTGGTTTCTTTCGTACCGCTCGAGCCAGCTCAGCGTGTCGGTCATTGCGCTGTCCCCGGAAATGGCCGCCCATTCTACACGCGGTCGCGAATCCGGGCGGTAGAAACGGACTCGAAGCGGGAGCGCCGAAGCCCGGGCCGGCTGTTTGACCATAAGCCCGCGAGTTAAGGCGCTATTCAGGCAAAGGGCCGCTACAATTCGCGCATCGCTTGGAAAACCTGTCGAGGAATCACTCATGGATAATCGTTTCATTCGATCGACGACCCTCGCGCTCGCGGCCCTGGTCGCGATCGCGGGCTGCACGACGCTGGACCCCTACACGCGCGAGGAAAAAACCAGCAACGCGACCAAGGGAGCGCTGATTGGCGCAGCCGCGGGCGCCGTGGTCGGCCTCGTGTCGGGCGACGATGCCGTCGAGCGCCGCCAGCGCGCGCTGATCGGTGCCGGCGTCGGTGCTCTGGCCGGCGGGTCGATCGGCTACTACATGGACCGCCAGGAAATGGAACTGCGCGCCGAGCTCGAAGGTACGGGCGTCCGGGTTGCGCGAATCGGGGATAACGTGACGCTCGTCATGCCCGGCAATGTCACGTTCGCGACCAACAGCTCCGACCTGAGCCCTGCGTTCTTCGACGTGCTGAATTCGGTTGGCAAGGTGCTCGCCAAGTATGACCAGACCGTCGTCGAAGTCGCCGGGCACACCGACAGCACGGGCAGCGATGCCTACAACCAGACCCTGTCCGAGCAGCGTGCGAGGTCTGTCGCTGGTTATCTGGGCGGCCAGGGTGTCTCGTCGCAGCGCATCATCACGATTGGCATGGGTGAACGGCGTCCTGTCGCCGACAACACGACCGACTCGGGTCGCCAGGCGAATCGCCGCGTCGAGATCACGATGGTGCCGTTGACCACGGGTTGATCCGGGCACCCGGCAAACGCGAAGACGGCGACTGGGTCGAGGTCAGCGGGCGGGTTCACCGCCTGCTGGCTGACGATGACGACGACGGCGAAGCTCACCAGCGATTCGTCATTCATGCTGCGGGAGGGCAGACTCTGCTCGTCGCCCATAATCTCGAGCTAGCCGGGCGCGTGCCGCTCGGGCTCGCCGACCGGGTCAGGGTTCGTGGCCTGTACGTGTACAACGACTCAGGCGGCGTCGTGCATTTCACGCACCGCGACCCGCACGGCCGTGAGGCCGGCGGGTGGGTGGAGTTTCGGGGCAAGCGCTACCGCTGATCGATGCGGACTAGCCCGCATCCGTCACCGATTCGCGGGATGATCGGGCAGGATTTTGTTCGCACAGGGATTCTTCCGAAGGCGCGCAATACTTACTGTATTGCCAACTGAGGAAAAATCCCTGTGCGGACAAAAGACAAGCGAGGGCCCGTGTAATCGGCGACGGATGCGGGCTAGCTAGAGCGCGATCTGATTGCGTAGTTTCCTGATCGCGTTGGCCTCGATCTGGCGGATGCGCTCGGCGGATACGCCGTAGACGTCGGCCAGTTCGTGCAGCGTCATCTTGTCATCGGTGAGCCAGCGGCTCTTGACGATGTCGCGGCTGCGATCGTCCAGCGTCTCGATCGCCGCGGCCATTCGCGTCGTCGCATCGTGTTCCCAGTCGGCGTCCTCGACCATGATCGCCGGGTCCGAGTCGGGGGCCGGCAGATAGGCGGCCGGCGCGAAAGCACGTTCGTCGTCGGCGTCCGGCGCCGGGTCGAACAGCGCGTCGCGCGCACTGAGCCGCTTCTCCATCTCGGTGACTTCCTTCACCGAAACGCCGAGGTCTTCGGCGACCGCCTTGGTCTCATCGTGAGACAGCCACGCGAGGCTCTTCTTCGACTTGCGCAGGTTGAAGAACAGCTTCCGCTGTGCCTTGGTCGTCGCGACCTTGACGATGCGCCAGTTCTTGAGCACGAACTCATGAATCTCGGCGCGAATCCAGTGCACGGCGAATGAGACGAGCCGGACATCGTAGTCCGGGTCGAAGCGCTTCACGGCCTTCATGAGGCCGACGTTGCCTTCCTGGATCAGGTCGGCGAGCGGCAGGCCGTAGCCCGTGTAGCCCTTGGCAATGTGAACGACGAAACGCAGGTGCGCGAGCACGAGCTTGCGCGCTGCCTCGAGGTCGTCATGCTCGCGGAAGCTCCTCGCGAGCAGTTGCTCGTCCTCCTTCTCGAGCACGGGTACCGAGCCGACGGCCTGGATGTAGGCGTCGAGGTTGCCAACCGGTCCGGAAAAGACCCGGTCGTTCTTGATCGTAGCAACTGCGGTCGTCATGTTTCCCTCCAATGCGGGGGTGGCGATTTTAGCACTCGCCTTGTTGGAGTGCTAAGTTCTTGTTTTGTTCCTTGTGACATTGGTCTGATATTAGCTGTGTAATCAGCTGCTTACTGTCACTAAGTGTTTCTGCCGTTGGGCTGTCGAAAAGCCCTTCGAAACAATCACTTGGGTCGTGGTCGCTTGAATGGCTTGCATCGGACCCTATTCTTACTTGAGTGATCGTTCAAGAATCGCTCCAAAAAAACGCCCTTAACGGCAGGGCGGTTCGCTAACTGTCGGTGAGCTTACACAATCTTGAATGACTATTCAAGTATCCGTAGACTTCTCGCTGACGGTCTGTCGGCCCGGCCGCCACACGGCTTTGAGGGCCTGCCAAGAAGACCCCGGTACGCCTTACAAAACCACAGTAACTGGAGCACAACGAAATGTCGCGAACCCCCGAATACGATCGCCGCGTCGTTGTCGACCGCGCCATGGCCGTGTTCTGGACGCGAGGCTACAGTCAGACCTCGATCGGCCACCTCGTCAAGGCAACGGGTCTGAAGCCGGGCAGCCTGTACGCGGCCTTCGGCAGCAAAAAGGGGGTCTTCCTGGAGGTCCTCGACGAATACAACCGCAGCTTCGTGCGTGAGATTCGCGAGCTGGCCAGGAGCAGATCCTCGAAGATCGACGCGATTCGCGGCATATTGCGGCGTATCGTTGACGATTCGGTCACGGGCAAGGACCGCCGCGGTTGCCTGGCGGTCAACGCGCTACTCGAGATGGCGGAACACGAGCCCGACGTCGCGCGCCGGATCGACGCGCACAATCGCGCCGTCCGCGACGGATTTTCGGGCCTGATACGCGCTGCCCAGGCCCGGAACGAGCTTCCGGCGACGAAGGACGCCGACGCCATGGCCGCGTTTCTCGTCAACAACATCTGGGGCCTGAAGGTGAACTGCAAAACGCGGCCGGATCGGGCGGCGCTCGAGGCTGTCGTGGATGGCGTGCTCGCCGCTCTGAAGGCTTGAGGCCTGAGTTTTGCGATCAGCGCGGTTCGATACGCCGCATGTGCCGGGCTACGGCGAACCATGAGCCCACCAGACCCAGGCCGACGCCCAGCCCGACGACCGCGCCGATCTCCTCAACGCTGAAGGACAGCACGGCCGTGTTGCTCCGGTAGAGGCCGGCGAGCCGGGAGATGGGCGGAGACAACAGATACAGGCCGTACTGCACGAGGCCGATCGCGAATAGCCCGCCGAGCAGTCCGTACCAGAAGCCCGTCCAGAGGAACGGCCGCCGAACGAACGCGTTGCTGGCGCCGATCAGCTTCGTGACCTCGATCTCGTCGCGGCGGTTCTGAATATCCAGGCGGATCGTGTTGCCGATGATGACGATGATCGCCGCGCCGAGCAGCAGGCCGCCGATCAGCACGCCGCGTCGCACGATATCGAGTATGGCGTGAAAACGCTGCACCCACTCGGTGTCGACCTGCACGAGGTCCGTCTCCGGAAGGTTCTGAAGCTCCTGACGGAGCAGGACTATGGACGCCTCGGTGTTGCCGGGCGACGGTCGCACGACGAGCGTATGCGGCAGCGGATTACGATCGAGCGCGTCGAGCGCATCGCCGAAGCCCGACTGCTCCTTGAACGCCGCGAGCGCATCGGCCGCAGGAATCAGCTCGACGCTGTCGACGTCCGCGCGCTGGCGGATCAGCCGCGCGATACCGTCGGCCTCGCTTTCCGACAGTGACTGGTCGAGGAACACGGAGAAATCGAGCGCGCTCTCCCAGCCGCCGCTGATCGCGAGCGCGTTCTTGATCGCAAGATTGAGCGCGGCCGGGAGCGCCAGCGTCACGGCGATGACGAGTACGATCATGAGCGACGCGAAGGGCTGTTTCAGCAGCTTGAGCAGCGCGCCGCTCGCGTTGCTGGCGTGCCGACCCAGCCAGGTACTGAAGGCGCCGCCGGAGCGGACCGGCGCCGACGCCTCACGATGCCGGGCGCGATCGCTGGCGTTCACCGCCAGCCCCCGTCGTCATCCGGCAGGCCAGCGTCGATAAACAGGCTGTCGTCGTTCGGCCCCCCCGCAAGCCGGCCATCCTCGAGCTGAATGCGGCGGCAGCCGAGCTTGTCGATGAGGTCGATGTCGTGGCTGGCGATCAGCAGCGTCACGCCGAATTCGTTGAAGCGACGGAATACCCGCATGACTTCCAGTGACAGCTCCGGGTCCAGGTTGCCCGTCGGCTCGTCCGCGATCAGCAGTTTGGGCCGCGTCGCGATCGCGCGGGCGATGCCGACTCGCTGCTGTTCGCCCGCCGACAGCGTCTCGGGGTTGCGCTTCTCCTTGTGCAGGAGCCCGACCTGCTCGAGCGACGCGCGGACGCGCCGACCGGCGTCATGGCGGCTGACGCCCGCGATGATCAGCGGCAGCGCCACGTTTTCAGCGACCGAGCGATCGTAGAGTAGCCGGTGGTCCTGGAACACCATGCCGATCTGGCGGCGATAGGCCGGTATCTTGCGCCTGCGCACGCGGGCCGTGTTCTGGCCGTCGACGATCACCTGACCGCTGGTGGGCCGCTCGATCAGCGCAATCAGCCGAAGCAGTGTGCTCTTGCCCGCGCCCGAGTGGCCGGTCACGAATACCATCTCGCCCTGATCTATCGCGAGGTCGAGACCGGCCAGGGCCTCCTGGCCGCCCGGAAAGCGCTTGGTCACGTTCTCGATGCGAATCATCGCGCGTTGGCCGTCAGGATTCCCCGCCGTTTGCGAGCAGTGCGTCGACGAAATCCTCGGCCGAGAACGGCTGCATGTCCCCGGCCGACTCGCCGATGCCGATGAAGCGGACCGGCACCTTGAGCCGGTCTGCAATGGCGATCAGGATGCCACCCTTCGCGCTGCCATCCAACTTGGTCACCGTGATGCCCGTCAGGCCCAGCGCCTCGTGAAACTTCTCGGCCTGCACGAGCGCATTTTGTCCCTGGCTTGCGTCGAGCACGAGCATGATCTCCTGCGGCGCCGCGTCGTCCTGCCGGGCGATGACGCGGCGGATCTTGGCGAGCTCGTCCATGAGACCCTGCTGGTTCTGCAGGCGCCCCGCCGTGTCTGCGAGCAGCACGTCGATCTCGCGCGCCGACGCCGCGTCCCACGCGTCGTAAACCACGGCCGCGGGGTCGGCGCCGCTCTGCTGAGCGATCACCGGAACCGAGTTGCGCTTGCCCCAGGCCTCGAGCTGTTCGACGGCCGCCGCGCGGAACGTATCGCCCGCCGCGAGCATCACGGTCTTGCCCTGGTCCCCGAAACGGCGCGCGAGCTTGCCGATCGTCGTCGTCTTGCCGGCGCCGTTCACGCCGACCATGAGGATGACGAACGGCTTCGACTGTTCGGGTATCTCGAGCGGTACGGCGACCGGTTGCAGAATCTCGAGCAGCGCATCGCGCAGACCCGAGCGCAGCGCCTCGACGTCGCCTCGCCTGCTTCGCGACAGCGACTTCTCGAGATCGGTGACGATCCGCTGGCTCGTGTCGATGCCGACGTCCGCCATCACCAGCAGCGATTCGAGCTCCTCGAACGTGGATTCGTCGATCTTGCCGCCGGGCGCGAGGTTCGCGAGATCGTAAGTCAGCCAGCTGTCGCCACGATTGAGGCGCGCACGCAGCCGCTTCAGGAAACCGCCGCCGTTCCCTTCGCTCGTTTCGCTGTCTTTCTTCCTGCCGAATATCATCGCGATCGTTGTTCCGTGTGAATCGACTACCTAAACTGGCGAGATCCATCGAGGGACCGTCGGGGCGCGAGACATGGCCAGGCAGCGCGGGCGAGGCAAGCCGTCCGCCAAACGATCAACCAGGAACCCGCCCGGGCGGCTGCGTATTGTAGCGGGAAACTGGCGCAGTCGCGTGCTCGACATCGCTGCCGTGGAGGGCCTAAGGCCCACGCCCGAACGCGTGCGCGAAACCCTGTTCAACTGGCTTCAGCCGCACATCGCCGGCGCCCGTTGTCTCGACCTGTTCGCTGGCACGGGCGCGTTGGGATTCGAGGCGCTGTCGCGCGGCGCAGAATGCTGCGTTTTCGTCGAACGGTCTCCGATCGCGGCGGACATGCTCGAGAAGAACGCGGGACTGCTCGGTGCAGAGAACGCGGAGATCCTGGCGGCGGACGCCTATGACAGGCTCACGTCACCCTGGGACCGGCGATTCGACATCGTGTTTCTCGATCCGCCCTTCGCCGACGCTCGCATCTCCGAATTGTGTAGACTCTTGGAGGAAGCCGGTGTACTCGCACAGGCGGCGCTCGTCTACATCGAGGAGCCGCGCGACGAGCCGCCCGCGACGCTGCCCGACCACTGGGCCGTCAAAAAAACAAGAACGGCCGGCAACGTGCGCTTCTCGCTCGCCCGGCCCGCAGGCTGAATCTCAAGGGGGGAACTCACGATGCCAGTCGCCGCCATGTACCCGGGCACCTTCGACCCGATTACGCTGGGCCACGAGGACCTCGTGCGGCGTTCGTCCGCGCTTTTCGACAGGGTCGTCGTTGCGATCGCATCGGACACCGGTTCGAAGACGCCGCTGTTCTCGGTCGAGGAACGCCTCGAGATGGCGCGGACGGCACTGTCCGATATCGACAACGTCGAAGTCCGCCGTTACGCGGGACTCACGGTCGATTTTGCGCGCGACAACGGTTTGCGCGTCATCCTGCGCGGTCTGCGCGCGGTATCGGACTTCGAGTACGAGTTCCAGCTTGCGACGATGAACCGGCATCTGGTCGACGACGTGGAAACGCTGTTCCTTACCCCCGACGAGCGCTACAACTTCCTCTCGTCGACGCTCGTCAGAGAGGTCGCGCAGCTTGGCGGCGACATCTCCGGATTCGTCTCGCCGGACGTCAACGCGGCGCTCAAGGAGCGTCTCGGGAATTCCTGATCCGGTAGTCCGTGATCTGCACTTCGTCGCCGTAATCGGCATAGTCGCCGTCCGCGCGCCGCGTGCGGAATTCGCGCCAGTTGATCGGCCGGTAACGCGCCGGGTTCGATGCGCTGATGCAGGACGGTAGCGGCGCGTAGTCGGTGTCGTAGGACGGATTGAAGAAGTACGGCGAGCTGTATCGGTCGCGGTCGGTATTGGTGACCACGCGGTGCAGGGCGGCGCGATAGCGGTCGTTCGACCAGACCTGCGCCATGTCGCCCAGGTTGATCACGAGCGCGTCACGGCGCGGCTCGACCAGGTACCACTCGCCCCCGCGGCACACTTCGAGCCCCGCCTGGTCATCCTGCAGCAGGACCGTGAGCGCGCCGGCGTCGCTGTGCTCGTTGACGCCGAATGTGGAATCGTCCTTCGCGCCGGGCGGGAGCCTGGGATAGTAGTTGAGCCGCATGAAGCTCGTGTGGTCGTCGCCGAACAGCGCATTGAGCTCGCCTTCCGGCGCGCCAAGGTTGCGCGCTATGGCCGACAACAGCCGATGTGCCAGCGACTCGCATGCCGCGTGCCAGGCAAGCACGGCCTCGCGAAATCCGGGCATGTCGTCCGGCCACCGCGGCACGAGCGTGTCGCCATCGCCCGGGCCATAGTCGAACACCTGCTTCCAGTCGCGCGTGTTCTTGGTGAGCTCCTCGTCATAGAAACCCCATGGATTCCCGGCGCTTCTCAGGATGCGGCGCTTTTCCCCGATCGGGCGCCCGAAAAACGCTTTCGCGGCCGCGAACAGGTCGTCGATGATCGCGTCGTCGATCCCGTGCCCCGTAACCTGGAAGAAGCCCCACTCGCGGCAGGCCCGGTCGATCGCGATCAGCGCCGGCTCGCCGTCGAGTTCCGCGATATCGACCACGGGTACCGATCCGCTCTCGTGCCGCGGCGTTTTGCCGATCGTTTGTTGAGTGTTCCCGAAACCCGCCATGGCGGTCTCCTCGCTATTCGGATAACGATCTGCCGGCCGACCCGGTCGGCGGCCTCGTCGATATACCCCTCGATTCCCTAAAATAGCCCAATTCGATGACGCTGGCGCGCCGGAGCGGATCAGGTCTGGCAGCGCTTGCAGTAGTAGGTGGCGCGCTGGCCGAGCACGACCGTGGTCAAGGTCGTGTCGCAGATCCTGCAGGGCTCGTCCGAGCGTCCGTAGACATCGAGTTCCTGCTGGAAATAACCCGACTCGCCGTTGCCGCCATAGAAGTCTCTAAGCGTCGTGCCACCGGCCCTGATGGCGCGCTCGAGCACGGCCTTGATCGCATCGGCCAGTTTTTCATAGCGGGCGAGTGCAATCCGGCCGGCGGGCCGCTTTGGATGGATGCCGGCGATGAACAGCGACTCGCTGGCGTAGATGTTGCCCACGCCGACCACGACATCCGCATTCATGATGAACGGCTTGACCGCGATCCGGCGGCCGCGCGATCGCTGCCACAGGTATTCGCCATTGAAATCGTCGCTCAGGGGTTCCGGCCCCAGCTTCGCGAGCAGCGGGTGTTCGAGCGGCTCGAGGCACCAGTGCAGCGAGCCGAAACGTCGCGGGTCGGTGAGCCGCAAGGCCATGCCCGAGTCGAGCTCGAGGTCGACGTGGTCGTGGACGCCGGCCGGCGTGCCCGTGTCGACGAGGTACACATGCCCGGACATTCCAAGGTGCAGGATCGCCGTGCCGCCGGTCGTCTCGATCAACAGGTACTTCGCGCGCCGGCCTACCGAGTTGATCGTGGCACCGGTCAGGTGGCGATCGACCTCTTCGCTCACGGGCCAGCGCAGGCGGCGGTCGCGGATGACGACGTTCGCGATCGTCTGTCCCTCGATGTGCGGCGCGATGCCGCGGCGGCTGGTTTCGACTTCGGGTAGTTCGGGCATGCGTACAGTGTAGATGGGGCTCAAGGCAGGCAAAAAAAAGCCCGCGGTTCGAAGGCGGGCTTTCTTTCGTATGCGGTCGGGAGCCGGACTTACTTGATCTTGGCTTCCTTGTAGACGACGTGCTTGCGAATGGTCGGATCGTACTTCTTCGTCTCCATCTTCTCGGGATGCAGACGCTTGTTCTTCATCGTCGTGTAGTAGTGGCCCGTGCCGGCGCTCGACACGAGACGGATTTTTTCGCGATTCGTCTTAGCCATTGGTCTCTACTCCGGGCGCCTAGATGCGCTGGCCTTCGGCACGCAGGTCGGCGACGACCTTCTCGATGCCGTGCTTGTCGATAATGCGCATGCCTTTGTGCGACACGCGCAGGCGTACCCAGCGATTCTCGGATCCGAGCCAGAAACGCTTGTTCTGCAGGTTCGGCAGGAAGCGGCGACGCGTCTTGTTGTGGGCGTGGGAAACGTTGTTACCGCTCTGCGGGCGCTTCCCGGTCACCTGGCAAACTTTGCTCATGCTGGTTAAGTCTCTGAATCTGTTAGCAGTTGCCCGCGAGCCGCAGGCAAAGAGTGCGGTTTTATACCAGCCCGCCCGGGTGAATACAAGGCCCGTGCCGGCAGGACTGCGAATGCTCAGAGCATTCCGCGCGCGGCCAGGGACACGGCCCCGCTGTCGCCCACGACGAGGTGGTCCAGCAGCCGGATATCGACGAGCTCGAGCGCCGCCTTCAGGCGCCGGGTAATGCGCTCGTCGGCCTGGCTGGGCTCGGCAACGCCGCTCGGGTGGTTGTGGGCCAGAATGACGGCCGCCGCATTGATGGACAGCGCCTCCTTGACGACTTCGCGGGGATACACCGAGGTGCCGTCGATCGTGCCGCGAAACAGCTCCTTGAAGGCCAGAACCCGGTGGCGATTGTCGAGGTACAGGCAGCAGAACAGCTCGTGACCCAGGTGGCCCAGCCGGGCGAGCAGGTAGGCCTCGGTGTCCGCGGGGCTCCGGATGGGTTCGCCAACGACGAGCGACTGTTCGAAATAACGCCGTGCAAGGGCCGGCAGCGCGCAAATCCGGGTCGCCCCGACCGGCCCGATGCCGTCGACGGCAGCAACTCGGTCCGTCTCTGCGTCGAGCAGCTCCTTGAGCGTGCCGAAGGCATCCAGCAGGCGCGCGGCGACCGCGTCGGCGCCGCGGCCGCCGTCGATCACGCGCGCCAGCAGCCTGACGTCGCTGTCATCGTCTCCATTGTCGCGTTGCATCGAATCACCGGCGTGCGCCCGTTGCTGGCTCATTGTCGGGCCGCCGGCCGTGCCGGGCGACCGCCATTTCGGGGCGGGGCGTGGCGATTCGAGCCGTTCGTTAGTACAGCAGCTCCGTCCAGCGCCCGCCGGCCGCGAGTTCGGCCTGCCGGCGAGCCCAGCGCTCTTCGGAACCGAGCATGTTCGCGAAGACCTTGTTCAGCTCGTCGCGCACGGGCTCGAGGCCGGCTACGTAGACGTAGGTGTCCGGCTGATCCAGCATGTTCAGGATTTCCTCGGAGCGCGCCTCGAGACAGTAGTCCCAGGCCACGGGGTCGGTCCAGTTGGGCCGTGGCGACAGCGCCTGGAACGCCTCGAACGTCTCTTCGTCGTAGTAGAGGGCGAAGTCGTCGCGCTCTTCGTTCATGTAGAACAGCTCGAGACCCGTGTTTGCGCCGTAGAACAGCCGGACCTTGCCGGTCCAGTCGCCGATCTCGCGGTAGATGTGCTTGATGAATGCGCGGAACGGGGCGATGCCCGTGCCGGCGCCGATCAGGATCAGGTTGGCGCCGTGGTCGTCCGGCACTTCGAATGCATAGCCGTAGGGCCCCGTAATCGTCACGGCATCTCCGGGCTTGCGGTCACACAGGTAGTTCGAGCTGATCCCGTCGAAACGTTCGCCGCTGTAGTCGTCGATGTAGGAGACGCGCCGCACCGCTATCGTCACCCGGGTCTTGCCCGAACCGTTCGCATCCGGCATATCCGCGATGCTGTACAGCCTGAAGTGCTCGTCGTGTCCGAGGTCGTGCGGGCCGGGCGTGACGACGCCGATACTCTGTCCCGGTGCGATGTCGAAATCATCGCTGTCGATGTCGAGTACGAGTTCGCGCACTTCAGCCTCGGCAGACTCCGAGGTCACGCGCTCGTTGGAATGAACGGTAGCCTCGTGGCGCGTTTGCTGTTCCAGGTCTTCGAGCTTCATGAGTGGTCTCCAGGTTGAGTGTCGATAGTTGTCTCGGTACAGCGGCCGCCGACGGTTCCGCAGGCACCGCAGCCGCCGCGGCCTTCGAGCGCGTCATCGGCTTCGAGAGGCCCGCGGAATGCCCGGCTCCAGGCCTGTTGCACGGCCGCCCATGCAACCACGAGCAGCGGCGTCAGGATCAATGCAATGACGATTTCGCGGATCATTGCGCGCCCAGCCCCGCGAATCCCATGAACGTGAGCGAAAGGATTCCCGCTACGATCAGCGCGCTGGCGGCACCCTCCGCGACGTCGGGGACTTCGGCCAGCAGAAGTCGCTCCCGAATCCCGGCCATGAGCACGAGCGCCAGCGCGAATCCCGCGCCGGCACCGAGCGCATAGGCGATGCATTCGAGGAAGCCGTATTCCCGGTTGGTCTGAAACAGCGCCAGGCCCAGGATCGCGCAGTTGGTCGTGATCAGCGGCAGGAAGATCCCCAGCGCCCGAAACAGCGCCGGACTTGTCTTTTTGATGAACATCTCGACGAGCTGCACGGTCGACGCGATCACGGCGATGAATGCGATCAGCTCGAGAAACGGGACGCCCGCGAGCAGCAGCAGGTGGTGTATCGCGAACGCGGCCACCGAGCTGACGAGCATGACGAACATCACCGCGCCTCCCATGCGCGCGGCCGTGCCGACCCGGGTCGAGACGCCGAGAAACGGGCAAATCCCCAAAAAGTACGCGAGCACGAAGTTGTTCACGAGCGCCGCGTTCAGAAATACGGATGCCAGCGACTGTGATTCCATCATCGTGCCTCTATCGCCTCGACGGCGAGCCGTTTCTCGCGACGGCGCTGCCGATGTCGAATCACGAGCAGCCAGGCGGCCAGCGTAAAGAATCCGCCGCTCGGCAGAATCATAACGATCCACGGTTCGAACGCGGCCGGGAGGACGGCGACGTCGAACAGGCTGCCGTTGCCGAGCAGCTCGCGTACGCTTCCTAAGCAGAACAGGGCGAGCGTGAACCCGAGCCCCATGCCCAACGCATCCAGGACTGAACTCCGCACCGTGTTTTTCGACGCAAATGCCTCGGCGCGGCCGAGTATCAGGCAGTTGGCCACGATCAGCGAGATGAATGCGCCCAGCGCCCGGTGCAGATCCAGGCTGATCGCCTCGATGGCGTAGTCGACGACCGTCACGAACGTGGCAATGATCAGGATGTACGTCGCGATGCGCACCTGCCGCGGGATGATGCGCTTGAGCATCGACACCAGCGTATTCGACATCAGCAGCACGAAACTCGTCGCGAGGCCCATCGCCAGCGCGTTGATCGCCGTGTTGCTGACCGCGAGCACGGGGCACATGCCGAGCAGCTGAACGAACACGGGATTGTCCCGCCACAGGCCCTTGACGAACTCGTCGGTGGACATCGGGCCGGCTGCGTCATGCGCCGTCATCGGGGCCTCCGGCTTCGAGCACGTCGAGCCCGTTCTGGATCGCCGGCAGCAGCCTGCCGGCGCTGTCGTTCAGCATGTCGCCGACGGCCTTCGACGACACCGTGGCGCCCGTGATGCCGTCGATCTGCCAGGGGTTGGCCTTAGCGCCCTGTTTCACGGTCACGATCGCATTGGCGAGCCTGAGACCGCCGCTGTCCAGCGCGGCGTCCAGCGCAGCGAAGTTGTCGAGAAACCTGGGATCGAGTTCGATCTTGTCGCCGAGCCCGGGCGTCTCCTTGCTTGAGAGCACCCGGAAGCCGACGATGGTTTCGGTCGACGGCGCGTAGCCGTACAGCACGCGTATCGTGTCGGCATAGCCCATCCCGGCCGCCTCGATCGCGACGCCCACGAGCTTGCCATTCGCGTCGTAGCCGGCGTGCAGGCGATCGCCGCCCGGCGCTTCCCCCGCGACGATCGAGCCGTCGGGCATCGCCGTGTAGGCCGCACGGCCGGTCGCGGCCGGCAGCACCGCGAACACGGCACGCTGCAGTGCTTCGGCATGGTTCCGCTCGATCGCGGGCCGCGTGAGCTGCACGACGACGGCGATCACGAGGCCGCAGGCCATGCCGATCCCGACGAGTGCCCGGTACATGGGCCAGGCCGGCGGCGGGGCAACGGCGCTCACGGCGACGCCGCCTTGCGGGTGCCGTAAACGCGAGGCCTCAAGAGTGTATCGATGTGCGGCGACACGGCATTGGCGAACAGGATTGCGTACATGACGCCCTCGGGCATACCGCCGTAGAAGCGGATGACGACGACGAGCACGCCGATCAGCACGCCATAGATCACGCAGCCGGCGGCCGTCATCGGCGATGCCACCATGTCCGTGGCCATGAACAGCGCGCCGAGCATGAGCCCGCCCGCGAACAGCATGAATACCGGCTCCGGGTAGCGCGCCGGGTCGACGCCGTGCGCGATCGCCGACAGCAGGAACACGGTAGCGAGTATCGCCGCCGGTATGCGCCAGTTCAGGAAGCGACGCGCGGCGAGATACAGGCCGCCGAGCAGCAGCAACAGCCCGGCCGTCTCGCCCGTGGAGCCGGTCGTCAGGCCGAGCACGAGGTCCGTCGCCGCGGTCGGGTCGGCGTCGAATTTCATCGCGGCGAGCGGCGTTGCGCCCGTCAAGGCATCGTAGCTCGGGGTCGTAAACGGCAGCGCGAGCGTCGACGCGGGCAGCGTCGTGAAGCGCCCAGCGTCCATGATCGGTTCCCAGGACGTCATCGACACCGGGAACGCGGCCTGCAGGAAGGCGCGGCCGACCAGCGCGGGGTTGAACGCGTTCGCGCCGAGGCCGCCGAACAGGAACTTGCCGACGCCCACGGCGACGATCCCGCCCAGCGCGACCATCCAGGCCGGCAGTCCCGGCGGCAGCGTCAGGCCGTACAGGAGCCCGGTGACGACGACCGACCAGTCCCCGAGCGTGCCGGGCTTGCCGCTTGCGCGACACAGAAGGCTCTCGCTGACGACACAGCTCAGCGTGGCGATGGCCAGCGTCACGAGCGCGGCGAGTCCGAACACGTAGACGGCGAACAGGCTCGCCGGCAAGAGCGCATAGACGACATGCCGCATGATCGTATCGACGCTTGCGCCGCTCGCGATGTGCGGCGACGTGCCGATCTCGAGTACGGTCCGCGCCATCAGCTTTTCGTATCGACTCGCGGCGGCTGGCGCAGGATGGCCTTCGCCTCGCGAAAACGCTGCACGAGCGGTATGTGCGACGGACAGACGTAGGAGCAGGACCCGCACTCGAAGCAGTCCATCAGGTGAAACTCCTCCGCCATGCGGTCGTATTCGCCGTTCTTCGCGAGCACCCCCAGCTGCGCCGGGTTCAGGTGTACGGGGCAGGCGTCGACACAATAGGCACAGCGTATGCACGGGTACTCCCGGCGCGGCGCGCCCGTCTCGGCCGACGTGAACGCGACGAAGCCGGACGTGCCTTTCGTGATCGGGATGTCCAGGCTCGAGAGTGCCTGTCCCATCATTGGTCCGCCCAGGAAGACGCGCGACACATCGTCGCTCAAGTCGGCGTGTTCGAGGGCGAACCTCAGCGGCGTGCCGATGGGGACCCGGTAGTTTCCCTTGCGGCCCACGGCCGGACCCGTGATCGTAACGACGCGTTCCTGGATGCCGCGCCCCCGCGGCAGCAGGCGGCCGATCTCGGCGGCCGTCGCGACGTTGACGACCACGACGCCGATATCGGATGGCAAGCCGCCGCTCGGAACCTCCTCGCCGAGCACGGCCGTGATCAGCATCTTCTCGGCGCCCTGCGGGTACTTGACGCGAACCACGGCGGTCGTGACGTCGATATCGCCGGGCCGCCCGGCGTCGAGGGCCGCGGCCGCATCCAGTTTGTTGGCCTCGATGCCGATGATCGCCCTTGCCGCGCCCGTCGCCTTGAGCAGGTAGCGAATGCCCATGAATATGTCGCCGCCGTGCTCGAGCATCACGCGGTGGTCGGTCGTCAGGTACGGTTCGCACTCGACGCCGTTCAGGATCAGCGTGTCGAGCTTCCGGCCCTCGGGCGGCTTCAGCTTGACGTGCGTGGGAAACGCCGCGCCGCCGAGGCCCACGATGCCGGCCGCCTGGATGGCGGCGATGATGTCGTCGGGACTCGCATCGTCCAGCCGGCAGGGTTCGCCATCCGCGACCTCCTGTGTCGACGCCGGATAGGGTTCGAGAAACACGGCCTCGCTCATGCGCCCGGCGATAGACGGCGCCAGGCCGATCCGCCGAACGAGCCCCGAAGCCGGCGCGTGCTGGGCGACCGACACGAAACCGTCGGCGCGCGCGAGGAGCTCGCCACGCGCCACCTCCTGGCCCTCGCGCACGACCGGTACCGAAGGCGCGCCCACGTGCTGCGACAGCGGCACGACCAGCGCGCAAGCGAACGGGAACTGGCGAATCTCGAGGTGCTTCGTATCCGCCTTGGACTGCGGCGGATGAATGCCGTGGCTGAAGGTGGGAAAGGACGAGAGCAGCGGGTGCGTCGGGGATATGATCAGGCTCTCCCTAGTTGTATTTCTCGCCGCGCGCGATCCACTTCTCGATATCGCCGGCCGACCGGTCCCGGGGAAGGCCCGGATGTATGACTTCGGCCGTGCACTTCTCGGCAGCCTTGACGAGATCGCTGTAGGGGCCGCCATCGGCATTGGCGATAACCGCCTTGCCGTCGGCGTTGTACTCGAAGACGGCCGGGTTGATCTTGATGCACTCGTCGCAGGCCGTGCAGTCGTCCGTATCCAGCCACGGCGCCATGTAGTCGGCCGCGGCCGCCGTGTCGGCTGCCGCTTCGGCCGGAGCCGCGGAGTCGTCCGGCGTACCGAACTCAGCGCCGGCCGGGTCCACGGCATTGCCGTCCGCCATCTCCGCGAGCCCGCGCGCGATGTTGGCGATCACCTCGCGGCGTATACGCGACTCGACGTCGGCCGCGGGCTCGGCCGGGTCCTCGATGCCCGCGAGTGCGCGCAACATCGTCCAGAAGCTCCGCCGGTCCTCGCACGATCGCACCATGGCCTCGTCCACGAGCAGGCGGCTGAGCCGGTTCTGCCGGTCCACGGTCCAGATGAACGGGAATCGCCCCTCGCGCGAAACCTCGTCGAGGTTCAGGAATTCGTGCAGCGGAAGCATCTTGTCATTCCACGTGTCCGGCGGCGCCATCCGGAAGTGTTTGCGGAATCGCGTCTCGGTCATCGCGAAGTCGGCGAAGGTCAGCGGCAGCTCCATCGACTGCTCGCGGCCGTTCTTGAGATACCTTAGCGTGTAGCTCGGCCAGTCCGAGTGAATGTCGGGGTTGCCGCTCAGGTCGAAGCACTCCGCTGGCGTGTGGCCCCTGTCCGGGTCGTAGCGAAACAGCGGGTAGGCGCGCGACTCGACCGCGAGCCTCGCCTGCTCAGCGCCCATGTCGTCGCCAATGCCGTGCTCCGGCTGGCAGCTCGTGTACAGGTTGAACAACGCGGGCCGACGTGCCAGCAGGCCTTCGATGAAGCCCTCGATCATGTGGCTGGCGTTCGAGATCGCGCCCTGCAGTACGTAGGTCGTGCGATGGGCCATGCCGACCAGCCCGATCTCCTTGCGGATCTCCTCCTTGCCGCGAATCGCCTTGCCGAACTGGGCCATGTCCGACACCTGGCTGAAGAAGCCGCTCGTGCAGGCCTGCCCGCCCGTGTTCGAGTAGACCTGCGTGTCGACGACCAGCGCCTTGATGGGCTTGCCCGACATCATCATGCGCGACAGGTTCTGGAAGCCGATGTCGTACATCGCACCGTCGCCGCCGACCGCGACGACCGGCGGACAGAGCTTGAACTCGGTGTCGCTGAACGACTGCCAGTCGAAGTAGGTAAAGAACTCATCGTGTTCGGACGGCCGGTACTCCCCGCTCAGTTCGAGCTCGGCCAGGCGGATCGTGCGGAAACCGTCCGCCATTTTCGCCATATGGCCCTCGAACACGCCCATCGCAAGCGACGGCGTGTCCTGGAAAAGATGGTTCGCCCAGGGAAACGGGTACGGGTTGTACGGGTAGGTGCTTCCCCAGACGCTCGTGCAGCCGGTCGCGTTGAGCATGCCCATGCTCGAGCGGCCGCCCCCGGTCGTGCCGTCGGTGTACTGCCACTTGAGCCGGCCGAGCTCGCCGATCAGCGTGGTTACGCGCCTGAGCCAATCCGGATCGATTGCCCGGCCGCCCGTATCCCGTTCGATGCGGCCGGCGATGCCCGCGAGCGTGACGTCGCCGTCGCCGATGCCCTCGACGATGCGCTCGAATTCCTCGGCGTTGCCGAGATCGATGTCTCCCACGAGCGCGTCCTGCACGCGCTGCCTGAGACTCTCGATCAGCGTCTCGATGTGCGCAACGTGCGCTTTGACCCTCGGCTGCATGAGCGCCTCGACCGTGGCCACGAACACGTGCATCACGGTCTTCTCGGAACAGCCCAGGCAGGCTCCGTCGCCGCTTGCGAAGGCAAGGTAGTTGTCCTTGTCGAGCAGCAGCGTTTCGAGCGCGCCGATGCGCTCCTCGAGATCGTCGATGCGGACGTACTTCCTCGGCGTGTTGGGCAGGTCCAGCCACAGATCCCAGTTCTTCCTGAGTCCCTCGATCGATGCATCGGTCTGCGTGACCGGTCGCAACGCGTCGTCGTCGCAGACCTTGACGCACTCCATGCATCCCTTGCAGGTGTAGGGGTCGACCGTAATCGATAGCAGGCCGCCATCGCCGGCCTGCTTCCTTTCGGGCAGCGTGAAGTACGGTCGCGTCACGGCGAACTGGAAGCCGTTGAGCTCGTCGCGGAACGCGCCGAATTCGTCGCTCAAGGCCGGCCTCACGGCCGCGTCGGCCTCGGCGAGGGTCTTCTCGATCGCGCCTTCGAGCATACCGGCAACCGAGGCCGACTCACCGGCCTCGACCATCTCGCTGCGCAGATGCCGTTCGACCGAGCGCACGGCGCGCGGCAGGTGCTCGGTGCTGCCACCGTTCTTGCGGACTCGCTTGACGACGGTATCGAGGACCTCGCCGACCTCGTTGACGAGGCCCGGTATTGCGGTGTCCGGACAGACCGTGTAGCAATCGCCGCAGGCCGTACAGTTCTCGGGGATCCACTCGGGGTGCTCGAATCGAATGCCGGTCATGTCGCGGAACAGGGAGCTCAGCGCGGGCATCGTCCCGAGCCCGACGAACGGGTCGGTGATGTTGTCCGAGCCCATGCCGCGCGCATAGAAATTTCCGGTCTGCTCCCAGAAACGATGGATGTCGCTCGTCGCCGACTGGCTCTCGGGCAGCCGCTTGACCATGGTCGGCAGCGGCGGCTCGGCCGGGATCGCGTCGCCCGCGTTTGCCGACAGCGTGAACGGCTTGTCGAGTATCTCGACGAGCTCGTCGTGGCCGCGCTTGATGGCGCGCATGTTGTCCTCGACGACGCGAGCGCCCTTATCGCCGAACTTGTACTCGAGCTGGGCGCGGATCTCCCTGAGCAGCCGGCCCTCGTCGAGGCCCTTGTCGTCGAGCACGGTCGACGCCGCGAAGAAGGCGCCCTGGAACGCCACGCCCTGCATGCGGAGCTGCAGGTCCGCGTCGGTGGCCTCGTCGCGTGCAATGCTGAACGCGTCGAGGAAAAACACGCGGATGCCCTTCTCGACGATGGTCTGCTGGAAACCAATCGGGATGGACGCCCACACGCTGGCCGGGTCCTTGAGGTCGCTCTGGATGATGAACGTACCGCCGTCCTTCAGACCGGCCAGCGCGTTGGTGTGGTGAAAGACGTTCGGGTCCGGCGAAAGCACGACGTCGACGTAGAAATACTCGCAGTTGACCTTGATCGGCTCCGGCGCGGCGGACAGGTAGAACGTCGTCGGCTGGCCCTTTTTCTCCGAGCCGTACTTGGGGTTCGCCTTGATGTCGTAGCCCAGCAGGCTATACAGCGTCATGGCCAGGTTCTTGCCCGTCGTGATGGCCCCCCAGCCACCGATCGAGTGCAGCCGGACCGTGATGCTGCCCTCGGGCATCAGGTTCGGATTCTCGCTGCCGCGAAGCGCGAGTTCGCGAACGTGCGGGTAGGCATCCTCGATGGTCTGCTGGTAGATCTCCTGCTTGGGCGTGAGGGCGCGCTTCCTGAGGAAGTCGATCGACAGGTAGAAGAGCCGCTTTCGGCCGCCGTCGGGCAGCATGTTTTCGACCGCGCCGATCAGCCCCTCCGGCTGCAGGTCGCGGCTGCCCATGCCGAACGACCCCGAGTACAGGGGCGGCGCATCCTTGGGCTTTGTGTAGCGGTCGAGATCAGGGTAGGGCAGCGCGCCGTCGTCCCGGCCGTTCTCGATGCACTTGCTTACGGTCGCACGAATCTCCCGCATCAGCGGCAGGTCGCCGGCCAGCGGTTGATCGAGGCGTTCGAGTACCGTTACGCCCTTGCGCCCGCGCAGCACCGCCGACAGCAGGTCGGCCGGGAACGGCCGGAACATCGTCACGTCCACGACGCCCACCTTGATGCCGCGGCTTTCCGCCAGGTAGTCGGCGACCACCTCGGCGTAGGGCACCAGGCTGCCCTGGCCGACGATCAGGTAGTCGGCGCCCTCCGTCCGGTAGGTGCCGATGCGGGCGTACCGGCGGCCGGTCAGGCGTGCGAATTCTTCGAACGCGTCGTCGGCGAGATCGCGCACGTGATCGAAGAAAAACGGACGCTGGGCGGCGACGCTTTGCATGTAGGCATCCTGGTTCTCGACCAGGCCGGCCATGACCGGATTGTCGACGTCCCAGAGCATCGGGATGCGCCGGCGCTTTTCACCGTAGACGATACGCTGCGCCGGGGTCGGCGTGTCGATGACGTCATCGGGCCGGCCCAGGAAGGTCTCGATGAGTTCGCGCTCGGGCACCCGCATCGATTCGATCAGGTGCGTGGTCAGGAAACCGTCCTGCGCGACGGCGCCCGGCGTCAGTGCCATTTCGGCAATGCGGTGGGCGATGACGTTGAGGTCTGCCGCGCCCTGGGCATTGCAGGCGAACAGCTGAAAAAAGCCCGTGTCGTCGATGCAGTGATAGTCGTCATGGCCCGCATGCACGTTGAGCGTCGATTTGGTCATGGCCCGCGCGCCGATGTTGAGCACGTAGGGCAGGCGCTTGCCGGCCGCCGCGTACAGCGACTCGTGCATGTAGGCGATGCCCTGTCCGCTCGAAAAGTTCGCTGCCCTCAAGCCCGTCATCGCCATGCCGGCCGTCACGGCGGCGGCGGCGTGTTCGCCTTCGGGCTCGACGAAGATCAGCGGCCGACCCGAGATATTGACATGACCCGCGGCCGCCGCCTCGGCCCAGTATTCGCCCATCTGCGTGGACGGCGTGATCGGATAGGCCCCCGCGGCATCGCTCGACTCCCGTTCACAGCTGATGACGGCCGTATTGCCGTCCATTGCGGCCGGCGTGCCGGGAAAGCGGACTTCGTCGAGTTCATTTTTCATCGCTCACTCATGTGCGGTTCGGGGATGTCACGTCGGTGCGGCCGGTAGCGGCGAGCGCCGGGCTACGGTTGGCGCCGCGTCGCCGCGAACGACCGAGCCGTTGGTATCGAACCAGACGATTGCGCCGGTCGGGCAGCGGTCGATCGCCGTGCGGGCGTCACCGGCGCGCTCGTGGTTCACGACGGCCAGGTTGTCCTCGATGCTCACGGCTTGCGGTGCGTCCTGTGCGCAGCGCCCGCAGGCCGTGCAGCCGAGCAGGCAGTCCGCGAGGATTTCGTCACCGAATTCGAGATTCTTGCAGGCGACCCACAGCCGGTGGCTCACGGCCTGTAGCGAGAACAGGTCCTTCGGGCAGATCTCGACGCAGTCACCGCAGGCCGTGCACTTGTCCTCCAGGACTTCGGGCAGGTCGTGCCGGTTCATGACGATCGCGTCGAAGTCACAGGCTCTTTCGCAGTCGCCGTATCCAAGGCAGCCCCAGAAACAGCCCTTGCCGCCACCCGCGACGAGCGCGGCCGAGCGGCACGAAGCGTTGCCGACGTAGTCCGCGTGGCGCCGCGCCACGTTGCTGCCTCCGGCGCAGGCCAGGCGGGCGACACGCGATTCCTCCGCGCCGACGTCGATACCGAGGTAGTCCGCGATGGCCGCGCGGCCAGCGTCGGTTGAAACGGTGCACTTGCCGGGCAGGACTTTGTCGCTTAACAGCGCCTCCGCGAATGAGCGGCATCCCGGATAGCCGCAGGCACCGCAGTTCGTGCCCGGCAGCATCGCCTCGACGGCGTCATAGCGCGGGTCTTCTTCGACGTACAGGGTCCGGTTGGCGACCACGAGGCCCGTCGCCAGGATCAGCGCCAGCGCACCGAGCGCGCCGACGGCGGTCAGCACGAGCATAAGCACCTCACGCGGCAGCCAGCCACCTTGCCATCGACGCTACAGGATTGCCGCCGACCGTCCATACGGGAATTCCGAGAAGCAGTCGGCGGTCTCCAACGGGCATCGGCGCGGCTGCCGCCGGGGTCCGGAGTGAATCGCCGCATTCGTCGACTGCGTCACTGCCTCGCCAGGCCGAGGCGTTACACTGCCGTCATGAAATCGACGACTGCAAAGACCGGCAGCCGGACCACCGGATTCGCCGCGATGCTGTTGACGGCCTGCGCCAGTTCGCCAGAGGGCGTCTTCGAGCCGGCGTGCATTGCCTATTCAGGCGACCGTATCGAACTCGGTCGCGGTCTCGGCAAAGGGCGCTTCGAGTGGGACCGCTTTACCGACGCCGTGTCGGTGGACAACGAGGGCAATCGCATCGATCCGTTCCCCGGCTACCCGAAGGCGGGCCGCTTCGAAACCGACGGCGAGCGCGTGAGCTTCCGGGCCGACGACGGAACGGCGCTCGATGAGCGATATCTGCTCGACCACCGCGGCCGCACCTGGCTTCTGAGCTACGAGCAAAACGAGGCCGTGCTGGACGGCGAGGCAATGCCGAACTGTGCACTCGTGCTGACGGACGGGTCCCCGTAGCCAGACGTACTGCCGGCGACCCGGCGGCGATGGTTTATTGGCAAACTGTGACCCGGCTCACACGAATGCGACGTCTGTCGCGAAACAGCGACGGATAGTTCCTTGCCGTCCCGTGTCCCAGTTTGATTAGCTATTGAAACGTGTTCCGGATGACCGACGGCCCGCCATGAAGGACGTAATGACAAGGAAAGCAAGACTGGTATTCGCGCTCTTGCTGGGCGCCGCGTTCGCCGCCCCGGTGAGTGCGGACGAAGCCGGCATCCTCATGGGCTACAGCGAACGCCTCACGGGTTTCGAGATCGAGGCGCCGCGCGCGGCGCTCGAGACATCATCGACAATGCGCTTCGAGGCCTTCGATCGGCGTCTGAGCTTCCGCGTGCAGGAGAACCGTGCGCTCCTGTCCGGATCGATGCCCGAGGGTGTCCGCGCGTATCGCGGCCGCATCGAAGGCGAGCCGGGGTCCTGGGCGAGGTTCGTCGTCGTCGACGGGCGCCCCCGGGGCATGTACTTCGACGGCAGCGACATGTACGGAGTCGAACCCGCGGGCGATGCCACGACGGTGTATCGCCTGGCCGATGTGCAGATCCCCGGCGGCCTGCTGCGCTGCCCGCACGTCGAGCACGCGCACGACGCCAGGGAGCTCCTGTCCGCCGTCGGCGACAGCACCTCGCGGCCGGCCGTGCAACGGGCGCTCGGCGCGACCCAGACGATCGACGTCGCGGTCGTCGCCGACTTCGAGTTCACGAACGAATTCGGCAGCGACACGACGGCCGAAGTACTGACCCGCATGAACATTGCCGACGAGATCTTCAGCCAGCAGCTCGGCGTTCAGCTCACGATCTCGCATATCGACACCTTTCCCGCGGCCAACGACCCGTTCACCGACGAGACGGATTCCGAGCTGTTGCTCAACGAACTCGCCGACTTCCGCGAAGGCTCGAGCGAGCACACCGCCGCCGGGCTGACGCACCTGTTCACGGGTCGCACGCTGGCGGGCTCGAACGTCGGGATCGCCTACAGCGAATCGCTCTGCAACAGCCGCTTCAGCGCCGGGCTGACCGAACTGCAGCGCAACGACTTCTTCGGCAGCACGCCCGTCGACGCGCTAATCGCCGCCCATGAAATCGGCCACAATTTCGGCGCGCCGCATGACGGAGAGTTCGGATCGGCATGCGAGGCGCAGACCGGAAACTGGATCATGTCGGTCAGCGTCAACGGCAGCGACCAGTTCTCCGACTGCAGCATCAACGAGATGCAGGACGACATCGCGGCGGCGAGCTGCATCCGCGTGCTGGTCGCCACCGACGTCGAGCTCGAGGTCGGCACGGTGCCCGCCTTCGTGAACATCGGCGACAGCGTGGCGCTTGAATTCGACGTCAACAACGTCGGCACCGAGACCGTGAACAATACGAGCATCGGCATCTCGATTCCGGCGACGATGGTCCTCGACGGTATTTCGACGACCGTCGGCAGCTGCACAAGCGGCGGCGGCGCCGCGGACTGCAGCATCGGGACGCTTGCCAGTGGCGCCGGCGCGACCGTCACCGTCGAGGCGACCGCGAACTCGGCCGGATCCGCGACCTTCGAGGCCAGCGTCGCAGCCGATGACGACGCCGTCGCGAGCAATAATCTCGCGTCACCGACGTTTACCGTGCGCGATCCGACGCCGCCGCCCGAGCCCGATGACGACAGCGGCGGCGGCAGTCCCGGCTGGCCTACGCTGTTGCTGCTTGGCGGTCTTGCCCGCATCCGTCACCGCAAAGCCTGACGCTAGCCCGCATCCGTCACCGATTACACGGGCCCTCGCTTGTCTTTTGTTCGCTCAAGACTTTTTCCTCAGTTGGCAATACAGTGAGTATTGCGCGCCTTCGGAAAAACCCTTGAGCGAACAAAATCCTGCCCGATCATCCCGCGAATCGGTGACGGATGCGGGCTGGCGGTACTCGCCGCCCTGGAGTCGCAACGGTGCGTGCCTCCCGGCTACCGCCTTCGCGCTATATCCCGAGAACCGAACGGTCTGGACGACGGCGCCGTTTAGTCCCAGAATTACCGTATGAACATCGTGTTGGGCATCAGCGGCGGCATCGCGGCGTACAAGACCCCCGAGCTCGTGCGCCGGCTGCGCGAGCGTGGCGCGGACGTGCAGATCGTCATGACCGACTCCGCGCGGGAGTTCGTAACCGAAACCGCGCTGCAGGCCGTCTCGGGCCGTCCGATCCGGAGCAATCTGTGGGACAAGGAGGCGGAGGCGTCGATGAGCCACATCGAGCTCGCCCGCTGGGCCGACGTCGTGCTGATTGCACCGGCGACGGCCGAACTGCTGTCACGGCTCGCGGGCGGCAGCGCGCCCGACCTGCTGACGACTTTGTGTCTCGCCACCGAGGCGCCGATCGCCGTGGCGCCGGCCATGAACCGGGTCATGTGGAGCAATCCGGCCGTGCAGGCGAATCGCGACACGATCGTCGACCGCGGAATGACGATCATCGGTCCGGAAGCGGGCTCGCAGGCCTGCGGCGAGACCGGCGCCGGCCGCATGACCGAGCCCGACGCGATTGCGGCGATCGTCTGCGATCCGCGGTTCACGGGCGAGGCCGCGGCTGGCCGGCTGGCCGGGAAGACCGTGCTGATCACGGCCGGGCCGACTCGCGAGCCCATCGATCCGGTCCGCTACATCACGAATCGCAGCTCGGGGAAGATGGGCTACGCAATGGCGCGGGCGGCGAGGGCCGCGGGCGCGCGCGTCGTGCTGGTCAGCGGACCGGTTTCGCTTGCGGCGCCCCGGGGCGTCGAGATGCACTCGGTCGAGACGGCGCGCGAGATGTACGAGGCGACCCATGAGCACGTTGCCGACGCCGACATCTTCATCGCGGCCGCGGCCGTCGCGGACTACCGGCCGGCGCAGTTCGCCGACCACAAGATCAAGAAGTCTTCGGCCGACAGCGTGAGCATGGCGCTCGTCAAGACCGACGACATCCTGGCGTCGGTTGCGGCGCTCGAGTCCGGTCCGTTCTGCGTCGGCTTCGCGGCCGAGACGCAGAACGTGCGCGACAACGCGCTCAAGAAGCTCGAAGGCAAGCGCCTCGACATGATCATCGCGAACCGCGTCGGCGCGAGCGAGGGCTTCGACCTCGACGAGAATACGGTTTGCGTCTACTGGCCCGGGGAACATCGTTCGTTTCCGACCGCCGCCAAGACCGACCTCGCGCGAGACCTAGTCGGGATAATCGCCGATCGTTACGCGGTTACGCAACGCGACGAGGCCGGCGGCGTCAGCGGCTCCGTGGTGTCGCTGCGCGGCAACAACGGCAGCTAGCAAGACGATGCGATCCATCGATCTCAAGATACTCGACCCACGGGTCGGCGACAGCGTGCCGATGCCGCATTATGCCACCGACGGTTCGGCCGGACTCGATATGCGGGCCGTCATCGACCAGCCGGTCAGCGTGCAGCCGGGTGAGACGATCCTTATCCCGACCGGCCTCGCGATTCACATCGGCGACCCGGGCCTCGCGGCCGTGTTGCTGCCGCGCTCGGGGCTGGGCCACAGGCACGGCATCGTACTCGGCAACCTGACGGGGCTCATCGACTCCGACTACCAGGGCCAGGTCTACATCTCCTGCTGGAACCGCGGTTCGAAGGCTTACGAGGTCGAACCCGGGGAGCGCATCGCGCAGCTCGTGTTCGTGCCCGTCGAGCAGGTGCGCTTCAACGTCGTCGAGCGTTTCGAGGATTCAGATCGCGGCGAGGGCGGCTTCGGGCACTCGGGCACGGGCTGACCGCCCGGCGGCGCAATTCGTCGTTGCAGGGACGGCGGATTTACTGCAGGTTTTTGAGGCGCTTGAAGCGGTCGATGTCGCCCTCGAAGCGCGCGATGATCTGCCGCTCGTCCTCGCGGAACTGCAGGAGATTGCCTTCGTGACGGTCGATGATCGCCTCGGTTTCGGCGATGGCCTCGACGAGCGACGGATCGATCATCGGTGCGTCCGGATCGTCCGAATAGGGCTGGAAGCGTGAGGCCTCGCGTTCGAGCTTGCCGAGCTGCCGCTTGATGTTGCGCAGATAGAGTTCGGTGACCCGCGACTGCGCCTTGAACAACTCGACGCGACGGTCGCGGTGCATCTCGATTTCCTGTACCGACAGGTAGGTCGCCAGCAGCGCCTTGTCGGCCCGTTCCTGGAGCAGTTCCCGCTGCCGCTGTTCCTCGGCCAGCCGGGCGGCCTCGATTTCTTCGGCCGAGCGTTTGCCCGCGAGCTCGTCGACCACCACGCCCTGCGCGTTCACCACTTCCTTGCGGAGGTCCGTGAACTCGGGGGGTACGCTATCGCCGTAATAGACTCTCCCCTCGGCGTCCACCCACTTGTAATGGCGGCCCTCGGCCGCTGCCGAGGCAACGCCGAAGGTCAGAATCACCGTGACAAGTAGCTGAATTCGCATGTGCCCAAATATGCCTGATCCGACTATGTCGAATCGCGACGTAGTTCGCGAATTTTAAGCTTAGACGGCAAACGGAGAGGTGTAAATGCGGATTCAGCATTTACATAATCGAGTTGTCGAGCCGGCGCGCGCCGGCCGGCGCGGCGTCAGGCCACGACGCCCCATTGCCGGCGATAGGCGAGAACGGGCTCCAGATAGGCCTCGTATTCGGCCGAAGTCTCGAGGGTCTCCACGAGGTCGCCGAGCGTCACGATGCTGATCACCGGGATTCCGAGTGCGTCCTCCAGCTCCTGCACGGCCGACGTGGAGCCCTGGCCGCGCTCCTGCCGGTCGAGCGAAATGACGAGTGCGGCAACTTCCGCGCCCGCGGCGACGATCAGACGATAGGCCTCGCGAACAGCGGTGCCGGCGGTGATAACGTCGTCGACGATCAGGACTCGTCCCTCCAGCGGCGCGCCGACGATGAAGCCGCCTTCCCCGTGCGCCTTGGATTCCTTGCGATTGAAACAGTACGGAACGTCGATGCCCTGGTGCTCCGCAAGCGCCGCGGCCGACAGGGCGACGAGCGGGATGCCCTTGTAGGCGGGCCCGAACAGGACATCGAACTCGATTTCGGCATCCGCGATCGCGGCCGCGTAGAAGCGTCCGAGCTTGGCCGCCGCGTAGCCCGAACTGAACAGCCCGGCGTCGAAAAAATACGGGCTCTGGCGTCCGGATTTCAGCGTGAACTCACCGAACCTGAGCACGTCGAGTTCCAATGCAAGGTCGATGAATTCTTTCTGATAGGCTCGCATGGCCGTCCGTGCTTGGGTTCGCGTGGCGTTGCAGTATGATGCCGCCTTTCGATTGCGGGAGACAAGCGTGTTTCGGGTAATAAGCCTCAACGCTAATGGCATTCGCGCAGCGGCGCGAAAAGGACTCTTCGAATGGCTTAAGACCCAGGATGCCGACGTCGTATGCATCCAGGAAACCAAGGCGCAGGCGCATCAGCTCGGTGACGATCCGTTCCGGCCGGCCGACTACTATTGTTATTACGAAGACGCCGAGAAAAAAGGTTATAGCGGAACGGCCATATATTCGAAACGCGAACCACAAAAGGTGATTCGCGGATACGGAGACCGGGAATTCGACAACGAAGGCCGCTACCTCGAGGTCCAGCTGGGCGGCCTCAACGTCGTGTCGCTGTACCTGCCGTCGGGTTCGTCGAGCGAGGAACGCCAGGCAGCGAAGTACCGCTGCATGGCGACGTTCGAGGAGCACCTGAAGAAGGTCCGCCGCAAACGGTCGCAGACCATCATATGCGGAGACTGGAACATCGCCCACAAGGAAGAGGACCTCAAAAATTTCAAGGCGAATCGCAAGAACTCGGGCTTCCTGCCCGAAGAACGCGCATGGCTGGACAAAGTCTTCGGGCCGATCGGCCTGGTCGATGCGTTTCGTACGCTCGAGCAGGAGCCGCACAGCTACACCTGGTGGTCGAACCGCGGACGCGCCTGGGACAACAATGTCGGCTGGCGAATCGACTATCAGGTCGTGACCCCGGGCCTCGAGGACCGGGTCGCGCGCACCGAGATCTACCGCGAGGAACGGTTTTCAGACCATGCGCCGCTGATCATGGATTACGATTGGCGGCATGACGGCTGAGCAATCGACCGCGCCCGCCGCGAAACCCGGTTGGCGCTACTACCTTCAGGAGAAGATCCTCGTCATTTTCTTCCTGGGCTTCTCGGCCGGGCTGCCGTTCCCGCTCGTCTACGCGACGCTGACGGCATGGCTCAACGACGCGGGCCTCGAAAAAAGCACGATCAGCACTTTCGCATGGATCGGCTTCGCCTACGCGTTCAAGGTGCTGTGGTCGCCTTTCGTCGACCGCCTGCCGTTACCCTGGCTGTCGCGCCGCTTCGGCCGTCGTCGTGCCTGGCTGCTCGCGTCGCAGAGTCTCGTCATCCTGAGTCTCGTGATGCTGTCGACGATGGATCCGGCGCTTGCGACCGGCGCGTTCGCGCTCGTCACGATCGGTGTCGCGGTGTCGTCGGCCACCCAGGACCTGGCGCTCGATGCCTATCGCATCGAATGCGCGGGCCCGGAGATGCAGGCGCCGCTGGCCGCGGCGTACCAGTACGGCTATCGCGTCGCGATTCTGGTCGGCGGCGCGGGCGCGCTGTACATCGCGGAGTTCGTGTCCTGGCCCGTGGCCTACCAGTCCATGGCAGCCTGCATGCTGGTCGGTGTCCTCGCGACGCTGTGGGCCAGCGAGGCCGGGCTCGTGGACGATGCGACGGGCGGCCGCGTGTTCGACGGCGGTTTCGTCGCCTGGTTCGGCGATGCCATCGCCGGGCCGTTCATCGACTTCTTCAAGCGCTACGGGCGCTTCGCGATCCTGATGCTGCTGTTCATTTCCGTGTTCCGGATCAGCGACTACGTGCTCGGTATCCTCGCGAATCCGTTTTATCTGGATCTCGGCTTCAGCAAGGCCGAGGTGGCCAGCGTCGCCAAGCTCTACGGGCTTTGGGTGGCGCTGATCGGCATCGGAGCCGGCGGCTGGGCCGTAATCAAGCTCGGCCAGTCGGCGTCGCTGATCGCGGCGGCAACTCTGATCGCCGTTACGAATCTGTTCTTCGCGTTCCTGGCTTTCACGGGTCCGGCGATCTGGGCGCTGACCGTAACGATCAGCTTCGACAATTTCGCGCAGGGGTTTGCCGGGACCGTGTTCATCGCCTACCTGTCGAGCCTGACGAACATCTCCTTCACGGCAACGCAGTATGCGCTGTTCAATTTCTTCGCCGTGTTCTTCGGCAAGTTTGTTGCCGGATTTTCGGGCAACGTCCAGGAGGTCGTCGGCTGGGTCGGGTTCTTCATCTACGCCGCCGCCATCGGTGTCCCATCGATCGTCCTGTCGATCGTCGTCGTTCGGCACAATGCGAGGGCTCGGGATGCCGGAGCGTGAAATCAGCGTCGGGCGGCTCGACGAGATCGGGGACCCGGGCTGTCGCGAGTTCACGATCGGCGAAGGCGACTGGCCGTTCCGCGGTTTCGTCGTGCGTCAGGGCGACGACGTCTTCGCCTACCAGAACTTCTGCGTACACGCGGGCCACCCCCTCAACTGGAAGCCCGATGGTTTCCTGACCAGGGACAAGAGCGCGATTATCTGTTCGTCGCACGGCGCGGTGTTCTCGATCGATGCCGGCGAGTGCATGGGCGGGCCGTGCCGCGGCAAGGCGCTCAGAAGCGTCGCGGCCGAGGTGCGCGACGGCGAGGTATTCGTGACCGGACCCGACGGCCGCTAGCCCGGATCCGGTACCTTAGGACCGATCGAGGAACGCCAGCGGGTCGTGATAGCCCGCCGGGATGTCGCCTTCGGACCTGCCGGCGTAGTCTTCGGGATCCATGTCGACCGAACCGGACCAGTCCTCGGGTGCGCTGACTTCAATCGGTCGCCAGTCGGGCCAGGACTCGGCGTCCACCTCGTCGATCGTGCCATCGAACAGCTGAATCTCGATCGTCGACGCGTCGTCGTCGATCGCAACGACCTCGAAGAGCGGTCCGCCGGGACGGCGGAACCAGTGTCCGATCCGCGGCGTGATGTCGGCCATCGGGAGGCTCCTCCTGCGCGCTTGACGGGCTTAATCTATATATAGAACAGCGCCCGGATTACGCAAGTCGGCGGCTCAGGCCAGGCGTTCGAAGCACCAGTCGTGGATGCGATGGCCGCGCGTGAGGCCGCGCCGCTCGAACTTGGTCGCACCGCGGGCGAGCGGTCGCTCGCCGCCGTGAACGCGTCGTTCGCGGCACGCGAAGCGTGCGTCGGCCGCCAGCGTCTCGTCGATGTGCTCGGCATAGTTGTCCCAGTCGGTCGCAATGTTGAGCGTGCCGCCGGGCCGCAAGGCCGCGTGGCACAGGTCGAGGAATTGCGGCGCCACGATTCGCCGCTTGTGGTGCCGCTTCTTCGGCCAGGGATCCGGAAAGTACAGGTTGATCCGCGCGAGCGACGCCGGCCGCAAGCCGGTCTCCAGTACCTCGACGGCGTCGTGACGAATGAGCTTGAGGTTGTCGATGCCCGCCTTGCGAATGCCGATCAGGCAGTGGCCGATGCCCGGTTCGTGAACCTCTATCCCTAAGAAATTCATGTCCGGCAAGGATGCCGCCAGCTCGACGAGCGAGTCGCCGTTACCGAAGCCGATTTCGAGCACGGTGTCGGCCGGATTTCCGAACAGCGCCTCGAGATCCAGCGCAGCGCCCGAGAATTCGACCCCGTACCTGGGCCACAGCTCGACCAGCGCGCGTTGCTGGGATTCGGTCATCCGCCCCGCACGGCGCACGAAGCTGCGAATACTGCGTCGTTTCGCGGGATTGTCCTTGGAGCTCTTCATGCGGCCAATCGCACCGCAACGCGGTCACGATCTATTATGAGATAGGTTCCAGTGTAACCAACCCGGCGTTTCCGCTCAGTCCCGGCCGGCTTGTTCGCCCGGCGGCGGCGGGAAAGCGATCGGGCTTTCCTTTTCCGGCCAGCGGCCGCGTACGCTGTCGTAGAACGCGCGAATCCTGTCGAGGTCGGCCTCGGCGTCACCCGTGAGTTCGATAGTGGGTCCGAGGCCGACTTCGCGGCGGCCGTGATCGAGATAGCCGATCACGACGGGCACGCCCGCCTCCCTTGCGATCCGGTAAAAGCCGGTCTTCCAGTGTGGCCGGTAGCCGCGCGTGCCCTCCGGAGCGAGGCCGAAGTAGAAACTGTCAGACTCCGCAAACGCGCGGACGGCCTGTTCGACGGCCGCGCCCGGCGCCCCGCGGTCGAGCGGGATGCCGCCAAGCGCACGCAGCAGCGTGCTCAGGGGAAACCAGAACAGCGTTTTCTTGGCGAAGAATCGAACGTCGAGCTTGATGTACACACGGTAGATCAGCGCCCAGACGCCGTCCCAGTTCGACGTGTGCGGATAGGCAATGACGACGGCTTTGGGCACATCGGGCGGCTCGCCGAGCGGTTTCCAGCCGCCGATCCGAAGCAGCAATCCGGCGACGGCCGAGAGCAAGGGATCAGGCTGCCACGACGAAGAGCGTCGCGATGACCGCGCCGACACCTGCAAGCGCCAGCCACAGCCGCTGGCGCCGCTGGCGTTCGAGCTCGGCCTTGAGCTCGCGGAGCTCCCGCGCCTGCACGTCGACCGAGACCGCGAGGGAGCCGCGCGCGCCCTGTTCCGAGAAGTGTCTCAGGGCGGCCGGCAGGTCGCGGAGCGCCTCGCGGATATGCGGCAGGCCTTCTCGCACGTCGCGAATCACGGCCTCGGGCCCGACCCGCTCCCGCATCCATTTCTTCAACACGGGATAGGCGGTTTCCCAGAGATCGAGCTCGGGGTAAAGCTGCCTGCCGAGCCCCTCGATGTTGAACAGCGTTTTGTGCAGCAGGATCATCTGCGGCTGAATCTCGACGTCGAAGCGCTGCGCGACCCGAAACAGCCGCATCAGCACCTGCGCGAAGGAAATCTCGATGAGCGGTTTGTTGAAGATCGGCTCGCAGACCGTGCGCACGGCCGACTCGAGCTGATCGACGCGGGTTCCTTCCGGCACCCAGCCCGAATCGAGGTGCAGCTGCGCGATCCTGTGATAGTCGCGGTCGAAGAAGGCCAGGAAGTTCTCCGCCAGGTAGTGCTGGTCTTCCGGGCTCAGCGTGCCGACGATGCCGAAATCGACGGCTGCGTATTTCGGCCGCTTAGGGTCGCTCGTGATGACGAAGATATTGCCCGGGTGCATGTCGGCGTGGAAGAAGTTGTGCCGGAAGACCTGTGTGAAGAAGATCTCGACGCCGTTCTCGGCGAGCGCCTTGATGTTCGTGCCGGCCGCGACGAGCGCGTCCATGTCGGAGATCTGCGTGCCGAAGATGCGCTCCTGTACCATGACCTCCGGCCGACAGTAGTCCCAGTAGACTTCGGGTACGACCAGGAGCTCGGAATCCATGAAATTGCGCTTGAGCTGCGCGGCGTTCGCGGCTTCACGCATGAGGTCGAGTTCGTCGAGAATCGTGTGTTCGTACTCCGCAACGACCTCCACGGGTTTCAGCCGTTTGCCGAGATGCCAGTAGCGTTCGGCGAGCCGGGCGAAGCGCCGGAGCACGTCGAGATCCTCATCAATGCGCTCCTCGACGCCGGGCCGCAATATCTTGACGATGACCTCCGCGCCGCCGGCAATGCGCGCCGAGTGCACCTGTGCGATTGAGGCCGCGGCGAGCGGCTCGCGATCGAAGCGCTCGAACACGTCGTCGACGGGACGGCCGTAGGCAGCCTCGATAATCCGGAGCGCCTCGTCGGCGGGGAACGGCGGCACTTCGTCCTGCAGCTTGGCAAGCTCGTCGGCGATGTCGCGCGGCAGGAGATCGCGGCGCGTCGAGATCGCCTGGCCGAACTTGACGAAGATCGGTCCGAGTTCCTGAAGTGCGAGTCGAATACGCTTCCCGAGCGATGTCGACCGATCGACGCGGCGCGGGAAGACCACGAACATGAAGCGCAGCGGCCTCAAGTAGTGCGTCTCGCGAATGATGTCGTCGAGCCCGTATTTCACGAGCACGCGCTGGATACGGAACACGCGGCTCCACGTACGCCGGCGTGCCACTAGCCGCGTCTCCCGGCGAGTCTCGTGATTCTCGCCTCGAGGCGGTCTACGTCGTCGCGCAGCGTGTTGACCCGCCTCGCGAAACGATCGACCTCGTAGCGGCTCGGCAGGTCGCGGCTTTCTTCCTGCAGGTACTCGCGGACGTTGCCGCGCATCGTGTCGCGCGCGTCCCGCGCCCAGTGACCGAACTCGCGAAACGCCCTGCCGATCTGGTGCGCCGCCGCATCGCCCAAGAGCTTCGACATCTGTTCTTCGACGTCCGGCTTCGAAAACTTGAGCAGCTTCTGAAATCGCGCGGCCTTGCCGGCGTCGCCAACGAGATCGACGGAGCCCGAGCGAATCGCGTCCTCGTCGCCGTTCGCGGCCAGTCGCGCGAGGGCGGCCAGGGAGCCTTCGATCAGGATGTCCGGCTCGGCGTCCGCGTCGCCGGACAGCGTCAGTTCGCCGTTCTCGATCCGGAAATACATCGCGAGGCTCGTATCGCGCACGCGGATCGCCGCCAGCGTGCCGTCGAGTTCCGCGCACAGCTCACGCGCGGGCGTCGACTCGCGAATGCTCTCGTTGATCAGGCGCGCCAGCGGGCGCAGCAGGCGTTCGAGCGGGTCCATTGGGCTATAGCCTGAAGCCCTGGTGTAGGGCGACGACTCCGCCCGTCAGATTGTAGTAGCGGCAGCGCTCGAATCCCGCCGCCTGCATCATGTCCTCGAGTGTCTCCTGGTCGGGATGCATGCGAATCGACTCGGCCAGGTACCGGTAACTGTCGGCGTCCCTTGCGACCAACTTGCCGAGCGCGGGCAGGACCTTGAACGAATACAGGTCGTAGGCCGGCTTCAGCGCGGCGGCGGGCTTCGAAAACTCGAGCACGAGCAGCTTGCCGCCGGGCTTCAGCACCCGGAACATCGACCTGAGCGCTGCATCCTTGTCGGTGACGTTGCGCAGGCCGAACGCGATCGTTACGCAGTCGAAACTCGCGTCCTCGAACGGCAGTTCCTCGGCGTCGACCTGCGCGATCGAGATGTTGGCGCCGAGTCCGCGGTCGATCATCCGGCGCCTGCCCCGTTCGAGCATCGCATGGTTGATGTCCGCGAGGACGACCTCCCCGGTATCGCCCACCTGTTTCGCGAATCGCATTGCGAGGTCGCCCGTGCCGCCGGCCAGGTCCAGTACGCGCTGGCCGTTCTTCAGGCCGGCGCGATCGATCGTGAACCGCTTCCAGAGCCTGTGCAGCCCGCCCGACATCAAATCGTTCATGAGGTCGTAATTGTTCGCCACGGAGTCGAAGACACCGCGCACCATGCGCGCCTTTTCGCCCGAGGGAACGGTCTGGTAGCCGAAGTGGGTGGAGTCGCCGGAGTCGCTGGGTTCGGACATGAATTCTGTTACTCGGGTTTTTGCCGAGCATACCCCGCCGCCCGGAGCCGGTCGAGGTAGGCCTGCCAGTTGTCCGCCTGGTTCTCGCCCAGCTCGCGCAGGTAGGTCCAGGTGTACAGCCCGGTGTCGTGGCCGTCGTCGAACACGAGCCGCACGGCATAGTGTCCGACGGGCTCGATGGCCGTGATCGCAACGTTCTCCTTGCCCGTTTGCAGGCGCTCCTGACCGGGCCCGTGGCCCTTGACCTCGGCGCTCGGCGAATGCACGCGCAGGTACTCCGCGGACAGCTCGAACGCGCCACCGTCCTCGTAGCTCAGCACGAGCAGGCGGCGTTTACCCTTGAGACGGATTTCCGATGGCGTCATGACGTGTTAAGCGCTCTTGGAGGCGTCACGCGGCTACAGTATGTAGCGCGACAGGTCCTCGTCGCGCGACAGTTCGGCCAGGTGCCGGTCGACGTAGCCCGCGTCGACCTCGACGCGGGCCCCGCTCTTGTCCGACGCCTCGAACGAGATCGCCTCGAGCAGCCGCTCCATGACCGTGTGCAGGCGCCGGGCGCCAATGTTCTCGGTGTTCTCGTTGACCTGATAGGCCACTTCGGCGAGCCGCCTGACGCCCGACTCGGTGAACTCCAGGTCGACTTCCTCGGTCGCGAGCAGCGCGGCGTACTGGTCGGTCAGCGATGCATCGGGCTCGGTCAGGATACGCACGAAGTCCGCCGTCGAGAGCGAGTTCAGCTCGACCCGGATCGGAAAGCGTCCCTGCAGCTCGGGAATCAGGTCGGAGGGCTTCGAGACGTGGAACGCGCCCGATGCAATGAACAGGATGTGATCGGTCTTCACCATCCCGTACTTGGTATTGATCGTCGAACCCTCGACGAGCGGCAGCAGGTCGCGCTGCACGCCCTCGCGCGAGACGTCCGCGCCCTGTGCCTCCGAACGCCGCGCGACCTTGTCGATTTCGTCGAGGAACACGATGCCGTGTTGCTCGACGGACTCGAGCGCCTGGGTCTTGAGCTCCTCCTCATCGACGAGCTTCGCGGCCTCCTCGTCGGTGAGGTGTTTCAGGGCCTCGTTGACCTTGAGCTTGCGGGTCTTCTTCCGGCCCTGGCCCAGATTCTGGAACATGCCCTGCAGCTGGCTCGTCATCTCTTCCATGCCCGGCGGGGCCATGATTTCGACGCCGACCGGCATGGCCTGGACGTCGATCTCGACTTCCTTGTCGTCGAGCTTGCCCTCGCGCAGCATCTTGCGGAACTTCTGCCGCGTGTCACCGTCGTCGCGCTGCGTGTTGCCCGCCGGCGACGCCGGCAACAGCGCGTCGAGCACGCGTTCCTCGGCGGCGTCCTCGGCCCGGTGCCGGACCTTTTGCATGCCGTCCTCGCGAATCATCTTGACCGCCACGTCCACGAGGTCGCGGATGATCGAGTCGACCTCCCGGCCGACGTAGCCGACCTCGGTGAACTTGGTCGCTTCGACCTTGATGAACGGCGCCTTTGCGAGTTTCGCGAGTCGGCGCGCGATTTCGGTCTTGCCGACGCCGGTCGGGCCGATCATGAGGATGTTCTTGGGCGTGATCTCGCTCCTCAAGGGTTCGTCCACCTGCACGCGACGCCAGCGGTTGCGCAGCGCAATCGCCACGGCGCGCTTGGCCTCGTCCTGGCCGACGATGTGCTTGTCCAGTTCGCGAGCAATCTCGCGAGGTGTCATCTGTGACATGTTGGTCTCTTACAGTTCTTCGACGACGATGTTCTGGTTCGTGTAAACGCAGATGTCGCCGGCGATACGGAGTGACTGTTCGACGATCTCGCGAGCGCCGAGATCGGTGTTTCGCATGAGTGCCATCGCCGCCGCCTGGGCATACGGGCCGCCCGAGCCGATTGCCATGAGATCGTCCTCGGGCTCGATGACGTCGCCATTACCCGAGATGATGAACGAACTCTCCTTGTCGGCGACACACAGCAACGCCTCGAGGCGCCTGAGCCGTCGGTCGGTGCGCCAGTCTTTCGCGAGCTCGATGGCTGCGCGAGTCAGGTTGCCGTACTGCTCGAGTTTGCTCTCGAACAGCTCGAACAGCGTGAAGGCATCGGCCGTGCCGCCGGCGAATCCGGCGATTACCCGCCCGCCGGCCAGCGGCCTGACCTTGCGCGCGTTGCCCTTCATGATCGTGTTGCCCATGCTGACCTGGCCGTCGCCCGCGACGGCGACTTTGCCGTCACGACGGACCGAAACGATCGTCGTGCCCTCGAACTGTTCCATACTGAATGCCCGGATAGGTTGGCGAACGGCCCGCGGACCGGGCGCTCGTTTACTTGCGCGACTTCATTTTGGCGCGCGGGTGCGTTTGGTCGTAAATCTGGGCGAGATGCTGAAAATCAAGATGAGTATAGATCTGGGTCGTCGAGATGTTGGCATGGCCCAGGAGCTCCTGAACGCCGCGCAGATCGTGACTGGATTCGAGCAGGTGCGTGGCGAACGAATGCCTGAAGAGATGCGGATAGACGCGTGCATCGATGCCCTGAACCTTTGCCCAGTGCTTGACCCGCGCCTGCACCGCCCGCCGGCTCAGGCGCGTGCCGCGATTGCTGACGAACAGCGCCTGCTCGTCCGCCGCGGCAAGTAACGCCCGCGAGCGCTGCCAGGCGGCCAGCGCCTCGAGCGCCTTCCTGCCGACGGGCACGATGCGGTCCTTGTTGCCCTTGCCCGTCACATGCACGGTCGCGTCGGCGAGGTCCACCTCGCCGAGGTTCAATTCAACGAGTTCGGCAAGCCTGAGGCCCGAGGAATACAAGAGCTCGAGGATCGCGCGGTCGCGGTCGACGATCGGGCCCTCGCCGGCGATGTCGAGCAGCCGGGACATCCGGTCGGCATCGAGATTTCCCGGCAGTCGCCTGGGTGCTTTCGGCGCCGACACGTCGCCCACGGGGCTCGCGGCAATGTGTCCTTCACGCTTTAAGTAGGCGAAATACGTTCGCGTCGCCGAAAGCCTGCGCTGGATGCTGCGAGCGCTCAAGCCCCGTCGGTGGCCTGAGGACGCCCACTGTCTGAGATGGCCGCTGTCGAGGTCGGCGAAGCGCTCGACGCCCAAGTCGGCGCACCAATCGGCCAGTGCGGTCAGGTCACGCCGATAGTTGCTCAAAGTCAGCGGCGACAGCCTCCGCTCGACGTCCAGGTGGCGAATGAAGCGGTCGATCCAGTCCCGCTCGCCGTCCTGCATGGCGTCAGCAGCGGGCGAGTGCCGCCGCCACGAGGTCGCCGACGCGGGCCAGGAAATCGATGCTCATGCCCGGGTGGAAACGGTCCTTGTCATGGCTCGCAATGGCGAGGAAGCCCTGGCCGGATTTCTTGCCGAGCGGTATGAGCGCAACCGAGCCGACCTCGCTCGCCTCGTCACGGAACAGGTAGTCGAGCTGTGCGTCGCGAACCTGTCCGCAGCGGGGTCCGTTGCCGGACAGGAACGTGCCGAACGGCTGCATGCTGTCGTCATCGCGGTTGACGGCACGGAAGAACCGGCCCTGGGCGACCGACTCGTACGACCCGGGCTCGCCAAACACGACCAGGAGCGCGTGATCCGCTCCGAATCCCTCGCGAACGGCCCGTTCGACGGCCGCGATCGTCTCACCCAGGTCGCGGGCCTCGATCAGCGCGAGCGACAATGCGTGTATCTTCGCGGCCAGCACGTCGTTGTCACGCGCCACGGCGATCAGGTCGCGGAGCTGGCGTTCGAGCTTCAGGTCTTTCTGGCGCAGAACCGACACCTGCCGCTCGACGAGCGAGACGGCATCGCCGGAAGCGTGCGGCAGCCTGAGCAGGCCGAGCAGCGAGGAATGGCGCTCGAAGAAGTCCCGATGCGTTTCGAGGTAGCTGACGACGGTGTCTTCCGAGAGGCCTTCCTCGATGTACTCGGGTTTACGCTGTGTGCTCATAGTTCCAGGCTTCCTTCACTGGTTGGCTCCGCATCGCCGGTAAGCCACACCGGGTCGTCGTCATTGCCGCGCCAGCTTACCACGAGTTCTCCGCCCGGCAGGCTCACGCTAACCGTATCATCGACCAGTCCGAGCCTGTGCGCCGCGACCATCGCGGCACAGGCGCCCGTCCCGCAGGCCAGCGTCTCACCGACGCCGCGTTCCCAGACGCGCAGGTCGAGCCGGTCGCGGCTTTCCACGGCCATGAAACCGACATTGGTACGGGCCGGAAAGCGGTCGTGGCGTTCGATGGCGGGCCCGAGCGTGTCCACGGCCGCGCTGCTCACATCGTCCACCCGGATGACACAGTGCGGGTTGCCCATCGACAGTGCAGAGACCGTGAGCGACCGGCCGCCGACGTCGAGCTCATAGGTCCGACCCGGGGCCGCGGCGATAAACGGGAGCTCGTCGGGTTCGAAGCGCGGCCTGCCCATCTCGACCGCAATGCGGCCGTCGGCCGAGCGCGTGGCTGTCACCCGGCCGGCAGGCCCTTCGAGCTCGAGCTCGCCGGCGTCGTCGTTCATGAGCAGGTGAGCGACGCAGCGTACGCCGTTGCCGCACTGCTCGACCTCCGAGCCGTCCGCGTTGAACACCCGGTAGCTCACGGCAGCCTCGGCCGCGGGACCCAGCCACATGAGCTGGTCGAAGCCCTCGATCGGGCTCGTTTCGGCAAGCCTCGCGATGGTCGCGGGCGGCGGCGGCTGCCGGCCGCCGGAGCGTTCGTCGATGACCGCGATCCGGTTGCCGGCGCCTTGCATGAGCGTATAAGCGAGCTGCATCGCGCGGAGTTTAGCAAGCCCCGTCAGAGCCCATGGACATTTGCCAACGGGCTATGTAGTTTACATATTCTGCCCACCGAACAACGACAACATCCCCGGGGAGACTCCATGCGGCACATTATGGTCCTGAACGCCAAGGGTGGCTGTGGCAAAAGCACGCTCGCAACGAACATTGCCTCTCACTACGCTACGGAGGGCAAGGTTGTTGCGCTCGCCGACTACGATCCGCAGCGTTCGAGCCTCGACTGGCTCGAGCGCAGGCCCGGGGACCGGGCCGAGATTCACGCCGTGGCGGCGTTCAAGGACGGCTTGAGGCATGCGCCGCGCAACGCCGACGTGCTCGTGATCGACGCGCCCGCGCGCTCGCACGGCAAGGAGCTCACGGCGCTGGTCAGGCACGCCGAGACCATCATCGTCCCCGTGCTGCCCTCGACAATCGACATGCAGGCGACGACGGTGTTTCTCGAAGAGCTCAAGAACGTCGCCAAGGTGAAGGGCAAGAAGGCGAAGATCGCGACGGTCGCCAATCGCGTCCGTGACAACACGCTGATCTGGGACGATCTCGACGACTACCTGAGCAAGACCAAGGTGCCGTACGTGGCCGCGCTTCGCGAGGCGCAGAATTACATCCGCGCTTACACACGGGGACTCGGCATCTTCGAACTGCCCGAGTATCTCGCCTGGCCCGACTGGGACGAGTGGCAGCCGCTCATCGAGTGGCTCGACAGTAAGCGCAGCCAGCCTTGAGGTTACTCTGACAGCTTCCCCGCGACGGATTTCTCTTCCGCCAGAGACGCGGCGATACCCGCGGCGGGATCGGCGTAAGCGAACTCGGGCCGCAGGATGTCGCGCATCCTGCCGACGTCCACGCGCCGCGACTCCCGCAAGAACGACAGGCGCATGGGACTGAAGGTCTCGAACGCCTCGTCGCGGCTGATCTCGTGCGGTGCGGGCAGTCCCGCCTGGCGGGCGACCTCGTTCAGAAACCACGTCGACGAGCGGTAGTCGCCATCGCCCACGTTGTAGATGCCGGCCGGTGCCGCGTCGGACAGCGCGGCGATCGCCGCGCTCGCGAGGTCGTCGACGTGAATGCGGTTGCCCGGCCCCGCCTCGGACTCCCGAATAACGGTCGTCCCGGCCCCGAGACGATCCGTGCCGAGCCTGCCCGGCCCGTAAATACCCGGCACACGCAGGCCGACGAATTCAGCGCCGCTCCCCGCGCACCAGCGGGCAAGCGTCTGCTCGGCAGCCACGCGGCGGCGGGCCCGGTCCGTGGAAGGGTTGACCGGCGTATCCTCGGTCACGGTCGCGCCGTCGTGATTGCCGTACACGCCGCTCGTGCCGAGGTACACGATTCGGGCCGGCGCATTGCTCAACCGGTCGAGAAACCGCTCGAGGCGCAGGTCGTTGTCGGCATCGCGGGCGGGCGGCACGGTGTAGACGACCTTGTCCCCGGGCTGACTCTCGATCGCCGTCGCGTCGGCGTCGTCGAGGTCGACCACGAAACGGTTTCCGGTGCCGGGCACCGCCGAACGGCTCAAGCCGACCGCGGTATCGAGTCTTCCGAGCAGCCGGCTGCCCGTGTAGCCGACACCGACGATCAGGACGCGCTCGCACGACACTAGCCTTCGACATCCTCGAGATGCGGGATGGCCGTCGTGTCGGGCCCCGTGGCGGCCAGGTCGAGACCGTCCCGGTAGGCTGCCGCGGCGGCATCGCTCTCGCCGAGCTGGGTCAGGAGCCTGCCGTAGACGTGATACGCATCGGGCGTCGGCCGCACGCTCAGTACCGACTCGAGATAACTACGGGCCTTGCCCCAGAGCTCATTGCGCAGGCAAAGCCTCGCGGCCGTCAGCAACAGGTCCGGGTCCTCCGGGCGCTGCCTTAGCCAGTCCTCCGCGCGCTTGAGCTGCGCCGAGGCGTCGTCGCCTTCGACGAGCCCGTACAGCCGGACCAGCGGACCGCTCCAGCCGGACCTGATCGCCGCCACGAGATCCTTCTCCGCCTTGCTGTGCCTGCCGGTTCGGATCAGCGCAAGGTAATAGGCATCCAGCAGATCGGGATCGTTACGCAGCTTTCTGGGCACGCGTTGCCATTCGTCGATGACCGCGTCGCCGTCACCCGCCGCTCCGAGCTGTTCCGCGTGCACCCGGATGCGCCAGGTGCGCAGTTTCTCGGGTTTTACGCGGCCCTGTTTCTCGAGCCGCGGCAGGAGTTCCTCCAGCTGAGGCCAGTCCTCGAGCTCGTAATAGAGACGTCCCAGCAAATCCAGGGCATAGCTATGGTCGCGGGAGTTCTCTTCGATGCGCCTGAGCGTCGCCAGTGCGAGTTCGTGCTGGCCGCGGTCGAGCTGGAACTCGGCCTGCGTGAGCAGCACGGCGTTGGTGGCCTCGGGCGTCTCGTCGTAGGCGAGCTTCAGCCACTCGTCGCGGCGCTCGTCGCGGCCCTGCAGATGCGCCGCGCGCGCCGCCTGCAGATAGTTGAACAGCGGCGCGTTGCTCGACGCGGCCGCGCGCGCAAGCATCTTTTCGCCGCGCGCGTAGTTGCCCTCGGCGACCTCGATCATGCCCGCCGTCAGCTTCTTTCCCGAACGCTCGGCGCGGCCCCTGCCGTAGGCCTGGCCGAGCCGGCGCGGGGCGAGCCAGATTTGCCGGACGCCCCAGAGAAGGGCGATCAGCGTTGCGATGCCGAACAACAGCACCGGCACGGAGGTCCGGATCGTATGGCCGCCCAGGCTGATCAGCACGTAGCCCGGGTCTTCGATGAACTGATGGGCGACGAACGTGGTCACGAGCGCGACGACGACGACGATCAGGCCGAATTTCATTGCGCGATGCCGGCCAGGGTCTTGTACTGCCGAAGGAGCCTCAAGGACCCCGAGATGTCGGGGTTCGCCATTGCCGCGTAGTTGCCGCGAATCTCCCCGATCGTGTCACGCGCGCCCGTGACCTGCGCGCTGCGCGTGTCGAAATAGGTCGTGAGCCACGCGTCGGCATCGTCGAGGCTCTGGTCGAACATCGCCTGTTCGCCGCGCAACAGCGCCAGCCGCGAAGCCTGCAGCATGAGCGACAGGTTGGCGCGCAGCAGCGGCTCCGCGTCGGGCGTCAAGAGCGGCGCATCCTCGATGCCGGGCGCCGAGTAGTCCCAGAGACCCGAGATGGCGGATTTGAACGAACTCCAGGCGCGGCCGAGCCCACCCTCCGCCCCGGCGTCGCCGTCTGCGGGCAGGGCGCCGCTGTCCTGTTCGAAGCCCGGCGGCCGGAGCGGCAGCGACGGGACGACACGGGCGAGGCTGCCGAGCGTGAGAATCGCGCCGGCCAGGTCTGGGCGTTCGAGCGCCTCGAGCGCCGCGATCTCATCGGCCAGCGCCCGGCGCGTATCGGTGAGACCGGGATCGCCCAGCGTGAGCAGCCTGTCGTCGGCCTGGGCCAGCGCCAGCGATGCGAGCTCGGGGTTGCTGGCCAGCTGCAGCTGCGCGTTCGCGATCTGCATGTAGTACTCGGCCTCGGCGACCAGGTAAGTGTTGCGCGCCTCGACCGACACGCCTTCGAGCGCCGCGACCGTTCGCTCGATCGAACTCATCCGCGGCGGCAGCGAATCCAGCACGCCGGACCGCTCCTCGAGTTCCCGCTCGAGGCGCTCGAGTTCGCGCTCGAGGGACGCATTGTCGTCACCGGCCGAGCCGGCCGCAGACTGCGCGGACTGCACCTCGGCGCGCAGCGACTCGATTGTCTCGTTGGCGGCGGCCAGGTCGGCCCGCAGGTTGTCGACGGCAATCCGTGCGTCGTCGAGGATCTGGTTTTCGCCGCTGTCGTCGACGATGACGTAGCCGACGCCGGCTACGCCTACGAGGGCCAGGAACAGGGCTCCCCAGGCAACCGAGACAACGCCGACCGCGCGCTTCGCGGGGGGTGTGTCGTCCTCGGCCGGCTCAGCTGTCGCGTCCGCGGCGAGCTCTTCTTCGAGCGCGTCGAACGTGGCGTCCTCGGTCGCCTTGTCGTCGGAGGCCTTCGTGTCGTTTTCGCTCATCGGATCATCGGCTCATCGGCGCGCACTGCGGATGCGGGTCAGCTCGGCCGGCTCTGCGCCGCGCTCTCGATGGCGTCGGCGATGTGGGCCGCCGACGGACCGTCCGCCAGCACCACCGCACAGCCGGGATAGCTCTGTTCGAGTTCTTTTAACACACGAGCCGCCGGCGTCACCAGTACGGTGCCGGCGAGAGAATCGCGCTTCAGGACGGGCAACAGAGATTCGAGATTCCTGAGCGACTGCACGCTCATGGCAATCACGAAGTCGATGCCGCCGCGCCGCCAGGCACGCTCGACGGCCTCGCGGACAGCGGCATCAGAGGCCGGCAGCCGCCGCGTGTATACCTCGAGATAGTGCACCTTCGCACCGCGTGTCTCGAGCGTCCGCCCGAGCAGCTCTCGGCCGCCGTTGCCGCGCACGATACGCACGCGCACGCCGTCCATCGATGCCAGCGACGGCTCCGCGAGCAGGTGTTCCGAGTCGTAGCCGTCGGCCGGCACGATGTCCACTTCGCGGCCCGCTGCATCGATCCGGGCCGCCGTACCGGGACCGATCGCGGCAATTCGCCCGCTCGCGTACTTGAGGCCGTGGCGAACGGCATTCGGGCTAACGAAGATCGTGATATCCGCGGGGCCCTCGCGTACGGCCTGTGTCTCGATGGCGGCGTTCGGCTGCGGCACGATCTCGAGCACCGGGAACGCGATCGCGTTCATGCCGCGTGCATTCAGCAGTTCGATGAGTTCTTCGGCCTGCTCACGCGGCCGCGTGACCAGGACACCCAGGCGCTCGGACGAGGGGTCAGGCACTCATCGCCTCGGCGCGCTCGAGCAGCTCGGTCGCGCCGCCCGCCAACAATGACTCAGCGAGTTTGGTGCCGAGCGATTCGGCGTCCGCGGCGCTGTCGGTCAGCGTTTCGCGCAGGTATTCGCTGCCGTCGGGCAGCGCGACGAGCGCCGTTACGGCAAGCTCGCCGCCGTCGAACGCGGCATGCGCCGCGACCGGCGACTGGCAGCTGGCGTCGAGCCGCCGCGCCACGGCACGCTCGGCCGTTGTCGTCTGCACCGTGCGCGCGTGGTTCAGCGGTTCGAGCACCTCGATCAGCGCCTCGGCGTCATCGCGGCACTCGATGCCGACCACGCCCTGGGCCGCCGCCGGCAACATCTCGCCGGGCGCGAACTCCTGACTGATACGCTCGGCCATGCCGAGCCGCTCGAGGCCGGCGGCCGCCAGTATGATTGCGTCGTAGTTGCCGTCGTCGAGTTTATTGAGGCGCGTGTTGACGTTGCCCCGGAGCGGCTCTACGACGAGATCGGGCCTGAGCATCTTGAGCTGCGCCTGCCGCCGCAGGCTGGAGCTGCCGATTCGCGCGCCCTCGGGCAGGGATTCGAAGCGTTCGCCGTCGGGCGCCACGAAGGCATCGGCGTGGTTCGCGCGTTCGAGCAGGGCCGCAATGCGAAACCCGTCTGGCATGTCGGCCGGCACGTCCTTCATCGAGTGCACGGCGATGTCGGCCGCACCCTCCTCGATGGCGATCTCGAGTTCCTTGATGAACAGGCCCTTGCCGCCGACCTTCTGCAGGCTGCGGTCCAGGATCTCATCGCCGCGCGTCGACAGCGGTACGAGTTCGACGCCGCTGACCTCATCCAGCGTCTCGAGCAGGGCGGCGACGTGGTTCGCCTGCCACAGGGCGAGCGCGCTCTTGCGCGTCGCGATCCGGATCTTCATCGAGCTTCAGCCTCCCTTGAGCCGCCGGCGCACTTCGGCGACGTGACGACGGCTGATTATCAACGCATCGTCGTCATGTTGCGAGTGGCGGCGCAACATCACGCGGTACTGACCTTCGGCGGACTTTTCCAGCGTCTCGATGCGGGAAAGCGCGACGAGTGCACTCCTGTGGATGCGCACGAAGCGCTCCGCGAACTCCTCTTCGAGCGATTTTAGGGATTCGCTGATCAGGCTCACACCGTCCGTGTGGTGCACCGCGACGTATTTCTGGTCGGCGCGGAAGTAGTCGATATCGTCGAGCGCTATCAGGCGCAGCCGCTCGCCGGTCTGCACGCACACGTGGTTGCGCCGTGATTCCATACCCGGGGCATTCGCCACGTCGGAGAGTGTCGCCCGCGCAAGCCGCGAGGCCTGCTCGAGGGCTGCTTCGAGTTTCGCGCGCCGGACCGGCTTCAAAACGTAACCTATGGCGCGCGCATCGAACGCCTCGATCGCGTACTCGTCGTAGGCGGTCGCAAATACGATGGCGGGCGGCTCATCGGCCGCGTTCAGGTGATGGGCCGCCTCGATGCCGTCGAGGCCCGGCATACGGATATCGAGCAGGACGATGTCGGGTTCGAGCGTCGAGGCGAGTTCGATGGCCGCGCTGCCGTTTTCGGCCTCGCCGGCTACCTCGTAGCCGTCGATCTCGTCCACGAGCTGCCGCAGCCGCTCGCGCGCGGGCCTCTCGTCGTCGACGATCAGGACTCTCATCAGCCAGCCTGCCGCGCCGCGGCCTCGCCGGCCGAGGCGGCGTCCTCCTCGGCAGGGAACCTGAGTCGGACCAGGTAGCGGCCGTCGCCGGTCTCGACATCGATACTCGCGCGCGAGCCATAGGCCAGTTCGTATCGCTGGCGGATATTGCCAAGCGCCATCCTGTTGCCCGGTTTCGCGCGCCGGGCATTGGCTGCGATCGGGTTGGCGATCTCGATGACGATCCGGCTGCCGTCACGGCGGCCCGTCACCTGTACCTCGCCCCCGTCGGGCAAGAGCTCGATGCCGTGGAAGATCGCATTCTCGAGCAGCGGCTGGATCGTCAGGCTGGGGATCAGCATCGTGAGCGGCAGTTCGTCGGTATCCCATAGAACGCTCAGGCGGTCGCCCAACCTGAGCTCCTCGATGCGCTGGTACATCTTCGCGGTTTCGAATTCCTGTGCGAGCGTCGAGCGATTGCGGCCCGCGCTCAGGTTGGCGCGCATGAGCTCCGAGAGGTCTTCGACGGCCTCCTCGGCCTGTCGCGGATTGCTGCGCGTCAGCGATGCGATCGTATTCATGCTGTTGAACAGGAAGTGCGGGCGGATCAGCGCCTGCAGGGCGCCGATCCGTGCCTCGGCCTCGAGCTCGACGCTGCGCCGCCATTCACCGGCCACGTAGAGGTAGCGCATCGCGAGCGCGATCACGATGGCGCCGATCGTGAAGATACGCGCCACAAACATCGCATGCCCGTCCTCGACGACGATGAGATCGGTGAATCTCCGTGTCACGCGCCAGGCGATCTCGGCCATTAAGAGCAGGAGAGCCAGCAGGATCAGGAAGCCGAATACGAATGCGCGCGTCTTGCCGGCGCCCTCCAGGCGTTCGCGCAGGAAGCACATCAGGGCAGAACCGAGCAGGGCGAACCAGAGAATGAACAGCGAGGTGCGGGCGAGCTCGACCAGGAACCCTGTCGTGCTGTCCTGGCCGGCGAGCGATACGGCGATGGCGACAAGCTCGGCCACGAGGACGACCACGAAGACCGTTCCCGCCGCACAGAAGTCAGGCAGAAAGGCCTGCGATTCCTGCGTGCCGCGTTCTTCTTCAGCCGACAACGGGACCCTCCTTCGCCAAAGCAACCGAATTGTAGCCGGTCGCGGCGAGGGAGGGTGGAGTCAGGATACTAGTCGCAGGTATCGGCGACGAGCTGCCGCTCCCTGGCCCGGGCTTCCTCGATCTGATCGTCATCGAGGTACGTGCGCTCGCCCGTGCTGGCGTCTTCGCGGTAGAGGCGCCGCGCGGCATCCAGCATTTCGAGGCGCGCCCGATGCTCGGCGCACGCCCTCGCGCGCTGCTCCGCCTCGACGAGATGGTCGTTTCGTGTACGGGGCCCGTTCTCGTCCTGGTCTTCCTGAGCGACCTCGACCTCGACGTCGGGTTCGTCGGACTCGCCGAACCGCGCCTCGTAGCGCTGCTGGACGGCGGCGTCGTCGGTGGGACGGGAGACGATAGCCACGCGCTCGACGTCGGACTGGCCGGTCGGACGATCGGTGAAGTGGATGTTGCCGTCCTCGTCCGTATAGCGGTAGATCTCGGACGCCGCTGCGCCGCTCGCAAAGATCGATAGTCCGAGGGTCAGCGCCAGTCCTGCGATCCGCGGTGTTCCGTCCATCGTGTGTCTGTCCTTGCGCGCAGGCCGCGCGCGGCTTCAACTGCATGTATTAAATCACGTGGCCGGGACAGGCGCTGTGAATGAAATCACACGCTCACCGGACGTGACGTGCCGCCGGGACCTGAGAAACGGCTGAATGGCGGCCATCCCGGAGCGACTGCGGGAATCGCCCAGCTTACATAAGCCGGCGCCGAATCGGTCGGATAGCCGGGTCCGGGCGCGAGCGGACGGCCGCCGCGCGGTATCGGGACGGACAGAATTCGGGGTCCGCCTTTGCTCCGCAATCAAGGGGGGGAGGAGCAAACGACGGACCCCGACGTGCCGGGCACGGCGATGACGTTGCCCGGGGCTACTCGGCGGACGTGAACTCCGGGTAGGCCTCGAGGCCGCATTCGGAGAGATCGACACCCTCGTATTCGTCTTCTTCCGATACGCGGATGCCCATGATCGCCTTGAGCGCGAACCACGCCGCGAGGCTCACGATGAACGCCCAGGCGAATATGCTCAGAATCCCGACGAGCTGGCCCGAGGGGCTCGCGTCGCCGTTCGAGAACAGCACCGCGATCACGCCCCAGATGCCGACCGTCCCGTGCACCGATATGGCGCCGACCGGATCGTCGATCTTGAGCTTGTCGAACAGGACGATCGAGCCCACGACGAGCAGGCCGCCGATCGCCCCGATGACCGTGGCAAGCAGCGGTGACGGCGACAACGGGTCCGCCGTGATCGCGACGAGTCCGGCGAGCGCGCCGTTCAGCGCCATCGTGAGATCGGCCTTGCCGAACCAGAGTCTCGACAGCAGCAGCGCCGCGACGAGCCCGCCGGCGGCCGCCATGTTCGTGTTCACGAAAACGAGCGCGACGGCGTTCGCCTCGCCGACGTCGGACACCTTGAGCTCCGAGCCGCCGTTGAAGCCGAACCAGCCGAGCCAAAGGATCAGCGTACCGAGCGTCGCAAGGGGTAAATTGCACCCCGGTATCGCGTTCACCTGGCCGGCCGGGCCGTACTTGCCCCTGCGCGCGCCGAGCACGATGACGCCGGCAAGCGCCGCGGCCGCGCCGCACAGATGCACGGTGCCGGAGCCCGCGAAGTCGGAATAGCCGAAGTTCTCCGAAAGGAAGCCGCCGCCCCAGTTCCAGAAGCCCTGGATCGGGTAAATGAAGCCCGTCAGGATGACCGCGAACGCGAAGAACGCCCAGAGTTTCATGCGTTCCGCGACCGCGCCCGAGACGATTGACATCGCGGTCGCGACGAACACGACCTGGAAGAAGAAATCCGACAGACCGGAGTAGTAGGTCTCGCCGGCGCTCGCGATCACGTCCTCGGCGGAATTGTCGCCGCGGCCCAGCAGCCCGTCGCCGAACTGCAGGAACAGGTTGGATGCGTCGGACGGGTACATGATCGTGTAACCGCAGACCATGTACATGATGCAGGCGATCGAATACAGCCCGACGTTCTTGGTGAGAATCTCAGCCGTGTTCTTGGCGCGAACCAGGCCGGCTTCGAGCATCGTGAAACCCGCCGCCATCCACATGACGAGCGCGCCCATGACGAGAAAATAAAACGTGTCGAGCGCATAGGCGAGTTCCGTGACCTGCGCCGAAATCTGCGTTACGTCTTCCATCAGATTGCCTCCCCTTGGAATCGTTGCTTAGACGGCTTCGGGACCGGTCTCGCCGGTGCGTATGCGAATGGCCTCGGTCAGGTCGGAGACGAAGATCTTGCCGTCGCCGATCTTGCCGGTTCTCGCCGTGTTGGCGATGGCCTCGATGACCTGCTCCGCGATATCGTCGTCGACGGCCAGCTCGATCTTGGCCTTCGGCAGGAAGTCGACGACGTATTCCGCGCCGCGGTAGAGTTCGGTATGGCCGCGCTGGCGGCCGAATCCCTTGACCTCCGTGACGGTGATGCCCTGTATCCCGATGTCTCCCACGGCCTGGCGGACGTCGTCGAGCTTGAAGGGCTTGATGATCGCGGTGATCATTTTCATGCGTGTTCCCCCGTTTGAGGCTTGGAAGGTTCCGGACGTCGGCGCGGCGCCCGGAGACTCCATCCCCTGCGTGTCGCCGCCATTCGCACTGACATAGCAGCATTCGTGCCAATTTCGAAAGCGCATGAAAAACAGTGGGATAGAACTCGCCGTCACACGCGACGTGCACCATCTTGGTGCACGTTGGCGCCGCCGATGCCCCGAATCGATGAGCGACAGGCCCGGTTGTTTTGGACGGTCGCGCCGAATACCGGCCATCCGACCGAGGCACCGCGGACTCCGCGATGACCGGCGATCCGGGATGCCGTACTGGCCGTGTAATCGGTGACGGATGCGGGCTAGAATCGAGCGTCCTGCTCTCCCCCCCAATCCGATACGAGGAGTCCATGCGCATGATGAAGAACTCGATTCGAACGGCCGCCGCTGCCCTGCTGGCGCTCGGCAGCACGGCAATCGCCGACCATACGCCGATGCACGAGCGTCACGAGCTCATGGAAGGCGTGCGCGACGCCGCGAAGCCCGTCGGCCTGATGCTGCGAGGGGAGGCCGAGTACGATGCGGGCGTCGTCATGGAGTCACTCGAAGTCTGGCGTGCCGCCGGCGACAGATTCGGCGACCTGTTCCCGGAGGGCAGCGAGACGGGTGAGGGGACCGAGGCCGCGCCGGCGATCTGGGAAGACCGCGAGGGCTTCAATGCGGCGCTAGACAGGTGGAAGACGGCGACGGCCAGGGCCATCGAAGCCGATCCGCAGACACTCGAAGCCGCGCGCCCGACCGTTGGCCCGGTGTTCCAGGCCTGCAAAAACTGTCACGACACCTACCGTATCGAGGATTGACGCCGGCTAAGCGCAGCAACACGGCAGCCATCCGATGCGCGGTCTGAAACTTGCGGCCGGCGTGCTCGCCGCGCTGGCGGTCACGGCCTGGCTGCTGACGAGCCCGCGGCCGCTCGTGCTATCGGCGCTGCCCGAGCACACCCCCGATGCCGCCGCCGGCGAGCGGTGGTTCTGGGCCGGCGGCTGCGCGTCCTGTCACGCGACCTCGAGCGACGGCAATCCTGCGAAGGACGGCGACAAGCTCGCGCTAGGCGGCGGCCTCGAACTCGACACGCCGTTCGGCGTATTCCGCGTGCCGAACATCTCGCCGCACGCTTCCGGCATCGGCGGCTGGTCGACGCTGGATTTCGTCAATGCCATGCAGCGCGGCGTATCGCCCTCGGGCCGCCACTACTATCCGTCGTTTCCGTACGCGTCCTACGCGCGGATGGATCCGCGCGAGGTCATGGACCTGAAGGCCTTTCTCGATGGCCTCGAGCCCGTGGATACGTCCGTCGCCGATCACGAACTCGGCTTTCCGTGGTCGATCCGCCGCGGCCTGGGTGCCTGGAAGCGCCTCTATCTCGATGCCGCGCCCGTGGTCGAGATCGACGATTCCGATGCGGCGCTTTCACGGGGCCGGTCGCTCGTCGAAGGTGCGGGCCACTGCGGCGAATGCCATACGCCGCGCGACGGTTTCGGTGGCTCGCTGCCGGACCGCTGGCTCGCCGGCGCGCCCAATCTCGACGGCGCCGGCAGTATCCCGAACATCACGCCGGGTAGCGACAACATCGGCGGCTGGTCGACCGGGGATATCGCCTACTACCTCGAGAGCGGTTTCACGCCCGACTGGGACACGGTCGGCGGCTCGATGGTGGCCGTGCAGGAAAACTTCGCGCGGCTCTCCGCGGAGGACCGGCAGGCGGTTGCGGCATACTTGAAGGCCATTCCGGCGCTGCCGGACAGGGCCCGTTCCGAATCGCACTGACAGCGTGCCGATGAGAATTCGGCCACGCAGACTCAAGCACAGAATCAAGCCATTGCGACGCGGAATGCGACTGGCGCGGAGGCCCCTCGCTGGGCGACACTTGCGGCATGAACAAGAGTGACATCGAGAAACTGGCGAACACGCTCGCGGGCGCGCTTCCCGAAGGCCTTGCGTCAGTCCGCGACGAGCTGGCCGACAACTTCAAGACGGTCCTGAGCGACGGGCTCGCGAAGCTCGACCTCGTTACGCGCGAGGAGTTCGAGGTGCAGGAGGCCGTACTGGCCCGTACCCGCGAGAAGCTCGAACGACTCGAGAAACAGCTGGCCGAGCTCGAATCCGCCGACGCCTGACGGCGGCCGCCGTTTCGGTGGCTACCGGGCTTGAGCCACGGAGGGCTGCGATGGGTCTCGCTATCCTCAAAAGCCGCGCCCAGCTCGGCGTCGATGCGCCCGAGGTCACGATCGAGGTGTTCCTGTCGGGCGGGCTGCCCGGATTCTCGATCGTGGGCATGGCCGAGACCGCCGTCCGCGAGAGCAAGGACAGGGTTCGCGGGGCGATCATGAGCGTGGGCTTCAAGTTTCCGCAGGAACGGATCACCGTGAGCCTCGGCCCCGCCGACATGCGCAAAAGCGGCGGGCGCTTCGATCTCGCGATCGCGCTGGGCATTCTGGCCGCGAGCGGACAGGTCACGATTGCGCCCCTCCCGGCGCGCGAGTTCTACGGCGAGCTTGCGCTGAACGGCGATGTCCGCCGCGTGCCCGGCCTGCTGCCCGCGGCGCTCAAGGCGGCAGCCGCCGGCCGGACCATCATCACGCCCGCGGCGAACGCTGCCGAGGCCGCCCTCGCGGCGGGCGAGGTGATCCCGGCGAGATCGCTGCTGCAGGTTACGGCGCACCTGAACCGATCGAAGCGCATCCGCCCCGCACGCCGTGCGCTCAAGGAACAGCATCCGGCCGGAGGTCCCGATCTTGCCGAGGTCCGCGGCCAGAGGCAGGCGCGCCGCGCGCTGGAAATCGCGGCCGCGGGCGGTCACAACCTGCTGCTCGTCGGGCCGCCCGGCACGGGCAAAAGCATGCTCGCCGAACGCATGCCCGGCATCATGCCGCCCATGTCCGAGGCCGAGGCCATCGAGACCGCGGCCGTCGAGTCGGTCCTCGGCGTGCTGCCGGATCCGGGCCGATGGCTCCGGCGGCCGTTTCGTTCGCCGCATCACACGGCCTCTGCGGCGGCGCTGGTCGGCGGTGGTTCGGATCCGCGGCCCGGCGAGGTGTCACGCGCCCACAACGGCGTGCTGTTTCTCGACGAACTCCCGGAATTCAAGCGCAGCGTCCTCGAGGTGTTGAGGGAGCCGCTCGAGGCCGGCGCGATCACGATCTCGCGGGCGGCGGCGCAGGCCGATTTTCCGGCGCGCTTCCAGCTCATCGCCGCAATGAACCCCTGCCCCTGCGGCTACCTCGGCGATCCGCTCGCGGACTGCGCGTGCAGCGTCGAACGGGTCGCGAACTACCGCGGCCGAATCTCGGGGCCGCTACTCGACCGCGTGGACATTCGTATCGAGGTCGGCCGGCCGCCCAGGGCCGCCTACCGGCGGGACGGCGAGAAGCCCGAGGGCAGCGCCGGGGTTCGGCGGCGCGTGGAAGCCGCGGCAGAGAGGCAGCGAACTAGAGCCGGCTGCCTGAACGCGCGTCTGGGCACGGGCGAAATCGATCGCTACTGCGCGCTCGACGACGCGGGCCACGGCCTGCTGGACGCGGCAACCGACCGCCTCGGCCTGTCGGTACGCGCCTACCATCGTGTGCTGCGCGTCGCGCGGACGGTCGCCGACCTCGCGGGCACGCAGGGCATCGCCGCCGCGCATGTCGCGGAGGCGCTGGCGCTCAGGGGGGAATGGCCGGCGGCGAAACGCCGCGCCTATCGAGACTCGGCGACCATGTAGTCGACGGCAGATTCGACTTCGGCGTCGGACAGGTCCATGCGGCCGCCCTTCGCGATCATGACGCCGGCTTCGCCGTTGAAACCGTTGATCGCGTGGTCGTAGAGGACGTCGATGCCCTTGGCGATTCGCGGCGCCCACTGGGCAACGTCGCCGACGATCGGCGAGCCGCCGACGCCGTTGCCGTGGCAGGCGATGCACGCGCTGTTGTAGACCTGGGGGCCAGTCATTGCCGTGGCGACCGGTTCGGGCGCGGGCGGCGTCTCCACGCTGGCTGCACCGCCGCCCACTTCGTCGCCCGGCAGGTAGACCTCGCCGAGCGGCCGGATGCGTTCCGCGACCGCGGCGCGGTATTCGTCGGTGTCGCGCGTGTAGACGCCCTGCGTGATGTCCGAGATCTTCATCGCCAACACGAAGATCGCCAGCGCGATCGCGCCGAGTACACCCAGCACGAGGGAGTACATATCGAAAAATTTCTGGTCCCGATTCAACGTAATGCTCCGGAGCGTTCTAGCGTGCCGGAAAGGAGTCGTTCCGGCGGAAGGGCCGCATTATATAACAGGACTGACTGGGGCACGCCATGCCTCGACTGCGGCAGGCCGGGTGGCGCAACGTCACAGGATCACGAACGCTATCCCGGTGTACAGGGCGATGGCAATTCCGGCCGCGGTCAGCGCCATCGGCAGCTGGGTCAATACGTGGTCCATGAGGTCGCAGCCGCACGCGACCGAGGCAAGGATCGTCGTGTCGGATATCGGTGAACACTGGTCGCCGAAAACCGCGCCACCGAGGATCGCGGCGAAGGCGAGCTTGAGATAGGTTGGGTCCGCCGACAGGGCAAAGGCGAGCGGCAGCGCGATCGGGAAGACCACCGCGTATGTGCCCCAGGATGAACCGACCGAGAACGCCACGACCATGCAGATGATCATCAGCAGTCCCGGCAGGATGTAGGGCAGGGTCGTGAGCTGTTCCGCCGTGACGTCGATGATGAAGGCGGACGCGCCGAGCGTATCCGAGACCTTGCCGAGCGTGACGGCGAGCCCGAGGATGATCGCACCGATCGTCACACCCTTGATCCCGTCCACGAGACCCTCGAACGCGTCCTTCACGCTCATGCCGCGAAGTATCGACAGCACCACCGCGCTCACGACCGCCAGGCCAAAGGCCTCGAAAATCAGCAGTTCGCCCGTGACGACGTACGGCACGATCGCGACGGTAAACAGGATCCCGATCGGCACGAAGAAATCGAGCAGCGACGGCGAATAGCCCTCGGCGATGCTCACCGTCGTCAGCTCCTCCGCGATCATCGGCTCCGCGCCCTCGCGATCCAGCGCGCCGGTCTCGAGCACACGCTGCCGCGCCTCGCGCATCATCCTTCCCATGAACGGCAGCAGGCCGAGTGCGAACAGCAACGTGAACAGGATCGCGAACATGCCGTAGAAGTTGAAGGCGATCGACTGGAAAAAGAGCCTCTGGGCGGCCGCGCCGTCGGGGATGAAGTGGCTCATCGAGGGTATGGCGATCAGGCCGGCGACGTAGACCGGCCAGGCATTGAACGCCAGGACCGTCGCGACCGGCGAGGCCGTCGAGTCGACGATGTAGGCCAGTTCCTCGTGTGCCACGCGCTCGCGGTCGGACACGGGCCTCACGGTCGTCCCCGTGAGCACTGTCGATATCGTCCCGCCCTGGTGAAACAGAACGCCCATGAGCCAGGCGAAGAACATCGCCGAGCGGCGCGACTTGACGAAGTTCTGCGAGACGTAGTTCGCGAAGTACCAGGCGCCGCCGTTGCGATTCCAGATACCGAGAAGTCCGCCGAGCGCCCAGAGGTAGACGATCAGGATTTCGGCGAAGCGCTCTGTACCGATCGCGGGAATCAGGAAGCCGCGAATGATGTTGTAATCGGTCGTCACGAGCCCGCCGAGCACGACACCCATGAACAGCGCGAGGATGACATTACGCGTAACGAAGCAGATCACGAGCGCGGCGACGGCCGGCATGATCGACAGGAAGCCGTAGTGGCCGCTTGCGTCAACGTCCGCCGGATCGACCGACAGCGCGTATATGCCGACACCGATACAAAGGAGCAGGATACCCGCCCAGGCATGGCGTCGGATCGGGCCGAGTATCGGGTGTTCGTTGCTCAGGTCAGTCATGCTGTGGTCGCCGCCGCTCCGCCCGTTCGCCTGCCCGGGAATTGACGACGCGGCTCACGATAACACCGTTGCCACGGGGTTTCGCCGTCTGGACTTTGTACAGAGCGCCCGATACGCTCGCCAGATCGCGATGACCGGCGGATTCCCCGATCGCTACCACCTCCGAAAACCCGACTCCACGTCATCGGCGACAGCGCGAGGGCGACGACGGCAGCACGCCTGCCGAAATCGCCGTTGGCGGCATTCATGATCGCGCCATCGAACTCCTGTCGCACGCCAAACGCGTGCCGGCCGAGACGCGTGTCGTCGACATCGGTGCCGGCATGGGCGCGCTGTCGCGCAGGCTGTCCGATGCGGGTTACCGCGTGTTCGCCTGCGATCTGTTCCCCGAGTTTTTCCGCGTTCCCGAGGTCGAGTGCCTGCCCGTCTCCCAGGATGGCCGCCTTCCGTACGAGGATTCGAGCCTCGATGTCGCATTCGGCGTCGAGCTGGTCGAGCACCTGGAGGAAACCGAACGGCTGTTCGGCGAGGTCGCCCGGGTGCTCAAACCCGAGGGCGAGCTGATCATCACGACGCCCAATATTCTGTCGCTCAAATCGCGGCTCGCGTTTCTGCTCACGGGCTACGCTTACTCGTTTCCGCCGCTCGATCCCGACGTTCGCGATCCTGTCCGGCAGCACATCACTCCGCTGACGCTCGACGGCTATCGCTGGCGGCTGAAGCAGGCCGGCTTCGACATCGTCGAGGTGGCCGTTGACAAGTTTCAGAATACGTCGCTCTGGCTGTCATTCCTGATTCCGCTGGTCTGGCTTGCAAGCCTCAAGGCTTCGCGAAAGTCGGCGAACGTCAAGCTGCAAAACCAGCTCCGCATGCTGTTCGGTCGCACGCTCATGATCCGGGCCAGACGCGCCTGAACGCGGATGCGTCCGGGCACCGCCACAGCTCTGTTGCTCGCGGCGGTGCTGACGTCGGCTTGCGCGTCGGTCACCTCGCTCGATGAGGGCTACCGCATGCCAGAGGCGCTGCCGGCCGAGCTCTCGGCCGCATTCTGCTACGAGGCGCCGCCGCCGGTCGCCGAGTTCGAACTCATGAACGAGAAGCGGCTTTACACACACCGAGCAGGCTCGTTTCCGAGCGGACTACCCGGCGACACCGACGAAACACCTGTCACGTTCGAATATTACGAGCTGCACGACGACGGGCCCGCACCTGTCGCCATCGTGCTGCCGATCCTGAACGGTCAGAAGGACATCGTTCGACCGTTCGCGAGCTACTTTGCGAAACATGGCTATGCCTCGATTATCGTCGACACATCTCAGCGGCGCACGCTGTCTACCGATCTCGTCGATCCGGAGCGCGCGCTGCGTGCGGCCGTGTTGCGCCACCGCAGAATGCTCGACTGGGTCGAGACCCAGGACAAGCTCGACCCCAAGCGAATCGTCGTGTTCGGCGCGAGCCTCGGCGGCATCAACGCGATGTACCTCGCGTCGCTCGATGACCGGGTTCGCGCCGTCGTGCCGGCGCTGGCAGCGGGAGATCTGCCCACGCTGTTCGTGGATACCGAGGAGCCGAGGGTAAGGAATGCGGTTACCGATGCGATGGCGACGCTCGAGATGTCATCCGAAGAGTTCCGACAGTTCCTCGAGGACAACATCGAAACTCGTATCCTGACATTGGCGGCTTTCGTCGATGCGGCGCGCGTCCAGATGGTTATTGCCAGCTACGACGACACGGTGCCGACGTCACAACAGCGCGATCTTCGCGACGCGCTCGGCGGTCCCGAGACGATCACGCTGCCGACGGGCCACCTGACGGCGGCGGTGTACATCTTCTACCTGCGTAAACAGGCACTGCGTTTCTTCGATCAGGTCCTCGAACGAAGCTCGCAAGGTACGACCGTGCGTTTCGAGAACGAGCCCTGCGCTGCGACGACAGGACATGCCACGGACGGTGTGCCGCAGACATGATGCTGATCGCGCTAAACAGCGAACAGGAATAACGCATCTTGCTTATGCGATTCGGCTATACCGCGCAACCATAGATGGTCGGCAAGCCCCTGTCCTGGACGAACGATCAACAAACCGTATCATTTGCACAACGATCCGACGTTTTTGTCGTGAATGACGCCAAAAACGGCGTTTTTATTTTCCATAATCCCGGAGCCGATCGCGGCGGCGAACGCCGGCTTGAATCCTGCTCGAGATTGCTGCGACACTGCCCCCGGTGCCGCCGATGCCGGCACAGGGACCACGCGAAAACCAATCGGTCGTTCGGGCCTCGAGAACAACAGGGATTGTCCGGCAATAATGTTCGCGAGCAGAGTTATATCTGCGGTGAATATAACAATCAGCTCGAAGACCAAAGAACCTAAAGACGGGGAATATCGATGCGTAAATACGTACGTGTGCTCGCCGCGCTCACAGCGATACCGTTCGCTGCGAACGTGCAGGCGCAGCAAGTTCAACAAGTGCCGGCCGTGCCGGCCGGACTGCATCTCGACCAGGCGTTCGACAACTCGGCAAGGCCGGGCGTTCAGCGTACCTACGTCGTACAGATGCGCCGCGAGCCAGGTCTTACTTACACAGGCGGTGTTGCAGGTTTTGCCGCAACCGCGCCGCGGGAAGGCGAGAAATACAATGCAAACGCCAGCCACGTACAGATGTATACGGCCGATCTCGTCAATTCCCACGACGCCGCCCTGCGTGACGTCGGCGCCGCCGGTGCAAAGATATACAGCTACCGGCATGCGATGAACGGTTTCGCGGCCCGCCTGACCGACGAGCAGGCACAGAGCCTGCGCGGCAACAAGAAAGTCGCCGCGGTCTGGGAAGACTATTCCGTCGACGTAACGACCAACAACAGCCCCGAGTTTCTCGGGCTGCTGGATCGGAAGGAGGGCCTGAGGAAACGGCTCGGGCTCAAGGGTGAAGACGTCATCGTCGGCATACTCGATACCGGCGCCGTTCAGGAACACCCGAGCTTCTCCGACCGCAACCAGAAGAAATACAAAGACTTCGACGACGACAGCGACCTGCCGCGTTGGCTGAAGCGCTGGCTGCGCCGTTTCCAGAACAGGGTCGTTTACGACGATCCGCCCGCGGACTGGAACGGCATCTGCCAGGCGGGCGAAGGCTGGTCCGAAGACGACTGCAACAACAAGCTGATCGGCGCCCGCTGGTTCGTTGACGGCTTCCTGGCCGGCCGCGGCTCGGTCGTCGAAGGCGAATTCCTGTCGCCGCGCGACTCCTCGGGCCACGGCAGCCATACGGCCAGCACCGCGGCAGGCAACGAGGTCGAGGCTTCGCTGCAGGGTGTGCCCCTGACGACGATCAGCGGCATGGCGCCGCGTGCCCGCGTTGCCGTTTACAAGGTGTGCTGGCTGTCTCCGGGCGCGACGAATTTCAGCTGCTTCTTCTCCGACAGCGCGGCAGCGACCGACGCGGCCGTCGCAGACGGCGTCGACGTCATCAACTTCTCGGTCGGCACCGCCGCGGCGTTCAACGACCCGCAGGACCTCGCGTTCCTCGATGCCACCGCGGCAGGCGTGTTCGTTGCCCGCTCGGCCGGCAACGACGGTCCGGGCTTCGCCACGACCAACGCCGGTGAGCCCTGGGTGACCTCGGTTGCCGCGTCGACGCTGGACGGCACGGGCTTCGCGCTGGCCGTTACGGTGAACACGCCCGCGTCGGTTGCGGGTGAATACACGGCGCTCGAAGGCGTCATCACGCAGCCGCTCGCGTTCAGCGGCGCGGTCATTGACGACCTCGTGGCCGCCGACCCGATCGACGCCTGTGCCCCGTTGAACAACGACATCGGCGGCAAGATCGCGCTGATTGCGCGCGGCGGCTGTGCCTTTACGATCAAGGTCGAGGCCGCCGTGGACGCGGGCGCATCCGCGGTGCTGATGTATACCGACTCGCGGCCGAAGACGGCCATGGGCGGTACGGCGACCGAGAAGACGTCCAGTATTCCCGGCGTCATGATCGACAACGCTATCGGCCTCGCGCTGCTTGCCGAGGTCGATGCGGGCAATGCCGTGAACGTCACGCTGTCGCCCGGTGTCTTTATCACCGAGGAGTTGGAAGGCAACATCATGGCCGACTTCTCCTCGCGCGGCCCGTTCAGCACGGAGGGTGACTGGATCAAGCCCGACATCACGGCGCCGGGCGTCCGCATCCTCGCGGCGAACGCGCCCGACCAGGCGGACGGCTCCGCCGGTGACATCTTCGGTTACCTCCAGGGTACGTCGATGTCGAGCCCGCATATTGCCGGGCTCGCGGCGCTGGTCCGCGAGGCACATCCGGACTGGAGCCCGGCGCAGATCAAGTCTGCGCTGATGACGACGGCCCGTCAGGATGTCGTCAAGGAAGACGGCGCTACGCCGGCCGATCCGTTCGACTACGGTGCCGGCCACGTCGACCCGAACAAGTCGGTCGATCCGGGCCTTACCTATGACGCCGGACTGCTCGACTACCTGGCCGCGAGCTGCGGCACGGTGACGCCGCTGATCAGCGCCGAGAACTGCAGCTTCGTCGAGGACGTCCTCGACCTGTCGACGAACCCGGGGGACCTGAACCTGGCGTCGATCGGTATCGCCGAACTGCCGGGTACGCAGACCGTGACCCGCACGGTCACGGCCGTGAACGGCTACGACCGCCGGAAGGGCAGGCGCTGGCGCAACCGCGACGATCGACCGGCCTACTGGACCGCCGAGATCGAGGCCCCGCCGGGCTATGACGTCTCGGTGTCGCCTGAAAGCCTGTACCTGGCCCCGGGCGACAGCGCGAGCTATGAGGTCACGATCACGAACGTCTCCGCGCCTCCGGGCGAGTGGCGTTTCGGCTCGCTGACCTGGGTCGAATCCGGGACACGCGGCCGGGACGACGACTCTGACTCGGATTCCGACTCCGACTCCGACGGTCGGGGCAAGGATGCACGCCGAGTGCGCAGCCCGATCGCCGTCAACGCCGTAGCGATCGTTGCGCCGCCCGAAGTCTCGGGTGCCGGCCCGTCCGGCGCCGCCGAATTCGACATCACGTTCGGCTACACCGGCGAGTACACGCCGGGCGTCCACGGCCTCAACGACGCCACGGTATTCGTCGGTTCCGTCGCCGATGATCCGGGCAACAGCTTCGCGTTCCTCGGTCCGGGTACGACCATTGCGTTCCTCGACGAGGTTCCCGAGGGTGCGGCCTACGCTCGATGGGAGCTGACCGATGCCTATACGGAGAAGAGCGACGACATCGATCTGTACCTGTACTACTGCCCGAACCTGTCGTGCACGCAGATCGGCTCGAGCACCAACGCGACGTCGAACGAGGAGGTCAGCGTCCTGTTCCCGGCGAACGATCCGGCGATCGACGATCCGTACCTGGTGTTCGCACATGGCTTCCAGACGGAAGACGGGCTGCCGACGGAGTTCGGCTTGTTCGCGTACTCGTTCGGCATCGTCGACGATGCAGGCAACCTGACGATTACGTCGGCACCGGGTGCCGCCTCGCTCGGAACGACCGCGACGATCTCGCTCGAGTGGATGAATCTCAACTTCGGCACGGGCTTCAAGCAGCTGGGCGCGATTTCGCACAGCGATGCCGACGGAGTACAGGGATTGACGATCCTGAGCATCGACAACGACACTGGCGGCGGCATCTGCGATATCCCCATCGCGGCCTGCTTCGGCGGCGCAACGCCTTAAGCAAGCGCAAGGCTTGCCAGCAACGAGGCCGCCCGGGGTAACCCGGGCGGCCTTCAGTCCTCGCTGATCGGCGGGCAGGCGATCACGCGATCCAGGTCCGTGTGATAGGTGAAGTTGCGGCTGCCGTGGCGCAACGTCAGCACGAAGCCTTCCGCGCGTACATCGTCGTAGCTCGCATCGGGATCGGCGCAGCCCAGGCTCGTGTCCGTCCAGGTTGTCGCGCGGGCGGATGCGACGATGATCTGCGACGCGTCGACGTTGAGTTTCGAGGCGAGGTCTTCGCGCGCTATCGCCGCCTGCTCGGCCCAGACGAGCTCGAGTTTCTCCGTCAGGCCCGAAACCGCGGGCTTCCGCCGGACGCAGACGAATGCGTTGCCGTTCGCCTCGTGCACGACGTGCAGCTTGCCTTCGTGACGCAGCGTAATCTTGTGGCCCGGTGTGATGACCTGAAGGTAGGCCTCGCCCGGCTGCGGACAGCCGATGCTGCTGTCTCGCCATTCGACGGCCCGAACCGAGTCGACGCGGATCGCCGTCACGGGAACATCCAGGTGATCGGCCAACGCCAGCACGGCCTTGTCCGCGATGCTCCGGTCCTCGACGGTTATCGATGACACTTGCCCATCTCCCGTTACTGTTCTGGCCGTACCGTAGCCCGCGGCATCGTCGTCGTTGCCGCAGCCGAACGCCGCGAGCGCGACGCCGACAGCCAGCGGCGTCCATCGTTTTCGCACTTTCCTTGCTCCCTTGGTCCCGCGCGGCGGATGAGCCGCGACAGCCGGCGGCTACTATAAACGAATACGAGGGCCGATTCGGTCTGGAATAGGGTCTGGAAAGGTGTACTCTTGTAGTCTGGCGACCGGGAGTGAACGGTGAGTGATTTCGACGACCTGATAGACGACCTCAAGCAGAAACGGGACGAACTCCGGGTGCAGATGAACCTGGCTTCGAAGGAAGTGAAAGAGGAGTGGGAGGAGCTCGAAGGCCGCACCCGCAAGTTCCTCGCCAGGGCCGAGATCGCCCGGACCGGCGAAGGCGTCGGCGATGCCCTCGGCGATCTCGGTGAGGAGCTCAAGAAAGGCTACCAGCGCATTCGCGACGCGATCAGGGACAGCTGACAACCCGGCGCAGCATTCAAAGGCCGGGGCCCGTTTCTCCCTGGCCTGCCTAGACAGGGAGTAACAAGTGATCCAATTCCAAGTGAACGGCAAGGCCGTCTCGTCCGACAGTCCAGACGACACGCCACTCCTGTGGGTGATTCGCGACGAGCTCAAGCTCAAGGGCACGAAATTCGGCTGCGGCATCGCCCAGTGCGGCGCCTGCACGGTGCACCTGGATGGCGAGCCGCTCAGGGCCTGCGTCACGCCGATCGCGGCCATCGAAGGCAAATCGATCACCACGATCGAAGGACTCGAGACCGCCGAAGGCGAGGCGCTCAAGACCGCGTGGGTGGAAGAGCAGGTGCCGCAGTGCGGCTACTGCCAGTCCGGCCAGATCATGCAGGCCGCCACGCTGCTCGCCGCCAACCCGAATCCGAGCGACGACGACATCGTCACGGCAATGAACGGCCACCTGTGCCGCTGCATGGCCTACCCGCGTATCAGGAAGGCCATCAAGACCGCCGCCGGCGGCGGGGAGGCGTCGTCATGAGCGCGAGCAGGAGGACGATGCCCGGCAAAACGACGATCAACCGGCGCAGCTTCATCGCGGGGACGGCGGGCACGACGCTCGTCATGGGCCTCGGCAGCGTGCTGCCCGGCTGCAGCCGCGAGGACGCGGCCGGCGATCTCGCCTCGGGTGCCAGCAAGAAATTCGCACCCACCGTCTGGTTCGAGCTCGACGGAACCGGCGCGCTCAAGGTCAATATCGCGAAGGCGGAGATGGGCCAGCACGTCGGCACCGCGCTCGCCCGCGTCGTCGCCGACGAACTCGGCGCGGACTGGAGCAAGGTTTCGCTCGAGCACGTCGACTCGGATCCCAAGTGGGGCTACATGGTCACGGGCGGATCCTGGTCGGTGCACACGACGTTTTCGATGCTCTCGCAGGCCGGCGCCGCCGGTCGCAGCGTGCTGATCGACGAGGGCGCGAAGATGCTCGGCGTCACGGCGGACCAGTGCACGGCGCGCGACGGCAAGGTTATCGCCGGCGAGCAGGAAATCGGTTTCGGTGACATCGTCGCGAGCGCCGACGTTTCGCGCTCGTTCAGCGATGAAGAGCTCGGTGCGATGCAGGTCTTGGCCGTCGCCGACAGAAATCTCATCGGTAAGCCGACCAGGGCCCTGGACATCCCCGAGAAGTCGCGTGGCGAGGCCGTCTACGGGCTCGATACCGAGCTACCCGGCATGGTGTACGCCCACCCGTTGATTCCGCCCACGCGCTACGGCAGCACGATCAACTCGATCGACGACAGCGCCGCGCGTGACATTCCGGGTTACCTGCAGACGATCGAGCTCAGCGACCCCAGCGAGACGATCCAGGGCTGGGCGCTCGTCATCGCCGAGAGCTTCCCGGCCGCGATCAAGGCCGGCGATGCCGTCGAAGTGGACTGGTCGCCGGGCCCGACCGCCGCCGTGACCGAGGCCCATATCGTGGCCGAGGGCGAGAAGCTGACGGCCGACCCGTCCAGCGGCGTGCTCGTCGTCAACGACGGCGACGTCGACGCGGGGCTCGGGAGCGCGGCCCGGACGATATCGTCGACCTATCGAACGAGCACGGCGCTGCACTTCACGCTGGAGCCTCAGAACGCCCTGGTCGAGTACACCGATGGCGTGTTCCACATCCACTCGGGCAACCAGTGGCAGTCGCTGATCCTGCCCTATCTCGCGGAGGCGCTCGGGGTCGACGAGTCGAACATCGTCATCCATCAGTACTACCTCGGCGGCGGTTTCGGCCGCCGGCTGTTCGGCGATCAGATGATCCCGGCCGCGCTCGCGGCACGCGAGCTGGGCAGGCCCGTCAAGCTGGTCTTTCAGCGCGAGGAAGACAGCCGTTTCGACTGCGTGCGCTCGCCGTCGGTGGCGCAGTTCCACGCATCCTTCGACGCCGACGGCGCGCTGACGGGCATCGACAATGCCGCGGCGGCCGGCTGGCCGACGCTCGCGATGGCTCCGGGGTTCCTCGCCGACGGCGTCGACGGCAACGGCAAGTTCGACACGTTCTCGATCAGTGGCGCCGACCACTGGTACACGCTGCCCGCGCACCGCGTTCGTGCCATCAACAACGACCTCGCCCAGCGGACTTTCCTGCCGGGCTGGCTGCGTGCCGTCGGACCGGGCTGGATCGGCTGGGGCGTCGAGAGTTTCATGGACGAGATCGCCGAAGTGCTGGGCGAAGACCCGGTCGAGTTCCGGCTCGCGAGGCTGGACGCCGCGGGCAAGAATGCCGGCACGGCGCCGAACTCGGTCGGCGGCGCGTCGCGGCTCGCCGCGGTGCTGCGCGACGTCGCGGAGCGGTCCGGCTGGGGCGAGACCGAGCTACCGGCGGGTGAAGGCATGGGCGTTGCGGTCAGCCACGGCCAGGAACGCAACATGCCGACGTGGACGGCCTGCGTCGCTCACGTTGCCGTCGATCCGTCTACCAACGCGATCAGGGTCAGGAAGCTCTGGCAGACGATCGACTGCGGCACGGTCGTGCATCCGGACGGCGCAATGGCGCAGGCCGAAGGCGCGACGCTGTGGGGACTGAGCCTCGCGCTGCACGAAGGCACGGCGTTCGCCGACGGCGAGGTAAGCGACCGCAACCTCGACACGTACCGGCCGCTGCGCATGGCCGACGTGCCGGAACTCGACATCGCCTTCATCGACAACGGCGAGTTTCCGTCCGGCCTCGGCGAGCCGCCGCTGATCGCGGTGCCGCCGGCCATCGGCAACGCGATTTACCGGGCAACCGGCACGCGGCCGAAGGACCTGCCGATCCGCCTCTAGTGTCCCGAGCGTTCGCGTCGCCGCTGGCGTCACGAAAGCGTCACGCCGCCGCGTTAGCATGATCGGCCGATGGGCAGGAGAACGGCAATGCGTGCAGATCTCGCCGGGTGGGCCGTCGCGGCAGGCGTGGCGCTGGTCATGGGCGGCGCACTCGTCGCGACCAACGTCCGCGTGTCGAAGCTGGAGGCGGAACTGCGGAAGGTCGACGATAACTTCGTCCAGCTCTCGGTGCCTCTAGAGGAAACGGTGCGTGACATCTCTGCGATCTACGGCGAGCTCGATGCGCTGAGCGAAGACGCGCGCGCCGAGAACGCTCCGCCCGCGCCGCGTCCGGAACGGCGCACCGCACCGCAAAGGCCGCGCCGGATCCAGCCCCGGCACGTCGTCAGCCCGGCGTACGCGGACTACGATCAGCAGGACTTCGATCAGTTCGGCATCGCGCGCGCTCCTGTGGACCAGGAAGCGCGCCGTCGCAACGGGACGTTCAACGACGTCGGTTCCGAGGAGGACGACTAGGGGATGGCACTGCGCGTATCCGTCCACATCATCGTCATGCTGGCGATGCCGTCGCTCGCCGCCGCCGGCGCCGAGTTATCCGGCAATAGCGTTCCGCCGGATGCGGCTGACGAGCGGGAGCAGGCGCGGTTCCTGATCGAACCGATATTCGACCTGCTCGACTGCGGCGACGAAGGCTATGTGCAGGCGGGCGAGGTCGACGAGCACCTGGGCGAACTCCACCGGGCCCTCGGGATGGCGCGGCAGTACCACGAAAACGTAAACCCGGGCCTGAGCGACACCGAGCGGAACGACCTGATCCGCATCGAGAGCGCGTTGCGCGACGACATGGATGCGGACGGCGACGACTATGTGACGAAGCTCGAATATCGCGTGCGCCTGATTCACCTGATCCATGCCTCCGATGTCGACGGCGATGGCGAGGTCACTCGCGACGAGCTGCACGCGCGCGTCGACGCATCCGAGTAATCGCCGGGACCGATAGCGATGTCCGATGTCACCGTCACGGGCCTGTTTCCGGTTCCGTTCATGCGCGTGACGCAGGCCGTCGACGCGGATACCGTCGCCGCGCTGATTCGGCTACTCGACAGTGATGCCACCGAACGGAACAGCCGCTCCGAGCAGCTGTCGCATACGACCGTCTGTACGCCGGACGCGCACCCGGAGTTCGAGATCGTAAACGGCGTCATCGGCCCGCAGCTCGTGGATTTCGGTTCGCTACTGTTTGGCGAAAACCTCGACTGGTCGATCAAGGAAATGTGGCTGAACCGCCTGGAACCCGGCGGCTATCAGACCGTTCACGCGCACGCGAACAGCTTCATATCGGGCGTCGTCTACCTGACCGAATCGCACGCGTCATCGAGGACGGTGTTCTACAAGAACATGGGCGGTCGCGAGTTCGCGTTCACGAACGAGCACCGGGACGCGAAGATGGGGCCGTTCAACGCGCCGAAATGGGCGGTCCCGGCATCGCTGCCCGGCGACCTCGTCCTGTTTCCGAGCTACCTGCTGCACGAGGTGCCCAGGAACGAGGGCAGCACGCGCATGACACTCGCGATAAACGCCGTACCGACGCGACTGAAGAGCTGGGACTACGAGCTCAGGCTCGGCTGAGACGGAGCCCGTCGAGCCCAGGGCGCGTCAACCGGCGTCTTCCAGGACGACGTTGAACGCGATCGAAATGCGCGCGCCGTCTCCGAAGTACGGGTGCACGAAGTGCGTGAGCCAGGATGGGAAAACGATCATCTGGCCGGCCGACGGATTGACGAGGAAGCGGCCGTACAGACGCGTGTGTTCGGCATAGGTGACGCTGGCGCCGGGCCGCGGGTCGATCAGCTCGAGTTTGCCGCTGAACGGGTGTTCGTCGATGCCGTCGTTGCCGTTGACGTAGTACACGCCGGACCAGAAGGCGTTCGGGTGGCTGTGCACGCTGTTATAGCCGCCGCGCCGGAGCACGTTCGCCCAGCCATCGAGCCGGAAGCTATCGCCGGCGCCGCCCGAAGCGGCGTCGAACACGCTGTCGTTGAGCTCCCGGACGTAGTATTCGACACGCTCCCTGAACTCGGTGACGGCTGCCGCCGGCGCATCCAGGAAGTCGAGTCCCGAGTGCCAGCCGCCGATGTTGCTCTTCGACACGCCGCTGTCGCCGGCCTCGAGTGCGAGCACGTGCGCCGCAAGCGCGTCGTTCAACTGCTCGGCGTCGGGCCAGCGAAGGTTGACGATCGGTGTCGCGAACGCCGAGACGATGTGCTTCGCGATCACGACGCGTCGCTCAAAGCAGCAGCGTGTAGCCGCCGAATACGAGGCCGATAGCGACGATCCAGCTGCCCGCGGCGCGAACCGCGACGTTGCCCCAGCGCGTCCGCTCGAGGAGCGCGTGCGAGAAGGCCGTCGTAAGGGCGATCAGCATGTAGGCCGCGGCGGCAAGGCCGAGCGTGTACAGCAAGAGGGCGCCGCCGGCCAGGCTGGTCGCGTTGTTCGCGAAGCCGTGCGACAGACCGAACACGACAGTCAGGCCCGCGAATACCGTGAATCCGAGCTTGCGACCGAGGACGACGAGGGCGCCGAGCACGACGAACGATGCGAGATTGAGCGCCTCGACCCAGCCGGACGCGGGAAGCACCGCGGCGAGCAGCCCGCCCGCCGCGACCGACGCCGGGAACGCGACCAGCACCCAGCGCGACTTCAAGGGCTCGATGAACCCGCCGAGCAGGCCCAGCGCGAGCCACGGCACCAGGTGGACGAGTGTCGTCAGGGGGTGCAGCAGGCCACTGTACAGCTCACCGAACCGGGCCGAAACCGAGTGGGCCGCGGCAGGCTCGCTCGCGATCAGCGCGGCAACGAACACTGCCGGGAGCAGCCGCCGATTGGCGGGCAACAGCCGCCGATTCATGCCAGAACACCGCCGATCGCGGCCAGCGCGAACACACCGACGCCGGCGACGACCGCGCCGCAGGCGCGGACGATGCGCTCGCCTGCCGGCCAGCGGACCAGCAGGCCGATCAGGATGCCGGCGAGATGCAGGCAGCCCGTCGAGATAACGAAGCCGACGCCATAAGCCAGCGGATTCGCCGCACCGGGCAGCTCGGTGCCGTGCGCGTGACCGTGAAACAGTGCAAAGGCCCCTACGATCGTGGCCGCGGCCGCGAGCGGCAGCCGTACGCTGAATGCGACCATGACGCCGAGCACGAGCGCCGACGCGGCGATTCCGAACTCGACGAACGGCAGCGGCGCGCCGGCCACGCCGATCAGCGCACCGAGCGCCATGACCATCGGAAACGTGATCGGCAAGAGCCAGATCGCCGGGCTCCTGAGCTGTGCGCCCCAGAGTCCGACCGCGACCATCGCGACAAGGTGATCGAAGCCGAGTATCGGATGCAACAGGCCGGCGGTCAGTCCGCCTGCAACGCCCGCCTCGGCGTGCGCGAGTGCGAGCCCGGGCAAGGCCCAAACGGCGAGCGCCAGCGCGATGCGGTTCGTAAGGTTTAGAGGAGTTCTGTTCATGACTTATCCCGTTAGTGGCGCCACCATGTCGTTCATTCTCGACAGGAACCAGAACGTCGCGACCGTTCCCATCGCGTAGACGGCCGCGGTCTCGTACCAGCGCGGCAGCAGCGCGTCCAGCTGCCGGTGAGCCCAGATGAGGCCGAGCACCAGGGCGACGAACAGCAGCTGACCGATTTCGACACCGACGTTGAAAAACAGAAGAGCCGCGGGCAGGCTGGCCGCCGGCAGGCCTATGCCGCTCAGCGCGCCGGCAAAACCGAAACCGTGCAACAGGCCGAATCCGAACGCGATCGCCCACGGGTAGCGCACGCTCCAGCCGAGCTCGCCTTTACGCAACTTGAGAACGTCGATCGCGACGAACACGATGCTCAGTGCAATCAGCGCGTTGACGCTTGCCTCGGGCACGCCGATCCAGCCGAACGTGGCGGCCGCAAGCGTGATGCTGTGCGCCACCGTGAACGCCGTGATCGTCTTGACGAGCATCATCGGAGTGCGCACGAGCAGAATCAGGCCAAGCACGAACAGCAGGTGGTCGACGCCGAGCACGATGTGCTCGAAGCCGAGCGGAACGTAGGCGGCAACGATCTGCGACAGCGGCAGCGAACCGGTTGCCGTCAGCGTTGCCGTTGGCTGTGCGGCCGTCAATGTGAAGCTCGTACGCTCGCCATCCCGCGGTATCAGCCGTATGACCGTCGCCGAGTACAGCTCGCCAAGCTTGTCGATCGTGATGTCGCCGGTCAGGCGCCGTTCGCCGCAGAAAACCTGTGGCTCCTCGCGCGTGCAGTGCTCCGGGTACACCGGCGTCGGCACGGCCTGGCCCGTCGCCGATGAATAGGTCCAGCGCTCGACGTAGGTGCCCGGGGACGTTTCCTTGAGCGTCAACAGCGCGATCGGCGTGTCGTGCGCGGTCGCCGCTTTGCCGAGCAACGTCAGCACCACGAGTGCCGCCAGCGGCAGGTACGCCGCCGGCCTGCTAGATACACCCGGGCGCACGATCATTGGGGCGAGACGTACAGCGCCGGATCGGTCGATGCGAGCGACTGCTCGACGAGGTCGGCCGTGAACTCGTAGCTGATGTCGTACTGCGCGACGATCTCGCTCAGCGCTTCCGACAGTTCGCGCTTGCGGGCCGCCTCGCGCCAGTCTCGCGCCACGGTGGTTCTGACCTTGTCAAAGTCCGCCTCGACGCGCGGGTATCGCGCCGTGACTCGGGCGAGATGCCAGCCGAGATCCGATTCGACGGCGACCCACTGGCCTGTCGGTGCGTCGATCATCGCCTGCGCGTCCTCGGCGTCGAAGACCGCGAACAGGTTGTCGTCGATACGCCGCGGGTATTGGCGGAAGGCGGCCCCGTAGGCGTCCGGATGCACATCGCTGCCCAGCTCCGCGGCAAGCCCGGCCGCCGACTCCCGGTCGAGATCGCTCGCCAGGAACTGCTCGAAGTCGATGAGTTCGGGCCGGTCGTACGCGCTGCGATTATCCGCGAACCACTGCCTGAGCGTTTCCTCGGCCGGTGTCTCGACGATGAGGTTGTTGAACAGGATGTCGCGCAGCTTGAGCACCATGCGGCTGCGAATCATCTCGTCACCCTTGTCGAGGCCCATCGCGATCGCCTCGCGATACAGGATCTCGTTCTGCGTCCACTTGATGATGAGATCGCGGACCTCTTCCCCGGTAGGCTGCCGGCCCTGATTCTCCTCGAAGATATCGACGATCTCCCGGTAGCGTGCATCGTTGACGGATATACGCCGTGGATTGTCTGCCTTGCCGAGCACGAAGAGATCAATGGCGAATACCAGTACGCCGAGCGCCAGGAACTGGACTAGCGGCTCGCCGCCGAGCCTTCCGAGTTGTCGCTGCATCGCGAGTAATCCTTAAGCTTCTTCTGCGTCGACGAGCGGCGGCACCGGACGGAGCCCTCCCCTGCGTCTGCGATAGGCCAAGATACCGTTCCAATGTCACGGTTTTCTTACAGCGAAAGCTAACGTTTCCGTCATCCGTTCGTTGTCGGTCGTTAACCCGTTCATCGCAATCCCGTAACAGCCGCCGCAACTGTTAATCGCGAGTTCACGTGGGAGCAACGGTTCTTACATATGGCGGGTCTAGTCTGCCTATCGGTGGCTGCATACAGACGGGCCGCGGTAACGCTCTGCAATGAACGAACCTACAGCACGCTTCAACACCGGGGAGAAATCATGAGAAAGACTGTGACACGTACGGCATTGTCGAGCGCCGTCGCCGCTGCACTGGCCACAACGGCCATTGCACCGGCCGTCGCCGACGATGACGATGACAGCGATGATCGCCGCAACTACGACTACAACTATGAGAAAGGTCAGTACCTGTCGGGCGATTTTCACAACCATACGACCTGCTCGGACGGCTCGACATCCGTTCGGACGCTGACACGAAAATCGCTTACGTTCCTCGACTGGTTCATCCACGTCGGACACTCGGGCAACGGCTCGCGCGACTGCCGCATCGACGACTTCATCGGCCTGAACCGCGACTCCGAGTTCAACCGCGGCCTGTGGGTCAACAGCCTCGGCGCCGAGAACATCAAGGGTGACTTCGTCGATACCGGCGTTCGCACCGGTGCGCGCGTCCAGGAAATGTGGCGCTGGCAGAGCCTGCAGGAGTTCGAGATGGATTTCCTGATCGGCGAACGCGACGCTCCCGGCAACGAGGAGAAGGAAGCGTTCCTGGGCCTCGAATGGGTCGTCCCGGGCCACGAACACAGCAGCAACACCGTAGCGACGGGCCAGTACGATCCGATCTCGCCGAACTCTGACGCGATGGCCAAGTTCGAGTACTGTTTCGCACGCAATTCCGACGACACGAGCCAGGGCGGCGGCCAGGGATGGACCTGCGAGTTGTCCCCGGATGCCAACAATACGCTGGTCGAGCTGTTCGACGGCCGTCCCGAGGAAGGCATCGCGGACTACAACTCGACGCTGGTTGGCGGGATCAACACCGACGACCGGGGCGATCACGTCAAGTCGGTCGCGGCCGTTCTCTGGGCGCAGGAAAACTACCCGGGCGACGCGTTCTCGGTACAGGCGCACGTCGAGCGCCAGGGCGCGTTCATCGAGGACGACGACGAAGGCTACAACGTCGAGCACATGCGCGACGCGCACACCGTCGCGCCGGACATCGCGTTCGGCTTCGAGTCGCAGCCCGGTCACCAGGCGCAGTTCAGCCGCGGATCCTACAACGCCGGCCGGCCGTCGGCAGGCCTTTGGACCTACGGCGGCACGGGCTGCTACGGCGCCGCGGAAGCCGCGAAACCGGGTCTCGACTTCGATGGCGAACCGCTCAATCCGGCCATTTTCCCGTCGCTCGGCATCCCGTCCAGCATGGACCCGGCCAAGGTCACGCTGTGCCGGCCCGGTGTCCGCACGATGTGGGACGCGCTGCTTTCCGAAGGCCGCCGGTTCTGGTTCTTCGGCAGCTCCGACTGGCACAATCGCGGCGCGTTCGGCCCGCTCGACTTCGAATCGACGAACGACTTCTGGCCGGGCGAGTACCAGGAGAACTTCGCCTACGTCATCGATCGTTTCGATCGCGACCCGGCCCAGGACATCATCGATGCGCTGCGCAGCGGCAATTCCTACGTTGTCCAGGGTCAGCTCGTCGAGGACCTGACGTTCGAGGTCTGCTCGGGCGGCCGCTGCGCGACGATGGGCGAAACGCTGGAGGTCGGCTACGGCCGGAGCGTCAACGTCATCCTGAGATTCCGGGATCCGCCGGACGAGAACAACAGCCCGTACTTCTTCGACAATCCGTCCCTGCTTCAGATCGGCCTGGAACGGCCGCTCAACAGGCCGAAGGTGGCGCAGGTCGACTTCATTACGGGCGTGATCCACGGGAATATCTATACCCCAAAGGACCCGGAGTACTACGATCCGCTCGCGCCGGATACGACAAAGATCGCGAAGTCGTTCGGTGAGTACGAGCTGGGTCAACGCGGCCGGGGCCGCAGCGTGCTTCGCTACCGGATGCGAGTCTACGAAGACGGCTACGTCCGCGCCCGGGGCAGCAACATCCCGGGCGGCACGCCCAACGAGCGGGACATGTACGGTAATCCGCTGCCCGACAACCTCACCGACAACATCCCGTGCACCGACCCGGCGTGCCCGCCGCACATCGGCGATACGCTGAACGCCGACGTCGAGGCCTGGGCCGATGTCTGGTTCTACACGAACCCGGTGTTCATCGACGTCGTCAAGAAGCGCAAGAAGCGCCGTGGCAAAGACGATGACGACTGGTGGAAGACCTGGCAAGGTTCGGACTGATATCCGACCACACCGCGAAAGCGAAGGGGCCGCAGCACGCGGCCCCTTTTCTTTGTCGGACCGTTGCGGCCGGCAACGGGCCTGCGGGTCAGGGCGTCAGGCCGATCTCGTAGCCGAAGCTCTTCAGGCGATCCGGGATCGCATTCATCGCCAGCGAAAGACGCCGCTCGCCCTCGTTGGGCGGCACGCCGTGCAGCAGATAGCTCGGGTACAGCACGACGTCGCCCGGGCCGACCTCCGGCACCATCCAGCGCTCGGCGTTGTATTTGCCCGCCTTGTCGTCCGCGACGTCGTGCTTGAACACGAAATCCGAGCCGCCCGCACCGCGGGAGAAGATCGTGCGCGTGGAGGGGTGCAGCTCGCTCAGGTAGACGATGCCGGATACGAAGCTGTTCGCGTGGCTATGCATGAACTGGGAGCCGCCCCGCTCCAAAACGTTCATCCACATTTCCTTCACGGTCCAGTTGAACGAATCGCCGAGCATATGCTCGCCGAACGTCGTGATTTCGGGCAGCACGGTTTCGGCGACCTCTACGAACAGCGACTCCTCGCCCGGGTCGATCATCTCGGTGTGCGACAGGAGTCCTGTGCGGGCGTTGTCGTCCTTGTGCGATTCGAGCGCGCGATGCCTGAGGCGATCCACGAGACCCGTGTCGAGCAGCTGCCGGGAGATCATGAACGGCGTCGGGAAGAGGTCGATCAGTCTGGCCATTGCAGGTTCCTGGAGGTTTAAGTGCCGAAGAGCCGGTCGCGAAGTGTTCGTGCTTCGGGTCGATCGGGCGCCGTCGAGATGATGTCGTCGAGCAGCTCGCGCGCGGCGACCGGATCAACGCGATTGAGTTCGAAGGCGAGCTCCACGAGCGGACGGTACGCCGGGATGAAATCGCTCGATATGCCGGCGATCGTCAACAGCGGCGCGCGGAGCTGATCGAGCATCACGTGGACGTCGTCGTGCGGAGCGATATCGACGCCGGCCGCGAGATAGGCGTCGCGGGCATCCCAATAGGCTTCGATCCGGCTGTGGAAGTTGTCCGTGTCGCCGACCGTCCCGATGAGATCGCCGGCGTCGGCGTCAACCCGGTCCAGCAGAGCGAGCAATCGGACCCACGCGGGCTCGGGCGCGGCGTAAACGAAACCGGGCGCCTGGTAGGTGACGACGGGTCGGTCGTCGGTGTTCAGCGCGCCGCTGCCCGCGAAGCGCCGCAGGCCGTCGGCCCCTGCAAGAAATCCGCCGAACAGGGCGAAGTCCGTTTCGAGCCCGACGCTCGCGAGGTCTTCGGCCAGCGCCCGGCTGCGGACCCGGTCGCGCAGCCAGCCGCGATGGTAGCGATGCGGCGATTTGCGGCCGACGATTGCAACGATCGGCTGGCCGAGGCTGAAGTGAGCCAGGTGTGCCTCGGCGTCGGGAAAGACATGCACGAACGTCCGCACGATCGTCTGCAGCGTCTCGAGGTCGAGCTGGAACAGCGGCAGCCACTGACAGAACAGCCCCTCGTCGTTCAGCCGCGCGCGGATCGCTTCGAAGTGCTCGACGGTGTACAGCGATCCGGAGCCGTCGCGCGACGGGTGAAATACCTCGCCGATGACGACGTCGTAGCGTTCCGGGCTCGAGCGCACGAAGCGCCGCGCGTCGGACGTCACGAGCCGGAAACGTTCGTCGCCGCGGATCGCGTCAGCCGTCGGGCCGAAGTAGCCGAGCGCGGGCAGGATCTCCGGGATCAGTTCGACGCCGGTCGCGTCGAGCTTCGGGTGGGCGGCCGCGGCGGCGAACGTCGAGCCCGTGCCCAGCCCCAAAAACAATGCCGTGTGCGGCTCCGGGTGCAGGAGCAGCGGAATGTGCGCCTGTCGCCGGTCGGAAAAGCGGCTAGCCGAACTGCCCATCGTGAAATGGTTGTTCACCTTGAGGAAGCGCCTGCCGGCGGCATCCGACACGACCGAGACCGACGCCATGACCCCTTCGTCGTAGCTCAGGATTTCGCCGCCCTGCGGCACGTCGACGACGCGCAGCGGTCCCGCGACAAGTGCAATCCCCAGGGCCGCCGCGGCCGGCACAGCCGCCAGCGCGCCGTGCCGATCCGCGCGATACGGCACGAGCAGCAGGTACACGGCGGCGATAGCGACGAGCAGCAGCTTGCTTCCCACAACGGGCAGCAGGACGATGCCGAATACGAACGGCGCGGCTGCGCCGCCGAGCGTGTTGATGCCGAGCGCTCGTCCCAGGCCGAACGACTCACGCGCTGCCTGCGCGAGGTGGCTGAACGTCGCTCCCATCAGGAGCGCCGGCAGGAAGAAGATTGCGGACCCAAGGATGAACTCGCCCGCGATCGCCGCGAAGTAGCCGTTGCCGAGCAGGACCGTAAGGACTGCGTGCCCGGGCGCGGCGAGCCACAGCAGCGCGGTGCCGGCAAGGCAGGCCAGCGACAGGGCTTTCAGCAGCAGTGCGAGCGGTCCGTGGAAGTCCCCGCGCGGCGCGTAGCGGTCGTACAGTGCCGCTCCGGCCGCGGTACCGAGCAGATAGACGGCGAGCAGCGCCGCGAACGTGTACACCGTGTTCTCGAGGACCTGGCTCAGGACGCGGATGACGACGACCTCGTAGCCGATGCCGACCAGGCCCGTGACGGCAAGCAGCGCGGCGAGCCTCGGACCGGCCGGCGCCCCGGACGGTTCGACCGGGACGTCGGCGACGGGGCGGCCGCCGTCCAGAGCGAGTACGCCACAGGCACAAACAAAATTGACGGTGGCGAGCAGCATGAGCGCCGACGTCGCCCCGACGAGCGGCACGATGGCGATCGTCGTTACGAGCGTGCCCAGTACCGCACCGAGTGTATTCGCGGCGTACAGGCCGGCAACTCCCCAGCGCGTGCGTTCGCGACCCGTGAACAGCCTCTCCATCGCCGGAAGAGTCGCGCCCATCGCAACCGTAGCCGGGAGGAACAGAAGCAGCGTACCCAGGAACACGGCGGCCCAGTGCCTCGACGGGGCAGGCTCCGTACCGATCGCGGCCACCATCGCGTCGTTGAAGACCGGGATCAGCACGACGAGAGCCAGCGCCCAGCAGCCGATCAGGACCTCGAGTGCCGCGTACCAGCGGCCCGGCACCGCGCTGCCGCGAATCCGTCCGTCGAGCGCCCACGCGCCGATCGCGAGACCCGTGAAGAAAGCCGCGACGACGGCGAGCACGGCGACGACCTCGTGGCCAAGTGCGACGGAAACTGCGCGCGTCCAGACCATTTCGTAGCCGAGCCCGGCGAAGCCCGACAGCACCATGAGCAGGTGCATCCGGTAGCCGCCCGTGCGCGGCGCGACGCCAGCGGCCGACCCGGTCGCCGGGGCGGCGGCAATCGAACGGGACGGGCTCGGCAAGACACGGCTCCGGGCGGAAAACCCTCCATACTGCGGAGCGTTCGTGACCGTTTGATGACCTCTGTCAGACGAGCTTCAGCTGCTCGGGGATTGGCCAGGCCGGCAGCGGCGCGAGGCCGTCGTATCGCAGCCTCAGCGCGTCGTGGAAATCGCGCGCCAGCGGCGGGCAGTGCCGGTAGTTCGGGCAGTGGATCATCATGAAGGTCTCGATATCCTTCTTGAGATAGCCGGCAACGTGGGTTGCCCACTCGTCAAGGTAAACGCGATTCGATTCGAGATCCGGGTGCAGGATCAGGCGAACGAACGCGACATCGCCCGGCGCATCCGGGTCGACCGGCACATCGGGTTTCTTGTGCAGTGCCGCGAGCACGTCGGGATGCGCCCGGTCGCCTTCGTAGAGCGGGCGGGAATCGAGTACGACGCGGCCAGCGGCCGATTCGAGCGCGGCTTCGAGCAGCTCCGGGTCGTCAAAGAAAGCCGGGTGGCGGACCTCGATCACGAAGCGTCGCCGCTCACCCAGTTCACGCAGCCAGCCGCCGGCGATCTCGAGGTCGGCGGGACCGAACGTCGCCGGGAACTGCACGAGCAGCGGACCGAGGAACGGGTCCAGCGGCTCGATCACGTCGAGAAAGCCTTCGAGCACGCGACCCGCGCGCCCGCGCTCGTGGGTGACTTCGCGCGGCAGCTTGAAGCAGAACCTGAAGCCCGCATCGCCCAGCGCATCGCGCCAGCGGAGCACCGTGTCGGCGCTCGGGACCCGGTAGAACGTCGCATTGCCCTCGACCGAGTTGAAGACCTCGGCATAGCTCGCCAAACGGCTCGGCTTGTCCGTAAAATAGGTGCCGCACCAGCCCGGGAACGCCCAGCCGGGCAGCCCGAGATAATAGGTGTCGCCGCCGATCATGGTCCGCCTGAATCTCTTTTCAACACGCCGCTCGTCCGCATCCGTCACCGGGCGACGGCCGGAAAGCGCGCAGTTTACACGCCGGCCATGCGCGCCCGAAAGCACGCCCCGTCCGGCGCGACGATCATCACGATGCAGCTAGCCGATCTCGTCAACGTGTCCGCCGCGGTCTCCGCGACCCGCAGCCGCCTGAAGAAGCGCGCCCTGTTGTGCGATTGCCTGCGTGCGTCCGCAGGCGATGAGATTCGCCTCGTCGTCGACTACCTGAGCGGCACGCTGCCGCAGGGCCGAATCGGGCTCGGTCCGGCCAGCGTTCGCACGGCCCTCGAGTCGGAGGCTCATGCAACGTCGACCCTGACGATCGCGGACGTGAACAGCGTGCTCGACGACATCGCCTCGATCGGCGGTCCGGGCTCGAAGAAGGCCAGGGAGTCCGCGCTGGGCGGCTTGTTCGGTCGCGCGACGAACGAGGAGCGCGATTTTCTCGCACGGCTCCTGCTCGGCGAACTACGCCAGGGTGCGCTCGAAGCCGTGCTGACGGAGGCGATCGCCGACGCGACCGAGCTCGACGTCGCGGCGGTTCGACGTGCGGTCATGCTGACGGCCGACCCGGCAATGGTTGCCGCCACGGCGTTCGCCGATGGCGCGGCCGGTCTCGCACGCTACCGCCTGGAGCCCCTGTCGCCGGTGCGGCCGATGCTCGCGCAGCCCGCAGAAGACGTGGATTCGGCGATGCAGTCACTCGGACCCGCGGCGCTCGAGATCAAGCTCGACGGCGCGCGCGTGCAGGTGCATCGCGTGGGCCGGGACGTACGAATTTTTACGCGGCGATTGAACGACGTCACGGCGAGCCTGCCCGACGTCGTCGAGGCCGTGCGGGCCTTGCCCGGACAGTCGCTGATCCTCGACGGTGAAGTCATCGCGCTGAAGCCCGACGGACGGCCACATCCGTTTCAGGTCACGATGCGGCGCTTCGGCCGCAAGAGCGACATCGACGCGATGCGCGAATCGCTGCCGCTGGATGCCTTCTTCTTCGACTGCCTGTACGCGGACGGCAAGGAACTGATCGATCGCCCGCAGGCCGAGCGCTTCGCGGCACTGGGCGATGTGACCGGGCAGTCGATGCTGATCGAACACCTCGTGTCCGCCGACGCGGGCGAGGCCGGCCGCTTCCTCTCGAGCGCGCTTGCCCGCGGCCACGAGGGCATCATGGCAAAGGCGCGGAACGGCCTCTACGCCGCGGGCAATCGCGGCGCCGACTGGCTCAAGATCAAGCAGGCGCACACGCTGGACCTCGTCATTCTCGCCGCCGAGTGGGGCAGCGGCCGGCGCCAGGGCTGGCTGTCCAACCTGCATCTCGGCGCGAGGAATCCCGAAGACGAGAGCTTCGTCATGCTCGGCAAGACCTTCAAGGGGCTCACCGACAAGCTGCTCAGGTGGCAGACCAGGGAACTGCTGGCCCGCGAAATCGGGCGCGAGGGACACATCGTGCACGTACGCCCGGAGCTCGTCGCCGAGATCGCGCTGAGCGACATCCAGGCCAGTCCGCAGTACCCGGCCGGCATGGCCTTGAGATTCGCGCGTGTCAAACGCTACCGCGACGACAAGACGGCGGTCGACGCGGATACGATCGATACCGTCAGAGAGCTGTTCGACAGGCAGTCGGGAGACGCCCGATGATGCCGTACTTCGGCGAAGCGACGAGCCGCTGGTTCGGCGAGCATTTCGACGCGCCGACGGCCGTGCAGGCCGGCGGCTGGCCGAAGATCGCCGCTGGCCGGAACGCCCTGCTCGTCGCGCCGACAGGCAGCGGCAAGACGCTCGCCGCGTTCCTCGCCGGCATCGATCGGCTCGGCCGGCTGCCCGAGGACGCGCCGCGCGGCGTGCGCGTCCTCTATATCTCACCGCTCAAGGCGCTCGTTTACGACATCGAACGCAACCTGCGCGCTCCGCTGGTCGGTATCACGCGCGTGGCCGAACGCCGCGAGCTCGATTTCCGGCAGCCCGGCATCGCCGTGCGCACCGGCGATACGCCGCAGCGCGAACGCCAGCGCCAGGCGCGGAGTCCCGGCGACATCCTGGTTACGACGCCCGAGTCGCTGTTCCTGATTCTTGGATCGAAGGCGTCCGAAACGCTCAAGACCGTCGAAACCGTCATCGTCGATGAGATCCACGCGATGGCCGGCACCAAGCGCGGCACGCACCTCGCGCTGTCGCTCGAACGGCTCGCGGACATAGCGCTCGCCGATCCGCAGCGCATCGGGCTTTCGGCCACGGTTCGGCCGCTCGACGCCGTCGCGCGGTTTTTGGGGGGGGACCGCGACGTCGAAATCGTCGACTGCTCCGCGAAGCCGAGCCTCGACCTGACCGTTCGCGTGCCCGTGCCCGACATGCAGAATCCGCCGACGCCGGACATGCAGAATGCAAGCGGCGGGTCGATACTGGGCGAGCTGTATTCGCGCGAGGTCGGCACGCCCGAGGCCGAGCGCGGCATCTGGCCGTCGATCTACCCTGAACTCCTCGAGGCGATTCGCGCCAACCGTTCGACGATCATCTTCGTCAACAGCCGGGGTCTGTGCGAACGGCTCGCCCACAAGCTCAACGAACTCGCCGACGAAGACCTCGTCCGCGCGCACCACGGCAGCATCTCACATTCCAAGCGCGCCGAGATCGAGGACGGACTCAAACAGGGCAACATTCGCGGCATCGTCGCAACCAGTTCGCTCGAACTCGGGGTCGACATGGGCGCCGTCGATCTCGTGCTGCTCGTCGAGTCGCCGGGAAGCGTCGCTCGCGGGCTGCAGCGCGTCGGCCGTGCCGGCCATGGCGTCGACGAGCGGAGCGTCGGCTGCATCTATCCCAAGTTTCGCGGCGACCTGCTCGAATCGGCCGTGGTCGCGGAGCGCATGCTTGGCGCCGAGCTCGACGCCATCGACATTCCGGTCAACGTGCTCGACGTGCTGTCGCAGCAGGTCGTCGCGATGTGCTGCGACCGTCCGCGCTCGGTGGACGACATCGACCGCATCGTGCGGCGGGCCCGGCCGTATCGCGAACTGTCGCGCGACGCCCTCGAGGCCATACTCGACATGCTGTCGGGACGCTACCCGAGCTCGGACTTCGCGGACCTGAAGCCGCTCTTGTCCTGGGACCGCAGCGAAGACGTGCTGTCGCCCCGGCGCGGCGCGGCGATGGTGACGCGCATGAACGCCGGCACGATTCCGGACCGGGGCGCGTTCGGTGTGCACCTGGGCGAAGACGGACCGCGCGTCGGCGAGCTCGACGAGGAGATGGTTTACGAGACCCGCCCGGGCGACAACGTGACGCTCGGCGCGAGCACCTGGCGCGTCGAACTGATTACGCGCGACCGCGTCATCGTGACACCGGCGCCGGGCGAACCCGGCCGTCTGCCGTTCTGGCGCGGCGACGGCCCCGGCCGGCCGATCGAGCTCGGCCGCGCCGTCGGCGCGTTCCTGCGCCGCGTGGGCCGGATGGGACAGGCACGCGCCGCCGCCTGGCTCGAGGCCAACACGCCGCTCGATACCTTCGCCGCGGCCAACCTGGCGGCCTACATCGCCGAGCAGAAGCGCGATACGGGCACGCTGCCGACCGACCGGACGATCACGGTCGAACGCTTTCGCGACGAACTCGGCGACTGGCGCGTCTGCATCCTGACGCCGTTCGGCGCGCGTGTGCATGCGCCGTGGGCCATGGCGCTGTCACGCGTACTCGAGAGTGAGGCCGGCCACGAACTGCAGGTCATGTATACCGACGACGGCATCGTGCTGCGCTTCGCCGACACCGACGAACCGCCCGGCGTCGACGCGCTCGTTCCGGATCCGGACGAGGTCGAATCCCTGATCACCGACCAGCTGGCCGGCACGTCGCTGTTCGCCGGGCTGTTCCGCGAGAACGCGGTTCGCTCGCTGTTGCTCAGGCGCCGCCGCCCCGGGCAGCGTTCGCCGCTCTGGGCACAGCGCCTGAAGGCGCAGTCGCTGCTCGCGACCGTGCGGCGCTACCCCAACTTCCCGATCGTCATCGAGACGTATCGCCAGGCGCTCGGCGACATCTTCGACCTGCCCGCCCTGAAAACGCTGCTGTCCGATATCCGCGGCCAGGCGATCACGATCGACGACGTCGAAACCGTGAGTGCGTCGCCGTTTGCACGATCGCTCGTGTTCGCCTACGTCGCCGCCTACCTGTACGAGCAGGACGCGCCGCTCGCCGAGCGCAAGGCGCAGGCGCTGACGCTGGACCGCGCACTGCTCGGCGAGCTGCTCGGCCAGGCCGAGCTCAGGGACCTGATCGAAGCAGACGTGCTGACCGAGCTCGAAGACGAACTCCAGTACCTGGCCGAGCGCGGCCGCGCGAAGGACGCCGACGACGTTCACGACGTCCTGCGGCGGCTCGGCGACCTCACGACCGGGGAAGTCGAGCTGCGCTCGGTCGGTGATGTTTCGACCATGCTCGAGGGCCTGCGCGAACAGCAGCGGGCAATAGCCGTCAACGTCGCCGGGGAATCGCGCTGGATCGCCGCCGCGGACGCGGGCCTCTATCGCGACGCGCTCGGCGTCGTGCCGCCCGGCGGCCTGCCGGAGACGTTCCTCGACGCGGTACCGAATTCACTGCTTCAGCTACTCAAGCGCTATGCCCGTCATCACGGTCCGTTCCTCGCGCGCGACGCCGCTCAGCGCTTCGGCCTGCGCGACGCCCAGGTCGAACCCGTACTGCGGCTGCTCGAATCGGAAGGCGTGCTCGTGCGCGGCGAGATTCGCCCGGGCGGCGTCGAGCTCGACTGGTGCGATGCCGAGGTCCTGAGACGCCTCAAGCGCCGCAACCTCGCGAGGCTGCGCGACGAGGCCGCGGCCGTCGACACGCCAACGCTTGCGCTGTTCCTGCCGGCCTGGCACGGCATTGGCGACGGTAAGAGCGGCGATGAGCGGCTGCGTGAGGTCATCGGGCAGCTGCAGGATCTGCCGATGCCGTGGTCGCTGCTGGGTTCGGTGATTCTGCCGTCGCGCGTCGCCGGTTTCAGGCCGGACATGCTGGACCGGCTTGCCGCCTCGGGCGCCGTCGTCTGGGTGGGCCGCGGCGCGGCCGGTGCCCGCGACGGTCGCGTGTCGCTGTACCTGCGGGAGCAGGCGCGCGATCTCGTCACCGCCGACGAGTACTCGCCCGAGGACGAAACGGAGGCGGCGATCCTCGATTGCCTCGCGCAGAACGGCGCGTCGTTCCTGCTCGAGGTCGAGGACTTCGCGAGGGACAGGATCGCGGACCTGGATGGCGCGACGCTCAACGATGCGCTGTGGCGCCTCGTATGGGCGGGCCAGATCACGAACGACACGTTCGGTCCGCTGCGCGATCTTGCGCGGCCGTCGAAGCGACGTCGTCGCGGCCGCGCGCTCACGAGCGTCACGGCCGGCGGCCGCTGGTCGCTCGTCAGGGGGCTTTTCGCGCGTGAGCCGTCGCCGACGCGCCAGGCCGTGGCCCGGGCGCGCCTGCTGCTCGACCGTTACGGCATCGTCAGCCGCAAAGCGGCACAGTCAGAAGGCGTGAGCGGCGGGTTCGGTCCGATCTACAAAGTCCTGAAGGAACTCGAGGAGCAGGGCCGTGTCCGCCGAGGCTATTTCGTCGACGGTCTCGAGGGCGCGCAGTTCGCCTACGCGGGCGCGATCGACCGTCTGCGCGACTGCCGCGAGGATGCGGAGGAGCGCGATACCGGCGTATCGGTGGAGGACATCGTGACGCTGTCGGCGATGGATCCGGCAAACCCGTTCGGTGCGCTTGTCGCATGGCCCGACGTGGCCGACCCGAAAGGCGCCAGGCCAAGGCGCGTCGCCGGAGCGTGGCTCATGCTGGCGCGCGGCCGGCCCGTCCTCTACGTGGGCCGGCGCGGCCGCGCGTTGATCACGTTTCCGGCTACGCTGCGTGACGAAGACGGTGCGCTCGATTCGGCGATCGAGGCGCTCCGGCACCTGCCGCAGCCGGGCCGTCATCGCATGCTGGTCATCGAGACGATCGACGGTGTCGATGCCAAGGACTCACGGCTGGCTGCGCAGTTCCATGCGGCCGGATTTTCGAGCGACTATCGGGGCCTCATCGACGTCGCGCTGCCGGGGCGAAGCCGCGCGCCAAGCCGCGCGCGACGGACAGGACACTAGCTCGTGCCCGAGGGTGATACGCTCCACGCGATTGCCAACTACCTGGCGCCGCGGCTCGAACGGCAGACGCTCAGGCGCGTGCACATGGCCGACCCGATCGCGTCCCGCGAATGCACGTCAAAGCGTGTGAAAACCGTGGTGGCGCGCGGCAAGCACCTGTTCATTACGCTCGAAAACGGCACGGCGCTGCGCAGTCACTTAGGGATGTACGGTTCCTGGCATCGCTACGCGCACGATGAGGAATGGAAAAAGCCGCGCCGCCAGGCGTCGCTGATCCTCTCGACCGACACGGATGACTACGTGTGCTTCAACGCGAAGGAAGTCGAGCTCGTCAGCCTCAACAGCGTACGCGACCGCATCGTGCATGGGCGCCTCGGCCCGGACCTGATCGCCGACGACGTCGACGTCACGGCGGTCGTTCGCCGGGCCCGCGAGTTTCTCGAACCGGACGCCCTGCTCGTCGACGTGCTGCTCGACCAGCGCGTCGCCGCGGGGATCGGCAACGTATACAAGTCCGAAGTGCTGTTCATCGAGCGGCTGCGACCGGACCGTTCGCTCAGCGACGTGTCCGACGAAACGCTTGCGCGGTGTTTCGCGACGGCCGCCGACCGCCTGCGCCGCAACTCACGCGGCGGCAAGCGCGTCACGCGTCTCGAAAACGACGGTGCCGGCCGGCTGTGGGTCTACGGCCGGCGCGGCCAGCCCTGTCTCGAGTGCGATACGCCGATCGCGAGTCGAAGGCTCGGCAAACATCATCGCGGCACCTACTGGTGCCCGCGTTGCCAGGCTCGAAATCGCGCTCCGCGGAGGCGGGCGTGAGCGGCGTCTCGATCGCCGACCTGATCGGCTTGTCGGGCGCACTGCTGATCGTCGCCGCGTACTTTCTGCTGCAGACAGGGTGGCTGGCCGCGCGGTCGATCGCGTTCTCACTCATCAACGGCCTGGGCGCGGCCGGCATCCTGGTCTCGCTCTGGTTCGACTTCAACCTGTCCGCGTTTGCGATCGAGTTCTTCTGGCTTCTGATCAGTGCCTATGGCTTGTACCGTGCCGTCCGTGCGCGATCACGATCTAGCTTGAGATAGGTTCTGGTGACGGCGTGTCACCGCGGGCAGGCTCCCTCTCGGCTCGTTGCCGGCCGGCATGCCGCGCGCCGTCGAGGAGCACGAGCACGTTGCCGCCCAGCACCAGCGCGGCGCCCGAGATCGTGTACACGTCGATGACGAGTCCCTCGAACGCGGCCGACAACATAAGCGCGATGAGCGGGAACATGACCATCGCGTAGCCGGCGCGGTGTGCGCCGATTCTCCCCAACAGCGTCAGGTAGGCACCGAAGGCAAAGATCGACCCGAACACCGCGAGGTAGGCCAGCGAAACGATGTAGCTCGTCGACACCTCGAACGCGAACTCGTAGCCCTGGGCCGCGGCGTACAGCGCCGACAGCGCGGAGCCGTACAGCATGCCCCAGGCGTTGGACTGGACGACCGGCAGTTCGCGTTTCTGTGCGCGCTGTGAAGCCATGTTGCCGAGCGAAGCGACGAACGCGCTGCCCATCGCGAGAATGACGCCGACGACGGCGCCGTCCTCGAGCGAGAATTCGCGGACCTCGGGCGCGAACAGCGTCACGATACCGCCGATGCCGAGCGCCGCGCCGGCGATGACGCTGCGCGAAGCGCGCACGCCGAAGAACAGCCGCGCGTTGATGATGTTCATCCACAGCATCGTGGAGAACGCGATCGCGGTCATCGCCGACGTCGTGTACACCTGCGAGCGGTAGGCGAGCATGTAATTGATGCCGAACAGGAGCGCACCCAGCAGCAGGAACCAGAGGTGCTCGCGGACGGCGAAGTGCAGCCGCCGGCCGCTGCACTTGCAGAAGCCGAACAGGATCAGCGCTGCCGCGACGAAGCGGTACACGAGCGAGATTTCGGGCGCCACGACGCCGAGCTGAAACTCGACGGCGAAAAAGGTCGAGCCCCAGATCAGCACCGTGACCAGGTACAGGAAGGCGCTGTTCACTCCTGCTCCCTCCCGTCGTCGGTCCCGCGTTTCAGGGCGCGATCGATCAGCTCGGCTCGAACGTAGCGATAGTGAAAAAGCTGCTCGCCGATCCGCGAGACGATTCGCGAGAGACGCTGCCTCTGCCCGCCGGGCCAGCGACCGGCCCCGGCGTCCGGGCCACGAGTCACGCCGCGGCGCCTGTTCAGTGTCGTGCACGTCATGGTCCGTTCCTCCATCGCATCTGAAACCGTGGGATTGACTTTACGCCGCATCTGGAGATATAACAGATACAATTTCTGATAAATATGACTTATACAGATATGCTGCACACCGACACCGGGCATGGCGCCTTCAAATACCGCCAGGTCATTGATTTGATTGCGGAAAATATTGACAGCGGCACGCTCAGGCCGGGTGATCGGCTGCCCTCGCTGCGCAAGATGAGTGAGCGCGTCGGCGTCAGCGTACCCACCGTGCGTCAGGCCTACGTCGAGCTCGAGCGCCTGCGGCGCGTCGAGGCGCGCCCGAAGTCCGGCTACTACGTTCGTCACGTGAAGCGCAACGACCTTGTCGATCCGACCGGAAATCCCGGCGGACCGCCCGTCAGCTGCGCATGCCGGACGCTCATGGAGCGCGTGTACGACGGCATCAATCAGCCCGATCTCGTGCCCCTGGGGATAGCCAACCCGTCGATGGCACGGCCGGTCGCCAAGGGACTGCACCGGGCCATGAAACGCGTCATGGCCCGGGCCGAGCAGCGCAGTCTGGGCTACGCGTCGACGGTCGGGGAACCGCTGTTGCGGCGCCAGATCGCCTACCGCTACCTCGACACCCTGGGCGTCAACGTCGAGCCCGACGAAATCTGCATCACCAACGGCGGCCAGGAGGCGCTCATGCTCGCGCTGTCGTCGGTCGCAACGGCCGGCGACGTCATCGCCGTCGAGACCCCGGCCTATCACGGCGTGCTCGAGCTCATCGACAGCCTCGGCATGCTCGCGATCGAGGTTAAGACCTGCCCCGAGGAGGGCGTCGAAGTATCCGCGGTCGAAGCCACGCTCGAGAAGCATCCGGTCAAGGCCTGCGTGTTCTCGACGACGATCGGCAATCCGCTCGGCGTGACGATGCCCGACGAGGATCGCAGGCGGCTCGTCGACCTGATCGAAAGGCACGACGTCGCGTTGATCGAGGACGACGTCTACGGCGAACTTCGCTTCGACGGCCAGCGTCCCATGCCCGCGCAGTTTCTAGACAGCAACGCGCACATTCTGACCTGCGGTTCCTTCTCGAAGTCCGCCGCACCCGGCTACCGCATCGGCTGGATCGTCGCGGGAGAGTCCGTCGACACGATCGCCCGGCTGAAACGCGCATTTTCCTGTTCCTCGGGCTTCCTGCAGCAGCTCACGCTGGCCGAGTTCATGGCCTCGGGCGACTACGAGCGTCATCTCAAAGCGCTGCGCCCCGAACTGCGCTGCAACGCCGATCGCATGAGCGCACTCGTGGCGCAGCACTTTCCCGCTGAAACGCGGACCTCGAAGCCCGACGGCGGCGGCGTGCTGTGGCTCGAGCTGCCTGACAGCGTCGACGCCGAGCTGCTGTTCGACAGCGCCATCGATGCGGGCATCAGCACGCTGCCCGGCAAGCTCTCGTCGCCGCGCGGTGCCTACCCGAACTTCCTGCGTCTGAGCTTCGGTCACCCCTGGTGCGAGGCGACCGAGGACGCGCTCAAATGGCTCGGCGCCGAGGTTTATCGCATGGCGTCGGCGTCTAGCTGACGGACGTGGGCTAGAGCCAATCGGTCAGCGCAAGACCGATTCCCACCCGGTTCGTGTAGTTCTCGGCATCGATCAGGTTTTCCCCGTAGCCGGAATACACCTGAAGGTAACCTTTGAGGTGCTCGGCCAGCGGGAACGTCCAGCTCAGTTCAACGCCGCTGCGATTGTCGCGGCTGAGGTTGTTCTTGACGCCGATCGCAAACGTATGCCGCTCGCCGCGATAGGCCGCGCCGAGCTGGATGCGGCCCATGTAGTCCTCGATATCGGGGTTGTCGTCGGTCTCGGCGTCTTCGCTGATCCTCGACCACGCCCGGACCGACGTGGCGAACTGGCCGCGCTCGAACACGAGCTCGCCGACGACGCGATTCCAGCTGCGTGACAGTGGTTCGACCCGACCGTTCGACTGGTGCACGAGCGCGAGCGTCGCGACTCTCGCGTTCCAGCCGAGCACGCTGAAGCGCACGGGCATCTGCCATCGGAGTTCCGGCTCGTGATTGGTTTCGCGGAACGGTGCGGAGGCCGCCTTGTCCGCGTACAGCTGCCAGAAAGACTGCTGGGTATAGGCGAACCACAGCGACGAGCCGCGCCACAGATTAGGCCAGACGCGTGTCTTCAGACTCAGCTGGTACTTGATTTCCGTGTCGCTGAACCGTTCCCCGAACGAGCCGTACGGCGAGAAATCCGACGAGAAGTTGTGCGTTACGGGCAGGAGATAGTTCGGTCTGTGCGGCGTGATCGCAAACCAGTTATCGAGCGCTTCGCGCTCCAACGCGGCTCGCGCCTCGATCGCTGAGCGGCGTTCCGCGGGTTTCTCCGGCTCCGACAACGGAAAGAAGCCGTCGAAACAGTCGAGCCTCGAGTCACGGTCGGCGATATGCGCGCAGTCGCCCGGATCGCCCACGGCGGCCGCGGCGGCAGGCAGCAGCAGGACGAGGACCGCGACGATGGCGGCAGTCTGAGTACGCATGGTGTGCATCCCGGTAGGCGTCGCGCGGCCGACTATAGCACCCGGCCCGCGTCGCGGTTTCCGGCGCGGCGACGGTGTTCGACGCTGCGGGCTGGTACTCTCGGCGACACACGATCCAACCCCCGGGTGCTGACGACGGCGAACGGCCGAACAAACCTTCGATGAAGCGCTTCGATCTCAAGAAGGCACGATCCCGGATCATTGCCAGGAACCGCTGTATCGCCTGCGGCTTCGAGTGGCGAGACCGGCCGATCGGGTTCGCCAGGCACGTGGAATGCCCGAAATGTGGCTCGCTGTACTGGATCTGGCTGGACTATGATGGTGACCGACGTTAAGCCAGCGTCTCCTTGATTCCGCACGCGTCGCCGAGCTTGCAGCGCCATGCCTTGCACTGCACACTCTTGTGCGGAGATTGACACCAAGTTTTCGGCCGAACCCAGAACAACAACGGCCGGTCAACCGGACGGATGCCCGTCGCTCGAGCCCTCGACAGGGCGGCGCGCGTCGCTTCGTCCGTCCCACGAGAACGTTCACATGGATCGATTGCAGCACCGATTCCGGATAGCGGGCGCCCCGGCCGCGCTCGCGGCCGCGCTGGCGCTCACGGCCTGCGGCCCGCGGACGCCGCCGGAAATGCCGCCGATGCAGGTCGACGTCTACGAGGCCAAGGCAGACGACATCGACCTGACGCTCGACATGGTCGGGCAGACGCTCGGTTCGGTCGATATCCAGATCCGCGCCCGTGTCGACGGGGTGCTCGAGGAGATTCATTTCCTCCAGGGCCGCGAGGTCAAAAAGGGCCAGCTGCTTTACGTGATCGACCCGCGCCCGTTCGAAGCGCGCGTCGTCGAGGCGGAGGGTCAGCTCGCCGAGGCCGAGACCAGCCTGGCCAAGGCGTCGAGCGACCTCGAGCGCATCCGGCCGCTTGCCGAGATCAGTGCCGTCAGCCAGCAGGACCTCGATGCCGCCATCGCCCAGTTCGATGCCGCCGAGGCCAGCGTCCAGGCAGCCCGAGCCCGGGTCGAGCAGGCGGAGATCGAGCTCGGCTACACGCGCATCGCCTCGCCCGTCGACGGCCTGATCGGCATCACGGAGGCCAGGGTCGGCGAGTACGTCGGCCGCTCGCCGAATCCCGTCGTGCTCAACGTCGTTTCGCGGACAGACCCGATTCGAGTCCGGTTCTCGATCAACGAGCGCGAGTACCTGGCCTTCGCACGCCGCTTCGCCGAGACGATGCGCAAGATCGATGACGAAAATCGGCAGGGACGCAGGCTCAAGCTGATACTCTCGGACGGCACGATCCACGACCAGCCCGGCGAGATCGTCAATTTCGATGCGGCCATCGATCCGACGACCGGCACACTGACGCTCGAAGCCGACTTCGCCAACCCCGGCCGCGTCATCCTGCCCGGCCAGTTCGCGCGCGTCCGGGGTGTCGTCGAGACGCGCAGAGACGCCATCGCCGTGCCGCAGCGGGCGGTCATCGAAACCCAGGGACTGTTCCAGCTCGCCGTCGTCGGTGACGATGACGTCGTCGAGCTGCGTCGCGTCGAGATGGGACCGCGCACGCCCGAAGGCTGGATCGTCGAGTCCGGCCTCGAGGCCGGCGAGCGCATTGCGCTCGAGGGGCTGCAGCGGCTTCGCACCGGCGTCAAGGTTGCACCCAAATCACAGGACGGCGCGGGCGCGGGCTGAGCCATGGCCGAGTTTTTCGTCCGCCGGCCGATTGTCGCGATGGTCATCGCGATCATCACCGTGATCGTCGGCTTCGTCTCGCTGTCATCGCTGCCGATTGCCCAGTACCCGGAGATCACGCCGCCGCTGGTGTCGGTTACGGCCAGCTACACGGGCGCCAACGCCGTCGCGGTCGAAGAGTCCGTCGCCACGCCGATCGAGCAGAAGGTCAACGGCGTCGAGGACATGATCTACATGAAGTCCACGAACGCGAGTTCGGGCTACATGCAGCTGCAGGTCTCCTTCGAAGTCGGCACCGACCTCGATATGGCCAACGTCCTCGTGCAGAACCGCGTCTCCGAAGCGCAGGCCGCGCTGCCGGAGGAGGTCAAGCGGCTCGGTGTGACCGTGAAGAAGCAGCTCTCGTTTCCGCTGCTGCTGGTCTCGCTGATCTCGCCGAACGGCAGCTACGACGACGAGTTTCTGACCAACTACGCGACGATCAACGTGCTCGACGAGCTCGCGCGCATTCGCGGCGTCGGCCAGGCAACCATCGCGGGCGGCTCGACGTTCGAATACGCGATGCGCGTCTGGGTGAAGCCGGACCAGCTTGCCAAGCTGGGTCTGACCGTGCCCGACATCACGACGGCGATTCGCGAGCAGAACGTGCTGATCCCGGCCGGCCAGATCGGCGGGCCGCCGGCGCCCGAGGGCACCGAATTCACCTACACGGTGCAGACGCCTGGGCGTCTCGTCACGGCCGACGAGTTCGGCGAGGTCGTCGTCCGTTCGAATCCCGACGGTTCGCAGGTGTTCCTCAAGGACGTGGCGCGCGTCGAGCTCGGCACGCAGAGCTACGTCGTTTCCTCGCGGCTCAACCAGGCGCCCTCCGCATCGGTGCTGATCTACCAGCTGCCGGATGCCAACGGCATCGAGGTCGCCGACCAGGTGTTCGAGGCACTCGAGCAACTCAAGGCGCGCTTCCCCGAAGACGTCGACTACAGGATCGCCCTCGATACGACGCGGCCGATCAAGGCCGGCATACGCGAGATCGTGATCACGCTGTTCCAGGCCGTCGCGCTGGTCATCTTCGTCGTTTACATTTTCCTGCAAAACGCGCGTTCGACGCTGATCCCGACGCTCGCGGTACCCGTCTCGCTGATCGGCACGTTCGCCGTGTTTCCGCTGCTCGGCTTTTCGATCAACACGCTGTCGCTCTTAGGGCTAGTCCTTGCGATCGGTATCGTCGTCGACGACGCCATCGTCGTCGTCGAGGCCGTGGCGCAGAAGATGGAGCGGGGCATGAAGGCCAGGGAGGCCACGATCGAGGCCATGCGCGAGGTGTCGGCGCCGATCGTAGCCACCTCGCTGTCGCTGATCGCCGTGTTCGTGCCGGTTGCGACGATGGGCGGCATCACGGGCCGCCTGTACCAGCAGTTCGCGATCACGATCGCAATCTCGGTCGCGATTTCCTCGATCAATGCGCTGACGCTGAGTCCGGCGCTCGCCGCGTCGCTGCTCAAACCGCCGGGCGAGGACAAGAGCGCCTTCGATCGCTTCTTCAAGAAGTTCAACCGGGGCTTCGAGGTCGCGACCGAGAAATTCATGGCGTACACGGGCTTCTTCACCGAGAAGCTCGTGCGCGCGGGCGTGCTCGTCGCGGTCATGCTCGTCGCCGTGATCTGGCTGTTCTCGGCGGTGCCCGGCGGCTTCGTCCCCGAGGAAGACCAGGCCTACATCCTGGGCGCGCTACAGCTCCCCGATGCCGCCTCGCTGGAGCGGACCGAGGAAGTCATGCGCGAAGTCGAAAAGGTCATCGCGCAATTCGACGCCGTCGAGAGCTACACGACGATCTCGGGGTTCAGCCTGATCACGGGCACGACGCAGCCCAATGCCGGATTCCTGTTTTTCCAGCTCAAAGACTGGGACGAGCGTCCTGACATTCGCGATCATGCGACCTTCCTCGTCCGCCGCCTCAACTTCGCGTTCGCGACCCAGATCAGCGAAGGCGTCGCGTTCGCGTTCGGACCGCCGGCCATCCCGGGCCTCGGCACGGGGTCGGGCTTCTCGATGATGCTGCAGGACCTGGGCGGCAGCCCGCCGCAATACCTCGAGGCGCGTACCCGGGAGTTCATCGCCGCCGCGAACCAGCGGCCCGAGATCGCCAACGTGAACACGCTGTTTCGCTCGAGCGTGCCGCAGATCTATGTCGACATCGACAAGCCCAAGGCGCTCAAGCTCGGCGTGCGGCTGTCCGACATCAACACGTCGATCGGTTCGTTCCTGGGCGGCGCCTACGTCAACGACTTCAACCGTTTCGGCCGCCTGTACAAGGTCTACGTCCAGGCCGAACCCGAGTACCGCGCCGACGAAGGCGGCATTCGGATGTTCTATGTGCGCAACGCGGAGGGCGAGATGGTGCCGCTGTCGACGCTCGTGACGACGAGCCGAACGCAGGGCGCCGAGTTCACGAACCGCTTCAACCTGTTCCGCGCCGCCGAGCTTTCCGGCCAGCCGGCCGAAGGCTACAGTTCCGCGCAGGCGCTAGCCGCGCTCGAGCAGGTGGCCGATGCCACGCTGCCGTCGGACATGGGCTATGCCTGGGCCAACATGTCCTACCAGGAAAAAGTTGCCGCCGGCACGGGCGGCGTCGTGTTCGTCATGGCGCTGGTGTTCGTGTTCCTTATCCTGTCCGCCCAGTACGAGAGCTGGACGCTGCCCTTGTCGGTCATGCTCGGCACGCCGATCGCCGTGTTCGGCGCAATGGCCGGGCTGTGGATCGCGCGCGTGTTCAGCGAGAGCTACGTCAACAACGTGTTCGCGCAGATCGGGCTCGTCATGCTAATCGGCATGGCGGCCAAGAACGCGATCCTGATCGTCGAGTTTGCGAGCCAGGAAATGAAGACCGGCAAGCGCGCGCTCGAGGCCGCGATGATCGCCGCCAGATCACGGTTCCGGCCGATCCTGATGACGGCGTTCTCGTTCATCCTGGGCGTAGTCCCGCTTCTGATCGCGAGCGGTGCCGGCGCCGAGGCGCGCAAGGTCATGGGCATGACCGTATTCAGCGGCATGCTCGCGGCGACCGTCATCGGCGTGCTCGTCGTGCCGGCCATGTTCGTGTTCGTCGAGCGCTACATCAGCCGCACGGACGGGGGCGACGCGTCGGCCAAGGGAGGCGCGCAGTGAGTCGCCGCCACGCGGCGCTCCTGTTCCTCATGCTCGGCGGATGCGCGCTGGGCCCCGACTACGAGCGGCCGGACGTCGGGGCGCCCGAGCGCTGGATACAGCCCGTCGATGAAGGCGAGAATCTCGCCAATACGCCCTGGTGGGAGCTCTTCGAGGACCCTGAACTCAAGGCGCTGATCCGGACGGCGCTCGAGGAAAACCAGGACCTCGCGATCGCGGCGTCGCGCATCGAGGAATTCCGCGCCGCGCTGACCGTTACGCGTGCGAACCAGTTTCCGACCGTGGACGTAAACGGCAGCGCCGGCCGCAACAGCCCGAGCGGCAACGTGTTTCCGGGCAACATTCCGGGCCTGAATCCGGGCGAGATCGAAAGCTACAGCCTGAGCGCCGACGTACTCTTCGAAGTCGATCTGTTCGGCCGGCTCAGGCGCGCGACCGAGGCGGCTCGCGGCGAGCTGCTCGCGCGGGAAGAGAACCGCCGCGCGGTGACGATCAGCCTCGTGGCCAACGTCGCCTCGACCTACCTGACGCTGCGCGACCTCGACGCGCAGTACGAAATCTCCCGGCGCACCGAGGCGGTCCGGAGCGAGAGCCTCGACATCATCCAGGCGCGCTTCGACGAAGGTACCGTCGCGCTGATCGACGTGAACCAGGCCGAGATTCAGCTTGCGATCGCCCAGGCCGCGGTGGCGGCGGCCGAGCGCGCCGTCACCCAGACCGAGAACCTCCTGAGCACGCTGCTCGGCGGAAACCCGGGACCGATTACGCGCGGCAGCGCGCTCAAGGAGCAGGTATTCCCGCCGGCCATCCCGGCCGGGCTGCCCTCCGAGCTGCTCACGCGCAGACCGGACGTGACGGCGACGGAGGCGCAGCTGGCGGCGCAAACGGCTCGCATCGGCGTTGCACAGGCCGCTCGCTGGCCTTCGTTGTCACTGACCGGATCGCTCGGATTCGAGAGCCAGGAGCTGTCCAGCATCGCCGACAGCGATTCCGATACCTGGACGATAGGCGCCGGAATCCTGCAGCCCGTGTTCAACAGCGGCCGGTTGCGGGGCCGCGTCGAGATCGAACGGCAGCGAACCGAGCAGCTGCTCAAGACCTATGAACAGACCGTGCAGCGCGCTTTCCGGGAGGTCGAGGACGCACTGGTTGCCGTGCGCACCTACCGGGCGGAATTCGAGGCGCGAAACTTCCAGGTGCGGGCCGCGCGCAGCGCGGCGACGCTGTCCCGCGCACGCTATGACGGCGGCGTGACGAGCTACCTCGAGGTGCTCGACACCGAGCGCTCGCTATTCAACGCGGAGCTGGCGGAGTCGAGCTCGCTGCGCCTGTACCTGACGTCGATCGTCGACCTGTATCGCGCACTCGGCGGCGGCTGGAGCCCCGAGGAGGAGGGCTAAGCCTGGGCCCGCGGCTGCGAGCCGGTCCGCGCGGCCAGGTAGGCCGCGGCTGCCGTGAGCGCCGTCAGGAACGCGCCCCAGGCGATGTCGCTCAGGACCAGCGTGAGGTTCCACGCCGCGAAGATCGCGTAGTTGGTCAGCGTGTAGGTCCCATAGGCGAGCGCGCCGAGGAGCGCGCCGTTCAGCGCCGCAACGCCGGCGCGGCCGGCGTCGAGCGCGGGCCGCACGGCGAAGTACAGGATTCCCAGAATATAGCCTACGTAGAACAGGACGGCGGCCGCGATCGAGGGCGATTCCTGGATCAGTGAGCCGAGCGCCGCTTTGTATTCGGGCGTCACGACCAGGACGATCCAGGCGATGTCGACAACCAGGAAGACAATCGTCGCGGTAACGAAGGCTTTAAGGTAAGTCATCCGCTCATTCTAGCGCCAATGACGCCGGGAGACTGCCGACGTTGCAAGCCGTTACATCCGTTCGGCTCCGAACCGCGAATCTGGCGCAATTCCGAAACGCTCGGGACCGCTTCTGAGGTACCGTGTCCTTACGACAAGGATCGGGGTGCACGACATGAAAAAGCTCGGGAACGGCTACACACTCGCGGAAGAGGTCGCCCATGTCGTGACCCACGGCTTCGGCGTCATCCTGAGCATCGCGGGCCTGTCGTGGATGCTTTACCTCGCGCTCGGCACGTCCGATCCCTGGCGCATTGCCGCGAGCGTCGTCTACGGCCTGAGTTTGATCGCCCTGTTCACGGCGTCGACGCTGTATCACTCGTTTCACTCGCACGACAAGCGGCACGTATTCGAGGTTCTCGACCAGTGCGCGATCTACCTCCTGATCGCGGGCTCGTATACGCCGTTCCTGCTCGTATCCATGCGAGACGGCACGGGCTGGCTGCTGTTCGGCGCGATCTGGTCGCTCGCGACGGCCGGCATCATCACGCAGCTCTACTTCCGCGACCGTTTTCCGAAACTCGTCCTTGCGAGCTACCTGGTCATGGGCTGGCTCGTGCTGCTCGTCCTGCCGCAGATGATCGAGGCGGCGGGCTTAAGCGCGTTCCTCTGGCTGCTCGCGGGCGGTGTGTTGTACACGGTCGGGGTCGCGTTCTACGTTCGCAAGCACGTGCAGTACAGCCACGCAATCTGGCACCTGTTCGTGCTGGCCGGCGGTGTCTGCCACTTCCTGGCCGTCGTGCTGCACGTCCTGCCGACCGAAGCCGGCGTCTGAAGCTGGCCGGCATCCGTCGCCGATCGTACGATCGCCCTGGCAATGTGAACCGGTCGGCGTTTTGGCGCCGCCGTTCCGTGACGTCGTCGTTTGTTCGTTTCTCGCTGCTGCTCTATAGTTCCGGCTGACTTTTCAAGGGGTTGCAGTCAGTGGCTTCAGTAGAAGTGCCGTCCGAGAAGAGCTACGGCATCGCCGTCGTGCTCTCCGCCGTGTTCGGCGTGCTGGGGATTCAACACTTCTATCTCGGCCGCTGGATCGAGGCGACGATCGACCTGGGGCTGGCTATCGCAACGTTGGTGCTGTTTGCGGTCGGCGAGCCTCTGCTGGCGTTTGCGACCGCGGCGATCGATGCAATTCACACGTTCATAGTGACGATCATGCTGCTGACGGGATCGTTCAGAGACGGGAAGGGACGCCTGGTGTGCTATCCGGGCCAGAAGCTAAACAAGGGAGATTCACGATGATTGAAGCGGGTACAAGCGAGATGAGTGAAGCAGGTGTAAGTGACAAGGGATTCGTACCAGCACTGTTGCTGTGTTTCTTTTTCGGTGTGCTGGGTGTGCACCGTTTTTACGTCGGCAAGATAGGCACCGGCATCCTGCAGCTGTTGACCCTCGGCGGTCTCGGCATCTGGGCGCTGGTCGACTTCATCCTGATCGTCGTCGGTTCGTTCACCGACAAGAGCGGTCTGCCGATCAAGGCCAGCAACTAACAGGCAGTCGAAGGCTGCGTTTTTTAACAGCCTGCTAGTCGTCCAACGCGGCGTCTACGTGCTCAGGATACGGCTGCGTATCCCGCGCGGGCCAGCCGTTCTCGGCTGACAGCGCCTCGATTCGTTCTATGCGCGCGTCCGGGTCCGGATGCGTAGAGAGGAATTCGGCGAATTCGAAGTCCTCGCTGTCCTCGTCGATGAGTTCAAACAGGCGCGTCGCCCCGCCGACGTGCCCGTAGCGTTTCTGCATGAGCTCGAGCGACAGCTCGTCTGCCGCGAGCTCCTGTTCGCGACTATACGAGGTCAGGATGATCTCGCTGCCCATGTGCAGCGAGGTCGGGTCCATGTTGTTTCCGGATAGCGAGGCGATCGCGAGCTGGATCAGCATGCCGCGGCCCGTACCGAGCAGCGGATCGCGGTGGTGGATGTGAGCCAACTCGTGGCCAATCACCATGGCGAGACCGTTCTCGTCCTCCACGGCTTCGATCAGGCCGTCGAATACGAAGACATAGCCGCCGAGCGTAGCGAAGGCGTTGACGAGATCGCTCTCGATGACATACACGCGCAGCTCGAAGCCCTCATTCCAGTCGTTTTCGAGCTCGGCGTTGATCTCGTCGGCGAGCGCTGCAACGTAGGCCTGTAGCTCGGGATCGCCGTCGATCAGGTCGTGTTCCAACGCCAGGTCGATGTACGGCTCGATGAAGCGCCGTTCGGCCTCGATGCTGATCAGCCTGAGCCAGCTGTCGGCGGTCACGAACAGCCCGATGATCGTCAGGACGAACAGCACCGTGCCGGCCGCAAACCAGCGCACGAAGCGCGCGATCCTCGCGTGCTCGCCGTCGCTGACCCTGTGAACGTACTCCGCCATGACGGGGAGATTCTATCAACGCGGCTCATCCGAGACCGGCGGCAGCGCACAGTTCGCGGCATGCGGTGCCGGATAGCAAACAACGTCGAAGCCGCGCCGCGAATCGCTTCGTCGTCCCTCGGAAACGCTTCGCCGCAGGGCGCGGCACTTCGTCGCCGATCGGGTGCCTAAGCGCTCATCGCGGCCGGGATTGCCCGGTTCGTCAAAGGCTATGGAGGGGAGAAGCCGATGAAAACGATCATGAGTCTGGCCATTGCCGGAATGCTGGCCTTAAGCGCTGCGAACGCCGGGAACTTCACCGAGAAAAATTCGGCGAAGGCCAAAAAGATCATCGATCTCGCGGTCGAGGCGCACGGCGGCGAGGCGCTGCTCGAGCAACTCGACACCCTGGTCATCGCGAACGAGACCGTGAATCACTCGGTCGACCAGAGCCGCGGCACGGAACCTCCGTGGGACACGACCGAGAACAAGGGCTACAGCGCCATCGATCTCGAGAACTCGATCTTCGTCACCCAGTCCGCCGGCTCGGGCGGCGGATTCGAGAACAACAGCGCGACCATCGTCAACGGCGCCGAAAGCTACCGGCTGAACTATCGCGCGGGCACGGTCGCGAAGATCGCCGAGCCGGACTTCGCAACGACGTCCGGGCCCTTCGTCCGTGTCACGCCGCCGCTCTTGGTTCGCACGCTCAAGGAGCGCGAGGCGAACGCGCACTACCTCGGGGAAGTCGAAGTGGACGGCGAGAGCTTCCATGTCGTCGGTTTCTCGATGACCGTAGGCCCGGCCATCAATATGTACTTCGACACGAAGAGCCACGTGCTGCGGCGCAGCGAGCGCATGTTTCCCAACTTCGGCCTTGTCGAGTATCGCTTCGACGACTACGAGAAGACGGACGGCCTGCCGTTCAACAAGACGTTTACGCTATACCTCAACGGCGACGTCAACGTCGAACGCAAAATCACCTCCGTCACGGTCAATCAGCCGATCGACAGGTACACGAAGGTCGACGAACGGCTGGCGTCGATTCCGCCCGTCGAGCCGGACCCGCTCGCGCGTAAGGAGCTCGCCGAAGGCGTCTGGCTGATCGGCGGCAGCGGCACCTACGCCATGTTCGTCGACATGGGCGAGTACGTCTTCGCGGCGGGCGGCACCGGCGGCATTCCGGACCGTATCGAGCTGTTGCGCGAAGTCGTCGGCGACAAGCCGATTCGCTACGGCATGCTGACGCATCACCACTCCGACCACGTGCTCGGCGTGTCGGCCTACGAGGCCGAGGGTGCGACCGTCATCGCGGCGAAAGCGCACGAGCGCATCGCCCGCCGCGCCGCGGAGGATGGCGAGCGCCTCAAAGTGAAAGCCGTGGACAAGCGCATGGTACTCGAGGACGGCGGCCGCCGCGTGGAGATCCTCGACATCGGCCCGACCGCGCACACCGAGCACCTGCTCGTGGCCTACCTGCCCGACGAGGAACTCATCTTCGAAGCCGACCACTTCAGCATGCCGCGGGTCGGTCCGGCGCCGCCGGCCGTCACGTCGACCCAGACCTTCGCCGAGGCCCTGGCCCGGCAGGACATCGAGGTCTCGCGCATCGCCTCGGCTCACAGCCCGCGCGTCGCGACGATGGACGATCTCGCGAGGGCGCTCGAAGCCGAGGTGTTCCAGGCGAGCCGATAGAAGCGGAGCGTCCCGGCGTCCGGGACGCGCACCCGAAGTACTAGCCCGCATCCGTCACCGATTACACGGGCTCTCGCTTGTCTTATGTCCGCTCATCCCGCGAAGCGGTGACGGATGCGGGCCAGAAGCGGCCGGCCCGGTGTCGGGCGAGCCGCTTTCCGGCTGTGCCACCACCCCCGCGTCGCCCATTCCGGCGTCAGGCTGATCGAATCAAGATTTCGGTTTTTCCGAAGTGCTACAACGAATCGCACAGCAACTCTGTGCGCAGAGCCCTGCTCATGCGGAGAGCGCAGCCTGGAGCCTTTGTCAATAGAGGTCGGCCGCTTTGCGAACGACGATTCCGTGTATTAACCTGAACCGACGCATGTGCCGACGGTGGTCTGACTGATAGCCAACGATCGCAATGTGCGGTGTGCCTTAAAAAAATCCGGTCCTGCAGGACCCGGATTGACGAACGCGACGCCCTGCCAGGGCAAAAGCCACGAACAAGATCGCGGTTTGGCAAAAACAGTATAAGGGGAAAAATCCGATGCGGATTGTCAGAAGTATTCAGGAAAACGGCGCAGCGCCGTCTTTTTTCATTGCAACTCTGCTGGCCATGCTGATGCTCGCCGGCTGCGGTGGAGGTGGCGGCGGCAATGCCGCAAACAATCCACCTCCACCTCCACCACCACCTCCCGCGGCCGAGGAGCCGGACCTGACCATCAGCGGCGTGGTCACCGACGAGCCGATAGCCGATGCTGAGATCACGGTCCGCATCGGCGACGAGGAGTTTACGACGACTGCCGACGGCGTCGGCACCTACGAGATCGGGATCACGCTGATCGAAGGTGAGTTCGATCCCGACGCCCTCGTCGAGATCTATGCGCGCGGTGTCGGCGACCAGGAGAACGTGGAGCTCATCGCCATTGCCGGCACCGTCGCCGACCTCATCGCGGCCGCGGGCGACGACGAAACGCTGACCTCCGAGGAGAATCCACGCCTGAACGTGACGCACGTCAGCACCGCGCGATTCCTTTTGTCGATCGATGCCAACGGCGGCACGCCGCCGGCCGACCTGGCG
>JANQLK010000036.1 GCA_028280615.1 Woeseiaceae bacterium | reverse complement strand
TCCATGGCTTTTTCAACCTCACGAACTGAAAAGCGCGGTTTTCAGTTCGCTCGCATTTTCAATGGCGTACCGCCATCGAAAATGTCGGCACGTCCATGTGCCGGTCGCAGGCAGTCGAAAGACTGCGTTTTTGAACAGCCTGCTAGAGCCGATCTGCGTCGGCGTCGCGGCCCGATGCACGAAGCAGGCGCGCATAGTCGTTCAATAGCTCGTCGAGGTTAGGGTTGTCGACGCGCGCGGAGCCTCCGCTGCGCTCGAGAATCGACCGCGCCTCCAGGTACAGCTTCTCCGCGGATTCGTAGCGCTGCTGGTCGCGGAGGTTGTTGGCCAGGCTCCAGCGGCTCAGTGCCCTCCAGTAGTCGTCGGGGTCGGCGGCCCGGTCGAACAGCGCAACGGCCTCACGCAAAACCCGCTCGCCCTCGGCGTAACGCTCGAGGCCATCGCTCAAGACCCAGCCAAGATTGTTGAGCGCCGTGCCCACCAGCGTATGGTCGGGGGAGAACCGGCGTCGAAGGATTTCAAGCTGGCTTCTGTACGCGGACTCGGCCTCCGTCCACTGCCCCGTCTGTGCCAGCGCCCATCCCAGGTCTTCGAGTACGACGGCGACCTGGAAGTGGTCCTCCCCCAGAGCGCTGGCGAAATGCTCCCGGGCCCGGCCCAGGCTGAGCAAGGCCTCCTCGTAGCGCTGTTCGGTCCGATACAGCCGGCCGAGCAGCAGCAGGCTGGTACCGATATCCGGGTGTGTGGCTTCGAGCACTTCCCGGCGAATCGCCAGAGCACGCAGTAGCCGCGTTTCCGCCTGCTCTTGTTTGCCCAGGGCGATGTCGATTTGCGCCAGCAGGTCGAGCGTCTCCGCGACGAGAAAGTGATCCTCGCCAAGCGCTTCCTCACGAATACTCAGTCCCCTTTCCAGGAACTCGTTCGCCTCTTCGAAGCGACCCTCGCGTTCCATGAACCAGCCCAGGTGAACAAGGCTGTTGGCGACCTCGGGCGCAGCGACCCCGAATGCAGTCTCGCGAATGTCCAGCGCGCGCAGATAGTTTGCCTCTGCGGCGTCGCTGCGGCCGAGATACCAGTAAACCTGGGCCAATCCATTCAGGCTCTCCGCTATCGCCGGATGACCGGATTCGAACTCACTCTCACGGATGGCCAGCGCGCGCTGATGTACCTCCTCCGCATCCTGATAGCGCGCCTGTTGACTGTACAGGGCGCCGAGGGCGAACAGGGTCTCGGCCACATCGGGGTGGTCGGGGCCAAGCGTTTCCAGCCGCAACTCGAGCGCCCGCTCGTCGAGCATTACGGCATTGTCGTAGAGCCCGAGGTTGCTGTAGACGCCGCTCATCGTATGCATTAGCCGGGCTCGAACGATGGGCTGAGTATCCAGGTCGTAGATGATGCGTTCGGCGCCGCGATCGAGGAGTTCCCGAGCCGTTACGCTGTTGCCGCGCGCCTCGCCAGGGTCGGATACGTTGAACAAATCGGTCAGAAAACCCGAAACCACGCGCAGCGTCTCGGCTTCGGTTTCGGCCTGCCGGTAGGCCGTCTGGGCTTGCTTGCGAAGCTGGAGCTCTCTTGCACCGAACGCGACAAGCAAAACGATGGCCGACGTTACCACCGACAGCGCAAGCCAGTTCCGACGCACAAATCTGCCGAACCTGTAGGTCAGCGAAGGTTCCCGGGCGGAAACGGGCAGGTGATTGCGGTACCGCCCCAGGTCCGTCAACAGCGATTCGACCGTGCGGTAGCGCTCCGCTCCGGAATAGTTCATCGCCTTGGTGACGATCGCGGACAAGTCCGCGTCAACGCCCGGTATCGCCGTTGCCCGTCTGACGGAACTCGAGAAACCCGCGCGCTTCGCCAGCTTCGTTTCGGACGGCAACGTCTCCGTTTCCTCGAACGGTTTCTCTCCCGACAGCAACTCGTAGAGCAGTACGCCGAGCGCGTACACATCGCTCGCCGCCGTTGGCGGATTGCCCAGGACCTGCTCCGGGCTCGCGTAGGTTGGCGTGCATGCCCGGTACCCGGTCTCCGGATCGCTGATCAGGCGGGTAATGCCGAAATCGAGCAGCCGCGGCGTAGCGTCCTCTTTGATCAGCACGTTGGCGGGCTTGATGTCCAGGTGCAGAATCAGGTTGCTATGCGCATGCTGCACGGCGTCGGCGAGTTTCTCGAATATTGCCAGACGCCGGGCGAGCGGCAGATCGTGTTGCCGGCAATACTCGTCGATGCGCAGGCCGTCGACGTACTCGGCCATGAAGTAAGGCCGACCGTCGCGCAGCCGTCCGGCATCGATCAGCACCGGGATGTAGGGATGCTGCAGTTTCGCCAACACCTGCAGCTCCGTCTGGAAGTGCCGCAGATTCTCGTTCTCGTTCAGCTTGCGGCTGATGACCTTTACCGCGACGACTTTCTCGAACTGCCCGTCGGCGCGCGTCGCGAGATATACCTCACCCATGCCGCCTCGAGCCAGCAGCCCGTCGATTCTGTAGGCGCCGATTCGCTCGCCCTCGATCGAGGGCTCTTCGGCGATCTCCGTAGCAAGGTTCGATACCGACCGCCGCATACGGTCGTCGTCGATGCCTACCGTCGTCAGCAAGCCTCGCAGCATGTCGCGCAGGTCATCGTCGTCACCGCACTCCCGGTCGCAGAACTCCGCGCGCTTCTCCGGCGGCAGCTCGCATGCTTTGTCGAACAGCTCCGACAGGCGGTTCCATCGCTCGTCAGGCTCGACCTCGCTCACGCCGGAACCCGCGAATCGTCCGGGGCAACGCGTTTCGGCCTGCACGGCTCATGTGCATGCGCAACGCGGGGCGCGACTCTGTCCGGCCCGCAGTAGCCCTGTGTTTTCATTATGTAAACAATCGGTTACAGAGTTGCAAAGGGCACTATGAGGGAATACGCCCGTCGATTTCGTTAATCTAATAATAACCCCTTTCCGCTCGCGCACATCGATACGGACGCGAGCCACGGAGATCGATCATGAAACAGCTGACTCTCACTGCGATCGCGTTGTGCCTGATTCCGCTTGTACCGACAGAGGCGTCCGACTACGACGATTACGACGCGGCTCAAGCCTTCGGCGGGCATCGCTTAAGCGCAAGGCGATTCCCCGTTCGCCTGACCCTGACGTCGCCGCTCCGGGCAGACAAGCAGTCCATCCAATTTCATGCCGGCTGGCCGCTGACGCTCAAGATCGTCGCGCGCGGTGACGTTTCTCTCGTCGTTCCGACCGTCGGCGGCGGGACGCCCTCTCAATGGCCCGAACCCGGCGCGACCAGCTTCCTGATGCTGAAGGACCTCGATGGCTGCCCGTCGGCGGGCGGACAGCTACTCGAGTCGCTATGCCCCGACATCCCCGGAGATGAGCTCTGGATCGAGTTTACGCCGGATCAGGACACGCCGGACGTGGCGGACGCGCAAGGCTCCAACGGCCTGCGGCGGATGCTGAAAAGTCCGTTTCTCAGTCCAACGATCAACGACAAAGACGGTCAACAGCACACCTTCGGACCGCGGGTCTACGAAACGGAAGACGGCCTCGGTTACGGCGCGAACGACGACCTGCCGGGTCTCGTGCTGCTCGCCGATACCGGCGTCGGCGTGGTTCTGAGCGATCTCGAAATCGTCGCCGAAGACGGCGTGCTCGTGACGCGTGGATGGGAACCGTTGACGCCGCGTCAGAGTCGAAATCTCGCTGGCTTCATGACCTCCGTTGCGTACGAACTCAACGACGAGCGGCGGCGCACGACGATTACGACCAGCCTGACGGTCCCCCGGCATCTGACGGAGCGCCGCTATCTCGAGGACCAGTGCGTCTTTGACGAGCACGGTTCGTGCCAGGTCGTTCGCCGGGTCGAAGGCGGCCCGATTCAGCCCGTGGGTACGGAAAGCGTGGACGAGTACGACGTAAAGCTGCGCGCTTTCATGGTTCAGGGCACGGCGCCCGCGGTGCTTGTCGATTGCAACGACGACGGCGAAGTCGGTGTACTGGATGCCGTTTGCATGGGATACGAGCCGATCTCGCGAGAGGTCAATGCAACGATACGCCAGATCGGCCGCTCCGACATATGCAACTCGCTGCTGGATCCGTGGGGTTCGAGCGACTCGGCAGGTGAGTTTTTTGTCGATTTCGACGGCAACGGGAATCCCAACCAGCTGGCCTGCCCGGGTGGCGGCGCGGGCGGCGGCTCTCCGCCCCGCCAACGCTGAACGGTCGGGCGCAGCCTCGAGAGTATTCGAGCCCTCGGAGCTTGTTCGTCATACGCGCCGCCACACGTATCGAAGCTCGCAAAGGACCCGGGTAAATCGCACCCGCCTGGCCTGTGGGTCTCGATAGCGACGCAGCTCCCGTTTTCGTTTCGGCCGCTTGTCGGTCATGGCGCATCGCCGCCTGGACTATCCCCGCGACAGCCTTGCGCGAACGAAACTTCGGCTTTTCCGATGTATTACCCGGTCCATGCACAATAATCGTGCTCATTTTGCCATCCGGACCGGGCGTTCTACCCGGAACATCGGCGGTGGCGGCGGGCTGCTTTGCGATAGCCAATGACGTGTACTACGCTGTTTAAGTGCGCGTGTCGCTTCCGGAACGATAGATGTTCGACGACGGCAACGCGCATGAAGCCTGAACAAACCGGCCGCACATGAGCCGGGTTGATGAACGCGACGCCCTGCCAGGGTTAAAGCAACGAACAAGATCGCGGTTCGGCAATAACAACATAAGGGGGAAAACCCAATGCGAATTCTCAAAAGACTTCGGGGATACGGCGCCAAGCCGTCCCTGTGCATTGCATCGCTGCTGATTTCACTGACACTCGCCGGATGCGGCGGAAGCAGCGGAGGCGGAGGCAACAACAACGCCAACAACAATCCGCCGCCGCCGCCACCACCGGCAGCCAATGAACAGAACCTGACCATCAGCGGCGTAGTCACCGACGAGCCGATAGCGGATGCCGAGATCACGGTCCGCATCGGCGACGAGGAGTTTACGACGACCGCTGATGCCGCCGGCGCCTACGAAATCGCGGTCACGCTGCTCGAAGGCGAGTTCGATCCCGACGCCCTCGTCGAGATCTATGCGCGCGGCGTCGGCGACCAGGAGAACGTGGAGCTCATTGCCATTGTCGGCAGCGTCGCCGACCTCATCGCGGCCGCCGGCGACGACGAAACGCTGACGTCCGAGGAGAATCCACGCCTGAACGTGACGCACGTCAGCACCGCGCGATTCCTTTTGTCGATCGATGCCAACGGCGGCACGCCGCCGGCCGACCTGGCG
>JANQLK010000006.1 GCA_028280615.1 Woeseiaceae bacterium | reverse complement strand
CGGCCTGGGTTGGGATAAGCTGGTCGACGGTCAGCTAACCGATAGCTGGGCGACGGGCGTATTCCCGAACGTGCAGATCGGCCTGCACCCGGAGGGCGCCTTTCTGATGCGCTTCATGCCGCATCCGACCGATCCCGAACGCTTCTACTACGACACGATTACGCTGTACCGGCCGGTCGACGACGAAAGCTGGAAGGTCCCCGACTGGATGGGGCTTCCGGAAGGCACGGACGTGTCCGGCGACGTGCGCGCCGAACGCGAGTTCGTGCCCTTCGGCGTCCAGCCGGACCTCGGGCTCGTGCTCGATCAGGACTCCGAGCTTTTGCCCGTCGTGCAGAAGGGCATTCGCTCGCGCGGGTTCGAAGGGCCGCTGTGGTCAGAGCAGGAGCTTAGGCTCCGGCACTTCCATGCGGAGCTGGATCTGTACATGGAAGGAAAGAAGTAGCCGTTCAGGGCGAACGTCGCCAGACTGGTGCAGAGCTTCCCTAGCGAATCTCCGCTGGAGCCAGCGCGCGCAGCTGATCCTCGAGATAGTCCTTGAGTCTGTCGTGGTCGGACGGGCGGCTGTGGGTCATCGTGCTGATCGCGATGCCTTCCATGAGGTTTTGCACGAGACTCAGCGCGAGATCGAACGCTTCCGGGTCCGACTGCCACTCGGGGAATACTTCCTGCGCCGTCCGGTACCACTCTTCGTCGAAGGCCTTCTGAGCAGGCCTCAGAATCTTGCGCAGCTCCTTGTCGGTGCGCGCGGCGACCGACAGCTCGAAGAAGGCAACGAAGATCGGGTGCGTGGCGTGCGCCCAGTAGGCATCGGTGGCCGCCTTGATCCGGTCGGTGCCTTCGGGAATGGCGTTGACCTCGTTGCGAAACGCCCGGAGGCGGCGCTCGTGCAGATAGTCGACCGCGGCCCGGATGATGTCGAGCTTGGACGGGAAGTGGTGCAACGTGGCGCCGCGCGAGAGGCCGGCGCGTTCGGCAATCTTCATCGTCGTCGTTTGGGAGTAGCCGAGATCGACGATGCAGCGGACGGCCGCGCTCAGGATCTGATCGCGAGTTGCGGCGCTCTTTTGCGCCTGCCAGCCCTGCTCACCGGGCCCGCTGGGTTTTTCTTTGCGCTTGGCCAAGCCGGTCTCCACGTCCCCACGGCGTTTACAGGGTATCGTACCTGTTACAAAAAACAATCACGCGTGATTGAAACAGTCAGGGCTGATTGTTAGCATCCGCCGACCTCAACCAACGGGAGACGGGCATGGCTGGCAGGGTAGCGGGTAAGGTCGCCATCGTGACCGGCGGCGCGAAAGGCTTAGGATCGGCGGACGCCGAAGCGCTTGCCCGCGAGGGAGCCGTCGTAGTGCTGACCGATATCGACGAGTCGGGAGCCGACGTGGCCGCCGCGATCGCCGACGACACCGGCGGCACGGTCGTCTTCAAGCATCAGGACGTTTCCAGCGAAGCGCGCTGGACCGAGATCGCGGCGGAAGTGGAGAAAGAGTTCGGCGGCATCGACGTGCTGGTCAACAACGCCGGTATCGTCATCATGGCTACCCCGGAGCAGTGCACGCTCGAGCAGTTCCGCAAGCACAACGCGATCATGAACGAAGGCGTGTTCCTCGGCTGCAAGGCCGTGATTCCGGTCATGCGGCGGCGCGGCGGTGGCTCGATCATCAACATGTCGTCGATCGCCACGCATCTGGGTTTTCCGATCTTCTTCGCATACACGGCCGCGAAAGGGGCCGTACGGGCGATGACGAAGTCGCTGGCCGTGAGTTGTCAGATGAGCGGTGACAATATCCGCGTCAACTCCGTTCACGCGGGCGCGATCGATACGCCGATGGTGCAGGCGGTGAACAAAGAACTCGGGCTGCCGGCGCCCGATCCCGATTCCACGGAGGACCCGGTCGGTATCGGTCGTCCGGAGGACGTCGCTAACATGATCGTCTACCTCGCCAGTGACGAGTCGCGCTTCGTGAACGGTGCTGAACTGGTGATCGATAACGCGCTGACGGTTCAGTAGTGCAGGGTGCGGTTTCGGGTCACTCCTCGGGGCCGACCGTGACCGCGATCCCGTCGAGACCGCCGTTCAGCTCGATCTGACAGCTCAGCCGCGAGTTCGGCCGCCGGTGTTCGAGCGCGTCGAGCAGCTCTTTCTCGTCGTCTTCGATCGGCGGCAACTTGCCGAACCACCCGGCGGCGACGTAAACGTGGCAGGTCGCGCAGGAGCACAGGCCGCCGCAGATCGCCTCGACGCTGTCGTCGAGATCGCGGATGGCCTCCATCAGCTTGTCGCCGTCTGTCCCTTCCGTTTCCTGAAGATTGCCGGACCGATCGGTCACCGAGATTTTCATGGCACGCTTTCCTTCTGTTTGCGCAGCGGACTATACCGTAAAAACAAACAGTCATGACTGTTTCTTTTATTCAGGCTGCCGCGTATAATTACTGTATTAGCGGATTCCGGGGAGCAACAATATGGATCTGGGCCTCAAGGGCAAGCGCGCCATCGTAACCGGGGCTTCCCGTGGCATCGGGCGCGCCATTGCCGAGACGCTGGCAGCCGAAGGAGTTACCGTTGCGATCTGTGCGCGCGATGGCGATGCGGTCAAGGAGGCGGTCGACGCGATCAACGAGGCCGGCGGCAAAGCCATCGGCGGTGCCTGCAACGTCAAGGATGCCGAGGAGTACAAGGCGTGGCTCGAGAAGACCGCGGAGGATCTCGGCGGTTGCGACATCTTCGTGCCGAACGTGAGCGGCGGCGGCGGCATGGATTCCGAAAAAAACTGGTGGCGCTGCTTCGAGATCGACGTGCTGCACACGGTTCGGGGCGCCGAAACTCTGCTGCCGGCGCTCAAGGAATCCGGAGACGGGGCGATCATCATCATCGGCTCGACGAATGCGGTCGACTACTTCGGCGGACCGATGGCGTACAACGCCATGAAAGCCGCGCTGATCAACTACGGCAGCCAGCTCTCGCAGTTCGTGCGCGGCGACGGCGTTCGGGTCAACACGGTGTCGCCCGGTCCGATCTACTTCGAAGGCGGCGCATGGGAAATGATCAAGGGTACGATGCCGAAGTTCTACGACAGCACGGTCCGCAAGATTCCCGCGGGCCGAATGGGCACGCCGGAAGAAGTGGCGAAGGTCGTTACCTTCCTCGCGAGTCCGGCTGCAAGCCTCGTTACCGGCACTAACCTGATTGCCGACAACGGCTACACGAAACGCGTCCAGCTCTGAGTCGCATGTCCGCGCGCCGCGACATTCTCCTGATTTGCGGTGGGAAGTACCACGACATCGACTTTGCGCGTCTGGAACTTCTTAAGCTGCTTGCCGAGGACGAGACGCACCGCGTCACGGTGCGCGAAGACTATGCGGATCGTGCGGCGATCGAACGCGCGGACGCGCTCATTACCTACACCTGCGAGATCCAGCCCGATGCCGCCGGCGAAGATGTGCTCGAACGCTTTCTCGCGGACGGCAAGCGCTGGTTTGCCTTGCACGGAACGAACTCGCGCCTCAAATTCGTCAAAGGCGAGGGTTGGACCGCACCGAACGACGCGCCGCGCTTCATGGCGATGCTGGGCAGCCAGTTCGTCGCGCATCCGCCGATTCAGCCATTCACCGTAACCCGATCGTCCGAACACCCGCTGGTGGCCGGAATCGAACCCTTCGAGGCCGACGACGAGATCTATCTCTGCCGCTTTTTCGGCGACCACGAGCGCCTGCTCGAAACGAGCTATTCCGGCATGGCCGAGGGTTTCGCGGAGGACGACTGGCGCGGCAACGACGTCGTGCCGGTCATGTACCTCAAAGCGCACGGGCCTGGTGAGGTTCTGTATTTGAATCTCGGCCACGCGCGGGGACGCTACGATATGCAACCGCTGATGGACGAGTATCCGTCGGTCGAGCGCGGAAGCTGGAAAACGCCGGCGTTCTACGAACTGCTGAGGCGCGGCATCCGCTGGTCGCTGGACCAACCTCTGGAGCGTGCGGCATGAGCGAAAAGGCGGAACGCATCGGGTCGCGGGGCACGCCTCTCGACAAAGCGCCGGACCCGGATCTCGGCAACGACATCATTGCCAAGGAGCGCTACACGGACGCGGGGTTCATGCAGCGTGAGTGGGAAACGATCTGGACCAAGGTTTGGCTGGTCGGCTGCCTCGAGCGCGATCTCGACGAACCGGGCGCCTACTGCGCAACGGAGATCGGGCCGGAATCGATACTGCTCGTGCGGCAGAAGGACGGCGGCATACGCGCGTTCTACAACGTCTGTCAGCACCGCGGCAACCGCTTGCGCGACCGCGGTCTCGGGCACGCGGATACCTTCAAGTGCGCTTATCACCACTGGGAATACAGGCTGGACGGTTCCTTCGAGAACATTCCGGACCTCGATACCTTCCCGCAGGGCGCGCCCTGCACGGGGCTCCAGGAGATACCCTGCGAGGTCTGGAATGGCTGGGTCTGGTTCAGCCTGAATCCCGACGTCGAACCGCTGGCGGAATACCTCAACGTCATCCCGGAGCATCTCGAGCCATACAACATGTCGCGCATGGCGATGACGCGCGACATCACGGTCGAGTGGGACTGCAACTGGAAGACATCCGTCGATGCCTTCAACGAGTCCTACCACGTGCAGGGCATTCACCCGCAGCTTCTGTGGCATCTCGACGATCTCAATCTGCAGATCGACTGCTACGACAAGCACAACCGCTACCTGATCAAGTTCGCGACGTTGAGCCCGCGCGTCAAAGTCCCCCCGGCGATCCCCGAAGGCATCAAAGCCGTGATGAAGCAGGCAGGGATGGACCCCGCGGACTACGACGGCCGGGTCAACGAGATCCGCGAGGACGTGCAGCGCTACAAGCGGGAGCACGGTGACGAGCAGGGCCGGGACTATTCCGATCTGCACGACGCCCAGCTCACGGACGACTATCACTATCTGATCTTTCCGAACGTTACGCTCAACGTGCACGCCGACGACTACTGGCTGTTCCGCCAGCGCCCGCACCCGACGGATCCGAACAAGATGTTCTTCGACATCTGGACCTTCGAGCTGGTCGCGGAAGGCGAGGAATGGCCGGAACGTCCGGAGCACAAGCAGTTTCGTCATGGCGAGAAGAGCATCGGCCTGGTTCTCGACCAGGACGCGCACAACCTGCCGGGCGTACAGGCGGGCATGAACAGCCGTGGTTACCGCGGCCTCTGGCTCGGCAATCAGGAGCTTCGCATCCGCCACTTTCACAAGACGATCGACGACTACGTCTACGGTCCGGGCAAGAAGCCTGCCGATGCGATATAGAGGAAGCGTATGACCGGGTTCGACAAAGGCGCGCTCGAGCGCGCGTACCGGCGGATGAAGACGATCCGCGAGTTTGAGGAGCGCCTGCACCTCGAAATCCAGCAGGGGCAAATCGCGGGCTTCACGCATCTCTACTCCGGACAGGAAGCCGTTGCGGTCGGCGTATGCGAACACCTGTCGGATCAGGACCTGATCGCCAGCACGCATCGCGGCCACGGCCACTGCATCGCGAAGGGCTGCGACGTGATCGGCATGATGAAGGAGATCTACGGGCGCGCCGACGGCCTGTGTAAGGGCAAGGGCGGCTCCATGCACATCGCGGATTTCGACAAGGGCATGCTCGGCGCGAACGCGATCGTCGGCGGCGGGCCGCCGCTTGCGACCGGCGCCGCAATCGCGACGAAAAACGCCGGCAACGGCAACATCACGGTGTCCTTCGGCGGCGACGGCAGCTGCAATCAGGGGACCGTGTTCGAAGCGATGAACCTTGCCGTCGTTCTGAAACTTCCGACGGTCTTCGTCTTCGAAGACAACGGCTACAGCGAACACACGGGTACGTCCTACGCGGTCGGCAGCAACGACATCGCGGGCCGCTGCCGCGGCTTTGGCATGCCGGCGGACAAAGTCGACGGCGACGACTTCTTCGCCGTCCATGCCGCGATGGGCGAGGCGGCAGCCCGCGCGCGCGCCGGCGAGGGCCCGAGCGCGCTCGAGTGCACGACGACGCGTTTCTTCGGTCACTTCGAGGGCGATCCGCAGCGCTACCGCGCGAAAGGCGAGGTCGAGCAGCACCGGGCCGAGCGCGACTGTCTGAAGAACTTCGCGGCGCGCGTCACGTCCGAAGGCTGGCTGAGCGCCGCCGATATCGACGCCATCGACACGGAGGTCCTCGCGCTGATCGACCGGGCCGTGAACGAGGCGCAGGCGTCGCCGCCGCCGGCGGCGGGCGAGTTGACCACCGACGTTTACGTTTCCTATTAGGGCTCGTTGAGAATGGCAGAGACCACGTTTCGGCAAGCGCTCAACGACGCGCTGTTCGAGGAAATGCGCCGCGACGAGCGCGTCATCATCCTGGGCGAGGACGTGTCCGGCGGCGCCGGCGGCAGCTCGGGCGAGCGGGACGCCTCGGGCGGTATATTCGGCGTCAGCAAGGGGCTGATCTTCGAGTTCGGCGAGGACCGCGTCATCGATACGCCGATTTCGGAGTCGGCGATCATTGGCGCCGGCGCCGGAGCGGCGCTGGCGGGCTTGAGGCCGATCTCCGAAATCATGTTCGCCGACTTCGTCGGCGTGTGCATGGATCAGATCTACAATCAGGCGGCGAAGTTTCGCTACATGTTCGGCGGCAAAGCCAGCTGTCCGCTCGTCATCCGCACGGCGATGGGCGCCGGTATGAACATGGGCGCGCAGCACTCGCAGACGATTTACCCGATACTCACGGGTGTTCCCGGTCTCAAGATCGTCGTGCCGTCGAACGCGGCCGACGCGAAGGGCCTGCTCAAAACCGCGATCCGTGACGACGACCCGGTCGTATTCTTCGAACACAAAGCGCTCTACAACCGCAAAGCCGACGTACCCGAGGGCGAGCACCTAGTGCCGTTCGGCGAGGCGGCGATGCCGCGCGAAGGCGACGACTGCACGGTCGTGGCAATCGGCCGCATGGTCGTGTTCGCCGAGAAGGCGATCGACGGCCTGAAGGAAAGCCGCATCACCTGCGATCTGATCGATCCGCGTACGCTGTCGCCGCTCGACACGGAAACCATCTTCGAAAGCCTCGAGCACACCGGGCGCCTCGTGCTCGTCGACGAGTCGCCGCCGCGCTGCAGCGCCGCCTCCGATATTGCGGGGATCGTCGCGTCCGAGGCTTTCGACAGCCTGCGCGCGCCGATCAAGCTCGTGACGGCGCCGCATGCGCCGGTGCCGTTCGCCCGCGAGCTCGAGCGTGCCTACATGCCGGGGCCGGGCGACATTGCTGCCGCCATTCAGGAGCTGGTCCGTGGCTGACGCGCTGTACCCGATTACGGTGCCGAAGTGGGGCATCGAGATGCAGGAAGGCACGATCACGGGCTGGCAGGTCGCGTTGGGCGCCGAGGTTGCGAAGGGCGACGAACTGATCGACATCGAGACCGACAAAATCGTCAACACGATGGAGGCGCCCGTAGCCGGCACGGTTTGCCGCCAGCTCGTGGACGAAGGCGAGACGCTCAAAGTCGGTGAACTGCTGGGCGTCATCGCGACCGGCGAGGCCAGCGACGCGGACATCGATGCGTTCGTCGCGGACTTCACGCCCGCGGACGCGAGTTTCGGTATCGACGAGAGCGAGGATACAGCCGCGGCGACGGCAACGTCGGTCGTGGAAGCGCCTGCCGCATCCCCGCCGTCCGGCGAAGTCCGCGTGAGTCCCGTCGCGCGCCGGCTTGCAAAGAAGCTCGGCGTCGACCTCGCGGAAGTTACGGGCACCGGACGCAACGGCCGCATTTCGAAAGAGGATGTCGAGCGCGCGGCAGCGGCAGCGCCTGCGACCGGTCCCGCCGCGACGCCTCTGACGAGCCGCCGGCAGACGATCGCGAGACGCCTCGTCGCCGCGAAACAGGATGTGCCTCACTACTACGTGAGTCGTCGCATCGACATGCAGGCAGCGCTTGCCGCGAAGCGCGACGGCGTTTCGGTCAACGCGATCATCATGCGCGCCGTGGCAACGGCCATGGAAGCGGAGCCCTTACTGAACAGCCATCTGAGCGACGAGGGACTTACTGCGCGCGACTCGGTCGACATCAACATGGCTGTCGACACCGAACAGGGACTCGTGGCGCCGCTCCTCCGCGGGGTTCAGGCCATGGATCTGGAAGCGCTCACGGCGGCGTCGCGCGATCTGGCCGAACGTGCCCGCGGCAATGCGCTCGACAAGGCCGATCTCGAAATCGGCGGGTTTACCGTGTCGAACCTCGGCATTCTTGGCGCTACGGAATTCACGGCGATCATCACGCCGCCGCAAACCGGCATTCTCGCCGTGGGCGCGGTCGTGGAGACGCCCGTCGCGATAAACGGCGACGTTGCGGTACGTCCGCAAATGGCGGTGACGCTGTCCGCGGATCATCGCGTCGTGGACGGCGCGGATGCCGCGCGCTTCCTCGCGTCGTTGGCCGATGCGCTTGAGCATATCTAGCGAGGGAGGCAACCATGCGCCGGATAGTGATGCTTTGCCTTCTGTCATCGGCGGTCGCCGCGGCCGGAGAACAGAATGCCGGCCAGCGCGTGTACCTCGAGCACTGCGCGCAGTGCCACGAAGGCGGAGTCGCTAAGGCACCGCACAAGATGTTTCTCGAAATGATGGCGCCGGACGCGATTCACGCATCGCTGACGGACGGCATCATGCAGGTACAGGCGGCGATGCTCGACGACGAAGAGCGCGTTCTGGTCGCGGAGTATCTCGCCAAGGCGACGCTTGCCGACTACGAGGCTCCGGCCTTGCCTCCGGCATGCAGTGCCGGGGAGGCAGCCTTCGACTTCGCGAATCCGCCGCCGAGCCTCGGTTGGGGCAAGGCGCTGGACAACAACCGCTACGTGGACGCGGAGACGGCGGGTCTCGATCGCGAGGCCGTGCGTTCGCTCGAGCTCAAGTGGGCCGTCGCGTTTCCGAACGCGCTTAGGGCGCGGTCGCAACCGGGTATCGGTGGCGGCGGTCTCTACGTCGGCAGTCAGGACGGTACCGTCTATGCGCTCCACGCGAAGGGCGGCTGCCTGCGCTGGACGTTCCGCGCAAGCGCCGAGGTTCGTACGGCGATTACCGTTTCGCCGTGGCAGGCCGGCGACGACGACGCCGAGCCGACGCTGTATTTCGGCGACCTGCTTGCCCGTGCCTACGCTGTCGATGCCGTCACCGGCGAGCTCAAGTGGACGGTCAAGGTCGACGAGCACCCGAACGCGACGATAACGGGCTCGCCCGTGCTTGCCGGCGATCGCGTGCTGGTACCGATCTCGTCGCTCGAAGTGACGTCGGCGGCCGACCCCGCCTACGCGTGCTGTACGTTCCGCGGTGCCGTGATGGCTATCGACGCGGCAAGCGGTGATGTTCTGTGGAAGCAGCACACGATCGAGACGGCGCCCGGCAAGGTCGGCGAGACGGCCGTTGGCACGGACATACTCGCGCCTTCGGGCGCGCCGATCTGGAACACGCCGAGCGTCGATATCGAAGCCGGCCTCGTGTTCGTCGGAACCGGCGAGAACTACTCGAGTCCCGCCGAAGGCAACAGCGACGCCATCATGGCGATGGACCTCGAGACGGGCAGAAAGCAGTGGGTGTGGCAGGCGACGGCGGGCGACGCGTGGAACGTTGCGTGCATGCTCGAGGACGCGCGCTACAACTGTCCGGAAGAAGACGGTCCGGACTTCGATTTCGGCGCCAGCACGATGCTGGTCGGAACGAAAGACGGAACCATGCTCATCGCCGGTCAGAAATCGGGGGAAGCATTCGGTATCGATCCGGAAACGGGCGAACTCAAGTGGCGCAACCGGCTCGGGCGCGGCGGCATTCAGGCGGGCATCCACTTCGGCATGGCCGCGATGAACGGGGTCGTATTCGTGCCCATATCGGATTTCGACGACGGTCAGGAGCATGAGCTGCCCGCGCGGCCCGGGATGTTCGCGCTGGATGCGGTCAGCGGCGAGGTACTCTGGCACTACGCGCACGAGGATCTCTGCGGCGACCGCGAGTTTTGCGACCCGGGCATCTCGGCGCCGGCCAGCGTCACCGACGCCGCCGTGTTCGCGGGCGGCATGGACGGCCTGCTGCGCGCCTACGACCCGGCAACGGGCGAAGTGTTGTGGCAATTCGACAGCAGCCGGGAGTTCACTGCGCTCGGCGGCGCGCGCGGGCAGGGCGGTTCGGTGGGCGGCAGCGCCGGGCCCGTGATTCACGACGGCATGCTGTATCAAACCTCCGGCTACGGCATCTATTTTCATATGCCGGGCAATGTGCTGCTTGCCTTCGGCCCGACGAAGACCGCTATAGACGAGTAATTTCAGTGGCTTACGGATGCCGTTCTGCCGTTCTACAAAAAAACAATCTTGCTTGACTTTTTTTTACAGATAGTTGAGCATCGAGAGCAGCTATCGACTTGAAAACCGTTTGGAGGGGGCTCATGCAAACGCGGTTCATCAAAGGCTTTATCGGTGGTATCGGCGCGGGCGGCCTGTGCGCGATACTTGTTGCGGCGACGGCACTAGTCGTGCCGGCCACCGGCGTCGCCCAACAGCTCGAAGAAATCACCGTCACGGCAACGCGACGCGGCGACACGGATCTCAGGACGACTCCGGTTGCCGTTACGGCTCTGACGGGCGAACAGGTCGAAACCTTCGCGGTGCGCGATCTCAACGACATCGCCCTGTCCGTACCCGGACTGTCGAGCGGAACCGTGTCGGCGTTCCGCTCGGCGCAGTTCGCGCTGCGCGGCGTCTCCGAGACGACGATCATCGTTTATAAGGAATCGCCGGTCGGCGTCACGATCGACGACTTCGTCGTGCCGCATATCCAGACCTCGAACCTGGAGATGTTCGATATCGAAGCGGTCGAAGTACTCCGGGGACCGCAAGGCACGCTGTTCGGGAAGAACACGACCGGCGGCGTCATCAATGTGCGCACCAAGCGGCCGGTTCTCGACGAAGGGCTCTTCGACGTGCGGCTGACGGTCGGCGATTTCGGTACGACGCAGGGCAAGCTCGCCGTCAACGTTCCGCTCGGCGACGACTTTGCGTTCCGTTTTGCCGGCATGCAGTTGACCTCGGACGGCTTCTACAAGAACAACGCAAGCTTCGGCCCGCTCGGCGCGAACGGCGTACCGGTCGACCCTGCAGTCGACGGTCTGACGGGGCAGGGCGACGGCAGCGATCTGGGCGGCGACGATGTCTTCTCCGGCCGGGCCAAACTGCTCTGGGAGCCGAGCGATTCGTTCAACATGCTGTTCCAGTATGAAATCATCCGTGACGAAGGCGAGACGCCGCCGATCGTCGCCGAGTCCCCCGACAACTATCTGTTTCCGCTGTGGGGCTATCCGGCCGCGAGCGGCGATCCGCTCGACAATGCCGGAAACACCGGCAGGGACGGGCTGCTGCTGAGAATGAACGACGGCCACCGCGTCGACGTCGACGGCTACTACCTGAGCATGGAATGGGCGGCCAGCGACAGCTACACCGTCTATGCAAACGCCGGACACCGGGAGCAGACTTCGCGGCTGCCGAGTTCGTATGCCGGCTCGCCCGGTCCGGTGTCGCTGTTCGACGCGACGCGGGACGACGACAGGCAGACGAGTCAGCTCGAGATTCGTCTGGCGTCAAACCTGGACGGCAACGTGAACTTCGTCACGGGCGCTTTTCTGCAGAGCGACGATACAGACTTCTGCGTCCTCCAGGTGGTCGGCTTCCTCGACAACTTCTTCCTCGGCACGCCGTCGCAGTTCTTCAACGACAATCCGCTGATTCTGTGTAACGCGCAGGAAGCGGACGCCGCGGCGGTGTTCATCGACGGTACCTGGGACATCAGCGACCGGCTGCACCTGACGGCCGGGCTGCGCTACACCAACGAGGAGAAGAGCTGGACGGGAAGGCCGCGGGTCGGCGTGGGTCTGCTCGACGGCGCGCCGACTCTCGAGGAGTTGGGTGAGCCGCTTGCAGCCGCCGACTTCGATCGGTTCCCGACCGGCGTCGTACGCGATTCGGAAGACTGGCAGGAGCCGACCTACCGCCTGAACCTCGGCTACGACTTCAACGACGAGTGGTTCGGCTACTTCGGCTACTCGCGCGGCTTCAAGAGCGGCGGTTACAACGACCAGATCGGGACCCAGCTCAATCCGATCACCCCGGCGGCGGCGCGGCCCACCGACCCTGAAATTGCCGACTCCTTCGAGGCGGGCGTTCGCGGCATATTCGCCGAAGGTGCCGCCTTCCTCGGCGCGACGGCCTATTACGTCGACTACACCGACGCGCAGCGTACGCTGAACGCGACCTTCCCGACCGGTCAGGAAACGCTGTTCTTCAACGCCGCGGAGCTGAACGTCGTCGGCCTGGAGCTCGAAGGCAGTTGGGCCGTCACGGACAATCTGACCTTCTCGGGTAACATGGCCTGGACGGATGCGACCTTCGACAAGTTCGAAGCGGACACGGATTTCGACGGCACGATCGACATCGATCTCAGCAACCGGCCCGTGACCCGTGCGCCCGAATTCATGTACACGGTCGAAGCGAATTATCTGCAGGGCCTCGGCAGCGCCGGCAGCCTGGACTGGAACCTGAGAGTGGCCCATGAAGATGAATCCATCGCCAGTTACTCCGATCTGGGTGACGAGTTCAACACGACCCTGAACTCCAAGACGCTGGTCGATGTGAGCCTGACGTATCGCGATCAGGACGAGAACTACTTCGTCACCCTGTACGGCCGCAACCTGACCGACGAGCGCTATCGGACGGGCTCCCTGTCCGTCGGCAACCTCTGGATCATGTCGGCGTACGGCCCGCCGCGCTGGTTCGGTGTCGAGTTGGGCGCCAACTTCGATTTTTGACGGGGGCCTTCCACGGACTCATGGCATATCGATTGATCGCACGATTCGAAGGGCCGGCTTTGCCGGCCCTTTTTTGTGCCTACAGGCAGGCAGGAGGTACATGAAAAAGACGCTTTCCGTGATATTGGTACTCGTGCTGGCAGCAGCCGTCTACGTCATCGGGATACTGCAAGGCTGGTACGGTGAGTTGGAGGACGCCGGCACGATTACCGTGACCCAGCCAAGGGATCCTGCCGTCACCCGGCAGGATGAAGAGCCGCACAGCCAGGCTGCAAGCGATGCCGGGGTCGCCGGCAAGCAGATCCTGTTCGGCGACCTGCACGTCCACACGACCTTCTCGTCCGACGCGTTTCGGATGTCCCTGCCGATGGTGCAGGGCGACGGCTCGCACCCGCCCGCCGACGCTTGCGACTTCGCGCGCATGTGTTCAAAGCTGGATTTCTGGGCGCTCACGGATCACGCCGAAAGCCTGACGCCCGAGCTATGGCGCCGATCCATCGCCAGCGTGCAGCAGTGCAACGCCGTCTCCGGCGATCCTTCGAATCCGGACATGGTGACGTTTCTGGGCTACGAGTGGACCCAGTCGGGCGCAACGCCCGACACGCACTACGGCCACAAGAACGTCATCTTCCGGGACGTGGCCACCGACGAGCTGCCGACGCGCCCGGTGTCGTCGCCGGTCCGCGGCGGTACGTTCGCGAGCATACCGCCGAAGCTCCGCGTGCTGCCGCCGCTGCGCGATCTGAAGAACCGGCAGCGGTACTACGACTTCGGCCGGCTGGTTTCGGCCATCGCCGAAGTGCCGGCCTGCGCAGACGGAGTGCCGTCGCCGGAGCTGCCTTCGGATTGCTACGAGACGGCCGTGACGCCTGCCGACCTGTTTCGAATTTTGCGCGAATGGGCGTTGCCGGCACTGGTTATTCCGCACGGGACGTCCTGGGGCGTTTATTCGCCGCCCGGTACGTCGCTCGACAAACAGCTCGTCGGCAACATGCACGATCCGGAGCGTCAGACGCTGATCGAGGTGTATTCCGGCCACGGTGCC